>CANHCQ010000015.1 GCA_947459215.1 Phycisphaerales bacterium
CCGAGCTGATCGGAGAGACCGTGTTCACCGACCGGCAGAACGCCCACGACGAGATCTTCCGCTTCATCGAAGGCTTCTATAACACCCACCGCCTGCACAGCGGCATCGGCTACCAATCACCCGCCCAGGCCGAGGCCGCTACCGTCTGAAGCTCATTCACCACTGTCCGAAAGTCTTGGGCAAGACCACTTCAAGCTAGCTCTAGCGCGTGGGCGCGATCGGATCACAACAAGAACCGGCCCCGCTTTCGCGGGGCCGACGGTCTGCTCACATGCTGTTGCTTGCGTTCAAAGCACATCGCACCCTGGCCACGCCGACCGTTACCTGACGACGTGTCGAGGATCGTGATTCGCGGCATTCAGCCAGCCGTCGAGTTGCCACGATTCTGGGAATCCCTTGATCGACACTCGGGGGCGGACCGTGAGGGGCCACAGTTCTTCGGGACGAATATCGATTGCTTGGTATGCGACCGGAACGAGCGACCGCACATCGGCGGGCGACATGCCGGGAACATGCAGACCGATACGAGCGCTATCGCTTCGCATCATCTGATTGAACGTCTCCAGCAGAGCGTGCGACACAATCGTTCCGACCGGTGCGGCCAATACGATCTCGGGCGAGCAGCTCCAAGGATGGTCGAGCGTCTCACCCGGCTGTACAAAACCAACGAATCGCTTCCCGCCCGAGGCGATCATGTCGACGCTTACGAGCCCGTCGAACGACGGCCACTGAACTCGCTTCACTCCGCGAAGCGGTCGCATCGTGCACTCGGTCTGGCCTTCGACACTCTCCTCGTCGTGACAGAACTCCCACGCCGGGAACTGCTCAAAGTCGGCGAGTTGCAACTCACCGGCGTCTTTGCGGATCCGCTTCCCGCCGCCACCAAACATCTTGCCCATAAAGCTCACACCTTCGGGCCCGCCGCGCGGACGGCTTCGGGCATTTCGAACTGCTTGTCGTTCTCGCGGAAGCCCTTGGCGAGCTTCGCGGCCTGGGCGTCGTAGGCCTTGGGGTCTTTCCAGGTGTTGCGGGGCATCAGGACATCGCTCGGCACGTCGTGGACGGCTTTGGGGATGTGGAGGCCGAAGGCGGGGTCGGTGTGGTATTCGGCTTTGGCGAGTGAGCCGTCGAGGATGGCGGTGACGAAGGCGCGGGTGTAGGCGAGTTTGAAGCGGGAGCCGGTGCCGTAGGGGCCGCCGGTCCAGCCGGTGTTGAGGAGCCAGACGTTGGTGCCGTGCTTCTTGATGTTCTCGGCGAGCTGCTTGGCGTAGGACACGGGTTGACGGGGGAGGAAGACGCCGCCGAAGCAGGGGCTGAAGTTGGGCTGGGGCTCGGTGACGCCGGCCTCGGTGCCGGCGAGCTTGCTGGTGTAGCCGTTGATGAAGTAGTACATCGCCTGCTCGGGGGTGAGCTTGGAGACGGGCGGCATGACGCCGTAGGCATCGGCGGTGAGGAAGATGACGTTCTTGGGGTGGCCGCAGACGCTGGGAATGAGGGCGTTCTCGATGTAGTCGACGGGGTAGGTGACGCGGGTGTTCTCGGTGATCTTGGCGGAGTCGTAATCGGGGATGCGGGTCACGGGGTCGATGACGGTGTTCTCGAGGACGGAGCCGAACTTGATGGCGTTCCAGATCTCGGGCTCGCCCTCTTTGGAGAGCTTGATGCACTTGGCGTAGCAGCCGCCTTCGAAGTTAAAGACGCCCCCACCCTCAGCGTGGTCGGACCAGCCGTGCTCATCGTCGCCGATGAGCTTGCGGTGCGGGTCCGCGGACAACGTGGTCTTGCCGGTGCCGCTGAGGCCGAAGAAGAGAGCGGCGTTCTGGCCCTGCATGTCGGTGTTGCAGGAGCAGTGCATGGGGAAGACGTTGACGTCGGGCATGTCGTAGTTCATGGCGTAGAACAACGACTTCTTCATCTCGCCGGCGTATTCGGTGCCGAGGATGACGACGGTCTTGCGTTCGAGCGACTGGAGGATGAGGACGGGGCTGGTGACGCCGAAGGCGGCCATTTCTTCTTTGGTGAGGCGGCGGCGGCCGGCGTTGATGACGGTCCAGTCGTGGGAGAAGGGTTTCGACTGTGCGCCCGCGCCCTTGCTGCCCTGGCGGATGAAGAGGGTGGAGCAGAAGAGGCTGTGCCAGGCCTGCTCGGTGACCACTCTCACGCCGAGGCGGTACTTGGGATCGGCGCCGACGAAGCCTTCGAAGACGTAGAGGTTGGGGCGGGCGTTGAGGTGATCGACGGCGATCTTGAGGGCGGCGTCGAACTTCTCGGGAGTGATGGGCTTGTTGACCTTGCCCCACCAGATGTTGTTGTGGATGGCCGGGGTGTCTTCGAGATACTTGTCGTTGGGGCTGCGGCCGGTGCGGTCGCCGGTCATGCAGACCAGGGCGCCGTTGGCGGCGAGGGTGCCTTCGCCGGCGGCGACGGCGCGCTGGACGAGCTCGGCGGGAGACAAGTTGAAGAAGGTGCGGTGCGCGGCGAGATCGAGCTTGCTGAGGTAGCTCTTGGACGGGGTGACGGCGGGCGAAGTTGTGGTGGCCACGGCGGGGCCTCCTTGTGGCTGACGCGCGGCAAGGGCCGGACGCCGCGAAGGAATCGACGGAAACGCCGCCGACGCCGATGGGTCGATTCCTCATGCAGGGAATCAGGCCAACCGGATGTCACGATATGCGCGTCTGGAATCGGCGGCAAATGTGCGGATGCTCCGGGATTTTGCGGAGGTTTGCGATGGGTGAACGGGTGGGTTCAGCGCGGCAGGCGGAGGCGGATCGGGCCTTTGGCGGTGCTGGGATCGACGACGCGGCCGGACTGGGTGATCTCAACGCGGCCTTGCTCGACGAGGCGGCGGGCGGCTTGGCGCGCTGGTTCCATCCAGTCGCGCCAATCGTCGGGGCGGACGCGGCGAGCGGCTTCGCTGGGACAGATGGTGGCGGACGTGGGGCGCTCGGCGAGGAGCGCGAGGATGGATTGCTCGAGGGCGCGGGCGATGGTTTGTGCGTCGTTGCTCTTGGAGGCGCGGCGGCAGGCCTCGGAGCAGAACTTCACCTGGTCCCAGTCGCGTTCCCATTTCTTGCGCCAGGTGATGACGCGGCCGCAGAGGGTGCAGGGTTTGGTGGGGAGCGCGGGCACGGGGATGGGTTCGGCGGGGAGAGGGCGGGCGATTCGCGCGGGATTGGGAAGCGGTTGCTCCGGGCGGCATCAGTCGCGCCGCAGGGCCGGCGGACGGATGGCACCGTGTGTTAGAGTGTTGCGATGGGTGTGATCTTCAAACGGCAATTGATTGCGGAAGTGATCGAAGATCTCGCGCCGCCGCCGGATCGGGAGGCGGTGCGCGAGGCGGCGGAGTTTGGTGTGGATCGGCGGGGCTGGGTGTTGATGGTGGTGCAAGCCGCGGCGTTCTGCGTGTCGGTGCTGATCGCGGTTGTGCTGGCTGGGTGGTTGCGGTCGGCGCTTGACGCGAAGGGTGGACGCGAGTTCTTTGTGGTGCTGTTGGTTCTTTGGTACTGGCCCGTGAGCAAGCTGATTGGCATCGGTCGCGCGGTGGTGACGCGGCGGGTGGTGGAGCGGGCGATCCGCGCGGAGACGCGGGCCGGGAGTTGATCGCTCCGGACGGCATCAGTCGCGCCGCCGAGCCGGCGGACTGATGGCACCCATCGGGCGACGCGCCTCCTCTCCCCGCTTGCGGGGAGAGGACGATTCGACGCAAAGCGTCGAATCAGGTGAGGGGATTGCGTGTCGTTCAACGCGACGACATCCGAGCGCCCAACGCCCCTCCCCGGTCTTGCTGCGCTCGACCACCCCTCCCCGCTGAAGCGGGGAGGGGAGGCGCGGGCGGCGTTGTTGGAGGGTCAAACTACTCCTGCGCGAGTTCCCAGCGGTCGGGGCTGCGCCAGAGGCGGGAGCGGAAGAGTTCGCGCTCGAAGATGAATTCCTTGGGCAGGCGGTCGAGGAAGCGGTCGAAGAGTTCTTCGTGGGAGCGGGCCTCGGCGGCGCCGGCTTCGCGGCCGACGGACATGAGGTCGTGGAAGGTGGCGGCGGGGAAGTCGATGCCCTTCCAGTCGATGTCTTCGTAGCGGGGCATCCAGCCGAGCGGGCTTTCGACGGCGAAGCCGCGGCCGTGGACGCGATCGACGATCCACTTGAGCACGCGCATGTTGTCGCCGAAGCCGGGCCAGATGAACTTGCCGTCGGCGTTCTTGCGGAACCAGTTGACGCGGAAGATGCGGGGCGGGTTGGCGACGCGGCGGCCGATGTTGAGCCAGTGGGTGAAGTAGTCGGCCATGTTGTACCCGCAGAAGGGGAGCATGGCCATGGGGTCGCGGCGCATGGCGGCCTGGCCGATGGCGGCGGCGGTGGCTTCGGAGCCCATGGTGGAGGCGAGGTAGACGCCGTGGGACCAGTTAAAGGCCTGGAACACCAGCGGCATGTCCTTGGACATGCGGCCGCCGAAGACGAAGGCGGCGATGGGGACGCCGGCGGGGTTTTCCCACTGGGCGTCGATGCAGGGGCACTGGTGGGCCGGCGCGGTGAAGCGGGCGTTCCCGTGGGCGGCGGGACGGCCGCAGTCGGGGGTCCAGGACTCACCCTTCCAGTCGATGAGGTGGGCGGGCGGCGTGGGGGTCATGCCTTCCCACCAGACATCGCCGTCGTCGGTGAGGCCGACGTTGGTGAAGATGCTGTCCTTGGCGATGGATGCCATGGCGTTGGGGTTGGTCTTGGCGTTGGTGCCGGGGGCGACGCCGAAGAAGCCGGCCTCGGGGTTGATGGCGTAGAGCTTGCCGTCGGTGGGGTTCTTCTTGATCCAGGCGATGTCGTCGCCGACGGTGGTGACCTTCCAGCCCTTGTAAGACTCGGGTGGGACGAGCATGGCGAGGTTGGTCTTGCCGCAGGCGGAGGGGAAGGCGGCGGCGATGTAGGTCTTTTCGCCGTCGGGCGCCTGGAGGCCCATGATGAGCATGTGCTCGGCGAGCCAGCCTTCGTCGCGTGCCATGACGGAGGCGATGCGGAGGGCGAGGCACTTCTTTCCGAGCAGGGCGTTGCCGCCGTAGCCGGAGCCGTAGGACCAGATCTCGTAGGTGTCGGGGAAGTGGACGATGTACTTCTTGGCGATGTCGGGCTCGCAGGGCCAGGCAACGTCCTTCTGTCCGGGGGCGAGCGGTGCGCCGACGGAGTGCATGCAGGGGATGAACGGGGCGGTGTCGCCGAGGGCTTCGAGGACGCGGGTGCCGATGCGGGTCATGATCCGCATGTTGACGACGACGTAGGGGCTGTCGGTGATCTGGACGCCGATCTTGGCGATGGGCGAGCCGATGGGGCCCATGCTGAAGGGGATGATGTACATGGTGCGGCCGCGCATGCAGCCGTCGAAGAGCGAGCGCATCTTGGCGCGCATCTCGGCGGGCGGGGCCCAGTTGTTGGTGGGGCCGGCGTCGTGCTTGACGGCGGAGCAGACATACGTGCGTTCTTCGACGCGTGCGACGTCGGAGGGGTGGGAGCGAGCGAGGTAGGAGTTGGGGCGCTTGGCGGGGTTGAGGCGGATGAAGGTGCCGGACTGGACCATGGATTCGCAGAGGGCGTCGTACTCGGCCTGCGAGCCGTCGGTCCAGACGACGCGGTCGGGCTTGCAGACAGCGGCCATGTCGTGGACCCAGGCGGCGAGCTTGGCGTTCCGGGTTGGAGCGGCGTTCACGGGTGCTGCGGCGGTCATGGTGGCGGTCATGATTGATTCTCCCGGGGCGAGCATACTGGAACGAAAAGCGGACTATTATGTCAGCAATCGAGTATATGGAGCGAATGGCTTCGGGTAAAGGGTTTTTGGGTCTTGATGGAGGGATCGGGGCGGAAATTGGGAGGGCGGGGTGTTGGGGGTGCGCGGGGTGGTGTTCGGGCTTGGGACGGGCCGCGCAGGAAACTCCCCTTGACCGGCCCGGCGAGCCGAAACACGATTGGCCGGGTTGGGGCGTGTTGCGAATTCAAACCCAGTGAAGGGGCTTTCGATGCGATTCCTGTCTTCTGTGTCGCGTTCGGCGTTGGCGGCGGCGGGCCTGATTGGTCTGGCGATGGCGTCGGGGTGTGCCCGTGAGTATGCGAACTACCCGCCGATCCAGGGCGACACGTTTGCGGTGAAGGACTTGAACAGCCGGCAGATGCAGGACGCGATGGTGGCGGCGCTGCGGTGGACGGTCTTGCGGTATCCGCCTCCGGGCGGCTCGCAGGAGGGCCAGATGCTGGCGATCAACCTGCCGCCGGGGATCGGGGAGACGGGGTACGCGTATGTCGCGGAGCGGGTGGGCGAGGGCGCGGTGCCGCTGACGGAAGAGAATGCCAAGCGGCTGCCGGTGTATCACGTGACGCGGGTGTGGCTGCGTGGCACGACGGCGCGGATCGACGTGGTGCGTCCGCTGTACGAGGTCGGCGAGAAGCCGGGCGGCGGCGCGGTGAATCGCGGCGTGCAAGTGCGGCTTGCCGGCGGCTGGGAGCCGTGGCGTGTGAGCAGCTCGAGTGAATACGAAGTCGGGGTGCTGGATGCGCCGGAATTGAACCCGATCGGTTCGATGCCGGCGTCGCACTCGGGGCATCCGACGCAGCCCGGTGACGCGGGTGAAACGGTCGATCCGACGGCGGGTGAAGACTCGAAGAAGTAGATTGCGGACGCGGCGATCGGTGGAAACCAGGCACGCCACGCATCCAGAACGAACCGCCCGCCGCCCTCTCTCTTTGGAAGCGGGAGCGACGTTGAACGAGGAAGGCCGGGCGGACTTCTTCCGAACTACTCTCAGCCGTGATCGAGCCCTCCAACCAGCCTCCTACGCAGCCCCCCGCCCAGCCCCTCAGCACTTCCGCCGCGGCGTCTGAACCGAATGCGGCGGCATTGCCACCGACGGGGCGGATGTCGATGGAGAAGCGAGATCTGATCCCGCGCGTGCCGCAGGGCGTGCTGCGCTGGGTCGGGCGCGTCGGCATGCTGGTGTATGTGCCGGCGATCGTGGTGCCGATTGCGTTGGCGTTGCTGATCCGGCGCTGGTCGGGGCCGGACCTGACGGCGAAGGTGGAGAACCATCTGCTGGCGTTCGACGAGCCGGCGCTGCTGCTGGCGCTGGGTGCGATCGGGGCGCTTTTGGTGTCGGTGGGGATCGTGAACGAGATCGGGCGGGAGCGGATCCACAAGGCGTGGGATGTGATCCGGGCGATGGGCGCGACGGCGGTGTTGGGGGTGCTGTGGACGATCAGCCCGGCGGTGCTGGGAATCACGCTGCTCGTGTACTTAGGCGAAATTTCGATCTGGCTGCGGGATCTGGGCGCCCTGGGCTGGCTGGCGTATGTCGCGCTCTTTGTGGTCTCGGCGGGTGTGGGATTTCTGCCGACGTATGGGCAGTCGCTCTTGGGCGGGTGGGTCTTTGGCTTTCTCTACGGCTTCCCGGGCGCGATGCTCGGCTTTGTCGGCGGGAGCGTGATCGGGTATTTCATCTCGCGGCGGGTCAGCAAGCACAAGGTCGAGGAGTTGGTGGAGTCCAACGAGAAGGCGCGGGCGATCCGTGAGGCGCTGGTGGGTCACGGGCAGAAGCGGACGCTGCTGATTGTGACGCTGATCCGCGTGCCGCCGAACGCGCCGTTCGCGTTGACGAACCTGATCCTGGCGAGTTCCGGCGTGAAGCTGCTCCCGTATGTCATCGGGACGGCGATCGGCATGGCGCCGCGGACGGCGATCGTGTCGTATGTTGCCAGCCAGGCGGCGAAACGCGCCGAGAGCATTCAGGGCTTCATCAAGAGCCAGCCGTGGTGGGTGTCGGTGGTCGGGCTGGGGATCACGCTGCTGGCGTTCGGGGTGCTTTACGTGATCGCGGAGCAGGCGCTGAAGGCGGTGACGAAGAAGTCGCCGAGCGCAAACGCCGCGGGGTGATGAAGCGGTCACGCGACCGATGAGGCCCGCTGCGCGGCTTGACCGAGCGCGAGCCGACGACGCGGCGCGGTCATGCACAGGTCCGGGCGAACCGCATCGCCAGCACTTCCAGGGTCCGCTGCGGATCGCCCAGGCCGGTCTTTTGCTTGATGTCGGCCTTGACGCAGGCGTCGAGCAGACTGGCGGCGGCGTCGGGGTTGATCTTGCGGGCGATGTTCAGAATCGCGTCGCGGCTGGGGCCCCAGAGTTTGAGGGCCTTGGCGAGCTCGAAGGGGTTCACGCCCGCCTTGGTGCCGCGGGCGGCGGCGTGGACCTTGCGGGCGAGGTCGGTCATGGCCCAGGAGATCATGACGGTTGGCTGCTTGGAGACCTCGATGAGATCGCGGACGTGCGCGACGGCCTTGGGGACGGAGCCACCGAGCAGCGTGGATTGGATGTCCCAGACTTCTTCTTCGCGCGAGCGGCCGACGAACTGCTGGACGAGGGCGGCGGTGATGACGCCCGGGTTGTCGCCGGCGACGGCGAGCTTGGCGAGTTCGCTGTCGATGCGGCCCAGTTCGGCCCCGACGCGGGAGACGAGCTGGGAGGCGGCGGTGGCATCGAGCTTGGCCTGGTACCGCTTCTCGGCGCGGCGCATGGCCCAGGTGGCGGCGGTGGCGTCGTCGACCTCGTCGCACTTCACGATCGTGCCGACCTCGTTGATCATGTCGTCGAGCTTGCCGGCGTTCCACTTGCTCGAGCGCAGCACCAGCGTCGCGCCGTCGCTGGGGTCTTGCGCGTACCGCTCGGCGAGCGTGCGGTTGTCGCCTTTCACGAACTGGTCGGCGTTGTCCACGACGACCATTTTGTGCTGCTGCATCAACCCGAAGCTGCGGCACTCATCGAGCACCTCGGCGACCGAGGCCGAGACGCCGTCGAAGGTGAGGGTGTCGACCGCGCCGTGGGCGGCTTCGAGCTTGTCGAGCAGAGCCGCGGTGTGCTCGCCGGCGATGAACTGATCAGAACCCGCCAGCAGCACGATGCGGCAGGAGGCGTCGGGGGCCTTGGATGGAGCGGCTTTCTTGGCCATTGCTCAAGAGTACCCGACACGAACCGGCGGCACGGACCGGCATTCTCAGCGTAACCAACCGCATCCACGGGCGTCCAAGGCGGCGAACAATCATGTCCGGCGGGGACCGGACAAGGGACACTCCATCAGCACGCTCTCCTCGACAGCCGAATCTGTTCCGGCCGGCGCCCCCGCCGCCGCAGTTGCGTCGCAGCCGGTTGCCAACAACGCCGCCCGCGTGCGGGCCCGCTTGGGCGCTATTGCCTTCTCCCACGGCGTGGTCGATTTCTTCTCTGCGCTGGTTATCCCGCTCTTGAGCGTGCTCGAGGAGCAGGCCTCGATGACGCCGGCCCAGGGCGCGGCCCTGATCGCCGCGGGGTCGCTCTCCAGCGGCATCATCCAGCCGGTGGTCGCGCTCGTCGGCGACAAGCGCGACACCCGCTCGCTGGGCACGATCGGCCTCATGGTCGCGGCCCTGGCGATCGGGCTGATCGGGTTTGCGGACTCGTTCTGGAAGCTCTTGATCCTGCAGGTGCTCGGTGCCGCGGGCATCGGGGCGTTCCATCCTCCCGCGGCGGCGGTCATGGGGCACCTGTCGGGGCGGAAGCGCTCGATGGGCGTCTCGATCTTCTTTGCGGCGGGCATTTTGGGCGGCGCCGGCGGCGCATTCACCGCGCCGATCTGGGCCGAGGTGCTGGGGATCAAATCGTTCCTCATCGGGCTCGTGCCGGCGTCGCTCACGGCGGTGCTGCTGGCGTGGGCGACGCACGACTCGGCCCATCGCCATGCGCACGCGGCGCATTCGCACCGAGCTCTGCCGGAGAAGGAGCGAGCGGCGCGGTGGGCGGCGGTGTGGGTGCTTTATGCCAGCAACGCCCTGCGGTTCATCGTGAACATGGCGATGGTGCAGGTGCTGGTGCGCTGGAGCGAGATCCATGTCCTGGGCAAGAACGGGATCTCCGGTGTGACCGCGTCGACGCTGCCGGAGCTGCTGAACACCGAGCTGCGGCACGACGCGAGCCGCGTGAACGGGCCGTTGCAGGCGGCGATGGCGATCGGCATGGGCGTCTTCGGTCTGCTGATTGGCGGGCTGGTGCCGGCGTCGCGTTCGCGGCTGGCGATGATCATCACGCCCTGCATCGGTGCCGGCGCGGTGCTGGCGATGCCGGCGAGCCCGGGGTTCGGAGTGGCGTTCGCGATGTGCGTGCTGGTGGGCGGGGGCTACGCGGGCACGGTGCCGCTGTCGATCGCGGCGGCTCAGCGGCTCTTGCCGCACCGGACGACGCTGGCGTCGGGCCTGATGATGGGAGGCGCATGGTCGCTGGCACTGGTCGGTCCGCCGCTGGCGCAGTGGATCTTCGGGCTGACGAGCAGCCTGACTACGACTGCCGCGATCTTTTCAGCGGTGCTGTTCGCGAGCGGCGTGATGATCGCGTTCATCCCCCGGCGCCTGATCGATCAGGGCGAGCATGGGTTGGGGTGAGAGTCGATGAGGCAGCGATCTGTCGCGACGTGTGCAACGGCCAGCGATGCATCGCTCCGGAAACCAGCGACGGTTCGGGCGGGGCGAGGACGCCGCGGCGCGCGGGAATCACACCTGAGCCGCCCAGCCTCGGCGCTCGAGCGTCGGGCCTTCAACCTCGGGCCTGCGACCTTACCGCTCGCGTCACATTTCATCGGGCACGCGGACGCGGACGTTCTGACGGCCTTCGTTGTCGACCTGATTGGGGTGGAAGCGGGTCGGGTCGCCGGCCCACCAGAGCTTGAGCCGCAGGTAGAGACGGAGCACGACGAGCAGCACGACACCGATGAGCAGAATGGGGATCGCGAGCAGCAGCACGAGGAGCATCGCGAAGATTGCGACGGCGATCAGGAAAAGTCTGGAGATCGGGCCCATGGAGGCCGCCCGGGCGTTGAAGCCCGCGGCTCGGCCGGCGATGTGCTCGCGCATGTCCATGTCGCTCAATGTATTCCGATCCCAAGGGCGTCAGATTCACGACTTTCGTGGCGTGCGGTACCGCGGCGGCACCGCCGGCCTGCTGTCCTTGCCAAGAAATCCACAACACAATCTTCGCAAGATTCTGGAGTTGAACGCTTGCTCGCTTCGATCGATTGAATCCGCGCGGGATCGTTGGTAGATTTGCCCTCCCGACGGCGCTGACGCGCCGTCGCATCGATCAAGCTTTCCGCGGCGGCGCCGCTTTGTTGTTGTAGACCATGGACCAGGTCGTTCGTTCAGTTCGTTTCGCCGGTGTTGCCGCGGTCGGGGGCTTGACGCTCCTCGCCGGTGCTGCGCTGGTGTGGCATTACGTTCAACCCGAGACGCTGCCGCTGCTTGCGACGTGGCAGCTGGGGGGCATCCTCGGCGCGTTCGTGCTGCCGGTGCTGTGCTTTGCGGTGTGGCAGGCGGATCGAAAGGTTTCGGCTGCGGCTCCGGTGCGACGGGAGAACCGGCCTGCGGCGTTGCGCCAGCCTGCCGTGGCACCGACTCCGCTGGTGGCGGCACCCGAGCTTTTGCCCGAAATACCGACTCGCAAAGAACTTATCGATCCGCTTCCGGCCAAGGGGTCGGGCCGCCTGGGGCATCGGCCGCGGCGGATTCGCAGCACGCGGGTCGCCCGCACGCCGGCCCACCGGCATCGGCGCTTCGCCGACGTCTGATTGCGAGCCACGGTTCCGAAGAGAGCGCAGACTTCACCAAACGAATCCCTCCTTGGGGGTGTCGTGGCGGCGACTTTGTCTCCGGCCCGACAATCCGCCGAACCGATGGGCGTCAGCGACCGATATCGTTCTCGGGCGATGCCGCAGCCGGTGCTCGCCCATTGAGCCATGACCCAATTCCTGGGCGTTCTTGCCATCTTCGCGCTGCTGGTGATCTCGGTCTACTCGATCGCGAAGCCGGCGTGGGCCTTTGCGCTCATCAATCTCATGTTCCCGTTCAAGCAGGTGCTGCAGGGGTACTTCCCGGCCCTGGTGGTGTACGGCCCGCAGCTGTCGGCGGCGATCGCGGCGATCGGTGCGATGGCGGTGCTGTACAAGGCCTCGAAGAAGGAACTGTCGATCAAAACGGTGTTCCATCCGGTGACGTGGGCGACGCTCGCGTTATACGCGATGGTGACCTTCGGACTGCTGTACACCCCAAGCCCTGAGACCGCGAAAAGGATGTACTTCGACGCGATCCCCTACATGGTCGTGTTCCTGCTCATCTATCCGTTCCTGCTCTCCTCCCTCGACGAGCTGCGCCAAGGACTGTTCCTGACCGTGCTCTTGGGCGCCATCGTCACCCTGCTGTTCCTTTTCAACCCCTCGGCCGAGTGGCAGGGCGGGCGGTTCATCATCAACCTGGGCAAGACGTACGGCGTGACGGACTTCACGTCCAATCCGCTCGCCCTGGCCGACACCGGCGGCATGATGATGATCTGCGCCGCGTTCATGAACTTCCGCGACAAGGGGCGGCTGGGGTTTGTGTTCACGATCGCGGGTCTGGTGCTGGGGCTGGCGTTGACGGTGGTGTCGGGCTCACGCGGACAGATCATCTTCGCGGTGATCATCGCGGTGACGATGTACCCCATCGCCCGCCAGGTGAAGAACGCCAATCAGTTCATCGGCGTGGCCGCGGGCGTCGGCTTCCTGATGCTGCTCATCTATCTGACCTTCACCTTTGCCCTGAGCGAAGAGGCGACGCGGCGCTGGTCGGGCAACCTCGTCGGCGAGGCGACCGAAGACCGGGGCAAGCGTCTAAGCATGGCATTGAGCGTCTTCCTCAGCGATCCCGCGGCATGGGTCGTCGGCAAGGGTTCCAACAGCTTCCCGTTCTTTACGGGATCACTGATTGACTACCCGCACAACATCGTGGCCGAGATCATGCTTGACTACGGGATCTTCGGGCTCACGCTCTTTGGCATTACGCTGTACTACACCTTCTCCTACGGGCGCGACATGATCCGGATCTGGGGCAATGACCCGGTCGCACGCGGCACGGTGGCGGCGTGGATCGGCACGTGCATGTTCGCGTTGATGACCTCGCTCAAGCAGGGCTCGATCATCGGACAGCCCACGCCGTTCTATTACTGGATCATCCTCGGCAAGATCTTCTTCGACGAGCAGGCGAGGGCGCGGCAACGCGAGTTTGAGCGCGAGCTCTCCGGAGAACCGCTGCCGGTCGCTTCCGATCTGCCGGAGGTGCCGCTCAGCGACGACGGCTACACCCCGGCCGATGCGCAGTACGGCCAGTAGCTCCGACATCTCCTGACGCACCTCGATCCATCGACACCCCCCACTTCCCGCCCACCGCTCCGCCGCCTCACTTCCCACCGCTTCCCATGTCTTCTTCCATCGACTACCACGGGCGATTGACCTGGCGCACGACCAAATCGGTGGAGGTGCTGGGCGTGCACATCCCCGTCAGCGAGTCACTCGCGGTCAACCGCACCGACGAGGCGGGGTGGAACTCGTTTGTCGCGGGCATCCGGCCAAACTCGGGGCTGAAGAGCGCGATCAAGAGCCTGCTGTGGCCGCTGCGGCGGGCGAGCGAGAACATCCTCGGGCACCAGTTTCTGCAATACCGCCTGGCAAAGTGGATGCGGCGGTACGCGGACTCGAAGACGGTGTTCCTTGAGTGCGGACCGGGCGACATGTCGATCCGGCGGTTCCTGCCGCGGGACCTGGCGTACAACGCGGTCGAGTTCGGGCTGAGCGAGTTTCAGGTGCGCCGCGTGATCAAACGCGACCGGCGCGTGAACCTGTGCCTGGGATCGATCGAGGACCTGCCCATCGCCGACGATTGCGTGACCATGGTCGCGTGCGTCGAGATGATGCAGCACGTGCCGGATGTGGACAAGGGGCTGCGGGAGCTGCACCGGGTGTGCGTGAACGGGGCCAAGGTCATGGTCACGGTGGCGAACGGGCACTGCAAGAAAGTGAAGACCAAAGGCCCGAACAAGCACTTCATTCACCTGTTTACCGAGGCGGCGTTCCGGGCCCGCGTCGAGGCGGCGGGTTTGAAGGTGCTGGAGCACGAGCAGGTGGGCGTGTGGGTGCCGGTGCCGAGCAAGCTGATCGGCGGGCACTCGATGCATCTGCCGCTCAAGGGCAAGAGCGAGTACGAGAACTGCTACTTCGTGTACCTGCTGGAAGTCGTGAAGTAGCCGGACGGCGGACTGCGGCCCGATCGGGTAGCCTGCACCTTGATGAGGGACCCTGTCCCCGGAGGTGCGTGTGCGCGGCGGATGTTTCATCGGCGGATTGGTGGTGCTGGCCCTCGCGGGCTGTGTGCAGTACGACGCGTTCGCGCCGCGGAACACGACCGTGACGGAGCGTGCCGCGGCGCGGCATGCCACGGCCGACGGGCCGCTGACGATCGCCGAACTGGACGAACTCACGAACGTCTTCGCCGACAACTACGTGGCGCGGGTCGCGACCGCGTGCGATCAGGTGATCGAGAGCGCGAAGGAATCGGGCGATATCGCCGACGCGTCGTACCTCAAGGTCGTCACCGCGATCTCGACCTACGACATCGTCTCCGAGCCCGACGCCCTCTCGCAGCTCCTGGACCTGCTCACGCTGGTCACCGTGCAGCACCTCGTCTGGGTCGAGGAGGGTGCGGCGAAGACGCTCTTCGAGGACGGAGCGACGCCGATCATCGAGGCGATGGACGCTGGACAGTCCGACCTGTTCACACTGGCCGCACGGGCGCTCAAGCCTGAACAGATCGCCGAAGTGCGGGATCAGGTGCGAACGTGGCGGAAGAAGAATGCCGACCTGCGGTTTGTGGCCATGGTCCGCTTCGAGCAGGCGGCCAGCGAGCGGGCGGCGGCCCTCGAATCCACCGTCCGCAGCGGCGGAGGGCTGATGGCTCCGGTGAACGATGCGGTCGACAGCCTGGAGCGAGCCCGGCGCTTGGCCGAGCGATCGTTCTATGTGGGCAAGCGTCTGCCGATGATGATCGGGTGGCAGCTCGATCATGTGATCAGCCGCGCGCTGATGCGGAATGAATTGGCCGGGGGCCTGCAGTCGCTCGAACGCACGTCGACACTTTCGGAGTCGATTCCCAACGAGCTTCGGGAGATCCGGGGCTTGCTGCAGACCGAGCCGCGGAAGATCATCGACGAACTGGCCGCCCGTCAGCAGGCGGCGGACAAGACGCTGGCGACGCTGGGCGACACGATCACGGCCGGAGCGAAACTGGTGGACTCGGCCCAGGCGACCGCGGCCGCCGCGGATCGGACTATCGCGAGCGCCGAGAAGGCCTCGGCGGAACTGCGTGAAACCCTCGCGGCGGCGGATCGGCTGCTCACGCGGCTCGAATCGGCTGGCCTGAGCGGCTCCAGCGCCCGTCGCCTGGAGGACTACACCGTGGCCGCCGAGAAGGTGGCCGCGATGGCGAAGGAGATCAACCAGGCGATCAAGAGCGGCGACGAATTGCTGGCGTCGGCGGCGTGGGAGCAACGCCTGGGCGACATCAACGCGGCGGCTCGCGAACGACTGTTGCAAACCACCGGAGCGGCGGAGGCCGTGACCGATCGAGCGTTCTGGCGGGTGCTGCTGGCGATCGGGGCGCTGTTGGTTGCGGGAATGGCGTACAAGATGTTTGCGGTGTGGGTGACGAAGCGTGCTTCCTGAGTCACCTTTGGGCCGAGTCAGGAACGTCGATAGAATTGACCTGAACGGGTGATCGAGGCTCCGCAGGTGACCACGAACTCTGACCAACTCTTGAGAGCTCTGTCGCGTCTGGGAACCGACGCGGACGCCGTTCGCGCGGTTTGCACGCGCTGGGGCATCCGCGAGTTCTCGTTCTTTGGCTCGGTGCTTTCGGATCATTTCGGCCCTGCAAGCGATGTTGACGTGCTGGTCACGTTCGGACCCGGGCAGGCTCCGGGGCTGATCCGCTTCGGACAATTGTGCGACGAGCTCGGAAGGCTCTTTGGTCGCCGCGTAGACGTCGCGACCCGCAACGCCATCGAACGCAGCGACAACGCGGCGCGGCGAGAATCGATCCTTGGCTCCGCTCGGGTGGTGTATGCCGCGTGACCGCGAGCGAGCGTGGTTGAACGACATGCTCTCCCGCGCCGAGCGTGCAGAGTCGTTTGTCGCCGGCATTGATCGAGCGGCGTTCGGAACCGATCTGAAAACGCAGGAAGCGGTCGTTCGTTGTCTGGAAGTGATTGGCGAGGCTTGCAAGCGCGTCTCGGACGAGACCCTCGGCCATCGCTCCGAGATCGATTGGCGGCAGATCCGCGGCATGCGCGATCGGCTCATCCACAACTACGACCAGATCGATCTCGATATCGTGTGGCGCACCGTGCAGGAAGACCTGCAACCGATGAAGGCCGCGGTGCGTCATCTGCTGACGATCGTGCCGTGACGCGAAGAGGGGTTGGGGATGACTGACACGCTTGAGCCCATTCACACGATCTCGCTGGGGCCGACGCTGACCGGCGAGGTGGCGCAGGCGGAGCTGCAGTTCGCGCTGGAGAACGGCAAACCGGTGCTGTACGCCGCGGTGCCGGTGTGGAACGCGACCTGGGGCCGCTGGTTTATGTGGCACGCGCCGGAGATCATGGTGGGCGTGTGGCTGGTGGTCTTGATCGTGCTGGTGCGGCGACTGCTGCACGTGCGGCGCACGCCGCGGGAGAAGGGGCGGCGGTACTGCCGTCGTTGCAATCACCAGCTCACGAAGCCGCAGTTGGCGTTTGATGAGCGCGGGCGGGTGCAATGGGCGTCGGCGGAAGCGAAGTGCCCGGAGTGCGGCGTGCGGACGCGGCGCGTGCCGGTGCGGGGGCGGAGCGGGTGGGTGCGGCGGTTGCCTTGGTTGCTTGTGGCGACGCCGCTGATTCTGCTGCTGCCATTGCTTTTCCTCGGCTCGATCCGGGCGCATCTTCGGGTGCCGGGCATGTCCGAACCAACGTGGCCGATCGCTGGTCTGCAGAACATCCTGGGGTCGTGGGCGCTGCAGCGCCGCGTGCCGTCGTTCGTGGTTCAGTCGTTCGCGTACTGGCGGATCGACCCCGCGGACGGTTCGGTGCGCCGCTACGGCGGAATGCCGGCAACCGGAACGCCGCGCACCGATCGGTTCGCCTCGCCGGGCGGCACGAAACTGGTTCTAACGAGCGACGGCCCGGATGCCCTGGTCGTTCTGGACACCGCCACTGGGACATCTCGGGTGCTGCGTCACCCCAAGGCCACGTGGACGAGCACCGGGAGGTTGCGTTTGCACCGATTCCTCGGCGAGGATCGGGTGCTGGTGCAGCGCGATGTGTACGAGACAGAACGGGAAGTCGCCTCCCTCGAAGCCGTGGACTTGGTCACCGGCGCGTTCACGACCATCGTTGAAATGCCCTTCGCACGGTCCGACGGGCGTGTGAGCGTGATGCGTGAGTTCGAGTCGGTCGGTGACGCGGAGACGCTTCGCTGGTTTGTCCGCTGCAGCTCGTGGGATCGCACGGGCGTACCGTCGGAGGAGATCGTCTGGAGAGCCGATTCGCAGATGCACACGCGGGTCTTGAGTCGCAGGCCGCAGGGCGTGGAGGAGTACTCGCGTCTGAACCGCGACGGCAGCGCGATTGTCATCATCAAGACGTCCGGCGACAACGAGGCGATCGACTTCGAGACCGGGCGTCCGATCGAGAAGCCCGGCCCCGATGTGCTGGCTTGGAACCAGGAAACGTCGCAGAGCAGCGTCTTCCCGATGTCGCCGGGGGTAGCCAATGTCTCGGACTTGAACGACAGCTCCAAGACCTACCAGTTGAAAACATCCACGGCGATCGGCATGGGCTACAGCAGCCCAGTCTCCAGTGCAGACGGACGCTGGATCGCGGGTCTCGGCGACCGATCGGTCGCGTCGCGATGGCACCAGATCCTGACCGGTAAAGCCGAGACGCTCGAGGGTGAGATCCGGATCTGGCGGCTGCCCGATTCCGCGGCCGCGCCGGTTTCATCGCCGAAGTAGCGGGGCCTTCACACAAAAACCGCGCAAACCTCTTTCACCGACCCGACTTGCACGCTATCTTTTTGGTGCCGCGATTCTTCGGCCGACGGCGGCGCTGGTGGCGTTCCTCGGGTCGGTGGGTTGTTCCGGGTCGGTGGCCTCATCACCACCCCGCACTCCCCGATGCCGATAGCCACCCGTGCTGACGGAATGGGCGTTGAGCTGCCGCGGGCGATCGCACCTGTTGGAGGTTGGACACTCGAACTTTCTGTGTACGGCGGCCGCGCGGGCTGATGCCCGCGAATCTGGTCCTCGTATCTGGGTCGTTGTCTTGCCCCCATCCAGCGCGCTCCCGCGCGCCATCTTTCCCAACACTCCGATGGCCACTCTCACCAGCACCGGCTCGAATCTGAATCCCGCCAACGGCCCCACCGGCGGCCCCACCAACGGGTCTGCCAACGGCGGCAAGTCCGTCTCCATCCAGCAGCACGAGCCCGTGCCCGTGTCGCCGCCGTTCACGGTGGCCGACGCGGAGCGGCTCTACGCCATCCGCGAGTGGGGCGGCGGGTACTTCGGCGTCAACGCCGAGGGGCACCTGTGTGTGATGCCCGAGCGCGACCCCAAGCGCCAGATCGACCTGCACGAGGTCATCGAGGGCCTGCGCGAGCGTGAGATCGGGACGCCCGTCATCATCCGCCTGCGTGACCTGCTCAAGCACCGCCTCACCGAGATCCGCGAGGCCTTCGACAACGCCATCAAGGAGCACCAGTACACCGGCTCCTACTGCTGCGTGTATCCGATCAAGGTCAACCAGCAGCGCCAGCTCTGCGAGGAAGTCCGTGACTACGGGGCGGCCCTGGGCTTCGGGCTCGAGGCCGGCTCCAAGCCCGAATTGCTCGCCGTGCTGGGGCTCACCGAGAACCTGCCCAACATGCCCGTCGTTTGCAACGGGTTCAAGGACAGCGAGTTCATTGAAACGGTCATCCTCGCCACCAAGCTCGGGCGGCACATCATCCCCGTGGTCGAGCGGTTCACCGATCTTGAGCTGATCGTCCACCACGCCAAACGCTACGGCGTGCGCCCTCGCATCGGCATCCGCGCCAAGCCGAGCACCCAGGGCACCGGCCGCTGGGAGTCGTCGGGCGGCATGCGCTCCAAGTTCGGCCTCACGGTCTCGGAGATGCTGCACGCTCTTGAGTTCCTCAAGAAGCACGACATGGCCGACTGTCTCAACATGATCCACTTCCACATCGGAAGCCAGGTCGGAGACATCCGCAACATCAAGGCCGCGGTGAACGAGCTCTCGCACATCTACGTCGAGCTCAAGAAGCTTGGCGCCGGGCTCGACACCATCGACGTCGGCGGCGGCATGGGCATCGATTACGACGGCAGCCAGAGCGATTCGCCGTCGAGCGTCAACTACGGCGTCGCCGAGTACGCGGCGGACATCGTCTACCGGATCAAGAGCGTCTGCGATACCGCGGAACTCCCCCACCCCCGCATCCTGAGCGAGTCGGGGCGTGCGATGGTGGCCCACTCGTCACTGCTCATTGTCGACGTCCTGGGCAAGACCAACTTCCCCAGCGACCCCGACATGCCCGCGCTGAAGAAACTCATGCGCGAGGAGAAGCAGAAGCCCCAGCCGATCATCGAGCTGGTCGATGCGTTCGAGATGCTGGACCAGCCGAAGGTGAACCTGGTCGAGGTGTATCACGACGCGGTGCAGGCCCGGGACGAGGCGATGAGCCTGTTCAACCTCGGGTACATGTCGCTGAAGATGCGAGCCTCGGCGGAGCGGCTGTTCTGGGCGATCGGCCGCAAGGTGCTGATGCTGGCCCAGACCAAGGGCGAGTTGCCGGACGATCTGTCGGACTTGCCGCAGGTGCTGAGTGATATCTACTACGTGAACTTCAGCGTCTTCCAGAGCCTGCCGGACCACTGGGCGATCGACCAGTTGTTCCCGATCTGCCCGATCCATCGGCTGAACGAGGAGCCGAATCGCCGCGCGATTCTGGCGGACATCACCTGCGACTCCGACGGCCAGGTGGACAAGTTCTGCGACAAGAAGATGATCAGCAAGCCCGTGCTTGAGCTGCACGAACTGCACTACAAGCAGGGCGACCACAAGCCCCAGCCGTACTACCTCGGCATGTTCCTGCTCGGGGCGTATCAGGAGGTCTTGGGCGACCTGCACAACCTCTACGGCGATACGCACGTGGTGCACGTCAGCTTCGACGACTCACCGGGCGTCGGCGACTGGGACCTCGACGAGGTGGTCGAAGGCGACACGGTGAAGGAAGTGCTGAGCTACGTGCAGTACGACCACGAGGACCTGATCAAGTCCATGCGCCGCGACATCGAGCGCGCCGTGAAGGCGGGGACGATGAGCGTGGGCGACGGGCAGGCGCTGTTGAAGTTTTACGACCAGGGGATGGAGGGGTATACGTACCTCGAGTAACCGCTGCAGCGAACGCCACGCGCAAGCGTGGGGCAGCCATGGCCGTTGGAGCAGGCACGTCTCAATCACTCGTGCCGAAGCCTTTACGTTCCGATAGAATGTCATCATGGTCCGCGACCCCCTCCCCGGCCGCATCGAAGCTCTCTGCCGCAAGTGGAACGTGCGGCGGATGTAGCTCTTCGGCTCGACGCTCCGCGACGAGGAGTCGGCACGGGACATCGACCTTCTTTATCAGTTCGATGCCGGGGCGTCGCCGTCACTCATCGGCTTCACGGCGATGCAAGACGAATTCGAGCGTGAACTGGGACGCCCGGTCGATCTGGTGTCGCGTGCCGCGGTCGAGCAGAGCAGGAACAGGGTCCGGCGCGAGTCGATCCTCCCGGGTGCGAGGTTGATCTATGACTCCTGACGCGCTCGGCGACGCTGCGGCGTTGCTGGACATCGACATCGCGTGCGAGAAGGCCCTCTCCTTCGTCGCGGGCTTGTCTCGCGATCAGTTCAAGAACGATGCTCGGACGCATTCGGCGGTGTTGTATCAGCTGCTGATCGCGGGCGAGGCCGTTCGCCGCGTGTCGCCGGCGTTCCAGTAGGTGAACCCACAGGTGCCTTGGCGGCCGATCGTGGGCCTGCGCAACCGCGTGGTACATCAGTACGACAGCATCGATCTCGACCTGATCTGGGATACGGTGCAGCGCGATGTGCCGGAGTTGAGGCGGGCGCTCGAACCGCTTCTGCCTCGACGCGATTGACGTGTCGATGCAATGATGACACAAAGGGGTCGTCATGTTTGAGAACACGTCGTCGCATCAACTGAGTTGGGATCGCGGTGCCCTGCGCCATCCGCCCTGCATGCTGGTCGGCGCGATCCGTCTCTGGACGCCCGTTACCACCCACTCGGCAGCGGCTTGCTCGTAAACGCTCCCGTCAACTCGCCCAACCTTGACCGGATGTCGTCGATCAGGTCGCGCTCCAGCACTGAGTCGCCAAACGTTCCCACGCGGCAGGAGATCCGCAGCGGGATCGGGCCTTCCTGGCTCAGCCGCTGAGTCGGGTCGGGGGCTTTGTCGCGGGTGATGACGAGCGCGATGTCTTCCTGTTTGGATGTGATGAGGCGATAGTCGAAGGCCGTTGGGTCGGTGGTATTGACGCTCTCGACCACGACTCCCCGGTGTCCGGCGGCGGCCATGACGGCGGCGTCGACATCGGACCATTCACCGGTGGCACGGACGGCGGTGCCCTCGATCGTGAACATCCCGCCGCGGCCGCCCGCGCTGCCGGAGCAGCCGGCGAGCGTGCACAGGCCGCCAAGGCTCAGAATCGCGGCTGAAAGTCCGAGAACCAAAATGTTCGATCTTTGATTGGGCATGATCGCGTCCGGGAAAGTGGTCGATGATAGTGGATGGGGCGGCGTCGTGCGGTTGGCCGAGCAACGGCCGATCCGCCCGCGGCGGTTAGGGGTTCGATGTTCCGTACACTTTTGTTCCTGACCGTTCCAAGGCAGTTCACCACGGAGGCACAGAGACACAGAGAGGGGAGATTGGAAAGGCACTCAAGCCTGAAGTCCCTTGACCCCATGCCTCTTCTTGTCTCTCTTATTGCCTTTCTCTGCGCCTCTGTGTCTCTGTGGTGAGAATCGATCCCCACCCGGAGGGCGGCACACGCCGTCCAACCACTTGCCAGCGACCGACCGACTCGAAGCTTCGCTCCGCGTGCCCACCGGCCCCAAAAGGGTCGCGGTGTTGGGCTCGGCGGAGCGCAACCTCAAGATCCTCCGCGAGGCCCTGGGCATCAGCGTCAGCGCCCGCGACACCGTCGTCCATCTCCGCGGCGAGCGGACGCCGGTGACCATCGCCCGCCGGGTGCTCGAGCGCCTCAACGAGGCCGCCGAGGACACCAAGACCCTCACCCGCCAGCAGGTCATGGACCTCATCAGCGAAGAGTCCATCACCGAGGACAAACGCGGCCGGGTCGGCGGCAACGACGCCTTCGACGATCCGACCATGACCGCGGCGCCGCTGGAGGACTGGGACGGCCGGCTCGCCGTCTTCAGCGCCGGTCGCCCCGTGAAGCCAAAGACGATCAATCAACAGGCCTACATCGAGGCGATCCGCGATCACGATCTGGTCTTCTGCGTCGGCCCGGCGGGCACGGGCAAGACCTATCTCGCGGTCGCCGCGGCGGTGCACCTGCTCAAGACCGATCGCTGCCGCAAGCTGATTCTCGTGCGCCCGGCGGTCGAGGCGGGTGAGAAGCTGGGCTTCCTGCCCGGCGATCTGCAGGCCAAGGTGAACCCATATCTGCGCCCGCTGCTCGACGGGCTGCACGACATGATGGACTTCGGCACCATCCAGCGCTTCATGGCGAGCGATGTGATCGAGGTCGTGCCGCTGGCGTACATGCGTGGCCGAACGCTGAACCACGCCGTCATCATCCTCGACGAGGCCCAGAACACTACGAAGGGCCAGATGAAGATGTTCCTGACCCGCCTTGGTCACGGCAGCAAGATGATCGTGACCGGCGATACCACGCAGATCGACCTGCCCGACCCACGTGAGAGCGGGCTGATCGACGCGGTGCGGCGGCTCAATCGCACCAACGGCGTGGGTTTCTCGCAGCTCACCAAGACCGACGTGGTGCGCCACCCGATCGTGCAGCGCATCATCGAGGCGTACGGCGAGGACGACGACACGCCGGACCTTGATCTGCAGGATGGCGAGTTGGCGGAAGGCAAGGACCTCTGATGCCCGGCGAGAACGCCAAACCCCAATCACGTGCCGCGGCCATCCGGGCCAAGCACCGGGCATCCACCCGCATCGCCGAGGCGATCGCAAGCAAGCTGAGCCCGCTGTTCGCGACACCCAACATCGCGATGGCGATCGTGGCGGCGTTGTGCTTTGTGCTGGTGGCGACGGCGCTGTCCGTGTGGGCCCGGCGTCAGCCGCTGGTGGCGGTCGGACGGGTGATGGTCGATACGCGGCTGGTGCGGGTGCCGATCAAGAGCGAGGACACCGAGGCGACCGACCGGGCCCGCGAGGCGGCGCGGCAGCGCACGCCGTGGGTCTTCGCCGCCGACATTCCGGTGCTGAAGGAACTCCGCGGCTCGCTGGAGAACCTGCCCCGCACGATGGCGCGGGTGCAGTCGATCGATCAGGTGGAAGCTTCGATCAAGGAACAGTTCAAACTCACTCCCGAGTCGCTGGCAGCGATCCAGACTGAATCGAAGAATGGCGAGCCCTCGCCCCAGTGGATGGCGATGGTGGGCGACTATGTGAACTCCTTGCGCAATCTGCCGCTGCTCGACGCGGCGACGTGGCAAAGGGCGACCCAGGAAGGCCTGCACACCGAGATCATGCTCGCGTTCGAGGAGCCTGCGGCGGAGAACACCCCGGCCCAGATCACGTTCGTGCCCGGTGTGCCGCGACGGGACGTTCTGAACATCGGCGACGAGGCCAAGCTGCGGCAGGGGCTGCTGTCGCTGGCGCGCGAGGCCGGCTTCGGCGGCGTGCTGCGTCATTTGGTGGTCGAACGCACGGTCAAGCTGGGCAAGCCGACGTTCAAGTTCGACGAGACGGGCACGGCCCTTGCCAAGGACGCGTCGGCACGCGACGTGAAGACCGTGATCAGCGAGAGCCCGGCTGGCCAGATCATCTTCCGCCGCGGGGACGTGCTGACCGACGCGCAGTTGACTCTTTACAAGGCGGAGATGGCGGCGTTCGACAAGGACGCGGACAAATGGCGGGTGTGGCTGCGGGACGCGGCGCTGGCGGCGGTGATCACGGCGATCACGCTCGCGCTGGTGGCGTACACGGCGCTTTTCGCGTCGGGTATCCGGCGCAACACGCGGCGGATCATCGGCGTGTGCGTGCTGCTGGCGTCGGCCCTGGGCGTGGCGGTGATCGGAACGTCGTTCAAGCCCGAGTTCGCCGCCGCGACGGCGATCGTGCCCACGATCTTCGTCTCCATCCTGTTGTGCATCGCCTATGACCAGCGGGTGGCCTTGGCCTACGGCGTGCTGCACGGCCTCCTGGTTTCGCTTGCCCTGCAACTTTCCGCGGGCGAGTACGCGATCATGCTGCTGGGCATCTGTTCGTCGGTGCTGTTCCTGCACGACGTACGGGATCGAGCCAGCGTGATCCGCATGTCGATGGCGACGGGGATCGCGGTGGCGGCCGCCACCGCGCTGATCGGCGCGATCGAGCGGCCGCTCTCACCCGCCAGTGCGGTGTGGGAGATCGCGACCGACGCGGGCGTCGCAGGTGTTGCGGCGCTGGTTGTCGGCGGAGCGATCCTGTTCATCCTGCCCACCATCGAGCGTGTCTTCGACATCACCACCGGGATGACGCTGATCGAGCTTCGCGATCCGAAGAACCCCCTGCTGCGCAAACTGCAGATGCGTGCCCCGGGGACGTACAACCACAGCGTCACCGTCGCGAACATCGCCGAATCCGCGGCCGAAGCGATCGGGGCCAACAGCCTGCTCGCCTATGTCGGGGCGCTGTACCACGACATCGGGAAGATGAACAAGCCCGAGTATTTCGTGGAGAACCAGGGCGGCGGTCCCAACAAGCACGACAAGCTCACCCCGGCGATGAGCCTGCTGGTCGTCGTCGGGCACGTGAAGGACGGCGTGGAGATGGCCCGGGCGTACTCGTTGCCCCTGAGCATCCAGCACTTCATCGAGAGCCACCACGGCACGACTCTGGTCGAGTACTTCTACCACCGCGCCCGCAAGCGCGCGATCGACGCCGCGGAGAGCCAGGGCCTGAGCGAAGACGACGTGCACGTGCCCGACGAGTACGAGTACCGCTACCCCGGCCCGCGCCCGCAGACCAAGGAGGCGGCGATTCTGATGGTGGCCGACGCGGTCGAGAGTGCGGCACGCGCGCTGGATGACCCGACGCCGGCGCGACTCGAGTCGCTGGTGCAGTCGATCGCCAACAAGCGGCTGCTCGACGGGCAGTTCGAGGACTGCGATATTTCGCTGCGCGACCTGCACCGCATTACCGAGAGCGTGAGCCGCACGCTGGCGGGGATTCACCACGCGAGGATCGACTACCCCGAGCCGGCGCAGGTGGAGCCCAAGACCGCGTCGATTCGTTCGGAGCCGTGACACCCCCGGGCTTCACGCCGCGACGTCAGGGGCTTGGTGCTTCCGAGCGTTGCCCAGCAAGCGATGACACGTTGCGACGAGGGCGTTGCGGTCGATGGGCTTAGTCGCGTACGCATCGCAGCCCGCGGCGATGCACTTGTCGCGGTCGCCGCTCATCGCGTGCGCCGTCAGTGCGATGATCGGCGTGTCGCCGCCGCGGGCGCGGAACTGACGCACCGCCTCGAATCCGTCCATCACGGGCATCTGGATATCGGTGATGATGAGATCGAATCCATGGTGCGGACGCAGCGCGGAAGCGGCATCGCCGTCCACCGTCAGCGCCGCCAGCATCTCCTCACCGTTGCCGACGGCCGTGACAAAAGCGCCGACCTTTCGCAGGACGTGCGAGATCAGTCGGACATTGTCCGGCCCGTCCTCCGCGAGAAGCACACGCACGTCGCGCAGCGAGTTCTCGGTGTCGGCGGAGAGCACGGCGATCGCCGCCAGGCTGTCGGCACCCTCGATCAGGGCGAAGGTCGCGATGAAGCAGCTGCCCCGCCCGGGCTCGCTGGTGACTTCGATATCACCACCCAGCATCTGCGTCAGTCGCTTGCTGATGCGCAGACCCAGACCCGTCCCGCCGAACCGTCGCGTCGTGGAGGAATCTGCCTGCTCAAAGGGTCGGAACAGCCGGGAGACCGCTTCGGGCGACATGCCGACGCCGGTATCCGAGATCTCGCAGCGCAGCAGCTGACCCGGTGCCACCGAGGCCCGCAGCGTGACCGACCCTTTCTGCGTGAACTTGATGGCGTTTCCGATCAGGTTGAGCAGCACTTGGCGCATCCGGAGCGGATCGCTGCGGATCGCGGCGGGAAGCTTCGGATCGATATCGGCACGGAGGGCGATGCCTTTCTCGGCGGCGCGCCCGGCGAGCGTCTGGATCGCGTCCTCGATCAGGTTCCGCGGTGCCAGGTCGACGCTTTCGACGGTCATCTTGCCTGCCTCGATCTTCGAGAGGTCCAGGATGTCGTTGATGAGCGCCAGCAGGTGCTGCCCGTTGCGCCGGATTGTGTCGACGTGCTCGATCGACTCGGCATCCCCGCTGCGAGTCGCGGACTCCGCCAACAGATCGGCAAACCCCAAGATCGCGGTCATGGGCGTGCGGATCTCGTGACTCATGTTCGCGAGGAACTCGCTCTTGGACTGGCTGGCCGCGCTGGCGGCTTCGCGGGCGTCACGCAGTTCGGTGATGTCGTACTGCGCGCCGTCGATGTAGAGCGGCCGGTCGCCGTCGAAGATCACGCTCGCCCGCTCGTTGACCCAGCGGCTTTGTCCCGACTTGTGGATGATGCGGTACTCCACGTTGTAGTCGGACCGGCTTTCGATCGCCTTCGTCACGGCGGCCTCGATCATGGAGATATCGTCGGGGTGCGTGATGCTTGCGCAGTCCCGGACCGCGTTGTTGATGAAGTCCGACGCCGGATAGCCCGTGAGCCGCTCGATCGCGTCGCTGACGAACACGTTCGTCCACTTCTCGTCGCACGCCACGCGGAATGCCACACCCGGAAGGTTGTGCACCAGCGTTCCCAGCTGCTCGCTCTGCTCGCGGATCTTCCGCTCGCTCTCGCGCTGCGCCGTCACGTCCGACTCGATCGCCATGAAGCCGTTCAGCTCGCCATTCTCGTCACGCAGCGGCTCGATCTCGATCCTGATGATGTACGTATGACCGTTCTTGTGATAGTTGAGGAGCTCTGCCGTCACCGACTCGCCACGCGCGACCGCTTCCCGGATCTTCGCGATCTCCCGCCGATCCGACAGCGGCCCCTGCAGCAGCTCGCCGGGCTTGCGCCCGACGATCTCCGTGCTCACGAATCCCGTGATTCGCGTGAAACCCTCGTTCACCCACTCCACCCGTCCGTTGCGGTCCGTGATGATGACCGCGTTGGCGGTGCGACGGGCGATCTCGGCCAGACGATTGGCATCGCGGGTGCGCTCCCGCACCTTGGACTCCAGGTCGCGGGCTCGAGATTCCAGCGTCTCGCGCAGCTGCCGTGCAAGTCGATCGGCGGAGAAAGCCTTCTGGAACCGCTTCAGATCCCAGCAGAACGCCCAGCTGCAGGCATTGAGCGCGAGCAGGAAGAAGGCAAGCAACCGGTACCCCGGCCACACGAACATCAGGATCGACATCGCGTAGCCGCAGATCGCGCACATCAAAAAGATGCCCGCCAGCTGCACAAGCTTCGGATTCCGATCCTGCGCCCGTTCGCCGAAGTACGACCGCATCCAGAACGCGAAGATGCGCAGATACGAGGCGATCACACCGCCGGTCAGAACAAGCAGAATCGCGATCCACGGCCAGTCGCTCTTGCCGTCGGCAAGCGTCAGGCAGTGCGTACGCGGCATGTAGTAGCCGCCGCCGGTGAAGAAATCGAGCCAGCCAATACCGGTCGCAGAGACCGGTGCGGCGTTTGGGGTCGCCTGACAGATCTCCGCAGCGCCCGCGCGGACGGCAACCGTTGCAGCGATCACTGCGACGATCGGCGCGATCACCCGGCCAGTGCCTCGGCGTTGTCCGTGATCTCTGCGCACGCCCCGGTTCTCCGTCCCGATTAGGGATATCTCCTCATCGAACGTCTGGACACGGAAATCCGAAGGAACTGCCGAATGCCTCTGCGCGGCGGTCCGATGGTCCCGAAGGCTGACCGGAACTCGCCAGATTGCCCAAGTTCACACAGCGATTAGGTGGGGCACCACAACTGCTCGTACGCCGCGGCAAAGAGCACGAAGTCGGCGTCATCCACCACGCGATCGGCGTTGAGATCTCCGGCACAGGAACTCGGCATTCCCGGTGCGTCACAGAGCAGCAGCTCGTACATGGATGCGAAGAGAACAAAGTCGGGATCGTCGACCAGCCGATCGCCGTCGAAGTCCCCCACGCACATCGGCGGCGGCAGCCGCAGGAACAGCACCTCGTTCAACTGAATCGACTCGTTGTCGATCGCCACCACTTGTCCGTTGCTGGTCGCCGATGCGGACATGACATTCAGAACATCCAGCGGGCCACTGGTTGTGGTGACGTATACCGCGTCGGCGGGAAGGGCGAAGAGCGTCGTCGGGCCGAGGCCGCCGAAGCGGGTGTCCCTGGCCCAGCCGAACTGTTTGAGTGTCCCCTTGAAACCGCTCGCGCCCGCGCCCCACATCGGTGCGTTGAGCGGCGCGCCGGACAGATTCAGAAACATCCACGCAGTGGTGTTCGAGACGTTGTAGCGCAGGGGCGGAAAATCGATGATCGTGAACACGATGGCGCCGACCGCGTCGGGGGGAATCTCGAGCCCGGCGAGCATGCCGTTGGCGCTGAGCCCGGGCACGGTGCCTGCGATCGCCGCCCCGGCGCCGAGGTTGGCGACGTACTGCGTCCGCGGCGCGCCGGCGAAGAACGGGTTCGCGTCGGCGGGTGCTTCGAGGATCGCGACGCTGCCGTTGATCGCGCCGGGGGAGTAGGCATCGGCGACGTGAGCGCCAACCTGGAAGCGGCCGTTGGCACCGCGAGCGTCGCCGGCGAAGTTCTTGCCGCCCTGCAGGTTGACGTTTGCGACGAAGTCGAACTCGGTCGCGAGAGCGCGGATGGTGCCTCCCGCGCCGCCGCCAGCCCTGCCGCCGGGCGCGCCGTCGCCGCCCGCGCCGCCACTGCCGCCGTTGCCTGCGAGCCCGCCGTTGCCGCCGGAGCCGGATCCGCTGGTACCGAAGCCACCGAAGAGCCCGAAGTTGCCGGAGCCGCCCCCGAACTGGAGTCCACCGCCGGCCGTTGGGTTGGCGGGCTGCGCGGCGTCGCTCCCGGTGGCGGTGAGCGTCCCGCGCACGGTGCCGCGGCCGAGAACGGTGATGTCGAGCGCTCCCGCGCCCGCGCCGCCGCGTGCACCCGCGCCACCACTGCCGCCGTTGCTCGCCGGTGATCCACTGCCACCGCCGCCGCCGGTGCCGCCCTTGGCGCCGACGTTGCACGAGGTTCCTCCTCCGCCACCACCACCGCCGCCGCCGCCACCGCCACCTCCGCGACCACCTGCACCTCCACCGCCGCCGCCGCCGCCACCTCCGCCCCCGTTGCCGCCGATGAAGAGCGCGTCGGCGTTGGTGATCACGGTGGCGTTCGCGCCGTGGGCGCCGGTGACACCGAATCCGCCGTCGCCACCGGCCTGGCCGTTCCAACCACCGGCGCCGTTGGAGCCGTTGCCAGCGAAGGACATGGCGCCGAAGCCGAAGAACCCGCCGCTGCCGCCGACGCCGCCAAACCCGCCGGGCGCGCCGCCACCGCCACCGCCGCCGGTTCCGCCGCTGGCCGCGCCGGAAGACTGACCAAAGCCCAGGCCACCCGCGCCGCCGTTGCCACCTTTGGCGCCGCTGCCGCCGTCGCCGCCGTTCTGACCCGGAGCGCCCGCGGAGCCGGAGAAGCCCGCGAAGCCGCCGGACGTGCCGCAGATGCCTTTGTTGCCGCCGTTGCCGAAGTTGCCCCCGCTGCCACCGAGCGGGAGGAGGATGGACGCCTGCCCGGCCGCGCCCGCGACACCCGCGCTGCCCGCGGCACCGCCACCGGGACCGGGCGTCGCGCCGCTGGCCGACGCGATCCATGAACTGCCCGCGCCCATCACGAGGTTGTTGCCGACGAGAATGCGGCAGGGCCTTGAGCCGGTGATCGTCACCGACTGATTCGCGGGCACAACGAGATCGCCCTTGATCGCGAAGACGGCGACGCCGTTGTCGAGGTAGGCGCGGAACGCGGTGCCGTTGAAGGAGGAGGAGAGGCCGTCGGTGTCGCCGGTGATGGTCTGGCTGGTGGTGTTGATGACCACTTGGGCGTGCGCCGCGCCGGCTGCGCCGACCAGTGCGGCCGCGAGGCCAACGCGAAGGCCCGCGCGGAGGCCCGCGCGGAGGCCAACATCAAGACCGACCCGGCGTTCGCCTTCCCGACACCGCATCGCGGACTCTCCCCTGCGGCCCCCCACCACCATCAAGCAACCCGCCACGAAACCCGCCACGAAACCCAGCGTTCCCACTCGCTGCGACGCGTTGGTGCAGTCTACCGCAGACCAACGAAAAACCGCCCCGCAATCTGCGGGGCGGCGAAGGAATCGTTGGTTACCGGAACTCTGTGTCGCGTGTGCTTACGGGCAGAGCACATCGTTGTACTGCTGCACGAAGAGCAGGAAGTCCGAGTCATCGACCACCGTGTCGTTGTTGAGGTCGAACTTCGGATTCGCTGGCGGAACGGTGACCGCGTTGTACGCCGGAATGAAGAGCACGAAGTCCGCGTCGTCCACGATGTTGTCGCAGTTGAAGTCCGCGGCACAGTTGAACACGAACGCAAGAACCTCGTCGTCAAAGCCCGCCGGGTTCGTCGCCCGTGCGGTCACCAAGTACGTTCCGGCCCGAGGCACCGGCCACGAGATCACGCCGGTGGACGAGTTGATGATCATCCCCGACGGCGCACCCGCCACCAGCGACCAGGTGACGCCCGTGCCCTCGACCAGCGTCATGCCGTAGGACAGCGGCGATGCCGTGCATGGATTCACGGAGGACACGCCGGTGACGAGCGGCTTGACGTACAGCCGCATCGTGTAACTTCCGACGGTCCCGTTGTTGTTGACGGCGACGAAGCCATCGACTCCTGTGGCGGCGGCGGTGAAGAGGATCGTCTCGGTGGCGCCGCTGACGCCGCTGTCGGACTCCCCGTCGTTCTGGAAGCGCCGGCCGGTCACCCGCGTCGAGGCGAAGCGGAAGAGGTCGTAGTTGGCTCCTGCGGTCGTGATGTCGAGCACCGCGGCGTAGGTCTTGCCGTTGACCACGCTGGCCTGGAAGTTGTCGATGAGGTCGGTCGCCACGAATGAGCCGGCGCTCGCGGACGCGCTCGTCGCGGAGAGCGTGCTCACCACGGCACGGGTTTCGATGCGGTACGGCGGAATGTCACCGGAGCTCGCGTACGCCCGCGCCGAGTGCACGGCGTCGCCATAGTTGTGCCCGTCGGCGACGATGAAATCAACGACCGTGTTGCCCAGCGTCGCGCTCTGGTACGCGCTGAAGCCGCAGCCGGCGGCGGCGGAGATATCCACGTCGTCTGCGGCGGCCCCGCCGTTCTTGACGATACCAATCGACGACCATGTCGCATCGGCGATCCGCCATGTGAAGTACCGTTCCTGCGCGGCGTAAGACTCCTCGACGCCGCTGGACAGGTGGGTCACGCTCGGCTGACCGAACGAGATGCCCGCGATCCGGGTGCCCCATGTCGTTGTAGTATCGGAGTACTGATTGAACAGCCACGCGCCGCGCTCGTCGGCGTTGGGGTCAATGGCCATGCCGGAGTAGTCGCCCCAGCGCTCGACGCTGCCGCCAGTCGGGTTGTAGAACGTGGGGCTGGTGAAGATGAGCCCGCTGCCCTGCATCGCTGCGTCGGCGGGTTGGCGTCCGCTGTGCCGCGTCTGCGCAAAGCGATCGTCGCCCGAAGTGGTGAAGACGATGTACGCCTCGCTGAGCGCGTTGGCGGCGATCGCGGGATGAAAGTAGAAGAGGGTGTCGGCACCGAAGTCGCTGAACCACGTCACTCCGTTGGTACTCGCGTTGATGCGGTACGACCGCACCACAGCCTCGATGCTCGCCGCCGTGCCCCAGTCGCCGACGTTGCCGTGGGTGAGGTAGATTGAGCCGCTGGCGTACCACGGGTCCTGGGTGCGGCAGTCGCCGGTGTCGAGCAGGTCGGTCGTGCCGTCCTGCTTGGCGTCGGGCGGGTTGTCATAGGAAGAGACGTTGATCTGTACCGGCCCGGTGAGGGACGGTCCGCTGGCGAGCGGGTTGGTGATGGTGCGTTTGGTGACCCACGAGGCGCCGCCCGAGACGGTGTTCATCAGATACATCGTCGGCGAGCCGGTGGTGGTGAACATCTGCGTGGGCTTGACCGTGAACGCGGTGCTGCCGTCGTCGTTCTTGAAGTCCCAGAAGTCCCACCAATTGACGCCGTCGCCGTTGTACATCTGGTACTTGCGAAGCACACGCATCTTGGCGTACTGGAATGAGTCGCCGGCGGTGTACTGGTTTCCGCCGATGTAGACGCCGCCGCCGGACGTGGAACTGTTGGTCGCGTTGCCGGTGTCCACCGCGAAACCAGGGAAGTCACACCACAGCGCGGTATCGGTGGCGCCGTCGATGTCGGAGCGCAGGAAATATGTCCACCAATCGCCCGTCGGGTCGGATGTCTTGGAAATCGAGATCGCCCAGTAGAGTTCGCTGAGACGGCGTCCGTTCAAGGCCATCATCAGCCAGCGGTTCTCCACCGGGTCGTAGATGATCTTGGGGTCGTACAAGTCCAGGTTCAGCGGGCTGTCGGCCCACCAGGTGGCGAAGCTCGTCGGACCGCGGGCCACGCTGCCGTTCTTGTAGTAGAACGCGAACTGCGTGTTGGTGACTACGCCGACGTGCGTGCAGCCAACGGCCAGGTGCGTGTCCGACGGGCGACTGCCGTTGGTGCCCGGGCCCTCGAAATTCTCGTACGTCGTCGCGGCGCGGTCGTTGAAGAACGCGTTGGCGTCTTCGTTGAGCCCACGCCGGTCAAAGCCCACGGCGTTGCGATCAACAAACTTGCCCGCGCGGACGTCCGCCTCGATCTGCTTCCAGCGCGCCTTGTCGGCGGCGATCAGGTCGGGGCGGTCGGACAACCGCTTCTCATCCTGCGGGAAGGGCGCCGCGGCGAGCCGCGCCGCAACCGCCGCGGCCCGCGCGTCCACGTCGGCCCACGTCGTTGTCGTCGCCGGGCCACCGGAGCCGGGCGCCGCCTGTTGCGCAAGTGAACTGGAACCGAGGGTCGCGAACGCGATAGCGAGCGCCGAAATGGATCTCAGCATGGGAATCTCCTCTGGGCACGTCCAGTCTAACCGGATGGGCCAGATAGCCAAGGGAAATCCCAGACGCCGACACTGCCGCATGCGAACACACGCCTGACAGACACTCCGAATCCGCGGCGGCCACGCGGCTTAGGGGCACAGCAATTCGTTGTACGCCACGACGAAGATCTGGAAGTCGAGATCATCGACGACGCGATCGTTGTTGAGGTCGCACGGACAGTCACCCGCGGTGTTTCGCACGATCGTGCCACCGCCGCCCTCTTCTTCGCACAACAGTTTGTCATACGCCACGACGAAGACCTGGAAGTCAAGGTCGTCCACCAGTCCGTCGCCGTTGAAATCGGCGTCGCACGGAACTGGCACCGCGGCGTCGAGCGCCGCGATGGATTCGCTGGTCGGGCAGCCATCGGAGATCGAGACATCGTTGGCGAGCTCCTTGCCATCGACGCTCACCTTGTACTTGATGTTCGCCCAGTCGTTCTGACCCTGCAGCACCTGGCCGGGCGTAGCCGTCGTCGTACCCGCGATCTTCGCCGAGGCCGGCAGGAAGTTCAGATCCTCCGACGAAACCCCGAAGGATCCGTCGCCGTCAAAGTCGACGCGTCGCCCGTCGAGCTTCGCGAGCCGGAACTGCCGGTTCAATTCCGAGCCGACGCCGTAGGGCATCGAGTAGTTGCGGTAGAGCGACGACGCGATCCCCGCGTTCTCGTCCAGCGAGATCTCCTGCAGAATCGGCAGCTCCTCGCGCGAGTAGTCGAGCGTCCAGAACTTGGAGTTCCATCGCATCGGATGCGAGAGCGCATAGTTCATGACGCTCGGATAGTTTGGCTTGCACTGATAGGAAGTCGTGTTGCCGACATTGTCACTCTCGTCCACGCGCCCGCCGTGCCGCAGGCCAAGGGTGTGGCCGAGCTCGTGCATGAACGTCGCGGCCCGATCGTCCTCATCGCGGAAGCCATCATTAAAGACGGTCGCTTCGAAATCGACGACAAAGTCGTTCCCGTTGATCTCGGCGATGCCGTTGTACCCACCGCTGTTGTTCACCAGAACGAGCCCGTCGTAGATCACACAGTAACGGAACGCCTTTGCCTTGGCCTTGAGGATGTTCACGCTGTTGCTGTCGGCACGCTCGGCGGGTGTGCCGAAGTGGTCCCGCTTGGTGTTCTCGAATCCCTCCGGAAAGTTGACGCCGAACACACGGACGTCGGGGAAGGACAGGTTGGTCTCGTCGCGGAGGATGTGCAGCCGGATCCCAGTCGTGCCGTCAGGATTGTCCACCGGCGCATTGTCGAACGCAAAGACCAGCTTCGACACCTCGCCATCGCCGAGCGGGATGGTCCCGGCGTCCACCTCGACAAACAGGTCCTTGTGATCGGGACGCGCGCCCAAGTCGAACGGCTTGAAGTCGATCACGCCGTCACCGTTGCCGTCGATCCCGCCGTTCTCGGATTCCCAGAAATCCAGCATCCCGTCGCCGTCCGAGTCGATGTCGACGCGGATCTTCATGCGGAAGAAGTGGAACGTGTCGGTGCGGGGGTCGGTGGCTTGCCCGATGATCCAACCGTGCTCGCTGGCGGCCTGAGCTTCCCAAAGAGTCGGAAAGAAGCCGAGCGTGGCACTGATCTCGTCGTCGAGGTTGTGGCGCACGCCGTCCTTGATGACCCACACCTTGCCGTCGCAGGCGGGCGTGCACAACCCGCGGTCGGTGCCGATGATCTGGCCGTCGAGCGTCACGGCGAGGGCGAGGGCGTCGTTGCCGGTCTCGCTGACGATGTGGTGCTCCACGTCGCCAACCACCGCCAGGCCGACCGTGGGGATGAAATCGGGAAACGAGTTCGTGTACGTCCGCCCGGCCAGATCGCCCTTGCTGTTCACGTGCGTGACCTTGGCGCCGTCGGCCCCAAACGAGCCGAGGTTCTGCACCGGTCCGAAGCGCGTCTTGAAGACGATCTGCTCCTCCTCGCCCGCGAATGTCGTCCCCCAAACGCGCCCGTCCTCATCGATCAGCCGCCAGGTCGGGCCCGAGGGAAGGTCCGTCTCGCCGAGATCGTCGAGCCGCACGAACGGCTGCGACCCGAAGTTCGTCGCCTTCTGAGCCGCGATCCAGCCCCGGTTATTGATCGAGTGATAGAAGTAGTTGGTACGGAAGAACTCGCTGAAGCCCACGATCAGCACCGCCGAGGGCGGCGACACCTGAAACGTGTGCCCCACCGTGTCCTGGCGATCGTTGATGTCGTTGTAGAGCAGGCTGAAACTGCCGGGCCTCGGAGTGTTGCCAAGATAGCGGAAGGCCTGGATGATGAACCCGGCGTTGCGACGGCCGCAGAAGTCGCCGTTGTTGTTCACCGACACAACCTGTAGCGCGGACTGCTCCGGGAAGACCGGCAGGAACTCGAACGATTCGATGACGATGTTGGGCGCGGGATCGGCGGCTGCCAGAGCAGGGAATAGACCGCCCGACGCTGCGACGAGAAGGCCAACGGGACCGACACCCCAGAACGACGACAATTTCATGCAAGACCTCCGCACGGTGAGGTCTTCATCCTACTGGCATCTTTCCGGAATCCCTAAGGAATTCACACAAACGGATCGGCACGATGCAACGCGAGCGTACTTCTACGGACACAACAACTCGTCGTAGGCCACAACGAACACCTGGAAGTCCAGGTCATCCACGACGCCGTCGGCGTTGAGGTCCGCCGGGCAGCCAGCGGGCATCGTCGGGTCGGCACAGTCCAGAATGTCGTAGGCCACAACGAAGATCGAGAAGTCGGCGTCATCCACGAGGCCGTCATTGTTCAGATCGGCCGGGCACGGTGCCGCCAGCGGGATCACGTTGGCCGGGAAGTCGATCGTGCCGCTGTTGATGAGCGTGTTGTAGTAGATGCGGCACGTCGGGTTGATCAACCGCGAGCCCGCGTCGATCTGCAGCGTGTCCACGTAGATCGCCTCGCACGAGCCCTGACCAAGCCCGTCGTTGTCGTGGGTGTCCACCAGTCGCACCGTGCTCGACGACGGCCCGATCCGTAGCGTGCCGACGCGATAGTGACCGGCGATCGTGCGATCACGGCCCGAGTCGTTGGCGCCGATATCCGCAGACATTACTTCCAGTGTCTGCTCAGAGCCGGTGCCCTCCAACTGCAAGGTCGCCAGACTCATGTCGTAGCGGGTGTTGGCGTTGATGGCAACGTTGAAGTTGCCGCGGACGCGGACTGTCGCATCCGCGAAGGGCGCGATGAGCGTGGCCGCGGCACCGAGGGCGTTGACGGATCCGCTCAGGGTGAGCAAGGCCCCTTGCTCAAGGTCGGTCGGGGCGAAGAGATTGCTAGCCGGAGCTGTAACGCTCAGCCCGGAGTTGGCGCGAACGGTCATGACGCCGCGCGAGCCGAGCGTGAAGACCTGACTCGCAGACACGCTGACGTTGGCGCCCGCGGCGGTGCGGAGCTGGCCGAAGATGTCCATGGTGCCCGAGATGGCGACGAGCGCGGAGTTGCCGGCGAGCTCGATGCTGGTGGTCGACGGCGTGCGGAGATCGCCGCTGCTGCGCAGCGTGAGCGAGCGCCCGGTGGTATCCGCCGACGACGCCAGTCGCCACGTGGCCTCCGAGGCGGTGATCTGCTGGCCGCTGGTCGCCGGCGAGAGCGCCGCGGCAAGCGTGGGATAGAAGATCGCCAGCGTGTCGTTACGGGCGTGGGAGTAATCGCCGACCGACACATCGAAGACCAACGCCGAGCCTTGATTGGTGTTGCCACTCACATCGTCCACGAACGCCCCCACGATCGCGCTGCTGCCCGAGATCGCGACGGAGCGGCCGAACTGGTCGCTCGCCGCGCCACCCGGGGCGGTGAACTGGGCCTGCTGGGTCCAGGTTGTGCCCGACCGGCTGAAGATCGATGCCGAGCCTTGATCCGACGCGGCGGCGATGTTGTCGAGATTCGCTCCGACGATCGCGATGTCACCGGAGAGCGCGACGGAGCGGCCGAACTCATCGCTCGCCGCGCCGTCGGCGGCCAGCAGCTTGGCCTGCTGGGTCCAGGTGGTTCCCGCCGGAGGGCGCGTAACGACATACGCCGAGCCCTGATTCGCGTTGGCGCCGACGTCATCGGAGGGCGATCCAGCGATCGCGGTATCGCCCGAGATTGAGACGGAGGCACCGAACCGATCCGACGCCGCCCCGTCCGCGGCGGTGAGCTGGGCCTGCTGAACCCAGCTTGTGCCGGCCGTGTTGAGGGCGAAGACGTACGCGGAGCCCTGATCGGCATTCGCGCCGACATCGTCACGGTCCGCCCCGACAACGATGACACCGCCCGAGATCGCGACCGCGCTGCCGAAGCCGTCGCCACTTGCGGCGTCCGACCGAGGGAGTGATTGCCGAAAAGTCCAACTTGCACCCGAACGCCCGTACACATACGCCGTGCCGCCGGTGCCAGCCCCGGGACTTCCCACGACTGCGATGTCGCCGGAGAGCGCAACGGACTCTCCAAACAGCGCGCTGACCCCGGCGGACGGCGTGATGAGCACGGTCTGCTGGGTCCAGGTCGTGCCGGAGCGGATGAAGACATAGACCTTGCCGACGTTCCCGACGGAGATATTGAAGTCGAACAAAGGCACGCCCACCAGCGCGGTATTGCCAGAGATCGCGACGGACCGGCCAAACTCTTCGTTTGGCACGCCGTCCGCGGCAATCAGTTGAGCCTGCTGGGTCCAGGTCGTACCCGCGCGGACGAAGATGTACGCCGAGCCCTGATCGACGTTGGCACCGACATCGTCCAGCGGCGCTGACACGATCGCCGTATCGCCGTCGATCGCGACGGCGTGGCCGAAGTTGTCGAGCGCCGCACCGTCCGAGGCAAGCAGCGTGAGATCGGGCCCGATCCATACGCTGCCGACGCGGGAAAAGACCCACGCCGTGCCCTGGTCGCCGTTCGCTCCCACATCGTCCGTGAACGCGCCGATGATCGTGAAGTCGCCGGAGAGACCAACGGAGCGACCGAACTCGTCATTCGCCGCACCGTCGCTGGCCGTGAGCTGTGCCTGCTGTGTCCAGGTCGTCCCGGAGCGGGTGAAGACAAAGGCCGAGCCTTGGTTTCCGCTGGTACCCCAGTCGGAGCGATTCGCGCCCACGATCACCGTCTGGCCCGAGATCGCGACCGCGATGCCGAGCTGATCGCTCGCCGCCCCGTCGGAAGCGTTGAGCTGCGTCTGCTGGGTCCACGTCGTCCCCGACCGGGTGAAGATGTACGCCGATCCCTGATCGGTGTTGGCGCCGACATCGTCACCCCGCGCCCCGATGATGGCGGTGTCGCCGGAAACGGCCACGGAGGAGCCGAAGTTGTCGCCGATATCTCCGCCGGTCGCGAGGAGCTGCGCCTGCTGGGTCCACGTCGTGCCGGAACGGACGAAGACGTAGGCCGCGCCCTGATCGACAAAGCTGCCAACATCGTCGAGACGCGCCCCGATGATCGCGGTGTCGCCCGAGAGTGCCACGGAGGCGCCGAACTGGTCGCTCGCCGCGCCGCCCGCGGCGGTGAGCTGGGTCTGCTGCGTCCAAGTCGTGCCCGAGCGGGTGAAGACGTAGGCCGAACCCTGATTGTTCGTGCCCCCCACGTCATCCAGACTCGCTCCCACGATGACCGCATCGCCCGCGATCGCAACCGCAACGCCGAACTGGTCGCTCACTGCGCCGCCCGCGGCGGTGAGCTGGGCCTGCTGGGTCCATGTCGTCCCCGAACGGGTGAAGACGTATGCCGAGCCTTGGTCGGCGTTCGTGCTCACGTCATCAAGGTTCGCGCCGACAATCGCGGTGTCGCCCTGAATCGCGACCGAGACACCGAAGTTGTCGTTGGCAGCCCCACCCACGGCAGTGAGCGTCGCCTCCAGGGTCCAGCCCGAGCCGGTCCAGCGATGGATCTCGACCGACCCCTGAGCGGCGTTGCCTCCGACGAGATCCCGAGGCACGCCGACGATCATCGTGTCACCGTCAATCGCAACGGATTGACCGAAGTTGTCGTTTGCCGCGCCCGAGGCTTGCAGCACCTGGACCGGGGTCGAGCGCTGGGCGAGCGCGGGACATGCGGCCACCACCGCCGCGAGCGCGGTGACAAGTCGGATCTGCGTCAGCATCAAATAGCCTCCTCGAGCAAGGGGGGCATTGTCGCAGGAACGTCCGGATGACACAAGGGCATTCTCTCAAATGCTGCGGATCGCGCGATAACGGATTCGATGCGGCGACGGGACACCCCGCGATGCGGCGTGCGGCCATCGGTCAGCCGTGAGAATCGCTCTGACTTACGGGCAGAGCAGCGCGTCGTAGGCGGATGCGAAAAGCACGAAGTCGGCGTCGTCCACGATGGTGTCGGCGTTGAGGTCGGCGGGGCAGGGCGCGGTCAGGGTCAGGATCAGCCTGGCGCGTCCGCCCAGTGGTGGGTTGTAGCTGCTGAACGCGAAGAGCGCGTGCACACCGGGGGTCGGCGGAATGACCATGGATCCACCGAGAGCGATGGGGCCGCCGCCGCTGTCGAGGAGGGCGTTGGCCGCGTTGACGAACGCGGGGGTGAGCGGGACGTTGAGCGTCGCGGGCACGGCGGCGGGCGCGTCGGCTGGGGTGACCGTCCGCTCGGCGTAGATGACGCCGTTCACAAAGTCGTTGTAGATATCGAGGCGTCCGGAGAAGGGTGTCGTTTCGGCGACGAGCAGGGGCACGAAGGCGGGCTGGACGTCGCGGAGTACGTATGTGCCGGTCGGTTCCACAAGCTGCACCGCGTTGACGCTGATGAATGGAGCGAAGGTTGCGGCGACGATGCGACGACCGTTGGGGCGGGCCTCGGGCCCGAGGGTGAAGACGGCGAAGTTGCGGATGAAGAAGGTGTTGAGCCGGCCGCAGAGCATGTTGCCCAGGGCTGAACCGAATGCCGCGTTGTTGCGGCCGAACTCATCGACAATGCCCTGGGTGGTCGCGTTCACGGTGACGGACGTGGCCCCGCCCGCGGCGGCCGCGGTGATTCCGATGGTTGCGATGAACGACAGCACGCTCCGGATCCGCATGATCAGCACCCTCCGGCCACGATCCGCGGCTTGGGCACATTCTCTCTGATTTTGCTCGGAACACCAATCGAATCTGAATCCTTGCCACGAGTTTCTCAACCGACCCGTGCTCGGGCGGGTATCGCGGCACCGGCGCGGGCGTCCTCGCCCCGACGGTGAGGACTGCGAACGCGGGATCTTCCGTCCCGGACGCTTCGGTGGCGAGGGGCGGCTGCTTCGCGGATTCGAGTTTCCCGCGCCGGCACGCCCATGCGACCAGCCCGTGACACCCAGGTGATCCTGCCCCAAGCGAGGGCGGGTGCAACGCAGCGGAGCCGATCATCAGGAGCGATACGGGTGCGGACACAACACACGAACACGAGGCTGACTCGAACGCCACGCGTCCGGCATCCTTAGTCGCAGAGCAGCTTGTTGTAGGCGACAATGAACAGCTGGAAGTCGAGGTCATCGACGACGCGGTCGATGTTGAGATCACAAGGACAGTCTGCGGCGGGGCTTGCCGAGCGATTGCCGCCGCCACCGGGCTCGATACAGACCAGCTTGTCGTACGCGACCACGAACACCTGGAAGTCGGCATCGTCCACCAAGCCGTCGCCAGTGAAGTCGGCATCACACGGAATCGGCACCGCGGCGTCGAACGCCGCGATGGACTCGCTGTCCGGACACCCCTCGGAGATTGTGACGTCGGCGGCTCGCTCCTTGCCATCGACGTTCACCTTGTAGTTGAGGTTCATCCAATCGTTCTGACCCTGGAGCGTCTGACCGGGCGAGGCTGTTGTGGTGCCCGCAATCAGCGCCGAGGCGGGGAGGAAGTTCAGATCCTCCGACGAAACCCCGAAGGATCCGTCGCCGTCAAAGTCCACGCGTCGCCCGTCGAGCTTCGCGAGCCTGAACTGCCGGTTCAACTCCGATCCGACGCCAAATGGCATCGCGTAGTTGCGATAGAGAACCGATGCAATACCCGCGTCCTCGTCGAGCGACGACTCCCGAAGAATCGGCAGCTGCTCGCGGGAATAGTCCAGCGTCCAGAACTTGGTGCTCCATCGCATCGGATGCGAGAGCGCGTAGTTCATCACGCTCGGATAGTTCGTTTTGCACTGATAGGAGATGGTGTTGCCGACATTGTCAGCCTCGTCCACGCGCCCGCCGTGGTGCAGACCCAGGCAGTGGCCGAGCTCGTGCATGAACGTTGCGGCCCGATCGTCCTCATCGCGGAAACCATCGTTGAAGACGGCCGCCCGAAAATCGACAACAAAGTCATTGCCGTTGATCTCGGCGACGCCGTTGTACCTGCCTTCGGTGGTCTGATGCTGGAGCCCGTCGTAGACCACGCAATAGCGGAACACTTTTGCCTTGGCCTTCAGGATACCGATGCTGTTGCTGTCGGCGCGCTCGGCGGGCGTTCCGAAGTGATCCCGCTTTGTGGCCTCGAAGCCCTCGGGAAAGTTGGTTCCGAAGACGCGGGTGTCGGGGAAGGGCAGATTGGTCTCGTCGCGGAGGATGTGCAGGCGGATCCCGGTCGTGCCGTCGGGGTTGTCCACCGGCGCATTGTCGAACGCGAAGAGCAGCTTTGAGACCTCGGCGTCGCCGAGCGGGATCTCACCGGCGTCCACCTCGACGAACAGATCCTTGTGATCGGGGCGAGCGCCCAGATCGAAGGGCCGGAAGTCGATGACGCCATCGCCGTTACCGTCGATGCCGCCGTTCTCCGATTCCCAGAAGTCGAGCATGCCGTCGCCATCGCTGTCGATATCGACCTGAATCTTCATTCGGAAGAAGTGGAATGTGTTGGTGCGGGGATCGGTGGCTTGGCCGATGATCCAGCCGTGCTCGCTGGCGGCCTGAGCATTCCAGAGTGTCGGGAAAAAGCCGAGCGTCGCGCTGATCTCGTCGTCGATGTTGTGGCGGACGCCATCTTTGATCACCCAGACCTTGCCGTCGCACTCGGGTGTGCAGAGCCCGAAATCGGTGCCGATGATCTGTCCGTCGAGCGTGACGGTCAGCGCCCGGGAATCGTTGCCGGTCTCGCTGACGATCTGGTGTTCGACATCGCCCACGACCGCGAGCCCGATGGTGGGCGGAAAGTTGGACGCATTGGAGTAGGTGTGCCCGGCCCAATCGCCCCGGCGATTCACGTTTGTGACTTTGGCGCCGTCGTTCCCGAATGAACCAAGGTTCTGCACCGGTCCGAAACGGGTCTTGACGACGACCTGCTCGATATCGCCAGCGAAGGTGGTCCCCCACACCCGCCCATCATCGTCAATGTGGCGCCAGGAGGGGCCGGGCGGCAGCTCGGTCTCACCCAAGTCATCGAGCCGAACAAAGGGCTGGGGGCCGAAGCCCGTTGACCTTTGCGCGGCAATCCAGCCGCTGTTGTTGATCGAGTGGTACAAGTAGCCGGTGCGGAACAGATCCATGAAACCCAGAACCAGCACCGCCGACGGCGGCGAGATGAAGGCGGTGTTCCCAACCGTGTCCTGAGCATCATTGATGTCGTTATAGAGCAGGCTGAAGCCGCCGGGACGGGGCGTGTTGCCCAGATAACGGAACGCCTGAATCGATGTTCCTCCGCCGCGCCGGCCGCAGAAGTCCCCGCGGTTGTTCACCGAGACGACGCGGAGACTCGATTGCCCCGAGAACACGGGGAGGAACTCGAACGACTCGATGACAATGTTCGAAGGGGGGCTGGCCGCCTCTGCGGTAGCGCATACTCCGCCGGTGAACGCCAAGAACGACACGACCAAACCAGCGCTTGACCGCCGCGACACGAACATCGAGGACCTCCGCACGTTGAGGTCGCGATGCTACCGGAATCTTCCGGAAATCCCAAGAGAATTCCGCGTCACGTAAATCTGCGCAGATCTGATCGCGGCGGGCACTTTCGTAATGAATGAGATCTCGACACCAGTGCCGAGCCAACGCGGTCCAAAAAACAGCCCCCGCACGAGGCGGGGGCTGGGAAAGAACTGCGATCGTCGGTCCACTCAGCGCTTGCGGCTGATGGGGGTCTGGCCGGTCAGGGTGTAGAAGCGGTTCTCGTTGAGCACCGGCAGGCCCATGGCGGTGGCGTTCTTGAGCAGATCGTTGTAGCGGTTCACGCTGCGCTCGAGGCGGACGTACTCCTGCACGACCTCGATCGGCTGATCGACACCCGGGCGGGGCGGGAGCACCGGGCGCGAGCCGAGGACCAGGAAGTCCACGTCGCCTTCGAGGTCGTCCACCACTTCGCCGCCCCAGGACGTCACCATCGCGGCGATGTCGGTGCGGCCGGCGGCGGTCGGGTTGCCCGTGCCCTTGGTGTCGAAGTTGCCGAAGACCACGAACTTGTAGATCTTGCTCGGGTCGTAGAAGGCGTTGGCGATCACGTCACCGTTGACCACGGGGTTGCCCTTGGTCTCACTGATGATGCGGGCGGTCGAGGTGTCGTCGCCGACGTTGATGATCTCGATCGTCGCCTTACCGGGCTTGTAGTTGCCCTCGTCGTCGGTCTTGATCGCGTTGGCGTCGGCGTAGACGGCGAACGTCATGCCGATGACGACCTTGTGGCGGCGGCCGATGTTGAGGAAGACCTGCTTCTGAGCCGGGCTGTTGCCGACGATGTAGCCGTCAATCAGAGCTTCTTCGGAGGTGCCGCGGGCGGTGGTCTTGCTGCGCTCGCCACGGAGGCGCGAGACCTGGTCCTCGAGAATCAGGTTCTTCTGCTGCATGTCGGCCAAGCGGCCGGCCAGCTCGGTCTCGCGAGCCTTGGAGCTCGCGAGGTTGGTGTCAAACTGCGACTGCATCTGGTTGCGGACGTTGTCGATGCCGCCGCGGTAGAGGGCCAGTTCTTCCTTGTACTTGCCCACCTCGGTGTTCAGGGCGGTGACGGTCTCGTTGTGACGCGCCACAATGCCCGAGACGCGGTCCTGTTCGTTCTTCAGGTCGGTCTGCGCCGCCTTGCGAGCGCCGTCGCTCTGCTCGAGCTGCTTGGTCAGGTCGGCGATCTTCGCCTCGCGCTCCTGCGCGACGCGGAGCAGCGGCAGGTTGCCCGCCTTCTCGCTCTCCTTCTTGATCTGCTCAAGAAGGCGATCGGCGGCGTCGCGGCTGTTGCCGGTGATGGCGGCGGCGAGGTCCTGGTTGGTCTTGACGAGGTAACCCGTCAGCGACTGGCCCTGGGCCTTGCGGGCGGCTTCGACGAGCTGGCGGACGTCGTCCTGCTGGCGCTCGCCGTCCTTGATGAAATCCTTGATGCCGACCTTGGCGTCATTGAGTTCCTTCAGGGCTCCGTTCCACTTGCCGTAGAGCACGGCGGAGGAGATGAACAAGCCCAGGGAGGTGATGCCCAAGAGGACAATGGCAACCCCGGTACCGACGTTGCTGGAAGTGCGACCCGCCATACTGACTCCTGTCGCCCGCGGTGCGGGAGAGACGTTCCCCGCGGCCTGTACCGCGAAGGGTCGGAAGTTTACCCAGAACCCGCCCCCCACGCCGGAGCCTATTCGCAGGATCTCGCGTACGGCTCCCAACTCCCCTCCAGTAGGGCCGGCTTCCAGCCGGTCCGCTGTGAGCGGGACCGGCTTCCGGTCGGTCGTTCAATACACCCAACCGGCCGGAGGCCGGTTCTACTATCACCCGTGGCCAAGAAACGCCAGATCGTCCTGATGAGAGGGGCCTTGACGGGCCTTGCCGCCCTGAGTTCGGGCTCGCGCCCCACGCGCGCCGACTCCCCCCATCAGGTCGGCCCGCTGGGGACACCCAAGGAAGTGAAAGAAATCCTCGCCCGCTACAACACGGCGCCCGACGGCTCGCCCCGCACCGCGAGCCTCGGCACCGAGATCCTCCACGGCCCGGGCCTCATCGTCGAACTGCCCAGCAATATGGAAGAGGTCACCCAAGCCCTCGTCACCGTCACCGACGACGACATCGCCTGGCCGGTCCTGAGCCGCATCTGCAAGGCGGTGGGCTGGAAGATGGTGGACGTCGAATCGGGCCGCGTCTTCGGGTGAACCGCCTTTAACCCCCCAAGCATCGAACAAGAGCTATGCCGACGTACGTCTACGAAATCCTCGACAAGTCCGGCACGCCCACCGGCGAGACGTTTGAGATCGTGCAGTCCATGAAGGAGGATGCGTTGACGAAGCATCCCAAGACCGGGCAGCCCGTCCGCCGCGCCATCGTGGCGCCGGCCATCGCCGGGCAGTGGTCGCCGATCAAAGAAAAATCCACCCTCTCGAACAAGAACCTCGAGCGGCTGGGCTTCACCAAGTACGAGCGCAAGGGCAAGGGCTATATGGAACGCGTCGCCGGCAAAGAAGGCCCCAAGTCGATCTCGTCTGACGATTAATGCGGCACGGCCGGTCAACCAAGAAAAAGCCCGCGTCGGAGACGCGGGCGAGCAGGGCTGGACTGGGCTGCGCTGGGCTGGGCTGGGCTGGGCTGGGCTGGGCTGTCGATCGCCGCGGATCGTGCGTTCTACAGCGCCGACTTTTCCAACTCAAACTTCAACGTTGGCCGCGCCTTTTTGCCCTTCGCTGCGTCCTCGGCGCTGGGCTCGGCGAACGCCACGTCGATGAAGAGCGATCCGCCCCTGACCGCGTAGCGGCACGACGCGATGTCGCCGCAGTCCCGGTACGACGTGAAGAGCACGATGTTCTCACCCTTCTCGGCGAGCCGCATCGTGACGGTCGTGTCCTTCTCTTCCCATGTCGCGCCCGTCGCGGTCTGATGCCGCAGCCGGAGCACCAGCGTGCCTTCCTCTTCCTGGATCGTCAAGAGCTCGAACACTGACGGTGTGCCGTCGGCCTTCAGCCAGCGGAACATGCCAACCACGTTGTTGCCCGAGGGGTTGGACCACACCTCTTCGACGTGGTTGTCCTTGTTCTTGCCCATCTTCCCCTGCCATCGCCCGGCAAGAAACGACACGTCCGCGATCTTCGCGGCGATCCCCGCGTTGCTTGCGCTCGGCGCCGCCGACGTGCCAGCAGGGGCGGGGGCGGGGGCGGGTTCCGCCAATCCCACCATCGCCAGGCCAGCCGCGCCAAGGACGCTGGCAGCAACACCGATCCGGATCTTCATTACGCTCTTCATGTTTGCACTCCTGACCCCGCGAGGTTGATTTCGATCGGAGCCCACAAGCGTGGGCGATGCTCAGCCGCCGTGCAGTTCCTGGAACAACATCAGCGCGTTCCCGTCGGGATCAAAGAACGTCGCGAGCTTGACGAGTCCGGGGATCGTCTGCGTCTCGCCGTCGAAGCGCACCTTCTTGGCCTCGAGCTTGGCCCGAGCGGCTTCGATGTCGTGCACCCCGAACGTTGGCACCGGCCCACCGACCTTGGGGGTCTCCACCTGGGACAGCCCCACGTTCACATTCACGCACTCGGTCGCCAGCTCGCACCAGCCGATGTCGGGCAACTCATAAAGAGGAGTGAACCCGAGCACATCGCGGTACCACGCCCGGGACTTTGGCATGTCCTTGCACTGCATCGAGATGGTCAGCCCGGCGTTGAAGCCGAGCGGCGACTTGGCGGGCGAGGTTGCTGGGGCGGTGGTCATTGGCATTCTCCGAACGAGGCTCTCGCATCATCTCGCGCGGGGCACATGCCGCCGCACGAGATGGGCTTGACTTCACAAAACATATCAGCTATACTTTATGTGTCAAAAGACGATCTCGGATTTTCCGCCATCTCCGCAATCGAGCGAAAGCTGTTGTGAACGAATCGACCGACCCATCCGACCCCCTCGGCTCGCCGCGGCACCTGCTCGCCCTCTTCGGGCGCCGCTGGGCGGTGCCGATCTTGGCCGAGCTCGCCCGCAACAAGGGCAGCAAGTTCGTCACGCTGCACAATCGCCTGGAAGCCAGCCCCACGGCGGTGCGGCAATCCCTCGACCACCTCATCGAGCTGGGCTGGGCCATGCGCAACCCCTGTTACGGACATCCGTTACGCCCGGAATACATCCTTACTGCCCAGGGTCTTCGGCTCGCCCCTGCCTGCCTCACCCTCGACGATGCGATCGCGCGTCTACGCCTCGGCGAGGTGGCGTTTCGGCGCTGGTCTCTTCCGGCTCTCCATGTGATCGCCTCGACGGACGCCCCCGCCCGGTTCTCCGGCGTCTCCAGCGGCCTGGGACGTATCACGGATCGCTCGCTGGCCATGACCCTGAAGGACCTGCAAGCCCATGAGCTCATCGATCGGCGGGTACGCGATACCTATCCCCCGACGCCGGACTACCTGGTTGGCCCTCGGGGCGAGCCGCTGGTTCCGGTTTTGACCGAGCTCGCCAGCGCCGGTCTTTAAATAGATGGGCGCACGGTCCGGAAAATCGCCGCGGCTGGGAGAACGCGCAATTCTCTCGCTCGATCTCGATCCCCTTGCGATATTCTCTCGAAAGAGGAACGCCGGGCCGACATGAGTTGTCGTCGTCGGTGCGGATCGTGAGCGTGGCCAGGTTCGGAGAGGCCGTCGGTGGATTTGGAAGGATTTGCCACTCATTCCCGTGACCTGCAGATCGTCTCGTTCCGCGAGACGGTGCGGCGGTACGTCATTGACGCCGACTCGTGGCGGCTGGGGCGCACCGGGGAACTGGCCCAAGCACTCGCCAAGCCCCGTGTGCACTTCATTTATCTGCACCATGTCTTCGACGACGAGATCGACGGGTTCCGCCGCACGCTCGCGGAGATCCAGAGAACCCACAGGTTCGTCACGTATTCCGAAGCGGTCGAGCTTGTGTACGCCGGAACCGTTGATCGCCCAACCGTGTGCGTGAGCTTCGACGACGGACTTTTGACGACGCTCAAGGCGTCGCAGGTCATGGACGAACTGGGCATCAAGGGCTGCTTCTTTGTCTGCCCCGCGATCGTGGGCGAGAAGAAGCGTCCCATCGTGAAGCGCTTCGCCCAGACCCGACTTGGCTATCCCGCGATGGACGTGCTCGACTGGTCTCAGTGCGAGGACATGCTCCGGCGCGGACACGAGATCGGCAGCCACACTTTTTCCCATCCCAACATGGGCGATGTGTCGGTCGAGCAGGCGATCGACGAACTGCAGTATTCGAAGGAACACCTTGTTCGCCGGCTCGGCAAGGTCGAACATTTCGCATGGCCCAGCGGACGCTGGAACAACTTCAGCAGCCACGCGGCCAAGGCGGTGTTCGATCTGGGCTATCGCAGCGTGGCGTCGGCGGTGCGCGGGTGCCACATGCCGCGGGCGACGCCGGTGCTGCCACGCCAGGTGTGCCTGCGGCGTGACCACGTGATGGGCAGCTGGCCCTTGCACCACAACATGTACTTTCTGGCCCGCAGCGTGCGCCGTGCGGCACAGCACGACTACGAATGGCCACGGTCGTGGATGCCGACGATCATGCGGGAGCGCGTGAGCAGCCCGAGCGATCGCACCCGCATCGACGTGCCCATGGCCGGGGTCTCGCACTGATGCCCGGGACGCATCTGTACTCGGACCCCGAGATCTACGACATTCTGCACGCGCCCGGCACCGCCGACGAGGTGCGGACGCTGGCGGACGTGCACCGACGCTTTGCCTCCGACGCCCCGAAGATCGCGCTCGAACCGGCCTGCGGCAGCGGTCGATACTTCCCCGGGCTCGCCCGCCGCGGCTTCGAAGTCCACGGCTTCGACGCCAACGCCGACATGGTCCGCTACGCGCGAAAAGCCGCGGCCCAGGCGACGATCCGCTTCGGCCGGTTTGACACCTTCTCGACCGCAGGGCTGAAGCGGCGCGGGGAGGGCCGCGTCGGCCTCGCCTTCTGCCCGATCAACTCCATCCGCCATGTCGCCAGCGACACGGAGATGGTGCGGCATCTCAAGCGCGTGAAGTCGTGCCTGCACCCCCAGGGCGTGTACGTCGTGGGCATCAGCCTCAGCGCGTACGGGCTGGAGATGCCGACCGAGGACATCTGGACCGGCAGCCGCCGCGGCGTGCGGGTGAAGCAGGTGGTCTCGTTCATTCCCGCGACGGGCGATCGCACGGCCCGCGAGCGTGCCGAGCAGGTGCACAGCGTGCTGGAGATCCGAAAAGGCCGCAACGTCGAGACGCGGTCATCGTCGTACACGCTCTTGAGTTACTCGCGTGAGCAGTGGGAAGCGGTGATCCGGCGCGCCGGGCTGCGGGTGGTGGCGCGGACGCAGGAACAGGGACGGGCGTACGACCCCGGGGAGATCGGGTATGCGTTGTGGGTGCTCGGGCGCGCGAACTGACGCGGGGTGCCACGACTTGGCGGCATGGAGCCAAGCCGTGCGGGGATGACGAGCACGCCGCAGCACGGCTTGACCGCTGTGCCGCTCAAGCCGTGGCACCCGGCGCTTGCGACTTCGTGCTCCGTCTTCGCAACCCCTCACCTCCCAATCCGAACATCCATGGGTGATTTTCACGTAGGATGTCCCTCGCATGAACCGGCGGCCGCAGGGCTGGCAACTTTGGAAGGTGGCGGGGTGCCTGAGGGGCATGGCGGTGGCGGCGTCGCTGGTCGCATCGACCGGCTGCGAACGAGCGCCGGATGGAAAACCGATCGCGGCAAGCCGCGTGCTCGGCGAGGTGGGAATCAGCCCGGGCCAGTACGCGTTCCCGCGCTGCCTTGATACCGACGGGCGCTCGCTGTGGGTGATCGACAAACTCGCACGCGTGCAGCGGGTGGACCTCAAGACCGGCAAGGGCCTCAGCGGCTGGAAGATGCCGGATTCGGACCTGGGCAAGCCGACCGGAATCACGGTGTTCGACCCGACCGGGCGCGACGAGGACCAGCTCGTATTCGTCGCCGACACCCATTATCACCGCGTGCTGGTGTATCGACCGGGGCCGCTGGGCTCGCGCAAGAACGCGCCGGTCGCGAGCTTCGGTTCGTACGGCCGCGAGGACGGGCAGTTCATCTATCCCACCGACATCGCGGTGCTGCCGGATGCCGAGGGCGGCATCGGGCGGGTGTACGTCAGCGAGTACGGCGGGAACGACCGTATTTCGATCTGGGAGCCGGTGACAGACCAAGCGACAACAGAAAACCAACCCACCCCCCAGCCCCCTCCCTCCCCCCACCCTGGGAGGGGGAGTGAGACTCAGTTCCGCTTCGTGCGTTCGTTCGGCGTCTACGGCGACGAGGCCGCGGCGGGGCAGGTGGCGTTCCGCAGGCCGCAGGCGCTTGAGATCGACCATGTGCGGCAGCGGCTGGTCGTCGCTGATGCGTGCAATCACCGCATCGGGCTGTTCACACTCGACGGTGCGCCCATCAAGTGGATCGGTGCCGCCAAGGACGGCAGCCAGATCGCCGCGGGGCAGAATGTCGAATCGCCGCTGCGGTATCCCTACGGCCTGACACTGCTGGATGACGGCACGGCGCTGGTGGCGGAGTTCGGCGCGGCCCGGGTGTCGCGCGTGGATCTCGACAAGGGCACGATCGTCGCGACCTACGGCAAGCCGGGCCGCGGCGATGGCGAACTGACCACGCCCTGGTCGGTGGTGGTGACCGGCGACGATGCGTTCGTGCTGGATTCGGGGAACAACCGGATCATGGCGTTTGCGGCACCGGCGCCGCGCAACGAAGTTGCTCGAGCCGGGGCGGGGACGCCCCGGCTCGCTCATGCGGGAGCGGACGCGTCCGGTTCGAAACCCAAGCCGGGTGACGTCGAACGTGCGAACACGCAGCAGCAAGAGGAGGCTCCGTGATGAGTCTCGTGCTCGGTGCGCTCATTGTCGGGCCGCTGCAGTTTGATACACCGATGTGGCTGGCCGTCGGCGGCGGGCTTGCGCTGCTGTCGGCGTGGATGACGCGTCGGAGCATTGCGGCCCTCGGCCCGGTGGCGCGGTGGGTGTCCGTGGGCGCGCGTGTGCTGCTCTTGATGTTGATCTTCGCGACGCTCGCCGAGCCGCAGTTGCGGCGGGTGAGTGAGGACGTCGCGGTGCTGGGCGTGCTGGATTCCAGCCAGTCGGTGCCTGCCGATCTGCAACGCCGCGTCGACACGTTTCTCGAGACCGCCCGCGAGGGGCACAAAGAAGAGAAGGATCGGCTGGGCGCGATCACGGTCGCCCGCACCGCGATCGTGCAGCAACTGCCGAGCGACAAGACCCGCATCATCGAGCGTCAGAACGTCGGCCCGACGGACGGCAGCAACCTGGCGCAGGGCGTGCGGATGGCGCTGGCGCTCGACAACCAGGACGCGGCGCGGCGGATCGTGCTGGCGACCGACGGCAACGAGACCGAGGATTCGCTGATCCAGGCCGCCGAGGCCGCGAAGGCCGCGGGCGTGCCGATCGACATCCTGCCGCTGCGGTTCAAGTACGAGAGCGAAGTGCTGGTCGATCGACTGGTGGCCCCCTCCACTGCTCGCGCGGGCGAGACGATGAGTTTGCGTGCCGTGCTGCAATCGACGACGGCGACGACCGGCCGCCTTGTCGTGCTGCTCAACGGCCAGCCGATTGATCTCTCGGGAGGCCAGAATCAGATGGGGATGGATGTCGAGCTCAAACCGGGCTCGAACGTCTTCACCGTGCCGGTGATCGCGCCGCGGAGCGGGGCGCAGGAGTTCCGAGCGGTCTTCGAGCCCCGCCAAGCGTCGGGCCGGCCGCAGGGCGACACGGTGCTGGAGAACAACGTCGCGTCCGCCGTCACGTTCGTCAGCGGCGAGGGCAAGGTGCTGGTCATCACGCCCAACGAGCGCGAGTCGATGGAATTTGTCCGCGTGCTTGAGGGCGCGGGCATCGGCGTGCAGACCACGTCGCCCGAGGCCGCCCCGCGGACGCTGACGGAGTGGAGCCCGTACGACGCGGTCGTGCTGGTCAATCAACCCGCGTACAACTTCAGTTTGCTGCAGCAGGAAGAGCTGAAGCGCTATGTGCAGGATTCCGGCGGCGGGCTGGTGATGACCGGAGGGCCGGATTCGTTCGGCGCCGGTGGCTGGATTGGCTCGCCGTTGGAGGATGCGCTCCCGATCAAGCTAGATCCGCCGCAGAAGCGGCAGTTGCCCAAGGGCGCGCTCGTCATCATCACGCACTCGGTGGAGATGCCAAACGGCGTCTATTACGGCAAGCAGACGGCGCTCGCCGCGGTGAACGCGCTGTCGCGCCTCGATCTCGTCGGCGTCATCGAGTACAACCCCGGCTTCGGAAACGACTGGGCACATCCGCTCGCGGTGGTCGGCGACGGCTCGGCGGTGAAGCGGGCGATCAACAACCTGGTCTTCGGCGACATGCCGGATTACACCCCCCACTTCCGCCTCGCGTATCAGGGGCTGAGCCGGGCAGACGCGGGGCAGAAGCACGTGATCCTGATCTCCGACGGCGATGCGCAGTCGCCGCCGAAGTCGTTGCTGAACGACTTCCTCGCCACCAAGATCACGGTGAGCACGGTCGAGGTCTTCCCGCACAGCGGTGCGGACACGCAGAACCTCAAGAGCATCGCCGAAGCGACGGGCGGGCGGCACTACTTCGTGAACACGCAGGCAGCGCTTGCGGCGTTGCCTCAGATCTTCACCAAGGAGGCCCAGACGGTGAAGCGGCCCTTGATTTGGGAGGGCGAGGCGTTCGCTCCGCCGATCGTCGGCGGCATGCTGGACACGCTCCGCGGGATCCGCGGCGTGCCGGCGATTACGGGATACGTCGTGGCCGCGGATCGCGAAGGGCTGTCACAGGTCACGCTCCGCGGCAAGGAGAACGACGCGGTCGGTGCCCAGTGGCAGTTCGGTCTGGGTCGTGCGATCACGTTTACATCCGATGTGTCGTCGCGCTGGGCCAAGTCGTGGACGTCGTGGCCGGGGTTCAAGGGGTTCTGGGAGCAGCAGGTGCGTTGGGCGATGCGACCGAGCAGCTCGCCCAACGTGCGCGTGACGACCGAGGTGCAGGGCTCGCAGGCGCGGCTGTTCATCGATGCGCTCGACGCCAAGGGCGAGCGGCTGAACTTCGCCGCGTTCCGTGGACGAGTGGCGATGCCGGACGGCACGAGCCAGAGCGTCGAGGTGCGCCAAGTCGGCCCAGGTCGCTACGAGGGCGTGATCAAGAACCCGCCGCCGGGAACGTCGATCGTCGGGCTGGTGTACTCCGCGCCCGGCGACAACGGACCGGTCGAGGGCAGCATCCAGGCGGCGGTGAATCGGCCGTTCGCGGATGAGTTCCGGGTGCTGGAAGACAACTTCGCGCTGCTCGAGCAGGTGCGTTCGATTACTGGCGGTCGCCTGCTCACCGACGACCCGACCAAGAACGATCTGTGGAGCCGCGAGGGATTGACGATGCCCGTCGCGCTGCGGCCGATCTGGTCGTGGTTCGCGCTCATCGCAGCGGGCGTCTTCCTCGTAGACGTCGGCGTGCGGCGTGTGCGGCTGGATCTGGTGGCGCTCGCGAAGGCGACGGCGGGTCTGTTCGGGCGCGCGAAGCAGACGCAGAGTCAGCAGATCGATCGCCTGCAAGCGGCCCGCGAGCAGGCGCGGCAGCAGATGGCGGCACGGGCGGTGGAGGATGCACGCGACGCGGCCTCCGCCGCGAGCGCGGGTGTGAAGTTCGAAGCGGATGCCGGCGCCAAGGGTGGACCCGTCATCGACACGCCCCGCGACGCGGGCGGCAAGCCGATCGCGAAGCCCGCGGCGAAGGACGATGCCAAGCCAGGTGAGAAGAAAGACGAAGGAATGTCCGCGCTCCTGAAGGCAAAGAAGCGGGCGCGGGATGAGATGGGGGAGTAGGAGAAGGTGACGAGGTGACGAGGTGTCGAGGTGACGAGGTGTCGAGGTTTCTAGGTGTCAAGTGATGAGACAGACCGGACTGCTGCCAACTCGACCCGTCGCGCACCGAGCATGCCGCGGCGTCAATCCTGTCGCTCGACACCTCGACACCTTGACACCTCGTCACCTTGACACCTTAACACCTTGAAACCTTGACACCTCGTTTGCCCTCTTCTCCCGAACCACACGGACTCTTCCAGGAACAATCATGACGACCGAAATGACTCCGGAACAACTCAAGGCGGCGTGCGAGAATTTCCGCACCACCTTCACCACGCTCAAGGCCGAGATCGGCAAGGTGGTCGTCGGCCACTCCGAGGTCGTCGAGGCCGTGCTGATTTCGCTCTTCGCCGGCGGCAACGTGCTGCTCGAGGGCGTGCCGGGACTGGGCAAGACGCTGCTCGTGCGCACGCTGGCACGCACGCTGAGCCTGCCCTTCAGCCGCATCCAGTTCACGCCCGACCTGATGCCCGCGGACGTGATCGGCACCAACGTGGTCATGGAAGATCCCGCGACGGGCCGCCGCAAGTTTGAGTTCCAGAAGGGCCCGATCTTCGCGCAGGTGGTCCTCGCCGACGAGATCAACCGCGCCACGCCCAAGACGCAGTCAGCACTGCTTGAAGCGATGCAGGAGCGCAGCGTGACCGTCGCGGGCATCACGTACAAGCTCGAGAAGCCGTTCCTGGTGCTCGCGACCCAGAACCCGATCGAGCAGGAGGGCACGTATCCCTTGCCCGAAGCCCAGTTGGACCGTTTCGTCTTCAAGATCGTCGTCGGCTACAGCAAACTGGATGACCTGATCACCATCCTCGACCGCACCACCGGCCAGGACAACCCCGACGCGAACAAGGTCCTCGACGGCCCGGCGATCCTGCAGGGCCAAGACCTCGTCCGCGGCGTGATCGTCGCGCCGCACGTGAAGGAGTACGTCGCACGGCTGGTGCTGGCGACGCACCCCGGCACAGCGACGGCCGCGGGAGGGGCGGAGGGACCCACGAACAAGTACATCCGCTGCGGAGCATCACCGCGTGCGGCCCAGGCCCTGCTGCTCGGCGCCAAGGTGCGTGCTCTCATCGAAGGCCGCTTCCACGCGAGTTACGCCGACGTCAAGAGCGTCGCGGCCCTCTCGCTGCGGCACCGCCTGCTGATGAACTTCGAAGCCGAGGCCGACAAGATCGACCCGGACGCGATCGTGCGGCAGATCCTGGAAATGACGCCGACGGGGCCGGAGAAGAAGTAAGGCAGTTTCACCGCGGAGGACGCAGAGGACGCGGAGAGGAAGGAAGACGAGAGACAAAGAGATCAAGTCGATGCAAACCGTTCCTTCCCAATTGCCCTTCTCCGCGATCTCCGCGTCCTCCGCGGTGAATGTCTTGTCCTGAACAAGCGATGCTCAGAACCTCTTCCATCTCCCGCCCCACGAAGCTCGAAGACCTCCTGTCTTCCAAGGAGATCGCGCGGCTCGATCCGCTCGACCTGGCCTCGCGGCGTGTGTTCTTCGGCAAGCTCAAGGGCGAACGCCGCTCCAAGAAGCGGGGGCATTCCGTCGAATTCGCCGATCACCGCCAGTATGTCAGCGGCGACGACATCCGGCACATCGACTGGAACATCTTCGGCCGCCTCGACAAGCTCTTTCTGAAGCTCTTCCTCGAAGAAGAAGACCTCTCGCTCCACGTCGTGCTCGATGCCTCGGCGTCCTCGGACTGCGGCGAGCCCAACAAGTACCTCTTCATGCAGCGCTGCGCCATGGCGCTCGGCTACGTGGGACTGGTCAACCTGAACCGCGTCGCCGCGACCGTCATGGGCGGCATCGACGCTGAAGCAACCGCCCGCAACTCCCCCTCCCAGAGGGAGGGGGCCGGGGGATGGGTTGGTTCGAATGCTTCCGCTTCTTCGACTTCGACTTCTTCCCCTCCGAAGCCATCCCCCATCCGCGCCGTCCGCGATCTCCGCGGCCGCCGCCGCGTGCATGATCTCGCCCGCTTCCTCTGCGCCACCACGCCCGGCGGCACGCTCAGCTTCCGCGCCGCCGCCGAACGAATCGCGATCTCCCGCCGCGGCAAGGGCGTCATGATCATCTTTTCCGACTTCTTCTTCAAAGACGGCTACGAGGACGGCCTGCGTCTGCTCAGCGGCCACGGCTATGACCTCATCCTCGTCCAGGTGCTCAGCCCGCAGGAGCTTGAGCCGCCGATCAAGGGTGACCTTCGCCTGAAAGACATCGAGGACGCCGACACGGCGGAAGTGACGATCAGCGCTCCATTGCTCAAACGCTACCAGGCGAATCTGGCCGCGTACTGCACGAAGCTCCGCGAGTTTGCTCACCGGCGCGACATGGCGCTGCTCACGGTGAAGAGCGACACGCCGGTGGATCTGCTGGTGGCGGACCAACTGCGACGACTGGGGGTGCTCAAGTGAACTGGTCCTCCATCAGCTTCGTTTCCTGGCCCTTGGCCCTCGGCGTCGCCGCGGTCGCGGTCCCCGCGCTCATCCTGCTCTACCTGCTCAAGCTGCGTCGCCGGGACATGGAGATCTCGACGACGCTCCTGTGGAAGAAAGCGGTGCAGGACCTGCAGGCCAACGCTCCGCTGCAGCGGCTCCGCAAGAACATCCTGCTGTTCCTGCAACTGCTCGTGCTCGCGGCCCTGATCTTCGCGCTGGCCGAGCCAGTGATGAAGTCGGCGTCCTTCACCGGGCAGAAGCACGTCATTCTCATCGATCGCTCCGCCAGCATGGCCACGCTCGATGCGAGCGACAACCCCAACCGGCGCGAGACGCGGCTCGAAGAGGCCAAGCGTCAGGCGCTCGTGATGGTCGAATCGCTGCGGGAGCCGGGGCTGATCGCCAAGGCCACAAACGCCATCGGCGACGAGGCCATGGTGATCGCGTTCGACAACGTCTCGGACGTCCGCCAGAGCTTTACCAGCGACAAGCAGAAGCTGCGGGCGGCGATCGAGAGCATCACGCAGTCCGACGCACCTACAAGCATGGGCGAGGCCATGCGGCTGGCCAAGGCCCACGCTCCCAAGCGGCTGCACGTCGAGAACAACCAGACGCAGGTGATCGAAGGCCTCAGCGGCGGAGCCCCGATCTCGATCCATCTCTTCAGCGACGGGCGCGTGCCCGACGCGGATGCCGCCAAACCAAGCCCCGAAGACTCCTTCGTCTTCCACCGCATCGGCAGCGAAAAGAGCGGCAACGTCGGCATCACCAGTGTCCGCGCCCAGCGCTCCTACGAGAACCCCAACGCGCTCTCGTTCTTCGTCGGACTTCAGAACTCCGATCCGGCGGAACGCACCGTTGATGTGGAACTCGTCGTCGAGGGCTCGGTCGCCGCGATCAAGCAGGTGACGATGCCGGGCGCGACCAAGCCCGCGGCCGACGGCGTCAATCCGGCGGCACCGCCGAAGCCCGATCAGCCCCAAGGCGCCAATGCCGACGTCTCGGGCGACGAACAACAACGCATCACGTCCGATCTCAACCCCGGCGTCGGCGGCGTCGTCTTCAACGTCGAGCGCGAAGACGCGCTGCTCGCCGAGATCCGACTCCGCGCTCCCACCGGCTCGGGCGGCGACCTCGACGCATTTCCCACCGATGACCGCGTGTACGTCAACGCCGGACCGGCAAAGCGCCTGCGGGTCGCGATCGTGACCAGCGGCAGCCTGTTCCTCTCTTCCGCGCTCGCCGGCCTGCCGCTCGCGGAACTCAAGACCGTCACGCCCGCGGAGTACAAGGCGCTCGCCGACAAGGGCACGACACTTCCGGCCGATGTGATCATCCTCGACGGCACGCTGCCCGCGGCGTCGGGGAACGCGCCCGCCGCGGGATTGCCGCCGGGTCGCTACCTCATCCTCAACGCGGTGCCCACGCCCAAGACGGCGAACGAGCAATCACCCCCGCCGCTGACCGACAAGGGCAAGGGCGGCAACGCGACGATCGTGGACTGGCAGCGCACGCATCCGGCGCTGCGGAACGTCGGGCTTGATTCGGTCTTCCTCGCCGAGACGCGGGATGTGGACGTGCGGCCGGGATCAACCGCAGTGACGCTCGCACGCACCGAACGCGGACCGGCCATCATCGAGCTCTCCAGCGGCCCGACCCGCGCCCTGATCGTCCCGTTTGACATCGGCGCGACCAACTGGCCGCTGGATGTGTCGTTCGTGGTGTTTCTGGCTTCGGCGATCGATTACCTCGGCGGCGAATCGCTTGCCGGCTCGACCGATACGCCGCAAATGGGATCGACGATTTCCGAACGACTCCCCGCGGGGGCGACGGATATCCGGCTGCTAGGCCCGGGCGAGACGAGCGAGGCGACACTGACGCCTTTGCCCGACGGCTCGGTGGTCTTTGGTCCGGTCCGGCGGGCCGGCGTGTACCGGCTGTCGTGGAAGGGTCCGGCGGCACCTGGGGACCTGACGGAGTCCTCACGGTCGGTGCGGCGTGTGCCGGCGAATCTGCTGGATGCGCCGGAGTCGGTAGTGGCGAGCAAACAGACGATCGCGCTGGCAAGCCGCGTCGTCAACGCGGCGGGGTCGGACGCGTTCAAGGGCGATCAGAAGCTCTGGCCTTGGCTGCTCTTGGCGTGCGCGGCGATGCTGATGGTTGAGTGGTACGTGTACAACAAGAAGACGCATTTGTGACCCGCATCCGACCGATCGCCATTCTCGCCGCCGCGTTGCTCGCCGCGAGCGCACTCGCTCAGCCCCCTACTTCCCTCGCCGGCCCCGAAGAACCGATCCCTCCCGCTCCAACGACGGGCCATCGCCGACCCGCCACCATCGAGGCCGTGCGGCTCGGCTGGCGCGGCCATCTCATCTCCGACTGCTGGTCGCCCGCCCGGATCTACATCAGCGGCAACTCGCCGTACCACAACGGCGCCTTCGGCGGCACTCTCGAACTGCTCTACGCGCAAGACGGCTCGCAATCGGCGCAGATCACCGTGCCCATTGCCACCACGCCGGGCCGCGTCACCCCGGTCGAAGTCGCCATCGCCCTCCCGCAGAACGCCAGCCGCCTCACCGTGACCCTCTACAACGACGCCGGACGCCCGGTTGACTCCCGTCGCTACTCCCGCGGCAGCGACTCGCTCCCCGCCACCGTCCTTCACGCCACGCCCGTCGTCCTCGCGGTCGCCGAGCGCAGCGGGGTCACGCCCACCGTCACCAAGGCGTTCGAAGCACCCGGCCTCCGCGCCGTCGGCGTTGGCGCCAATGTTCCAAACTTCGGCCAACCCACACCTGCCCGCAACCCGCTCGACGACATGGCGTCGATCACCGTCACCATCGACGACCTGCCGGAATCCTGGGCCGCGTACGAAGGGATCACCGCCGTGGTCATCGGCGCCGACGAGATCGCCGCGTTGCCACAGGCGCGACTCGCCGCGCTTCGACAGTGGATCCTCAGCGGCGGGTGCGTCATCACGCGCGTTGGCGTCGCCACCACAGGCCTCGCCAAGCTCTTCGAGGAGACCCCGTGGCGCGTCGAAGTCCTTGAGCAACGAACTGTCGCGCCCGGCTCGGAACTGCAGCGTGTCTTCGGCGAGGCGATCCCGCTCGAGAAAGACGGCAAGACCATCGAAACCCGTGCCGCGCTGCACGACAGCCTGCCATCCCGTCTGCTCACGCTCGGCCCAGCGCCGAGCCCGACGGACACCGACGCCGACGTCTGGCGCGTCCGCTGGTCGCCGCGCGACACCACCCGCATCAACGGCCTCGACACCGAGGGGCTCCTCGCCGAAGGTCCCATGGGCTTCGGATGGGTCGTTGTGCTCGCCACCGATCCCGCCTTGCTCGGCACCGGCGCCGACGATGCCGCGGCACGCGCCGCCTGGCGCGACGTCATGCGCCCCGTCGCTTCCGAACTTGCCAGCCGCGCCCGCGATTCACAGGAGTACGCCTGGGGTGAACGCGGCAGCGGCCCCGATCGCTCCGCACGGATCGCCCTGCGCTCCACGCTCAACCACCTCAGTAGCGTGCCTGCCCTCGGCGACGGCGCGTTCATCATCATCGGGCTCTGTCTCCTCGCCCTGGCCATTGCGGTCGGCCCCTTCGACGCGATCTTCCTGGGGGTCAAACGAAAGCGCCAGTTCTCCTGGGCCACCGCCCTGGTGTGGATCGGTATCGCCTCCATCATCGCGGCCGCCGCTCCACCACTCGTGCGCAGCGGCGAATCCAAACTCCAGCGCCTCCGTGTCGTCGATGCCATCATCACCCCCGACGCAACCCTCGCGTACCACGTCGGCGTCACCACCATCTTCGCCGGCAGCGGCGGCACCGTCGCCCTCACCCCCACCACCCCCAGCGCCCCCACCGCCCCGACGACGGCCCTCGACTCTCTTTGGTTCCGCGGCATCTCCCCGCTCTTTGTGCAGCCGTTCGACAACACCGACCCGCTGAGCCGCTTCGCAACCGTTCAACGGGGCTCGGCCTCCGATCGCGCCCGTTCCAACCAACTCGATCAAGCCTCTCCCATGCGCATGGGTCAGTGGACCTTTCGCACGCTCATGGAACAAGGCCCAAGCACCGCGCCCGCCGCGGAACTGCGGCGTCCGATTGTGCTTGAACGCGATGGCTCAACATGGACCGTCCGCACCGCGCTCCCGCCCGGCACGCTCGTCGAGGCCCATCTCCGCGCTGGTCAGGTGTGGCAGCGCCTCACGCTCATGCCCGGAGGCGAACTGCGCGGCGCGGGCGACGCCGATACGGGCAACTGGACCATGCGCGACGCGATCGCTCGCGCCGAGTACTACAGAGACCTCGATTTCAACTGCGGCATGGCCCTCGAGCTCCCCGGTGTCCGCGAACGCTCCCGGACCATCGACGCCCGTCTCGCCAGCGGTCGCTGGGGCGTGCTCTACCTGCACACCAACGCCGCACCGCCCACGCTCGCCTGCCGTCGCCTCGCCTGGGCCGGTGCCGGTGAGCCCTACGCCTCCACCGAAGAAACCGTCTATCGCATCCTCGTCCCGCTCGGTGATTCCAGCGTCGAACGCTCAGCGTGGAACGTGGTGCTGCCCAAGTCGATGACCTCCGCGCCGCTGCCGCAACCGCGCACACCGCCCGCGAACACCTTCGAGTCCCAGACCACGTTCGAAACCACGACCGGCAACAGCCAGACGCAGAAGCCGGCGCCGAGCGACCCTCCTTCAACTCCACCGGAGCCACACCGATGATCGAGATCACCGGACTCACCAAGCGCTTCGGCAAGCTGATGGCCCTCGACAGCCTTTCGCTGTCAATCGGCCCTGGCGAGATCTTCGGCTTCATCGGCCCCAACGGCGCCGGCAAGTCCACCACCATGAAGATCCTCGCGTGCCTGCTCAAGCAGGACAGCGGCGAGGCGATCGTCTGCGGCAAGAACGTCCGCACGGACGCCGACGCCATCCGGCGCGTTGTCGGCTACATGCCCGATTTCCTGGGCGTGTATGACGATCTCACGGTCGATGAGTACCTGCAGTTCTTCGCCGCGGCGTTCGAAGTGCCCCGCGCCCGACGGCGGGCCGTGATCGACCAGGTGCTCGAGCTGACGGACCTCACCGAGAAGAAGCACGCGATGGTCGATTCGCTCAGCCGCGGCATGCAGCAGCGCCTGGGCGTTGCTCGCGTGCTGATCCACGAGCCGCAGGTCCTGCTGCTCGACGAGCCCGCCAGCGGCCTCGACCCGCGGGCCCGCATCGAGATGCGCTCTCTGCTCATCGAGCTCCGCAAGATGGGCAAGAGCCTCATGGTCTCGTCCCATATCCTCAGCGAGCTCGCCGAGATGTGCACATCCATCGGCATCATCGAGCGGGGCAAGCTGCTCTACGCCGGTTCGATCGAGGACGCGTACGCCAAAGTACGCTCCGCCGCCCTCGACGCCCAGCCGGGCGAGGGCACCAGCGTCGGCGAGCGCATCGAGGTCGTGCTGCAGGCTGATTCCGCCGAGGCCACCCGTCTCGCCGACAAACTCGGCGGCGATCCCCGCATCGCGGGTGTCAAGGCCGGTCCTTCCCGCCTCACCGTCGATCTCCGCGCCGACGCCGGTGCCGACGGCCACCACTTCCTGATCGAGGCCATTCTCCACAACGGCGGACGCATCCACAGCTTCGCGCCCGTCGAGGTCAAGCTCGAGGACGCGTTCCTGAAGCTCACGACAGGAGCGCTGCAGTGAGGAATCCGGCCACGATCCTCACCCGGGGTTTCACCCGCGGCCTCTTCGGCCCGGTCTTCCAGCGCGAGGTCCGAAGCAGCGGCCGCCGCCTCTCCACCTATTGGATCCGCGGCGGCTATGTCCTCGCGCTCACGTTCGTCTCGTGCATGCTCTACTTCGGGTTCACCGCCGAGTCCCGCTTCGGCACCCGCGGCAACGCCGAAAACCTCCAGCAACTCCAGACCTTCGCCCCGGCGCTCGGCAGCTTCTATGTCTGGTTCCAGTTCGCCGTCATGTGCTTCGTCGCCTCCACCCTCACCGCGCCGGCCATCTGCGACGAACGCCGCAAAGGCTCCCTCTCCACGCTCATCGCCACTCCCCTCACCGCAACCCAGATCGTTCTGGGAAAACTCTCCGGCCGCCTCACCCAGCTCGTGGTCCTTCTGCTCGCCGGCGTCCCGCTCCTGCTCGCGGTCCGCGTCTTTGGCGGCGTTTCCGCCTGGTTCGTGCTCTCCGCGACGTGCATCACGCTCTGCACCGCGCTGCTCCACGCTTCCATCGCGCTCGCTGCGTCGGCTCGCGTCCGCACCCCCACCATGGCCTCCGGTACCGGCTTTGTTTCCGGCATCGCGTTCTGTCTGTTGCCGATGTTCCTCGCGCTGTTCATCAGCGTCACCGGCTTCAGAGGCATGAGCGAAGTCCTGCTCGGCGTATCGCCGTATGTCGCGCTCGGCTTCGAGACCGCGCGTTCGCTGGGTGAATCGCCGGGCGTGTCGTTCTGGAACTATGCGTGGCTGCTGGCTTGCGGCTACGCACTCGCCCTGGCCGCTCTGTTTCTGGGTATCGCGATCTATCGCTTCAAGCGACTCGCCGCAACCGCCGGCGAAGTCGGCTTCTCCCCCGAGCCCAAGCGCACACGCGCCGCCACACGCTCGGCCAAGCCCGCCGCGCCGACGTCCGTCGCGGCCGGCTCTGCCGCGTCCGACGCTGCCCACACGCCTCCTCCGCAGGCCGACGAGATCACCATCCGCGGCAACCCGGTGCTCTGGCGCGAGCTGCGCCAGCCAGTCTTCCTCCGCCGCTGGCACCCGTGGGTTGCGCTCGGCGTGATTACCAGCGTGCTCGGTTTCGCGTACTACCAAGTCGGCTTGAACGAGCCGGTGCCGATGTACGCAACCCAGGTCGTGCTCGCGGCGATCTTTCTCTTCCAGGCTTGCATCATCGGCGCCGGCGCCATCGCTGGCGAACGCGAGAGCCGCTCGCTTGAGACACTCCTCGCGACGCCGCTCTCCGCACGCTCCATCGTCGTCGCCAAGTGGCTCGGCGCGATGCGCCGACTCTACCCCATCCCAGCGCTGACGCTCGCGCTCCTGCTCGTGCTGGGTGTGCTGCCGGGCACTTTCCGCATCGCGGTGATCGCGCACTACATCCTGATCTTCGCCGCTCCCGCCGCCGCACTTGTGGCGTCGGGCATCTGGCTCAGCGTGGTCACCCGCAAGACCTCCGTCGCCGCGACCCTGAACGTGCTGCTCGCGTTCGCGTTCTGGGCCGGCGTGCCGTTCATTGTGATGATGACCACCATGATCGTCACGATGGGCCAGGGTCCGGGCCGCGAGTGGGAGACGACCCTCGCGACGCCGCTCATCGCCCACCCCGGACCGATGTACATCACCGCTCTGGTCGCCACCAGCACCCAGTTCCGCGCCAACCAGGCCTATCACACCTTCGTCGAGTTCACGCCCGAGCTGTTCATGCTCGCCTGCGTGGCCAGCAGCGTGTTCTACGCCATACTCGCTTGGGGCTTTCTGCAACTCGCCGCGATGGCCCTGGCCGGGCGGACCAACCGCCGGGCCTGAACCTTCCAGCCGCCAAACGCCGATACACAATCTGGGCGCGGACGGTGCGCGCCGGCTGATCGATGCTCTCCTCACGCCTTGCCATCTCCCGCACCATTCCCGCCGCGCTCGCTGTCGCGCTCGTCGGCGGCATCGCTATCGGGCAGCAGACCGTCGAGATCCCCGACCGACCCAAGCTTGTCCCGGTCCCCGAGCCGATGCCCAAGCCCGAGCGACCCGCTGCGAGCGGTCGCCTGGTCCGCATCTACAACTTCGAGGAACGCGATACCAACCCCTCGCCGGTTCCCATGCACTGGACCCGTTTGCAGGACCAGGACGATCGTCCACGCCCCGGCTTTCCCCGCTACAACATCTCCGAGCTCGTGGATCTCAGCGACCAGCCGGCGGCCAGCCGCGGCTGCGTCCGCCTGGAGACCCGCGGCGGATCGACCTCGCTGCAGCTCGACCCCGGCGTACTCCCGGTCTTTGCAGACGCTGACTACCTCGTCGGAGGTCGCATCCGCACCGAAGGTCTCCGCGCCGCCCGCGCGCTGCTCGCGTGCCGCTTCCTGAACGAAGCGCTCGAGCCCATCGCCGAGAGCGAGCGGGTGTCTCCTTTTGTGCTCTCCGAGGGGCGATACGTCACCGTTTCGATCAACATGCCCGGCGAGTTCCCGGCGGCCCGATACCTGCAGATGGAGCTGCTGCTGCTGCAGCCCGACACCCAGTCGACGCGCGGACGCGGTGCACCGACCAAGCCGCCGGCCGGCGAGCTCTATATCCCCGATGTCTCGGGCGCGGCGTACTTCGATGACATCAGCGTCGTCCAGCTCCCGCGGCTGGAGCTCTCGACGCAGAACGCCAGCAACGTTTTCGTCGCTCCGGAAAAGCCCGCGATGCAGCTGCTGGTGCGGGACCTGACCGGCGAGGAATTGACCGGATCGCTCACGATCCTCGATGCGACCGGGCGCACCGTGGACACCCGCCCGCTACGACTCGGAGAAGGACGCAGCACGACCGCGTGGTCGCCGCGTCTGACCGGCTTCGGCTGGTATCGCGCGGTGCTTGAGATGTCGAACCAGGCGATCCGCGTCGGAGCGACGGCGGTGGACTTCGTCTGGCTCCCGCCCCGCGACGACGTGAACTCACCCGACGAGTCGCGGTTCTGGATCTACTCCGGCGATCTCGCGCCCCCAGTCTTCCCGCACCTGGCCAAGGCGGTGCGTGCGATGCGCTGCACCGGTCTCAGCACACCGATCTGGGCCGCGGACCTGACGCCGCAGGGTGTGTCGAAGTACGCCGACGAGCTCCGACCGCTGGTTGATGCCTTCCGGTCCGAGCGACTTGAGCTCGGCATGTCGCTGACGCGACTTCCCAGCGCGGTCTTTGCGGGCAAGCCGACCGACGTGCATGATCCTTGGTCCCTGCTCGCTCGCCAGGCCGACGCCGCGGCACCGATGCTGGATGAGTTGCTTGATCGCTACGGGCAGACGGTGCAGCGTTGGCAGGTCGGCGCTTTCGACGGGAGCTCGCTGTTCAACCGAGGCAACATCGGGGCCGGCGCCACCGCGATCGAGGCAACGCTGGGCAAGCTTGTCGCGGGCCCGATCATCATCGCCCCCGCGACGCTCGAGGACGCCGCCGCGATCGGGCCGCTTGGGCACACCCATCCGTTCCTGGAGCCCGCGATTCTGGCACCGGCGTCGGCGCACGCCGACTCGGTCGGGATCGCGATCGCCTCCTGGCGTCGCTCGGGGGCAACAGCCACGACGCGTCGCGCCACGCTCGCGCTGCAGACCGCAGGCAAGGACGAACTCGACGCGATCGATGCCGCGTCGGCGATCTCGAAGAAAGCGGTGCGAGCATGGGCCGCGTCGGCGAGCGCTGCCGGGCCGTCGCCGGACCTGCTTCGGCTCGCATTGCTGAACCCGTGGTCGATCCGCGCCGGCGAGCGGCCGCAGTTGATACCACGTCCAGAGATGGCCGCGTGGCGTGCGGTGATCGATCGGCTCGCCGATCGCGAGTTCACCGGCACGCTCCCGCTTCCCAACGGCGCCGAGGGGTACATCTTTGCCAATCGCCGCGCCACCGACCCCAACCGCGGCGGGCTGCTTGTGGTCTGGAACGACGCAACGCTGCCGGAACGGGCCGAGCTGCGGACGTATCTTGGACCGGGCACGCCTTGGATCGCGGACGTCTTCGGCAATCGCTCCGAGATGACCGACCCGTCGCGCCGGGCATTGCCGCTGTCGTCGACACCGATGTTCATCGAGGGCGTTGATGCCGAGCTGCTCCGGTTTGGCGCCACGATCTCGATCGAACCGCCGCTCTTGTCTATGACGCAGTCAGAGTCCCAGCATCGGCTGCGGCTCACGAACCCGTGGCCGACGAACATCTCCGGGCGACTGGTGCTTGTGGAGCCGGGCGGCGGGAGCAAGGGCGGAGCGCGGGATCGGTCGTGGCGGATCAATCCCCGGCTGTTTCCCTTGGCGCTGGCTCCGGGCGAGACGGCGGAGTTCCCGTTCACCGTGAGCTTTGGTCCCGCGGAGGAGATCGGAACCAAGGCGTTTGTGTTCGACGCGGAGTTGACGGCGGTGCGGGCGTACGACATCTTCAGGCTGTCGACGACCATGGAACTGGGAATGAAGGATCTGGCGTTCTCGGTGACGGCGGTCGCACGCGGCGACAGCGTGGAACTCGAGGCCACCATCAGCAACCAGACCAAGGCGCCGCTGACGCTCGAACTCACCGCCTTCCCGCCCGGCACGCCGCGCGTGGCCATCGACGTCGGCGAGGTGCTCGCGGGCAACCAGGCGATCCGCCGCTTCGCCATTCCCAATATGTACCCGGCGAAAAAGGGCAAGAAGATCGCGGTAACGCTGACCGACGCGGAAACGGGAATCCGCATCACCCGCAGCGTGTTGATCCCCTGACCGCTTACGCCAGCAAGTCCATCACGATCCCCACGATCAACTGCTGCGGGCTCTTGTTCGCGTTCTCCAGCACCTTCATCGTCTGTTCGAACTGCAACGCGGCCTGCGCTAGTTTCAGTGCCTTGGCGCCCTCGGTCCGCAACTGCCGCTCCTGTTGCACCGGCTGCGGCACGCTCGGCATCGAGGCGATCCGGGCCGCCAGATCGCTCGCGGTCTTGCGGCTTTGCTGGTTGCTCTTCGAAAGATGCGTGTCGAACGGTGTCGGCATCGTGCCGTCGAGCAGATACCGCAGGTACGCATTCTGCGAAACCAGCACGACATCAAACGGAGGCTGCGCCCCCGGCGGAATCGCGGCCGAGTACTGGCCATCGTGGCGCACGATCACCGGGATGACCGTGGGGGTCACCCCGTTTCCCTGTTCTTGTCTCACCGGCTGGATCAGCACGGTGCAACACATTCAACCGCCGTGCCGAGACTCGGCCCGATCGCCACGGGGTCAAAGCGTCCGAGAAACGCCACCCCAGTGCCGCGGCACGCCATGGCAGTCCATCAGACGCCCGCGCACGGCGCTGGCGGCGCCGCCGCGGCGGTCCGTTTATTCCGCCTGTCCATCCGCCGCCACGCGGTGCGTCGCACCGCAACACCAAAGTCCCCGCCCGCGCCGCACGCAAGCACTCCCGATCCGCGGCGATACGCTCCCATGATGGCCGAACCAACCACCGCCACGAACGCCCGCGGCAGCGCCTCGCTCGTCTGGTCGCTCGTCGCGCTCCTCATCCTCGCCGCCATCGCTACCCGGGCCGCTCGACTCTTCGCCCACATCTACCCGCCCGGCGTGGACGCCGGCTATTACCCGCTGCAATCCCGAGGCCTCATCCTCAACGGCACGCTGCCGTACACCGACCTGCCTCTGCTCTTCTACATCAACGCCGCCGTCGCCAAGGCCGCGATGCTCGCCGGGCACACGGTGGACGCCGCAACGCTGCTGGCTTCCAAACTCGTTGACGCGGCTTCGCAGCCCTGGGCCGCGATCCCGCTCGCCGCCGCCGCACTCGCGTTCCTTCCGCGATCGCTCGGCAAATCCAGATCGCTGGTCATCCTCGCCGCGTCGCTCGCGCTCGCCGTCCTCAGCGCCGCCAGCATCCGGATGGTCGGCGACTTCGAGAAGAACTCCCTCGGCCTCGTCTTCACCGCGGTCGCCATCTGGAGCGTGCGGCGGGTGATGGCGTATGCCGAACACGCTGCGTCGGACATCCACCAGACCAACACCGAGCCCGATTCCTCCCATCCGAAATCCCATCTCGGAAATCCGACACTCCCCGCCCTGCTTCTTGTCGCCTCCCTTGCTCTCGCCGCGCTCACGCACATCGGGGCCTTCGGCGTCACCGTGCTCGTCGTCGCGGCCTCGCTTGCGGCGTTTGCCGTGCGGATGTTCTCGCCCCGGCGGCTTGTCGCGGCGACCGTGCTCGGAGCCGTCGCGGCCGCCGCGTTGTGGGGCGTCGTCTACTTCGCCGCACCGCAGAAGGCCCTCGGCCTGTTGCAAGGCCCCGCGAAGATGCTCGTCACCGGCGATCGCGCCACGGGCACGCCAGCGTTCGGCGCGAGACGCGACGCTCGCTCGCCGGAGCCAAGCCCCGATCGCCGCGGCACCGCCCGCCCCGGCGGTCCCAGCGGCCCACCCGGCGGCCCACCCGGTGCCCTCGGCCTCGAAACCGTCCCTCGTGCCGCACTGTGGATCGGCGTCATCGCCCTCGGCCTCTACGCACGCCGCGTCACACACCACGCCCCCCATCCCGCGCCCCATCACGCCCCCCACCGCGCCGCCGACCGCGCCCTCATCGACGGCCTCACCATCACGCTCGCCTGCATCACCTTCCCGCTGATTCAGGGCACCTACGTACAACGCTTCCTGCTCATGACGCCCGTGCTGCTCGCCGTTCCGCTCGCCGCCGCCCTTGCCCACGCCGCCACACGCAGGGCACGCTGGCTGCGGATCGTCGCACCCGTCGCCGCCGCGCTCGTCGCCGTCATCTCCGTCATCAGCGGTGTTTCTTCCGCGCTCTCCGCCCGCGGCCCCGGCGGGCAGATCGTCCGCGACGACGCCGCGCCGGAACTCTTCTCGCTCCGCGGTCAAGTGCCCACCGACGGCAGCGCCGTGGTGCTCTCCCGCCACGGCCTGCAATGGTGGGTTGGCTACTTCCTGCAAACCCCCGTCCGCGAGGAGCACGCCACCGCCGAACAACTCGCCAAGTACAGCCGCGTCTTCATCCTCAACGAAAAGCCCGGCACGCGCAACGAGTTCGAACCCCGCAACGACCGCCGCGGCACGCGCGACGACGATCGACGCCGCCCATCGCCCATGGGCGAATCCATCGCCCTCCCCAGCGACGCCACCCTCATCCACGACGGCACGTACTACACGCTGCACGAAGTCGCCAAGCCCAGGTAGCGACCCCATCCGCAGCCCGGTGCCATCAGTCCGCGGCTGATCGGAGCCGCGCGACTGATGCGTCTGGAACTTCCCCGTCCAAGCCCCTCCCGCATCAGTCGCGCCACCGAGCCGGCGGACTGATGGCACCAATCGTGACTTCCCCTTCCCAAATCGCCGCCCATCCGGTAAACTCCTGATGTGCCCCGTCGCGCCTTCACCCTCATCGAACTCCTGATCGTCATCGCGATAATCGCGCTGCTGATCGGCATTGCCCTGCCCGCACTCCGCGGCGCGCGGACGTCGGCCCAGACGCTTAAGTGCCTCATCAATATGAAGTCCTTCGCCGCCGCCACCAACGGCTACGCGATGGACTACAAGGACCAGGTCTTCCCCGCCCTGCCGCGCTCCAAGTGGCCCGACGGCCCGCGCCTCTGGCCCGGCGACGGCATCCCCGACATTCCCCGCGCGTCGATCTGGGCCCAGGACGTCAAAGGCCGCAAACGCGTGCCGGGTTTGCTCTGGCCCTACCTCGCCAACAACCAAAGCGTGGGCGAGTGCCCGGGCAACAAACGCCGCAGCACGTCCGGCAGTGAGCAGGAGAACATCTGGTTCACCTCCACCGGCGTGGACTTTGACTACACCTTCTTCGACGAAGTCGAAGGAACGCGGCTCGGCTGCCAGACGTCGTTTGCCTACATCCCGCCCCGCACCGACGCCACCCAGTTCAACCTCCGCGCCAACGCCGCCGTCACGCTCACCCGCATGCCCGGCATCCCGCTCTTTGTCGAAGAGAACACCAAGTTCAACAACGAGAAATCCCGCGACGGCATGTGGGGCAACGAGGACCAGCTCTCCACCCGCCACGGCGGCAACCAACGCAGCGGCACCCCCGGCCGCAGCTCGCACATCGCCTGGCTCGACGGCTCGTCCACCCTGTTCGTCCCACCCGGCGACCTGCGCGAAGACATCGAAGACGGCCGCGACTTCAAGGCCCTGTCGATCTACATCTCGCTCTCCAATCGCGACGCCGACTGGTACGCCCTCTCCGACATGGCCGGCCGCTACCCCCGCGGCAAGAACGCGACGTGGAACATGCCGTACGGTTTTGTGAATGCGCCGAAGCCGTGAGTAGAAGGCACTAGGCACTAGGCACTAGGCACTGGGCACTAGGCACTAGGAAGAGGCAGAAGCGCACCCGGTCGCGTCATCCCAATGACGCGCAGCGTCATGCCTCCCCCTAGTGCCTAGTGCCCAGTGCCTAGTGCCTTCTCTCCTACCATCCCCTCCCGCGGCCGTTCTCCGTTCCCGCCGCGTTTTGGAGGCTCGCCCGATGCCCTGGATTTCCGTCAAAGACGCCCTCAAGGCCGCCCCCGGCACCATCGTCACCATCAAGGGTTGGGTCCGCACCCGCCGCGACTCCAAGGCCGACGGCGGTCTCTCCTTCCTCGCCCTCCACGACGGCACCTGCTTCGACACCATCCAGATCGTCGCCAAGGGCAACCTCTCCAACTACGCGAGCGAAGTCGCCAAGCTCACGACGCACTGTGCCGTCGAGGCCACCGGCGTCATCGTCCAGAACCCCAAAGGCGGCAACGAGATCAGCGCGGACGCTTCCAGCGGCGAAGTGAAGGTCGTCGGCTGGGTCGATAATCCCGATCACTACCCGATCCAGCCCAAGCCGCACTCGTTCGAGTTCCTGCGCGAGCTTGCGCACCTCCGCGTCCGCACCAACACGTTCGGCGCCGTCGCCCGCGTGCGGCACACGCTGAGCATGGCGATCCACCGCTTCTACGACCAGCGCGGCTTCTTCTACGTCCACACCCCGATCATCACCGGCAGCGACTGCGAGGGCGCGGGGCAGATGTTCAAGGTGAGCACGCTGGATTTCGTGAACGCGCCGCGGTTGCAGAACGGGGAAGCTGTCCACGCTCAAGGTGTCAAGGTGTCAGGTGCGGAGGTGTCGAGTGGAAAGACACCGGCACCCTCGACACCCCGACACCTCGACACCTCGTCACCTGATTTCTCCGCCGACTTCTTCGGCAAGCAAACCCACCTCACCGTCAGCGGCCAGCTCAACGTCGAGACCTACGCCTGCGCGCTCTCACGCGTGTACACCTTCGGCCCGACCTTCCGCGCCGAGAACAGCAACACCAGCCGCCACCTCGCCGAGTTCTGGATGATCGAGCCCGAGATCGCGTTCGCCAACCTGCAGGACGATGCGAAGCTCGCCGAGGACTTCATCAAGTTCCTCATCCAGACGATGCTCAACGAACGCGCCGACGACATGAAGTTCTTCGACGAGCGCATTGAGAAGGGGCTGCTCACTCGCCTCAAGGAAGTGCTCGACAAGCCCTTCCGCCATCTGCCCTACACCGACGGCATCAAGATCCTCAAGGACGCCATCGCCAGCGGCAAGGCCAAGTTCGAGTACCCCATCGAGTGGGGCAAGGACCTGCAGTCCGAGCACGAGCGCTACCTCACCGAGCAGCACTTCAAGCAGCCGGTCGTGCTGATGAACTACCCCAAGCAGATCAAAGCGTTCTACATGCGCGAGAACGATCCCGGCACCGACGGCGCGCCGGGCGCGACGGTGGCGGCGATGGACGTGCTGGTGCCGCAGGTCGGCGAGATCATCGGCGGCAGCCAGCGCGAAGAGAGGTTGGATAAGTTGGACGCCCGCATCGAAGAGATGGGCCTGCCGATCAAGGAATACTGGTGGTACCGCGACCTCCGCCGCTACGGCACGGTGCCGCACGCGGGGTTTGGGTTAGGCTTCGAGCGCGCGATGATGTTCCTTACGGGGATGCAGAATGTGCGGGATGTGATCCCGTTCCCGCGGGCGCCGAAGCAGTGTGAGTTTTGAGCAAGCATTCTGCTGCACCGCCCTCTGTCATTTCTGCACCCTGCTGCGGCATGCCTGAACGTGGAAAGTAGCCCGACCACGCCCTCCAAGAATGACGTGGTCGTGGCAACCGGCACGCGTTGCGTTTCCAGTCGTAGACTCCCCATCGGAGGCTCCGGCGTGGTGTGGGATTCCTGGTACAGGTTGCAGCTTCTTCTGGCGTGGTGGAACCGATGGAGGCGTTTCTTTCTTTCCATCTGCGGCACGTCGGTGGCGCTGCTCATCTTGCTTTCCGTGATTGCTCTCCCGGTGCTGCCCGAGCTCTGCACAGCAAACGAATCCCAAGCCGCTCGAACAGGCGGTGGGATCGTCGATGTACAGATTGCCGAAGCGAACCCGTCGTCCTTGCACGCGATCCATCTGGCGATGTTGGCACGAGCGGAAGAGCGAGGCCGGTTGGAGGATCTTGGTTCTCGCGAGCGTTCGATCATGCTCGACGAAAGTGAGCCATCGCTGGTTGTCGTCCTCGGCGGCTGCGCGTGGATGGCCAGTGCGCAGGACGCCGCGGAAGCAGAGCAGTTTTCGACTACCGTCAGTCGATCGATCCCAAGACCCGGGAGGATCCGATGATTCGCAAGGAGCTGGCTCAGGAGCTGGCCAACGCCCACATGGATGCCGAGTCCACGCCCGAGCGTGCCGCGGAGTTGTTGGACGAGATCCAGGGTTTACAGAAGGCGTTCCCCGCCGATGCCGCGGTCGCGGCGGAGCTGGCCCGGGCGCTTTACAACGCCCACCTCTGGGCCGAATCGACGCCCGAGCGTGCCGAAGAGCTGTTGGAAGAGATCCGGGGTTTGCAGAAGTCGTTTCCCGCCGATACCGCGATCGCGGCGCAGCTGGCTCGGGCGCTGTTCAACGACCACGTGGATGCCGAATCCATGCCCGAGCGCGCCGAAAAGTTGCTGGATGAGCTCCGGAGTTTGCAGAACGCGTTCCCCGCCGATCCCGCGGTGGCGGTTGTGCTGGCTCGGACGCTGTCCAACGCCAACGTCTGGGCCCAATCTTCGCCCGAGCGTGCCGAAGAGCTGTTGGGCGAGCTTCGGGGATTGCAGAAGGCGTTCCACACCAATCCCGTGGTTGCGGCGGTGCTTGCTGGGGCGCTGCACAACACCCACCGATGGGCCGAATCCACGCCCGAGCGTGCCGCGGAGTTGTTGGACGAGATCCGGGGTTTACAGAAGGCGTTGCCCACCGATCCCGCGGTCGCGGCGCTGCTGGCTTTGACGCTGTACATCGCTCACATCGATGCCCAATCCACGCCCGAGCGTGCCGCGGAGTTGTTGGACGAGATCCGGGGTTTGCAGAAGTCGTTTCCCGCTGATGCCACGATCGCGATGGAGTTGGCTCGGTCGCTGTTCAACGCCCACGTGGATGCCGAATCCATGCCCGAGCGTGCCGCGGAGTTGTTGGAAGAACTTCGGGGTTTGCAAAAGGCGTTCCCCGCCGATCCCGCGGTGTCAAAGCGTCTGGCTCGGGCGCTGTACAACGCCCATCGCTGGGCCGAATCCGGGCCCGAGCTTGCCGAGAATTTGTTGAACGAGCTCCGGGGTTTGCAGAAGTCGTTCCCCACTGATCCCGCTGTCGCGTTGGAATTGGCTCGGGCGCTGTTCAACGCCCACGTCGATGCCGAATCCACGCCCGAGCGTGCCGCGGCGTTGTTGGACGAGATCCGGGGTTTGCAGAAGGCGTTGCCCACCGATCCCGCGGTCGCGGTGGAGCTGGCTCAGGCGCTAGCCAACGCCCACGTCGATGCCGAATCCACGCCCGAGCGTGCCGCGGCGTTGTTGGACGAGATCCGGGGTTTGCAGAAGGCGTTCCCCACTGATCCCACTGTCGCGTTGGAGTTGGCTCAGGCGCTGGCCGACGCCCACCGATGGGCCGAATCCACGCCCGAGCGTACCGCGGAGTTGTTGGACGAACTTCGGGGTTTGCAAAAGGCGTTCCCCGCCGATCCCGCGGTGGCAAAGCGTCTGGCTCGGGCGCTGTTCAACGCCCACCGATGGGCCGAATCGACGCCCGAGCGTGCCGCGGAGTTGTTGGACGAGATCCGGGGTTTGCAGAAGTCGTTCCCCACAAATCCCGCGGTCACGGCGTGGCTGGCTCGGGCGCTGTTCAACGCCCACGTGGATGCCGAATCCATGCCCGAGTGTGCCGCGGAGTTGTTGGACGAGATCCGGGGTTTACAGAAGGCGTTGCCCACCGATCCCGCGGTCGCGGTGGAGCTGGCTCAGGCGCTGGCCAACGCCCACGTCGATGCCCAATCCACGCCCGAGCGTGCCGCGGAGTTGTTGGACGAGATCCGGGGTTTGCAGAAGTCGTTCCCCGCCGATCCTGCGGTCTCGGCGCTGCTGGCTCGGACACTGTTCAACGCCCACCTCTGGGCCAAGTTCACGCCCGAGCGTGCCGCGGAGTTATTGGGCGAGATCCGGGTTTTGCAGAAGTCGTTCCCCACTGATCACGCTGTTGCCGTGGAGCTGGCTCAGGCGCTAGCCAACGCCCACGTCGATGCCGAATCCACGCCCGAGCGTGCCGCGGCGTTGTTGGACGAGATCCGGGGTTTGCAGAACGCGTTCCCCACTGATCCCGCTGTCGCGTTGGAGTTGGCTCGGGCGCTGTTCAACGCCCACCTCTGGGCCAAGTTCACGCCCGAGCGTGCCGCGGCGTTGTTGGGCGATCTTCGGGGTTTGCAAAAAGCGTTCCCCGCCGATCCCGCGGTGGCAAAGCGTCTGGCTTGGGCGCTGTACAACGCAAATCGCTGGTCCGAATCCGGGCCCGAGCTTGCCGAGGAGTTGCTGCACGAGCTCCGGGGTTTACAGAAGGCGTTCCCCACCGATCCCGCGGTCGCGGCGGAGCTGGCCCGGGCGCTGGCCAACGCCCACGTCGATGCCCAATCCACGCCCGAGCGTGCCGCGGAGTTGTTGGACGAGATCCGGGGTTTACAGAAGGCGTTCCCCGCCGATGCCGCGGTCGCGGCGGAGCTGGCCCGGGCGCTGTACAACGCCCACCTGTGGGCCGAATCGACGCCCGAGCGTGCCAACAAGTTGTTGGACGAGATCCGGGGTTTACAGCCGTCTTTCCCCACTGATGCGGCTGTCGCGTTGGAGTTGGCTCGGGCGCTGTTCAACGCGCACCGATGGGCCGAATCGACGCCCGAGCGTGCCGCGGAGTTGTTGGACGAGCTCCGGGGTTTGCAGACGTCGTTCCCCGCCAATCCCGCGGTCGCGGCATGGCTGGCTCGAGTGCTGTTCAAAGCCCACCTTTGGGCTGAATCGACGCCCGAGCGTGCTGCGGAGTTGTTGGACGAGATCCGGGCTTTACAGAAGGCGTTCCCCACCGATCCCGCGGTCGCGGCGTGGATGGCTCGGGCGCTGTTCAACGCCCACGTGGATGCCGAATCCATGCCCGAGTGTGCCGCGGCGTTGTTGGACGAGATCCGGAGTTTGCAGGCTTGGTTCCCCGACAACGACGAGGTCGCGAGCTACGCGTTCGGTGGCTTTGTGACGGCGTTCGGCTTCTCGCTGGGGAAGGGCATGCCGGACGGAGCGTTTCTCGAAGCTGCCACCGACCTGCTCCCGGTGGTCCGGCCGGACGAGTGGACAAGCCAGTGCGCGATGGAGATGTTGGCCGTGTTCGAGGATGCTCTGGAGTCGATGTCGGAGCCCTCCGGGAGCGCATTCCGACGGGCTCGCGACCGGTTCGTGGCCGCGATGCGTGCGAAGTTTGAGGCTTCGCCCGAGTGATGGACTTTGGCAGGTGGCCCGATCACGCCGTGATGTGCCCTGACTACTCGCTGCCTTGAGCGCGTGATCGTGATCGATCGCGTCTTCGCTTCCATCTCGCCGCACGCCATTTCCGACCCCCAACCACGACCACGGCCTCCGAGCAGGCCGTGGTCGTGGCACCATGCTCCCGGCACCCGACTCGGCACTCTCAGTAGACTCACCCCGCGCCGCTCGATCCTTCTTCCATCCCCGCCCCCTGGCGACCCCTCGGCGTCTGCGACAGTTGGGGCCGCCCGATGTATCTCGCTCGCGTCCCGACCATCGACGCCGCGATGGACTTGCCGCTTCCCGATCTCGCACCACCGGGAACACCCCGCGGCTGGTTCAAGCTCCTTCTCGCCAGCGAGGTGCCGCAGCACAAAGACGACCGCGCCTACGACGTCGCGCTGCGCTTCACGCTCGCGGGGTGCTGCTACATGTGCGCGTGGGGCGAGAGCTGTTCCGACTGGGACGACACGTTTGATTACGCCGTGGTGATCCCAAAGGTCTATGGGACGCCAGCGCTCCCGTTCGATCCCGACGCGCTGGGATGGTGCCGCTCGACGACGTGGTACGAGCGTCAGACATTGGACGAGGCACGGTGGTACTTCACCGCCAACGCCGACCCCGACGACGGCTTCCGGCCCGACTGTCACGTCTGCCTGGTGCTTGTGATCGGCGGCGAGGACCTCGCCGCGAGCGTGGAAGCGTCGTGCCGACGCGGCATTGAGAATCCCGACGATCGTCCGTCGTTCCCTGAAGCGTGACCCTGCCAACATGAACTGCTTCTTCGAGGCATGGAGCCCTCTCACGCCAAGATCGTGCTCGATCCCGTCTTCGTTTCCTTCCCGCGCAGCGCGGTAATCAGACACCAAAACACGAGCGCGGCCTTTGGCTCCCGCTCGCCATCCCCATCTGGCGCACATGCCCCACCGTCCCAACGTCCTGCCACGACAGAAATGCCGGCAGGTGGCACCACCCACGCCCCGTGCGACCACTCGTTGCCCTGAACGAGTGGTGCGAGTCGCTATCAGACCACCACCCGCGCCCCTTCCCCCCCCCCCCCCCAAAAAAGAAGCCCACGGGCCCCAGCCCGTGGGCTCGTGCCGTCCGCCCGCGCACAACCCCGTCGTTGTGCGCCAATCCGTGACGCTGCCAGAAGATTGTCACACCGAACACCGCTCACTCTGTTGAACCATCTCCTCGATCCGTGAGACAATCCCCATCGCACGCCAGCGACGACGCAGAATCGTGTCGCTCGCGCAGCGCGGAAATCTGAAGCGCCCTGCAGAATCGCAGGACACCTTCCGGGGGACACCGTGGCGGACCGCATCGACATCTTCAACCCAACCCCGCCAACAGGTGGCCCGATCACGCTGCGCTGTGCCACGATCACCCGCTGACCCTGCCCAAGACTTTCGGACACCGTTGAACCTCGGTTATGGTTCGACAGGAGTCCGAACATGGCACGCAAGGTGTACACCCGCGAGTTCCGTGAGTCCGCCGTCCGGCTGGCCTCGCAGCGCAATGCCTCGATGGAAAAGATCGCCAACGAGCTCGGCATCGCCTGCTGGACGCTGC
>CANHCQ010000016.1 GCA_947459215.1 Phycisphaerales bacterium
CCGACATCCGACATCCGACATCCGACATCCGACATCCGACATCCGACATCCGACATCCGACATCCGACATCCGACATCCGACATCCGACATCCGACATCCGACATCGATCCCATACTCTTGTTTGTGTCCGAGACGCGCCCACTTCCGCTCCGCTTGCTGGTCGTCTGCCCGTCGTGGCTGGGCGATTGCGTGATGGCGACGCCAACGTTGCGGCGGCTGCGCGAAGGGTTGCCCGGGGCGTTCATCGGGATACTGGTTCGACCAGGGATGGATGAGTTGCTGGGCGGCCTGCCGTTCTTCGATGAAGTCCATGTTGCTCGCGGGTCGGGCGTGATGGGGCCGAAGTTTGTGGCGGCGAAGGTGCGGCCGCGGCGGTACGACTGTGCGGTGTTGCTGACCAACTCGTTCTCGACGGCGCTGACGGTGCGGATCGCTGGCATTCCGCGGCGGATCGGGTACGACCGCGATGCGCGTGGGCTGCTTTTGACGGATCGACTGCCGGCGCTGCGGCGGAGTTCCGGTGGGTGGGGGGGTGGGTTCGCGCCGGTGCCGGCGGTGAGCTATTACCTGCGAGCGGCGGACCATCTGCTCGGGCGGGCGCACGATCCGGAGGATCTGGGCGGGCGGCTCGAACTGGCGGTGAGCGAGCGGGAGGCTCATGCGGCGGCTGAGATTTTGGGGCGCGCGGGTGTCGGCACGGATGAGCCGCGGGTGATCCTGAACCCGGGCGGGAACAACCCGGCGAAGCGGTGGCCGGCGGATCGATACGGCCAGATTGCGCGGCTGCTGCATGAACGAGGCTTTCGTGTGCTCATCAACGGCTCGCCGGGCGAGGCGGAACTGGTGGACGAGATTGTGCGGCTGTCGGGTGTGAGCAATGCGGTGGCCTTGCCCCGCGCGGGGGTGACGATCGGGTCGCTGAAGGCGCTGGTGCGTGGGGCGCGGCTGATGGTGACGAATGACACGGGCCCACGGCACATCGCGGCGGCGTTTGGTGTGCCGCTGGTGACGTTGTTTGGCCCGACGGACCATCGCTGGACGACGATTCCGACGCTGGCTTCGGCGCGGGAGGCGATTCTGGTGGCGGACCCGACGCTGCCGGTGGATGAGGTGGCGGACGAGCACCCGGAGCGGTGCCGGGTGGATCGGATCAGTGTGGAGCAGGTGGTGGGGGCGATGGCGGATGTGGGATGTGGGATCTCGAGCACCGCCAGGTCCGAGATCCACCGAACTCATCCCTGACAGTGCGGGGAGTTTGCCGTGCCGCTTGATTCGGCGGGCGGCCTTTCTACCATCTGGACCCTGCCAAGACGCCCCGCGGCTTGTCAGGTGCGTTCGAGCCTCAAGCGACCGGGCTTTCCGGTCGAGACAATCCGTTCGGTATCAGACATGGGCGTCCGACGGCGGGCGGCCCATCCCACCAAGGGGGCGTAGCTCAGTTTTGGTAGAGCGCATCCATGGCATGGATGAGGTCACGAGTTCGAGTCTCGTCGCCTCCACTTGACAAAAACCCCGGTCGCAAGACCGGGTTTTTTGTTTTTGCACTGGTGATTGTCGCGATTACTTTGCCACCGCGGCCACGACCTTCGCCGCAGCGTCGGTGAGATCGCTGCCGGCCTGCAGGGTGGGGAGCGAGGCTTTGCCGTCTTGGAGCAGCTTGCGGCCCGCGTCGACGTTCGTGCCTTCGAGGCGGACGACGAGGGGGACCTTGAAGCCGACGCTGCCGTCGGGGTTGCGGTGGTTCTTGGCGGCGTTGATGATGCCCTGGGCAATGACATCGCACTTCATGATGCCGCCGAAGATGTTGACCATGACGCCTTTGACGCGGGGGTCGGAGAGGATGATGGAGAAGGCCTCGGTGACGGCTTCTTCGGTGGCGCTGCCGCCGACGTCGAGGAAGTTGGCGGGCTCGATGTCGGTGGGCTTGCCGTCGGGGCCCTTGGGTCCCTTGCCCTGGCCGTGGAGCTTGATGATGTCCATGGTGGCCATGGCGAGGCCGGCGCCGTTGACGAGGCAGCCGATCTGGCCGTCGAGTGCGATGTAGGACAAGCCGAAGCGCTGGGCGCGGGCCTCGGCCTGGTTCTCTTCGCTGTGGTCGGCGAGGCTCTGGACCTCGGGGTGGCGGAAGAGGCCGTTCTCATCGAATGAGAACTTGGCGTCGATGGCGATGACCTGGCCGTCGGGGTGCTGCTCGTCGGGCGGGGTGAGGACGAGGGGGTTGATCTCGGCGAGGGTGCAGTCTTTCTCGATGAAGAGCTTGGCGAGCGACTTCATGACGTGCATCGCTTGCGAGACTTGGCGGCCGCGGAAGCCGAGGCGGAAGGCGACCTCGCGGGCGGCGAAGTCCTGGAGGCCGAGCAGCGGGTGGAGCGGGACCTTGATGATGGCGTCGGGGCGTTCGTGGGCGACGGTTTCGATCTCGACGCCGCCCTCGCGGCTGGCGATGAGGATGTTGCGGCGGGTCTTGCGATCGGTGGTGATGGCGAGGTAGAACTCTTCGGAGCCGCCGGCGGGGCGCTTGGCGATGGGCGCGGCTTGGGCGATGAGGACCTTTTTGACCTCGAGGCCTTCGGGCGGGGTCTGGGGCGACTTCATGCGGTTGGTGAGCATGAAGGAGGCGGCGGTGGTGGCCTCGTCGATGTTCTTGACGATCTTGACGAACCCGGCTTTGCCGCGGCCGCCGGCGTGGACCTGGGCCTTGATGACCACCTCGCCGGTGGCGCTGCCTTCGGCGGCGGCGCGGAAGGCTTCGCCGGCGTGCTGGATGGACTCGATCATGCGGCCCGGGGGAACGGGGATCTTGTAGGAATGGAGCAGGTCGCGGGCCTGGTATTCGTGGATCTTCATAGGGAGAGAAGGGTAGCAACAGACGGTCGAGAAGGCATGCACCACGGAGACACAGAGGCACAGAGAAATGCCATCAACGCGAGGGGCTCTCGGGGCTCGAAGAGGGAAGGGAGACGTGTCCTTCGTGCGGAGTGGGCTGCTTTCTCCGCCCGCGCACGCCGGCGGGTTCGGCCTTCATCCCTGTCGATCCACTCGTGAATCCTTCGAGTTCCTCAAGCCATTTGAGCGGAATGCTCTCCGCCGTGCCTCGCTGCCGCCATGGTGAGAACACCTCGATCGACTCACTCAACGAACGTCCGCAGCAGCACCCGCCATTCGGCGTATCGATACTCGATCTGCTCGCGGTCGTGCAGGGCGCGGATCTGTTGCATCACACGCTCGGTGAGGTCGATCTGCCATTGCTCCGCGGAGCGGTCGCAGAAGAAGATGCGGCACGCGGCGGGCTTGATGGCTTGGATGGAGCAGAGGTTGGCGGCTTGGAACGGGCATCCGCCGCGGGCGACGGCGGCGTCGATGTCGGGCGTCGTGAGCGTGCGGCCGTGGGCGGGGAGCGCGAGCACGCAGGCGGCGGTTTCGAGACCGGTGGTGTAGAGGCGGTGGCCGAAGGCTTCGAAGTTGCAGCAGCGGCCGCTGGCCCAGCAGGCGGGGCCACGGGATTCGATCTGGTCGGCGATGAGCTGGTGGATGGCGTCGAGCGCGGCCCGAACGGAGGGGCGAGCAGCGGCTTGGAGCCAGTGGGTTGCGAGCGCGGGCTCGGGAGCCATGAAGGAGGCTAGGAGGGAACTGGGGCGTTGACGGGCCGGATAGGCTCGGTGGGTGTCCGAGGCCTGAATGGAGGCGGGAATGCGGAAAGCGAGTGTTGTGGTCGCTGTGGTGGGATTGGCGGCATCGGCGTGGGCGTTGCCGAACGAGCACGAGTCGAGCGGCGGTCGTCGCGGCGTCGTTCCGGCGCGGGGCGGCGCGGAGGGGTCGGCGTGTATCGTGAAGTCGGATATCCCGCCGATGCCGCGGGAGCTGCAGCACACGGTGCAGCGAATCCCGGCGGATGTGTATCGGCTCGACCTTGCGACCGGCGAGGAGGTGTTGCCGTTCGAGGATCGCGGCGTCTCGAACAATCGGATCAACATCGTGACGGTGGGCGACGGGTATCTTTCGACGCAGCAGGCGACGTACAACACGCACGTCACCAACGCGGTGAACCAGATGTTCGCGTACGAGCCTTTCAAGACGTACAAGAACTACTTCCAGGTGTATCGGGTGAACGTGATCAGCACGGTGCAGGGCGTGTCGGGTGATCCGACGTCGGACATCGTGCGGTCGACGCCGCTGGGGATGCGGTACTGGTGCAGCGGGATCGAGCGGCTGCTGTGCGTGAACGTGAGCGCGTGCTACTCGTTTGCGGCGAATGCGCCGCAGCCTTACGACCAGATTCTGGCGGTCGCGAACTCATCCAAATACGGCGGAGCGGGGTATCCGAGCAACGAGGTCGGGACGTACGCGGGCGGCAATTCGTCGGCGCCGTTGATCGCGATCCACGAGCTGGGGCATTCGCTCGGTGATCTCGCGGACGAGTACGACTACGGCGGGGCGACGACCTACACCGGCGGCGAGCCCTTTGAGGCGAACTCATCGAAGTTGGCTTCGGCCGCGATGGCGTCCCAGCAGAAGAAGTGGCACCTGTGGTTGGCCGAGAACCGTGCCGGATTTGACGGTCCGGTCGGCACGTACGAGGGGTCGTCGTACTCGCAGCTTGGTGTCTATCGGCCGAGCCCGAACTCGATGATGCGGGCGCTTGGTCCGAACTTCAACTTGCCGTCGGCGGAGCAGTTGATCAAGTCGGTGTACAACGTGGTCAAGCCGATCGATGGCGCACCGACCCCTTCCACCGCGACGGTGCTGGGGCCGTCGTCGAGCGTGAGCATCACGCTCATGCAGACGTTGAACAATCCGCTGAGCGTGCAGTGGCTGCGGGACGGCCAGCCGATCGTGGGGGCCACGGGTTCGACGTTCAACGTGTCGTCGCTGAACCTCCGCAAGGGCTCGGCGACGTTGGGTGTGCGGGTCGTGGACAACACGACGATGGTCCGCGATGCGGCGTTCCGCGCTTCGAAGATGACGCAGACGCTGACGTGGTCGATGCCGGTCGCCGCGTGTCTGGCGGATCTGGACGGCGACCGGGCGGTGGACGACGCGGACTTTCTCGGTTTCGCAGATATGTACAACGTGCTGCTCTGCGCTGCGATCGCGCCGGCGGAGTGTGCGGCGGATTTCAACAACGACGGGATGGTGGACGACACGGACTTTGTGGTGTTCGTCGGCGCGTACAACGCGTTGCTCTGTCCGTAAGGCACGGACGCGGGTTGGCGGGTCGGCCGTCGGCGTGTGGTCAAGGCGGCGGAAAAGTTGGCGGAAAGCCGTGTCGCTTGCGGCGCAAAGGGCTGCCGGACGCTATTCTTGCGCAGCGTGGAAAGCGGCCGCGGCGTGAGCGCGGCGGTCTCGGGAAGGAGCCTGAGGGTTGCGACAAATGGCCGATCCGGCGTTGGCGGGCGATGACGAACTGCTCTCGGGCTTGACCGAGCCGCAGCGCCGCGCCGTGCTCACGACCGAGGGGCCGCTGCTCGTCTTGGCGGGCGCGGGTTCGGGCAAGACGCGCGTCATCACGCGGCGGATCGGGTTCCTGATCCGCCAGGGCGTGGCGCCGTGGTCGGTTCTGGCGGTGACATTTACGAACAAGGCCGCCAGCGAGATGCGGGAGCGGGTGCTGAACCTCTTGGGGCACGACCCGCGGTTGACCCGCGGATTGACGGTGACGACGTTTCACTCGCTGTGCGCGCGGCTGTTGCGGAAGTACGCCGAGGCGGCGGGGCTGAAGCCGGAGTTTTCGATCTACGACTCGTCGGACCAGCAGGCGATCTGCAAGCGGGTGATCGGGGAGCTGCAGCTTTCGACGAGCAACTTCCCGCCGCGGAGCGCGTTGTCGGCGATCAGCAACGCCAAGAACGATCTCTTGAGCGCCGAGGAGTACGCGGCCCAGGCGATTGATTTCTACTCCAAGAACATTGCGAAGATCTACACCGCGTACCAGAAGGCCCTGCGGCTCGCTGGTGCGGTGGATTTCGATGACCTGCTGGTGCTCACCGCGAAGCTGCTGAAGAACAACCCCGACGTGCGGCGGGAGTGCAACGAACGCTGGCGCTACCTGCTCATCGACGAGTACCAGGACACCAATCACGCTCAGTTCGTGATCGCGTCGCTCATCGCGGGATCGCCGCTGGACGCGCTTGAGAAGGCGGTTGAAGGTCGGCTGATCACCGGTGCGCCGGGGACGAATATCTGCGTCGTGGGCGACCCCGACCAGGCGATCTATGGCTGGCGCGGGGCGGACATCAGCAACATCCTGGAGTTTGAGCGTTCGTACCCGGGGACGAAGGTGATCACGCTGGGCGAGAACTTCCGCTCGACGGCGCCGATTCTCAAGGCCGCGGACACGCTGATCCGGCACAACGTGAAGCGCAAGCACAAGGACCTGTTCACGGCCCGCACGGGCGGCGAGCGGGTCGAGGTGGTGCTGACGCGGGATGAGAACCACGAGGCGTCGCTGGTTGCGGATTGGCTGAAGCACGTCAAGGACGAACGCGAGAACGCGCCCGAGGCGATCACGTGGCGCGATATGGCGGTGTTCTATCGCACGAACTCGCTGAGCCGCGTGATGGAAGATGCGCTGCGGGCGGCGGCGATTCCCTACACGATCGCTCGCGGCACGGCGTACTACGAGCGTGAGGAAGTGAAGAACGCGATCGCGTATCTGCGGCTGATCGCCAATCCGAGCGATGATGTATCGCTGGCACGGATTGTCAATACGCCCACGCGGGGCATTGGTGCGACGACGTTCGGCAAGCTCGAGGACTACGCCGCGATCAAGGGCATGCCGGTGCTGGCGGCGATGCGAGATGCGCCGAACATCCTCGATGTCGTCGGTCGCGGGGCGGCGGCGGTCGAGAAGTTCGTCGCGATGATCGACGAGTGGACGGGCGGCGGGACGTTCATGGGCGCGCAGGTCGCGACCACGCTTGCGGACCTGGTCTCGCGGGTGATCCGCGAGTCGGGGCTGGAGTCGATGTATCGCAGCCAGGCGAAGGCCAGCAACAGCGACGCGGATCTGGAGCGGCTGGACAACCTTGACGAATTGGTCTCGAGCGCGCGGCAGTTCGAGATGGAATTCGACGCGATGGCCGATCCGGCGGCGGCGCTGGATGAGATGGGCGAGGATGAAGAGGATGAGAATCCCGTCCCGGTCGGACCGACGCCGTTTGATGACTTTGAGATCGATGAGACGACGGTGAAGCCGCGGGGCGATGCGCCGCCGCTCTTGGCGATGCTGCGGGCGTATCTGGAGTCGATCGCGCTGGTGGCGGACGCCGACGCGGTGGATCAGGCCAGCGGCGCGGTGACGCTGATGACGCTGCACGCGGCGAAGGGTCTGGAGTTCCGCGCGGTGGCGATCATCGGGCTGGAAGAGGGGCAATTGCCGCACAGCCGGGCGCGGGAGTCGCAGGACGAGCTGGAAGAGGAGCGGCGGCTGTGCTTTGTGGGCATCACCCGCGCGATGCGACGGATTCTGATGACCTCGAGCCGCTACCGCACGCTGCGGGGCATCCCGGAGCGGACGATTCCAAGCCGATTCCTGGAAGAACTGCCGAAGGAATCGTGCCTGTTCAGCGATCAGGCCGACGCGATGGCGACCCGCGACATGCGGGAGTTCATCGAGCGGGGCGGGGACCCGGACTCGTTCAACGGCTCGGGGAGTGGCGATGGGCCGCGGTACGTGCCTGAGGGCGAGTTCGCGGCCAAGCCGGGTCCCAAGCGTGCGGGGCTGGCGTGGGGCGCGTCGGGATTGGCGGGCGGCGGCACGTCCAAGACGCCGGCGAATACGCCTTTCCCTGTGGGCGCGGTCGTGCGGCATCCGCAGTTCGGCGAGGGCGAGGTGCTGAGCATCACGTCGGGCGCGAATGCGCGGGCGACGATCCGTTTCCGGGGCGTGGGCACCAAGACACTCGTGCTCGAGTACGCGCGGCTGACGCGGGTGAAGTGAGTCGCACGCCACCCGGCGAGGCCGCGGCGGCTATTCGTCCGCCTGCTTCGTCGGCTTTTCCGGCGGCGCGGGGGGTGCCTTGGCGTCCTGGCTCTTGCTGGCGAGTGAGAACGAGCCGTCCTCCGGTTCGCCTTTGAAGTTCTGGATGCGGGCGTAGACCCAGACCGGGATGTTGTTCTTCAGGGGCGTGATGACGCGCTGTTCGACCTCGGCGGCGGTGACGAGGAACGTGGGGTTCGGCCGCTTCAGGGTGACGAAGACCTCGGTGCGGCCGCGTTGCTCCATGAGCTGGTCGAGGGTGACCGTCCATCCGCCGGTCGGGGCCTTGGCGACGACGGTCCACTGCGGCGTGGACTCGATCCAGACCTCCGGGCCGCTCCACGCGACGTCGGACTTTGAGGGTACGAAGCGACCTGGGCCGCAGGCGGTCAGCGAGCAGGCGAGGCCCGCCAGCGCGAGCGCCCGGGCGGCGCCTCGGATCGAGGGGCGAACTTTGCGAGAAAAGGGGGCGATTGGCACGATGTTCATAGTCTTGCGCGAGATCGTACGGTGGCGGCACGCGCTGATCGCGTCGGAGGCTTGCGAGATCGCGAGGGAGTAGTAGAGCATGATTCGTTCGACGATGCAAACGCGGGCTGGAATCGGGACATGGCGTATGGGATTCGTGAGCCGGGTAGCGGTGCTGGCGGTGGGGGCGGCGGCGCTTCTGAGCGGCTGCTCGACGATCGAATCGGCTTTTGAGACCGGGCCCAAGAGCCGTCCGGTGTCATTCAAAGAAGAGCCGGACATCCGGGTGCGGGTGAAGAAGGACGCGATCCTGACCAAGATCGACGGGCCGAGCCGCATGGTGGTGCGGCCGAGCACGGTGGTGCGGGCCGAGTCGGTGCGTGGGCCGCTGACGTTCCGGGGAACGGTGAACGGCATGGTGATGATCGACGGCAGCGGACGGGAGCGGGAGTTCGCGCCGGGGACGGATGTGGAGATCCTGCCGCGGGAGATGACCGAGACCGAGCGGCTGTCGAGCGACGCGTACAAGCCGGGCGACGCGATGGTGGTGGATGGCGAGACACAGCCGGGGTATCTGGTGATCCATCCGCGAAGTGGCGAGGGCGGGGTGATTGATGTGATCGCGGTGATGCCGATCGAGACGTACGTGCCGGGGGTGATCAGCCGCGAGTTATTCGCGACGTGGCCCCGGCAGGCGTTCGAGTGCCAGGCCGTCGCGGCGCGGTCGTACGGTCTGCATGAGCGGGAGCGTTCGCGGCGTGCCCACGAGTTCTTTGATGTTGAGTCGACGACCAAGGACCAGGTGTTTGGTGGGCTGTCGAGCCTGCCGGTGGCGATCGAGGCGACGCGGGCGACACGGGGCATGATCGTGACCGAGGGAACGACGGGGGCGCTGGCGAAGGCACCGCTGCGGACGTACTACTCGAGCACGTGCGGCGGTGAACAGGCTTCCGCAAAGGATGTGTTCCCGACGACCGGCAAGTTCCAGTTCAACGCCGCCAAGCCGCTGGAGGCCAAGAAACGCGAGCACTTCTGCCAGTCGGCCAACCGGTATCGGTGGGAAGTGCGGCGGAGCGATACGGAGTTGACGCAGCGCATCCGCGCGTGGGGGCACTACGTCGGTAACCCGGTGAAGAACATGGGGCGGCTGGTGGAATGCGAGGAATCGGGGCGGAACGTCACCGGACGGCCGATCCGCTACGTCCTCACCGATGATCGGCGGCAGACGTACAAGCTGTCGGCGGAGGAGCTTCGCAACGCGTGCAACTACACGGCGAGCGGCCTGGGTGAGGTGACGCGCGAGAACCGGGTGAACAGCGGCAATCTCGAGATGACTTTCGCCGGCAGCAGCGTGCTGATCCGCGGCAAGGGCTTCGGCCACGGCGTGGGGATGTGCCAGTTCTGCGCCAAGGGCATGGCGGAGAAGGGCTGGGATTGGCCCAGCATGATGAAGCTGTTCTATCCGGGGGCGGGTGTGACGAAGGCGTATTGAGCTGACGTTCGATCGAGAAGACAGTTCACCACAGAGACACAGAGGCACAGAGAAGGGACTGTGTCAATCGGAAAGACGCCTCACTGACCGGGGTCTGGGGTCTCCGTCTCGAGCCAAATTCCTCTTGAATCTCTTCTCTGCGTCTCTGTGCCTCTGTGGTAAATCTTCCCCGCGTCACTTCGCCAGCGGCGTCACGAACGGCAGCACGATCGAGACTGCGATGAGGATGATGATGATCCACTCGAGGATCTCCATCCGTCGCGTGCTGCGCTCGTCGTCGGCTTTCTCGTAGATCTGATTGAGGGTCTCGAGCTTGCGGAGGACCGAGGCGTCCCAGTCGTGGTGGTGCAGGCGCTCGGCGAGGAGTTTGTAGAAGCGGGCCAGATAGTGGTCGCCGACGAGCTTGATGGCGTTGTTGACGCCCTCGAAGAGCATGGCGGCGTCGATCTGGTGCTGGGCGATGCGGCGCATCTCCGAGCGGCTGATGGTCTTGCCGTTGCGGCCGGGGAAGGACGGGTAGACCTCTTCGAGCGCGTCGTCGAGGATCTCGTCGAGGCTGCGCATCTCGAGCAATTCGACGTTGGCGAACTCGATGATGTCGAGCAGGTCGGCGGCGTCGGAATCGATGACGAACGCCGCGGCGAAGTCGAGAATCGCGGCGTCGGTATCGCTGTAGCTGATGCGGCAGCCCAGGGCCTCGTCGATCTCCTGCTTGGAAAGCGGGGCGGACTCGCCGCGGAGGATCTGGGCCATCAGCGGGCGGTTGGCGGCGAGCAGGTCGCTCAGCGGCTGGCCATCGCCGAAGCGGTCGAACTGATAGGTGACGTAGTCCTCGACCAGCAGGCCCAGATGCGGACGCGTGATCGCCGGCGAGAGTTGCTCGATGAGAGCCTTGAGCCGGCGGGTGCTGTCGGCGAGGAGCTGCTCGTTGTCGTTGAGGGCGTTGGCGAGGGGGAGCAGGTCGGCGAGCGTGCCGTGGATGGGGAAGGTGTAGGCGACGCTGGCGCCGCCGAAGTCGTAGAAGGTTGTTTCGACGCTGCCGCCGGTGCGGAACGCGGCGAGTTCGACGTCGGGGCAGGGCTCGAGGACGCGGACGGGGGCGGGATCGAAGGTGAAGTGCTTGGGGGCGCGGCGGCGCTGCGGGAGCTGTTCGCGCAGGGGGTTGGGCAGCGCGGCAGAGGTGGCGAGGATGTCGGCGGCGCGGGTCAGGTCGACGCCGAAGCCGACGTCGTAGCAAAAGACGACGGTGGCGGTGCCCCGGATGGAGGGGTTGATGGACGGGTTGGTGCCGGCGACCGTCCCGGCGTCACGATTGGTGGACGTTTGGGTGGCCATATGGAATTGTAGGTTTGGAAGCGGAGTTCACCACGGAGGGCACGGAGAACACGGAGTGAAGCAGGAGAATGGTGCAGAGTCACGGTGCGGTGTCGACTGCCTCGGCCTTTCTCCGTGGTCTCCGTGATCTCCGTGGTAAATCGCCTGCTGCCTTCGGCTGACGACACGCCGCGAAATTCAGCCAGCGAAAGCCACGAACGGGCCGATCTTTCTGGCAGCGCGGGTCGTCTCGAAGGCGTGCGGGGCACGCCGCGGGATCGGTCGCGGGTGTGTGAAGGGCTTTCGATGCTGCTGGAGGAGTTGATTTCCGGTGTTCGGCACGACGCGGCGGTGCGCGGCGTGGAACTTCGGCTGCGCGTGCTGGACGCGTTCGACGACTGGAAGCTGATCCGGGTGTGCGACATGACCGAGGACAGCCGCACGGTGCTGCCCGGGTCGTTGTTTGTGGCACGCAGCGGCGTGAAGTCGGATGGGCGGGTGTTTGCGGCAGCGGCGGTGCGGGCGGGTGCGGAGGTGATCCTGTGCGAGGAGGGCTCGCGGCTGGAGCTGAGCGCGGACGCAAAGGCGGCGCGGCGGAAGGTGGTGGTGGTCGAGTCGAGTGATGTCGCGCTGGCGTCGGCGATGATGGCCGAGCTGTTCTACGGGCGTCCTTCGAGCAAGCTCAAGCTCTTCGGCGTGACCGGAACCAACGGCAAGACGACGACGACGTGGCTGGCGTGGCGGCTGCTGAATCTGGCCGGAGTGCGAGCGGGGCTGGTGGGAACGGTGATGATCGATGACGGCATCGAGCTGGCGGCGGCGGAGATGACAACGCCGCCGGCGATCGAGATGAGCCGCACGCTGTCGGTGATGGTCGAGGCCGGGTGTAAGGCGGCGTTCATGGAAGTGTCGAGCCACTCGCTGGTGCAGCACCGCGTAGGCGGGCTTCACTTCGCGGGGGCGGCGTTCACGAATCTGACGCAGGATCACCTGGACTATCACCAGACGATGGAGAACTACGCCGCGGCGAAGGCGGTGCTGTTCGAGCGGCTGGGGCCGGGTGAGCCGGCGTTCGTGAACATCGACAGCGCGTGGCACGAGCGGATGACGCGTGATTGCAAGGGGCCGGTGGTGCGATGCTCGCAGCGCGACGCGGTTGGTGATGCGACGGTGCGGATTGCGGAGATGCACCGGGGCGGGATGCGGTTGCTGCTGCGCGGGCCCTGGGGTGAGATCGATGCGCTGGTGCCGCTGATCGGTGCGTTCAACGCGATGAATGTGCTGCAGGCGGTGTGCGCGGCACACGCGTGTGGGTTGACGCGAGAGCAGATCGCGGAAGGGTGTACGCGGCTGGATGCGCCGCCGGGCAGGCTGGAGCGGGTGGCGACGACGACGAGCGAGCCGCTGGTGCTGGTGGATTACGCGCACACGGATGATGGTCTCAAGAACGCGCTCTCGACGGTGCGGGCGGTGCTGGGAGGGAAGGGCCGTGTGATCGTGGTCTTTGGCTGCGGCGGGGATCGCGACCAGACCAAGCGGCCCAAGATGGGCAAGGTGGCGGCGGAGCTGGGCGATGTGGTGGTTGTGACCAGCGACAATCCGCGGACAGAACGGCCGGGCGACATCATCGACATGGTGCTGGCGGGGATTGATGGTGCGAGCCGCGGGAAGGTGAGCGTGCAGGCCGATCGGCGGCGGGCGATCGAGTTCGCGATCCAGGCCGCGACGCCGGACGACATCGTGGTGATCGCGGGCAAGGGGCACGAGACGGAGCAGATTCTCCCGGATGGACAGGGCGGGGTGGTGCGGCATCACTTTGACGACCGTGAAGTGGCGCGGGAAGCGATCGCGGCGCTGCGGGTCAAGCGTGCGGTGGGGGTTGGGGCAGGGGCGGGGGCACAGAAGAAAGAAAGCCGCGTGGAAGACGCGGCACGGAGCGCGACATGAGTTTCTGGACGCTCGAGTCGATCAAGTCTCTGCTGGGTGGTTCGTGGCTGGCCCGCGGGGCGCCGGGGGCGACGCCGCTGGCGGGCGTGGTGATCGACTCGCGTCTGGTGAAGCCGGGGAACGTGTTCCTTGCGATGAAGGGCGAGCGGGTGGACGGGCACGCGTATCTCGCCGCGGCGAAGGAGGCGGGCGCGGGGCTGGCGATCGTCGAGGACGTGGCGGCGTGTGGGACGTTGCCGAGCGGGTTGGCGGTGCTGAAGGTTGAGCGGACGGCGGCGGCGCTGATTCGGCTCGCGACCGAGTATCGCGCCACGCTGGAAGGCACCAAGGTCGTTGCGGTGTCAGGGTCCAACGGCAAGACGACGACGACGCGGCTGCTGCACGGCGTCTTGGGGGCGCATCTGCGGGGCGTGGCGTCGCATAAGAGTTTCAACAACGCCATCGGCGTGCCGCTGACGGTGCTGGCGGCAAAGCCGGGCGATAAGTTCCTGATCTGCGAGGTCGGGACCAACGCTCCGGGCGAGATCGCGGTGCTGGCGGAGATCGTGAAGCCGGACATCAGTGTCATCACGAGTATCGGGCGCGAGCACCTCGAGGGGCTGGGCTCGTTGCAGGGCGTGATCGCGGAGGAGGCGGCGATCGCGTCGGGGATTCAGCCCGGCGGCGTGGCGATCGTGCCGGACGCGCCGGCGGAGATCGTTGAAAGCGTGCGGGCGCGGATGATGAGCTCGGGGCACGCGAAGCCGAACCTCGTGCGGTTCGGGGCGACGCCGCAAGCGGAGTGGCGGGTCGGCGGGATCGACGTGGACGAGACCGGAACCAGCTTCACCATCAACGAGCGGATGAAGTTTCGGACCAAGCTGGTCGGGGCACACAACGCCTTCAACGCGGCGGCGGTGGTCGCCGCGGCGCGGCGTTTCGGGCTGGAGGACGCCGCGATTGCGGCGGCGCTGGCGGATGCGGGCGGGGCGGAGTACCGGTTGGCGCTTGAGCAGCATGCCGGGATCGCGCTCCTCAACGACGCGTACAACGCGAACCCGGATTCGATGCTGGCGGGGCTGCGGACCTTTTCCGATCTCGCGCGGCGTCGCAACCCGGCGCGGCGGATCGTGGTGTTGGGGGACATGCTCGAACTCGGCGATGCCGCCCCGGATTCGCACCGGGAGATCGGCGACGCGGTGGGGGGCGATGCCTCGATCGACATGGCGATCCTGGTTGGGCCGTTGATGATGTTCGCGGCGGAAAGGCTGCGGAAGAAGTGGACCGGAGAGAAGGTTGTGATCCTGCCTCCTCTGGACGACGACGCCTCGGCGGCGCGGCTGGCGGGGATGTTGAGGCCGGGCGATTTCGTGTTTCTGAAGGGTTCGCGCCGAATGGGGCTGGAGCGGGTGGCCAAATGCGTGAAAGCGGCGTTGGATGGTGCAAGAATCGCCCCGGCGGCGAACGCGTCGCTCTCCAGCCCGGCTCACGGATGAGCCGCGGCGATTGCTTGTCTGTAAGGCCACTCGGCCGTGTGTCAACGGATTGACCAGCGTGCATGCTCTACGTCCTGCTTGATCTCTGCCGAACGTGGCTCTCCGAACACGGAACGTGGATCGGTGAGCGCGGCTACTACAGCCTGTTTGCGATCTTGGACCAGATCCAGTTCCGGACGCTGGCGGCGGCGATTCTGAGTTTCGCGATCATGCTGGTCTTCGGGCGGCGGGTGATCGCGATGCTGGTGCGTCTGAAGATCGGCGATGCCGGGCTGTCGGACGCGGAGGCGCTCAAGCGCCACGCGGCGAGCCGGCAGAACGTGCCCACGATGGGCGGCATCCTGATCGCCGTCGCGATTCTGATCTCGACCGTGCTGCTCGCGGATATCCGGCAGTTCTATATCCAAGCCGGACTGATCATCTTTGTGACGTTCGCTGGTGTGGGCGCTGCGGACGATTGGCTGAAGTTGACGGCATCGCGGCGCGGAAGCAAGAGCCGCCAGGGTTTGTATGCGTGGGAGAAGCTGGTCTTTCAGTTGGGTGTTGCGGCGCTGGTGGCGTGGTTCCTGTACGGGCATACGAACACGCCGGGGTCGGACCTTGCGCACGTGCTGAACCTTCCCGGGCAGAAGACGTGGGAAAGTCCGGGCAACGTCTCGGGGTCGCTGATCTATCTCGGGCCGCTCGTGTATGTGATCCTCGCGACGCTGATGGTCGCGGGGATGAGTAACGCGGTGAACATCGCCGACGGCATGGACGGGTTGGTGGGCGGGACGGCCGGGATCGTGTCGATCGGGCTCGTGGTGCTGGCGCTGATCGCCGGCAGCCAGACGGCGGCTCAGTACCTGCTTGTGCCGCATGTGCCGATCTCCGACGAACTGGCGGTGATGGCGGGGGCGATGGCGGGGGCGTGCTTTGGGTTCCTCTGGTGGAACTGCGCGCCGGCGAGCGTGTTCATGGGTGATACCGGTGCGCTGGCGCTGGGCGCGCTTGTGGGCTATATCGCGGTCATCACCCGCCAGGAGGTCGTGATCGTCGCGATGTGCGGCATCTTCATGATCGAGGCGATCTCGGTCGTCATGCAGGTTGGGTACTTCAAGGCCACCGGCGGCAAGCGGATTTTTAAGGTCGCCCCGTACCACCATCACCTGCACCTCTCGGGCTGGACCGAGCAGCAGATCGTGGCACGGTTCTGGATCGTCACCGTTCTGCTGCTTGCCTTGGCTCTGGCCACGATCAAGGTGCGGTGAAGGGGAGCTGGCCACGCACGAGGGCGTGCTACTTCGCGATCAGGATCGCCGGCTCGAGCAGCACGGCACGCGCCTGAACCTGGTCGTAGCCGCGGCCGAGCACTTCGATGCGGAGTCGCTCCATCCCGCTGCAGTCGATGCTCAGCTCGGCCTCGGGCTTGTCGGCGGAAAGCTCAAAGGTCTGTGGCTTGGCGAACGCCCCCGATCGCGGCGCGGTCGCGGCAGTGACGGTCGTGTTGCCCCACACACGGGCGGCCTCGGGCAACGAGATCGTGGCTCGCAGTCGTTTGGCTCCCTGGGGTAACCGCCACTCGCAGGACATCGGGCCGTCGAGCGTGATCGCGGCAAGGCCGATGGGTGCGTCGTCAATCGGCTGCGTGGTGATCGGCGGTGCCCAACGACGTGACTGCAGCGGCTCCTGCTTCAGCACCTCGCACGCGGCGAGGGGTCGCAGAGCCGCGGGCTCGAAGACGATCGCGTCGAGCGCTCCAAGGTCCAGCACCCCGGTCGAATCATCACCGGCGAGCAACCACGCGACGGTCAGGCCGGTGCCGGACGATTGGATGGACTTGGCGGCGAGGATGGAACCATCGGTGAGGTAGACCAGCTGCGACGATGCGGGCGTTGGTTTTGCGGAGAGCTGAACCCACGCGACGCGGTCCATCAGGATCGTCGAGTTCTTGCCGCCGACTTCGATCACCAGCTCCGGGCCGATTGACTCGACGAATCCCTCCAACCGGTCGGCGTTGGTGAGCTGCACAATGTCGGCCTTGCTCGCTTCGAGCGGACGGGGCGCATCGTTGAGTGAGAGCGCGAGCACGTTGTCGAGCGGGGCGACGAACGGCCCGACGCGACGGCTGCGCCAGCGGATGACGTCTGCCTTGTTGCCGGCCGAGTTGTCGCCGGTCAGAAGAAAGCCCGGGACAAGTTGGCCGTCGGCGAGGCGCAAGACGCCGGGGATCTCTCCGGGCGAATCGGCGACGGATAGCGACGTCGGGACGGCGGGACCGTGATGGCGACGGGTGTACGCCGCGAGCAGTTTGCCGCGATCGAGTGATCGTGACCGACCCGAAGCGTCTCGGTACTGAACGCTCTTGTCGCCCAACCCGACGAGTTCGCCGGAGATGCGAACGAGGTCTCGATCAATGAAGTGAAAAACCGGCGCGTCGTCGGCGCACGCGACCGCGGCGAAGCCAACGAGTGCAGCGGCGGCGAGATGGAGTGCGGTGGGGTGCATCGGCGGAAGAAAGCAGAGCGGAGAACGATTACTTCTGGAAGATCGGCAGGTACCGCTTGGGCATCTGAAGAACGATGAGTGCCATGGCCGTGCCATAGACATCGCCGACCGCGGGGTCCTGCCAGTTGCCCTCGGCCTGCTGGGTGAGAATGAGCTCTTCTCTGATGGCGGGCCACCATGACGACCAGTTGCCGCCGCCGGCCAGGTACATCGCCTGAGCCGCGTAGTAATGGCCATAGAAGTAGTGGGGGCTGGTGCGGTCGCCCCGACCGGGCATCGCGTTGCGGCTGAGGTACTCAAGGCCCTTGTTGATCTGCGGGTCGTCGTAGATGCCCGCGTAATACAGGCTTGCGATACCGGCGGCCGAACGTGGCCAGGCGCTCGGGCCGGCCGTCAGTTGGTACTTGAACCCGCCATCGTCGTTCTGGCAGCGGCGGATGTAATCGACGGCGCGGTCGATGGTCTGCTTCGGGACTTCGAGGCCGGCGTTGCGGGCAGCGCGCAGCGCCATGATCTGGCAGATGGTGACTGACACGTCGGCGTCGTTGGGGACGGGGTTGTAGCGCCAGCCGCCCTCGTCATTCTGGGTTGACACGATGAGCCGCACGGCACGCAGAGAGGCATTGTGCAGCTTGGCCGCGGTGGCGGCGTCCGGGCCGCCGCCGGTCATGCCGTACACCTCGCACAGAAACAAAGCTGCAAAGCCGTGGCCGTACATCGGGGCGGCGGCGGTGTCGCCGGCGATGAGCCCCGACTCGGTGCAATTCTCGAGCACGTGCTTCAGCGCCTTTTCGACATTCTCGCCGTACGGGCCGCGGCCGGGGAGGTTGCCGTCGGCCATAAAGGCGATGCCGGCGAGCGAAGTGATGGCGACGGAGCGGCCCCAGCGGTCGTCGCCGAAGGAACCGTCGGTGCCTTGCTTTTTGGCGAGCCAGGCGAGTCCCTTGGTGACGCTGCGGTCAAGGGCGGCGGTCATCTCGCCCTCGGTGGGGGCGTTCTGGGCGGACTTGTGAGCGTCGTCGAACGGCAGGTCGAGTTTGTCGCGCTCCGGGGCAGGGGCGGCGGGTGCCGGCTCGGCGGGTTTGTCAGGCGGGGCATCGGGCTGCGCCGGAGCGGGCGCGGCGGCGAGGCAGAGGAGCAGTGCGGCACCGGCGCGGTTCACTTCTTCTTCTCCTCGGCGAGTTTGCGGTAGTACGACTCGGTCGCGGACTTGTACATCGAACTGAACTTGTCGGAGAAGCCCTGCAAGAGTGCGTCGCGGACGTGCGCGGGCAGATCGCCCCACGCCGCGGGCGCGGCGGCGGATGGTGCGGTCAGCGAGGCGTCCTCCCGCCCAGGGCCGGACTGTGCCTGCTGCGCCGCCTGGTCGGCCTGCTGCTGTTGCTGCTGCGACTGGGTTCGCTGATTCTGGTTCTGTTTCTGGTCTTGATCTTGCTGTTGGCTCTGCTGTTGCTGCTGCTGGCTCTGGTTCTGCCTTGCGGCCTTGATGAGGCGGTCGAGCCGCGTGATCGCGTCTTCCTGCACGCGCTGCGTGTTCAAGCCGGCGTCGCGATCCTTCTCCACGCGGTCAGCCGCATCCTCCATCAGTTTCACCACCGAGGCGAACTCGTCGGCCTGCTCCTGACGCGACAGTTGACGATCCAGCTCCTTGCGGGTGGTGTCGTCGGCAGGCTTCGCGCCGGGGTTGGAGCCGGGCTTGTCGGCTGGCTTGGTTTCCGGCTTGGTACCAAGGAGTGAGTCGAGATCCGGCAACCCGGCGGGCTTTGGCTTGGTGGCGGGCTGCTTCGCGGCGGCGGGCTCGGTGGGTTTGGCGGGCGTGTCGACGGCCGCGGGCTGCGCGGCTCGGACGGGCATGACGAAGGCCGGCACGACGAAGAACAACATCGCCGCGGATCGCGTGAACAGGCTGACGCGGGCGCGATTCACTTGACGCCCTCCTTGGGTTCGGGAGCCGGTTCCGGCTTCAGTTCGGGCTGCGGGGCGGGCTGTGGGCCGGGCTGGGCGGCGTCGGGCGCTTCTGGCGTCTGCTGCTGGCTCAGTTTCTTGATGAGCGCTGTGCCTTGCTTGGCAAGGTCGCGCTGAACCGAGCCGACTTCATCGAGTTCCGCCTCGTCGGGTTTCTGAGCCTCGGCGAGGGCACGGGTGCGCAGGGCCGTGTCCTGCTGCATGGCGCGGAGGAGTTTGAGTTCGGCGATGGGCGGGATGATGGGTTGGGGGCCGCCGTTCTGACCGCCGCCGCCGGAATTGCCCCCCTGGGCTTCGCGGAAGTCTTTCTCGTCGGGCGACTGCGAGAGGGCTTCGACGAGTGAGCGGAGCACGTTGGCGCTTGAGGCTTGCCAGGAATCGACTCCCGCGGTGGCGACGCCGTCCTTGAGGGCTCGCTCGGAGCGTGACATCAGCGAGTCGATGCGTTCGTGGCTGAAGCGGAAGACACCCTCGTCGGAGAGTTCCTTGGTCTTGGTCTGCAACTCCTTGAGCGTGACGCGGAGTTGTTCCTGCTTCTCACCCAGCGAGCGCACCGCGGCGCGGTCGCGGCGGGAGAGTTCCTTGCCCACGAAGCCCGAGGTGTCGGCCCGGATTGCGATTTGTTCCTGCAGGGCGGCGTCGTAGGCCTTCTTCAGTTCGTCGCGCTTGCGGTCCTCTTCGCGCTTGGCGGCCTGGTCGCGGAGTTTCTGGGCCAGGTCGCGGGCGTCGGTGAGGTGCGAGAGCGCTTCGCGCTGCGAGCGATCCGCTCCCGGTTCGTCGGCGGGCGTGAGCCGCAGGGACTTGACGGCGTTCTCCTGCCGGTTGGACGCGGCCTCGAGCGCGTCGGCGATCGGTGCCCCGCCGTCCTTCACGGCCCGGGCGGTGTCGGTGACCGCGATGGTGTCCTGATTCAGACGGATCTGGCGGGCGTCGAGTGTCTCGCCCTGGGCGAGCTTGGAAGTGTCGGCGAGCATGCCGAGCTCTTCGTTCTGGCGGACGATGAGGTCTTCGATCTGCTGAACAAGATCGGCGAGCTGGCGACGCAGTGATTCATCACGACGCTTGGCGCCCTTGTCGAGTTCTTGGAGCATGCGCTCGAGCGTCTGCTCGGCCTTCTTCTGGAAGTCGTTGGCGGTCGCGGTCTGGTTCTCGCCCGCGCTCTTGCTTGCCTGCTGCATCGTGTCCGAGAGTTGCTCGCGGGCGGATTCCTCGGCGGCGGCCTTCATCGCGTCGGACTGTGCGGGATCGGTGGATTCGAGTTTCTTCGATCGATCCTGCAGCGCGTCGGTCGCGGCGCGGGCGCGTTGGGCCAGTTCCTGCTGGGCCTGGGCGAGGCGTTCGGTTGCGGCCCGCTGCTCGGGCGTGAGTTCGCTCGCCTTCTTGCCGCCGGTCTCACGGGACAGATCGGCGGTCTCGGCGGACAGCCGACGCTGGTCCTCGAGCATCTTCTCGACCTCGCGGCGGGTGGCCCAGCCGTCCTTGCCTTGGTCGAGGATGGAAGCGATCTGGTTCATCGCCTCGCGGACGTCGTTCTGGGCGGCGCGTGCCTTGTCGGCTTGTTCGGGCTTGGCGGGCTGGTCGTTCGCCGCTTCGCGAGCGTCGTTGAGGGACTGCGACGCCTCGCGGGATCTTTCCGCCGCCCGGTCGAGCAACTGGCCGACGTCGCTGAGCATCTGGCGGACGTTGCGATCGGGCAGGGCGTTCTTGTCGACGCGCTCGGCGAGTTTCTTGACCAGCGACGCGGGCGGGCTGAGGCGCTGCGTGAGCGCGTCCTGTTCGTTCTTGAGGGCGGCGGCCTTCTCACTGCCGCTCGGTTGGTCGAGGGCTTCGGCCGCCTTGCGGAGGCGCGACTGATCGGCGTCGAGGCGCATCGCGGCGTTGCGGAGGCCAGCCATCTCGGCGAGGATCTGCTCGACGAACTGGCCCTCGCTGATGATGCGGAGCTTGCGCGGGGCGGAGATCACCGGCGGGTGGCTCTGGCCGCCGAGGGCGAAGCGGTCCTGAGCGATGGCGGTGAGGTGGAGTTCGTCGCCGGGTTTCAGCGTGTAGCCGGAGAGTTCGATGGTCGCCGGGGCCCGCACGGTGCGCGGGTCTTGGGCGTCGGCCGCCAGATCGAGCGCGGCGAGCGAGGCAGGCTGGCCCGACGGCTCGGGCGGGGCGCCCGGCGAGTCGGCGCGGGCCCGCAGCGTCTGGGCCTCGAGCGAGAGGCGTGCGAGTGCGACGTCGTCGCGACCTTCACCCGCGACGTCGAGCACGGCGCTGGCGAGGACGGTCTCGTCCTGCGGCGGTTGCACAACCGCGGCGGTAGGGGACTTGTCGCTGACCACGCCCAGCAGCAGGGTTGCCGGCTCCGGGCTGGTGATGCCGAACTCGTCCTCGACGGCGATCGCGGCGCGCAGCGGATCGGTAGCGTTGAATCGGAGCACGAGGGTCGCAGGGTCGGGCGCGGTAACGGCAAGGTCCTTGGGGGGCTCGACCCCGCCGAGGAGTTTCCTGATCGCCCCGGCGTCGTCGCGGAACGGCACGGCCTTGCTCAAAGAGAGCTTGAGGGTGACGACCGAGCCCGCAAGGACGGGCGAGATCGACGACGAATCGCCCCGGGCCGGACCGAGGTCCTTGATGCCCTGAACAAACTCGCCAAGGGCCGCGCCCGCGGCGTAGGCCGGCGGCTCGATCGTCGCTTCGACGCGGGTGATCGTGGGCGGCTCGACGAGTTCGATGCGCGAGGATTCTGTTGCAGCGTCAGCGGTTTCGAACCAGTATTCAAGCGTGGCCCGTGGGCTCTTCGTATCGGGCGACAGCATGGGCTCGACGATGGAACGGGCGTCGAGCAGTCGCTCGTAAAGCTCACCACGGGGGATCGCGTCTCCGCGGAGTCCCTGAGAAGAAAGCAGCGTCGACGCGGTCGCGCCGGTGACGCCATTGACAGTGACGCGGTACTTTGCCGTGACGCGGGTGTCGCCGATCGACCGGTTCGTCCGGGTCACCAGTGCGCGGAGCGGGAGAGCGGTATTCAGCGGGTGTGCGGCTGCGGTTGTCGCGTTCAGCACCGCGGTGCGGCTTGGCCACTGGGCGTCCGTCCACGGCGTCAGCACGCGGCGGGCTCCGATCAGGGTCATCGAGGGTGCTGCGAGGCAAAGGACTGCGAGCGGGACAACAGCAGCGAGCAGGGTCGTCGTGCCGCGCTTCGAGCCGCCGATCGGGCGGACCACATCGCGGAGCCGCAGCTGCCGGAACGCCTCGAGGGACTTCGACACGACGTCCTTGGAAAGGGGTGACGCCCCCGAAGCAAGCTCAAGGCCCGAGGCGAGCAAGCCGCGGACGCTCGCGCCGGCGGGCGTCTGCTCGACGCGCAGTGCGACATCGGTCAGCGAGGGACGAAAGCGGGCGGCCGGCACCAGCAGGCGGCGGCACGCGCCCACGACAAACGCCACGCCGATCAGGAAGACGATCCAGCGCATCGCACCCGGCATACGGATGACGAAGTCGAGAAGCCCCAGCGCGATCGCGACGGCGAGTGTCACGCCGAGGATCGCGGTCGCGCGGTCAAAGACGAGCCAGAGCCGGATGCGGGCGCGGAGGCTCGCGAGCGCCCGCTCGATCGGTCCCGCGGGATGGTGTTGCTCGCTGGCCATGAGTCCGTCCGAGTGCAGCGCCTCTACCCCCCGAAGCCCGAACCGCAGCCGTCGATGCAGCGCGGCACGGTGCACCGTCGTTCGATCCGTCGAACCAACGCCCGATGCACTGTACGAGAAGTACCGGATTGGGTGCGAACCGATTCGCCGTTTCGCGCGGTCTGGAGGCGAAAGGTACGGGGTCCGCTCAGGCCAGCCGCATCAGGCGACGGGCGATCCACTCGGCTCCGAGCAGCAGAAGAAGCAGCGTCCAGACAATGGGCTTGTCCCACAGGGTCTCGATCGCGGAAGGACCGGCGGTTCGGATCTCGCGGTTCGGGAGAAGTTCGGACAGCTTGGCGATTTCGTCGGGCTTCAGGACGCGGCCGTTGCTGGCTTCGCTGAGGCGGGCAAGGCCGGGGTGGTCTGTGGTGACGTCGCGGAGTTCGTCGTCGCGGTCGCGGACCTCGACTTTGGCAGAGAGGTTCAGGCCCGAGAGCGCGGCGTCGGTGGGGGTGAGCGTGTAGTCGCCGGGTTCGGCGAAGGTCCAACTCGCGGAGTAGAGGCCGCCGGAGTCGCCGGCGTCGGTGCGGGGTGTGAGCGTGATGGTCTGGTCGGCGGCCTGATCCGCGCCTTGACCAGCGGCTTGGCCACGGGCGCGGACCGTCAGCGACGCGGAGCGTGCGACCAGCAGCGACTGATCGATGAGGCGAAGCGAGACCTGCACCGGCTGTTGCACCTGGACGCGCTCGGGCGCTGCTTCGAGCAGCGCCGGCGCTCCCCCACGGACCAGCGACTCGCGGGCCAGCAGACGAATGAGCGGGAGCCAGAAGCGTTCGGGGAGTGTCTCGCCGCGGCCGAAGCGCCAGCGCCAGATCTCGTCGGTGGCGACGTAGATGATGCGTCCGGCGCCGTAGCGCATCGTCATGACGAGCGGCGTGGACGCCGCGCTATCGGAGGGTGCCGAGGCCATCGTCGCGCGCGCCAGCACCTCCGCCGCGGGCTTGAGCCGGGCCGACTCGATGCGCTGCGCGAACCGAAGCGATGTCCAGCCTGCGTCAGGATCGCTGAGGATCTTGGGCCACTCGAGGGCATTGCCTTCACCCAGGCGCATCACGCCGAGGCGCTCGGCGGCTGGGCCGGGGGAGACGATGACGCTCTCGGCGTACGGCCGTGCCGCGTCGGTCGAGTCGTCCATGCTGAAGGGCAGCAGATCCGCAAGCGGGGTGGACCGATAGGAGCCCGGAGTCGCGCTGGGGCCGCCGATCCAGAGGAGGCCCGCGCCCTTCTCGGCGACGAGTTCCTTGATCTGGGCCTGCTGTTCGGCGCTGAGCAACTCTGCCCGCACGTCGCCGAGGACGACGACGTCGAACGGTTGCCATTCTTCCTTCGTCCTCGGCAGGGCCGCGAGCGGATCGGTGCCTTCCTGGAGGTATCGGCGATCGGCGGAGAGGATCAGGGTGCTGGAACGGATGGTGCGTTCGCGGAGCAAGAGGTTCTTGAGGTAGCGGTATTCCCAGCGGGGATAGCCGTCGACGAGCGCGACCCGGATGGGGCGATCAATCACACGAAGACGGATGCTGAGCTTTTGGTTCAGCGGGTCGTCTTCGGCAGCGGGCGTGGGTCCGACGCCCGGCAGTACGCTGCGGACGATCCACCGTGCTTCCTGTTCGGCGCGGGGGCGGGTGGTGAGCGTGAGGCGGTGGTTTTCGGGTTCCGCGCCGGTCAGTTCGCGGGTGTCGAGGACCTGGCCGGTGGCCTCGTCGACGAGTTCGACGCGAGCGCCCTTCAGGCGATCGCGCGGGCCAAGCGTGTCGAGATCGACGGTGACGGGCACGATGTCGCCGACGAACGCAACGCCGGGCTGGGTCGCGCGGCGGAGCGCGACCCGGGCGGGCGGGGTGTCGGATCCCAGCGCGATCGAGAAGATCGGAATCTGTCGTGCTTGGAGTTGGCGGAGCAACGCGCGGCTGGGCTCGTCTGCGCTCCGCCCGTCGGTCAGCAAAACCACCCCGGCAACAGGTCGCGTGGCGACGCGGCGGAGTGCTTGTTCCACCGAATCGGCGACGAGCGTGCGCCCGCCGGCGGCGGCGGGGAATTCCTGTGGCTTGGTCTCGGGGTTGATCGGCGCGGGTGGCCCCGGGCGAGGAACCTCGTACACCCGATCGCTGAAGCCCAGCCAGAGCAGTTCTCGCTTGGGCGTGAGGGTGTCGAGCGTCGGGGCAAGCTTCGCGAGGGCGTCCTTGAGTTGCTGGTCTCGGCTGCCCGCGGGGGTGTCGCGAACGAGCATCGACGCGGAACGATCGGCGAGCACGACGACCCAGTCTCGCTGCACGCTCTCTTCGGTCTTGACGAGCCGCGGGCCGCTGATCATGCATGCGACCAGAAGCAACGCCAGCGCGCGGAGCATGCCGCAGACCACGCGGGCGCGGCGCGGCGCGTCCAGACGCCGGTACGCGATGATCGCCAGCGATCCGGCGGCGAGCACGATGAGCGTCCACGCCCAGGCGGGGAACGGATAGGCCCACTCGAGGGAGACGCCGTCCTTTCCGGGGCGGATTTCGCCGAGGGAGAAAAGTCTGGCGAAGAGTTGGAGCAGCGTCTCCTTCACGCGGCGGCACCTCGCTGCGTGGGCTGCGCCGCTGTACGCGGCGCGGCGACTGCGTTGGTGAACGCGCCGGACGCTCCGACGGTCGCGTGGCTGAACCAGCGCGAAAGCAACGCATCGAGCACCAGAAGTACGAGGCCGGCGATCAGCAGCGGCAGGTCGATCGGCGGCGTGCGGTTGTTGACGGGCAGCGCGTCACGCGGCGCGGCGACGCCCTCGGCGCTGGGCTTGAGGAACGTCACGCTTGAGGCCTGTGCCGCAGCTTTGAGGGACACGCCGATCTGGTCTTGCGATTGCACATCGGTCGCGCTGGCGGCGGCGTCGGCGTTGACCGCGACCAGCTCGCGGGTGATGCCGCGGGCATCGACCCGGCGCCACATCGAGGCTCCGCGGGCGGCGTCGCCCATGGCGGCGTTGCCCGCGGGCGTGATGCGGCGCAGTTCCGAAGGGTCGGCAACGCTCGCGCCGGCGAGCAGCGTGGACGATCCGGAGGCGAGCCCGACGCCCTGACGCACGATTTCCTGGAACAGCGGCACCATGAGCGGCATCGCCGGGAGGCTGGTCGACTCCAACTCCGGCGCTGTGAGAAGGACCACGAGCAGGCCGCGGGGCGAGTTGTCAGGGCGAGCAGCCAGGAGCAAGGGCGATGCGTCGTCGAGCGTGAGCAGGCGGGCGGCGTCGCCGCGGACTTCGGCGCTGAGCCAGCGTGCCACAACGACGGGTTTGGCGAGTTCTTCGAGTTCGGCGCTGAGGCCCGCGAGAAGCGCGACAAGATCCCGCGACTCGGTCGGGCCGGTGCGGATCGGGCGAGCGGTCGGCGCCGCCGTTGTTTCGCGTGCCGCGGTCCACGCCAGGCCGAAGGACTTGGCCAGCGGCTCCGGCCACTCGTGCATGATGCCCGTGGCGGTTGGCGCGGTGACGACGACGAGCCCGCCTTTTCGGGCGAAATCGGCGAGCGTGCCCCACGCGTCGGAAGGCAAGAGGTCGGGGCGGGTGATGAACACGCTGTCGGCGCTCAGGAGATCAGCGGGCGAGAGGCGGGTCGGGTCCGCGCTGGTGATGGTGATCGTTTCGTTCTCGGATTCAAGAGCGCTCGCGACGCCGCCGGTGCGAGGCGAGAGCGCGAGCGTGACCCAGTCGGCAGCGGTGTAGGACATCGGCGAGCCGCCGCCTCCGAGCGAGTCGGTGGACGGCGCGGCGAGCACGACGCGCACGGTCTCGCGGGACTTCCACGGCTTGCGGAAGACGTTGTCGCTGGAGATGGCGTCGTCATCGACGCGGGCTTCGATCCACAGGGGCGTGAGTTGCTTCTTCGCGTCCGACTTGGGGAAGCCGATGGGCGCGAGAACGCTTGCGGATTCCTGCCCCGGGCTGAAGCGGACGGCGGTGGTGGCCCAGGCGGGTGCGTCGGTCTCGCTTGCCTGCACGGCCGCGACGCGGAGGTTGATCGTGGCGGCGGCGTTCACACCGGGCCCGTGGCGTGCGAGCGTGATGCGGGCCTGCTGCGTCTCGGGGGCGTTGGCCTCGCGCAGCAGCACGCTGCGCAGCGGTTCGACGCCGACGACCGCGATGTTGTCGAGCGGCTGGGTGGCGGGAGCGGAGACCAGAAGGTCCGGCCGCAGCGTGGACTCGGCGACGTCGGCCGCTTTGGCCGCATCGACTGAGCCGCGGCGGAGGGCGCTGAAGAGTGCGAGTGCGCTCTGACGCGACGCGTCGCGACCTAGGAGATCGCGGGCGGCGGCGAGGCCACCGGTGAGGTCCGCGGCGCTGTCGGTGGGTTCGATGGCTTCCACGGCGCGGCGGACGCCAGCGAGTTCGGTGGTGAGCGGCGCGGCGAGTTTCTCGGCCGGGCCGCCGAGCGTGATGACCGCGGCCCGGTCGCCGCGGGCGGTGTCGAGGCTCTCGAGCAGCCGCAGTGCTTCTTTCTTATTGATGTCGAGTTCCGCCGACTCGCCCGCGCGGGCCTGAGAGGTCAGCGAGTTGTCGATCACCAGGACGAGGTCGCGGGGCGTGCGGCTCTGGAGGACCGATTCGCCGGCGAACATCGGTCGCCCCACGGCGAGCGCGAGCAGCAGAACTGCCAGCGTGCGTGCGGCGAGGATGAGGAACTGCTCGAGGCGCATGCGCTTCCGCTGGCGGCGGAAGGCTTCGAGCACGAATCGCATCGCGCCCCATTCCAGCGGGCGCGTGCGGCGGCGGAAGAGCAGGTGGATCACAACCGGTGCCGCCACGCAGCCGAGGGCGATGAGGGCGAGGGTTGGATTCAGAAAGGACATAGGCACTGGGGACTAGGCACTAGGCACTATGAAGAGGCACTCGGCATGAGGCATCGGGCATCGGGAAAGGCGGGTGGGCTACGCCAGGTGGCGTTTGATCTGGGCGTTGCGGCGCGAGACGAAGGCGGCGAGGGCGGGGCCGAGGAAGTCGTGGGTGTTGACAACGGTGTGGTCGTAGCCCAGGCCTCGGAGCAGGGTGCGGAGTTGGGTGTTGTGTTCTTCGATCGCGGCGAGATAGGCGGAGCGGATGGAGCGTGGGTCGAGGCGGATGGGTGCTTCGCCTTCGAGACCCTGGAAGATCACGCCGCCCGCGGCGTCGCGGAGGTCGAAATCCATTTCGGCGCGGTCGAGGATCTGGAAGGCCATGATGTCGGCCTTGGCATGGCGGGCACGGGCCAGCGCGTCGCGGATTGCCGAGAGGTCCATGAAGAAATCGCTGACGATCGCGATGATGCAGCGGTTGGTGACCTGACCCAAGGTCTGGTCGATGGCGCGGCGGAGGTCGCTGGAGCGCTGGGTCGCGGGCGTGCCTCGCGCCGGGTGGGAGGCGAGGGCACTGACGATCTGACGCCAGGTCTCCTGCCCGCTGGAGCGCTTGAGCACAAGCTTCACTTGATCATCGAACATCTCCAGCCCGACCCGGTCGCCCTGGCGGAGCGTGATGTAGGAAAGCGCGGCGGCGAGCGCGGTCGCGTGATCGAACTTGCTCCAATGCGCACGACCGTCCGGGCTGGTCTCGCGGCCGACGCCCGAAGCGTCGGCGAACGAGCGGCTGCCGAAAGACATCGAGCCTGAGCAATCAACCAGCACGATCAGATCGAGATTCGTTTCCTGCTGGTACTGCTTGAGGTGCAGCTTGTCGGAGCGGGCGAAGACCTTCCAGTCCAGGTGCCGAAGGTCGTCGCCGGGCGAATATGGGCGGTGTTGAGCGAACTCGACCGAGAAGCCCTGGTATGGCGAGCGGTGCTGGCCGCTGGAGAGGCCCTCGACGATCATCTTGGCACGCATCTCGAACGTCGCGAGCCGGGCGAGCGTCTGCGGGTGGAGATACAGCGACGCGTCGATGGGCGTGCCGGAGCCGCTGTTGGTCGCACCCGGGTTGTTCTCGCCGATCGCCATTGGTCTGAGGATAGTGGAGCGGGGCCGCCGCCGCACGGTTCGACCGCGACGCCGGATGCCGCTCGACGCTCGTGGTACGCTGCCCACACGCCGAAGTTTCGACTTCCGTGCCGGGAGTTCACGTATGACCCGATTCTGCACCCGTGCGGCGCCCGTCGTTGTGGCCATGGTCTCGTTCCTGCTCTTGGGGTGCGAGAACAAGCTGACACGGGACAACTACGACCGCGTTCAGGTCGGCATGAGCCTCATGCAGGTCACCGACATACTCGGCGAGGGCGAGAAGCAGGAAAAAGGCGGTGCCTCGAAACTCGCTCAGGACATGCTGGGATTGGAACTCTCCGGCGCGACGGCCCGCCAGAACGCTCATCAGGCCAAGCAGGGCCTGAAGGACCTGACCGGCCCCGACGGTACGACGCCGCAGGTCGCAACCAACACGCCCACCCGCGTCCCGAGCGAAACGCAGCGCGTTCCGGTCCGAGATGTGTACCTCTGGCGAACCGACAAAGTCGAGATATCGGTCCAGTTCCAGGATGAAAAGGTCGTTGACAAGAACCAGTTCGGCCTCGACTAGCCATTGCCTGCTCGCGCCATGCAAGAACAAGGCTGATGCCGCGTTACGCGTCCAGCCCTGAAGGAGCCTCGCATGAACGCGCTGCCGTGTGCCGAGTTCTTGGTGCGACCGTTGTCGCTGATCGCACGATCGCTCGCCTGCCGGAGCCTTGTGATCGCCTTTCTTCTGGCCGTGCCGGCCGCCGCCCAGGCGTACAAGCCCGAGCCCGGACCCTATAAGGCCGAGGCGATCGATCTCGTGCTGACCGTCGCCGACGTTCCCGCCCGCGGCGAGTCATCGCGCGACATTCCGATCAAGGTCCGCTACCCACTCCACGCGAGTGGGCCGTTGCCGCTGCTGGTTTTCAGCCACGGCATGGGCGGGTCCTCCAACGCGTTTCCGGAGTTGAGCGAGCATTTCGCCACCCACGGTTACGTTGTCATTCTGCCCACGCACTCGGACTCGGTGAAGCTCCGCCGCGAGAAGGGCGAAGACGCCGGACGCGAGATCATGGGCGATCCCGCCGGCTACGTCCGAAACGTCAAGCCGTTTGAGCGGGTCGATGATGTGAAGCGCATTCTCGACGCGTTGCCCGTTGTCGAACAGAAGATCTTTGCCGACGGCAAGGCGTCGATCTCGCGCGACGCGATCGCCATGGCAGGCCACTCGGCGGGCGCGATGACCACGCAGATCGCCTTTGGCGTCAAGGCCCGCACACGGCTCCTCGGCGGCGTGCAGAGCGCCGCCGACCCGCGGATTAAGGCCGCGGTCGTGATCTCCGGCCAGGGTCTCAAGACGCGGCTATTCACCAAGGACAGCTGGTCCGACCTCGACAAACCGATGCTGGTCATCACCGGCAGCGAGGACACGGCCAAGGCAGGCAGGGACACACCCGAATCGCGGCGGCATCCGTTCGAGTACGCGCCGGTGAGCACGGGCGAGCCGCACACGTACTTGCTGTGGATCGAGGGTGCGACGCACGGTTCGTACCAGGGCAAGTCGGCGGCGGCGCTGTTGGGTGAGAAGCCCGAGGACCCGGCGATGGTCGCGGCAGCTACGAACTCCGCGACGCTGGCGTTCCTCGATGCGTATGTGAAGTTCGCGCCCGACAGCGACGAGGCCAGGGCCGCCCGCGGGTATCTCGCCGGCGACGGGATCTCCAAGCAGAGCGGAGGCAAGGCCAGCGTGCAGAGCAAGTAGCACGTGATGTCTCGCCGCGAGCTGGTCTGTCCTTGCCCCGAGGCGATCATCGCCGGGCGACCGCGTTGCGTGAGTCACCGACGCACTCCTAAACTGAACCATGCTGTTCCAGCGGCGCAGCAGCCGCACTCGATATCGCGATTACTTGGCGAAAAGCAAGGACCCGGCCTGGGCGAAACTCGACTCGGCCGAGGCGGCTGGCTCGCGCGAGAAAAAGGGCAAGCGCACCCGTGGGTTCTTCGATCTCTTCCGCCTGTTCTGGCAGGAGATCGAGTCCTTTCACCGCACGGTCTACTTCGCCATCGCGACGGTGACGGTCGCGACATGCATCAGCCTGGTGCTGCCGACGAGCACGCTGATCACCATCGACTACATCGTGACCGACAACCCCGGACCGGCGGGCATCTCGCCGCGGGTGAAGGAGTGGCTGCAGACCTTCGGTCTGACGATCGATCCCGCCGCGATCACCCGGGGCGATCGTGTGGCGCTGCTGTGGGTGATGGGCGCGACGATGGTGCTGATCTCGTGCGTCAGCGTGCTGATCTGGATGTGGGGCCGTTGGCAGATGACGCGATTGACCAAGCGCGTGCAGGCCGCGGTGCGCAAGAAGGTCTTCGAGCAAGCCGTGCGTCTGCCGCTGCACCGCGTGCAGCAGATGAAGACCGGCGGCATGGTGAGCGTGCTGCGCGAGGACGCGGGTGCATCGGCCGAGCTGCTGTTCAGCCTGATCTACAACCCGGTTCGGGCCATCGTGCAACTGCTTGGAACACTGATCATCCTCGCGGTGGTCGACTGGCGCATGCTCGTGGGTGGCCTGCTCCTCATCCCCGCGGTGTGGCTCAGCCATCGGACGTGGATCGGCAAGATCCGGCCGGTCTTCCGTGACATCCGCATCACGCGCTCCAGCATCGACGCCCAGACCACCGAGGCCTTCGGCGGCATGCGCGTCGTCCGTGGCTTCTCGCGCGAGCTCTCTGAGTCCGGTCGCTTCACCCGCGCCGGACACTTCATGTCGCGCCAGGAGATTCTCGTCTGGTGGTGGTCCCGCATCCTCGAAGTGCTCTGGTCGATGCTGATCCCGATCGCCTCGACCGGCGTGCTCATCTACGGCGGAACGCAGGTCATCCGCGGCGAACTCACCATTGGCCAGGTGATGATGTTCACCAGTTACCTGCTCATGCTCCTCAGCCCGCTCGAGACGCTGACGAACACCGCGACGGCGGTGCAGACCAACCTCGCAGGCTTTGATCGCATCCTCGACATCCTCGCCGAGCCGCGGGAGTTTCAGGAGGACGAGGCGCGGGGCCGGCCGCTGGAACGGGCGCAGGTCCAGGGCCGCGTCACGCTGGAGCACGTGAGTTTCGCGTATCCGGCGCAGACCGGGCGCGTGAAGGGCGCTCGCGCGATGGAGGAGCCCAGCCCAGACGCCTCGAAACCGGGTGACTCCAAGCCGGGTGAATCGAAGTCTCACGCAGCAAACCCCGAGACCACGCCGCGGCCGGTGCTGCGCGACGTCAGCATCGACGTTCCGCACGGCATGACGGTGGCCCTGGTCGGTGCCAGCGGCAGCGGCAAGACCACGCTCTGCAACCTGATCGCGCGGTTCTTCGATCCCTGCGAGGTCGCCATCCCCGAAGAGGGCATCACGCTCCCGCGCGGACGCATCATGCTCGACGGCATCGACCTTCGCGATATCGACGTGCGCCACTATCGGCGGCTGCTTGGAATCGTGGAGCAGGATGTGTTCCTGTTCGACGGCAGCGTGGCGGAGAACATCGCCTACGGCCGCATCGACAGCGAGGGCGACGGCTTGCCCTCGCGCGAGACCGTGCTGCGCAGCGTGCGGGCCGCCGCGGACGCGGCCAACGCGGCCGAGTTCATCGAAAAACTTGAGTTCGGCTACGACACCGTCATCGGCGAGCGCGGCGTGCGGCTCAGTGGCGGGCAGAAGCAGCGTCTGGCCATCGCCCGTGCGCTCTTTGCCGATCCCCTGATCCTCATCCTCGACGAAGCCACGAGCAACCTCGACGCCGAGAGCGAGGCCATGATCCAGCGCAGTCTCGCGGGCCTGATGCGCGGCCGCACCAGTTTCGTCATCGCCCACCGGCTCAGCACCATCCGCCACGCCGATCTCATCGTGGTGCTCGAACAGGGCCGCGTGATCGAGACCGGGTCGCACGAGACCTTGCTCGCCGCGGGCGGGCGCTACGCCGACCTCTTGCGGACGCAGCTCGAAGCCCATTCCCCCGAAGCCGCCGCGGCGATCAAGCTGGCGCTGGCACGCCGCTAGATGATCTCTAGCGATCGACCGTCATCTTCCAGCACCGATGGATGCGCTCGTTGCGGTAGTCTTCGGGCACCGTGCGGCGGGAGATCTCGATGGACTGAAGACCCAGCGCGGCAACGCCTTCTTCGTCGAGCTTGAAGGTGCGGAAGTTGTTGGAGAAGAAGATCGTGCCGCCGCGGCTCATCAGCGGCGTGAGCAGCGCGAGCAGCTCGATATGGCGGGACTGCACTTCCCAGTCGGCCTCGGTCATCTTGCTGTTGGAGAACGTGGGCGGATCGACGATGGCGAGGTCGTAGACACCCTCGGGATCCTGCGGGTGCTGGGCGAGGAAATCCATCGTGTCGGCGCGAACGAGGCGGTGGGCGGCGTTTGACTGAGCGCCCACGCCACGGATGTTGTTGAGAGCGAAGTTGCGGGCGGTCCAGTCGAGGTAGGTGTTCGACAGGTCCACACTGGTCGTGGTCTCCGCGCCGCCCGCCGCGGCGTACACCGAGAAGCTGCCGGTGTAGCAGAAGAGGTTGAGCACACGCTCGCCCTGGGCGATGTTGCGCACCATCGCCCGCGTGTTGCGGTGATCGAGAAAGAGCCCCGTGTCGGTGTAATCGGTGAGGTTGACCTCGAAGCGAAGGCCGGCCTCGCGGACGGGGATGATGATCCCGGCGTCGTCCTGGCGTTCGTGCTGGGAGAGGCCGCGCTGCTTGGGGCGGTCTTTCATGTGCACGTTCGCGAGCGGGATCTCCAGGATCGCCGCGGTGCGTTTCGAGATCTCGTCTTTCCACTCGGCGTGCTGCGCGACAGTGCGGGAGTGTTCGCGTTCGAGCTCGAAGATGTGGGCGTGGTCCTCGTAGCGATCGATGACGACGGGCACGTCGGGGCAGTCGCGGTCGTAGAGGCGGTAGCAGAAGATGCCGCGGTCGGGCCAGCGGCGGAAGTGGCGGGCGCGCTTGGTGAGGCGCCCGGCGAAGTCGTCGAGCTCGCGGATGTCGCGCTCGCGCAGGCCGCCGAAGGCGGGAGCGGTGATGGCGCGGAGCGGCGGCGGTCCGGCGGGGTTGGTGAAGCGGGGTTCGAGCGCGGGGGGGCGGGCGGCGACTTGGTTCCGCTCCTTTATGGATGGGCTCGGTGTGGGTTGAATCGGTGTGTTGTGAACCGGTTCGTCGTTCGTGGGAATCGCGTTGGTGTTGGCGGACTCGGTGGTCTCCGCGTCGCCGTTCGCCCACTCCCCGGCCCCGTCCCTCTGGGAGGGGGAGTCGGATGCATGCACTTCGAGTTCTGCCTCGTCTTGCGTATCGACTGGCGCATCGACTTGTGCCTCGTCTTGCCCTTCGACTGGTGCTTCGTCTCGTGCGTTGTCGCGCGGCGGCCTCGGCCCGAGGAACGTGTAGTACGTGCACTCGATCTGGGCGTTGAACATCTTGCGGCGGCGGGTGGCTTCCTGGCCGACGACGCGTTCAAAGTTGGGGTACGCCGTCAGGATGTGATGCGACCACGTCGGCAGGCGGCGGAGCACTTCGGGCATGAGGCGGTAGATGCGTTGGACGTCCTCGGTCTCGCCGAGGCGCACGCCATAGGGCGGGTTGGTGACGATGCAGCCGTAGTCGGATTTGCTGGAGAGGTCGGCGAAATCGCGGTGGGCGAAGTGGATGACGCGTTCGACGCCGGCTTGCTTGGCGTGGTGGCGGGCGAGCGTCAGCGCTTGCTCGTCGATGTCACTGGCGTGGATGGTGACGGGCAGCGTGTCTTTGGCTTTGTCGTCGGCTTCCTGGTCAGCCTCGTCCCAGATGGTCTCGGGGATCGCTGGCCAGTGGGCGCAGTCGAAGTCGCGGCCGCGGCCGGGGGCGAGATTCATCGCGAGCATCGCGGCCTCGATTGCGATCGTGCCGCTGCCGCAGAATGGGTCGACAAGGGCGCGGTGGGGGCGCCAGACGCTGAGCAGGACGAGCCCCGCGGCCAGCGTCTCTTTGAGCGCGGCCTCGCCGACGAGATCGCGGTAGCCGCGCTTGTGCAGGCCCACGCCGCTGGTGTCGATGGTGAGCGAGGCGACGTCTTCGAGCAATCCAACTTCAATCACCGTGCGGCTGCCGGATTCCGGCAGCACGTTCACGCGGTGGGCGGACAGCAGTCGCTCGACGATGGCCTTCTTCACCGTGCGTTGGACGGCGGGGACGCTGCTGAGCTGACTCTTGACGCTGCGGCCGTTGACGGGGAACTCGCCGTCGGGCGCGATCCAGCGTTCCCACGGAAGTGTCTTGGTCGTATCGAATAGCGCGTCGAAGTCGGGACACTCGAACTGGGCGACGCGGAGCAGGACGCGGTCGGCGGCGCGGAGCCACAGGTTGGCGCGGGCGATGGCGAGGGCGTCGCCGCGGAAATGGATGCGGCCGGTGGAGATGATGCGGGGCTCGTACCCGAGCCATTCGAGTTCACGCGCGACGACAGCCTCCAGGCCGAAGGAGGTGGTGGCGACGAGATCGAAGAGTTCGGGCATCGGGTGATCGTTGGGGGGCGAGACCTCCCGCGCGGTTGGGGCGTGGGGTTGTTCGGGGACGTGCGAGTTGTTCGAGGCCTTGCCGCGCGGGCCGAAGCCCGCGGCTCTGAGAAGAGTGTGGACACGCGTCGCGCCCGATCGGGTACGCTGTCCCGACAGGAGTCATCCATGGCAAAGAAGCAGCAGATCGGTGAGATCGTGTGGCGGGACTTGACGGTGAAGGACGCGCCGCGGCTGCGGAAGTTCTATACCTCCGTCGTCGGCTGGAAAACCAGCGACGTGCCGATGAAAGACTCGGACGGCGAATACGCCGACTACTGCATGAACCTCGCGGGCAAGACACCGAAGAAGCACGGCGAAACCGTCGCCGGCGTCTGCCATGCACGGGGTGTGAACAAGAAGGTTCCGCCGCAGTGGATGATGTACGTGAAGGTCAAGAGCGTGAAGGCGAGTATCGCCAAGGCGAAGAAGCTCGGCGGCAAGGTGCTCGACGGGCCGCGGAATGTGGGCCCGATGGTCTTCTGCATCATCAAGGACCCCGCGGGTGCGGTGCTCGGCTTGATCGAGTAACGGCCGGACTGCCGTCACGCATCAATGTCCGAGCGTGCGAGCGGTTTCGCGATACCGCCGCGCCATCACGTCCAGCGAGGCGCTGATGATACGGACCTCGCCGACCACGTTGATGAAGTTCACATCGCCCGCCCATCGCGGCACAACATGCACGTGCAGATGCGTGGGGACGCCTGCTCCGGCGGCGCGGCCCTGATTGACGCCGATGTTCAGACCCTGCGGCTGGAGCGTGCGTTGGGCGAGTTCCGCCGCGAGATCGGTGAGTTTCCAGAGTTCGGCGCGTTGGTCGGCGGCGTAGTCGAGAAGAGTGGGGCGGGCCTCGCCCAGCGCGATGAGCAGGTGTCCGCCGGTGTAGGGGAACGCATTGAGCAGGATCATTCCGTGCTGGTTCCGCACGATGACGTGGTTTCGTTCATCGAACTCGGGGTGTTGCCAGTAGTCGAGGAGGAACGAACCGGATTCGGTGCCCGTCTTGTCGGCTTTGGCCTTGGCCGCGGCTTCGGAAGGGCCAAGGGATTCGAGGTACTGCTGGCGCCATGGCGCGTGCAGGGAACGGGGGCCTGGGGCATCCTCGCGGGCGGTCATGTCGAGAGTGTATCGAATGTGCCTCCGCGAGCGGACTCGCCCGTAGACTTGACACTCGCGATTTCACTGTTCAAGGAGTTCCCGATGTTCGATGCCATCCGCGTCGTTGAAAGTGCCCCGTCTCAGACCAAGAACCTCATCGTCGGCGTCTTCGCCGCCGACACCAGCGTGGACGAAAACGCCAAGCCCGCGTTCGACGCCGCGACCGCAAAGGTCATCGCCGCGGCCGGCGGTTCCGACAACGCCGCCCACGCGATCGCGCGGCCGGAGTTCGAAGGGTCGATGGGCTCGGTGATCGACACGTTCTCTGCCGATGGCGAGACTCGCATTGTGATTCTCGGCCTCGGCAAGGCCGCGAGCCTCAGCGCCGACACGCTTCGCTTCGTCGGCGGCGTCGCGGGCCGCAAGCTCGCCGCGGCCAAGGCCACGAGCGCGACCGTCGAGTTGTTGCCCGCGATCAAGGCCGCGAATAGCTCCTCAGCCGCCGCTGCCAAGGCGGTCAAGGGCGCGAAGGCCGATCCGTCCACGTCCATTTCTCCGGCCGTCGCGGGCTCGGCCTTCGGCGAAGGTCTCGGCCTCATCGGTTGGGTCTGCGATGAGTTCAAGGGATCGGTGACGAAGAAGAAGGGTGCCGACGGCAAGGAGAAGAACAGCCGCACCAAGCTCGACGTGTTCAGCAAGGACGCGGGCTTTGCCAAGGGCGTCACCCGCGGCCTGGGGCTGGCCGAAGCCGCGAACCTCTGCCGCACGCTGAGCCAGACGCCGCCGAACATCGCGACGACGGGCTACATGGCGGAGCAGGCAAAGAAGCTGGCGAAGAAGACGGGTCTGAAGTTCTCGATCGTCGAGGGCGAGGCGCTCGAGAAGGAGCGGATGACCGGCCTGATCAACGTCGGCAAGGCGAGCGAGAACAAGCCTTGCCTGGTCCGGCTTGAGTACCGCCCCAAGGACGCGAAGAAGGACGCCAAGCCGCTCGTGCTGGTCGGCAAGACGATGACGTACGACACCGGCGGCCTGTCGCTCAAGATCAACAACGGCATGGTGGGGATGAAGCGTGACAAGGACGGCGGCTGTGCCGTGCTGGGCGCGATGCACGCGATCGCGACGGTGATCCAGCCCAAGCGCCCCGTTGTGGCGCTCCTGTCCATCGCCGAGAACAGCATCAGCGACGAGGCGTATCGCCCCGACGATGTGATCACCTATCGCAACGGCGTGACGGTGGAGGTGACGAACACCGACGCCGAAGGCCGCCTCGTTCTTGCCGATGCCCTCTGCTGGGCATGCGAGAAAGAGAGCCCCAGTGCGATCATCGATCTCGCCACCCTCACTGGCGGCGTGGTGGTCGCGCTCGGCAGCACCTACTGCGGCATGTTCTGCGAGGACGATGCGCTGCGGGCGAAGGTGGAGGCCGCCAGCAAGGCCAGCGGCGAGCGCGTCTGGCGCCTGCCGATGCACCAGGAGTATCGCGACCTCATGAAGAGCCCGGTGGCGGACATTCAGAACAGCAACGCGAACCGCAAGGCCCACCCGATCCAAGGTGCGGCGTTCCTGTCCTACTTCGTGGACGAGAAGGTGCCGTGGTGCCACCTCGACATCGCGGGTGTGCATGTGGCCGACGCCAACAAGGGGCCTTTCGTCGATGGTCCGACGGGCTGGGGCACGCGGCTGTTGGCGGAGTTGGTGGACGCCTGATCCTCTAGTTGAGAATCTTGGTCGGATCGTCAAAGTACTCGCCCTCGTCACGGATCGTGATGAGGGCTTTTCGTATCCAGCTGAACATGTTGTAGTACATGATGAGCGCGATGAGAGGTGTCACGACGGTGCAGAACAGCAAGAAGAGCACGGGACCCAGCCACATCAGGAGCGATGCCCGCTTCAGGACCCGCGAGCTCGGAATGCGGGGCGATAGCCACTTGGTGTAGAGCATCGCCGCGAAGAACTGCACGATCCAGGCGACGCTGCCCGCAAGCCCCGCAACCGCGCTCAGCATCATGACTCCCTCGGCGGCCCCGACCTGGCCGGGTGTTGGAGCCATGAAGAGGGCAAGCCCTCCGAGCGCGATCTGCCCAATCGCGGCGATCGCCGACACCACGATGGCCACGCGGAGAATCTGGCGCGGCTTTTCTCCACGGTTGTTGCTGAGCTGGCCCGGATCGGGCGATGCATAGAGGAAGTAGCCGTAGAGACCTGTCGCGGTCGCCGCGAGCGAGAGGATGCTCAAGGCGAACCCGATGCCCGCACCGCCGGCTATGCCCGCGAACATTACCAAGATGAATAGCACGAGGTGAGCGAGAATGCCGAACATGATCAACGACACGCCACGCAGCAGCGTCGCTCGATAGTTATCGTCCGCGTACTGCAGCAGGTCGCCGCGCAGCGATCGCTCCACCGCGACCCCACACTCGGGACAGCTGCCCGAGAGCGGCAATCCGTACAGGTCGTACGAACATCGAATGCACGGCTGATGCGTTTCGAGAGTCTTGGTGCCGGTATCGCTGGGGTGCATGAAACCAAGCTACCAAATTTTCTGCCGCAGCAACTTCTCCGAGCTACTCCCGCTGCGCTCGCGCGATCTTCCCCCGCCCCGACCACACCAGTGCCGCCAGCCACAGCGCCCCGGGAATCAACCCTGCCGGTCCAATCGCCGCGGGTACGAGCACGAACGGAAGAATCCGCCCCGCGGATCTCGCCCGGGAGAACAACGCCCGATCCGGCAGCCGTGCCGCAAACCAGCGGAAGAGGTTGCACAGCCCTGTCGCGATGGAAAGCCAAAGGCCCAAGACCAGCATGGCGCGAACCACGCCCGACGCGGCATCCAAGAGCGGCAGCAGAGGCGCGATCGGTGCGGGTGCCGCCGCGCCGCTGGCGGCAGCGACGAGAACGCGCACGCCGTGCACCACCGGCAACGCGAAGGCCGCCGCTCGCAGCGTGCGGGCGTTGCCGCGGGCCTGATCGTGCGCCGGAAGGCCCGGATCGTCGATGGTGAGTTTCCAAACGCCGAAGGCCACCAGCGCCGACGCCGCGAAATCGAGCGACGGCCAGACCACCAGTGGGACGGCGTAGCGGAACGTGCCGAGCGTTGTGTATTGCAGCGCGCTCACGCCGCCGATGACCACCGCCAGAATCAGCCCCAGCAGCAGCACGCCCGCGCCGAGATGCAGAGCCGCGAGGTAGTCCGCCGACGCGAGCCCGAGGCGACGGCGTTCAAGGGAGCGCCGAACGGGGTGGGCGCACTCCGGGCACACCGAGTCGATGTCCAGCCCGCGGAGGCTGTACCCGCAGTTCGTGCACGGAGCGTCCACGGCAACGATGTCGTGCATTCCAGCGGCGTCGGACACGCGTTCATGCTAGGGGAAAGAAAAGCGGGGCCTCAGAGGCCCCGCTCGCGATGCGATGGTGTTGGTGCGACTACGGGCACAGAAGCCTTTCGTACGCCGTTGCAAAGAGCACAAAGTCGGCATCGTCCACGTAGTTGTCGGCGTTGAGATCGCCGGCGCAGTCTCCCGGCATCGCCGCGGTGCGGCAGTCGAACGCGTTGTACTGATCGGCGAAGAGCACAAAGTCGGGATCGTCGACGAACGTGTCGGTGTTCATGTCGGCCTGGCACGGGCCAAGCTGCGACGGACGCAGCCGATGGTCGTAGATGAACTGGCCGACCTGGTTGCCCATGATGTTCGCGTCTTCAGCGTCCCAGTAATAGTGCACGCCGAGCCAGATGCGGCTCATCGCGTTCTCCCAGCCGGCCTGCGAGAAGCTGGTGAATGTCCGCGTCAGGTTCGCCGGGTAGCCCAGTGAGTTGTGCACCGCGAACTCGTCGCTGCCGATCGTGAACGTCACGTTGTCGGTGCCGAAGTAGTTCTCCATGATCTTGGCGTGCACCGCGCCGAACGTGGCGTGACCGCTCACATACGCCGGGAACGGCGGCGTGAAGTCGTTGAGCGGGAGCCAGCCGGGGACCGGAGTGGTCAGCGGGTTGCTGTCGTCCTGCGTCTCGCGAATCGCGTCGATCGGACGCCACAGGTCCACGTTGGTCTCGTACTTGCAGTCCCAGGCCGACACACCCGCGTCGCCCAAACCGATCGACACCAAGCCGAACAGCCGTGCGTTCTGCGAGAGTGTCAGGGTGTGATCCTGCGATACCACTTTGGTGATGTAGAGCAGGTGGCCCGGCGGCTTGTAGGTGCTGTCGCGGTCGTTGGCCCAGAACCACGCCGCCTCGGTCTGGTCGGCGGTCCGAAGGGGGCTGTTCCGCTCGCCCAAGTCCTTGACCCCGGGTACCGTCATGCTGCCGTTGATCTGTTTGGCATACTCCGGGCTGGCGACGAGGTTGGCCATGCCACCGAAGGTCGTGAGGCGAGTTGGGCGGAACTGGTCGCCGCTCTCGATGCCCCAGGGGATCACCGTTCCCCACTGCGGGCTGAATCCGGGCATGTTCGGCCCGTCGGGCGAGGGACGCCAGTCGCCCGCGTTGGTGCCCGGGACATACGGCGGCACCGGGTCTGAACCGTCGCCAAACCGATGGATCAGCATCTGATGCCCGATCGACTCCCCGTGCGCGATCCCGTTCGCCTTCGCCGGTCCCGCCGGAATCAACGCAAGCTGATTGTCGTACGTGGACTGAATCAGCACGCCGATCTGCGGGTTCTCGTCGCTCTGCATCGGGAAGATGTTCGACAGCACCGTGTACGCCGCCGCCGCAGCAGCAGCCTCACGCGACGTCCCGGACGCCGGCACCGGCACGCCGTCAAGATACGGCTTGTGCGAAGTCGCGAAGTTCTCGACGCGGTCGATCGCGTTCACCGCGTCGTAGACCGCGAGGTTCATCATCGGGGCGCGACGGCTGATCGGTCCCGGTGGGCCGCCCGTCCAGCGGATGAGCTGCAGATAGACCTCGTTCCAGTCCGTCACCACATCGGCCTGAGCGACACCGGCGAGCGAAAGCAACGATGCCGCGGCGACGCGGCGAGCAAGCGTGTTTATGGACTCTTCGCCGAGCTCCTCACGGGCCGCGGCCGTTGTTGCGGGGCCTCAGTTGTACCGCACAAACCGAAGCGATACAAGATCAAACCACGATGCCAAGGTGCTTCCGGACGCCGGTGTCAACGCCGCCGGGCTGCACTGGGTCGATCGCCTCATGCCGCAGCGAGAGCACCACAACGAACGGACCGCAGACCGGCGTGTGGTCGCGTTCTCGGACTACGAACGGACTAAGAACTCGTCAAGGTGCCAGCAAAATCAGACTTCATTAGGTGAATTTCGCCGCCGCTGCGGTACGTTCGCCCCGCAAGTTTGCGTTTCGAGCCCGTTCCGCCGGGCTTGGCTTGCGAGGAAAAGGGATTAACGAAAGGGTTGGGGGAGAGAACTATAAGGCCATTTGTTTCCGCTTTCGCCGGGTTGGCGATCGCCGCTGCCGCTCACGGCGCGGTCATCGTCAACGGGACCTATCAGTTGCGTAATCACCCCGACGGCGCGGCTCGCCCGCCGCTGTACGGCCTGCGGCTCGATGAGCTGTACAACGCGACTGCCAGCCATGACATCTTCACGTTCAACTTTGATCACGCGATGTCCAACATGCGTATGGACGTGACGAGCACGTCGATCCGGATCTACGGCGTGACCATGGGCGGTCGTGACACCGGAGGCTCCTACGCCGTGGACGCGTACAACGGCCTCTACACCGTTGATTTCACCTACGCCATCGGCGTCGCCAACAAGCCCAGCGACGACGACCGCTGGGTCAAGTACACCCCGGACATGCAGAACGCCGGCTCGATCGTGACCCCCCTGGGACACACCATCGCGCTCCGCGACAAGTCCAACGGCAGCTACCAGTTCCGTCTCGGTGACGAGGACAACGACGCTGGCCACCGCGGCTTCGCCGGCATCTCCGGCTGGGGCTGGCTCAACCACGGCCCCGCTGGTTCGCCCCACATCGACTCCAGCGACTGGCTGTTCACTGCGAACCTGATCCCGACCCCCGGTGCTTTGGCCCTCATCGGCCTCGGCGGCCTGGTCGCGGCCCGTCGCAAGCGCTGAGTCGATCGAACAACCAACGTCCACACCAAGCCGAGGGGTACGCCCCTCGGCTTTTTCGTTGGATCCACGGCACGCTTGTCGCCGAACTCAGCAGGCCAGTGGCGTCGTGGTCGCCTTCCCCGCACGGAAACCTATAGTCGCTCCGCATGCCGTACACCCTCAAGCCCGTCGACACCATCGAGGTCGATTCCGACAACATCGACTACATCAAGAAGCACGTCGATACCGGCGATCGCTGGGTCCTCAACTTCGGCCCCCAGCACCCCGCCACCCACACGACGCTGCGCATCGTGATGGAACTCGACGGCGAGCGGATCGCCCGCCTGACGCCCCACATCGGATATCTCCACTCCGGCTTTGAGAAGCTCGGCGAGGTGCTGGATTACAACCAGTACGTCACCATCGTCTCCCGGATGAACTACCTCTCCCCGATCGCCAACGACATCTGCTGGCACCACGCCGTCGAGAAGCTCTTCGGCATCAGTCTCACGCCCCGGTGCACCGTCGTCCGCACCATCATGGCGGAACTCGCCCGCATCCAGGACCACCTCCTCTGCGTCGGCGCCGCCGGGCTGGATCTCAACGCCATCACCGGATTCCTCTACTGCTTCAACCTGCGCGAGAAGATCTACGACATCTGCGACTACATCAGCGGCCAGCGCTTCCACCCCGACTGGACCCGCGTCGGCGGCACCATGCAGGACCTGCCCGACGAAGAAGTCTTCAAGCGGATGATCAAGAACTTCATCCACAAGGAACTGCCCAAGGCCCTCTCTGAAGTCGAAGGCCTCCTCAACCGCAACCGCATCTTCTGGGATCGCACCAAGGGCATCGGCGTCATGACCAAGGCCGAGGCGATCAACTTCAGCCTCACCGGTCCTCTCGCCCGCGCCAGCGGCGTGGTGCGCGACGTCCGCAAGGACGAGCCGTATCTCTGCTACGCCAACAACTGGGACGGTCAGGGCGCCGAGGCCGTCAAGTTCCAGGTCCCCGTCTGCGACGACGGCGACTGCTACGCCCGCTACCTCGTGCGCGTCGAAGAGATGAAGCAGTCCGCCAAGATCATCGAGCAGCTCATCGACAACATCCCCGGCGGCCCGATGGATACCTTCGCCGACTCGAAGATGGTGAAGCCCAACAAGAAGGACGTCTACGGCTCGATCGAAGGCCTGATTCAGCACTTCGAACTGATTATGACCAACCGCGGCTGGAAGCCCCCGGTCGCCGAGATCTACGGCGCCAACGAGACCGCGAACGGCGAACTGGGCTACTACATCGTCAGCGATGGCGGTCCGCGCCCCTGGCGCGTCAAGACCCGCCCGCCGTCCTTCATCAACTACGCGGCGGTCGCGAAAATGGCCGAGGGACATGTCCTGTCGGACATCGTCGCGGTGATCGGCTCGATCAACGTCGTGGCGGCGGAGTTGGATCGGTAGATCCTGTCAAAGTAGAATTTTTCCTGTCTCATGGGAATTGTTCCCCGTGACGCTATTTCGTTGCCATCGATCGCACAAGCACTGGGTGGGGCTCACGCTCGCTCTGGTGTACGCCTGCGCGTCGATCGGCTATTTGCCGACGCCGGCGCTCCTCGGACGATGGCTCGGGACCCAAACCGTTTCTCGGCATCCGTGCGAGGATCACTTCTGCGGCTGCGCGAACCCGCTTGAGTGCTGGACGGCGTGCTGCTGCCTCACCCGCCACGAGCGGGTGATGTGGGCGATCGAAAGCGGCGTTGAGCCGCCTCACGCTGTCTACGTGACGGACGATGAGATCGCGCACGCTGCAACGGCGATGCGAGTGATGCAGGGACCACGGCGCGGCGTCGTGTCGGCGGCTGTGCTGCGACATCGCATGGCGCGTGGCGAGCCGACCGCCGGCAACGGCGAAGCGAAGCCTCGCGGGATAGCGATGTCCGCCCTGGGATGCAAGTTCGTGCCGCAAGTCTTGGCATTGGCTGCTCCTGTGTCGGTGAATGGGGCGCGGGCTGCTGGTGCGGTCATGATCCTGCCGCAGGTGGGTCTTGTGGAAACCGTGGACGAGCGATGCGGGACGCGGTCGCTCGCGGTGGACGTTCCTCCGCCCCGGGCGTGACGGGTTGATCCGGTTGTCTGATTTCCATTCCGTCACGTCTCGGAGTCATCTCCGTGCGCTTGCATCGTCGCGGAAGGTCCGCCTTCACGCTGATCGAGCTTCTTGTGGTCATCGCGGTGGTCGCGGTGCTGATCTCGCTGCTCGTGCCCGCTCTGCGCGGGGCGAGGGCGGCGGCCCTCGACACCCGGTGTCTGGCCAACCTCCGGTCCATCGGACAGGCGGTGGTGCTGTACGCCAATGACAACAAAGAGAAGTATCCGATCTCCAGCCACACGTCGGGCTCGCTCGCGAGCGCGGCGTCGTGGTTGCAGTCGCTGCAGCCGTACGGCGTGGTCCCGGCCGATCGTTTCTGCTCGCGCGACCCTGATCGGGCAAGCAAGAGTGCGTCGTACGCGACCAACGAGCACTTCGAGCCGCTCACTGCGGGGCTTGATTTCAACCCGATCACCAAGAAGCCTCTGCCGGGCGGACGCACGCGTGCGTTCACCCGGCTGAGCGACGTTCTGCGTCCTTCGAGCACGATCTACGTCTACGAACCCAACGGCTCGGGCACGGTCGATCACCTCGTCACCCACGCGTTCAAGAACGCGAACGCGGTGGCGCAGGCGATCGCGGTGCGCCGGCACGCCAACGGGGGCGGCGATCGGATCGTGAGCGCGGGCGCGGCCCACTACTTGTTTGCCGACGGCGGGGCGCGGGCGTGGTCCTGGTCGGACTTTGCCCTGCGGTTCTCGCCGTCCACCAGTCCGTTTGATCCTGAGACGGCGCGTTGACGCCGTTGCCATTCCTGACACGAACTTCGGGGCCGAGCCCCGAGAGAAAGAGACTCTGTATGTTGATCGTGAATCGTTCCTTTGTTTCGGTTGCCGCTGTGATGACCGTTGCGGGTTCCGCGCTGGGCGCGGCGACGGCGTTCCGGGGCACGCACATCGGGTTTGACACCGCGACGGGCACGGCGGGTGAGCAGCTTCAGCTGCGCACCGGCTACGGCACCAGCGGCGCGCCCGAGAGCGAGCAGTGGGCTTTCCGCTTCGCCTCGGTGAGCGGCCAGACCCAGCTCCAGACTCGTTCGGCGCGTTACGCAACGAACCCGAATGCGGCGTTTGATCAGGCGTCGTACAGCCTGAAGCACGCGGCACCGACGAACTACCGGGCGGCGGAAGGCGGCGGTGTGTCGCCGGTGGCCGGCTGGTACTCCAACTCCAGCATGGCCGCGGATCCGGTGACGGAGCGGCAGACGTTCAACGCCACCGGTGCCGACGCGTTCGTCAGCCTCGGGCGTCTGACCGGCGGCTCGTTCGCGTGGGAAATCGTCAGCGTCACGGCCCTCAACGGCGCGGCGCCCGCGAGCTTCGGCATCGGCATGGTCACCAATCCCAGCGGCAACACCAACAACGCTCTGCGCCAGTTCCGGGGTGTCAACACCGTCAGCAGCGTGAATTACGACGTCTTCGGCGTCTTCGACTCCAATCAGGCTGGCGGCGGCTCGCTCGCGGATCGCAGCATCTCTCTGGGCTATGGCAACCACTTCCACGGCTGGGGCTTCTTTGTCAGCCAGCGCGGCGAGTACGAGATCAAGATGCGGGTGTACGACGTCAACGGCGTGTACGCGGCGTCGGAATCGTTCTCGTTCCTGGTGAACTCGATCCCGTCGCCGTCGGGGTTGGCGATGCTGGGACTCGGCGGGTTGGTCGCATCGCGTCGGCGTCGTGCATGAGTACGTGCTTTGGCCTCGCTCGGTGAGGTCCAGCGCCCCGGTTCAGGCCGGGGCGCTCACCCCGCCGAGCGGTGCCGCGCTCATCCCAAACCACAGGCAGAAACACAGAAAGAAGGACCAAATGAAGATTCGAATGGCCACATTGGCGGTCGCGGCGTTGGCATCAGCCGCGGCGGCGCACAATCACGTGACCGTGGATACCGCGTCCGGCAGCTTTGGAGAGAGAATCCTGGTCAAGGCGGGGTACTACCCGACCGAGGGCGCGTTCGCCATCAGCGGCGGCCGTCTGATGAAGAACGGGCTCAAGGCGTGCTACGACCTGCCCGAGACGTTTGTTGATGGCCCGCTGGCGGGGTGGTTCGGCGGCGACGAGGTGCTGCTCACCAGCGACTATTTCTATCTCACCGGGCGTCTTGATGGCGGCGATTTCCGGTGGGAGATCGCGTCGATCGTGCCGGTGATCGCGGGTTCGACGCGGGTGAATTGGGGCGCGTTCGACGAGTTCGGCGCGTTCGGCGTGATGGCCGCGAGCGACGGGGCGACGAGGCTCTTGCGCTCGTTCTCGACGCCCGCGGGCGATCACAACCACGATCAGGCGTACGGCTTCGAGGCCGCGGGCTTGTACGACGTGACGTTCATCGCGTGGGACGCGTCGGGGAAGTTTGTGGATGCGGAGCCACTCACGGTGCGATTCCGGGCCGGGCCGGCGTGCCCGAGCGATATCGATCCGGATGGATACGTGGATGATGCGGACTTCGTGGTTTTCGCGGCGGCGTACAACGTGCTCGATTGCAACGACGCGGCGATGCCTTTGGATTGTCCGGCCGATCTGAACGCGGACGGGTTCGTGGACGACGGCGACTTTGTGCTCTTTGCCTCGGCGTACAACGAATTGCTCTGTCCCTGAGAGCGGACGCCGCAACCGGATTGCGGTTGATCCGATAGCATCGTGCCATGGCGTCGAGTGGGCCGAGCGGCCCCGACAACCCGAGTGACGCATCCCTCGCCCGTGCGGCTCGCACGGGCGATTTTGCTGCGCTCTCGACGCTCTTGGAGCGCCACCAGGCCCGGGTGTTCCGCATGTGCGTGCGGGTGACGGGTGACGAGGAGGCCGCCCTCGAAGCCGCCCAAGACACCATGGTTCGAGCGGTTCGGGCGATCCAGACCTTCGACGAGCGGGCCCAGTTCACGACCTGGATCACCCGGATCGCGATCAACGCGTGCTACAGCCGCGCTCGTTCCGAGAAGCTCCGTCGCCACATCAGCCTCGATGCTCCGCCCCGGTCCGATCAAAACCCGAGCAGACTCGCCGGGTCGGGTGCTGCGGCCGGTGGTGCGGGTGGCGGAAGCGGGGGGGATTCGGGGCGGGGATCGTTGGGGGCTGGCCTGACAAGCCGGGAACCAATCGCCCACCAGCGGGTCGAAGGAGATGAGACTCGTGCGCGGGTGCTGGACGCGTTGTCGACGCTGGACGTCGATTCTCGCACCATCCTCATCCTGCGCGACGGGCGCGATCTGGACTACGACCAGATCGCGGAGATTCTCGGCGTGGCCATCGGCACCGTGAAGAGCCGCCTCTTCCGGGCCCGTCAGGCCCTTCGGGAAGCAATCGAACGAGGGAACGAAGAGAACGCTTGATGAACGACTGACCAACGCATGACGACGCCTCGTGACAACTTCACGCCCGATCCGGATCACGCGATGCTTGAGATCGTCGAGTCGTCGCGTCAGGCATTGGGTTCGCTCGGCGCATTGCAACGCGACCGTGCGGCGCTTCGGGCGGCGTTGGATGCTGATCAGAGTCAGTCCCTCACGGCGGGGCAGGCTGCCGCACTGCGTGCATCGATCCAAGCCGCGGTGCAGGATGCGACGCGGACCGAAGTCGATGTCGGTACGCTCGCGGCATTGAGCGACGGCGTTGCGGTGCCCGCGGACCCGGCGCGTCGCGTGGTGTATGCCGCCCGACCCGGTGTGCTTGCGACGGTTGGCCCGTGGCTGTTTTCGCGGAGTTCGCTCGCCGCCGCCGCATCGGTGGCGATCGTGGCGGGTGTGTTCTATCTGGCATCGATGTCGCCGGGTGCAAGGGCTCCGTCCGCGACGGCGCTGGCGCAACCGCCGCGGGATGCAGGCCTCCCCTCGTGGGCGGTGTTGCCGGATCGCCCGGCCGTGGCACCGCGTGTGGAGCCGACGCCAGCCGCACCGGTCGCGACCGAGCCCGCACGGCTCGCGGTGGTGACTTCGACCACCGATACCGCCCTCGCGCTCCAGTGGCTGCGCGAGGGACGTCTGGCGATTCGGCTCACAACCGACGCCCCGCGTCGCGACACAGCAAAGCTCGACGGCATGCTCGCCGATGCGAGTTCGACGAGCGCGTGGGCGCTGGTGGCGACCGATGGTCGCGATGCTGCGGTTCCGGCCAAGCTGTGGCCCATCGATACCCGCATGGCGGACGCAGACGACCGCGGCACGATGCCGCGGGGCGAGAGTGCTCGCCTTCGCGCGTTCAGTCTCGCGGTGCGACCGGCGGCCGACGCGCTGGAGATCGCGCAGGAATCGCTGGAACGCGCCACCCGCGGCGGCGTGGTCTTTGAACGCATCGACGCGCTGGTGCCGGAGGGCGTCCACCTCGAAGCCGCGGCACCGTCGGCCGCGGGTCTGCTCTGGTGGACCAGGCCGGCCGAGCAGTGGACGCGGCGCGTCCGCGTGCCGCTGGTGGTGGAGTTCGGGACGCCGAGCAAGCAGTAGGACCGGCTTCCAGTCTGTCAGTGGGACCGGCTTCCAGCCGGTCGATGGCCATGTTGCATTCCATGCTCTTGAAGACCGGCCGGAGGCCGGTCCTACTGGTGCTTTGTGGGCTAGATTTGCTTCATGCCCGAACCGCGCTTTGCTGTCATCATCGCCGCCGCCGGAGCCTCACGGCGCTTCACCGAGTCCGGCGGGTTGCGCTCCAAGCTCGACGAGGACCTGGGCGGCAAGCCGGTGTTGCAGCGGAGCGTGGAACTGTTCTGCAAGCGTGACGATGTCTTCACGATCGTGGTGGCGGGGCCCGGCGATGATGCGGAGTTTGCGGAGTTCAAGACGCGGCACGCAGATCGGCTGGGGTTGCTGGGCGTCACACTGGTGAAGGGGGGCAAGACCCACCGCTGGGAGACGGTGAAGAACGCGCTGGCGGCGGTGCCGGCCGACGCGACCCACGTTGCGGTGCACGACGCGGCGCGACCCGCAACTCCCGCAGAGATGATCGACCGCGTGTTCGAGTTGGCGCGGCATCACCCCGCGGTGGTGCCGGGGTTGGAAGTGGGCGACACGCTCAAGCGGGCCACCAAGTCCGACGCGCCGGCGCGGCCATCGGACCCTTTGGCGGCGATCCTGGGCACGGCTTCGAGCGACGAGAAGACGGTCGTGATCGAAGCGACAGTGGACCGCGCGGGGCTCTACGGCGTGCAGACGCCGCAGGTGTTCGAGGTCGGCGTGCTGCGTGCGGCGTACGCGCAGAGCGACCTGAGCAGCACCGACGACGCATCGCTGGTCGAGCGGCTGTTCGCGGCGGAGGGGAAGGGACGCCAGGTCGTCCTCGCCAGCGGTGACGCGCGGAACATCAAGATCACGCGAGCGGGAGACGTCGCGCTCGCTCGCGCGATCATGGGTGTCAGCGGCCCGGCGGAGCGGCCGACGCACAAGCGGTTCTAGTGGCTCGTGCGGGCGAGATCGCCCACGCGTTGCGCGTGCGAGACGCCGAGTCTGAGGAGGCTTGGCGACGAAGGCTCGGATCGGCGTGGCTGCGGGCCGACGCGTCGGGTGCGATGTGCCCGGAAGTTGCATGCCATCCGGGGCTTCCTCGCGGAATCGTCAGCCTTGGCGTCTGCATGAATGTGATTCGTACGGGAATCGAGGGCCCGTTCCTTTCGGAACGAGCCCCGCGGGGGTGAACGCCGCAAGCGAGGCCGTGCCTGCGGCGAAGAACATGGACGCCCGATTCCGCCGGGCGCACCCCTCCGGACATTCGACGGAGTACACCCTGCATGCGACGTCTGGTCGCGAGGGCTGTCATTTCCAATCTTGATGGACGCCTGATGTGGGGGCGTGCGTTCGGACCGGCGTGCGCTACTCGTCGCTGCCGACGGCGAAGACCTTGCCGTCGACGCTGTTCCAGACCCAGCCTGCCTCGTTGGGGTCGGCGGCGGCGCCGGTCTGGCCCTTGCGTGTGACCTCGACGACGCGGGTGGCGACCTTGGAGGGCGAGAGCGGGTTCGCCGGCGGCTTGTCGAAGGCGAAGGAGTCCCACTGCGAGGCGTCGACCTGACCGGGGAGCCAGGGAGCACCCTTGAAGGTCTCGCCGTACTGGGCGACGGCGGCGCGGACGCGTTGGAGTTCGCTGAGTAGGCGGTCGTTGACGGAGAGTTTCTTCGTCTCGGCGCCGATGCCGCGGGCGGCCTTGAACTGCTCGACCTTCTTGTGCTGTTCCTGGACGAAGCGCGGCGCTTCGGGCGCGGGCGGGGCCTGCTCGCCGCAGGATGCGAGGAGGAGGGTGGAACCGGCAAGAGCGAGCGTGAGCGTGCGCATGAGGGAACTCCGAGTCGACTCGAAGGAGGATCGGCTGAGCGAAGTGCCGGGTGGAGCGTGAACCGGGTCGTTCTTGGCGCGGGCTGTCGGCGGCACCAGCGGTAGCGACGGGATGTGATTCTCGGACGCAGGCTTGTTGCAGCCGTACGCTTGCGACACCCGACCGGAGTCCTGCGGCGATTGCCGCGGAAAAATGGTCGATAGCAGGCGACGCGACCCCCGCAGGAAGAAGCACGATGAGCGACCAAGCCGCGAGACTCCGGACCAAGGCTTCGCCCAAATGGCTGGGCAAGCAGGTCGTGTTCATCCTTATCGTGGCCGGCTTTGCGCTGTGGGCGCTGGCGGACGCGGTTTGGATTTATCCCAAGCGGGGCCTGGAGGCCGCGGAGTACAAGAAACTCCAGTATCTGAAGATCGTGCTCGCCCCGGGCGTGATCGAGAAGGTGACGGTCGAGGACCCGCAGGAGGAGTTCGCGTCGCTGCGAAGCCGCGGCATGGCGAACCTGTCGCCGGCGCAGAAGGCCCGGCTTGAGTGGCTCGAAGCCCTGCGCAACGCGGGGATGATGACGGCCGATCGCACGCAGTTGCCTGCGGATGTGGCGCGCACGCAGATGGACGACCTGGACAAGCGGTTCGGCAAGTCCGCCCAGCCCAAGCCGCTGTCGCAGTTTGATATTCCGCTGCAGTGGGTGATTCTGGTGGTGTGCGGAGCGATCGCCGCCGTGATGGTCTTGGTATTGATGAAGACGCTGGGTACCGTGTACCAGTGGAACCCGGCGACGCAGACGCTGACGCTGCCGAGCGGCGCGAGCATCAGCCCCGGCGACGTGGAATTGTTCGACAAGCGCAAGTGGGACAAGTTCCTGATCTTCCTGAAGATCAAGGCGGGTTCGCACGCGCTGGCGGGGTCGGAGGTGAAGCTGGACCTGTTGCGGTATGTGCCGCTGGAGGACTGGGTGCTGGAGATGGAGAAGACGGCATTCCCGCCGGCGGAGGTGCCGCCGGGCGAGGCGAGTCCTTCTGCGATGCTGATGACGCAGCCGGGCTCCAATCCGGGCTGAGTTCCGGGAGGGCCTTCCGCGTGAGCGAGAGGTCGGGTGCCAGCGGGCTTGCGATTGACAAAACGGGCGTTGGGGGCGACCTCTCGCTGACGCGAGAGGCTTGAGGTGCTTGGGCAAACCTATAGTGAATCTGGTCGCACTCTCTGAACGGACGCACCTCGCATGGGCATTGAATCAGCACTTCCGAATGACTGGGTCCTGACCACGCAGCTCAAGCGGGTGATCAACTGGTCACGCCGCAACAGCATGTGGCCCATGCCCTTCGCCACCGCCTGCTGCGGCATCGAGCTGATGGCCACGGCCTCCAGCCGCTACGACGTTGCCCGCTTCGGCATGGAGCGCATGGGCTTCTCGCCCCGTCAGGCCGACCTGATGATCGTCGCGGGTCGAGTGGGCGTGAAGATGCTCCCGGTGCTGCAGCGGATCTACATGCAGATGACCGAGCCCAAGTGGGTGATCAGCATGGGCGCGTGCGCCTCGACGGGCGGCGTCTTCGACACGTACGCGACGGTGCAGGGCTGCGACCAGTTCATCCCCGTCGATGTCTACGTGCCGGGTTGCCCGCCGCGGCCGGAGCAGTTGCTCGAAGGGATCATGGCGATCCAGAAGATCATCGATCAGGACGGCATTCCGCCGACCGACGGCAGCGGGCGTCGCGCCCCCTTGGGCATCGTGGTGCAGCCGAGCCACCAGATGAAGCCGCAGCCGGTGGGCCTGACAATCTCCTGAGCGTTCTGAGTCTGATGTGTTGACCTCCCGCAATGGGCTCGCGTCTCCGCGCCCGATCGCGGGGATTGTGGTCATTTGTGCAAACGGCCTACGAATCGAGGTTGATCCGCCGCGGGGCTTGGGAAGGATGCTGCGCCGGAACCCGAAGCGGACGTACACGTCCGGGAGGGTGTCATGAAAACGAGCTTGATTGGAATGGCCATGGCGGCGGTGCTGCCAGCTGGCTTGGCGGTGGCCCAGCCGACGCTGACGTGGGATTCGCGCCAGGTGTGGGGCCAGATCTGGGGGAGTTGGGTGGATCGAACGCCGCCAACGGCGTTTGCGCCGTGGATGAACAACGCGCTGCTGGAAAGCGGGGGACCGGGCGTGCCGTACGCGGCCACGGTGGCGTATCAGGAATCGGTGATCACGCCCATGGGCTTTGGGTGTCTTGCGGATCCGATCTCGGCGACGGCTCTGCGGGGTGCGCGGCCGACGAGCGCGGGGGACAACTTCGGGTTCTTTTTCTATCCGAGCGCGGGGCTGCGGCTGGTGATGCGGGCGGAGTTGCACGGCGCGACGGCGAGCCTGAGCCGCAACATGGAGCCGTTCTGGAGCGCGACGCAGAGCGTGCTGCTCGACGAGGTGTTGCCCGCGGGGTACTACGAGTTGAGCGTCGGGGCGGTGGTCCAGTCCAACGCGTCGGCGGCGTTTCGGGTGCTGGGGCGGTTCGTGCCATCAGGGAGTTGCCTGTGTGACCTGAACGCCGACGGGCTGGTTGATGACGCCGACTTTGCGATCTTCGCGGATCAGTATGCGGAGTCGATCTGCACGTTCCTGATCCCGCAGTCGGGGCCGCCGTGTGCCGCGGACTTCACGTTTGACTTCGTGGTGGACGACGACGACTTCGTGGTCTTCGCGGTCGCGTACGACGCGCTGCTGTGTCAGTAGCGGATGGGCGGCGGCGGCCCGGCGGGGCCGCTGCGGCCGGTGTAAGGCGTGAATCTCGCGGAGAATTACGGCATCCAAAGTGCGTCCCGCCACGGACGGTTCGGGGCGGGTAGCATTCGGTGGTTTCTGTTGTCGTCCCACGGACGCACGCCGGGAGGTTCTCTCCCGTCCTATCGAACGGTTCAGAGCAATACGGAGCAACACATGGCCGGCGCGAACATCCAGACCTTCACCGACGCAAACTTTGATGCCGAGGTAATCAAGAGCAACGTTCCGGTGCTGGTGGACTTCTGGGCCGAGTGGTGCATGCCCTGCCGCATGTTGACCCCGACGATCGAGGCGCTCGGCGAGCAGTTTGCCGGCAAGGCCAAGATCGGCAAGGTGGACACGGACGCAAACCGCAAGATCTCGGTGCAGTTCGGCATCACCGCCATCCCGACCGTGATCCTGTTCAAGGACGGGCAGATCGCCAAGAAGTTCGTCGGCCTGACCCGCAAGGAAGACCTTGCCGCCGCGATCACGCAGCTCACGGCCGGCGCGACGGCCTGAGCCGTCCGTGCAGTGTTGCCCGCTCTGTTGACACTCTCCATATGGCACAGACCACCATCGCTGAGAAGCCGCAAGCTCCCGATAGTCTCCGTAGCCGCACGCTGCGATGCGGCGTCGTGGGCGTGGGGCGCATGGGCCAGCATCATGCGCGGGTCTATTCGAAGCTCGCGGGCTGCCAGCTTGTTGGCGTTGTGGACGCCAACGTCGCTCGTCGCACCGAGATTTCCGACAAGTTCGAGACCAAGGGTTTCGGCACCATCGAAGAGCTGATCAAGGCGGGCGTCGATGCGGTGAGCATCGCCGTGCCGACGACCCGGCACCGGGAGATGGCCGAGCCCTTGCTGAAGGCCGGCGTCGCGTGCCTGATCGAGAAGCCGTTGGCGCAAGACGTCGAGCACGCGCGGGCGATCAAGGAACTGTCGGAGAAGACCGGCACCATGCTCATGGTCGGTCACATCGAGCGGTTCAATCCGATCATGCGGGCGATGCAGAACGCGACCAACCGCGGGCAGGATGTGGTGCCTCGGTTCATCGAGGTGCACCGCGTGAGCCCGATGACGTTCCGCAGCGTGGACGTGGGCGTGGTGATGGACATGATGATCCATGACCTCGACGTGGTGCTGATGCTGATGGGCGGGCAGGAGCCCGACGACGTGCAGGCCGCGGGCGTGGCGGTGATCACCGATCACGAGGACGTCTGCAACGCGCGATTGACGTGGCGGCGCCCCTCGGGGACGTGCGTGGCGAACATCACGGCGAGCCGGCTGGCGCTCAAGACCGAACGTGTGACCCGCATCACCGGCGAGAACGCGTACATCAAGATCGATTACGGGGCCAAGACGGGGATCATGATCCGTCGGATCGCCAACGAGCCGCAGATGCGGGAGATGCGGGAGCAGATCCGCACGGGCGCGGACCTGACGAGCCTGAAGTGGGGCGAATTGGTGAACATCGATCAGCTCAAGGTGGATGACGCCGAGCCGATTGTGGCGGAGATCGAGGAGTTTTTGGGGGCGCTTCGGGACGGGCGGCGGCCCGCGATCGACGCCGAGGCGGGGTTCGCAAACGTGCGGACGGCGCAGCGGATTGTGGACGCGATCAAGCGGACAATGCAGTGAAATGAGCCGCGTCGCGGGGGACGTGACGGCGGTGCCGCCGTGCGACCCAATGGCGGACTGTCGTCCGGAAACCGAATCTCATCTGGTGTTTACGTGGTGGTGGTCGCGCCGGGACTTGCATACGCCGCTACACTTCTCTTCCCGTGATTTCACGGGTTCGCACGCGCGTTGGGCGGCGCGTCGGGGGCGTTGATCGCGTTGTTGACGCGGCACGCCGAGAGCTCCGTCCAGTAGTCACACGCATGTCCACTCATTCTGATCCGAACCTGTCCAGCATGTCCGTTGGCAAGCCCGCCGAGGGCGATCTGACCGCCGAACTCAACGCGGAGATCGATGCCGCGATGGCCGAACTCGACCGCGAGACGGAGGCGGCGGCGAAGAACCTCGACAAGGCCCGGGTGGCGTCGGGTTCCGGGCGTCCGGCGCACATCCGCGGGCCGCGGCTGGTGCAGGCGGGTCGGGAGCACCGCACAGGGCAGGTGGTGACGGTCGGGCCGACCGACATCTTCGTGGAGTTCGGGCCCAAGGAACTGGGGATCGTGCCTCGGCTGCAGTTCAAGGAAGAAGAACTGCCCAAGGCGGGCGATCAGCTGGAACTGGTCGTGGACAAGTTTGAGGCTGCGGAGAGCATCTTCATCTGTTCGCGGCCCGGGAGCGTGCAGAAGGCAGATTGGGAGTTGCTCGAGCCGGGCCAGGTGGTCGAAGGTCGCGTCTCTGGCGTGGCGACGGGCAAGGACGGAAAGCAGGTCGGGCTGGAGCTTGAGGTCGCTGGGCATCGGGCATTCATGCCGGCGAGCCAGGTGGCGCTCGATCGGATTGAGGACCTGTCGGTGTTCGTGGGCGAGAAGATGAGCGCGTCTGTCGTCCGCGTGGAGCGGTTCGGCAAGGGCAACATCGTCCTCTCCCGCCGCGACGTGCTCGGCGCCGAGCGCAAGCGGCTCGCTGAGGAGACCAAGAAGAAGCTGGTCGAAGGCCAGAGCGTCGAGGGCATTGTCCGCAAGATCATGCCGTTCGGTGCTTTCGTGGACATCGGCGGCGTCGACGGCCTCATCCACATCAGCGACCTCTCCTACGACAAGATTGGCTTCGGCGAAAAGGCCGTCGAGCGTCATGTCAAGGAAGGCCAGCGCGTGAGCGTCAAGGTCCTCAAGGTCGACTTCGAGAACAACCGCATCAGCCTCGGACTCAAGCAGGTCCAGGGCGACCCGTTCGCTGCTGCTGCCGAGAAGCTCGCCGAGGGCGCGGAGATGACCGGCAAGGTCACGAAGCTGCTCGAGTTCGGCGCCTTCATCGAGGTCGCGCCGGGCGTCGAGGGCTTGGTGCACATCAGCGAGATCGACCACAAGCGCATCGGCAAGGTCGAGGACGTCCTCAAGGTCGATGAGATCGTGCGCTGCAAGGTGCTCAAGATTGATCCCGGCAGCCGTCGCGTCAGCCTTTCGATCAAGGCTCTGAAGCCGCTGCCCGAGATCAAGGTCGGCGAGGGTGGCCAGGGTGGCCCTGGTGGGCAGGCGGGCGAGCGTCCCGCTCGCGGCCGCGGCGGCCCGGGTGGCGGCGGTGGTGGGTTTGGCGGCGGCGGCGGTGGTGGTCGCGGCGGCTTCGGCGGCGGCGGCAAGGCCCCGCGCGACACCCGCACGCCTGATGAGATCCTCAAGGAGACCCCGGCACTGCGCCGCCTCCGCGAGAAGTTCAAGAAGACCAACTTCAAGGGCGGCTTGAGCTGATCTGACTTGAACCGATCGGAATTGAAGATTCAATCGCAAGGCCGTCCCGATCGGGGCGGCCTTGTGCGTTTTGGATCGGGAAAGTCAATTTGCCACGGAGATCACGGAGATCACTGAGGAATGGGAAGAGTGGTGAACGACTCGTGTGTTGGTGTGGGTTGAGGATTCTGCGGGATGCTGATGGATCGGTGGACTTGCGTCGGATGCCGACGGGGCGAGGACGCTCCGGCGCGCTGATGGCATTCGGGCGACCCGGAGCTCTCACATCTGGCGCGGCTGCTACTTCCTCTCGCGGAACATCGCGACGCAGGCGGTGTTGCCGTGGAGGTAGGAGTCGGTGCCGACGGGGCCGATTTCGCCGGAGGCGAAGAACCCGGCGAGGGGGAACGTGGCGCTGGAACTCCAGGCGGTGGAGGTACCGGCGCCGGGGAGAATCATGGAACCGGGTTTGGCGAGTTGTTCGCCGGCCTTGACGCTGGCGAAGCCGCGAGAGACCGCTTCGGCGTCGTGGTTGGGATTTCGGAAAAGGCGGGTGCCGCGGCCGTTGCAGGAGATGAGGAGGGCGCCTGCGGGGCGTTCGTGAAGACGTTGGGCATCGAGGAGGAGGCCCAGATCCTGAGTCGCGGTGTCGGCGTCGCGGACGTGGAACTGCACGGTCTGACCGACGCGAACGAAATCGGCGACGGCGATCGCGCCCGAGCCGGGGTCCTCGCCGACGACGGCGCGGATAAGGAAGTCGCTGCGCCCGAAGCGGTCCTTGTACTCGTTGATGACGCGACCGACGAACAGACCCGAGGAGAGCGCGGCACGCTCGGCGGGGTTCATCTCGGTGACGACCTCACGCATCACGTCGCGAGCCGGGCGGCCGCCCAGCTGCAGGATGAGGTTGTTGCGGGCCTTGGTGATCACCATCGGGGCGGCGACGGGGCGGCAGCCCTGGCTGACGAGAGCATCGACGACGACGGGTCCGGAGATGGTGATGCCGACGGCGCCGAAGCGGAGCACGCGATCGTTGTGGAAGAGGGCGTTGCCGCCGGGGGCGCGGGCGGCGGAGGCGAGCCCGCCGAAGACGATGCCCGCGGGCTTGCCGGACTCGTCGCGCTGGCGGGCCTTGTTGAGAGCAGGGATGAGCTGCAGCGCGGGGATGCTGAAGGGATCAGCGAAGATGAAGACGGCGGCGGTGTCGGTGGCGGCGCCGATGCCGCCGGAAAGCACGGCGACGTGCTCGGGTTCGGTGGCGTCGAGGGGTGGGAACGAGTCAGAGGTGAAGGCGCTCAGGCGCGCGCCCGGGAGCGAGAGCGCGAGGATGGAGAGCCCGGGGGTGCGTTCAAGCTCGGTCGTGCCACCCGCGACGGACTCGGCCGAAACGCCGATGGTGTGGGTCGCGCGGAGCCGGGTGCGGACCTTGGCGGAGATATCAGCGGCCCGCTCGACGTGGTGCGAGGTAAAGAAGACAAACGCGAGATCGCAGGGCGCGCCGCCGAGATGGATGAGGCATTCGTTGCACGCGGCGGCCGCAGCCTTGACGGGGTCGGTCTGGGCCGACAGCCCGGAGGCGACGATGATGCCGCGGGTGCCGCTGGGCGTTGGAATCTCTCCCTGATCCACGGGAAACCCTAGGGGAGTGGGAAGGGGTGAGGGGCGAGGGGCGAGCAGGGACGCGTTGAGGGATGGAGACGCGCGGGTTCGTACTCACCCCTTCTCGCTCACCCCTTCCCGCTGTATACTGACCTCCGATGTCACCCGGTTGATGGCGACGCGGGTGGTCTTGGGACCGATCAGATCGCTGGCCCGAGGGCTTGGTGAGGTTTCAATGGTGAGTTTCGAGCGCTCGGGCAAGGATCGTGAATCGGTATGAGAATCTATGTCGGGAATCTGCCGTTCAGCACCACCGAGGACGAGCTACGCGAGTTTTTCGGGCAGCACGGCGCGGTGACGTCCGCCGCCATTGTGATCGACCGCGAGACCGGCCGCCCCCGCGGCTTCGGGTTCGTGGAGATGGCCAACGACGAGGAAGCCAAACAGGCGATCGCGGCGACCAGCGGGCAGCAGCTCGGTGGCCGCCCGCTCGTGGTGAACGAAGCTAAGCCCCGTGAGGCCGGCGGCGGTGGCCGCGGCGGCTTCGGCGGCGGTGGTGGGCGTGGTGGGTTCGGTGGTGGTGGCGGCCGCGGCGGATTCGGTGGTGGTGGTGGTGGTCGCGGAGGCGGCCGCGGCGGCTACGGCGGTGGCGGCGGCGGGCGCGGTTCTGACCGCGGCGGCGACGGCGGCGGCTGGTAGTTTCCTTCCCTTCAACTCAGCCAAACAAGAAGCAAGCCCACGGACTTTCCGTTCGTGGGCTTGCGTGTTTGTGAGCTCAAGGCGCGGGCGCGTCTCTGCTCTTGCACCCGCGTTCTCCCCACTTCCTTCACGTTTACGGGCAGATCAGTGCGTCGTAGGCGACGACGAAGCTTGAGAAGTCGGTGTCGTCCACGAGCCCGTCGCGGTTGATGTCCGTCGGGCAGCCTGCGGGCATCGACGCGTCGGTGCAGTCGAGGATGTCGTAGGCGACGACGAAGATCTGGAAATCGAGATCGTCGACGAGGCCGTCGTTGTTGAAGTCGCCGATGCAGACCTTGCGTTGCACCGTGAGCATGTTGCTCGTCCCTACGCCGAAGGTGGTGCTGTCGGCGATGAGCAACTCGGTGCCTGTGTTCGTCGCGTTGCGGAAGTAGCCGCCGACGCGAGCCAGATTCTGATTGAGCTGCCCGATCGGGACGAGCGTGACATAGACCGCGTCTCCCAGCGCCAGGATGTTCTGCGGCCCATTGACTGCGCCAAAGCGAGAATCGTTCGCCCAGCCGTAGGTGTTCAGGACCTGCCCGAACTGTGAGCCTCCGATGCCCATGGCAAAGACCTGCACCTGCGGGCTGGGGCTGAGGTTGAGGAACAGCAAGGCCCGGTATTTGCTCTTGTCGTAGGTGATGCCCGGGACATCGGTATCCAGCATCAGCAAGGCGGCCAACGCGTTGAAGGGCAGCGTTGCGGGGTTGACAAGCGTCGTCGCCTTCAGGCCGGGAATCACGCCCGCCACCGCGGCGCCGCCTTCCAGCCCGGCGATGTACGGCACCGTTGGCGCGCCGAAGATGTACGGCGAAGCCAGGGACGCCTCGGGCACGAGACCCGGCAGCGTGAGCACAGGTCCGTTCTCCTGCGATGGACTGCTGCTCATGGAGAGCGTGCGTTTGTGATTGGACGAAACCACGACACGCCCCGCGTCGGCTCGCGGCATCCCGGCGAAGTTCGACCCGCCCCTCACGTCATAGGAGGCAGTGACGATCATCTCGGTCGCGGAGAGGAAGACCGTGCCGCCGGAGCCGCCGGTTCCGAAGCCGCCCGACGCACCATCACCGCCCCTTCCGCTGTGACCTCCCCTTCCGCCGCCGCCGCCTCGACCGCCATCGCCTGCCGGCGAGCTGACCGTCGCTCCCGCTTGACCTGGTCCGCCGTTGAAGCCGGGCTGGCCCCAGGCTCCCGATGAGCCGGATACTGAAGTGTCGGACGCACCCTGACCAGTCGCGTCCAGATATCCGGCACCCACGGTCAACTTGCCGAGCGCACTGAACTCGATCGCGCCGCCGCCAGCGCCGCCTGATTGTCCGTTGCCGCCCGCGCCGCTGTCACCGCCGGGTCGACCTCCGCCACCGGTGCCGCCTTTGCCACCGGACGCCCCGTTCTGGCAGGCGGTCGAGCCGCCGCCGCCGCCTGCGCCGCCGGAGCTGCCGCCGTTCCCGCCGTTGCCCGGCGCGCCGCCACCGCCGCCGCCGCCCGCCGCGCCGCCGTTGCCGGCGACAAGGACGGGGGAGAGCCAGTACAAGTATGGATTGGTGGGGTTGGTCGCGTTGCGGCCGGGCTTGCCAGGAAGGGATAGATCCTGATCCCATCCGGGGTTGCCGGTTTCACCGTTGCTGCCGTTGCTGCCGGAGGCGAAACCACCTTGTCCACCCGCGCCGCCGAAGGCGATGGTCTCCTGTTCTCGGCGCGACGTCAAGTCTCCGCCCCCGCCGCCGAAGCCACCGGAACTGGCACCACTGATCTGGTTGATGCCAAGCGAGCCGTGACCGCCGGGGCTGCCCCAACGACCTGGGATGGGGTCCTCGGCACCGAAGTTGAGACCGCCATCGGCACCGCTCATTCCCGATCGAGAGTTCAAGCAAGAGTTGGCGATGCCGCCGGCGCCGCCGGTGGGCGCCGCTCCGATGCCGTCGCCCTTGCGACCGGGGGTGCTGGGGCCGCCCTGCCCGGCGGCGCCTCCCGCGCCGCCGCCCGCGTTGCCGGCGATGAGGGTGAGGCCACCACTGAACTCGGCGTCGTTGCCGACGATGAAGCGGACGGGATAGGAGGCGTTGGAGACGGTGAAGTTGACGGGGTTGAGGGGGCCGAACTTCAGGTCGCCCTTGAAGTAGAACGTGATGGTCTTGGCGGCGTCGTCGCGGACGGCGCGGAAGGGGACGCCATTGAAGGTTGCGGCGTTGCCGTTGATGGTGAGGGCGTCGCCGTTGACGGCGGCGTTAATCGTGTGGGCGGTCGAGGGGACTGCGAGGCCGGCGACGAGTGTGCAGGCCAGGGTGCGGGTGAGCGTGTGATGCATGGACAATCCCCTTGGTCGGGCCGCCGGAGGGCGGGGCCGGTCTGAAACGCAGGAAGTGCTCGCCGCGCGATGCGGCTGCCGAGCACCACTTCATGAGCAACCACGCGGGGGGCGTGGGTGGATCACATGAATCTCATGGAAATGGGAGAAAACGTGGACCGCGATGCGAAAACAGGCTCGCGGCGGCGTGGATGAGGTTGATGCCGCCGGCGGAAACGCTTCGGAAGCGTGTGCGGTAGGATGGGAGCGCATGTGCTTCGATGCGAACACTCTGTGAGCGATTTGCTATCCAATGCGGCGTCCGGCGATGAGCGGTCGATGGCCGAGTTGCTGCCGCTCGTCTACGCGGAGCTGCGGGCGCTGGCGGGGAGCTATTTGAGCAAGCATCGCGATGGGGATGGGCGCTCGCACACGCTGCAGCCGACGGCGCTGGTGCATGAGGCGTACATGAAGATGGTCGAGCCCGGCAAGCGCTACGGGCGGGAGCACTTCATGGCGGTGGCGGCGACGGCGATGCGGCAGGTGCTGGTGGATCACGCGCGCAAGAAGGGGACGGAGAAGCGTGGCGGTGATCGGGATCGGGTGAGCATCTCGGGACTTGCCGGCGCGGCGGAGGCGACACGGGAGATGCAGGTTCTCGAGCTGCACGAGCTCCTGGCGGAGCTGGCGCGGATGCATGCGCGGGCGGCGCGGGTTGCGGAGATGCGTCTGTTCGGCGGGATGACGCCCGAGCAGATGGCCGCGGTGATCGGCGTTTCGCGGATGACGGTTGATCGTGACTGGGATCTGGCGCGGGCGTGGCTGGCTGGGAAGATGACGGAGTCGGGCGATGCATGAGCCACGGACGGACGGAACTGGAAATGGATCCGACGACGCGGCGCGGCTGGAGCGTGCGGGCGAGATCTTCTTTGCGGTGCGTGAACTGGGTCTGGCCGCGCGGGACGAGGCGATCGAGAAGGCGTGCGGGGGCGATGCGAAGCTGCGTGCGTTGGTGATGCTGCTGATCCGGGGCGCGGATGCGCCGATGCCGATCGAGGGGCTGGCCGACGACATCCGCGCGGCGGCGGATCGCGATGGCGAGGCGCGGGCTGACGCGGATGGCGATCGGATCGGGAACTACCGGCTGCTCTCGCGGATCGGTGAGGGCGGGTTCGGCGTGGTGTACGAGGCGGAACAGGAGCGGCCCGTTCGACGGCGGGTGGCGCTCAAGATCATCAAGCTGGGGATGGATACCCGGCAGGTGGTGGCGCGGTTCGAGGCGGAGCGGCAGGCGCTGGCGCTGATGGATCATCCGAACATCGCGAAGGTGTTCGATGCGGGCGCGACCCCCACCGGGCGGCCATACTTCGTGATGGAGCTGGTGAAGGGATCGCCGGCGACCGCGTACTGCGATGAGCACCGGCTGGGGATCCGTGAGCGGCTGGAGATTGTCGCGACGGTGTGCGAGGCGCTGCAGCATGCGCACCAGAAGGGCGTGATTCACAGGGACATCAAGCCGAGCAACGTGCTGGTGGCGACGATCGATGGGAAGGTGGTGCCGAAGATCATCGACTTTGGCATCGCGAAGGCGACGAGTGCGCGGCTGACGGAGAAGACGATCTTCACCGAGTTCCGCCAGATGGTCGGCACGCCGGAGTACATGAGCCCGGAGCAGGCGGGGCAGAGCGCCGAGGATGTCGATACGCGAACGGACGTGTACGCGATCGGCGTGCTGCTGTACGAACTGCTGACGGGCGCGACGCCGTTTGATTCGGAGCGGTTGCGATCGGCGGCGTACGGCGAGCTGCTGCGGATCATCCGTGAGGAGGAGCCGCTGCGGCCGAGCACACGGATCGGCACGCTGGGCGGCACGGTCGGGCAGATCGCAGCGATGCGGGCGACCGTCCCGGGGCGGTTGAGCACGCTGGTGCGGGGCGAGCTCGACTGGATCGTGATGCGGGCGATGGAGAAGGAGCGCTCGCGGCGCTACGAGTCCGCGGGGGCATTGGCTGCCGACATTCATCGGTATCTGAACGGTGATGCGGTGCTGGCGGCGCCGCCGAGCCGGGCGTATCAGGCGCAGAAGTTCGTGCGTCGGAACCGCGCCCTGGTATCAGGTGCCGCGGCGGTGGGAGCGGCGCTGGTAGTAGGAGCGGTCGGTTTTGCGTGGCAGGCCCGCAGTGCGCAGCGGGAGCGTGATGCCGCGACGGCGGAGCGCAACCGCGCGGTGGCGGCGGAAGCGGAGACGGCGAAGCGGGCGGCGGAGCTCAAGAAGGTCTCGGACTTTCAGTCGAAGATGCTCGCGCAGGTGGATCCGGTCGCGGCGGGCAAGGGTTTGGTCGCGGATGTGACGGCGCGGCTCGCGGAGGCGTTTGCCAAGGACGGCGTGTCCGAAGCGGAGCGCGCGAAGCAGGTCGAAGTGTTCGCGGGACATTGGAGGCGCGTGAACGCGACCGACGCGGCGCGGGAGCTCATCAACGGCACGATTCTCAAGCCGGCAATCGAGGCGATTGACAGGGAGTTCAAGGATCAGCCGATCGTGGATGCGGCGCTGCGGCAGGCGATCGCGGATCGGTACAGCGACCTGGCGATGTTCGCCGAGGCGCTCCCGCTGCAGGAGAAGGCGCTGGCGACACGCCGGAAGCTGCTCGGGGACGACCACATCGATACGTTGATATCGATCAACAACATGGGTGTGCTGCTGCAATGGTGGGGCAAGCTGAGCGAGGCGGAGCCGTACCTGCGAGAGTGCCTGGAACGCAAGCGCCGGGTGCTCGGTGACGATCACAGGGAGACGATCGCCGCGATCGCGAACATGGGTTCGCAGATGATCTACCTCGGCAAGCCAGCGGAGGCCGAGCCGTACTACAAGGAAGCGCTTGAGCGGAGTCGGCGGCTGAAGGATGAGCCGAACGATCCGATGATCAACATGCTCGGCTCGATGGCGACGCTGCTGAACGAGCAGGGCAAGTACGAAGAGGCGGAGAAGCTGAACCGCGAGGCGCTCGAGCTCAATCGGCGGGCGTACGGCAACGACCACAAGAACACGCTGGTGTCGATCGGCAACATCGGGACGGTGCTCAAGGCGCAGGGCAAGTACGCGGAAGCGGAGCCGTTCATGCGCGAGGCGGTTGACGGGAGACGAAGGGTGCTGGGCGGGGAGCACCCGGACACGATGGTGGCGATCAGCGAGCTGGAGATCCTGCTGCAGGCGCAGGGGAAACTGGATGAGGCCGAGCCTCTGGCACGGGAGGTGCTGGAGAAACAGTTGAAGCTGTTCGGCTACGAGAGTCTGGACACGCTGATCTCGGTGAACAGCTTGGGGGGGTTGCTGCTGGCGAAGCAAAAGAACCGGGAGGCGCTGGAGACGCTGGCGCCCGCGGAGGCCGCGGCGCGGCAGGTGCTGGGCAGTAGCGCCCGGAAGCATCGGTTCCTGCTGAACCTCGGCACCGCGCAGGGGCGTACAGGCGACTTCGCGGAGGGCGAAGCGACGCTGCTCGAGGCCCAGTCGGCAGCCGTGAAGTCACGCGGAGAAAGCCACAAGGACACGCGCAGCTGCAACCAGGCGCTGATTGACCTCTACGCCGCGTGGGACGCGGCGCAGCCGGGCAAGGGATACGACGCCAAGGTCGTGGAGTGGCGAACGAAGCTGGAAGCGGCGGTGCGAGCGGCCGAGGCGAGCAAGAAGTGATTGCGAGCGGGTGATTGTGGCACAGGCAAAAGAGGAACGGGCCGGCGCGATCGCACCGGCCCGCATTGCTTGATTGTGGATTCATCCGAGCTTCGACGCAGCGGGTTGTCGCTGCCATCGATTCGGAGTGATATCTCAGGGGCAGAGCAGCGCGTTGTACGCGTCGGCGAAGATGATAAAGTCGGCATCGTCGGTGACGCCATCGCCGCTGAAGTCGCCCGAGGGATCGAGCAGGTTGTTGTACGCCTCGGCGAAGATCACGAAGTCGGCATCGTCGACGAAGGTGTCGGCGTTCAGATCGCACGGGCACGGCGGGGCGAAGATCGGGAACTGCATGTAGCCTTCGATGGTGTCTACCTGATCATCGCGGCCGGGAGTGCCCGAGAGGTTCGCGACGAAGTTGCTGCTCGCGGTCGAGCCGAAGGCCGAGCCGGGGTTGCAGGCGACGAGCTGGCCGCCGGTGTCGGGGTCGCCCGGGCAGTCGCCGATCTCTTCGAATGCGAAACCCTGGCCCCAGCCGGGGGCGCTGTCATGGGCGTCGGCGCCAGCGAAATTCTGGGTGATGTAGGAGGCGAAGCGGAGGTTGAGGGTGATGGGGCGCTGGGCGAAGCCGAAGGCCTTCCAGGGGATGCGGTACTCGAACTCGCCGGCGTTGCTGTTGTGGTTGTCGTAAGCGGCGGTGTTGTTGATGGCAGCGTTCCAGACAAAGCCACGGTCGGTGACGCCCTGGCCCGCGCTGCGGGTGACGACGCCCGGGGCGCCGACGGTGAAGACGTTGGAGAGGCCGCCGCCGCCGTTGCCGTTATCGACGTATTGAGTGCCGACGAAATGGGTTGGGGACCAGCCGAGGAAGTCGACTGCCTTGGTGTTGAAGGCGCTGTGCGCGTCGGATGCCTTTCGTGAGCCGAGGGCGAGGCCGCCGGAGACATCGATGGCGAGGAAGAGGTCGGCGACGTCGTTGTTGGCGTTGGCGGACTGATCGATGAAGCGGTTGAAGGGACCGGTGGGGCCGGCGACGGCGAGATAGAGGTAGTCGCGGTCGTAGGCGACATAGAGGTTGATGATGTCGCCGCGGTTGTCGAAGAAGGCGACATCCTGGTTGGCGAGGCCGTTCCACCAATGGAAGGTGGAAGACTCGACGGACGAGTCGGACTTGGACGACGAGCCGCCAGAGAGCGGCGCGGCGTGGATCGACTCGGTGAGCAGCGTCCAGCCGTCGGGGACCTGGTTGATGGCGCCGTTGATGACCGGGGCGGCGAGCGCGGAACCGGCGACGAGGCCCAGCGCGAGCGCGCGGGCGGTGAGCAAAGCAATCGACATGTACAGACTCCCGAATCCCACCCGTTCCTCCGTGCTGCGGCAACCCGATGCCGCGGAGGCTCGAAGGGTCGCCGCAATGCCGCCGACAGCCCGGGGCGAGCGAAAGCCCGTCCGAAGCCGATGGAGACGTTGTGAGGAATCCCCCGAAGCCGGCAACGAAATGCGTCGGCCTCGGAAGAAACAACCACGCGGCTCCGCAAGGCCGTGATTTCCCGAGTGATCGAGCACTCCTCGTGTCGCGTGAACACAGGAAATCCACAGATGTTTAGGATTTGCTAGGGCGCGGCGAGGCAGCAACTTCCCGAAAGTTCGGTGCTTGGAAGGCCGATAACCGGACTGGGAGAACGCCGTGCGACAGCCTCAGAACCAGATCCTGAACCAATCTCCACTCCGTCCGCAGGCCGTGCTCGTTGGGACGGCATCGACGTTGAGCCTTCTGCTCGACCAGCTGCGGCTGCTGCCCGACGCGCCGAGCGTTCGCGCGATGGTGCGCTTCGAGGACGATGGCCAGCCCGCGATCCGCGACAGTGCGGATCTCGAGCCGACGTTGCGTCTGCGCGATCTTGCGGGATTGGCTGCATCAACGCCGGGGCTGCTCGGCATCGTGTCGTTGCCCCGTGCACTGGCGAGTGTCGAGCAAGCAACACGTTCGGCGCTTCGGGATGCGGGGATCGCCGAGCGCGTGGTGCCGCCGCTGAACGAGCTGTTGGAACGCGCTCCTCTGGCGGGAGGCAAGGTTGAGCTGCGCGGCGAGATCGACGTGACCGAGCTGATCGGGCGCACGCCCTACGGCATCGACCGCCGCGCCGTGTCAAGCCTGCTGGAAGGCAAGCGCGTGCTGATCACCGGCGCCGGCGGTTCGATCGGTTCAGAGATCGCAAGGATCTGTGCAACCTTCAAGCCCGGAAAACTGCTGCTGATGGAGCGGAGCGAGAACGCCCTCTTCGAGATCGATCGCCAGATCGCGCGGAAGTTCCCCGGTGTGCCCCGTGCAGCGCTGCTGCACGACGTCACCGACGAGAACGCCACCATGCGCCTCGTGCTGGAGCACAAGCCGGATGTGATCTTCCACGCGGCGGCGCACAAGCACGTGCCGCTGATGGAGGACCATCCGGCGCACGCGCTCACGAACAACCTCTTCGGCACCAAGAACGTGGCCGACGCCGCCTTGGCGGCGGGCGCATCGCACTTCATTCTGATCAGCAGCGACAAGGCTGTGAACCCGACGAGCGTCATGGGTGCGACCAAGCGGCTCGCGGAGATGTACATCCAGGGATTGCACAAGGCCGGGCGGCGGATGAACGGGCAGCGCTCGACGAGCTTTGGCATGGTGCGCTTCGGAAACGTGCTGGGTAGCGCGTGCAGCGTGCTTCCGATTTGGGGCAATCAGCTGCGGGAGGGTGGACCGATCACGGTCACCGATCCGCGCATGACGCGGTACTTCATGACGATCCACGAGGCCGCCATGCTCGTGATCCAGTCCGCTGCGATCCCCGCGGAAGAAGACGCGGCGGTGCACGTGCTGGACATGGGTGAGCCCGTGAAGATCCTGGAACTGGCGATGCGGTTCGTGGCATCCCACGGGTTCGTGCCGCGGCTCCCGGCGAGCGTGACGCTCGAGGACGAGCGGCGTGCGGTGGATCTTGCGATCCAGGACGACCTGGGGGTGCCCTCCATCGAGATCGCCTTCACAGGCAAGCGGCCGGGCGAGAAGCTGCACGAGGAGCTGTGCTACGCGGCTGAGCAGCTGCGCGAGACGCCGTTCCCGGGGATCAACGCGTGGGCGGGCGAGCTGCGCGCAGACTTCAACTTGGCAGCGATGGTGGCGGAACTGGGTATGGCCAGGTCGCTGACGGATCGCGATGGCGTGGTGCGGGCGATCCGGAAGCATGTGCCGGAGATGAAGCCGGACGGTTTCATTGCGACGGAAGTCAAAGCAGAGCCTCTGCTGGGCAAGGCTGCCTGACATCGATTCGGTACGTCCGATGCGGCAAAACCGCACTCCGCCGCCCGCGGGTACCATCCGTCCATGTCGCTCTCTGAACGCCAACGGGTTCTGGCCGAGACGATCGCCGCTCGCGAGAAGGCGGAGAGTCTCTTGAAAGCGCTGCAGGAGGCGCGAAGCGCGTCGGAAAAGCGGCTGAGCGAGCTCAATCTGAGTGACCAAATGAAGAAGGTGACGGGCAAGAGCGCGATGGATAACGCGGTTGCATCGGCGCAGCGAACGGTGGACATGCTCACGCGGGCCCTGGATGACTTCAAGAAGGAACTCTCGCCGGACGAACTGGCGATGGCGTACGACCGTCAATCGGGGCGTGCGTCGTGAGCGGGGCGGAGCCGGCATTCCGCGTGAAGAAGCTGAGCGACCGGGCGACCGTGCCTTCGTATCAGACCGAAGGCGCGGCGGGCATGGATCTGTGCGCGTGCCTCGATACGGATCAGACGATGACGCTGACGCCGGGACAGATTGCGCTCGTGCCCACGGGGCTGGCGGTGGCGATCCCTCGCGGGTTTGAGGGCCAGGTCCGGGCGCGGTCGGGGCTTTCCACCAAGCACGGCATCGGGCTGCCCAATGCGCCGGGGACGATCGACAGTGATTACCGCGGCGAGCTGCGGGTGGCCGTGATCAACTTTTCGCGTGAGGCCTTTGTGGTGACACACGGACTGCGGATTGCGCAGTTGGTCATTGCGCCAGTAGCGCACGCCAAGATCGAAGTTGTCGCGGAGCTTGATGACACGGCGCGCGGGGGCGGCGGGTTCGGATCGACCGGAACGCACTAGCGGCCTGTGCTGGGTGCGGTTCGTTTGGATGCCGGGTTGGTTGGCGTGGTCGGGTTGCGCGGTGCAATGACCTCAAGCTGCCGGCGGGCGTCGAATTCTCCGACCCAAGGCACGTTGGAGGGACGTTGGTTCTTCATGTCCTTCGGGAGTGCTGTTGGTTCGCTTCCGTCGGTGACGACGGCGATCCAGAACTTGCCCGTGAACGACAAACGCTCCGGCTTGAAGGTCGGGAACGAAGTGCCATTGCGAACGGAGTCGTCGTCGGGCTTGGGCGGCGTGTCGAAAGCGACGAGGTCGCTGAGCAGTTCCCAGCGACTGGATTTGACAAGCGGCGTCGTATCGTCGTTCTTCCAGATGCCCTCGACGTAGACCGCGAGCCGATCGCGGGGCAGGCGGCGTGATTCCTCAATGCGGGGCACAACTTCGATCGTCTCCCCGGCAACCGCGATGGGCGACGCGCCGCGGCCGCCGCGGACCGCGATCGCGGGTGCGATGGCGTCTTCAAGGAAGCGGCGATACTGGGAGTCGCTGCCGCGGCCGGAAAAGAGCTCGCCCTGCAACCAGTCGTAGGCATTGGCGTCGACGAGGCGCGCGGAGAGTTGTTCCTTCAGGATGAGCTCGCGGAGCTTCTCGGCGCCGGCGTTGTCGAGGCGGCGGCGGGTGAGCTCGCGCCACCAGCTTGCTTCGAGGGATCGGGCGGCTTGGAGGCGCTCATTGGCGCGGGCGAGGATCCAACTCGTCGGCGTCAGGCCGCGGATGAAGGGCGAGGTGGAGTCGAGCCGCGGGAGCGGGGCGAGTGTGAGGACGAACAGCAGGATGACAGAGAGCGCGATGAGCGGCGTGCTGCGGTCGATTCGGCCCCGGACAAGGCGATGGGCCCAGACGCCCTCGCACTCTGGGCAGCGGCGCGGGAGGCTGAAGTCCTCGATTTCGTAGCCGCAGCGTGTGCAGTGGAAGGAGTTTCCGATGCGACGTGTCCACGCGGAGGCGAGCAGGGCCGCACCGGCGACGCCGCTGAGGGTGCAGAGTGTGCGGTTGGGTGGCAGGAGCTTGAGCCCTGGAACGAGCAGGAGGTAGAGCGTGAGAGCGCCGAAGGCACCGAGGACAAGCACGACGTCGGTGGCGGCATCGTGAGCGGGGCGAGCGGGGTGATTGCGGATGAGCCAACGACGCCAAAGCCAGATAGACGCGACGCCGATGGCGAGACCCCACGCCGCAACGTGCGGGGCGGCGGGGTCGTAACCGACGCCCAGACGCTCCGTGTCGTCCAGACCGAGCAGAATGCCAATCGCCCAGAGCGCGGGGATGCAGCCCGCGAGCCACAGCCAGTCGGGCCACCGCAGAGCGACGGCGGCCGCCTGAAGGGTGCGGGTGAGCAGGCCGGGCTGTGTGCTGGCAGCGGGCACGAGAAGAGCGTACGAGATTGAACCGGCGGGTTGTTCGACCGGCGAGAAATGCGCGTCGAGGTTCGCCTGTACGGCTGGTTTCAGCGGAAGTGGGAGGCTGGGTTGGCCGATAACTGAAGCATGTCGTTGTCGAGCAAACTGGCCTCGAAGATTGTGACGAGGGAGGAGCTCCTCGCCCGCCGCGATATCGCGCGGCGCGAGGGTCGCGCGGTGGTCCAGTGCCACGGCTGCTTCGACATCGTGCATCCCGGCCATGTCCGGCACCTTCGTCAGGCTCGCAGCCACGGCGATGTGCTGCTGGTCTCGATCACGGGCGATGAGAGCTACCAGAAGCGTGGCGGATCGCCGCTGATCCCGCAGGAACTCCGCGCCGAGAACCTCGCCGAGCTCGACTGCGTGGACTGGGTGTTTATCGATCCCGACCCCACGGCGTTGCAGCTGCTCGAGTCGGTGCGCCCCGACGTCTATGTCAAGGGCCGCGAGTACGAAACCAACAACGACCCCCGTTTCCAGGCCGAACGCGACGCGGTCGAACGCCACGGCGGACGCGTTGTCTTCTCGTCCGGCGACGTCGTCTTCTCGTCCACCGCCCTCATCGGTGCGATGGAAGCCTCGATCGATCCGTATCACACGCGGCTCAAGCAACTCCTCGAAACTCCCGCACTCGACGGGCCGACGCTCACCGGGCTCATCTCCGCTTTCCGCGGCAAACGCGTGCTGGTGATCGGCGAGTCCATTCTCGATACCTACGTGCACTGCGATCAGCCCGACGTCGCGTCGGAGTCGCCCGTGCTGACGCTTCGCCCCTTGGAACGTCGCACCTACGACGGCGGCGCCGCGGTGATCGCGAGGCAGATTGCAACGATGGGAGGCCGCCCGACGCTCCTCACGGCGCTGCCCGTGTCGCTGCAGGGCCATGCGATGGCGCAGCGACTCATCGGGGAAGGCGTCGACGTCCAATCACTCGAGATCGACGTCGCCGTCGCGGAAAAACAGCGATTCCTCGTCGGCGCTCAGAAGGTGATGAAGCTCAACAACCTGTCGCCACTCGTGCTGGATGCGAAAGCCCAGGACGAGCTGGTGGAGCGGGCGATGGTCGATGGCTACGACGCGGCGGTCATCGCGGACTTCGGCAACGGGCTGCTGAGTCCCGGCGTGGTGTCACGCCTGGCAGCCGGCCTGCGGCCGCGTGTCGGGACACTCACCGGCGACGTGTCGGGCCGGCGTTCCGCGCTCATGCACTTCCGCGGCATGGATCTGCTCTGCCCCAGTGAACGCGAACTGCGCGAGGCAACGCGGCGCTTCGACGAGTCGATCCCGACCGCGGTCTTCGACCTGCTCGAGCAGACGCAGTCCCGCGCCGCGATGGTGACCATGGGGCCGGAGGGGCTCATCGCATTCGATCGACTCGAGCACGCGACCGAGACCGCCGGTTTCGCGACGCGGCTCAAGAGCGAGCACGTGCCCGCCATGGCCGGATTCGCTGTTGATCCCCTCGGCTGTGGCGACTCGTTGCTCTCCGCCGCGACGCTCACCCTCGCCAGTGGCGGCACGCTGCTGCAGGCCGCGTTCCTCGGCTCGATCAGCGCGGCCGCTCAGGCCCAGCGACTCGGCAACGTGCCTGTGACCGCATCGGAACTGCGTCACGGCGTGGTCCGAGCCCATACCGCACGACTCGCGTTCGCTCCGAGCACCGGTGCCCGTCCCGGACATCCCCTCGCAGTTGGTGCGTGAAACGAAAAGCACGCAACGAGATCCCGCATGATCGCCTACGTCTTTCCCACCCGCGACCGGCACGATGATGTCCGACGCACGCTCATGGCGATCGAGGCGATCGGCAGCCACGCGGCGGTCGGCGGCGCCGAGGTGATCATCGCCGACAACGCCAGTGCGATCCCGCTCGATGTGCCCGGGGCTCTCCGCACCGGACTGCCCGTTCGCGTGCTGGAGCGAAAGACCAACGAGGCCGCGGCCGCTCGAAACGCCTGCGTTCGCGCCGCATCATCACCGGTCGAGTGGATCGTCATGCTCGACGACGACTCAGCCCCGCTCGACCCTGGCTTCTTCGATGCCATCCGCGACGCAGAGCCCGACGTCGCGGCAATCCAGGCCCAGATCCTGCTGCCGCACGATCGCAATCAGCCGCCCCGCCACGAATCCGGCGGCCTGCCCGAGGTTTTTATCGGCTGCGGCGTGGCGATCCGTCGGCGCGTCTTTGAGGAACTCGGTGGTTACGACGCGACGTTTGACTACTACGCCGAGGAATATGACCTGGCAGCACGCATGATCGCTGCTGGATACCGGATCGGCTACGACCCGCGGTTCCGGGTGATGCATCGCAAGGTAGCGGCGAACCGTGATTTCGGGCGGATCGTGCGCCGACTGGTGCGGAACAACGCGTGGGTGCAGATGCGGTACGCACCCGCAGCAAACGTTCTCGGTGATGTCTGGGAAACGCTGTCCCGCTATGCGGCGATCGCGTGGAAGGAACGCGTGCTCCGCGGCTACGCGCGAGGCGTGCTCGATCTGCTGGCAACCGTCACCGATCAGGAGCGTGCGCCGCTGACGCGAGATCACTATGACAGGCTGACCGGTCTCTCACACGCCCGCGACGCGATCGCGCATGCAATGGCTGAGAAGACGTTTGCGAGCGCCGCGGTGGTCGGGGCTGGCAAGAACGCCAGACTCGTGCTGCGGGCGTTGCAGGAACGCGGCGTCGCCAGCCGGATGGTCAGGCCAGGGCAGGAAGATGTTGCCGCGCGAGCCGATGTCATCGTGGTTGGCACGCTCTCGCCCGGCCCGATGATGGACGCCGCCGCGGACGCGAGGCTGCGGTACCCTGGCAAGCGGATCGTGCTGGCGTGGACTGGGGTGTCGGTTGCGGCTACGCCGAAACGCTTCGCGGCGTAAAGCACGTCCTGTGGGCCCCGGGCGTTTTGTACACTGATCGCCGATGTCGGCCGACGATGCGAAACCCAAGCGGTTCGAGTGGCCGCCTCAGCATGTTGCGGCGTCGGAGCTGAACGCCCCGGCGAAGCCGCTGGACGCGGGCGGACGGTACCGCATCGTGTCGCGGTCGAGGGCCGCGATCGATGACGACCTTGGTTTCGATGTGGACCGCCAACGCGCGTTCGACTGGGACGAACCGGAGCACGATGTTGCCGCCGATGGGGAGGACGGGCAGGATGAATCGCGTGTCGAGCGAGGTCTGACCGTCGCGACTTCGCCGACGCGAGGGGTTGCGCGATGGATCGAGGCGTTCGAGATCGCGTATCTGGGGCGCGTGTCGGCGTCGTGGGATGTGCGGGCACGCGATGCAGGCTGGCGGGCGGATGACGAAGGTGACTATTGCCCGCGCTGTGGTTTGACGGTGGGGGAGTTCGCGCTCGACACGCTGACGGATCCACCGACGTGTCCGGCGTGCCGCGATCAGAAGCTGACGTGGGATCGGTTCGTGCGGCTGGGGGCGTACGAGGGCGTGATGGCAAGCGCGATCCGCGAGTTGAAGTTCCATGCGATGCGGGCGCATGGGGAGCGCCTCGGGGCGTTGCTGGGCCAGAGGCTTGCGGCCTTGCTGCGCGAGATGGGGGTGCAGGGCGGAGAGGCGGCGGTTGTGCCGATTCCCATGACGCCCTGGCGGCGGATCGCACGCGGGGTGGATCACGCGAACACGATTGCGAGGAGCGCGGCAAGCGTCGCGGGCGTGCCGCTGGTGCGAGCGTTGTGGCGGCGGCATCGTCCGACCCAGTGGTCGGTGCCGGCAAGCGAGCGAAGGCGAAATGTCAGCGGGTCATTTGGCGTCAGAAAGGGGTGGTGGGGTGGGCCGGGTGGTGCAAGCGGCGCGATCGAGCGGCTGAGGACGTGCCGCGTCGTCGTAGTGCTGGACGATGTCCGGACCACCGGGGCGACGATGACGGAAGCGTGCCGGGTTCTGGATCGGGCACTGGCGGGAGGCGGGGCGACAAGTAGTCCTATAATAGTGGCCTCTACGATTGCAGCAGCAAGCATTCGGGGCAAAAAGTAGTCACTGGACGCGTGCGGCAGGCGTGGTCGATACGGTCGCGTGGAGCGGCGAAAGAGGGCTCCATCGGGGGTTCGAGACGGTTTTGGAGGGGCGAAGGGGCCGCCGGCGGGGTGCCTTGAAGGGGAGTCGATCAGGAAAGCCGAAAGCGCAAACGGCTGATTTTCGGAGCCTTGCGCGAAATTTCATGTTTCCAGAAGCCTCCAAGACTTGACCGGAGGAGGTGGCGGGTTAAACTCCACCCCTGCCGAATCACATCGGCACGCCAACGGGCGAAGGCCCGAAGGTGTCACTCTCTGACAATTGAACAGTTGGGATCCGCGCGAGAATGTGCGGCACGGACATCCACACCATGTGGAGGCCAGGCTCAGGCTGTCCGTTGCCGATAGATCAAAACAGCCCGATCGACGCTACAACACGTCGGTACGGGTGAGCCGTCCAAGATTCACAGCTTGGACTTCATTCTCGTCGTGGTTGATATTGAAGGTGAAATACCTATCGATTCACGAGAGTGATAGAACCGTTGAGAACTTCAACGGGCTTGTCGGGCCGCAAGGCTCGGCAAGCGAAGACCGCCCTGTCGTCGATGTCTCGGCTTGCCGAGGGATCGGGGATAGGGAATACAGGTCAACGCTTCTCTTGAAATTCCCCTTCCGAAAGCCGCAAGGTGATCGGTGGGACCAAGAAAATCAATTGAAGAGTTTGATCCTGGCTCAGATTGAATGCTGGCGGCATGGCTAAAACATGCAAGTCGAACGAACCCGCAAGGGTGAGTGGCGAAAGGGTTAGTAATACGATCGAACGTACCCCGAGGTGGAGGATAGCGGTGGGAAACTGCCGGTAATACTCCATGATGTCTTCGGACCAAAGTTTTGGCGCCTTGGGAGCGGCGATCGTCCTATCAGGTAGTTGGCGGGGTAATGGCCCACCAAGCCTAAGACGGGTAGCGGGTGTGAGAGCACGGCCCGCAACATCGGAACTGAGACACTGTCCGGACTCCTACGGGAGGCTGCAGTAACGAATCTTCCGCAATGGGCGAAAGCCTGACGGAGCAATGCCGCGTGCGGGATGAAGTATCTCTGGTATGTAAACCGCTGTCAGGGGACGGAAACAATGATTGTCCCCAGAGGAAGTGGCGACTAACTCTGTGCCAGCAGTCGCGGTAATACAGAGGCCACGAGCATTAGTCGGAATCACTGGGCTTAAAGGGTGCGTAGGTGGCTTGCCAAGTGCTTTGTGAAATCCCACGGCTCAACCGTGGAACAGCAGGGCATACTGGCAGGCTTGAGGCAAGTAGGGGCTGACGGAACAGTAGGTGGAGCGGTGAAATGCGTAGATATCTACTGGAACGCCGATGGTGAAGACGGTCAGCTGGGCTTGTCCTGACACTGAGGCACGAAAGCGTGGGGAGCAAACAGGATTAGATACCCTGGTAGTCCACGCCGTAAACGATGCGCACTAGACCGGTGCGGTTTTGACGCCGTATCGGTCGTAGTAAAAACGATAAGTGCGCCGCCTGGGGAGTACGGTCGCAAGATTAAAACTCAAAGGAATTGACGGGAGCTCAC
>CANHCQ010000017.1 GCA_947459215.1 Phycisphaerales bacterium
CGCAACGACACCTGGGCGTGGGTGCAGATCGGCTGCGCCGTGCTGCTCGCCCCGATCGTGGAAGAGATCATCTACCGCTACTTCCTGCAGAACGCTCTGGCAGGCGTCATCGGCCGCGCGTGGCTGGCGATCGTGATCGGCTCGGCCCTGTTCGCCGCAGCGCACGTCGGAGCCGTCCCGCTGCAGGCGCTACCAATGCTCTTCGTCCTCGGCCTCGGCCTCGGCGTCGCCGTTCAACGCACCGGCTCGCTCGCCGTGCCGATCGTGATGCACATGGTCTTCAACGCGGCGAATGTGGCCTTGGCCGTGTGGGGGTAGTTCTCCGGCATGCCGGGTTTCCGGAACCGGGGAATCCCAAACGCCACACTCCGCGTATCGCCCTGCGGCTGCGGTGATGTTCTGCGAAGATCGGTGCAGGAGCTGCTATGGCCCGCCGCGGGTTCACGTTGATCGAACTGCTGGTCGTCATCGCGATCATCGCGATCCTGCTCTCGCTCTCACTCGTCGCCCTCCGCTCAGTCCGATCCGCGCTCGACAACACCCGCTGCCTCAACAACCTGCGGCAATTGATGCAGGGCGTCAACCTCCTCAAGAACGCCGAGGGCGGCTTGCTGCCATACGCCTCGTACGCCCCGATCGAGCCCGACGGCCCGGCCAAGTCGTGGCAGACGTTGCACGCCACGTGGAGCGAGGCGATGGGCGTTCCTTCGCCCCGTCTCCGCGAGGGCGTGCGGGCCAAGAACAACTGGAAGGTCTACGACATCCAAGCCCCGTGGCGCTGCCCGCTCGACAAGCCCGGCGCCCTGCCGAGTTCCAACGTTCCCGGCGATTCGGGCGTGCCGGACGCGAACTACGCGTACGCCGCGCTCGCGCTGACAAGCTACGAGTACTGGCCCGCGGGGCACATGGCAGGGTTCATCGTCCGCGGCTGGGACGAGACCGCGGCGCGGCGGATCGTGGGCCTTGCCTACGAGGAAGAACCCAACGCGGCCGTGCTGGACGAGGCGAACCAGTACCACGACATCGGGCGTCCCACCCGCTACGGCAACATCGGGTTCATCGACGGCGGTGCGGGCAAGGCTCGCATGAGCGAGCAGCAACGCAACGAGTTCTGGGCCCGGATCGTGAAGAAGTTTCCGACGCCGAAGTGACCGCGCCGGGCTATACCCCCGCCCGCACCGGCGGAAACAGACACCGATCCGGCCCCACATACTGCATCGCCACCAGCGTCTGATCGTCCGCACGCGTCCGCGCCTGCGTGTGCGCAAACAACGAGCGATGGATCGACTCCACCATGTCGTCGGGCCGTCCGTGTGTCGCAAGGATCGCTTCGTCCAGCTTCTCCACCCCGAACATGCGGCGGTTCCCGTCGCCGCTGAAGGCCTCGGTGATCCCGTCTGTGTACAGCACCACCGCGTCACCCGGTGACAGCTGCACATCCTCGCTCCACACGTCCATCTCGTCGCTGATGCCCAGGGGCAGCGTCGCCGCGTCGTCGATCCCGCGGATCGTGCCTGTCGCGGACGTGTACAGCCGCGGCGGGTTGTGCCCCGCCGACGCGTAGTTCAGCCGCGCCGTCGCCGGGTCGTACACCCCGAAGAACGCGGTCACAAAGTTCCCTTCGAGCCGCGACCCAAGCAAGCGATGGTTCACAAACCGCAGCACGCTCGACGCGCTCCCGTCGCCGCCGCTGTAGCAGTGCAGGATCGCCCGCATCATCGCCATGATCGTCGCCGCACCCGCGCCGTGCCCCGACACATCCGCCACCAGCACGCCGAGCCGCCCATCGGGCATCGGCAGGAAGTCGTAGTAATCCCCGCCCGCCTGATCGCTCGTCAGATAGCTCGTCGCGATCGCCAGCCCCGGCACCTGCGGCAGCTTCTCCGGCAACAGCGACTGCTGCACCCGAGCGACCTCTTCGAACTGGGCGTTCAGCGCCTTGTTCAGTCGCTCCACTTCCTTGATCGCCACCAGGTTCCGCGTCATCGCCCCGATCAGGTTCGACAGCAGCATCGCGTCCTCGAGCGACTGCTCGTTGTACGCGTTGGGATCGCGCCGAAGCTGGATCGACCAGTTCAAGGGCCTGCCGTTGTCGAGCAGCGGGATGGCGAGGGCCGAGCGGAACTCCGTGAGCTCGTTGCCGAGCACCGGGTCGTTGGAGAGATCCAGATCCTTCAGGATCTTCGGCGTGCCGTTGGCGATCGCCGCCGCCAGCACACCGTCGCGATACGCGGGAAGTTGGTTGAACGTCTTCCAGGGGTCCGGGTTCGCGTGCTGGGGCAGCGTTCCGTCGCCGCGTTCGGTGGCGGCTTGCATTTCTTTGACGTCGTACCGCCGCGTGATCTTGTACTGCCCCTCCGGCAGGTTCCGCGTCGACAGCGAGATGAAGTACTCGATCGGCCGGATCTTCCACATCCGCGGCCCGAACACCTTGAACACGTCCGTCGGCTCGCGCGCACGGCTCGCCTCGACGAGCAGCTCCTCGATCACCTTGATGCGGGGATTGTCGGAAAGGTCCAGAACGCGCACGGGCGGAGTGTATCGAGCAGGAGCATGCACCACGGCGGCCTCGCGACGCCGCGAAGAGAGCCACGCCGCTTCGATGTCCCAACACCGCATCGGTTTCGCCGGCCCAACCGATACCCACCACCTCCCGTCACGAACCACAACCCGCCCGCCCCGCGAACCACTAATGTTCCGTGTGCCGCACCACGATCCCGCTTCGATCTCCTGGCCTCTGGGCCGCCGCCTGAATTGGGTCGGCGCCTTCCGCCGTCTCGTCGCCACGCGTCAGGACGACCTCATCGAGGCGATGCACACCGACATCGCCAAGCCGCGCTTCGAGGGCCTCGTCGGCGACGTCGCCCCGCTGCTCGCCGCCTGCGCCTGGATCGAGAAGCACGGCGCTCGCATTCTGAAGCCCCGCCGCCTTCCCGGCGGCGGCGTGCTCTCCACCGCGGTCCGCGGCATCGTCACCCGCGCGCCCCTCGGCCGCATCGCCATCATCGCCACCTGGAACTACCCCGTCCAACTCCTCGGCATCGAGCTCGTCCAGGCCATCGCCGCCGGCAACCGCGTCACCGTCAAGCCCTCCGAAAACGCCCCACACTCGCAGACCCTGCTCCTCGATCTCGCCCTCGAAGCCGGCCGGGAAAGCCAGATGCCCGACGGCTGGCTCACCCGCACCGACGCCAGCCGCGAGGCCGGCGCGTCGCTGCTGCGTGATAACGCGTTTGACCATGTCGTCTTCACCGGCAGCACCAACGTCGGCCGCGCGATCGCCGAGACCCTCGCCCCGCGCCTCACCTCCAGCACGCTCGAGCTCTCTGGCCGCGACAGCGCATTCGTTCTCAGCGACGCCGACGCCGAGCTCGCCGCCGACGCGATCTGGAACGGCATCACCATGAACGCCGGCCAGACCTGCATGGCCCCCCGCCGCGCCTTGGTCGAAGAAAGGGTCTACGCCGAGTTCGTCCGCCGCCTGATGGCCCGCGCCGGCGCCGCCCGCCCGCTGCCGCTCGTCAACGAACGCGCTGCCGGCGAGATCCATGCCCTCGCGGTCCAGGCCCACGAGCAAGGCTGCCGCTCCCTCAGCGGCGTCGTCGAGCCGCCAACCGCCGACGCCCAAGGCATCCGCCGCCTCATCCGCCCGATGGTCTTCGCCGATTGCCCGCGAAACGCCACGCTCATCGAGGGCCGCCACTTCGGCCCGCTGCTTGCCGTCGTCCGCGTGGCCAACCTCGAAGACGCGCTCGCCCTGCACGACAGCGTCGATCAGGTACTCGCCACTTCCGTCTTCACCAAAGACCCCTCCCGCGTTGATGCCTTCCGCGAACGCCTCCGCTCCACCATCGTCACCGTCAACGACTGCCTGACCCCAACCGCCCACGCCTCCGTCGGTCTCAGCGGCCACGGCGCCTCGGGTTGGGGCGTCACCAAGGGCGAAGAAGGCCTGCTCGCCATGACCCGCCCGATGTACACCACCACGACCGCGCCGCTGCTCCGCTTCTCGATGTCGAGCGTCACGCCCGCCATCGAGCAGGGCATGGCCAAGTTCGTCCGCTGGTGGTTTGGCGGAAAACGTCCGGGCCAGCAGCCGCGACGAGATGCAGCCTCAACCGTCGCGGTCGCGCCGCTGAGCGAACACCGGCCGCGGCACGCCGAGGCGGCCTCCTCGCACACCGGCAACGCCTGACGACGATCGGTTCGGGGCCAACCCAAGACGGTGCCCGCCGCCGCTCAAGCCATCACCAAAGAAAAACACCGAAGCAAGAGCTTCGGTGCGGACGAGCAAGTGAAATTGTCAGCCCAAGTCTTAGGCCGGGCGGATCTCGATGAAGTTGTTCACCGAGGCGATGTCCGGGGCGACATCAAGGGTGTAGGTCATCTTCCATTCCGCGCCCTTGGTGACGCGAACGACCTTGGCCGGGGTCTCGCGGCTGACCCACTGGCGATTGCCGCGGTTGTAGATCGTGATGCGCTGGCGACGCTTGGTCTGGGCGCGGCCCAGAGCCCGGCGGTTCTCCGGGTCGCGACGCATCAGACGCTCGATGGTCGAGATCTTGCCCGTCGCGCGGGGGACGGCGTTGACAGTGCAGATCACGTTCTGGCCGGGCTTGAGGCTGCTCATGGATCAATCCTTGCAAACGTGCGGCGGGGCCGGACCCCGCCACCATTGGGTCGAGATGATAGGCGAGACTCCACGAGGTTTCGAGTCGCGTTCTTCTGGATGCCCCGACGTGAGCGCCCCTACCCACGCCCCGCCGCGATCGCAAGCCTCGTCCTAGGAACGGGTTGTCCGAAAACAGCCAATCGGTCGCACCCGATTGCCTGCAGTCGGAAACGCCATCCCTCCAACCTCGCCCCTTCCTCCTAGACTTCCCTTCCTTTAGCGAGCACACGATGTCCAACGAGAATACCGGCCAGAACCCGACCGCCCCGCAGCTCCCGCCCTTCCACCCCGAGTGGGCCCATCACGCCAAGCCCAAGATCCGCGCCCTTCGCGGATTCGCGGCCCAGCTCGGCAACCAGCAGGCCATGGGCCTCGCCGATGCCAAGCAGGTCACCGATCGCATCGTCGTCGCCGCTCCGGCCATGCAGCTCGTGCTGCCCTTGATGAACGGCGAACGCACCGTCGAACAGATCTGCGCCGAAGTGGGACGCGGCTTGAACCAGGAAATCCTGGGTCAGTTCATCGCCCAGCTCGACGACGCCGGGCTGCTCTTTGGTCCGCGGTTCGACGCGATCATCAAGCAGATGCACGCCGACTTCGACTCGGCCCCCGTCCTGCCGCCCGCGACGACGGCGAACTTCGTCGATTCGCTGGTGATGCAGGAAGTCGCCCGCGAGCTGAACATGCCCGAGACCCCGCCGACCGATCAGGCGGAACTGCAGAAGCTGCAGCGTCAGGTGCAAGAGAAGGCCGCCTCGCTGCCCGACAGCCGCAAGGACGAGATCGGCGCCACCAAGCTCCGTGAGTTGATGGAGGCCTGGATCGCCAAGGCCCTCGAGAACGTCGAGAAGCCCAGCTTCGACAGCCTGCCCAAGGCCGTCATCGCCCCGCACATCGACTACGGCCGCGGCTGGATCAACTACGCCAGCGTCTGGGGACGCCTCCGCGTCGTCGATCGCCCCGATCGCATCATCATCCTGGGCACGAACCACTTCGGCGACGCCACCGGCGTCTGCGGCTGCGATAAGGGCTACCGCACCGTGCTGGGCACCTGCGAGCTCGACGACCGCCTCGTGCAGACCCTCAAGTCCAAGCTCGGCGCCGCAAACTCGGAGCTGCTCTTCCAGCACCGCTACGACCACGAGCGCGAGCACTCGGTGGAACTGCAGATCCCCTGGCTCCAGCACTGCTTCGGCCCGGACGAACAGGGTCACTTCCCCAAGGTCTTCGGCGCACTCGTCCACGATCCCGCCGTGAACAACGGCGAGAGCTACGACGGCAAGGGCCTTGGCTTGCAGCCGTTCATTGATGCGCTGCGGGCCGCGATCGCGGAGCTGCCGGGCAAGACATTGATCGTGAGCAGCGCGGACCTCTCCCACGTCGGACCGGCGTTCGGCGATCAGCAGAACCCCGGCGGCGACACCAAGGAAGCGGCAGATTTCCGCAACAAGACCTTCGGCCACGACAAGCAACTGCTCGAGCTCGTCCGCACCAACAAGCCCGATGATCTCATCGCCTCCATGGCGTGGCAGCAGAACCCCACCCGCTGGTGCAGCACCGGCAATCTGATCGCGGCGCTCAAGATCACGAATCCCGAGCGCGTCGAGATGCTGAACTACTCCGCCGCCGTTGACAACAGTGGCGCGGGGATGGTCAGCAGCGTCTCCGGCGCGATGTTCTGAAGAGGGGAACGCCCGCCCGCCGCAACGGTCGGCCGGTGAGCTTTCCGCAGGCGGCGAGATGATTGTCTGGTATCCTTCGCGCATGCGAGCAAAGACCCTGTGGATGGCGGTCTGCGTGGTGATGTCGGCTTTCGCCGCCGGGCTGGCCGCGCCCGCCCGGCTCGACGCGCCAAGCACGGTCTCCGGCTACGTCGCGCTCCTGCTGGTCAACGAGACACCCTTCCCCGGCGAACGCGGCTGGGTCAGCGAGCAGGACACCAAGGCCGGCATGCTCGCGATCCTGTGGGTGCTCGAGTCCCGGCTGAAGCACGTTCCGGCCGGGTATCGCCAGGAGCACATCGCGTCCGAGCGTTGCGACGACGTGATCGATGTGATCACCGCCGGAGGCGAGAAGGGCCAGTGCGACGGCTTCTATCGCGACGCAGCCGGTCGTTTCGTCACCGTCGACCGCGTGCGTGAGCGCGTGGAATACCTTGAGCGATGTGCCTCCAAGGGCGAACCCGGACGCTTCGCAAGGCTGCTCGATTACGCCGCGGGCCTGGCCCGGGCCTACGTCGAAGGCGGCATCGCCGAGGCCGACCGGTTCGCGGGCCTGCGTGACGTCGCGGGAATCGCCGTCACGGGTCGCGCGTACTCATGGATGACCGACCGCAACAACTACGCGCCCGGCGGGAGCTTCGTTCGCATTCCCGACGGTCAGCAAGGCTCGCTGGGCGGCAACCGCTTCTTTACTCTCCGCCGCAAGAACTGAGGGTCCCTTATGCGTCCACTCGCTCTCCTCTTCGCGTGTGTCATTGCTCTACTCATGCCCGGGCCGATGGTCCGAGCGGCGAGTTCGAGCGGCGTGGAAGCCCCGACGGTCCCTGCCGAACTGACCGCCAAGCCGCTGCTCTACGAGATCGTCCGCTACCTCTACCGCTGGCACATCGACGAAGCGGATCTCGATCGCGTCGTCCAGAGCAATGAGGTCGTGTTCTGGGCGCGTGAGATCAAGGTCGCTCTCGACGAGAAGGACAACAGCCGCTTCGCGGCCGTCACGCTCCCGCAGTTCCGGCTCGAAGTGCGACTGAAGAAGGCCGATTACGTCATTCCCGAGCGCGATGTCCGCGTCGCTAACGAGCAGTATCGCATCGTGTCGGTGGCGACGATTGATCCCGGCGCATTGCCCGAGGATGCCGTCGAGATCAAGCACGTCTACACCGATCTCCGCGACGAGCTCTTTCGCACACGCAACCAGGCACGCTTCCCGGAAGGTGAACTGCTCGAGCGGCTGCGTGCCGCGGCACGGCGTGAACTCGAGAAAGAAGGTGTGCAGCGACCCGCCGACGCCGCCGCAAACGTCATCCACCTTGCCCCGCTCTCCTCGGTCGCCAACGAGGCATGGGTCTACTGGGAATCCGGTCGTCGGCTGCTGCGATTCGATTCAGACATCGATCTCGCCGACGCCAGGGTCTGGGAGCACGAAAACCTCAGCGTTCGGGTCTTCGACATCGATACCAAGGTCGTTGTCTCCCTCGATGAAGTCTCCGGTAGCAACGCTTTTATGACCCGGGATCAGGCCGGCCGGATCCTCTTCAACTGCATGGTGCTCGGCCGACGCCTCGAACTGCAGCCGGCGAAGCCATGACCCGCCGGGCGGTGCTCATCCCGACCATCGCCGGAAATCACCTACCCTCGCCCATGCACGTCCCGCCGCAGACGCTTGACGCCCCCGCACCGGCCCGTGGCCCGGCCGCGGTCCCCGAGCGCAAGCGTGCCGCCAAGGCCCACGCGGCGTCCAAGCACGATGCGTACTCCAAGCCAGCGAAGACGAAGAAAGTCCTCACTACCAAGGACGGCCGCTCCCTCATCCACATCGGCGACTGCCGCGAGATCATCCCGTCGCTCGAGGAGTGCAAGAAGAAGCAGGTGGACCTGATCTTCGCCGATCCGCCCTTCAACTGGTCGGTGCCGTACGACCAGTGGCACGACGGCATGCCCCGCAACGACTACCTCGACTTCACGTACGCGTGGCTGCAAGCCTGCGCCGACGCGCTGTCGGACCGCGGCAGTCTTTGGGTCAACATCCCCGACGACACCGCCGCCGAGATCGTGGTCTATCTCAAGAAGATCGGCCTGCACATGGTGAACTGGTGCGTCTGGCACTACCGCTTCGGCCAGAACACCAAGAGCCGCTTCATCAACAGCAAAGTCCACGCGCTCTACTTCGCCAAGAACGACGACGCCACCAAGCGCATCTGGCACCCCGAGCGCGTGCTCGAGATGTCCGACCGCGCCTCGACCTACGGCGACAAGCGCACGCTCAACAAAAAAGACGGCATGCCCAACGGCATGCGCGTCCCCATGGACGTCTGGTACGGCCCGTTCCTCGGCCGCATCCAGGGCAACAACAAAGAACGCCGCAGCCGCCACCACAACCAATTGCCCGAGGCCTACCTCGAACGCGTGATCCTCGCCTGCAGCGAAGAGAACTCGATCGTCATGGACCCCTTCACCGGCAGCGGCACCACGGCCGTCGTCGCCCACGCCCTCGGCCGCCGCTTCATCGGCACCGAGTTCGGCCCCGGCAACGCCAAGAGCGCGATGGAACGCATCGAAGCCGGCCCGGTGCACCTGGGCAAGATCATCGGCGTCAGCACCGCGATCCAGAAGAAGCGCAAGACACTCGACGAGTTTGCCGACTGACGCCGTCACAACTGATCAGTAGGACCGGCTTCCAGCCGGTCCGCCCGCGACATCGGGGGCGGGTCCTTCCAGGCCCCGCAGGCTGCCTCTGCGAGATCGGCTAAGCGGTCAACCTGTGCGATGACGCCCGCTCTCGCCGCGACCGCACGGGTTGCCCCGAAGCCGCCAACCCGCAGCACCCAAACCCGTTGCGGCAATCCTGTCGCATCCGTTCCACTTCTTCATTCAACCAATCCCACCTCCGCGCCACTCCGCCCTCTCCGCCCCTCCGCGTTCTCTCCCCACAGTGACCGGCCCATCGCACTTTCCCGCAACCGTTGCGGCCTCCCGTACGCTACAGACTGGTGGACATCGACGGCGACAAGGGGCCCCACATGACCAAAGAAGACCTGCGACTCGAAGACATCCGCGTCCTGATCGTCGACGACGACCGCGACGTGCTCGAGACCTTCGACGCCGCGTTCCAGTCTGAGGGCGCGCTCACACAGCTCGCGACCGACGGCAACGAGGCCGTGCAGATCTGCAACGACGACCCGCCCGACATCGTCATCCTCGACATGATGCTGCCCAAGCGCTCCGGCTTCCTCGTGCTCGAGAAGATCAAGGGCCACGCCGACGCGCCGATTGTCATCATGGTGACGGCCAACGAGGGCCGCCGCCACCAGGCCTATGCCGAATCGCTCGGCGTCGATCGTTATCTCATCAAGCCCGTCCCGCTCGACCACCTGCTCGACGCCGCGGTCACGCTGCTCGATGAAGAAGACAAACGCGACGAAGCCCGCGGCGAGTAAAGATCACTCTGCGAGCGACCTTCACGCGCCTCCTCTCCCCGCGAGCGGGGAGAGGACCGCTTCGCCGCAGGCGAAGCAGGTGAGGGGACTGCGGGTGCCTCAACGCTTTGACTTCCGATCGTCCAACACCCCTCCCCGCTTCGCGGCCCGGGGAGGCGCGTCTGCACCTCTTCACCAACTCACGGCGTCCCCGACATGAACTGAATCGACAGCGACCGGATACTCGTCGCACGCCACGCCTCGCCGCTCTTCTTCCAGTCGATCGCCCACCACGAGATGTGCGGGAAGTTCCAGTCCGCGGGTGTGATTCGCACCCGCACCTGGGTCTTCATGCGCCCCGGGCCATCCTCCGCCACCTGCAGCTCCTGAACCATCCAGTCCTTGACCTTGTACAGCTGTCCAATCTCGCGCTCGACCGCGGCGATCGTGCCCGCCTTGTCCAGCCCGCCCGCGGCGCGGAAGTATGTCAGTCGCACCGATGGGTCGAGCAGTTCCTGCAGTCGCGCCGCGTTCACGCCCGCGGTGGCACCCACGAGATCGTTGGTTGCCATCGCAACGCGTTCGCGCTCCGTCACGACCAGCCGCGCCGTGACGTACACCGCGCCACACACCATCAGGCCACCCGCCAGCCACGTGAACGCGCCCTTCATGCTTCCCGCGCGGCGTTGCCACATCGACCCGAGCAACGCCACCAACAAGACCGCCGCCAGCAGCAACCAGGGCTGCTCAAAGAGCAGTGCCGGCAGCATCGACGGCTCTGGCAGCGGCGGAGGGTCGTTGAGTCCGGGGACGGTGGATTGCATCGGTGCATCCTTGCCCAGAAAGGCAACGCGCGTGTGCCGCATCGTGCGGCGGGCTCCGGCAGCGGCTTCCCTCAGCCACCCCTCATCCACGGAGCGATACGCCCGTGCCCTCCGATCGGGTTCGGTGATGTCGTCGCGACGCAAAAAGACCACCCGGCTCGCGATTCGGCGAGTGTCGAGCAGTCCCAGCGTTGATGCTGAACACCGGGACGCGTCCCCACGAGACCCGGAGATCGCAATATACCGACCTGTTGGCTCCGCCGCAACGGGATCGCGTTTGGATTGCGAGAAGAACGCACATTCTCGGACGGCTTCGCGCAATGAAAAGCCCGGCTCGTCGCCGGGCTTGGGGATCCTGAGGTTGTCGCGTTCGTTCAGCGGATCGCGTTGTTCACATTCAAGCAGCCGCCGGTGACGGTCTTGCCCGAGAGGCTCGTCAGCGGCTTGGTGGTGCTGAGGATCTTGCTCCGCACCTGCGAGTAGGTCCAGGTCGGGTTCTTGCTCCAGACCAGCGCGGCCGCGCCGGCGACGGCGGGCGTCGCCATCGACGTGCCGTCGAGATAGACGTATGACGACGTCGAACTGTTGTAGCTGCTGGCGATCGTCACGCCCGGGGCCGCCAGATCGACGCTGGTGGCTCCGAAGTTCGAGAACGTCGCGAGCCGGTTGTCGTTGTCGATGGCGGCTACCGCGATGATGTTGTCCTGGGTGTAGCTTGCGGGGTAGGATGGGATCGAGTCGTTGTTGTCACCGCGACCGTCAGCGCCGCCGTTGCCGGCCGCCGCGACGATCAGGTGTCCCGCGGTGCGCGCGTTGGAGATGGCGGTGTTGAGCGCCGACGACGCGGCCCCGCCACCCCACGAGTGGTTGCTCACCTTGATGCCCTTGCCGACGCAGTAGTTGATCGCGTTGATCGCGGCCGTGACCGAGATCGAACCGCTGGCCGATCCGATCTTGAGCGCGGCGAGCTTGACGTTCCAGCAGACGCCGGTGACGCCCACGCCGTTGTTGCCGACCGCGCCGACCGTGCCCGCGGTGTGCGTGCCGTGCCCGTTGTCGTCGGTCGGGTTGCTGTCGTTGTTGAAGAAGTCCCAGCCGTTCTTGTCGTCCACGTAGCCGTTGCCGTCGTCGTCGATGCCGTTGCCCGCGATCTCGCCGGGGTTCTGCCAGATGTTGGCGGCCAGGTCCTGGTGGTTGAGCAGGATGCCCGAGTCGCACATGCCGACGACGAACGACGACGATCCGGTCCAGACGTCCCACGCGAGATTGGCGTCGATGTCGGCGTTGGCCGTCCCGCGGTCGCGGTTGACGGTCTGGCCGGTGTTGTTCATGCCCCAGAGCAGGCTGTACAAGCTGTCGTTGGGCGTGGCGTTCAGGTGGAAGATGTAATCGGGCTCAGCGAACTCGACGATGCCCAGCTCGGCACCGATCTCGTTGGCGAGGAAGACCATGTTGTCCACGCTGTCGTTGATGGTGACGTGCTCGAGGTCGGTCTGGCCGAGCTTCTCGATCCGCCGCATCTCCATCAGGCCGTAGAACACGTCCTTGTCTTCCTGGGAGACGCCGTCGAAGAACTTCACGATGATCGAGGTCGGGTCGTACTTCAGCGTCGGGTCTTCATCGATCAGGATGTTGCGGTTCTGACGCCACTGCTGCGTCCAGTCGCCGGGTCCTTCGGCCTTCACCGGTCCGCCGTTGAGCGGAGCCGCGAGCACCGACGCGCACATTCCCGAAGCCAAAGCGATAGCCAGCAAGCCAATCGAGCTCTTCTGCATGAACGTGTCCTTCCCCGTTGTGAGGGTGATTGCACCGCGGCGTGGCGGGAACCAGCATCCCGCCGACCCACGAGACCCGCGGCGGGAAACGAGACTAACACGTCCGAAAATTTTCTGCGAACAAGAACGCCCATTTCGGGGAGCGTAAATCTGCGTTCGTGCTCAGTTCTGCGTCCATCGATCAGTCCCGGACGCGACCGATGTCGGGTTCACTTCGGCGCCGGGGTGGTGGTGGGGGCCGGGGCATCCGCCGGCGGTTCAATCTGCTTCCGCAGCTCGTCGGCACGGGCGGTCAGCTCGCTCTCGAGCTGCTCCTTCGCCAGCGTCGATTCCTTGCTCGGCTCCAGCGTGAAATGCCACGAGGTCGTGTTCTCGATCGGCAGTGGGGCCGTCACCAGGTCCAGCGGCGGGCGCTGGTGCAGCGGGGTGTACGCCGTCTTGTGCGTCCGTAGAGGCTCGAAGCCGTCTTTGCGCAGCAGGACGTCGTACTCGCCATAGTGCTGGAACGAGGCCTTCAGCGGCGTGCGCCCCAGTTCCACATCGTTCACCCACACCAGGGCGCCGCTCGGCTCGCTGGTGATCTCCAGCGTCCGCCGCGAGCACCCGGTGATCGCCACCGCGAGCAAGGCCAAAGGCATCGCACCGCGGAGGACGCGGAGAACGCGGAGAGAACATTGAGGAGTGGTCCAGGGCATCGCTTCTTCTTCTTCTTCTTCTTCTTCTTCTTCTTCTTCTCAGCGTCCTCTGCGTTCTCCGCGGTGAACGTCTTCACTTCGTCCCGTTCACCGCCACGCGCCGCTCCGGCAGGTGATCGAACTCGTCGCCGCGGAAGAGCGAGCCCAGGTACGCCCGCTTCACCATCTCGTCGTTGATGAGCTGCTTGGGCGTCCCCTCGGCGAGCTTCCGCCCGCTGTCGAGGATGTACGACCGGTCGCAGACCCTCAGCGTCTGCTGCACGTTGTGATCGGTGATCAGGAACGCGATCCCTTCCTGGCCCGGTCCGTGGTCATGGGCCAGACGACGGATCTCGGCCTGCAGGTCCTCGACCGCGATCGGATCGACGCCGCTGAACGGTTCGTCGAGCAGAATCAACTTCGGGTTGGTGACCAGTGCGCGGGCGATCTCGAGCTTGCGGCGTTCGCCGCCGCTGCACGTGCGGGCCAGGTGATGAGCCTTGTGCGACAGGCTGAATCGCTCCAGCAGTTCAGTCGCCCGCTTGCGACGCTCGTGACGCCGCAGGCCCGTCGTCTCGAGAATCGCCAGCAGATTCTGCTCGCAGGTGAGCCGCTGAAAGATGCTGGGTTCCTGCGACAAGTAGCCCATGCCCAGCCGCGCCCGCTTGTACATGGGCAGGTTGGTGACGTCCTTGCCGTCGAAGAAGACGCGCCCGTCGCCGGTGCCGCCGGTGACCGCCGGGTCGGCATCGATCATGCCGATGGTCATGCGGAAGCTGGTCGTCTTGCCGGCGCCGTTGCGCCCGAGCAGGCCGACGATCTCCCCGCGCTCGACGTGGAACGACACATCGTCCACGACAACGCGGCCGGCATAAGTCTTGTGAAGCTTGACGCACTGCAGAAGGGGCACATCGACATCATACGAACCCTCCGCGCAAGCGGATGGCGCGGATGCGGCCGCAAGTCTCCAATGCCAGCGAGCCGGGGCGTCCCCGCCCCGGCGGCGAGGTTTCGGGATTGAGTTGACGCGAGTTCGATTGCAACAGCACCGGGGCGAGGACGCCCCGGCTCGCTCTTGCGTGCGTTCAAGAAAAGCAGAGGCTGCGCTCCACGGTCGCCCGACGCGCCCCACCCGCGCGGCGTTCGTCACACCAGCCGCAGGCACATCGGGTAGCGGAAATACTCACCCTTGTTCGCGGCCATCCCGCCCCGGACCGAGCCGTAGATGTTCAGCACAATGAGCGGAATGTACAGCACCGCGCCGATGCCGCAGGTCACCACCGCCAAGAGCGGAATGATCACCAGCGTGTACAACGCCAGCGATATCTGAAAGTTCGTCGCCTCTCGCCCGTGGTCGTCCAGGTACGCCTGATCCTTCTTGATCTGCCACATGATCACCGCCGCGATGATCGGCACCACGATCGGACCGCCCAGGTGGGCGATGAGCGGCACGATGTGCTGAAACATCGCGTAGCTCCGGTCGTTCTCGCTGGTTGTCGGCGCATCAAAGCTCACAAGGGCCTCCGGGACATTCTTGGGAGGATTCCCCGTCGGCTTTCAGTTGGCTTGAGGGCTGCTTTCGAGCCACCTTCACGCGGCTTCGGCCTGATCGCGGGGTGTCGCGGTCGCCGCAGCGGCCGGTGCCGCCACTTTGCTTGCTCTGTACACCAGAACGCACCACAGGAACACCGGCGCGAACAGGATCGACGCCGCGGGCCAGATCACAAACTGCGGCACCGGCGAGAAGATCGCCAGAAGCACCGGCACCGACCAGTAGGCCAGCGACACCGGAATAGGCACCCATTTCGGCGTCTTGAGTGCCAACTGCTGGGTCGCGTCCCGCAGCGGTCCGGACCGCTCCTTGATCTGATTCGTCAGCTTCTTGGCCCACACAAACTCGCTGGCGAGAATCGCCAGCCCGATCGGCCCCAGCACGCTGAACCCCGGGCCCGGCAGCGGCGAGATCACGATTCCCACAATGATCACCGTCGTGCCCGCGATCAGGATCCACAGTCGGCGGCTGTTGCGGCGCAGCACCTCGACCGCCGCCGCTCCCTTGGCCCGAGCCACCTGAAAACGCGTGTCGAAAATGCCATAGATCAGCAGACACGCCAGAATCGAAAGCAGCGTGAGCTCGAACCAGAAGTTGAAGATGGGCAGTGTGACAGCCATGCGATGAACGAGCTCAATCGGCGATTTCGGGGCGAAATGGAAAGCCGCTATTGAAGGCCGACGCCGCACCCGACTCTACCGTCCGGAATCCGAAATACCGACGCTGTCACTACGCTCGTCATCGGATGTCGTTCGGTGCCGGGGAAGCGGGATTTCATGGGCGTGCTGCAAGCCGACAACTCTGACGTGTTGATCCGGCTCAAGGTCGTACCCGGCAGCTCGCGCGATGCGATCGCAGGCGTGCTGGGGGATCGGCTCAAGATCAAGGTGGCCGCGGCCCCGGAAGCCGGCAAGGCCAACGCGGCGGTGTGCGAACTCCTTGCCCGCACGCTCCGTGTGAAGCGACGCGACGTTGCGATCGAAGCCGGGGCCACTTCGCCCGAAAAGACGGCCCGTGTTCGGGGCATCGCCGTCGCCGACGCCGCCACCCGGCTGGAAGTGACCGGATAGCCCCCGATCAGGTCTGGATAACGATGCTGCCGCTGTCCGGGAAAAGAACTCTCCGGACGCGGTTCAGTCGCCCCTCGGACAGGCCGATAAGCGCACGTCCGAAGATCAGTTGTGTTCCGGAACCGCGAGGCCGAGATGAGCCAGGCGCAGACAACCAACAAAGCCGAGACCGCCGCCCCGAGCGCGTCCAGTTCGCCACAGAGTGCCGGCTTTGATCCGCTGTCGGCATTGAGCGACGTGGAGAAGAGCCTTCAGGGACTGAAGAAGCTCTACGAGGAACGTCGCGAGCTGGAAGCCCGGCTCGTCGAGGCTCAGGTTGTCATCAACCAGCGCCAAATCGAACTGGCAACCATGCAGGCCGCGCTCGAGACCGAGACCAATCGAGCGAAGAAGACCGCCGACGAACTCGCCGCACTCCGCGAAGAAACCAAGAGCCAGCTCGCCGAGGCCCGCACCGAACGCGAGACGCTTGAAGCCAAGTCCGCGTCGATAGAGGCCCGCCAGTCGGAACTCGAGAAGCAGATCGCCGAGCAGCGGAGCCTGATCGAGTCCAAGCAGAAGGAACTGGAAGACGCAACCAAGGCGATCGCAGCAAAGGCCAAGCTGGAGATCGAAAAGGCTCGATCCGACGCGGAACGCTCGCGTGACGAAGTCGCAAAGGCGGCGGCGGAAGCCGAAAAGGCCCGCGCCGACGCCGATGCCGCTCGCGCCGAGGCCGACAGCATCCGCACCCAGGCGCAGGCCGAAGTCGAGAAGGTGAAGGTCGAAGCGAACTCGGCCCGCAGCGAGAGCGAGCGAACCAAGACGGTTGCGACGGAGCTCGAGTCGTTTGCCGCCGAGCTGAATGCGCTGCAGAAGGAAATCGACGAAGGCCGCGCCGCACTCGACGCCGACCGGGTCAAGGTCGCCGAGGCCGTGGAGAGGCTCAAGACCCGCGAAGCCGAGCTGAACGAGCGCGACGCGGAGCTGGCACAGCGTCAGGCCGCGGTGGAGGCCGCTTCACACCGCGAATCGCAGGACCTCTCCAAGTACGAATCCGAGCGGACGGAGCTCGAGCGTCGCGTCGCGACCGAGTCCGACGCCGCCGAACAGCTCAAGAAGGACCTGGAATCCGTGGTCCGTCGCTGCGCGGCACAGGAAGAGGTGTTGAGCGAATACGAGCAGCTCATCAGCGTCGAACGCTCGCATGTCCACGCGCTCATGGAGCGGATCCAACGCGAGGGCGCGGGCGCCGAAGAGATCGAAGCCTCGCTGGCGGAACTGCGCCAGTGCCTGGCCGCTGAGCGCAATGCACGGTCGGCGGCGGTCGAGGGCTCGGAATCGTCGCTGCAGCAGATCGCCGAAGCCTCGGCCAAGGTCCGCGAGCACGAGGAGGAGGTTGCCTCACTCGAAAAGGAACTTGCCGCAGCCAAGGCGCTGCACGCCAAGCAGCAGCACACCATCGAACGTCTCGGCAACGCCAAGCCCGGAGCCGCGTCCTCGGGCGGCGCGTCGACGCTGCGCCGCAAGCGGCTTTCCCGCTATCGCTCCATCCTGCGTGAACAGGTCGACAAGGTCCGCCGCGCCAGCGAAGTACTCGCCAAGCGATTCGAGCAGTGCGAACAGGTGCTGGGGATGCGGGCCGAAGTGATGGCCGCCAAGCGTCAGGTCGAGAACGCGCACGCCAAGGTGCAGCGACAGGCGAGCACGAAGCGGGCCGCGGCTCTGACGCTGTACTGCGTGCTGATCATGGGCACGCTCGCCGCACTCTCCTGGGCCGCGGTCAATCAGGTGATGCCCGGTGTCTTCGCCGCCACAACAGAACTGACCGCCGACGGGCGCGGGCGTGAACTCTCTGACGCCGAACTCGACGAATGGAAGCGATCGCTCGAGGAGACCCTCGCCGACCCGCGCTTCATCGACCTTGTCGCCGATCGCATGAAGAAGCGGGGCAACGACGCGCTGGGGAGCGGCGGTGCGATGAAGACCTTCCTCGCGTCCCGCTTCAGTCACGAATCTCCGTCGCCCGGTTCGATCAAGCTCGAGGTCCGCGCCGACGGGCGTGATCGTGCGGCCCGATCGCTCGACATCATCGCCACCGCGCTCGCCAGCGACGCCAACGCCAACCGTGAACGCCGCGCTGATGGCGCTGTGACGCTTATCAAGTCTCCCGCCGCCGCCGGCGACCGACCCGTGAACGACACCCGCCCTATGCACGCCGGCATGGTGTTCGGCGTCTCGAGCTTGCTCACCCTGGGCCTCGGAACGCTGCTCTGGGGCCGCCTCGCCAAGGCCAAGACCGACTTCGAGATGGGCTCGCAGATCGATCAGGTGCTCGACGAAGCCCGCTGGAGCGAATTCACCGCGGCGACAACAAACAAGCGGCCGTCGCCCTGAGCCCTCGTTCGCGCCTCGCCCACGCGGTCGAATGGCTCTGCACACAAGCCTCGAATTCTTCGTGCGGCCACGGTCGGTACCGACCGGATGCGGTCGCCGGACTTCCGACGCAAAGCGCCGCCAGCAAAGCGCCCGCCGAGGCATCTTTACATCCGTGGACTAGCGCTGGCGTTGCCCACGCTTGCGAGCCTGCTCCATCTGGTCCTCGAGCACCGCGATCTCGGTCTCGATCCGCTGCAGCATCGCGTCCATGCCGCGACGATTGGCGTCGTTCCCCGGCAGCAGCCGCATGGTCTCACGCATCATCGCTGCCTGATCCATCAGCCCGCGGCGTTGGAGCTGCAGGATGTTCACCTCGTTCTGGGCGTCGAGCGTGAGGTTCTCGAACCGTTGGCGTTGGCGCGATGGACGCAACTGCTCGTCGCTCGGTGCGTTCGTGATGACCTCGCGGGTCGTGCCGCTGGGACGCAGGTCCGCAACCGCGACATTGCCGTTGCGGTCGGTGTTGAGCGTCCGCATGCGTCCGTCGATCCCGATCTCAAGCACCTGACGCTGGTTGTTGTCCACTCCCGGGCCGAGCCGCAGGTTCTGGCTCTGAGGCAGTTGCACCAGCCGCGTCTGTGCCGGCTCGGTCGCGAGCCGCTCGGCCTCCGCCCACGCGCTCGCGTTCGGCACCGGCCGGAGCACGGGCTGCGTATCCAGCGAGAGCAACGCGGGGTTCACGCGAGCCAGGCGGGCACGCCATGCGTTGTCCAGCTCCGGGCCCGACGGGTCGCTCGCGCGCTGGATATTGGCGCGGCTATTCAGGTTGGACCAGAAACCCAGCTTCAGCGGCAACTGCAGCACCTTGCCGTCACGCTCGATCTCAAGCCGAACGACTTGCCCGGGATCGTGCGACAGAATCTGCGTGCGCGCCTCGCGGTTCGTGCGGATACGCACACCCTCGATCGAGAGCAGCAGATCGCCCGACTTGAGCACGTTCTCAGAGTCGAATCCCTTCACCGGACCCGCGATCGGGATCCCGCCGTCGAACGCTTCCTCTTCCTGCAGCCCGAACGCCACGTTGGCGACGCCGAACGAAACGCCCATCGCCGCACGGGGTGACGTGTCGAACACCGAACGGGCCAGCGACAGCAACCGGTCGCGCTGCTCAGCCGATGACTGGCCGTCGATCAGCGCCAGAACGCGATCGGCCTGTCCGCGGCACCAGCCTCGCAGCGAATCCTCGGCCCGCTCGCGCGTTTGCACGTCGTCGGCGTTGAGCTCCTTGACCCGAGTCGTCGCGAACGCTCCATCATCGGGCCGCTCGGCCAGCGACCACGCAGCGCAGCACGCCACGCTCGCGATCGCTGTCGCTCGAATCAGATTGCGTTGTCGGTTCGTGCCGGTGTCGCCCATGGGTACTCCGCGGCCGCCGAGGGTCTAAGGAAATCGTAGCAGACCTGGCCAGAGGCAACCGCGTCGCTCGCCACCGGCACCAGACCATCAGGAGCGCGGCCGGTGTTCGCCCCCCCCCCTCTGCCTCGGGGGTTTCTACCGGCGAGTCCTGCACGGGGTTCAGGGTCCGAGAAGGCTATCGGGCCTTCCTGAGCCGCCAACGCCACCATGAGCGGACGCTGGTGGGTGGCCGAGGGGTGGGGGGGGGTGGGGGGTCAACTTAAATGAACACGCTCGCGACGGCGCCGGTCATCCAGCAGGCGAGCGCGCCCGCGACCATCGCTCGCGGGGCCAATGCCGCCAGATCGCTGCGGCGTTCGGGCGCCAGGGCGGAAAGACCCCCGATCTGAATGCCAATCGACGCAACGTTGGCAAAGCCGCAAAGCGCGTAGGTCACGATCTGCGCACTGCGGGGCGACAACGCGCCAGTCTCCATGGCAGCCGTGAGCTTGGTGTACGCAACGAACTCGGTGGCAATGACCTGTGTGCCCAGCAACCCGCCGACCTCCTGCGATTCCGACCACGGGATGCCCATCGACCACGCGACCGGCGACAGCGCCCAGCCCATGATGGACGCGAGCGTGGGGTTCTCGATACCCATCGCGGCGAAGACCGGCGCGATTGCCTTGAGGCCGCAGATCGCGCCGATGCACCAGTCGATCATCGCCAGCAGGGCGACGAAGGCGACAAGCATGGCGGCGACGTTCAGGGCGAGCTTGAGGCCGTCGGTCGCCCCGAGCGCCGCGGCGTCCACAAGATTTCGCGCCGGCTTCTCGTCGCTCATCAAGGCATCCACCGACTCCGGCCGCGGCACCTCGGTCTCCGGCACCATGATCTTCGCGAACACAATCCCCGCCGGCGCACTCATCAGGCTCGCCGTCAGCAGGTGCTTGGCAAACAACTCGCTTCCCTGCTCGATCGGCACGCCCATGATCTTCGCGTACGCACCCCCAAGCATCCCGATGTACGCCGCCATCACGCTCCCGGCGATCGTCGCAAAGCCGCCCACCATGATGCACATGATCTGCGAGCGCGTCATCCCCGCGATGTACGGCCGCACCGTCAGCGGCGCCTCGGTCTGTCCCACGAAGATGTTCGCCGAGGCCGACAACGCCTCCGCTCCCGTGATCCCCAGGCTCCGCCGCAGCACCCACGCCACACTCGCCACCACCACCTGCATCACCCCCAGGTGGTACAAGACGCTCATCAGTGCCGCAAAGAAGATGATCACCGGCAGCACCCGCACCACAAACACAAAGCCCCACGGCCCGCCCGGGTTCGCCACGCTTCCAAACAAGAACGCAATCCCAGCATCCGCGAACGAGATCACCCGCGTCACCGCCGCCGCGATCCCGTCGAACAACGCCACCACCGGCCCGAACTTGAGCACCGCAAACGCCAGCACCACCTGCAGCAACACCCCCGCGATCACGATCCGCCAGTCGATCTTCGAACGATGCGACGACAGCGCGACCCCGATCACTATCAACAGCGCGACACCGACCAGCCCTTGCAGTTGCAGCATCCCGCCACCCTACCACAACCCGACGCGTCCCACTCGCTGCCTAGCTGCCTTGATGCCTTGATGCCTTCCCCTAGCCTTCCCCGTGCCGACGCCACGCCCCCAGCCCCGTCAGATCCCCCTTGAACAAGCGACGCTCGCGGTGCGCGACCTCGTCCAATCCCGCGGCATCACCGTCGTTGCCATCACCGGCCCCGTCGGCTCCGGCAAGTCCCACCTCGCCAAGCTGCTCTCCCCCTGCGTCCTCAGCACCGACGATTACCTGCCCGACTACGACACCCTCGCCTACGAAGACCGCGACGACCCACGCTTCGCCGATCACCAGCGCCTGATCGCCGATCTCGCCTCGCTCCGCACCGGCCGCGTCACCCGCGTCCCGTCGTGGTCGTTCCAGACCCACAGCCGCGTCGGCGAACGCGACGTCGCGCCGCCTGAACTTCCCTCCGGCCTCATCATCATCGAGGGCATCCACGCCCTGCACGACGCGCTGCTCGCGCACATCGACCTCGCCGTCTTCGTCGAAGCCGCCTCCGCCGTCCGCTGGCAACGCTGGGAACACCTCGAAGCCACCGGCCAACGCGGCTGGGGCGTCGAGGTCGCCCGCCAGTTCTTCCACAGCGTCGCCGAACCCACCTTCGCCCGCTACGAAGAAACCTACCGCGGCCGCGCCCACCTCATCGTCACCAACCACCACGGCGTACCAAGCTGACGCGCACCGGCGCCCACCGCGCCCACCGCGCCCATCGTGCCTATCCGCCGCCCGCGCCTCCCCGCCCCGCGAAGCGGGGAGGGGTGGTCGAGCGCAGCGAGACCGGCCAGGGGCCTTGGGCGCCATGATGTCACCGCGTTGAGATAAACGCAATCCCCTCACCTGATCCGACGCGAAGCGTCGAATCGTCCTCTCCCCGCACGCGGGGAGAGGAGGCGCACTTCGTCCATATCGCACGCGTCTCTCCCCGCGTCACCGCTTCTCCTGCTCCCCTGCTCCCCTTCCCACTCCGTCTCTTCCTTCTACTACCCTCCCTCGTGTCCACGCCCTCTCCCTCTCCCCGCCTCGGCGTCACCCTGATCCTCCTGACGCTCGCGTCGTGGACTGTCGTTCCGCTTTTCCTCCGCCACTTCACCACCATGATCGACGGCTGGTCGGCCAACGGCTGGCGCTACGGCTTTTCCGCGCTGCTGTGGCTTCCGATTCTGCTCCTCGCCGTCCGCCGTGGCACGTTCCCGCAGCACCTGTGGAAAGCCGCCCTTCTCCCCAGTTTCTTCAACGCCATCGCCCAGATCGCCTTCGGCCTCGCCCCGTACTACGTCGAGCCCGGTCTCATGGCCTTCAGCCTGCGCCTCCAGATCGTCTTCGTCACCCTCGGTGCCGCGTTCCTGTTTGCCGCTGAACGAAAGGTCATCAAGTCCGTCGGGTTCATCGTCGGCATCTCGATGGTCATCCTCGGCACGTTCGCCACCATTCTGCTCAGCCCCAAGGGTCTCGGCGGGGGCACCGGCTTCGGCATCGGCCTCGCCGTCTGTTCCGGCCTTCTGTACGCCTGCTACGCCCTCTCCGTCCGCGCCAAACTCCACGGCACCGAGCCGCTACTTGCCTTCAGTGTCGTGAGCCAGTACACCGCCGTCGTCATGATCGCCGCCATGCTCGTCTTCGCCCGCGACAAATCCGGAGCCCACGACTTCGGCATGCAGGTCTTCAGCCTCAGCGGCTACCAACTCTTCCTGCTGCTCCTGTCCTCGGTCATCGGCATCGGCATCGGGCACACCCTGTACTTCAAGAGCCTGCAGATCCTCGGCCTGGCCGTCAGCGCCGGCGTGGTGCAACTCCAGCCCATCACCGTCTCGATCGCGTCCATCTTCATCTTCAACGAGCACCTGACATGGCAGCAGTGGTGCACCGGCGCCCTCGCAGTCTGCGGCGCAGGCGTGATGCTCACGACCCAGCACCTGGCCGCACGGCGTGCGCGGCAGGCACCGATCGATGAACTCGACAACCTGCCCGTCGATGAGGACGTGGCACTGATCGCGCAGAGCAACGACCCGCCGCGAGCGACCTGAAGTCGTCCAAGCCAATCGTGCCGAAAGTCCGCCCGTTCCAAGACCGGGACGCGAATCACCTATGTCGCGGGCTCACGCCGGCGGCGCTTCCGCCGCATCGGCGCGGTTGAACAGGTTTTCGCCCTTGGTGATCTTCTGGCCGGGCTGGAGCGCGTGCGTGCCGCCGAAGACGCAGAGGTCGGCGAGCGTGGCACCCGCCGCGGGCGTGCAGTTCCACGCCTGCCACAACTGCGCCATCTTCTGCGGCATGGCGGGGGACATGAGCACGGAGGCGATGCGGATGGCCTCGGCACAGTTCGCGAGGATCGCGCCAAGTTCGCCCTTCGCCGCCGGATTCTGATCGACGGTCTTGGCAAGCTTGAACGGTTGCGTGTCGTTGATGTACGCATCCACCTCGCGGATGATGGCCACCGCCAGCGACGTGACCGCGTGCGTATCCGCCGCCTTCATCGCCGTGGCGACCTTGCCGCCGGCATCGGCGCACGCAACGTGCACGCGGGTGCTGGCGGTGCCGATCGCGGGGGTCACACCAGCGAAATACTTCTCAATCATGTTGCTCACGCGGCTCGCGCAGTTGCCGATGCCATTGGCCAATTCCGCGTTGTAGACCTCCACAAACTTCGCGTGGCTGAAGTCCGCGTCCGTCGCGCCCTGCGGCCCCTGCGTGATCAGGTACCACCGCACCGCATCGAGCCCGTACTTCGCGGCGTACGCCTGCAGCACTTCGATACTGACGAAGTTCCCCAGGCTCTTGCTCATCTTGCGGCCTTCACGCACCCAGTACGCGTGCGAATACACCGTCTTGGGCAATTGCACAAAGCCGTACTTCGGGTCCGAGTCCTTGAGCGCCGTCAGCAGCGCCGGCCAGATCACTGCGTGGAACCACAGGATGTCCTTGGCGATGAAGTGGACGCTCGCGGGCCAGTACTTCCGCCGCGCATCGGTGTCGACGACGCTCAGGTAGTTAAAGAGCGCATCGATCCACACATAGATGCGGTGCGTCGGATCGTCGGGCATCTTGATGCCCCACTGGCTCGTCGGATCATCCGTGATCGCCCGCGAGATCGGGATGTCGCGGAGGTCCTTGAGCCGTCCCAGCACCTCGTTTCGGCGTGCCTCGGGCTGCACGAACTCGGGGTTCTGGGCGAAGTGCTCACGCAGCCGCGCCTCGTACGCGCTGAGCTTGAAGAAGTAGTTCTTCTCCGTCTTCTTCACCAGCGGCACGCCGGTGACGGGGCTGACGAAGTTGGCTTCCTTCGCCGCCGTCTCGGTGAGGTACTCCTCCTGCGAGGCGTCGAACCAGCCGGTGTAGTCCCCCAGGTAGACGTCGCCGCGCTTCTGCAGGGCGCGGATGTACTCGAGAACTTTGGTCTTGTGACGGTCCTGCGTGGTGCGGATGAAGTCGTCGTGGCTCGCGTTCATGAACGCGAACGCCTTCTCAAACTCCGCGGCGTTGCGATCCGCCCACTGAAGCGGGGTCACGTTGTGGGCAGCGGCCGACGTGACCACCTTGTCCGCGTGCTCGTCCGTGCCGGTCAGGAAGAACGTCGAGCCCGGGGTCGGGTCCATCAGGCGATGGAAGCGGGCCGTCACGTCGCCCAGGAGCGTGGTGTAGCAGTGCCCGATGTGCGGGCGGTCGTTGACGTAATAGATAGGTGTGGTGATGTAGGTGGTGGGCGTGCTCATCGACCCAGCGTAGGACCGGCCTCCGCCGGACTGACCGCCGCGCCGCTGGGACCCGCCTGTTCACCAGTGGGACCGGCCTCCGGCCGGTCGAGAGAGGCGTGCATCCGCCGACCGGCCGGAGGCCGGTCCCACTGGCGCGAACGGCACGGATTCCCACGAACTTCCCCTTCCCTGACCCGATATACCACTGTCAGGAGTTCCCTCATGCTTATCCGTGCTTGTGCCATCCTTTCCCTCACCGCGGGCCTTGCCGCGTCCGCCAGCGCTCAGAATGCCCTCGGCGACGGTCGCGGCTTGCAGAAGAACACCAACAAGTACGACGCCTCCAAGGGTCCAGTGAACCGCGGCTACGACAAAGAGGCGATCCGGATGCGCAACGCCATCGTCTTCGGCAACGCCGCCGGCGGCGCGTCCCAGCGCTCCTCCACGCTCCGAGACTCCAGCCAGTTCATGAGCTCGCTCGGCAGCGACTCGCTCTACTCGTTCCGCCGCGACTCGTACTACTCCGGTCTCGCCGGTCAGGGCATCCGCGGCACCGAGGCTTTGCAGTACCAGTTCGCCCTCACCACCGGCGGCAGCACCCGCGGCTCCAGCCTCACCGGCGCCGGCTTCGTCTCCCGCGAGGCCGGATCCACCGGCGCGAGCATCAACGGCTTCTCGCACCCGGCCGGCATCGAGCGCAAGCCCTCGTGGCTCAGCGATACCTCACGCCCCACCGGCACGCTCCGCTCGACCGCTTCATACAGCACCGCTTTCTCGCTCCGGCCTTCGGTCGTTGGTCAGGGCGTCGACGAGAACGGTCGCACGTTCACGGTCGCCGCGTCGCCACTGCTGGGAATGCAACCGGTGCGGCGCGAAGTGACCTCGCCGCTGGTTGCTCGCGTCGGCGACAAGCCGGAAGAAACGCCCGCCGCCGACCCGCGGTCAGCCGCACCGGGCGGACCTGAAACCGCCGCCAGCGGCAGCCCGGCCGAAGCTTCCAAAGATCTCACGATCTATGACTCGCTCGCGCGTCGGCTCGCCGAACGCGGGCGTGCAAGCCCCGAACTCTCCGCGACCGAGCCCTTGAACCCCGGAACACCCGACGCCGCCACGGGTGACACGCCGGAGAACTTGCCCAAGAACGCAGCCGACTTTGCCAAGCCCAAGTGGCTGCGCGACATCGAGGGCCTGAAGGATGCCCTCAACGAACGCGACACGCCCAAGCCCACCGCAAAGGCAAAGACCGGCCCGACGCCGCCGGGATTGGGCACGCCCCCGCCGGGCATGCGCTTCGACGCCAGCGGAAAAATGGTGCCGCTGGTGGACAAGGGCGTCACCGATCTCATCCGCGACGCCGGCGAGACCGGTGCGCACTTCATCAAGCCCGACAGCAACGAGACCAGCGCCTTCGCACAGGCGATGCGACAGGGCGAAGCGCTGATGGCCAAGAGCCAGTTCTTTGCCGCCGAGGAGAAGTTCGCGCGGGCGCTGACGTTCCGCCCCGGCGATGTCGCGGCACTCGCGGCACGCACGCACGCTCAGATCAGCGGCGGTCTTCTCGCATCGGCCGCCAACAACCTCCGCGAACTGCTCACCAATCACCCCGAAGTCGCCGGCGTCCGCTACGCCAAGGAACTCGTCAGCCCCGACGATCGCGTCAAGATCGTGAAGACCGATCTCGAGGCCCGCATGGGCATCAACGCCAAGGGGCTCGGACCGCTGGGCCTGCAACCCGTGCGCGACGCCGGTCTGGTCTACGCCTACTTCAACTTCCAGCTCGGCGATCGCGCCGGCGTGGAACGCGGCATCGAGGCCATGCTCGCCCGCATCCCCGACAAGGACGAGCCGTCCCTTGCGGACCAGCGGCTCGCGCTGTTCTGCCGCGGCGTGTGGCTCACGACCCCGACCGACCCGGCGCCATCGCCGGTCGAGCCGGTCAAGTAGAACCAGGATTCGGCGCAGAATCGGGCCAAGAAACGAAAACCCCCGCGATCGCGGGGGTTTTCTCTTGAGAGTGACGGCCGCTTACGGGCAGACAAGCGTGTCGTACTGCACCACGAAGATCTGGAAGTCCGCGTCGTCCACGACGTCGTCCCCGTTCAGATCCGACACGCAGAACGGGCGGCTCGGCCCGTTTCCGGGGCAGAGCAGTTCGTTGTACGCCATGACGAAGACCTGGAAGTCGAGGTCGTCGACGACATGATCGAAGTTCACGTCCGCGATGCACGGGTTCTGCGGATACGAGTCCTGATTGATGGCGATGCCGGAATAGAACGTGACCTGCTCACTCGGGTCGAGCGTGGCGGTCCACTGGAACGCGCTGCTGCCGTCGCCGGTGACGGGGCCGTCGACGTTGCTGAGGTCAAACGAGCCGCTGGAGGTGTTGGTGCGGAGGGTGAGGCCGGTGTTGGCCTCGTGGCGCGAGCTGTTATTCGCCATCGCGATCGCGTTCTCAAAGGAGGCCTGTTCGGAGAAGAGGGCTTCATTGGGCGAGAGAAACCGCACGCTGTCGTCGGTCTGCGGGTTGGGCGTGCCGCCGGGCATGTCGATGTCGTTGAGATTGAAGATCTGATAGGTGAGACGGCTGTTGGCCGCGCTCTGAAACTTCATGACGCTGAAGAGCCGCGCCTGCTTGGGATTCGCGCCATCGATGAGCGTGATGGTCAGCTCGGCGTTGAAGCGCTCCTGCCCGACGGGAGCCGGGCCGGCGTTGGTCCAGGTCATGCGGCAGTGGTTCCCGCTGGTGAAGACCACCGGGTTGTCCAGCTTGCTCATCAGACTGTTCTGGTTGTTGAACTGCGTGCGGTACGACCACGAGTACTTGGCCATGTAGTCGCCGCTGGTCGCGTCGGTCTTGAAGTTCGTGTCCGGCAGCGTGCTGCTGAACGGCGGGTTGGGGATCAACTGGAACGTCGCGTCGCCGTGGGTCAGCGTCTGGGCGAGCGACAGGGGTGCGACAGCCGCGCCAAGGGCGGCGACGATCAGGAACGTGCGCTTCATGTGTTGGACTCTCTCAGGTGCCCGCGGGATGAATGCAATCCCTCGGCGTCAGACCCCGCAGCCGACGCCGCTGGACGTCATTATCGCGCAGAAACACCGATCCGCAAAGCGATCCACTGAGAATTGCGGATGTTCCGATCGGACGCCGAACGAGAGCGATGCGTATTACGAACAGACCAGTTCGTTGTACGCGAGAACAAAGATCTGGAAGTCGAGGTCGTCGACAAACCCATCGAGATTCAGATCCGCCGGGCATCCCAGCGGCATCGATCCATCGGCGCAGTCGAGGATGTTGTACGCCTGCACAAAGACCTGGAAGTCCGAGTCATCGACGAAGCCCTCGCCGGTGAGATCGGCAGGGCAGATCGCGGGCACATACGTTGCGAACCCGCCGAGCGAGTCGGTGGGAACGGTGCTGGAATAGACCCAGGTGTCGGTGCCGGGGGAGTAGTTGAAGCGATCGATGCCGCCGCTGACGTGCTTGGCGACGAACATCTCCTGCCCGTCGGGGCTGAAGGCGCAGTCGATGGCGTTGGTGGAAGTGATGGTCTGAAGCTGCGTGAGGCTGCCGTCGGCGTTGACGCGGAGGCGGAAGACCTTCCCGGCGCTGATATCGGCGACGTAGATTTCACCCTGCTTGGGGCCGAGGGCGAAAAAGTGAAGGTTGCTGGCGCCGACGAGGTTCTGCAAGGTCAGCTCGGTCATGGTGCCGTCGGCGTTGAGGCGGAATCGGAAGATGGTTGAGCTGAAGGCGGAGGCGTAGAGGTAGTTGCCGCTGGCCTCGACGCACACGCCGCGCCACGGACGCCCGCGGGCGAACGAGCCGTTGGAATCGACGATGCCGAGCGTGTCCACCTTCCAGCGCCAGATCCCGTCAAAGACGGCAGCGGCGAACAGCTCCTTGGTCACCGGGTTGAAGCAGATCTCGTGCACACCGATGAGGCCAGGCTGGGTGTAGATGTTGGCGAGGGTGGCGGTGGCGCCGTTGTTGGTGAGCTGGAAGCGGCTGATGGTGCCGGGCTCGACGCCGTTGCCGTGGCGGTTGCCGATGAACAGGTCCGTCGGCGTGCGGAAGGCGACACCCACCGGGTCGTTCACTGTGCCGTTGGGGATGTTCGTGAGCGACGAGAACACGCCGCCAGAATCAGGGAGCGAGAAGCGCAGCACATCACGCCACTGGGGCTTGGGGATGCTGAAGGGCGGTGCGATCGTGGTGACAATCTGAAATGGCTGCGCAATCACAGGACCCGCAAGCAACGTGGCAACAGCCGCAGCGAACAGATGAGTCTTCATGGCCTCTCCCCTTCAGCGGAGCGATCGCGATTCGGCGCCGATCCGTTCCCGCCGCTCCCAGTGTACAACAGGGTCGCTGAAAGCCAGCGTCATTCTGCGGAAGTAACGCAGATCTGCCGGAGAAGGAGCTCCGTTCCGAAGCCGGGTCGCCATGGTCTGCGAACGTGTGAAGCCGCCTCTTTCGGGGGGCCGCCACCACGCTTGCGGCGGGCCGCCGCCGCAGGTAGTCTGCGGAGGCCTTCGGTGCGATCCGAGGGCGGGGCCTTCCCGGCCCCGACGCAACATCCCCAGAGGCACCATGGCAACCACGAAAACACCCGGCGGCGTCGAGATCGAAGAACTCACGATCGGCAAAGGCGAAGTCGCCAGCCTCGACTCGATCGTCACCGTCCACTACCACGGCTCGCTCAAGTCCAACGGCAAGGTCTTCGACTCGACCAAGGGCGCCGACCCCGTCGAGTTCCCGCTCGAAGACCTCATCCAGGGCTGGCAAGAAGGCATCCCCGGCATGAAAGTCGGCGGCAAGCGCAAGCTCACCATCCCGTGGGCCCTCGCCTATGGCGCCGCCGGCGCCCCGCCCGAGATCCCGCCCAAGGCCGACCTCATCTTCGAGATCGAGCTCGTGGACGTGCAGTAAGCAGCGTCCCGCATCGCTCCATCCGCCAACACGCGTCTGATTTGAATGCGAGCCGGGGCGTCCACGCCCCGGTGCTTGCGTTTGCGGACCCGCCGCTTCGAGGAATCACGCCGCTGCGCACGGGGCAAGCACGCCCCGGCTCGCTCTTGCTGTCGCGGGTTCGCGGTGGGTCTGCCCCCTTTTCCTCTTCTTCTCAGCGTCCTCTGCGTCCTCCGCGGTGAAGTGTCTTCACACCGAATCCAACCCCGACGCAGCCCGCGAACAATCCACCGTGTCCAAGCGTCCCGCCAAGAAGACTCCCCCGACCCGCACCGCCGCCAACCCGCCGCGGCGTTTCGTCGTCGGCGTCTCCGGCGCCTCGGGCGCGTGGTACGCCCAGCGCCTGCTCGCCATCCTGCTCGAGCAGGGTCACGAGGTCCATCTCGTCGTCAGCGACTACGGCAAGCGCCTGCTCTTCGATGAATCCGGCATCAAGACCATCGACCTCGAATCGATGTGCCCGGGCTTCTACAAGTCGCTGAGCGCCACGCAGCGGGCCGACGCCACCCGCCGCCTCGTGCTCCACCCCAACAAAGACGTCGGCGCCGTCATCGCCTCCGGCTCTTTCCTGCACGACGGCATGGTCGTGATCCCGTGCTCCTCGTCCAGCCTCGGCGCCATCGCCACCGGCTCGGGCTCGAACCTGCTGACCCGTGCCGCGATGGTGACGCTCAAGGAACGCCGCCCGCTGATCATCTGCCACCGCGAGATGCCGCTGAACCTCATCGACATCCGCAACATGGAAACGCTCGCCCTCGCCGGCGCGACGATCTGCTCGCCCAATCCTGGGTTCTATCTCCTGCCCAAGTCGATCGACGACATCATCGACTTCACGGTGGGCAAAGTGCTGGACCTGCTCAAGGTTGATCACGACCTCAAGACGCGGTGGGAGCACCACGACGCCGAGTGAATCACTCGTCGCTGCTCGACTTCGCAAACTTCTTCTCCCACGGCTTCTTCTCCGTGAGATCCACCGACACGCCGCCGACGATGCGGCAGGTCGACGGGCCCAGGCACGCTTCGATCTGATCCACCAGCTTGGGCGTCAGCGACACCCGCAGCCCCGCGGCCAGGATCGCCGTGTGGTGCATCGTGCCGATCGCCAGCTCCACCGGGAAGGGTGTCAGCGAGTGCTTCGCGAGCAACGCCTCCAACTCCGAATCCGGCTTCGCCGTTGGCGCTGCGGTGGGGGAGCCGTTGCCGCTGCCGTTCGCAGCGCCATTCGTTGCCCCATTCCCAGCTCCATTCCCGGCAAGCCGCGCCGCGTCCGGCGACGATCCTCGCAGCATCGCCGCGAGCTTCTCGACCGCGGGGATGCTGGTGCCGTTGAGCTTGCGCTCGTCGATCAAGACCTGCAGCCGCCCCGGCGACAACGGCGAGCCCTCGATCGGCACCAGCCGATCGGTCACAAGCTGCGGCTCGCCCCGCGACAGGTCCGCACGCCCCAGCACGAAGATGATCTTGTCGGTCTCCACCAAGTGGCTGAACCGCGCGTACGCGTCGGCGAAGACGACGCACTCGATCGAGCCCGTCGGGTCCTCGATCGTGACCACCGCCATCTTCTGCCCGGCGCTGCGCCCGTTCTTCACGATCAGCGTCCGCACGCCCTGCACGATCCCCGCGATGATCACGCGGGCATCCTGCTGACTCGCCTTCACGCCCGCCACCGTGCTGGTGGTGAAGACCGTTGACCAGCGCTTCCACTGATCCATCGGGTGGCTGCTGACAAAGAAGCCGAGGATCTCCTTCTCGAACTTCAGCGTCTCGCCCTCGGTCCACTTGTCGGCCTTGCTGAGCGTGATGGGCTTCGGCGCCAATGCCGACGCGGCGGCTTCGGAGCCCCCGAACCCGAACAGCGCCCCCTGTCCAGCCGCCTTGTCCGCCGCGAGCTTCTGACCCGCGCTGATCGCCTGCTCGATGGTCGCCGCCATCGCCGCCCGATTGTCGCGTCCGTGCACGCTGTCGAAGCAGCCGCACTTGATGAGGTTCTCGAGCGCGGACTTGTTGATCGCACCCGGCGGCACGCGCTCGCAGAAGTCAAAGAGGGATGAGAAAGGCGTAGAGACGGAGAGACGAATAGACGGAGAGACGGAGTTCGGAGAAACGCCCGCAGCCGAAGTGTCTTCCACTTCGTCTCTTCGTCTCTTCGTCTCTCCGTCTCTCTCCCTCAGAATCGCCTCGATCGCCTTCTCGCCCGTGCCCTTGATCGCCTTCATCCCGAAGCGCACGTGGCCCTGATGAGCGCGAATCGGCGTGTTACTCGAAGTGTTGCTCGGCGTGCCCTGCGCCGCGGCGGGGACGCCCCGGCTCGCGTCTTCGAAGACAACCGCAAAGTCCGCCTTCGACAAGTTGATGTCCGGCGGCCGAACCTCCACGCCGGTCTTGATCGTCGGCGCCACCTTCTTCGGGTCGCCCGTCGGCTGCACGAAGCGGCACTTCTTGCAGTCTTCCAGATACGAGATCCAGTCGCTCACCTTCTGCGCCTGGCTCTCGAACGTGAGGAACGCCGCCATGTAGTGGTTCGGGAAGTACGTCTTCAGGTACGCCGTCTGATACGCGACGATCGCGTAGCCCGTCGAGTGGGACTTGTTGAAGCCGTAGCCGGCGAACTTCAGGATCAATTCGAACAGGTTCTCCGCCTGCTGCTTGCTGAGGCCCTGCTTCTGAGCGCCGTCGACAAACTTCGGCCGCTCCTTCTCGATCTTGTCGTGCTTCTTCTTGCTGATGTTCTTGATCAGCGTGTACGCATCGCGCAGCTTGATCCCGCCCAGGCCGTGCACGATCTGCATGACCTGCTCCTGGTACACCATGACGCCGTAGGTCTCGTTGGTGTACCGATCGACGATCTCATGCACGTGGGGCACATCTTCCGTCCCGTGCTTGCGCCGGTTGTAGTCCGGGATCAGATCCATCGGACCCGGCCGGAAGAGCGCGTTGGCCGCGATGAGATCCTCCAGCCGGTCGGGTTTCATCTCAACCAGCAGCCGCCGCATGCCCGGCGATTCAAACTGGAACACGCCCGTCGTCTCGCCGCGGCGGAAGAGTTCAAACACCGTCTGGTCGGCGTAGTCGAGGCGATCCAGGTCCAGCGGGTGGGAAAAACTCAAACCAGCAGAGCTCAAAGCATCAAATTCGGAATCGCGCTTGCCCGCGGCCTTGCCTTTTTCCTTGCCTTGATTTGAGCTTTGCTGCTTTGCTGCTTTGAGCTTTTCGTACTCTCCGCCTCTCCCCACCGCCTCCCAAATCTCCTCCTCCGTCAGCGAATCGGTGATGAGCTTCTTCGCCCGCTCGATGATCGACAGCGTGCGCAGGCCCAGGAAGTCCATCTTCAGGAGGCCCATCTTCTCGCACGTGGGGCCGTCCCACTGCGTGACGATGGCGTTGTCCTCCGTGCCCGGCTGCTTGAACAGCGGCACGATCTCCTGCAAGGGCCGCGTCGCCACGATCACGCCCGCCGCGTGCACGCTCGCGTGCCGCGCCTGACCCTCGAGCGTTCGCGCGTTGTCGAGCACACGCCGGATGCGGTCGTCGGTGTCGTAGATCTTCTTGAGGTCCGGCTCCTGCTCGAGCGCCTCATCCAACGTGATGTTCAGCGTCTCGGGGATCAGCTTCGCCACCTTGTCCACTTCGGACAAGGGGATGTTGAACACGCGCCCCACGTCGCGCACCGCGGCACGGGCCTTCATCGTCCCGAACGTGATGATCTGAGCGACATGCCCGTACTTGTTGCGGACGTAGTTGATGACGTCGCCGCGCCCGTCCTGGCACAGGTCGATATCGATATCGGGATACTCGGAGCGATCGGGGTCTGTGAAGCGCTCAAAGAGCAGGCCGTACTGCACGGGGCAGGCGTTTGACAAGCCCAGCGTGTAGCCGACCATCGTGCCGACGCCCGAACCTCTGGCGTTCGCCGGGATGCCTCGCTGGCGGCCCCAGTTCACGAAGTCCCACACGATCAGAAAGTACGCCGAGATGTTCTTGTCGGCGAGGATCTTCAGCTCGCGCTCCAGCCGCGCCCGCCGGTCCGCGGCGGAGGTGTCGAGGTGTCGAGGTGCCGTGGTGTCGGGGGAGTTCTTCCCCTCGGCACCTTGAGACCTCGCCACCTTGGCACCTTCCGTCGTCTCGCGGTCCGGCCCGTAGCGCCAGACATAGCCGCCCTCGGCCAGCAGCCGCAGCGCCCGATTGCACTGCTCCTGGCTCTCCGCCAATTCCTGCGGCGTCGGCGTGTGATCGAACGGCACCAGCTCAAAGTGCGTGCAGTAATCCTTGTACCACGCCGTCAAGTCCCCGGCATACTTCGGATCATCATGCCGCGGCAAGTCCGCCGCGGGATCCGCGTCCTTGCCCCTCTTTGAGCTTTGAGCTTTGTCGCTTTGAGCTTTTCCGCGGATCTCCACCCGCACCATCGGCGCGTGATTCGCCCCGATCGGCAGCTCCACATTGCACCGCTCGGCGATCGCGACCGTGTTGTCACACGCGACTTTGCCGACCTCGCCGTACTGCGTGAACAGGTCGCGCATCTCCTTCGGGCTCTTCACATAGAGCTCGACGGGATAGTGCATCCGCTGATCGTCGTCTTTGTTCTTGCCGGTCGAGATGCACACGAGCGTGTCGTGCGCGTCGTGGTCCTCGCGCCGCAGGAAGTGCGAGTCGTTGTCGCACACCAGCGGCAGGTTCAGCTCCTTCGCCAGCCGGATCAGATGCTTGTTGATCGAGTTCTGATCGGCAACGTGGTGCTGCAGTTCCACGAAGAAGCGACCAAGGGTGTCGGCCCCTCCGTCGCTCCGTCGCTTCGTCGCTTCGTCGCCAAAGACCCTCGCATGCCACACGGCGCTCTCCACCGCCGCGTCCCAGTGGCGCTGATCGCCGTGGCGCTCGAACTCGAGCAGATGCTCGCCGATCTCGCTGCCCAGGTGGCCGTTGATCGCGATCAGGCCCGCGCTGTGCTTCTCGAGCAGCTCCCGGTCGATGCGGGGCTTGTAGTAGAACCCGGTGAGGTACGCCTCGGAGCAGAGCACCAGCAGGTTCTTCCAGCCGGTCAGGTTCTCCGCCAGCAGCACGAGGTGATACCCGCCCTCGCCGCCGCCGGTGTAGGTCCGGTCCGTCCGCGGCTTGCCCGGCGGCGTGACATACGCCTCAACGCCGAGAATCGGCTTGACGTTCTTCTCCTTGCACGCCTGATAGAACGCGACGTGCCCGAAGATGTTCCCGTGGTCTGTGATCCCGACACTGGTCATGCCCAGCTCGGCGACCCGCTTCACCAGCTTGTCGATGCGGTTCCCGCCGTCGAGCAGGGAGTACTCGGTGTGCAGGTGCAGATGGGCGAACTGCTCCTCACGAGGGATCGCGGGGCCAGCAGGGGTTGGAGCGGCGGGGGGCATCGCAGGGACAGGATACCCGCGCGGCCAAGGGACGAGCGACGCGGCCGTAGACGTACCTGTCGTTTGCAAACCCAATCATCGTTTCGCTTGTTACCAAGCGACTTGGATCAGGGTTGGGCGGGGGTAGTAGTTCGGGGACGCGCCCTTCCACGCGACCGGCGATCGGCCACCGATCTGTCCGGGAAGCTCGGTCTTCGGGTCGTACGTGTAAGTAACGATCTTCGCGGTTGGGAACAGAGAGTCGAAATTCTGCGTGGGATGGCTCGGTCGGAGCACGCTCGGGAGCGGGTCGAGGGTTTCCATCCGAAACACGACATTTCGTTTCCAGCCTCCGGTGCCAGCAAACGGATTCCCCTTTGTCGGAAGCTCATTCGTGGTTGCACGGATCGCAAGAGTGACCTCATTCGCAACAAAGGACAATCCAGCTATCCAGTTATCAACGCCGGGGTTCTCGCCCATGAGCCGCGTGTCAAGCTCTGTCGGAATCACTGGAATCCGGATCGTTCCTTGTGGACCAGCGTGCCAAACGAGATTCTCACCTTCTTGGATCGGGTCGGCGGCCCACGCTCTTGCTCCGAACACCTTTGGCGACATCACACCCAAAATCGCGATGTCCTCTTCTTGTCCGCCGCTCCACGACACCTCCAGCACATAACCCTTTTCGGTCTTGATGACCTTGATCTGCGCGCCGGAAGTGGCGACGACTTCATCCTCGCGCGCCGACCAGCCAAGAACCGCGGTTGCCAGAACGAACGCCACGCCCAACAAAGCCCACTTCTTCATGTGCCACCTCGTGTGAAGCCAGCATATCGCCCCGCGTCCACCGCCAACACAGCCCCGTGCGGCGGAGGTTCGGGCCTCACCCTGCTCCGCTGCTCCCCTTCTCCCCTCCTCCCCTGCCTTTCTACCCTCTCCCCCCATGCACATCGCCGCTAAATGGCTCAATTCCTACCTCCAGCCCGGCGACCTCGCGCCCGCTCAGATCGAGCACGCCCTGATCGACGCCGGCTTTGAGATCGAGTCCTCCGAGGCTCTCTCCGGCGGCGACACCCGTTTCGACGTCGCCATCACCTCCAACCGCGGCGACGCCCTCAGTGTCGTCGGCCTCGCCCGCGAGGCCGCCGCGAAGACCGGCCGCGCCTTCAAGTTCCCGACCACCGGCGGCATGACCAAGCCCGAACCCGCCGCCTCCGGCGATGTCGCCTCCGCCATCACGCTCGAGAACCTCGTCCCCGCCGCGTGCCCGCTCTTCACCCTCCGCGTCATCAAGGGCGTCAAGGTCGGCCCCAGCCCCAAGTGGCTCGTCGATGCCCTCGAATCCGTCGGCCAGCGCTCCATCAACAACGTCGTCGACGTCACCAACTTCATCAACTTCGAGCTCGGCAACCCCTGCCACGTCTTCGATCTCGCCAAGCTCGCACCCACGCCCGGCAGCGGCAAACCCGCGATCGTCGTGCGCGAAGCCACCGAGGGCGAAAAGCTCCTCACCCTTGACGGCAAACAGCGCGTGCTCAAGGGCTCCGACATCGTCGTCGCCGACGGCGCTCGCGCCCAAGGCCTCGCCGGCATCATGGGCGGCGGCGACTCCGAAGTCTCCAATTCCACCGTCGATGTCGCTCTGGAAGTCGCCACCTGGGACCCGGTGAAGGTCCGCACCACCGCCCGCCGCCTGCAGATCCGCACCGACGCGAGCCACCGCTACGAGCGCATCGTCGACGCCCGCACGCTCGAGCACGCCGCACGCCGCGCCGCGAGCCTCATCGTCGAAGTCGCCGGTGGCCAGCTCCTCTCCGGCTCGCTCACCGCCGGCCGCCCGCTCGAGCCGCGTCTGGTCGTCAACCTCCGCCCGGCCCGCTGCTCGGCCATTCTCGGCACACCCGTCAGCGCGGACGAGATCGCCGGTCTGCTCCAGCGCATCGAGATCGGCGTCGAGAAGCAGGCCGACACGCTCCGCTGCACCATCCCCGTCTTCCGCCCTGATCTCACCCGCGAGATCGATCTCATCGAAGAAGTCGCCCGCCTCCGCGGCCTCGACAAGATCCCGCTCGCCGAGAAGCTGCCGGTGGCCGTCAAGCGCCCCCAGGATTCCGTCCGCGCCCGCCGCGCCATCGGCAGCGCGCTCAGCGGCCTCGGCTTCTTCGAGACCGTCACCTTCTCGTTCACCCGTCCCGAACGCGCCGCCGCGTTCATCGCCAGCGACCTCGCCATCGTCGGCGTGGACGACGATCGCCGCGGCGAAGAGCCCACGCTCCGCCCCAGCGTCCTCACCGGCCTGCTCGCCTGCCGCAAGGCCAACCTCGACGCCCGCGTCACCAACCCCGGCGGCATCCGCCTCTACGAAACCGCCGCCGCCTACGCCCAGAAGCCCGGCACCACCGAGTCCGTCGAGCACCGCAACCTCGGCCTGCTCATGGACGTCCCCTTCGCCGGCAAGTCCGCCACCCTCGCCGAGAAGCAGGACGGCCTCCGCGCCCTCCGCGGCACGATCGAGTCCCTCGTCCGCACCCTCGGCGGCCAGCGCGCCCTTGCAACACTGAAGTTCGAAGCCGCCACGCCCCACGCCAAGGCCTTCGACGCCGGCAGCTACGCGAAGATCACGCTCGACGCCAAGCCGCTGGGCTACTGCTCGCTGCTAGCGCACGACGCCGGTGCCCTCTTCGGCATCGACATCCCGCTCGCCGCCGCCGAGCTCTCGCTCGCCACACTGCTCGCGGCGTTCCCCCCCAAGAGCCAGGTCGCGCTCCTGCCCGAGTTCCCCAGCGTCGAACGCGATCTCTCACCCGTCGTCGCCGAATCGGTGACATGGGACAAGGTCGCGAGCGTGGTCGACACCGTGCGAGTCTCCGCCGCCCGCATCGAGTCGTGCGCCTTCATCGGCACCTACCGCGGCAAGCAGCTCGGCCAGGGCAAGAAGAGCGTCACGCTCCGCGTCACCTTCCGCGACAAGGCCAAGACCTTGCGCCACGAAGAGGTCGACCCCGAGATCGCCGCGATCATGGACCGCCTCAAGCAAGACGTCAGCGCCGAGTTCCGCACCGCCTGACGAACCATCGCGCGCAAGCGGAGGGTCGCCGCGATAGCCGTTCCCCTTCATGCAGCGATTTCACCACAGAGACACAGAGGCACAGAGAGAGGGCATGGGTTCAAGACAGGAATGTCTTGACCAACTGCCTCCTGTCAGTGCCTCTGTGTCTCTGTGGTGAGAAAGCCTTACTTCGCCCGCAGCCCAAGCAGCCGCGCCGCTTCTTCGACGTCCTTGTCGCCGCGGCCCGAGCAATTGATCACCAAGTGCTGATCGTTCTTCATGGACGCCGCCAGCCGTACGCCCTCGGCGATCGCGTGCGAGGTCTCAAGCGCCGGGATGATCCCCTCGGTGTTCGCCAGCATCGTGAAGGCGTCGAGCGCCTGCTCGTCGGTGGCGGCGGTGTACGTCACCCGGCCGCTGTCCTTCCAGTACGAGTGCTCGGGCCCGACGCCCGGATAGTCCAGACCCGCCGAGCACGAATGCACGTTGGCCGTCTGGCCGTCGCCGTTCTGCAGCACGTAGCTCAGCGACCCGTGCAGCACGCCCGGTGAACCGAACGACAGCGGTGCCGCGTGATCGCCCTGATTGTTCGAGCGGCCGCCCGCCTCGACACCGATCAGCTTCACCTTGTCGTCGTCGATGAACGGATAGAAGATGCCCGCCGCGTTCGACCCGCCGCCGACGCACGCCACCACCGCGTCGGGCAAGCGTCCCATGTAGCGCAGGCACTGGGCCTTGCACTCGGTGCCGATGATGGACTGGAAGTCACGCACGATCATCGGGAACGGGTGCGGCCCGACCACTGAGCCGATGATGTAGTGGGTGTCATCGACCGAGCCCATCCAGTCGCGCATCGCCTCGTTGGTCGCGTCCTTCAGTGTCCGCGAGCCCGAGTCCACCTCGATCACGCGGGCGCCGAGGATCTTCATGCGGATGACGTTCAGCCGCTGACGGCGTACGTCCTCGCTGCCCATGTAGACGTCGCACTTGAGTCCCAGATGCGCCGCCGCCGTCGCCGAGGCCACGCCGTGCTGCCCCGCGCCGGTCTCCGCGATGATCCGCGGCTTGCCCATCCGCTTGGTGAGCAGCCCTTGCCCCAGCGTGTTGTTGATCTTGTGCGCCCCGGTGTGCGCCAGGTCCTCGCGCTTCAGCCAGATCGTCGCCCCGTTCCCGCGTTGGCCGCTCTTGCCGGCCAGCTCCGCCGCGTACGCGCTCAGCCGCTCGGCCTTGTACAGAGGCGTGGGGCGTCCCACCAATGTGGCGAAGAGCCCGCGCAGTTCATCCCAGAACGCCCGGTCCTGGCGCACCGACTCGTACACCTCCTCGAGCTGGCGCAGAGCCGCCATCAGCGTCTCGGGGACGTACTGCCCGCCGAATGAGCCGAATCGGCCCTCGGGGCTTGGGACTTCGCTGATCCGGGCCTTGACGGCGGTCTCAGACGACCGGGTTGAACTCACGGTGGACATGGCAGGAGTGTAGAGAAGGGTGGCAGGGGTGCAGCAAGACACCAGTGGGACCGGCCCCCGGCCGGTCATCGAAATCAGTGGGTCCGGCCTCCGGCCGGTCATCGAACCCAGTGGGACCGGCCTCCGGCCGGTCATCCAGCCTCACTTCGCCGCTCACTTCATTCCAGCTTCGATCCCGTTCACCAATCCCGCCTGTTTCGCCGCTTCGTCCGCCGCTTCCTTGGTCATGGCCCCCAGGTCCACCAGTGCCGCGAGGGCCGCCAGTTGCTCCGCCTTCTTCTTGCTCTGTCCCCACGCCTCGGGATAACGCTTGCCGCACATCTCGACGCAGACCTTGAAGCACTTGCTGTGGTCCGGACCCTTTTCATCGAGAACCGGATAGCCGGGCAGCCCCAGCCCCAGCGATTGGGCGTGCTGCTGCAGAAAGCTCTTGAAGTTCTGCTGGTGGCTGCTGCTCGCGGCACGCTGGATCAACGGGTCGACCAGCGGCACCAGCATGGCCCGGGCCGCGTCGAAGCCCGCGTCCTGATACACCGCCGCGATGATCGCTTCGAACGCCGCCGCCGCCAGCGACGACGGCTGGTCATTGCCCTGCATGCCCTTGCCCAGCTTCAGGTGCTTGGGAAGGCCCAGTTCCTTGGCGATCTCGGCGCAGCTCTGGCGGCTGACCACCATCGACTTGATCTTGGTCATCTCCCCTTCGAGCATCGTCGGGTACTGGTTGTAGATCCGCTCGCAGACCACCAGCCCCAGCACCGCGTCGCCCAGGAACTCCATCCGCTCGTTGCTCTCCGCCCGCGCTTCCACCAGCGATGCGTGCATCATCGCGCGGCCAAGCAACGCCGCATCGCTGAAACGATGCCCGATCCGAGATTCCAACAACACCCGTGCTGTTTCATCCATCGCATACCGCCTTGCGCCTGCGCGCCGACCCGCCGCTCCCGCGGCGTGCCCTTCCACTCCCCCAATCGGTTGGCAGCGATGGCTCGACGGTCGTCCACATCGAGCGAACAACGCCCGTGCCGACGGCCTGCGAGCCGGTCGCTCCCGAACCGCCCGGGCTCCTCACAGCCCAGGCGACTCACGACCAGCGACCCCGCTTGGCGGGGCCCGTCATATCGTACAAAACCGCACCGCCCGCGCCAAGCCCGTTTCCGCACCCGCCGCCCGGATTCCGCTCCCAGCAGGTTGTCGGACAATGACTTACGGCCGGTAGCCTTTGGCCGGGGACGGGGCTATTGTTTTGGCCCGTTTCCGAGCGGTCGGACGGACCCTTTGCACCCTTCTCGGGCCGTGCGGCTCGCAGATTTTCAGAACGACCAAGGAACAGCCATGCATTACCCCCATCGCACGAGCCGCATCAAGCGCAAGCGGGCCATCGGTTTCCGCGCCCGGATGAAGTCGGCCCACGGCCGCAAGATGATGAACCGCAAGCGCCGCGTCGGCCGCAGCCTGAACGTCGCCGACAAGTAGTCGCGACGCTCTGCCAGCCGCGTTCACGCCCAATCACGACCTCGATTCGTCCGTGGCTCACGCCCGGCCAGTCGGGGTCGTTTCGTTTTTGGTATCAGTCATCCGCGCCGCCCTTGGCTTCGCGCTTCCGCCACGCCTCATCCAATCGCCGCACCGCCTCCGCCAACCGCTCGCGGCAGCTCTCCAGCGTCGGTTCATGCCGCCGCGCCGTAATGACCAGATCGAACGAACCCCGCTCCGGCAACGCCGGGATGTCGAGCTGCATGAGCCGGAATGCCTCCCGCACGCATCGCTTCAGCCGGTTACGTTCGGGTGCGGAGCCAAAGGCCCGCGCAATCGAAAGCCCGAGTCGCGGGTGCGCCAATCCGTTTCGCCGCGAGTAGACCACCAGCGGCCCGACCGGCGTGCGCATCTTCGCCGCGTGCACGGCGTCGAACTCGCGCTTGTGGGTCAGCCGGTGCTTGGGGCGAAACGTCAGGGCCACGGGGCAGGATAGTGGAGGAGTGGAGGAGTGGAGGAGTGGAGGAGTGGAGCAGTGGATCAGTGGGGCAGTGGGACCGGCCTCCGGCCGGTCTTTGGGCGACCTCGACGGCAAGACCGGCCGGAGGCCAGTCCCACCGGTGGCGGCCGTCACAGAAGTGACGCGCACAACAATGCCGCATGTCCCGGCCGAGCTATTCCAGTCGCGTGCTCGCCTTTCCACTCCTTGTCGGCGTGCGGCTGTACCAATGGACCCTCTCCCCCTTCCTCGGCGGCCAATGCCGCTACTGGCCCACCTGCTCGCACTACTCGGTCGAAGCCCTCCAGCGCCATGGCGGGCTCAAGGGTGCCTGGCTCACGATCAAGCGGCTCGCCCGGTGTCACCCATTCGCCAAGGGCGGGTACGACCCGGTGCCCTGGGAGTGAGCAGGGTCTGACCTGAAGACCGTCGCTCGGAGGGCACGCCGCGATCTTGCCCACCCTTGTGATTCCTTACTAACCTATCGAGCCAAGACGACCGATAAGGCACTGTCACTGGCCAAAGGGGAGCCGCCCGCGTTCGCACGCGAAGAGGAGATGGACTTTCGGGTATGAGTCGCCTTCCTGCTCAACAACGCCGCTCGCAGCTGCTCGATCACGCCGGGGACCTGTTCTCCAAGGTGGGCTATGCGCGGGCGACGACGGCGGAAGTGGCCAAGGCCGCGGGCGTGACCGAGCCGATCATCTACCGGCATTTCGCCAGCAAGCGCGACCTGTTCGTGGCGCTTATCGAGCGCTCGGCGGAGCGCACGATCTCGACGTGGGAGAAGCATCTGACGGATGCGAAGGACCCGGCCGAGCGTCTGCTGCGGCTGCTCTCGGACAACCCGATGGTCTCGCCCGGCGGGCGTGACGACTACAAGGTGCTGCTGCAGGCGATCACCGAGGTCGATGACAAAGACATCGGTGCCGCGGTGAAGAAGCACCTCGACAACCTGCACGCGTTCATTGCCAAGGAAATCAAGCTCGCCCAAGACGCTCACCGTGTGACCACCCGCTTCAGCGCGGAGGTCATCGCGTGGCTCTTGATCCACATCGGCATGGGCTACGGCGTGGTCGCGGCCATGGGCTACGGCGATCACGGTGCCGACAGCCAGGGCATCCACCCCCAGGATGTGGTCGCCAGAATCCTCGTCGGCAAAGCGGCGGAGAAGGCCTAGGGGCAGTGGGGCAGTGGGGCAGTGGGGCAGTGGGGCAGTGGGGCAGTGGGGCAGTGGGGCCTCACGATGCGAACAAACAGCAAGCAGGCTTTGCGGCTATCCGCACGCGAGATGTTCTCGTGAACGCGGCGGTGGTCGGCCGCGCTACAGATTCTCAGGGCTCTTCTGCCCCACTGCCCCACTCCTCCACTGCTCCACTTCCTCCCCCATGCTCTACCTCGACTCCAACGCCACCACCAAGCCCTGCGACGCGGCGATCGCGGCGGCGGAGGCTGCCATGCGCGAGGCGTGGCAGAACCCGTCGAGCGTGCACCGCGCCGGGCAGGGTGTGCGGGCCAAGGTCGAGTTGGCCCGCGCCGCAGTGGCGAACCTGATCGGGTCCAAGCCGCGCGATGTAGTCTTCACCTCGAGCGGCACCGAGTCGGTGCATCTGGCCCTGCGCGGCGCGGTGGCCGCATTTCCCAAGGGCGAGCGTCCGCCGCTCCTGGCTTCGACACTCGTCGAGCACTCCGCCGGTCGTGAAGTGCTCAAGGACATGGAGTCCCGCGGCGAGGCCCGGGTGCTCTGGCTGCCCATCGACATCAACGGCGTCGTCGATGTCGCCGCACTCGCGCGAGCCCTGGCAAGCGATGACAAGCCGCTGGTCGTGAGCGTGCAGTGGGCGAACAACGAGACCGGCGTGATCCAGCCGGTGGACGACATCGCGCGTCTGTGCAAGACCGCGGGCGCGGTCTTCCACTGCGACTGCGTGCAGTGGGCCGGCAAGGAACCGATGCGGGTGGAGCCCAGCGGGCCGGATGCCGCGTTCCTCGATGCCAACCTGGTCTCGATCTCGGCCCACAAGTTCCACGGGCTCAAGGGCACGGGCGCGTTGTACGTTCGCCGCGGCACGCGGCTGCGGACGCCGGTTCCGGGGACGCAGGAGCTCGGGCGTCGCGGTGGAACGGAGAACGTGCCCGGCATCCTCGCCGCCGGCGCCGCGGCGGAAGAAGCGAGCCAGTGGCTGGCTGACGCGAACGCACGCGAAAAGCTCCGCGGTCTGCGCGATCGCTTCGAGCGGACGATCTTGGCCGCCGCTCCGGGCGCCGTCGTGAACAGCGGCGGGGCCCCGCGGCTCTGGAACACCAGCAACATCGCATTCCCGAAGCTCGAGGCTGAGGCGATCCTGCTTGCCCTCTCCGAGCGTGGTCTCTGCGCCAGCGCCGGTGCCGCGTGCGCGTCGGGTTCGCTCGAGCCTTCGCCGGTGCTCCTCGCGATGGGGATCGACCCCAAGCTCGCCCACGGCTCGGTGCGGTTCAGTTTGTCAAAGTGGACGACGAATCAAGAGATCGATGACGCCGCGGCGTTGGTGATCCGCTGCGTCGAGAGCCTGCGGGCCAGCACCGCGGCGGCGGTGTGAACACTCCCCTCCCCGCGCCGCGGGGAGGGGTGGCCGAGCGAAGCAAGGCCGGGGTGGGGTGGGGTGGGGTGCGTCGGATCGCTCGCTCACGCATCCGTCGAGTTCGGATACGCATCCCCCACACCTGCTTCGCCAGCGGCGAAGCGGTCATCTCCCCGCTCTCGCGGGAAGAGGAGTCGTGCCGCGTTACAATGCCGCCCTCGTGTCCACGCTTGATCGCTACATCGCCCGTCAGTTCCTGCTCAACATCGCGATCCTCGTCGCGATCCTGTTTAGCTTCATCGTCGCGATCGATCTGTCGCTCAACTTTGGTGAGTTCATGGACCTCGCCGCGGCACGCGGCAAAACCCAGCAGGTCGGCCCGGGTGGCGCGATCGTTTCGGTCGAGGCCGGCGCGGTCCGCCGAATCCTGCTGATGATCTTCCTGGTCTTCGATTACTGGTGGCCCAAGCTCCTCCAGCTCGGGAACTACCTCATCGGCCTGATCGTCATCGGCGCCATGGGGTTCACCTGCACGCAGCTCTCGCGCTACCGCGAATTCGTGGCCGCCGTCGCCGGCGGGGTCAGCCTCTTCCGCGTAATGAGGCCGTTCGTTTTGGTGGCGCTCCTGATGACGCTCATCCAGGCCGCCAACTTCGAGTATGTCATTCCGCGCATCGCCGACCTCATCCAGCGCGACCGCGAGCAGGCCAGCCAGCGCAGGCTTGATTCGCTCCCGGTGCGGCTCGTGCCCGACAGCCAGCGGCGGCTGTTCTACGCCCGAGGTTTCGACGCCGCGACCGGGGTGATGAAGGACCTGACCATCATCGAGCGCGGTCCGACCGGGCCCGCGACCCGGACCATCAACGCCCGCGAGGCCCGTTGGCGCGATGGCGGGTGGGACCTCACCGACGCCGTCGCCGAGTCGCGCACCTCACAGACCGCGCCAAAGGAAAAAGTCGATCGCGTCGTCACCGATCTCGACCCGACCGCCATCAAGATCGCCCGATTCAGCGGCTACAGCCAGAGCCTCAGCTGGAGACAGATCACCGAGATGCTCGAACGCCCCGAGCGGCTCGGGCTTGCGCTCCCAGGCGAGGAAGACCCGGCCCAGGGTGCCGCCACCGCGACCCGCCAGCAGCGCGTCGATGAACTGCAGCGGGTCCGCTTCGGACGCATCGCCATGATGGTGTGCAACATGCTGGCGCTGCTGCTGGTCACGCCGTTCTTCCTGAGGCGCGAACCCACCAACATGATGCTCGAGTCGATCAAGGCCGCTCCGATCGCCGTGCTCGGCGTCATGGGTGGCGTTCTCGGCGCCAGCGCGGCGATCCCGGGACTGCCGGCCCAGATCGGCGTCTTCGTTCCCGCCCTCGTGCTGCTGCCGCTGGCGATCGCCGCGGTCACCAGCGTGCGGACATGACGATGTCGGAGTTCGGATGTGGGATGTCGGATGTGCTGGAATGGGCGTTAGGCTTGCTTCCGCGTGCCCTTTGTGGAGCGGATTGTCGCGACGACGATCGCAGTAATCTCATCGCATTCGGTTCGTAGTTCATCCAGCCTGGACGCGCGAACCACGCCGCTGTCGGCGAGCAGTTCGAGCCGATAGGACGATTCGTCGACCTCTTCCTCCACGATGCCGAGCTTGCTGACGAACTCCGCCCGAGAGCGAGAGCGTCGCGCGGCTCGATAGTTTGCGCCGACGGAAGTTGCGGAACGAAGCAATTGCTTTCCGAGCACCTCGGAAACTCGCCCTGGCGGAAGTGAGTCAACGAGCTTGATGACACGAAGCGCGAAGGCTCGGGTACGAGATTTCATCGCATCGGCGTCCATGGTCTCAATCTACCAAAGTACCATTCGCCCGACATCCGACATCCCATACACTGCCCCCGATGCCCTCCGTCGTCTTCTACTTCCAGGTTCACCAGCCCTTCCGGCTGCGGCGTTACAGCGTCTTTGATACCGACACCAACTACTTTGACGACAGCAAGAACGCCGAGATCTGCCGCAAGGTCGCGAGCCGCTGCTACCTGCCCGCGACGCGGCTGCTGCTCGATCTCGTGAAGCGGTTCGACGGAGCCCTGAAGCTCTCGTATTCCATCAGCGGCACCGCCCTCGAGCAGTTCGAGGCCTTTGCCCCCGAAGTGCTCGACGTCTTCCGTGAGCTCTCCCGCACCGGTTGCTGTGAGTTCCTCGGCGAAACCTACCACCACTCGCTCGCGTTCGTGCACTCGAGAGAGGAGTTCCGCGAGCAGGTCGAGCTGCATTCCCGCCGCATCCAGCACCACTTCGGACAGACGCCGACGGTCTTCCGCAACACCGAACTGATCTATTCCAACGCCCTGGCCTACGAACTCTCGCTGATGACCGACGCCGCGGGCCGGCGCCGCTGGCTGGGCGCCCTCTGCGAGGGCACCGACACGCACCTGGGCTATCGCAAGCCAACGGTCGTCTACAAGCCACCGAAGCACGATGGCCACGACCTGCTCGGTCGCGACGACAAGCCCCTCGGGCTGCTGCTCAAGAACTACCGCTTCAGCGACGACATCGCGTTCCGCTTCAGCAACCGCGGCTGGGGCGAGTGGCCCCTCACACCAGAGAAGTTCGCCGGCTGGATCAACGCCCTCGACGGCTCGGTGTGCAACCTCTTCATGGACTACGAGACCTTCGGTGAGCACCAGTGGGTGGACACCGGCATCTTCGGGTTCCTCGCCGCGCTTCCGGAGAAAGTCCTCGCCGGCGGCGGCCGTTTTCTGACGCCGACAGAGGCGCTGACACAACACGCCCCCGCGGGTGAGTTCGACGTGCCGCAGTGCTCGAGCTGGGCCGATACCGAACGGGATCTCTCCGCATGGAACGGCAACGCCATGCAGGCCAACGCCCTCGACGAGGTCTTCAAGCTCGAGAAACCGCTCAAGGACAAGGTCGCCAGGCTGGCCAAGGAAGCCAAGGGCGCCGGTCCGAACGCGCCCACCACCCGCCGCCTCGAAGCCGCGGCCCACTTGCTCGCCGACTGGCGCCGCCTGACCACCAGCGATCACTTCTACTACATGTGCACCAAGTACTTCGCCGACGGCGACGTGCACAAGTACTTCAACCCCTACGACTCCCCCTATGACTCGTACATCAATTACATGAACGTGCTCGACAACGTGCGGACGCGGCTGGCGCAGTGAACCGAACAGACCCCGCCGACTCCCCGCGAGCCGGGGCGTCCGCGCCCGGTGCGCGATGGCTGCCATGGCAAAGGGCCCAGGTATCGCCCTGAGTCGTCCCGCTCCTTTCTGATACATTCACCCCGTGCACCGCTTTCTGGTTCTCATGCTGCTGGCGTTGTCGTGGCTGCGACCCGTCAGCGTCGCCGCGCCCGTCGCCGATCCCTGCGGCACGGACTGCATGTGTATCCAGTTGCTCGGGCACTGCGAGTGCGTCGCCGAGTCGCCAGAGCAGGACCCTCTGCCTGTGCCGCTGCGCGCGACATGCGAGGCTCGCCCCGTGCCAATGGCACCGTCGCTCGAGCCGGTGCGCCTGACCTTGGCACGGGTTGATGCGCCGCGGGATGTCGCAGGCAAAGAGCGTTCGGCGGCTCAGCCGCACGTGCGCCTGCAGGCCCGGCTGTGCGTCTGGCGGACCTAGCCACACCCGCGCCGACGGTGCGCGCAGCGCGAACAGGATTCATTCCTCAGTTCCATCTCAGAGACAAACAGCACCCAGAACACCGCCGGGCGATCCGTGCGGGAGCAATTCTGCAGTGCATCACCCGTGCCGAGGCACGGGGAAGAAAGGACATCATGCGTACGAATTCTTGCCGCGCCGTCGTCGGCGCTTCGGTCGTGGTTCTTGGAGCGTGGCTCGCGGGTTGTGCCTCGACAGGCGCATCGTCGGACGGACAGGACACCACATATACCGCGACCGCCGAGGAGTCGCAGCTGGTCGCCAGCGCCGAGCCTCTGGCCGCCGGGCCAGTGAAGTTCTACATGAACGGCCTGTCCTGCCCCCTGTGCGCCACCAACATCGACCAGCAGCTCGGCGATCTGCCGGGGATCGAGAACATCAAGGTCGATCTGAAGACCGGCATCGTCACCGCCGCCATCGTCGGCGATCAGCGCCCCGCACCCAAGCAGATCGCCGCGGCCGCCGATCAGGCGGGTGTCACCCTCGTCAAGATCGAACGCTGAGGAGCCCGACATGCACACCGCAATTCTGTCGGGACGGCGTTCCAGTTGGCACCTTCGTCGGATGATCGTGGCGATCGGGGCCGCCGCCTGCACGCTCGCGGCAACTCCCGCCCTCGCCCAGGAAGCCATCAACACCGAGTCCGCCACCCAGCCCGGCGTCGGCACGCTGTACCTCAAGCCCCAGTTCCGGCTCTGGCGCTACGGCGTCTCACGCGATCCCGCCTCCTCGGTCCAGGGCGTCACCCGCGCCGAAGCCGGCGTCACGCTCCAGTACGGCGTCGCCAAGGACTGGTCCCTCTCGCTCAAGGTGCCCGCCGTGGTTCAGGAGCAGACCTTCCCCGCGTCCCGCAACCTCGCCGCGTCGATCGGCCAGATCGAGGCGCTCTTCAAGTTCCGCGTCTACCGCAGCGACACCTCCGCGCTCGACACCGTTCGCGCCGTGGTCTACGGCGGAGCGATGCTCCCCAGCGGCGACGACACTGTGGCGCCCCAGTCCGTCGATCCCTTCATCGGCGCCAGCGTCATGCTTATCCGCGGCCGCTGGGGTCTCACCCAGTCGCTCCGCTACACCGTCACCACCGGCGCGGATTCATGGAAATGGATCGCCCCGGGCGCCCCCAGTGCGGCCGACTACCTCCGCTACGACACCTCGCTCATGTACCGCGTCTTCCCCGCCGAGTTCACAGCCGAGAACTCCTCCAGCGCGTGGTACGCCTCGCTCGAACTCAACGGCCAGTACGAAACCAGCGGCGACAATGAGATCCTGCTCGCTCCCGGTCTTCTCTACGAAGCCCAACGCTTCGCCGCCGAGTTCAGCGTCGGCTTCCCGATCGTCAAAGACGTCCGCGATCGTCCCGCCACGCAGCTTCAGGTGAGCGTCGGATTGCGGTTCGTGTTCTGACGCTACCGCAGCAGCATCGCCTCGGCGGTGATACCCGGGCCGAAACTCAGCAGCACGGCAGGCTCATCGAGCCTGCCGTTTTGTCTTAGGCGGTCGAGGATGAACAGCACCGTCGGGCTCGACATGTTGCCGTGCTCCGCCAGCACCGCGCGGGACCAAGCCAGGGCCTCGCGCGGTAGCGCCGCCGCCTCGGCCACCGCGGTCAGTATGCGCGGCCCGCCCGGGTGCACCGCCCAGTGGCGGACGTCATCGGTCGTCATCGCGTGCTCCCCCAGCCACCGGGCAAGCCACGCCCCGGCCTGATCACGCACTGTGGTGGGCAGTTCATGAGCCAGCGTCATCTCGAAGCCGTGATCGCCGATCGACCACGACATCTGGTCCGCCGAGGCCGGAAAGAGATTCGATGCGGAAGGTCCCAGCGTGCAGACACCCGCCTCCGACGCCGCGACAACACACGAGGCCGAGCCGTCAGCAAAGAGCGCGTTCGCCACGATCTGATCCGGACGCGCCTGGTACTTGAAGTGGATCGAGCAAATCTCCGTGCAACAGACCAGCACGCGGGCCTTGGGGTCGGCCGCGGCGATCGACTGCGCCGCTCGCAGCGCATTGAGCGCCGCGTGGCAACCCATGAACCCGACGTTGATCCGATGCACCGACGCCGACAGCCCGAGGGCACCAGCGAGATCGATGTCCCAGCCCGGAGCGCCAAAGCCCGTGCAGGTCGCGGTGACCAAGTGCGTGATGGCAGATGCGGCCACGCCCGCATCCGCGAGGGCAGCCGCGGCGGATCGGCGCGCCAGCGGCGGGGCCCGGCGCGCGTACGCGTGCAGGCGCTCCGCGGTGGTGGGGCCGTGCGGGTCATCGGCGGTCGCGGGGAAAAAGAGCGCGAGCGGATCAGCCTCATCGTCGCCAGCGGCAACGCCGCGGGATTCGACGCCACACTTGCGGTAAATCGCCTCGACACGCCGGCGATCGTCGTCCGTGCGCGGCGGGGCGATCGAGAGCGCGAGTGCCAACGCATCCTCCTGCGAGCGGCGGAGCGTCGGCGCCGCGCACCCAAGGCCCAGGATGCCGACCCGGGACGTGCTCATGTCGGCGCTCCGCGCGAAAGCAGCGAGGTGTCAGGGCCGCGCCCCCACGGGCCCGCGAACGCGCGCTGCACCATCGGCGCGATCGACGGCCAGAACGCCAGCGTGCGGCACGCCAACGCCACCAGCCGCGGCGAGCGAAGCGCAATCGAGACAATGCGGCAGCCGCGCTGCCGACGGGCAAGCATCGCGCCGGACTGACGCGCCCACGCGCCGGCCGCCCCGCCACAGGCCACGAGTTCCGCCGCAGCGATGCCCGACGTGAGCGCCCACGACATCCCCTCGCCCGTGAACGGCTCCACGTAACTCGCGGCGTCTCCCGCGACCAAGACCGCACCGTCCTCGGCGCGACGGCGCCGTGTCAGCAGGCCCGTGCCCCGGAAGACCGTGCCGACCTCAATGGACTCCACGTCGGCGTCGGCTTCCCGCAGCAGCGCGTTGACCGCGTCCGCAGGGCTCTCGGCCACGCGCAGGGCATCGGGATCAATCGCCGCGGCCAGATCGATCGTGCCGTCGCCGAGTCGCACCATGCCGACGTAGCCGCTCCGGGCGCAGTGCATGGAGATCACACCATCACGGAGCGTCCGACGCGCAAGACCATCTTCAAGCCGTGCACCAAGGCCGATGCGCGATCGCGGCGTGATCTCCGGAGCCCATCTCCCGTCCTTGGGAAGGAACGAACCACTGAGTCCATCCGCCACCACCACACGCGCGGCCCGGACCCGCGCCTCTTCGCCCCCGCGCCGGAGCAGCGCGACCGCATGGGACCGGTCGTTCTCGGCGAGTGTCGCCACCGTTGATTCGAGCACGACGGCGCCGCAATGTGCCGCTCGATGCAGCAACATCGTGTCGAGCGATTCGCGCGAAATGGCAACCCCGCCGCGGAGCGGCAGGTGCGACGTCTGCCCGCGGGCCGTCAGCGAGAGCGTGCGGAGTGCAACGCTCAGGTTCCGCACGTCAGAACCGAGCCCGAGCGAATCCACCGCGGCGAGCCCCAAGGGCGAGAGACACCCGCCGCAGACCTTGGCCCGCGGAAACGCAGCGCGATCGACAAGCAAGGTACGAAGCCCCAGCGTCGCCGCGCGACACGCCGCCGCCGAACCCGCGGGTCCCGCACCGACAACCAGCAGATCCCAACGCTGCTCGCCCACCGACGTCAGCGGCGCAGGTGGTGGCCCCTCGCTCTCGACGGACGGTGCGGCACTCATGCGGGCCTCCGCCAAACCAGCATGGTGCGGCCGAAGCCTCCGCGCCGGAGCGATGCGTGGGGCATGCCCGCCTGTTCCGCGAGCGCGAGCAGTTCCGGCTCGGTGAACGCCGCCCGCACCGAGAGCACAGCGTCCGTGTGCACCACCGGGCTGCGCGTCACCAGCCGCGAGGCAAGCGTGACGATCGCAAGGTTCAGTCGCGATCGCACCAGGTCGTTCACGACTAAAAGGCCCTTCGCCGCCGCCGCCATGCGGCGCAGCACGAGCACCGCGTGCTCTTCGGTGAGGTGATGGTGAAAGAGGCTCGCGGTCACGATGTCGTATTCGCCGGGGATCGGTGATTGGATCGCATCTTGGACGAAGAACGTGCAGCGACACGACTGGGATGCCGCTCGAAGCCGCGCCAGCTCGATCGAGGCGGGGTTGATGTCGCAGCCATGCAGATCAAGGACGATTCCCTGTTTCGCGGCTCGGGCAGCGGCATCGAGGACAAAGTCGCCGCTGGCGCAGGCGAGGTCGAGCACCCGAATCGGACGCTGCACCGCACGGGCCTCCGCGCGCAGCACGCTCCACAAAAGAGGATGAGCGAACGACAGGGTGTTGAGCCGCCGCAGACCATTCAATGCGGGTTGCAGCAGGGCCGGATCAAGGTCCGGGTCGTCCATCCGTTCCGGGGTGAGCTGGCGCTTTTGCACGGGACGACTCGGGTTGATGAACACGGCGCGTTCGAGTCGGCTCGGTCGCGGCGAAGCGATGCGGCGACTCGTGCATGATTCTAGTGGAGCGTCTGTCGCGCCCCCGCCTCCACCGTCCCGCTCCCGCCGCTGGTGCGATGTCGCGACGCGATCACACCGCCGCCCGCGGCGTCAGCCGCACAGCCGTCTCCTGCAGCACCAGAATCGCCACCGCAAGCACCAGCAGAAACACCGGCAGCGATTCGTGCCCATACGAACGCATCAACATCGCCGCCAGCCCGGGCAGCACCGCGACGCCCAGGCTCGCCGCGGCCATCTGCATGCCCACGGCGTTGGCTCCGTGCTCGCGCCCCAGCCGCTCCGGTGTCGCCGAGATCATCATCGGAAAGATCGGCGCCAGCGCAAACCCGAGAATCCAAAGCCCCGCGAACGAAACAAACTCCGACGGATGCCACCACAGCAGCACGATGCCGATCGGCGCGCCGAATGTGCCGATCCGCAGAATCGCATCGCGCGACCAGTGGGCCGCGGAGTGTCCGAAGATCACCCGCCCGATCGTGAGCGCCGCCCAATAGCCGCCGACCACCGGACCGGCGATCTCCGGCCGCACGCCGCGACCTTCCACCAGCAGCGTGTACGCCAGCTGCCCGGCGCTCGATTCGACGCCGCAGTACGTCCAGAAGACCCCGACATGCGCCCACGCCAGCGGCCGTCGCAGCGTCGCCGCCAGCGGCGACCGCGCGATGTTCTCGTGCTCGCCGCCCGCGTGCACCGTCCACAACGTCAGCGTGTACGCAAAGAGCAGCGCGAGCAGCCCCATCACGCCCGCGACAATCGCATACCCGACCCGCCACGACAGCTCCAGCATCAAGACGCCGGTCACAAGCAGCGGCCCGAGCGTCGCGCCGATGCCCCAGCACGCGTGCAGCCACGACACGATGCGGGCGCTGAACCGCTCCGAAGCAAACGTGTTCAGTCCCGCGTCGATGCCGCCGGCACCCAGCCCGCCGACAAACGCACCGATCGGCAGCCACCACCATGCCGGAGCGACCGCGAAGAGGAGCAGGCCGCTGCCCGCGAGGGCCGTGCTGCCGCATAGCAGCTTCCCGATCCCGATCCGCCGCATGATCGGCCCGGTCAGCGAGCTCACGACGAGGTACCCAGCAGTCCCGAAGATCAGCAGCACGCCGAGGCGGCTGACCGGGATGGAAAAGGTGGCCCGTATCGACGGCCAGGCGACGCCCAGCACGCCATCGGGCAGGCCCAGGCTGATGAAGGCGACAAAAGAGAGCGCGACCAGCGCGAGATAGCGGCGGCGAGGGGTCAAGAAAATGCTGCTCCGGACGGACTGGGGGCATCGATCATGGTCCCACGACCGCGACGAATCCAGAAGAACGGATTCTGTTTGGTATCAAGCCAGCTTGATGGAGTCGCCGCCGTCCGGGCCACGGGCTATCATTGTCCCCTCGGTTCCGGCCTTTGGGTCGGAGTCGGGGCGCGACGGAAGCGACATCGGTGGCTCGCAAGGGCTGGCGATGTCGGTGCCGACGCGTCGATTCGTGTGCCACCGTAGCTCAGTGGTAGAGCACTCCCTTGGTAAGGGAGAGGTCAAGGGTTCAAGTCCCTTTGGTGGCTTTGAGGGAAGGGATCAGGTCTGAGTTTTTGGGACTGAGTTCCGGAGCGGCTGGCTCAACGAAGTCCTAAGTCCTCATCCCTCAACCCTCTCGTCTGTCCCCGGCCTCAACGGGCCTGCAACGGATTCGTACCGATCGCGTCATTGGGAGATCGTCGTTCGCGAGAACGCCGGTCGACGCGGGACGGTTTGATCGTCGGTGTGTTGTGCGCCGTCTGACGCTCGCCTCGGCTCAGGGCCTTGGCTGGAGAGTGTTCGACAACGGCGGCGTGAGCACAGCGGCGGATGTCCACGGAACACGCGTCACGCGTGCCGCCGTGGGTGGAGATCTGGTCATGGCAAAGGGCGTCTTTACTCGTACGAAACCACACGTCAACGTCGGCACCATCGGTCACATCGACCACGGCAAGTCGACCCTCACCGCGGCCCTCTCGGCCCGCTCCGCCGCCCGCTTCGGTGGCGAGATCAAGTCGTACGCCGATATCACCAAGGGTGGTACCGTCCGCGACTCCAACAAGACCGTGACGATCGCCTCGTCGCACACCGAGTACGAGACGACCAAGCGTCACTACGCCCACGTCGACTGCCCGGGCCACGCCGACTTCGTCAAGAACATGATCACCGGCGCCGCTCAGATGGACGGCGCCATCCTCGTCGTCTCCGCCGCCGACGGGCCCATGCCCCAGACCCGCGAGCACGTCCTGCTCGCCCGTCAGGTCGGCGTGCCCCACATCGTCGTCTTCCTCAACAAGGTCGACCTCGTTGACGACCCCGAGCTCCTCGACCTCGTCGAGCTCGAAGTCCGCGAGCTCCTCAAGAAGTACGGCTTCCCGGGCGACACCACCCCCGTCATCCGCGGCCAGTCCAAGCTCGCCGTCGAGAACCCCAAGGACGACAAGGCCTGCAAGCCCATCGATGACCTCTTCGATGCCATCGACAGCTTCATCCCGGACCCGACCCGCGAAGTCGACAAGCCCTTCCTCATGAGCGTCGAAGACGTCTTCTCGATCAAGGGCCGCGGCACCGTCGCCACCGGTCGTATCGAGCGCGGCATGATCAAGGTCGGCGAGACCGTCGAGATCGTCGGCCTCCGCTCCGACACCAAGAGCTGCGTCGTTACCGGCGTCGAGATGTTCAACAAGACCCTCGACAGCGGCCAGGCCGGCGACAACGTCGGCGCCCTGCTCCGCGGCGTTGAAAAGGCCGACATCGAGCGTGGCCAGGTGCTCTGCAAGCCCGGCTCGATCAAGCCCCACACCAAGTTCAAGGGCCAGGTCTACGTCCTCACCAAGGAAGAGGGCGGCCGCCACACCCCGTTCTTCTCCGGTTACCGCCCGCAGTTCTATTTCCGCACCACCGACGTGACCGGCACGGTCAAGCTCGCCGGTGGCGCCGAGATGTGCATGCCCGGCGACAACGTCGAGGTCGAGGTCGACCTCATGGGCAAGCCGGTCGCCATGGAGAAGGGCGTCCGCTTCGCCGTCCGTGAAGGTGGCAAGACCATCGGCTCGGGCGCGGTCACCGAGATCATCGAGTAAGAAAGGCACTTGGCACTAGGCAAGAGGCACTAGTGACAGGATGCAACCTAGCATTTCCCCTGTGCCGCGGGAGCAACACCCGCGGCACGGCTTGTCTGAAAGAAAGGCGAAGAAGTCATGGCGAAGAAGAAGTCGATGGGTCGCGAGTTCCTGTGGCTCCAGTGCACGGAGACCGGCGATCTCAACTACCGCAGCAGCGTCAACACCAAGGGCGGCATGCCCGAGGGCCTCAAAGAGGGCCTCAAGAAGTACTCGCCCCGTCTGCGCAAGCACACGATCCACAAGGTGAAGCGCAAGTAAGGCAGAGACATCGGGCATCGGCCATTGGGCATCGGTCCGAACCCTTCGGGCTCGGCGGGCGTCCAAGGCGGGTGCGCGGTACGGTTCGGCTGTTGCTTTTCGCTGTTCGTGTTTCGCTTTCCCCGGGAACTCCGTGGCGACCAATTCTGACAATTTCTCCGGCGCTCGCAACGGCGACGTGCCGGGCAGTACGGCGGTAGCTCAACTGGTAGAGCAGCGGATTCCAAATCCGCAGGTTGCGGGTTCAAGTCCCTCCCGCCGTGATTCTGAAGATGGCTCCTCGCCCATCTACAAGCCCGGCCAGGGCTTCTGGGTGCGCCTCATGACCGCCACCCTCGCCGCGCTTCTCATCGTCGCCGGCGCTGGTTGGATCTGGACCCAGCTCGGCGTCGTCAAGATCCCCACCCCCAAGTGGTCGATGTCCGTGCGCGACACGAGCGTGAACGGAGCCTTCCCCGGCGGCACCGGCAAGGCCGTCGAACTGCTCGCCAAGGGCATCCGCGAGGGCGAATTCACCAAGATCGGCGACGCCGCCATCATCGAGTGGAAGACCTCCACCAGCGGCCATGACGCGATCGTCGATTCCGTCGTCATGTCAGACAAGCACGTTGCGTCCGAGACGGCCGCCATCCGCGTCGCGGGCGGTGCCTCCCCGGTCGTCGGCGTCCTCGAAGGCCGCGCAGTCGGCATCCCGATTTTCCAGCCCGTCTATCTGCAGGCCGCCGGCGCCGGCCTCGTCCTCGTGCTCGGCGCGATCTACGTCTTCTGGCAGGTCGGGCTCAAGCCGCGGACCGTCGACTTCCTGATCGCAACCGACGCGGAAATGAAGAAGGTCAACTGGTCGACCCGTCGCGAGGTCACCGGTATCACCCAGGTCGTCATCGTCGCGTTCTTCATGATCGCCGGCATCCTGTTCGTGATCGACGTCGTCTTCAACACCGTCTTCTCCTGGATCCACGTGATCCGCACGTCGGTCGGCAGCTAACGCGCTCGCGACGTCTGTGCATCGCCTTCACGCCCCGAGGCCAAAGCCTCGGGGTTTTCATTTCGGAAGGCTCGAACTCCAGCCTTATCCCGCCGCGGGACCGATGATGCCCACCATCCGCCCGGTGCGTCCCTTGTCGCGCCGGTGGCTGAAGAACAGCTCGGGCTCGGCGACCGTGCAGCGGGCGATCGTGTCAATCGGTTCAACGCCCAGCACGCAAAGCTGCTCGCGCACACACGCCTGCAGGTTCACGAAACCTTTGCCTCCGACGTCGCCCGGCGTCGCGGCACGGATCAAGCCGTGCCGCTGCGCATCGACGCCGAAGACCGCGCGAAACTCCTCCAGAACCTCTGGGCCGACCTCGAAGTGATCGAACGAAATGCACGGTCCGATCACGGCCCGGATGCCCCGAGCGCCGAGCGCTTGCATCGCATCCACCGTCGGCCCGAGTACGCCGCGGCTCGCGGGTGTCCCCGGAACCGTCGCACATGCGCTGGCACACACCACGCCGCGCCAGCCCGCGTGCACCGCCGCAACGATGCGTCCATCGGCACTCGCGAGCAGGATCGGACAGCAGTCGGCGACCCGCACCGCCAACAGACGCTTCGGATCGTCGGTGACGATCGCATCCGCCCTGGTGTCCTGAGCCGTCGCGTGCGAAGCCATGCCGCGGCGGACGACATGCACCGCCGCCCCGTGCACCTGATGCACCTGCACGATCTCGCGGCCCACAGCGCGAATCGCCTCCGCCATCAACTCGAAGTTCCGCGCAATGTTCGCCGGCGCATCGCGGTGCTCGACCAGGTCGCCCGGGTTGCCGAAGTTCAGCGATGCAAAGTCCGCCGCCGGAGTGGCGACCGACACGCCCCCGGCCCGGGTCGAGAAGCCGTGGGGGACCCGCACGGCACAGAGATTGGAACTGACAAGCGGCGCGACCATGGTGCCGCGACTGTACCCGATCACGTCGATCGAAAGACGACGCCCGGCTCAAGCCGCAGCGCCTGCCGCACGCTGAAGATCGACGAGATCACGCTGACCAGCAGCACGAAAGCCCCGGTGATGAACAGGCTCGGCCAGAGCAGCCGGTACGGCAGATGGCCCAGCTCCATGACCCGACCCAGCACCGCCGACGCACCAACACCCAGGAAGTACCCCAGCGTCGCCGCCGTCAGCGTCTGCGCAATCACCATGCCCAGGATCGTGGCGTTGGTGGCCCCGACAGCCATGAGCATGCCATAGAAGCGCAGATTCTCCGCCGTGAACATGTAGAGCAAGATCCCGGTGATGCACGTGCCGACGAGCACCGCGATCAACGTCATGATCATCACCTGGCCGACCACGTCGGTGTTCTTGATGAAGTACCACACCGTCGCCGTCGCAAAGCTCCGCGCCGAGAGGGCCTTGAGCCCCGTCGATGCCTCAATGCGTGCCGCGAGCTCGTCGGGGTTCTGCCCCCGCATCCCTCGGACCAAGACGAATGAGAGCTGGTTCCGCTCCGGCGGCGCCATCCGCACCGCACGCGAGTACGTCGTGAAAAACGTCCCCTTGGTCAGAAACCGCGGCAGGATGTCCGCCTTGCCCACAATGACCACCCGATGATCGTTCACTGTCAGCTCGTCCCCGACATCCAGCGGCCGCGACGGCGCGTAAAGGTCGATCGCGCCGCGCTGCACCGCCGGCGGGTCGATCGTCGCCCGCATGAGACTGCGGCACGAATACTCGTCGATCAGCACCGCGTCCGGACGCCGCAGGTCCTCGGCCCGGCCCTTGGTGATCCGCAGTGGCAGGCCGACCAACGTCGCGTCCTCGACGCCAATCACCTGCACCGATCGGAACCGCCCTCCGGGCAGCCGCGCCCGCAGCGAGCCGTAATACAGCCGCGCCGCCCACTCCACCCCCGGCACCGAACGCACCCGATCGATCGCCGGCCCCGGCAGGTTGGCCACTTCATCGATGTACTCAACCGCCGGGTCCATCACCCAGACGTCGGCGACGTTGGTGTCGCTGATCATCGCAAACGTGCGGGTCATCAGGCCGCACACGATCGCCTGAAAGTGCGTGCACAGGAACGACGTGAACAGCACGCCGGCAACGATGCCGAAGAACTTGATCCGCGACCCGATCAGCATCCGAAGCGCAAACAGGATCACGCGTCACCTCCCCGCCGCGCATCGACATACGCGATGGCCATGCCCGAGATCACCTCGGCGAGCAGATCGAGCTCCTCGGCGGTCTTGGGCGGCGGATAGCCCAGCCGCGTCAGAAGCTCGATGCTGTGCTCGTACTGCGTCGCGCAGACAATCACACAGAGCGCCAGCCGCTCGGCCGCCGGCATCGAGAGCGATCCTCTGGCCAGCGCCAGCACGATTTCACGCACCTCGGCCAGCATCGGCGCACCCCGCGTGGCGAGCAGCTCCTCAAAGACCGGTGTTGGCTCGCGCAGCTCACGGAGGATGATCCGCGTCAGCGCCACCCGCCGCGGGCCGCCCGCCACCGTGAACTCCACCGCCCAGCGGATCATCAGCCGCAGCGCCGTGCGTGGGTCGGCGCCCGCCGGCGGCACAGGGGGCGGCCGATCCGAAAGCAACGCCTCCGCCGCCGCGTCGAGCGACGCCCGATACAGCCCGGCCTTGTCCCCGAAGTAGTACTTGACGGCGGCGACATTGGCTCGCGCCCGCGTGCAGATCTCACGAACCGACGCCCCCTCAAATCCATCGCGCGCGAAGAACTCGATCGCCGCGTCGAGCAGGCGTCGACGCTTGTCGACGCCGCTTTGGCGTGCTCGGCGTGGCCCATCTTGAGGCTTTGGCCTATTCCCGTCGCCGGGCTGGTCGGTGGGCATCGTCACGGCTTCTCCAAGTGAAACATTTGTTTAGAATAAGCCACGATTCGGCTTAAGTGAAACGATTGTTTCAGAATAATGCGACAATCTCGCCGAGGGCATAGGCTCCGGAATGCCGACGCCTCAGGACGACACGCCCACCGGTGGTGCCGACACGGGCCAGCAGCGATCCGGTACGGCGGCGGATTCACCGACGGCATCGATCGGCTCGGCCGCGACGCGGGCGGGGTCTGGTGCACCGCCACGCCTGCCGCCGGGCGTCGCGCTCGGCGAGCGTCCCGGCGATGAGATCGGGCCCTTCAAGCTGCTCAACGTCTTGGGCGAGGGTGGCTTCGGCGTCGTCTGGCTCGCCGAGCGACGCGAGCCGATGGTCCAGCGCGTCGCGCTCAAGGTCATCAAGCCGGGCATGGACAGCCGCGAGGTCGTGGCCCGGTTTGAGCAGGAGCGTCAGGCGCTGGCGGTGATGGATCACCCGAGCATTGCCCGGGTGCTCGATGCCGGCGCCACACCGACGGGCCGGCCGTACTTCGTGATGGAGTACGTGCGAGGCGAGCCGATCACCGCGTACTGCGATCGCAACCGTCTGTCGCTTCGGCAGCGGCTCGAACTGTTCCTTCCCGTGCTCGATGCCGTGCAGCACGCACACGCGAAAGGGTTGATTCATCGCGACCTCAAGCCCAGCAACGTATTGGTCACAGAAGTAGATAGCGGACAGGGCAAGAAGACCTCGCTTCCGAAGGTGATCGACTTCGGCATCGCCAAGGCCATCAGCCACACGCTGACCGACAAGACGCTCTTCACGCAGTTGGGCCAGATCGTCGGCACGCCCGAGTACATGTCGCCGGAACAGGCGGATGTCGGCGGGCTCGACATCGACACGCGAACGGACGTGTATTCGCTCGGTGTCATGCTCTACGAGCTGTTGACCGGTGTCTTGCCGTTTGATCCGCGCACGCTTCGCAGCAAGGGGTACGACGAGATTCGACGGATCATCCGCGAGGTGGAACCGCCGAATCCGAGCACGCGGCTGGGAACGATCGCGAGCGGTGGTGACACCAGGACCGCACAGTCCATGGCCGAGCAGCGAGGCCTGCGGCTGGACGAGCTGACGCGAGCGCTTCGCTCGGAGCTTGAGTGGATTCCGCTGAAGGCCATGCGCAAGGAGCGAGACCGACGCTATGGCACGCCGTCGGAGATGGCCGCCGACATCCGCAACTACCTCAACGACCTCCCGCTGATGGCGGGTCCGGAATCACGAGCGTACCGCGCTCGCAAGTTCGTTAGCAAGCACCGCGTCGGCGTCGGCGTTGCGGTCTTCGCGGCAGCCGTGCTGGGCGTCGCGACCGTGGTGAGCGTCCGCTTCGCGATCGCCGAGAACCGCGCGCGGGTTGAGGCGCAGACCCAGAAGCAGATCGCCGAGGAAGTGAACCGGTTCCTGAACGACGACCTGTTGCTCTCCGTGGACCCCGAGGTCGGCGGTATCGACACCAAGGTGATCGACTTGGTCGGTCCCGCGGCGGAGTCGCTCCCGAAACGCTTCGCGGACAAGACGGCGGTCGAGGCTCGCTTGGCCTACACGCTCGGCGCGGCGTATGTCGCACTGGGTGCGCCCGAAGCCGCGACGCCGCTACTCGAGCGGGCGCTGAAGGCGCGGGCCGACGGACTCGACGACGCCTTCCGTGCCGAAGTCGGTGCCAAGCTGACCGAGGCAAACTACCGCGTGCAGTCCGGCGCGTCGGCCGAGGCCGCGGTGAAGCTGGCACGCGATCGCTTCGACGCGGCCCTCAAGGCGTACGGCCCGGACGATCGCAAGACCCTCGACATGCAGAACCAGCTCGGCGGCTCGCTCAAGGCGGCACGCGACTTGCCCGAGGCACGCAAGGTCTACGACGATGTGCTGGCACGCCGCCGGAAGCTGCTCGGGGACAAAGACATTGATGTGCTCATCACTCGCCACAACCTGAACCTCGTGGGCTTGCTCGAGGCTCGGGCGCAGCGGGCGACGGACAAGGACGCGGCCGCCGCACTCTTCGCCAAGACACTCGAAGAACGCCGCGGCGTCACGACCGACACCCGGGCCGCGCTCGGCGAGGCCCACCCGCAGACACTGGCCACGCTCTCCGAAGAGTGCGGCCTGCTTTCCGAGAGCGGCAAGGCCGACGAAGCCATCCTGCAGTATCCAAGGCTGATCGAGCTCCAGCGCAACACCCTCGGCTTCTCGCACTGGCGCACCATCGAGACCACCGCACGTTACGGGGCCGCGCTCAAGCTGGCGGGCAACGTCGAGAAAGCGATCGATGTGCTCCTGCTCGGGCTGGAAGGAACCCGGAGCGTCCGCGGCACGACCTTCGGCGACACTCTGCGCATCACCGACTTCCTCGTCTCGTGTCTCGAAGAGGCAAAGCGATTCGAGAAGGCCGAGGAGTTGCTGAAGCGGGCGTATCAGGATGCCGCGGACGCGAAGGAGTCAGAACTCGCGGCGGCCCGGGCGGAGAAGGTCGTCGCGTTCTACGGGCGGCGCGGGGATGCCGCGCAGGCCGCAGAGTGGAAGAAGAACGTTGACGTCAAGTAGGCGTCAACGGATCCAGCACGTGTCATGCCGCACCGACGGTCACGGGCAGATCAATTCGTTGTACGACACGACGAACATCTGAAAGTCAAAGTCGTCGACCACGCCGTCATTGTTGAAGTCCGCGGGACAACCCTCGGGCATCCCCGGCTGGGCGCAGCCGAGGATGTCGTAGGCGAGCGCAAACGACTGGAAGTCGGCGTCGTCCACGAGCGTGTCAAAGTTGAGATCGCCGTGGCAGGGCTTGCGGAGCGCAAGCGTCCAGTTCACGCTCGTGTCCTTGCAGCCCGTCGTGTTGAACTGGTTGTACCACGTCGAAACCAGGCTGAACGAAAACGTAAACGGTTGAGCCGCGGCGACGCCGAAACGCAAGCGGTAGGTTCCCGGCGAGAGTTCGCCTCGCGTGGCGCTGAACGTGTTGATGAATCCAGTCGCCGATTCAAGCGTGACCGGGTTGAACGCCGTCGACACGTTGTTGACCTTGGTCGTGCTGAGGTTGGTGATCGAGTAGGTTGCGGCTTCGGTGAGTGTCAGCACCACTGCGGCGTCGGTGTACGCCGCGGTGTATCCGAACTCGTTGGTGTGGGTGGCCGATCCGGTCAGCGAGATGTTGGTCGCGCCGCCGGAGTTGCCAACGTCCAGCGACGCCGAAGCCGTGCCGCCGAACCCGCCGCCAGTCGAGCCGCCGCCGGAGCGCTTGCTGGTCGTGCTGACCTTCGACTGCTGCACCAGCGGCTCGGGGAAGCCGGCGCCAGTCACCGACCCGGACGTAAGCGTGGCGGCAACCGGTGCAGCGACGACCGACGACGCCGGCAAAACGCACAGTGCGAACAACGAAACGAGTTTCATGCGACCACTCCTCTCCCGCCGCGGCAAGGAACGCCACAGCGGTGGATTGTTGGTCGAGTGCCGCTTGGGCCGCGTTCGACCTTTGGATGCAGTCTCGTGGCACGTTACGGGCAGATCAGCGTGTCGTACGCGATCGCAAACATCGAAAAGTCCGCGTCGTCCACGAAGAGATCGGCGTTCAGGTTCGACGGGCAGCCCGCGGGCATGGACGGATCCATGCACTCGAGTGTGTTGTACGCCGAGGCGAAGAGCTGAAAATCTGAATCGTCCACCAAGCCGTCGTTGTTGATGTCGGCGGGGCAACCGCTGACATACTCGAACGCGGCCTCGAACCCGAGATCGAACGTGCCGAAGCCCTCGCCGATCACCACCGGGTTGAGATCCGAGCGGATGAACATGTCCACGCCGCCCGGATACGGATCGCCGCCGCCGTCGTAGATGTTCGCCGCCCCGGGCAGCACCGCGTAGTACTTGGTGTTGAAGTCGAGCACGGCGTTTACGAACGCGTAGACACCGCCGCCGATGTGCGTGCCCGTCGCGCGGCTGCCGTTTCCGCTCGCGGCGTCCTCGGGCGTGGGCGGGGCATCGAAGATGGAGATCGTGTCGAACGGGGTGCTGTTCGCAAGGTTGTACGCGATGCTGAAGGTCGTCAGCCGCACCAGTTGAGGCGTCGACGTCGGATTCGGCGGCGTCCACACATTCCCGAACGCCGCGGGCGCGAACGACTGGCCCTGCACGTAGTACTCAGAGCTCGGCGCGAAGGTCCCCGCCGAAAACGTGGGCAACACCGGCGTGAGCTTCAGGCTCCAATCAAGGTTCGACCCGTTGGCCTGGCCGTCGGCGAAGTCGCCGTACCACTCGCTGAGCACCGTCGGCCCGAACTGATTCACCGTGCCGCCGCCGACGCCGTAGCGGATGCTGTACGTGCCCGCGCTGAGCGTCCCGACACCGGGCGAGGTCTCACTGATCGTGCCGGATATCCCCGCGAACGTCACCATCCGCAGCGGCCCGTCGTTGGTGCGGGAGTTGTCCGTGATCGCGAAGCGTGTCGGCTTGGTCAGCGCCAGCATCAGCGGCTGGCTGGTGTACGCCGCGGTGTAACCGTCAAAGCTGAAGTGCGCGGCGAGTCCACTGAGCGCGACGGTGGAGTCAACGTCGGAGTCGGTGATCGTGGCGCTGCTGCCGGCGAAGCCGGCGAACCCGCCGCCGGTCGAGCCACCTCCGGAGCCGGATTTGAGCGTGACGACGTTGCTCGGACTTTGCGTCAGCGGGTCGGGGAAGCCAGCAGCCCGGAGGTTGCCGCCGACGAATCCAGAGCCCAGGGGGCCGGCGAGGGCGGAGCCCGCGGTGACAACAGCAAGCCCGAAAGCGAATCTGAGGGTTCCACGCACGTGGGAACTCCGGTGGACAGGGACTTTGACGGGCGACGATCGGCGCCACAACAGCATCCGCGGATAATCTACCCGATCCGGCCACAGAACTTGCCGGAATCCGACGAATTCTCCGGTGCTCCATCCGGACGGGCGGCGACGCGGCGGCCTCACAGGCCCTTTCTGGCCAACCGGGCAGGAACGCCGGGCGCGAGTTGGTAGACGCGCTCTCTTCCCCGCATTGCTGTAACGAGCAACCGCTTTTTCGCGAGACCCTCTAGATCGGCGCGAGCGGTTGCCTTCACGATGCCATTGGAGTTTTCATGGCTGCTCACCGTATACAGAGTTTGCGGGTGCCGGAGGGCATGCTCGATCAGAAGCCTCTGGCGCAAATTCAGCGAGTTGCTCAGGCGGAGGAGTTGCTCGCTGCGCTTGATCTTTGCTTCTTCGTGTCGGAGACGTTCGGCGAAGCCCTCTAGCGCTTGCTCGATGATGTCGAGCTTGTACAGGACGAAGTAGGTGAGATCGCCGTCGTCGAGCTCTGTATCGATGTACGCCTGTGGATATCGGCTGGTGCCGAGCCGGATACGGTCGGAGATCGGCATGTACTCGAAGACGTCGTACCCGTTCCTGAGTGCGTACCAGTAGAACACAGCTCGCGCGGTTCGGCCGTTGCCATCGACAAATGGATGCTCGTACCCGATCATGAAGTGCAGAATGCTGGCTTTGACGATCGGGTGCAGGAATCGCCGACCCTCGTGAGCAGCGTTTGCGAACTCGCAGAGCGCCGCGAGCCTGTGCGGCAACAACTCCGCCGACGGGGGAACGTGGATGACCTCTCCGGTGGCAAAGCCCTCAACGCGTATCGGCTCGTCCAAGCGGCGCAGCCGTCCGCCCGCATCTTGGTCTTTCGGTTCCAGTGTTCCGTTTGTGAGTGTCGCTTGCAGTTCGAGCAGCATCTGAACAGAGAGAGGGCGATCAAGCCAGTGCTTTATCCGCTGCATCGCGGCGTAGTTGTTCGCGATCATGCGCTCGCCATGGGTCGCGGGCTTTCGGTCGGAACGAAGCATGTCTACTGCGATTTTGCGTGTCGTTGCCGCGCCCTCCATGATCGAAGATTCGGCAGCTTCGTGCATGAGACTTCGAATCCGCATTCGAGCCCGGTGGTACTCATCGGTCAGAACTCCTCGATCTGAGTTCAGTGCGGCGGGCCCGCCACCACCAGTTGCCCGGTCGATCCGGTGCAGAGGTTCCTGCAACTCTCCCTCCAGATTGAGGGAGAATGGCTGGCCGTCGGGCTGTACGAGTTCAAGGTCTCGCTTCGCGGCGTAACGCTGCAGCTTGATTGCACACCATGCGTCAATCGGATCAGCTCCGACCTGTCTGGCACGGTGGCGAATCTCGTGCCACGGCAGGTACTTTCCGTTCGTGATCTGCGGGACCTTTCCGAAAAGGTGAAACCCGCGAGTCACCCTATCAAGGTCCGAATGCAGGTCCTTGAGGCGGAATGGTGGACGTTCGAGCTTCATGTGTCACCTACTGTCAAAAAATCAAAAAGCAACAGTTTGTGACAGTAGGTCCCGTAGTCCGAGAATCAAGCAGGACTTGCGTGAGCTGGTTTGGATTGAACGCTTGGCGAAGACTGACCCTTACCCGTTCACGCTCATCACCACCTTGATCCCCGCTCCCGAAATCATCGTCTCGTGAGCCTTCTCGAACTCCTCAAGCGGGAACTCGTGGGTGATGATGTCGTTCAGCTCAAGCTTGCCCGACAGCAGCAGCTCTTCCATCTGATACCACGTCTCGAACATCCGTCGGCCGTTGATGCCCAGCACCGTCGCGCCCTTGAACACCACGTGTTGCGTGATGTTGAAGGTGGGGGGCTTGGCCGGGATGCCGAGCAGCGCCGCCACGCCGCCGTTGCGCAGGGCGCTGAAGCCCTGGTCATACGCCGCGGGCGAGCCCGACATCTCGAGCAGCACATCCACACCCTCGTTGCGGCATCCCTTCCTCACATCGCTGATCCAGCTGCTGTTCCGCGGGTCAAACACGTCCGTCGCGCCCAGCTTCTTCGCCAGTTCACGCCGGCCGGGGTTGATGTCCGTCGCGAAGATGCGCCCCGCGCCCGCCGCCTTGGCCACCGTCACCGCCATCAGTCCGATGATGCCCGTGCCCGTGATCAAGACGCTCTTGGCGCTCACGCCCGCGGCCATCACCGTGTGCACCGCGTTGCCGAGCGGATCGAGCACCGCCGCCACCTTGTCGGGGATCTTCGCGTGCACCGGCCACACGTTCTCTTCCGGCACGCACGCGTAATCCGCGAAGATGCCATCGCGATCAATACCAAGGATCCGCGTGTCGCTGGCGATGTGCGCGTTGCCAGTGCGGCTGTTGTAATCAATGCCCGCGGTGATGTGCCCTTCCGCGCTCACCCGCAGCCCCGGCTTGTACCGCGTCACCGCGCTGCCCACATCCTCGATCACACCGACAAACTCGTGGCCCGTCACGATCCCCACCGGGATGCGCCCCGCCGCCCAGTCGTCCCACTCCCAGATGTGCCGGTCCGTGCCGCAGATGCCGACCTTCGAGATCTTGATCAACACCTCCCGCGGCCCGGGCGTGGGCTTGGGGTGATCGGCGATGAACTTCAGCCCCGGCCCCGCGTGATGCTTGATCAACGCCCGCATGGTGGTCTTGGACGTTCGAGCGGCGGACACAGATGGTGCAGCAGACGTCGCCATGGCTAGCTCCAAGGGGTTCTACGCAAGTGTAGATGCCGCTCTCGATGCCGCGTCCGGATCAGCGGTACACATCTCCACGCTGGCCGATGCGCACCACCGTAACCGTTACGATTCGGTCTTCGATCGTATAGATGACGCGGTAGTCGCCGATTCGTATCCGCCAGAGGTCGGCGCTGCCCTCGAGCTTCTTGACCCCCGCCGGACGCGGGTTGTCCGCCAGTGCGTCGATCGCCATCGCAATGCGCGCCGCGTCGCGTTGGGGAACTTTCGAAAGCTCCTTCTCCGCCGGCCGCTTGATGATGATCAGGTAACGCGCCACCCGCGGCAGTCTACAAACCCAGCCGCTGCTTCACTTCATCCCATGGCGACCCCGGAGCCTTCAGCGCCGCCCTCGCGGCCTTGACGTCCGCCGCATCCTGCAAACGTTCCAGAAGATCGAGATCCTCGATGGGAACGATCGCCGCGGCCCGCTTGCCGCTCTTGGAGAGCACGATCCGCTGGCCCGTGGTCCGCACGAGGTCGATCGTGTCCGCGAACCGCGCCCGTGCCTTGGCGACCGAAACGGTCCCCGCGATGCGGGAGGTCGAGCGGCGGGGGCTGGATCGCGCGGTGCTGCGGGTGGGCATGTGTCGTCCTTTTCGTACAAATTGTACAAAGTGTCCAACCAAAGAGCAATCCCCGCAGCGAAATGGCGTGCGCATTCCGGGTCCCGATAACGGGGAAACCGCTAAACCCAGTGGTCCGGGGCGTCCCCGCCCCGGCGCTGCCGCACCCGAGTTCCCTGTGCTTCATGGCACAGCCCCCGCCCCGCGGCCCCGGTGCCTTGATGCCTTGATGCCTCGATGCCTAGATGCTTCGATGCCTCGATGCCTCGATGCCTTCCCCACCCGAACCCCACAGCCCCCCGCCGCGCTGCATCGGCTAGAGTCTTCCCCGTGAGCCGAGCGATCAGCACCCAAACCCCGCGGCAGCCCCGGCACAAGGTCGCCGGGTCCTACCTCTACATGGCCGCCAAGCCCGGCGGCGGCCGCTCCGTCGGCATGCGCCAGGCCAAGGACGAACGCCACCTCGCCACCGAGCTCCGCAAGGAACGCATGGCCCTCCTGCGGTCCATCCGCCTGCCCATCGCTGCGGGCGACTCCGGCGGCACCGTCAAGCTCAAAGACCAGGCCGAGATGAACACCCAGCTCGCCCAGCTCCTCTCCCGCGGCTCGCCGCTGGTCGAGGCCCTCGAAGTCACGGGCGCGTCGGTGTCCAACAAGATGCGCCCCAAGGCCCTCCGCATGCGCGACCTCGTCGCCGGCGGCGCCAGCTTCGCCGACGCCTGCGAACAAGTCGGCGGCTTCGACCGCGTCACCATCGCCCTCTACCGAGCCTCCGAACGCACCGGCGACCTCGCCGGCGCGTCCAAGCAGCTCGCCATCGCCGCCCGCCGCCAGCTCTCCATCCAGGGCAAGGCCGCGACGCTGATGATCTATCCGGCGATCCTGCTCACCATCACCTGCATCGCCGCCGCCGTGCTGCTCACCAAGGTCCTGCCCCGCATCGGCGAGGCCATCGCCTCCGCGGGCGTCACCCTGCCTTGGTTCACGCGCGCCCTGCTCGCCATCGGCATCTTCCTGCGTGACAACGCGCTCATGATCACCATGGTCCTGGGCTTCGCGATCATCGCCGCGATCATCATGCGGGCCGTCGTCGGTGCCGCCATCCTCTCCGCCATGCGGAAGATGCCCGCGATCCGCCAGGTCGTGCTCGCTCAGGAATCCGCCCGCTTCTTCAGCGTGATGTCCGCCCTCACCCGCTGCGGCGTACCCCTCGCCGACGCCCTCGGCGTCGCCAACGGCGCCATCACCCACCCTCAGATGCGGGTCCAACTCGAGAAGCTTCGCGTCCGCCTCATCGAGGGCGGCGTGCTCCGCAACCTCATCGACGAAGTCGACAGCCTGCCCATCACCACCCGCCGCCTCATGATCGCCGCCGAACGCGCCGGCGACCTCCAGAGCGCCTTCGACACCCTCGCAATGGACATGATGGAAGAAGTCGAAACCCGCTCGGCCCGCCTCATCGCGTTCATGGAGCCGGCGGTCATCGTCTTCCTGTTCCTGGTCGTCGGCTCGGTGATCCTGGGCATCATGATCCCTCTGCTGAACCTCAGCAGCAGCGTGGGGATGGGCGGGTAGTGGCGAGAATCCGATCAGGCGAACGAGTACTCCGCGAACGCGCTTCATTGGAGCGATGAGATTGGGCTTACGAGCGACCCAGGATCGGCCGACACGGAATCGCACGCGTCCATGGATCTGGACCATACTCCTCGGAGTGCTGGTTGTAGAACTCGCTCTCGTCGCATGGATTGGTGTGGCTTACGGCAGTTCCGATCGTGGTCGCCCAGGATCGTGGTACGCCGCACGCGCAAAGATCGCGACTCTCGCGAGCGCGATCCGGATGTATCGCAATGACATGGGCGAGTACCCAGACTCGCTGCCGACGCTCGCGCGTGCGAAGTACCTCGATGAGAGGAGTTTTGTGGACCCGTGGGGTCGCCACTTCGGGTATCGCGCTCCCGCGAATCGATCGGATGACGCCTTCGGACTTTGGAGTGATGGTCCGGACGGGAAGAACGGATCCGCCGATGACGTGAGTGGGCCTGCGATAACGGAGATGCCCATTTCATTCGGCTCTCCTTCCGGGCTTCCCGGCCGATAAGATTCTCCTACACAATTTCCCGGTTCGTAGCGAACGCGTGATCGTCGGCGGGCGCTCCAGATGCAATGCGGCCCGCGCCGCGGAAGGAATCGAAACGATGAAGACCAACCAGATCGTCCGTCACGCCCGCGGCTTCTCGCTGCTTGAACTCACCCTCGTCCTCGTCATCCTCGGCGTGCTCATGGCCGTCGCCGCCGTCAACGTCCTCGGTCAGGGCGAGAAGGCCAAGATCCAAGCCACCAAGGCCACGCTCGCCACGATCAAGAACGCCGTGAACCAATACCACCTCGAGCAGAGCGCGTTCCCCACCACGCTGCAGCTCCTCGTCTCCGCGAAGATCCTTGAGGCCGGCAAGCTCAACGACGCCTGGCAGCGCCCGCTCGTCTACGACCCTGCCGGCCTCGACGCCGATCGCCCCTTCGTCCTCTTCAGCAAGGGCCCCGACGGCCTCTCCCCCAGCCAGGACGACATCGACGCCTTCGCCTCTCTCGTCCAGCAGCAGCAGCAGCCCCAGCCTCAGTAACGCTCGACCCCTCGTCGCAAGGCGGAGCCCATGCGCACCACAGCCCGCGGCATCACCTTCCTCGAAGTCGTGCTCGCCGTCGCGCTGCTCGGCCTCACCACGCTCAGCGTCGTCCTCGCCACCAACTACATCTCCGCCGCCTCGATCCGCAACGCCCACCGCCTCAACGCCAGCGAGATCGCCAACCGCCTCATGCTCCAGTACTTTGACGACCCCGAGTCGCTCCCCAGCGAAGCGGCCTCCGTCGAGTACGGCCGCGAGGGCGTCTCCTATCGCTACCGCTGGGCCCTCGGCGAGGAATCCCTCAGCGTCGAACTCCCGACCCCCATCGCCCCCAGCACCGAAGAAGATAAACGCGAGCAACAGCTCGCACGCCTCGGTCGCTCCACCGCCGACCGCTTCGGCCGCTTCCGCGTCGTCCGTGTCCGCGTCTGGCTCAGCGAAGAAACCGGTGGCTCGTACAGCCCCGAAACCGGCGTGCCCCAAGCCACCCTCGCACGCATGTACGACCCCGCCGATATCCCCAACTGGAACCCCGACAAACTCCGCCGCCAGATCGACACCGCCGGCCTCAAGGGCGTGCTCGACCAGATGAGCGGCGCCCGCGCCGGCGGTCTCCGTCCCTCGCTCAGCCAGCAATCGAGCGACCGCAAATCCAACCAGAAGAAGGAGGGCAGCAAGTGATGCTCCCTCCAGCCACCATTCCCGCCGACTCAACGCGCCGTAAAGCCGGATTCACCACAGAGACACAGAGGCACAGAGATGGAACCGGGTGCAAGGGCCCATCATTAAGGACCGTCGCTTCTTCTTCTTCTTCTTCTTCTTCTTCTTCTTCTTCTTCTTCTTCGCGTCTCTGTGCCTCCGTGGTAAAAACTCCCTCGCGCGGCTTCACCCTCCTCGAAGTCGTCCTCGCCACCTCCATGGGCGTCATGGTCATCGTCGTCGCCCTCGCGCTCATGCAGTCCATGGAGCGCATGGAAAAGCCCCTCGCCGTCCGCCAGCAGGAGCTCGCCGACCTTCACCGCGCCCGCCTCGTCATGCAGCGCGCCCTCGCGGGTCTGGTGATGTCCGACACCACCGCTCCCGTCAATCCCAACGCCCGCCGCAACTCCAACCAGACCACCACCTCCGACGACGCCGCCAAGTCCGCCTTCGAAGCCTCCGAAGAAGCCTTCAAGAGCCGCAACCCCCGTCCGCCCGCACGCCTACTCCTCGAACCCGACACCAGCGCCGAGCTCCGCGCCATGCTCGTCGATGTCGGCCTTCCCGCCGACGAAGCCCAAAAGCTCCAGCGCCTCGAGATCGTCATCGACTCGCCCCCCATCGCCCCCCAGTTCCGCGCCGAGCTCGCTGACGCCATCGTTCAGTTCCAGGCCCAGCGTCGCGACGAGAACGCCTCGTCCTCCGAATCCTCCACGACCGTCTCCCCGACATCCGCCGCCGCATCGCCCTCCAGCGGCCAATCTTCCGAATCCGCGAGTGCCGCGCCCGGCGCCCTCTCCCGCAACGCCGCCGCTCGCTCCGAGCGTGCGTCTTCGCTTCGCGAACGCTTCGCGTCCGCCGGCGGCGGGTCCGCCTCCGCCGACAACCCCCAGGCCGAAGGTCTCCGCCGCGACGCACTCTCGCTCCTGGGCAAGGGCGATGCCGCCAAGCAAGGCGCGCTCCGCGGCTGCTTCGAAATCCGCCCCATGCTCACCGCCGACGCCCGCGCGCTTCGCGCTCAGGGCAAGCCCGTGATGTACGAACTCTGGTGGCGTCCCATGCCCGCCGCCGTGGAGTCCCGACGCCGAGCCTCCACGCAAGCCGCCAATTCCACAGCCAGCCCAACCACAAACCCCGCCGATCCCACCGACCCGCCCGCCGAGGGCGAGCTCGAACCCAAAGTCACCGACCCGCGTCAGCTCTACGCCTGGGGCGAGCCCGTCCTGCTCGCCGACAACCTCGTCAAGTGCAACTGGAAGCTCTACTCCGAAGGCCAACGCCGCCCCGCCCACCACGCCGTCTGGGAGAAGGAACTCCCCGCCTACGTCGAGTTCGAACTCCAGACCCGCACCGGTCTCTACGCAAACTGGATGTTCGAGATCGGTTGGACCAAGGGCCCTGAACTCGCCTCCCGCGCCGGCGGTGGCCCCGGCGCCGGTCCGTTGCAGTCGCAGAATCCCGAAGCCCGCGGCGGTGATGTCGCCGGTGGCGCCGGCGCCGCCGGCGGCACCCCCGATTCCACCGGACGCGGCACAACCCCCACCGGCATCCAGCCGCCCACCGGAACCGGCTCCAACGGCATCGATGTCATCGATATCCGCAAGAAACCCTGATCGCCCGCCTCCGTCGCGCCGCATGACCACCCGCTCCCGCCAACTCCCACGCGCTTTCGCACTGCCGATCGTGCTCATGGTCAGCCTCGCCCTCGCGGTGCTCATCACCGTCCTGCTCGAGCGCTTCGCCGGTCAGACCCGTTCCGTCGCCGCCATCACCCGCTCCTACGAGGCCCACCACGTCGGCAAGGGCATCCATCAACTCTTCGAGGCCTGGCTCCGCGCCTCAGCCTCCAACAAGATCGCCACCAAGCTCGGCGAAAACGGCCTCGCCCTCACCGCCCGCCTCTCCGAAGGCCTCACCGCCAACGCCAACGGCCAAGAAACCCTCCGCCTCTACCTCGACGACGCCCAAGGCTCCATCCTCACCGAGGTCGGCTCCCTCGCCGCCGAAGACGTCGCTCTCGCCGAGTCGATCATCCTCGCCGCCCGCGATATCGAAGGCTCCGGCGCCGATCCCCGCTCCATCAACCCCGAAACCGCCGTCGCCAAACGCACCCTCGGCCCGCTCGCCGTCAGCATCAAGTCCGCATCACCCGCCACGCTCCGCGCCGCCATCGTCGGCGCCTGCGGCACGTCCAAGGCCGATCAACTCGTCGCCGAGCTCTTCCGCCTCCGCGACGAAAACAACATGAGCACCACCGCCATCAGCGAGGTCGCCAACAAGGCCGAGCTCAACGGCGACGAACGCGCCCGCTTCCTCAAGGCCGTCTCCGCCGAGCCCAACCTCTGGAACGTCACCGCCGAGATCTCCTCCGAGCAACTCATCAACGGCGGCGTCATCCTCCGCTACAAGGGACAAGCCAACATCCTTTCCACCGGTGGCGGCGGAACCCTCTCAGCCCGCAGCGTCATCCGCAACTGGATCCGCGAGGACGTGCGCTGATCGCTCCGCCGCGCCCCGCGGTCCCCAAACCGCATCTTTCCCCGAACCCACGCCCGCGCCGCCGCGCTCCACTTTCGCCTCTCGCCCCATCCGATTTCCCCGTACACTTCGCGCGGCGGGCGCCCCCGTCGGGATTGATCCGCGGCGCGTGATCCACCAACGGAATCTGATCCACCGACCCAGCCAGTTCGAAAGGTGCAGCGTGCTCAAGGACGTCTCGCGAGAAGAAGCAAGCAAAGTGACGCGAACGGGACAACTCGTCGCCGTCGCCCTGCTCGCGCTCTCCGCCGGCGTCATCATCCTCGGCGGCAGGCTGCTCGCACCAGGACCCGAGCCCATCGCCGCCACGTTCGAACCCCCAAAGGTCGAGTCCACCTCAACCGAGATCGACCTCCCCGCCGTACTCACCAAGCGGGCCGAGTCCATCTCCCGCAATCTCGCCCAGCTCGCCAACGCACCCAAGCCGCCGCCCCCGCCGCCCCCGCCCGAAGAAGAAGGCGCCACCGGCGAACTCCCCGTCATGCCCGCGCCAGTCGCGTCCGACATCGCCATCGCCTACCTCGGCATGTTCGGCTCGAGCGCCCGGCCGATGGCACTGGTCTCCATCGACGCCAAGCAGCACATCGTCGCGC
>CANHCQ010000018.1 GCA_947459215.1 Phycisphaerales bacterium
CCCCGCACCAATATCCGTACATCGCTCACGCGGTACGTCGAAAACGCTGGGCTCACGGCGTGGCCGAGGCTCGTGCAGAATCTCCGGGCGTCGGCGGCTACCGATTGGTGCGAGCGGTTCCCGGCTCACACGGTGGCGGCGTGGCTCGGGCACTCGCCGATGATCGCGGCGCGGCACTACCTGACGACCCGTGATTCACACTTCACGGCGGCGGCTGGCATCGCCGAAACAGGCGACGCAAAAAGCGGCGCACAGGCGGCGCATTTTCCGACGCCGACAGGGAACGCCAGCGAACGCCACAACGCGACAGACGATTCGGAAATGTTGGTCGGAGCGGGCCTTACCCCAAAAACGACAATCCCCGCGACTTCTCACGGGGATCGTCAATGGGCGAGGAGGGATTCGAACCCCCGAAGGCGTTAGCCAGCAGATTTACAGTCTGCCCCGATTGGCCACTCCGGCACTCGCCCTGCATGTACCGTCCTTCCGGGACTGGAAGCCCCGGGGGACAGGGAGCAAGGTTAGGACGCCTGCCTCGGGGCGGCAATCGCTCCGGGGCCGTCTTCCTGCTCTCGATCTGGATCGTGCGGATCGCTCGGGAACCTGAGCGGAAAACCGCCGACACAACGTCCGAAAGCCGCTGACAGGACTTGAACCTGCGACCCGCGCTTTACAAAAGCGCTGCTCTACCAGCTGAGCTACAGCGGCGATGGCGAAGGGTACGCGCCCGCCTCAGTGGGCGGGGCCTTTCAGGCCCCGCGCCGATTCAACAGTGGGACCGGCCTCCGTCCGGTCGACGAGACCATCATCGCGGGGTTGCTTTCTCACATCACACCAAAGGAAAAAGGACCGGCTGGAAGCCGGTCCTTCGGGTGTGCGTGGGATTTGAATCCGGGGCCTGGAAGGCCCCGCCCCCGGGTACTAACGCTCGTTGGTCGGGATGCCCATGCCGTCGCGCTTGGGGCTGGGCGGGCGCTTGGGGGTGATGTAGGCCTTGGTCTCGAGTTCTTTGAGCAGGTGCTCGATGGCAACGTCGAGCTGCGGGTCGCCCTCGCCGTTGACCATCTTGGAGGGATCATCGATCACGTCGATGTCAGGGTCGGTGCCGTGGCCTTCGATGGACCATTTGCCCTGGGTCGGGTTCTGCGGGTCGCGCTCGTAATAGCCGAACGACGGCACCGTGACGCCGCCGCCGTCGATCAGCGGGCGGTAGCCCTCGATGCCGACCAGCCCGCCCCAGGTGCGGCGGCCGATGACCTTGCCGATACCCATGCGCTTGAAGTAACCCGGGAACGCGTCGCCGCCCGAGCCCGCGAGGCCGTTGGCGAGCATGGCCTTGGGGCCGTAGTGCGCATCCGGCGGCCAGGGCCAGTCCTTGCCATCCTTGCGGGCCCAGTAGTTGATGTTGGGACGATTGAGCAGCTCGATGAAGCGCGTCGGGATCTGCCCGCCGCCGTTCCAGCGCTCGTCGATGATGAGCGCGTCCATGCCGCGCTGGCCGGTGAACATGCGGACGAGGTCGCTCTGACCGTCCTGTCCGGTGTTGGGCACGTAGATGTAGCCGATGCGTCCCTTGGACTTCTCGAAGACGTACTGGCGATTCTTTTCGATCCAGGCGCGGTAGCGGATCTGGGAGTCGCTGGCGACGGGTTTCACGAGCACGTCGCGGGTGTCTGCGTCCATGGACGCAGTCTTTCCGAGCGTGAGTGTGATGGTGCGGTCGGCCATGCCCTGGAAGGCGGCCCAGATGTCCTTGGTCGTATCGACCGGGACACCGTTGACGGCGAGCAGGTACTCGCCTTCCTTGGCGTCGATGCCAGGCTGATTGAGCGGGGAGCGGGCTTCGGTGTCCCAGACGGCGCCGTTGTAGATCTTCGTGATCTTGTACGCAGCGCCCTTGTCGGTCGTGTCGAGAGCGAAGTCCGCAGCGACCAGGCCGACATTCGATTGCGTCGGGGTTTCGTAGGAGACGGGGGCGTTGTAGGCGTGCCCGATGTTGAGCTCGCTGATCATCTCACCGATGATGTAGTTGATGTCCTCGCGGCTGACGGCATCGTCGACCATCTTGCTGTAGTGCTCGTGGATCTTGGCCCAGTCGACGCCGTGGAGCGTGGGTTCGTAGAAGAAGTCGCGCTGGTAGCGGTATACATCCTTGAGCACCTGACGCCACTCGTTTCGCAGGTTGACTGTGACGCTCATGCCGGTCGTGGGAACGTTGGTCGAGTTCCCGCCGCCCGCGGCCGCGTCCATCACGGAGAGCGACGGTCCGCGGCGGACGAGGATCTTCTTGCCGTCCGCGGAGAGCTGGAAGCCGTTGGCCGCGGTGACGGCCTTCTCTTCCTTCTTGTCGTCCTTGATGTCGAAGATCTTGATGCCGGAGTTGGCCGGGTCGCGGCGGACGTAGATCAACTTGTCGTCGTGCGTGACGCGCAGGTTGCCGAAGTTGCCGGGAGCGACGGGCAGGCGCATGGCCCGGGCCTCGAAGCCTTCAAGGTCGATCTTGACTTCCTTGTCGTCCTTCTTGGCGTCGTCTTTCTTGTCGTCCTTCTTGTCGCCGCTCGACTTGGCGTCGCTGCCGCTGGCGGGGGTGCGGGTGGCGGTGACGGTGCCGGACATGGGACCCATGTTCCAGGTGCCCTCAAAGGAATTGCCGGACACCTTGCCGGTGATGGTTCCTGCGCCGTTGGGAGTCGAGATGGTGAGCGAGAGTTCGCCGCTGGCCTTGTCGAACTTGCCGCCGGAGATGGCGATGTTGCCCATCGGGCTGCTCATGGAGCCGGAGACACCGCCGTCGGCGGCGAGCTTGAGGTTCATCGTGAGCGGGATGCCGCCGGGCGGGACGGGCGAGCCTTCGGCGCCGGTGGCCTTGCCGGACCACGAGCCGCTGAGGCCATCGTCGGTGCCGTTGGCCTCGGGCTTCTTGTCGCCGTCCTTCTTGTCGTCCTTCTTGGCATCCTTGGCGGGCTCGTCCTTCTTGGCTTCTTCCTTGAAGGTCTCTTCGTCGCTGGTGGGCAGCCACGGGCTCTTCACGTCCTTACGCAGGGGCACGACGTGCAGCACGTTGGTGTTCTGGTAGATCCAGGTCGTGTCGTTGGGGATATCGCTGTAGGTCGGGCCGGTGATGTTGCGGGCCGAGTTGAAGTACAGGAACTCGCCCTTCTTGTCGAAGGCCGGGTCGCTGCTGTCGAACATCGGATCGGTGACGCGGGTCTTTTCGCCGCTCTTGACGTTGTAGAGCCACACTGACTGGTGCGGCGTGTTCTCATCGGTACGGTCGTACGCGATCCAGCGCGAGTCATTGCTGAACGAGACAGTGGGGGCGCCGCCCGCCCAGGGGTCGCGATCGATGACAACCAGACGCTCGGTCTCGACCTCGAGCATGTAGAGCTTGCCGGTCTGCTCCCAGAAGGTGATGTACTTGGAATCAGGCGACCACTGGAGCGACGAACGCTGGCCATCGCCGAGCGATGTCAGACGGCGGGGCTTGCTGAGATCGACCTTCTTCTCGGCCTTGGGCTCTTCCTTCTTGGCTTCGTCCTTGGAGGCCTCGTCCTTCGTGGCTTCTTCCTTCTTGGGTTCGTCCTGCTTTTCGTCGGCCTTCGGCTCGGCGTCCTTTTTCGCCTCGGGCTTCTTGTCGTCTTTCTTCTCGTCCTTCTTTTCGGGGGCCTTCGCGTCGGACGGGCGGACCCAGATCTCGTACTCGCCGGATTCATCGGTGATGTACGCCAGCCACTTGCCGTCGGGCGACCACTCGGACTCGCGCTCGTTGATCGCTTCGGTGCGGGTGAGGTTGCGGATCACGCCGTCCTTGGCGGGAGCGGTCCAGAGGTCGCCGCGGGCGACGACCGCCACCCGCTTGCCGGTCGGGGAGATGGATGCTTCGGTCAGGTTCCTGGCGGCGTCGAACGTCAGCGGACGAACGGTGGGACGGTCGCCGGGGATGGTCACGCTGATGGCTCGCGTCTTGCCGGTGCCCAGGTCGAGGACCTGGAGGCCGGTTCCGAGCTGGAAGATGATCTCGCCCTGGCCGTTGGGGCCGGGTCCGATCGAGGGGAAGCGCACGTCATCGGTCTTGTAGTCGGTGATCTGGGTGCGCTTGCCGCTGGAGACTTCGTAGGACCAAACGTTGAGGCGATGCTCTGGGCCGGCGTCGCTGGTGTAGTAGACGATGTCGCCCTTGCCGGCGGGATTGAACATCGGGAAGGTGTCGGTGCCTTCCCAGTCGGTGATCACCTTGGCGGAGTTGTCCTTGAGGTTGTAGAGCCAGATGTCAGTGGCCATGCCGCCGCGGTAGCGCTTCCAGGTGCGGAAGTCGGTGGTGTGGGGGATGTAGGCGATGGAGGACCCGTCGGGGCTGACCGACGCGAACGTGCCATAGGGCATGGGGTAGAGCGTGGGCATTCCGCCTTCGGGCGAGACGCGGTAGAGCTTGTTGACGCGGCCGTTGCCGAGGATCTGCCCGGCGTAGAAGACCAGTTCGTTCTGGTTGGTCCAGCCGACGGGCATGGGCGGACTGGCGAAGTGGGTCACGCGGTTGGGTGTCCCGCCGGCGACGTCGACGGTGTAGAGGCTCTGCACCCCGTCGTAGTTGCCGCTGAAGGCGAGCCGCTTGCCGTCGGGGCTGAACTTGGGGAAGACCTCGACACCCTCGGGGGTGGAGAGCGGCGTGGCGAGCCCGCCATCGCGTGGCGCGGTCCAGACGTCGTTCGCGTACACGAACGCGATGCGATCCTTGCTGATCGCTGGGAAGCGCAGCATCACGCCGCTGGGGGTCACGTCGGCCAGTGCGGAGACCGACAGGGCGGCGCCCGCGAACACGAGAAGCGACACGGCGGCAACCCCGCCACGACGATCGATCATCGACAAAGCAAGACCTCCTTCGAGCCGGGGATATCTCGCCCCGGTGGTGCAGGACGGGAAGTGTACTTGGAAGTCACTCGCCGCGGATTGCACCGGTTGTGGGCTTTGAACCGCCAGAAATGTCTGAGGATGCGTCTGGCGTGGAGGTGCCGTCGCCGATTCTCGGGAAAACGACGGCGTGCGTGCTAGGCCAAAAAACGAACCGCGGCCCTCGATCGGGGCCGCGTTCAAAGTGGGCGATACTGGGCTCGAACCAGTGACCTCATGCGTGTCATGCATGCGCGCTAGCCAACTGCGCCAATCGCCCGCCGAATTGTCCCAAACCGAGCGGCACGCCCCTCGGTTTGGGTCCACAGTATAGCCGGGATCATCGTGAAAGTGCGGCTGCGTGCCCGGACCATCTCTCGGACCCGGTGCCTGCCTTCGGGAAAGGGAGGCTTAGGTCTTGGGCTGCGCGACGCAGACGCGGCGTTTCATGTTCGAGAGCCAGGTGCCGCCCGGCTCTTCGATCGTGATGGCAAACAGGGTGGGCGGACGGACGTTGATGCGGGGTTCAACCTCGACGTAGAGGTCGTCGCCGATCACCTCGCAGCGGACCTGGCCACGCCACCCGGACCCGTCAACCCCGGAACTCGAAGAGGGGGTGGGGGCGTTGAAGATGCCGCCGCTGACGCGGTGTTCGATGCCTCGGTCGTCGACGATCCAGAGCTGGTACTGCTCACGGGCCGGGTCGTTCTTGGGCAGGCCCCGGAAGACCATGTAGCCCTTCTGCTTCGCGTGGCTCCAGACGATTTCGCCCTTGACGCCAGCGATCTCTGGTTTATCCCAATCGGCCCAGGGCGACCGGGTTGCATCCTTGGCGGCGTCGACTTCCGCGCGGAGGGATGCCAGCGAAACAACGCCCGCGACCTGCGGCGTCTGACGGGCGCGGAACGCGGGCAGCCATCCGATCGCGGCGAACGCAAGGCAGGCCGCGGCGGCGAGCCAGCCGAGCCAGGCGGTGCCGACGCGACGGGGCTGCTGGATCGGGGTGTCCGACTCGGTCAACCGCAGCGACGGAGTATCTGGCTGGAACGACCCGTTCGCCCTCTCGCGTTCGAACTGCGTCGCGGTCTGGGCGGCCCGCGTAAAGACCGACGCCGGGGGCGTCTCGGCCTTCGCGACCATTGCGAGCAGCACGGCGCCGGCGGCGAGGTCCATGGACTCGTCGTCGCCGTTGGTGTTCAGCCAGCGATCCAGTTCGGCTTGATCCTGCGCCGTGATCTCGTCAAACGTGCGATCGGCGAGCAGATCAAGCACGCGGTCATCCATCGGCGGCATCGGAGCAGTGCGACCCAGGGGAGAACTCATGAGTTCTCCTCCTGGCCGGTGCCCTTCCACTTCGTGAGAAGCTCGCGAACCTTGATGAGCCCGCGGCGGGCGTGGGTCTTGACCGTGCCCAGCGGCATGCCGGTGGCGGTGGCGATCTTCTCGTGCGACAGGCCCTGATAGATCGACAGCCGCAAGACTTTCTGTTGGTCGGCACTGAGTTGCTCGAGCGCGGTGGCGGCGATGCGGGCTTCCTCGCCCAATTCGGCGGTGGGGGGGACGCCGATCGCGCCGGACGGGTCCTCGGGCAGAGCGCTGCGGTCGCGCTGGCGGTCGAGGCGACGCCGGCGGTCGATCAGGCGGCGGCGGGTGACCATCGCGATGAACGCGGCCTCGGAGGCGATGTTGGCGTCGTAGCGATACGCGTTGCGCCAGATCTCGACGAGGATTTCCTGCACGGCGTCTTCGGCCTCGGCGTTGTTCGAGGTCATGCGCCGAGCGAGCGACCAGACCAAGCCGGCGTAGCGGTCGATGCATTCCTGCACCGCGCCCGGCTCGCCTGCTGCAACTCGCTGGAGGACTGGTGGACCCACGTGCCGGGGCGACTCCTTGCCCGCGTGTGCGCCGTTCCTGGCGTGACGACGCGGCGCCGGACGACCGGTGAGCTCGCGCCGCTCAAGGGCGGGAGAGGCATCATACCGGGCGACCGGAAGAAAGGCGCGTCCGATCACGCCGTCTCGCAGGTGCGACAACGCGCGGGCCGTGAGGCACGGGATCAGACCGAGCGAGCATGTAGGATCGATGGCGACAAGCATCCCTGGAACATCCATTCGCCGCGGAAAAGTGCGGCATCTGGAGGAAGTTCGTCGTCGGTGGGCGGTTTGGATGTTGCGGAAGACCAAAAATGGCTAGGAACAGGGGGAATCTGGGGGCTTGACGGTCCGCGTGAGGATTTCGCCCTTGTCCAAGAAAAACGCACCGCGGGGCGGTGCGTTCGGGGATCGGGTGTTGGATGGGGCGGCTCAGTGCTTCGCGGCGGCCTCGGCAGCGTCGGTCGGGATGCCGTTCTTCTTCTTGTAATCCTCGATCGCGGCGTGGATCGCGTCCTCGGCGAGGACCGAGCAGTGGATCTTCACCGGCGGGAGGGCGAGCTCCTCGACGATCGCGGTGTTCTTGATCGCCTCGGCCTCGTCGATGCTCTTGCCCTTCAGCCACTCGGTGGCGAGGGACGAGGACGCGATGGCCGAGCCGCAGCCGAAGGTCTTGAACTTGGCGTCGGCGATCTTGCCGGTGGCGGGGTCGATCTTGATCTGCAGCTGCATGACGTCGCCGCACTCGGGCGCGCCGACGAGGCCGACGCCGACGTCCTTGCGCTGCTTGATCTCGGCCTGGGTGCCGAAGCTGCCGACGTTGCGGGGGTTCTCGTAGTGGTCGATGATCTTGGGGCCGTAGGCCATGTTCAAATCTCCAAAGGGCTCAATGGCCAAAGTGCCAAATGAGCGGTGAATGTCTTTTCCGATTTGGCCAATTGGCTCTGTGGCCATTTGGCCCTCTTCCTAGTGATGCGCCCACTCGACCTTGCTGAGGTCGATGCCTTCCTTGTGCATGTCGTAGAGGGGTGAGAGGGCGCGGAGCTTGTTGACTGCCGCGATGATCTTCTCAGCGGTGTAGTCGATCTCCTCCTCGGTCGTCCAGCGGCCGAGGCTGAGGCGGAGGCTGGAGTGGGCGAGGTCGTCGCCGACGCCGATGCCCTTGAGAACGTACGACGGCTCGAGGCTGGCGCTGGTGCAGGCAGAGCCGCTGGAGCAGGCGATCTCCTTGATCGCCATCATCAGGCTCTCGCCCTCGACGAAGCCGAAGGAGATGTTGGTGATGTGGGGCAAGCGCTGTTCGCGGTGGCCGTTGATCGCGCAGGTGTCGAGACGCGAGGTGATCGTGTCTTCGAGGCGCTTCCGCATCCGCGACAGACGGACCGCATCGGCGGCCATCTCCTGATGAGCGATCTCGCAGGCCTTGCCGAGGCCGACGATGCCGGTGACGTTGAGCGTGCCGGAGCGGAAGCCGCGTTCCTGACCGCCGCCGTCCACCAGCGGCGTGAGGCGCACGCGGGGCTTCTTGCGGCGGACGAAGAGGCCGCCGACGCCCTTGGGGCCGTAGAGCTTGTGACCGGAGAACGAGAGCAGATCGATGTTGTCCGCGTAGACGTCGGTGGGCATCTTGCCGACCCACTGGGTGGCGTCGGTGTGGAAGATCACGTCGCGGCCTTTGCACAGCTCGCCGATCTTCTTGATCTCGTTGATCGTCCCGATCTCGTTGTTGGCCCACATGATGGTGACGAGGATGGTGTCCTCGCGCATCGCGGCCTTGACCATGTCGGCGGTCACGATGCCGTCGCGGGGCGGCTCGAGGAAGGTGACTTCGAACCCTTCCTTCTGAAGACGCTTGCACGGGTCGAGCACGGCCTTGTGCTCGATATTGCAGGTGATGATGTGACCGCGCGTCAGCCCTGAGCCCGCGGGGTTCTTCTCGTACATCAGGGCCGCGCCGCGGATGGCGAGGTTGTTCCCCTCGGTCGCGCCGCCGGTGAAGATCACTTCCTTCTCGTCGCAGTTGAGCAGCTTGGCGACCTGGGCGCGAGCGGTCTCGACGCCGGCCTCGGCGTCCCAGCCGAACTGGTGATTGCGGGAGCCGGGGTTGCCGAACTTGGTGGTGAAGTACGGGAGCATGGCTTCGACGACGCGGGGGTCGCAGGGCGTGGTGGCCGCGTGGTCGAGGTAGATCGGAAGGCGTGGGGTGGGGCTGGCCATAGAGGCGTCTCCGAGCGAGGTCGCGACTGGATTCGACGCGGCTCGTCTGTCTGGATGCTGGTTGGATGCGAGGCGGCTGAGACCGATTCTCGCTCACTCAGCGTAGCGAGCGATCGGGCGCGAGTCGTCGGCAAGCTGCCACAAACTTTTGCGGCCGCGGCATTTGCGACTTTCTTATCTGGAATGCAACGAAGAACGCCGGTCTACGGCGTCGGCTTCGCACGGAAGATCATCTCGACGCGGTTGCCCTTGTCGTTGTACCGCACTTCGTGCATGTACGCCCGGATGAGCATCACGCCGCGGCCCCGGGGGACTTCCAGGTTCTCGTCGAGCGTGCAGTCGGCGACGGCGTCGGGCTTGAAGCCGGGGCCCTGGTCCTCGATCGCGATCAGCACCTCGGCGGGCGTGACGGCGAACTCGACCTTGGCGGGCGTGTTCGGCGGGAGGTTGCGGTGGCCGTGGTTGAAGGCGTTGGCGATGCCTTCCTGGAAGGAGAGGCGGACGGCGAAGAGGGAGGCCTTGGAGTAGCCGCAGGTGGCCATGGCGGCCTCGAGCGCGTCCTGCACTGCTTCCACCTCGCCGCGGTCGTGGTGGACGATCGCGGCGTGGCGAAGAGGCCCGCCGGAGTGGCCGGCGTGTGAAGCGTCGGGCGAATGTCGGGGCTGGTTCGTCATCGCAAAGCGGTGAGGCGGACGAGCGTGCGGGCCAACATCAAAGGGCACATGCGAGCGCGGGTCGCGGCGATCAGCCAAAGCTCTTGATCGCGTCGTCGACGGACTCGTGGATCTGGAACAACTTGTTCAGGCGGGTGATGACGAAGACCTCGTAGATCTGCGGGTCGATCGAGGCGAGGCGGAGCTGGCCGTTCTTCTGGCGGATCTTGTTGTTGATCGTGATCAGGGCGCCCAGTGCGGCGGAAGAGAGGTGATCGACGTTCGCGAAGCTGATGAGCAGTTTCGGCGAGGCCTCGGCGTCGATCAGGCGAGAGATCTCCTCGCTGATCATCTGGATGTTGCCCTCGTCGAGGATGTTGCGGTCGATGAACTCGATCTGGACGACGCTGTCCTGCTTGCGGATGCGGAGTCTGGATTCGGAAGGCATCGAGGGGCGTCTCCGGAGGCGGCGTGCTGGGCCGCGGGTAAGGGCGGGATTCTAGACCCGTGCTCAGGGTCGATCGGCGGTCGGACGGTTCTGACTGCAAGGAGTCAGAAAAGAAACGGCCCCGGCGTGTGCCGGGGCCGCGGGGCTTCGTTGCTTGGAATCACCCGCCGATGCCGGCGTTGAGCGAGTCGATCAGGCCGGGGTGCGCCTTGTTCTCCTGCTCGCTCTGGATGAGGATCGTGGGCTTGTAGAGGATGAGCAGAGTGCGCTCTTCCTTGGTGGTTGAGCGATTGCTGAAGAAGCGGTTGATGATCGGAATCTTCGAGAGGACGGGGACGCCGGACTCGATTTCCTGCTCGTCCACGATGCGCTGGCCGCCGAGCAGGATCGTGCCCTGATCCGGAATCGTGACCGTTGTACGGACGCTGCTGGACGAGATTTCGGGCAGCTGGAAGGTGCCGGACGGGATCGTCGCCGCCGAGCCGCCGCCGAGGCCGCCGCCGCCGCCGACGGCGGCGAAGGTCTGACCGGTGCGGAAGCGGACGAGCTGGGAGATTTCGGTGTAGATATCGGCGGTGACGTACCGGCGATCGGCCGAGATCGTGCCGCGGACACGCATGATCACACCGGTGTTGAGCGGCTGGGTCTGGGGCTGGAAGGCAACCGCGCCCTGGTTGGTGATCGGGGTGAGGCTCGCGATGTAGGTCAACTGGTTCGTGACCTGGATGTTGGCTTCCTGGCCGTTGGTCGTCGTCAATCGCGGAGCCTGGAGGTTGACGTTCCGACGATCGGCTTGCGTCGCCTGGATCAGGAAGTCAACCTGGATGTCGTCAAGGAAGGTTCCCGAAGCCGCGAAACTGCGTCCGGCTGCGAGTACTTCCGCGGCGAATGGCGCCGTGGTAAGGGCATTGGTGATTCCCAGCGAGTTCTGGGTCAGCCCGACCGGGCCGAAGCCCTGGTTGTTGACCACGGTCTGCGGCACGCTCTGCTGGACGACGCCGGCAGTCGTGACAAACGTAGTCGGCTGGCTGTTGAACGTGCGTTGGAGCTGTCCGTTGGCTCCGAAGAAGTCCGACGCGCGAAGGGTCTGATTGTTGTTCGTGAGACTGCCGTTCTGTGCGACGTAGGTCCCGGTCACACCCTGGGCGCTATTCACCGCTTCGTTCAGCTGGCCGCCGTTGTTGTTCAGATACACATCGACGTCGAAGCCGATCTGCTCAAAGAACGCCTGCGAGACGAGCAGGAAGCGGGCTTCGGAGTTGACCTGCATCGCACGGATCTCGCGCAGGCGACGGAGCAGCGCACCAATGGAGCGATGGTTCTTGGGGGTCTGCGTGATGAGCAGGTTGTTGTTGTACCGGCTGACGAAGCCGACGGAGCCGCCGTTCTCGCGCCAGTTGTCCGGATCGATCTGCTCGGTCAGGAGGCGCACCAGTTCGTCGGTGAGCTCTTCCTGGGTCGGACCGGTCTGCTGGTTGTTGTTCTGATTACCGCCGGAGAACGGGCTCTGGCCGCCACCGCCGCCGCCCGAAGACGCGGCCTGGAGCGACGAGTTCAAGTCAAACTGGGGGACATCGCTGTAATCGCGGATCACGATCAGCAGGTCCTTGATGTCATAGATGACCATCAGGGTGCTGCGGTTGATCGTTTCCGCAGAGGCCACGCGCAGGATGCCGTCTTGCACTTCCCACGCGGCGGCGCTGGTCGGGTCGGGGCTGACCTTGCGGACGACCAAGTCGAGCAGGTGGTCGAGGCGGATCGTCGAGAGGTTCGCGGTAACAGGCGTGTCCTTGTTCACGCCGATCTTCTCGAGCGACGGCCAATCGATGTCCATGCGGACGCTGCCGGCCTTGGAGACCCAATCAAGGGCCTTTTCCATCGGAGTTTCGGTGAAGTCAACCGGGCGGCGGGTGTTCGCGAGCGCGGCCAGCGTCTGGCGAGTCTCGACCGGCTCGGCAAGGGTCACGGGCTCGCCGCGATCCTTGATCACGGTCGGCCAATCTTCCGGGTAGCTCACAATGTCGCGGCTGAAGATTGTCGCGGACTGGTTGTCGAGCGACTGATCCGCGATCGCGACGTTGCGCTTGCGGCTGGTTTCACCCCAGGTCTTATAGATGCGAGCGCTGGTCAGCACGTCGCGGAGCAGCAGACCCGTCGGGTTGATCGGATCCAAGAAGAGGATCTGGTCAACGACCTGGAGCGCTTCCTCGTACTTCATCTCGACCTGAAGGGCGCGGACGCGGTCGATCGCCTCGCGGATCTTGCGGTCGCGCTCGCGGGCGCCTTCGGCGGCTGTGCGGTTGCTGGCATCAAGGTTCGCCTGGGCAGCGGCGGCGGCGCGGGCCGCGGCGAGCTTCTGCTCTTCGGTGTCCACCTGCTTCAGGAAATCCGAGACCTTGCCCTGCATGGTCTGGAACTCGGTCTCCGCGAAGCGCTCGCGGTTGGAGTTCAAGATGAGGCGGGCGCGGGCCGCAGCGTCTCGGGCGCGGATGGTGTCGCCGCTCTTGAGCGAGTCGGCGGCCTGCACCAACTGGTTGTCAAACTCGGCCTGGGCCTGCTGGCGGGCGACGGTGCCCTGCTCGATGAAGCCCTGCAGGTCGCGTCCGTCGGGCGAATTGCCGCGGAGACGCAAGCGAGCCTCGGCGAGGCGATCGTCAACCTGCTTGGACTGTTCGGCGGAGAGGAATTCGCGGAACTGTGTGCGGAGACGGCTGTACTTGGTCTGCGCCTCGTTGTACTTGCTGTCGCTAAAGGCCTGCTCGGCCTCGGCGAGGAGATTCGTGGCCTCGGTGCGCCGGGCCGCGAGGACAGGATCCTCACCGGCAACGGGCTGCATCTGAGCGGTCGTTTCGGTCAAGGTCGCGGAGGCGATCACCTGCTGTGCGGCGGGCTCCGGCTCGCGGCGTTCGATCACGCCGGGCTCGGCCAGCATCGCGGCGGCGACCACCGTCTCGCGGGCGTCGCCACGGAACGCGCGGCCGCGCTCCTGTTCGGCGGCGACGATCGAGCTGCGGAGAGCGTCCATCGTGTCGGCCTGCGCCGGCGTGAGCTCGACGTTCCACTTATTGACGATTTCAACCAGCCCCTTGGCGCGGATGAAGTCGTTGGCTTCGGCCGCGTTCTGGGCGGCGGCGAGCTTGCTGTCGACGAGCTTCGCGACGCTCGCCTTGCGGGCGACGATCTGCTTCAGGAGGCTCTCGGCCGCGCCACGGTTCGCGCCGGCGTCGGTGCTGTTCAAGGAGGAGGCAAGACGCTCGGCGGTGCGGAGGTCGTCACCATCGAACGCGACCTTGGCACGCTCGAGGGAAACCTGACGCGGATCCATGGAGCGGATCTTGTCGTCGGCCTGCTGAAGAAGTTCGATCGAGCGGGTGCGCTCGGTCTCGGTCATGTTGAGGTTGCTGGCGGCGAGGAGCATCTCCCGGGCCCGCACCGCGCTGCCGGCGCTGAGCTCCTTCGTCGCCGCGTCGAGCACGGCGCTCGGTGACGCTGTCGCGATCGCCGCGGGCTGAGCCGCGAACGTGTTCGCCGTGCCGGCGAACGTGGCGAGAATCGACGTCGAGGCGATGAGACCGATCCGATGGCTCTTCATCATGCTGCTCCGAAGCGTTCGGCCCGCCGGGTCCACCCCGTCGGGCTGCAAAGTCAGGTGCGGAATGTAGCAACTCCGCGAACGTGTTTCTCGCCGAACGGCGCGATTCTCGGGCGTGACCGAAAGCCCGCGCTCGATCGGCGAACGGCGGTGGCGTCGATTCTGCGACGCGACCGCTTCCCACGACAAGTCACACTGCGAGTCTGCCCGAGGGCCCCATCGGACGACTCATGGTTCTTCACGAGGACCGGCTGAACCGGTTGTGGGCTTCTGTCGGCGCGCTTGCGCCGTCGTGTCGCCCTTGCGCCGCAGCAGACCCGCTCCGCTCGACGCGTCTCGGCACTGCTCTCCCGCGCGGGAGGGCCTGCCGTGCGTCCCTCTTCGCACCACCGGTACGACCGGTTGAGCAAATCCGGGAAGTCGGACACAACATACTGAATCGGCTCGATGAACGCAAGGCCCTTGCGGATTGGTTTCCACACGAGAACGGTGGGCAAAGGTGCGTAAGGAGCGCAGGTATTTGTGAAATATCAACTTACAACTCGGGCAAGCCAGATTTGGCCAGCCTTGAGCGGCTCGGTTTCGCTGGGCGCCGGGTCGACGTCGATGTCCTCGGCCTTGGCTGGCTTGGCGGTCGCCCGTTTGGGGCGGGTTCGCCGCTTGGTTGCCGCGGTTTTCAGGAGGTCTGTGAGTTGCTCGCGGCTCAGGCGGTCGGACGCCACGATCGAGGGCTGATGCGTGTCCGGGTCCACGTCTCCCAGAAGCCGGGCGGCGGCATCGATCCCGTTTTCCTCAGCCTCGCGGAGATTCGGGGCCGCGAGGGCGATCTCGACGTACGACGCCATCGAGCGATCCTCCGGGTCGAAGCGGATGACGAGGCGCCAGGGTGTCATGCCCAGGTCCTTGCCGCTCTCGTCGAGATTCTGGTCCGCGTCGACATTGAGGAGCAGACGCCAATCGTCCTTGAGCACCTCGACGATCTCTTCGAAGCGCATGCCGTCGGCGGAGCGATCCGAGAGCAAAACGCCGCGGTGCTCGTGGGCCGCGCTGTCGGCTCCTGCAGGCTCGGGGTTTTCTTCGCAGTCAAACGCGGCGAGGATCTTCTCCACGCGTTCCTTGTACTCGGGCTGAACGCGGACGGTGACGATCTTGTGCTCGTCGACGAAGACATACATGAACGGGTCTTCGCTCATGGCCCCGAAGCCGACCATGCCGTCCTCGTAGAACAGGTCGCGATACTCGCGAACGTCGTCGAGGAAGCGGTCGAGCCCGATGAGGTCGTAGGAGATGTAGGGATCGATCTCGCGATACGCATCCTGGCCGAGGACGTCGAGGATCGGGTACACGCGCCCGGGCATGAGCGAGAACAACATGCGGCAGAGGGGCTCGACGCGCTCGGCGCTGACCACGATGTCGAAAACGTAACGGTCGGGCCACTCCTCCCACTCGGTCGCGGCCTCCGCGTCCTCGCCGCCGTCGGCGGGCTCAAAGAACGACGCAAAGCCAGCCTTGGGCGTCATCTCCTCAACGGGGTAGACGCCGAGCGGGAACTTGAACCCGTCGTTCTCGACGCGCTCGATGCTGGGATCGGCCTTGCAGCGGGGCAAACGGGCTCCTTCTTTCCGGGTCTTTCGGGATGCAGAGCCCGAGTCTACGGCGGCGGCGAAGCGATTGCGACCGAGCGGCGTACGCTGGGGCGATGAACCAGTCGACACCCAATCAAACCAAGCCCGATCCGGATGCCTCAGGGAGTCAGGTTTCGATCGTCGGGCTTTGTGTCGGAAACACGCGTACCCGCGTCGCCTGGGTTGCGGGTGCCGAGATCCATGATCCGCAGTCGATCGACAACGCCGATGCGGCGGCGATCGTTGCCGCGGCCAAGCAGCTCAAAGACCGCAACGCCGGCCGCGCGTTCGTGATCGCAAGCGTGAACAAGCCGATGTCGGAGAAGCTGGAGACGGCGCTCACCGGCGAAGGTGATGTCTACATCGTCGGGCGCGATCTTGAAATTCCGATGAAGCACACGCTCGAGGACGCGAGCACGGTTGGGCAGGACCGCCTGCTCGACGCGCTCGGCGCTTATGCGAAGCTCAAGGAAGCGTGCGTCGTTGTCGACGCGGGCACCGCGATCACGATCGATTTCGTTGATGGCGAGGGCACGTTCCATGGCGGGGTGATCGCCCCGGGGCTTCGCATGATGCTCAAGGTCATGCACCAGCAGACCAGCGCTCTGCCCGAACTGGCGTATGAGGTGCCCAAGCCCGAGCGGGGCGTGTTCGGAAAGGACACCACGCACGCGATGCGGCTCGGCGTGACCAACGCGCTGATCGGGCTCGTGCGTTTCACCGTGGAGACGTACGCCGAGCACTACCAGGCGTTTCCTCCTGTCATCGCGACCGGAGGCGACGCTGCGGTGCTCGATGGCGATCCGATCGTGGACCGCATCGTGACCGATCTGCAGATGCTCGGCTTGGCCGAGGTCTGTCGCCAAGCCGCGGAAGAAGGAGCGTTGGACGCGTGAGTGGCGCCCGTCGAGAGGACTCGGCGCAGCGCGAGCTTCCGCGTCCCTCGCCGTGGGCAGAGATGGCAGAGCCCGCGATGACTTCGGGGGTTGCATCCGCGTCGTGGCGGCTTGCGACGCCTTCAACTGTGGGGGCGGTTGCGGTCATCGAGATCTGCGACGAATCGGGTCGGATCGGGCCGACGCTCGAGCATCTTGGTCTTGGTGGAATCGTCTCCGACGCGTGCCAGCTGCGTGATCTGCTCGGTGTTGACCGCGGCCTTGTTGCCCGGCTGGGCGATCGAATCGCGTGGCTCATGCCGCATGGAGGGATCGGGGTTGTGCGGGCGTTGTGCGCCGCTCTTGAGAGCCGCGGCGTCGTGCGTGCGTCGGCGGTCGATCCGCGAACGGCGTATCCCGAAGCCTCGGACGCGATCGAGGCTCGCATGCTTGTTGCTCTCGCGCGGGCCGCGAGCCCGCTGGCGATCGATCTGTTGCTCGATCAGCCGCGGCGTTGGCGAGAACCCGGCGCGACAAGCGACCCGCGGCGAGATGCGATTCTGGCTCGCCTGCTCACGCCGCCGCTGGTCGTGGCGGTGGGGGCCAGCAACATCGGCAAGAGCACGCTGCTCAACACGCTCGCGGGTCGCGGGGTGTCGATCGTTGCGGATGAGCCCGGAACGACCCGCGATCACGTCGGCGTCATGCTCGACGTCGGCGGGCTGTGGGTACGGTTCATCGACACTCCGGGCGTGCGCGATGGGCTCGATGCGGCCGCCGATTCGGTGGAACTGGACGCGGCTGCTGCCGCCCGGCGGCTTGCCGAACGGGCGGACCTTGTCCTCGCGTGCGGCGATCCGAGGCATCCGCCCCTGGACATCGGCGCGACCTCGCGGTTGGCGGTGTGCCTGCGGAGTGACCTCGGCGAACCGCACTGGCCCTGTACCGCGCGTGTGAGTTGCCGGAATCTTGCCGGGGTGGAGTCGCTGGTGGCGATGGTGCGGGAATCGCTGGTCCCCATCTCAGCGCTGTCGCACCCCGGGGCGTGGAGATTTTGGGAGCAATGACCGAGCAGCGCGTCCGCGACGTCGTGTGTCGGGATCGCGAACGCAGAAGTCCGCCCTCCGGTGCCCGCCGTCCGGAACGGACCGGGAGTCACCGGCGTTCCGGACTGTGCATGGGACCGCCCATAGACTTACCCCTTGCCGAGCACCGGGCGATCGACCCGGGGCGGCGGTTCCGCAGACCGGTTTGAGGATCGCATGGAAGAGAAAAAGAACATCCAGATCCGCGAGCGCGCGGGTCTTGAAGAGTCGCGGCTGAATCAGGACTTCATCGACTTCCTGACCAAGTGGAGCACGCCGCTGCTCGTCGTTGTCGCCCTCATCGTCGGCGGGAACTACTTCTACAAGCAGTACCACGACCGGCAGACCGCGAAGCTCACCGAAGCGTTCAAGGAGCTGTCCGGCGCGGCGACCGTGGCCAACCCCAGCCCGACAACGCTGGAGGACGTCGCGCGAAAGTACCGCGGCGTCGCGAGCGTGGGCGAACTCGCCAGCCTGAAGGCCGCCGACGCGTACATGCGTGCCATCATCCGCGGCGTCAAGCCCGGCGCAGAGGTCAACGCCGACGGTACGGTCAAAGAAGTCGGCGATGAGCTGACCGCGGAGGATCGGGCGAGCTTCCTCGCCAAGGCGGAGGAGCAGTACCGGCTGGTCATCGAGTCTTCCGCCAGCGACCCGAGCAAGACGCTGCTGCATCTGGGCGGACTCTTCGGACTGGCGAGCGTCTCGGAGTCTCGCGGCGAGGCGGACAACGCGAAGTTGGCGTATGAACAGGCGAAAGCCATCGCGGCTTCGAACAGCGAATTCAAGCACTTCGTCGAGGTTGCCGACAGCCGTATCGCGTCGATCCCGAAGGTGATCGCGGTCGCGAAGCTGCCGACGAAGGCGTCGCTGCCGGCGCCGTTCAAGGAAGATCCCAAGCCCGCGGACAACATCACGATTCCGTCGATGGATGCGCCGGGTGCGAGTTCGGTGATCGGTCCTGCTGCCCCCGCGGCCGCGCAGCCCGCTGGCCCGCAGCCGGCCGCGACGCCGGAGGCCGCTCCCGTCCAGAAGCCCGCCGAACAGCCCGCCGACAAGCCCGCAGACCCGGCTCAGCCCAAGTAACAGACCGGCACGCGACAGCGGAGTGACGCGATGTCGCGCGATCGAAACGACAAGCACACCTCGAAACCACCGATGCACGGAGTCGGCGGCGGTGTCGGCGCGAGCAATGGTGCCGGCGCGGACGAAGCCGTCGAGATTTCCATTGGTGGGAAAGATGGTAAATGGGATCCGGGACCGCTCGTCACGCCGGGAGGCAAGGTCGATCCTGCCGCACTCGAGCGAGCGATCGCGGCGAGCATCGCTGCACCATCTTCGACGCCAGCGGGCGATGCTGATGAAGGCGAGGAGACGTTCGACGAGGCGGCGCTGACGACGCCGCAGGCGGTTGCGGCACGCACGGTGCGGTTCAAGCTGCTCCGCGATCTCGATAAGCGTCTCGACAAGTACCTCTGCGACCGCATCACGTTCATGAGCCGCAGTCAACTGCAGAAGCTCATCGACGAGGGCGGCGTGAAGGTGAACGGGCGTGCGCCCAAGTCGTCGACCAAGCTGAACTCCGGCGACATTGTCGAGGTGGTGGTGCCGCCGCCGCCGCCGACGGAGATCCAGCCCGAGGACATCCCGCTCGAGGTGCTGTACGAGGACGAGCACCTGATCGTGATCAACAAGAGTCCGGACATCATCGTGCACCCGGCCCGCAGCCACAACAAGGGCACGATGGTGAACGCCCTGGCGTATCACTTCCGAAACCGCAGCGCACTCGGCGGCAGCCTCTCCAACGTCGGCACCGAGTTCGCACGCCCCGGCGTCGTGCACCGCCTCGACCGAAACACCAGCGGCGTGATCGTCTTCGCCAAAAGCGAAGAAGCCCACTGGAAGCTCGGTCACTCGTTCGAGCATCGTCGCGTGGATAAGCGCTACCTCGCCGTCGTGCAGGGCTGGGTCGAGCCGGAGATCGAAGTCATCGACCTGCCCATCGGCCCGCATCCGTCGCGCGAGAAGGGGTATCGCGAGAAGTACGTGGTGCGCCACGACGAACTCGGTAAGCCGTCGGTGACGGTGTGCCGCGTGCGGGAGAGATATGGGGTGGGAAGTGGGGCAGGGGGGCAGGGGGGCAGTGGGGCAGGGAGCGAGACGAAGTCGGCGGGCGCGATGCCGAAGGTGGCGGCCGGATGGAAGCAAGCGGACGGTGTGAGTGAGGCGGGAGATCCGAAATCCCTGCTCCACTTCTCCACTGCCCCCCTGCTCCACTCGCTCGTCGAACTCGAACTCCGCACCGGCCGCACGCACCAGATCCGCGTGCATCTGTCGCACAACGGCTATCCGATCGTCGGCGACGACATGTACGGCGGGAAGCCGTATGAACTGACCGAAGACGGCGTGCCCCACGCGATCACACAGCAGGCCCTGCACGCGTGCTCGCTGTCATTTACGCACCCGATTCGCAATGAGCGGATGACGTTTACCGCGCCGCTGCGGGGGGAGCTTGCAAAGCTGGTACGAGATCTACGCAAGCGAGCCGACGCGGCGGGCGGCGTCGATCGGCCGGTGGTGCCCGGGGCGACGTTGGATTTGGAGAAGGCGGTGGGATGAGCGACAGTGGGACCGGCCTCCGGCCGGTCCTTCCACAAAGCAATGGATGCGCGGACCGGCCAGGGGCCGGTCCTACTGCGTGATCCGCTCCGCCCCGCCCAGATACGGCCGCAGCGCCTTGGGAATCGTCACGCTGCCATCCGCGTTCTGGTGGTTCTCCAGGAGCGGGATCAGGAACCGCGGGCTGGCGAGCACGGTGTTGTTGAGCGAGTGGCAGACGACCGTTTCGGTCTTGCCGCCGTCAACAGCCTTGCGGTAGCGCATGTTCAGGCGGCGGCACTGGAAGTCGTACAGGCGGCTGGCCGAGTGCGTCTCGCCGAAGTCGCCGAGCGGGCGACCGTCTGGGCCCGCCTCGCCGCGGCCGGGCATGAACGACTCGATGTCCACCATGTCCGCGTTCTTGGGGCCCAGGTCGCCGGTGCAGCACTGCAGCAAGCGGTACGGGATCTCGAGGCCCTGCAGCAGGTCCTCGACGAACCCGATCATCTTCTTGTGCCACGCGCGGCTCTCGGCCTCGTCGGCCTTGCAGATCACCACCTGCTCCACCTTATCGAACTGGTGGATGCGGTAAAGACCCGCGGTGTCCTTGCCCGCCGCCCCGGCCTCGCGGCGGAAGCAGGTCGAGACCGTCACATACTTCAAGGGCAGCACGCTCTCGTCGAGGATCTCGCCCTGGTGCAGGCCCATGAGTCCGACTTCACCGGTGCCGGTGAGGAAGAGGTCGTACCCGGATTTGCCTTCCTTGGCCGGATCGGCATCGGGATTGCCGCGTTGGCTCTCGGGGATGTGGTACGCCTGCTCGCGTCCGGCGGGAAAGAAGCCGGTGCCGATCATGGCCTCTTCGCGCACGAGCACGGGCACGCTGACGGGCGTGAAGCCGTTCTTGTCGGTCATGAAATCGGTGGCGTAGCGCAAGAGAGCAAGATGCATGCGCATGCCCCAGCCGGTGAGGACGTAGGAGCGGGTGCCGGCGAGCTTCACGCCGCGCTCGAAGTCGGCGAGATTGAGATCGCGGACGATTTCTTGGTGCGTCTTGGGCTTGAAGCCCTTGTTCTGTTCGAAGGTCTTGGCGAGGTCGTAGCCGCTGGGGCTCCAGCGCTTGATCTCGACGTTGCTGCTGCTGTCCTTGCCGACGGGCACGTCGGCGTCAGGGGGCAGGGGCACCTGCAGCAGAAGCGCGTTCAATTCGGGCTCGATCGCGGCGAGCGCGGGCTCGGCCTGCGCGATCTGGTCCTTGAGCGCGGCGGGCTTGGCCTTGATCGCGTCGAGTTCCTTCTGAAGCGCGGCGGCCTCGTCGCCGCTGGCCTTCTTGATCGCCCCGCTCAGCTTGCCGATCTGGGGGCCAAGATCCTTCTCGATCTTCTTCTGCTCGGCGCGAAGCGTCTCGATCTTGGTCATGAGCGCCCGACGCTGCTCATCGAGCGTCAGGATGCGGTCGATGTCGACGTGGATGTTCTTGGCCTTGGCGCCGTTCTTGAAGCGGTCGGGCGTCTCGCGGAGTTGGCGGAGGTCGATCATGGGGGAAGTCGAGAAAGGGTGCAGGAGAGGAGCGAAGCAGGGGAGAAGAAGAGAAATGTACCGGAGGGCCTCGGCTGCGACCGAGAATCGGCACTTCCTGCGGCTCTGAGGGAACCGGAGATGCATTGCCTCCGGATTCGTTGCCGCTGGACCGGCGGGGCCACGCTTGCCGTGGGAACCGCGGGCCAGTGTAGGAAACACCATCCCTGTCCGGTCGTTACACTGCGGTGAAGGGGTCTAAGGCGTCTGTCGGGGGTGTTCGTTCGGAGGGAATCGCGTCCATTGGCTTCGTACTACCTCAAACCGATTCGTGGCAGCGCGGCGATGATCCGGCTCGGGAAAGAGCCGGTCACAATCGGTCGCCATCCCGACAACACCATTCCGATTGCCGACGATCTCGCAAGCCGTTTTCATTGTGCCGTCGAGCCAGACGGCGTGGGCGGTTGGAGTGTCCGTGACCTGGGCTCCCGCAACGGCACCAAGGTCAACGACCAGCGCGTGAAGGAAGTGCGGCTGAACCCCGGCGATGTGCTCCGGATTGGGGCCCACGAGTTCGTGATGGCCGAGGATTCCGAAAGCGACCGCGCCGGTCTTGTGGAATCGGCCGACGACCACGCCGTTCCCGAGGAAGAAGCAGACGACAAGTCGTGGGTCGCATCCCTGATCGAGGTCATTGAGGCCCTGCCGCCCAAGGACATGGCGATCGAGTCGCTGACCATCATCGAGGCCAGCGGGCGGCCCTCTGCCGCCCTTGCTGGCAGCAGCGACGGACCGGCCGCAGTGCGGCTCTTGCTGCAGCTCGCGAGCAAGTCGCGTGCGACCGACATCCACATCGAGCCCAAGGCCGACGCGTATCACCTGCGGCTGCGCGTCGATGGGCAGATGGTGAGCATCGGGACGCTGCCGGGACGCGTGGGTGAGTTGGTGTATGGCCTCGTCAAGACCGCCTGCCAGATGCGCAGTGCAGCACGCGATGCCGTGCAGGAAGGCCACTTCTCCGCCAAGTTCACCGACCGACGCGTCGAGTACCGGGTCAGCTTTACGCCCTCGGTCTACGGCCAGAAGCTCGTGCTCCGTGTGCTTGACGACCGTGCACTGCCCAAGTCGATCCATGACCTCGGTATGGCCGGGTACATGACCGATCGGCTCAAACGCATCACGTCGCAGGATCACGGCCTGCTGCTCGTCGCAGGGCCCACAGGCTCAGGAAAGACCACAACGCTGTACACGGCGCTCCGCGACATCGACCGCGAGTCGCGGAACGTCGTCACCATCGAAGACCCGGTCGAGTACCAGATCAGCAACGTCACGCAGATTCCGATTGACGAGAGCAAGGGCAACAACTTTGGTGCGCTCTTGCGCAGTGTGCTGCGTCAGGACCCCGATGTGATCCTCGTCGGCGAGATTCGCGACGAGGAGACCGCCCGCACCGCGATGCAGGCCGCGATGACGGGGCACTTGGTTTTCTCGACGGTGCACGCCAAGGACACGATCTCGGCGACGTTCCGCCTGCTGGACCTCAAGGTCGAGCCGTATCTTGTGGCCAACGCGCTGGACCTGGTGCTGGGTCAGCGCCTCATCCGCGTGCTGTGCGACAACTGCAAACGTGGCGCCCCGATCTCACCGGGACAGGCGACGCGGCTGGGCCGCTTCATCGCTGGCAAGAAAGAGATGTTTGTGGCGACCGGCTGCCCGCGGTGTCTGAAGACCGGGTACCGAGGCCGCCGTGCGATCTATGAGCTGCTCGACTTCAACGACGAGCTGCGTGACGTAATCCTGAAGGAGCCGACGATCGCCGCGATGAAGAAGGTGATCGAGCAGGGGCTGTTCACCACACTGGCGCAGTTCGGCTGGAAACTGGTGGCCGAGGGGATCACGACGCTCGAAGAGGTCGACAAGGTGGCGGGGCAGGGGTAGGAAAAGCTCAAAGCGATAAATGGAATGGGCGGAATTGACTGAGGCATGTGAATGGCTCAGTCGAATCCGACTGATTCACGCCTCCCGCCACGCCGGGAATCGTGTCCGCCAGTCATCGAGCGTTCGCCGCGGGATCTCGACGCGGAGCACCTGCTCGCGTGCATCGGCCTCGGCGAGCACGACGCCCATCGGGTCGATCACCATCGATGCGCCGGGGTACCGCAGCACGGGGTCGCTGCCGGCGCGGTTCACGCCGAGCACGAATGCCTGATTCTCGATCGCGCGAGCGACCAGCAGCGCACGCCAGTGGGCGGTGCGAGTGTCGGGCCAGTTCGCAGGAACGACGAACATCTCGGCACCGGCTTTCAGGCCTTCGCGGAACAGTTCGGGGAAGCGGAGGTCGTAGCAGATCACCGGGCACACGGCGATCGACTGATCGCCGCAGTGCCAGGAGTACGTCACGCAGCGATCGCCCGCGGCAAAGACGTCGCACTCGCGCTGGCCGGGCTGGCCGAGCGAGAACGGATGCCGCTTGTCGTACTCGGCGAGTGTCGCGCCGTCGGGGCCGATGACGGTGGTGCGGTTGAGCCCGCGGCCGCTCGCGTCGAGGACGGTGCGCGAGCCATGCACGGTGGCGCGGTACTGGATCGCCAAGTCACGCAGGAACCGCAGTGTGCTCTGGTCGCGGTCGGCCGTGATGTCGAGCCGGAACGAGAACCCGGTGTCGAACATTTCCGGCAGCACGATGAGATCGCCCGCGAACGGGGGGGCGGCGTCCAGCAGCGCGGTCACCTTGCGGTGGTTCGCCGCCCGATCCTCCCAGGCGATGTCGAGCTGAACGAGGTGGGCGTGCATGGGCGCTCGCGATTCTTGCCTTGAGTGGCGAAGGGGACTCAGAACTCAGCCGATCGAACGCACGGCCTTGCTCTGCTTCAGGCCCAGGGCCGCGAACGCACCGAGCCCTGCGACGGCCACGACGATAAACATGGCGAGGATGGAATAGCTCGCGGTCCACCCGCCGCCGATCGAGACCGGGAAGGCCGAGAGCACGCCCGCAGTGAAGAACGCGCTGCTGAGGGCGAGCAATCCCAATCGCGTGAGCACAAACCCGGCCATGCCGCCCGCGAGTAGCGCCGCGACCACGATGATCGGGCTGCCCGCGACGCCCGACTGCATCATCGCGGCCATCGCGAAGAAGATCACCAGAACCGCGAAGATCGCCGCCCCAGCGAAGGCCTGGTTGTTGATGAGGAACCGCGGCAGCGTGCACACGAAGGTGATCGCCAGCGTGAGCAGGATCGCGCTGATGAGTGCCGTTAGCACGACCGAAATGGCCGGCAGCGGGCCCATGAGCGTCAGCTCGTTGATGCCCAGCGCCGCGGGCATTCCCCCGCGGGCCGCGAACAACGCGACGCCCTGCACCACAAGCACCCACGCCACGCCGAGGAATGAACCAACCAGAACTTCCCGGCCGACCATCGGATCGATGAACGACCCGCCCAGAAGACGCGACCAGCTGACGAGGCTGGTGGGCCAGCGCTTGCGGATGATCGGCTCGAGGCCGACGTAGAGCATCCACACCATCGCGGCGAGGTACGCCGAGAAACTGAGCGCGGGGATCGCGGTGTCGAGCAGGGCGCCGGGATCGGGCGCGTAGTGCGAGCGGGCGAGCCAGGCGAGCGATGAAACGGCGAAGGTGAGCACCGCCAGCCGCGTCGCTCCGCGGCGGTCGGCCTTGCCTTGGCGCACGCTCCACGAGGCCATCCAGAGGGGAACAGCGTGCAGCAGCAAGACGAACAGCCCCAGCGTTGCGGCGACAATCCAATTGCCGTCGCCGGCCTCGGCCTTTGGAGCGGTCGGGTTGCTGGGGGCGCGTCCGTCGCGCACCGACAGATACGTCACCGCGTTGCCGACGCTGGCGACATCGACGCGAATCGGTGACGCGCCGGCTTGGGCACCCTGGCGTGAACTCTCAAATGACTGCCGAGCCGTCGCGAAGACGCCGGGGGCGAAGTCGCCCGAGTCCATCGGCTTCAGCCGCGTCTTGTCCGCGTCGGTCAGCTCGACAATGCGGCCGATCTCCGCGTCGCTGAGCGTCGCGGTCGAGATGGCCCCGGCGACGGGCGCGACGACCTCGATCACCTTGCCGCGGAGGTCCATCAACACCGTGCGCTCGCCGACCGCAGAGACCGGCGGGTTCTGACGCGTCACCACGCCGCCCGCGCCGGGCGGGATGGCGCGATCGCTCTCGCGGTACCAGAACCGCATCCGCGGCGGCGGCGTGGGCTGTCCTTCGACCGCCTCCGGCCGAATCTCCTCGATTCCGAACGCGCTGTCGGTGCCGCGGCGGGGATGACCCAGTTGCTTCAACGCCTCGCGGGCCTTGTCGGCCAGCGTGATGGGTGCGAACTCCATCTTGGTGCTCGCGAAGAGCTTCACTTTGGAGTTCATCGTCGCCACGCCGAACATCGTGAGCACGACCGCCAGCAGCATCGCCGCGACAAACGGCACGGGGATCGCGCCGCGCGAGCCCGACGCTGCGACGAGTTCGGGGCTCGGGGTTTCGCCTGCTTCGAGGGCCGCGGAAAGCGCGTCGCCGCCAAGCATCTGCGTGACCGCGAGCGCCGAGGCCGGACGCAGGTCCGGGTCGCGCTCCAGGCACTTCATGATCACCTTCTCGACCGCGGGATCGATCTCCGGCACATGGGTCGAGAGCGGCGGTATGGGCTGCTTGTGCAGGCGGGCAAGATCCTGCATCGAATCGGGGCGGAAGACCGGCTTGCCGCTGAAGACCTCGTAGAACAAGAGGCCGATGGCGTACACGTCGCTCTTGGCGGTGACACCGCGGCCGGCGAGTTGCTCGGGGGCCATGTACGCGGGCGTTCCCGCGCGGCCGGTGTCGCCCTTGAGTTCCTCGGCGAGGCCCGCCAGACCGAAGTCCATGATGCGGACGTGGCCCCGCCCGTCGACCATGACGTTCGCGGGCTTCAGATCGCGGTGCAGCACGCCCTTCTCATGGGCGGCGGCGAGCCCCGACGCGAGCTGGCGGGCAATCTGCAGCGCCTTGTCGCCCGGCAGGCGTCCAATGCGGCGGAGCAGGCTGGCGAGGTCCTCGCCGTCCACGTACTCCATCGAGATGAAGTTTTGGCCGCCCTCTTCGCCGAGGTCAAAGACGCGGCAGACGTTGGGATGGCTGATGGCGCGGGCGATCTTCACTTCGTTGACGAGGCGCAGCAACGCCGCCCGATCCTGCGACAACTGCTCTGGCAGGAACTTCATCGCGGTGGGCTGGCCGAGCTTGATGTCGTCGGCGCGATAGACGTCGCCCATGCCGCCCTTGCCCAGGCGGCCGATGATGCGGTATCGGTTGCCAAAGAGCGTGCCGGGAACGAAGCGACCGAGTTCGGCGCCAGCGAAGATCGCGGTGCCGGCGGCGGCTCGCACGGGCGCGGACGCGATCGGCTGGCGCGGGCGATCGTCGCCGGACATCGGCATCGGGATCACCGACGCGGGGCCGATCGGCATGCTGGAACTCGGCACCGCGTTGCCGGGGTGTGATCCGCCGCGGCTGGGGCTGACAATCGTCGCCGCCATCTGCTCGTCGCGCGGCGACGCGAACGACGGCGGAGCCGCCTGCGTCACGGTCGGCTTGATCGGCGGTGTGTCTTGATCGTGGATGCTGCCCGACGGCATCGACGCGTGGGTCATCGTCGGGTGGACGTTTGGGGCGACGGTCTGGTTGCCGGGCCGAGTGTCGGTCGCGAACTTGGGCGTCATCGGCGGCAACGACACCGCCGTCTGAAGCATGTCCTGGTCGTCGTTCTGTGATCCGCCAGACCCAACGCCGCCAGCGCTGCTACTCATCGGCTTGCCGCAGGACGGGCAGAACTTGGCAGCGGCGGGAACTTCGAAGGAACAGGAAGGGCACTTGGGCATATTGGGCTCAGAGGGCGCCAGGCAGGCGCGGACAGGGTGCGTACAAATGTAGTGAAATCCGAGGGAGAATGCCATGCCGCTCTACGAGTACGTGTGCGAAGCTGACGGAACGGTCCTGGAACTGATGCGGCCGATGTCGCAGGCCGATGCACCGGTCGAGGACCCCGCCGGCAAGGGCCGCACGTTTGTGCGAAAGATGTCAACCTTTGCCGCCAAAGGTGGGCCTGCGGGCGGTGGGGGACACGTCCATTCCGGCGGATGCTGCCCGTGTGGCAAGAACACCGGTGGGTGCGGGATGAACTGATTGCAGTTGGCGGCCAGCCTCTTTGGTGGCCCGAGGCGGGTCTGTGCGACTTCCTTTAATTCACCCGCCTCGGAGAGGCGGGGCACCGCAAGGCCTCATACCTTTTCCCATGGTTGCCGACGTCGGGCGCATTCTCATCGATCGCGAGACCATCGCCAAGCGGGTCGCCCAGCTCGGCAAGGAACTCGCCCACGATCTCGAGCACGAACTCGGTCACTCCGGCGGCACGCCCGAACAGGTCGTCTTCGTCCCGATCCTCACCGGCGCGCTCGTCTTCACCGCCGACCTGATCCGTGAGCTGAATCTCAAGCTCAGCCTCCGCGTGGTCGCGGTGTCGAGCTACCCGGGCACCAGCGTCGAGAGCAAGGGCGCGAAACTCGCCGGTGAACTGCCCCGCGACCTCGCCGGCAAGCACGTGGTGCTGGTCGACGACATCCTCGACAGCGGCCAGACGCTGGGCCTGATCAACGAACTCGTGCAGCAGCAACGGCCCGCGAGCGTTCGGATCTGCGTGCTGCTGAAGAAGCCGCCGGAAGTGCGTAAACGCGAGGTGCATGCCCACTACGTGGGCTTTGAGATCCCCAGCGAGTTCGTGGTGGGCTATGGCCTCGACTACGACGGTTACTACCGCAACCTGCCGGACATCGGCGTCTTGAAGCCTGAGGCGATCGAGGCCGGTAGCGCCGGAGGAAAGGCGTAGCCATGCCGACGCCCGCGACGGTCCTGACGCTGCGGACGCTGCTCTTCACGGTGTGGGCGTTGCTGTTGGCCGGCGTCGGCCTGGTGCTGCTGCACCAGGCGTTGAGCGGCATTGCGGACGATTCATGGCTCGGCCGGCGTGGGCTCTGGATCGGCATCGGGGCACTGTGCGCCGGGCAGTTCGTGTTCATGGCCGCCGTTGCCGATCGGCTCTTCCCGGCCGCCGATCGCCGGGTCTCCGGCGTCAGCGAGGCCATTGTGTTCCTGACCCTTCTTGCCGCCGGAATCGGATTTGTCCTCGGCTGATGTCGCCGAGCATGAACCCGGCCTCCCCAGACCGACTACAACGGCTAGACGCGCCCGGTGTGCCCTCCTGCAGCGGAGTATTCGCCGCCGCAGCCGCCGAGGTCCGATGAAGAAAGAGCATGAAGTACCGAGCGATCGGCGTGAAAACCAACATCAACGCGGCATTGTCCGCGGTCATCCTTGTTGCGGGCCTGACGGTGTCCCTGGCCTGGGCCCAGACCAGTGAGGCCGCGGCAGGTTCCGGCGGCAAGGCAGTCTCGATTGGCTCGTCGCGCAGCGAGTTGGTCGCCGACGCGGGCGGCTGGACGGCGCCCGAGCAGGCGGGCCGCGCGATCGCGCGGCTGGCGCTCTTGGACCTGCGTCTGAGCTCCGATCCCGGTCCGCGTGAGTACAAGATCGCCGCAATCCTCACACGTGTGGCGCAGCGCTACCTGCCGACCGACGCAGATCTCATCCGCCGCCAGATCGAGAGCGAGTGGAACGCCGAGGACCAAGACGCCGCCATTGAGGCCACGCAGCGTCTTCTCAAGCTCGACCCTCGCGATACGGTCGCGCAGCTTCGCCTGGTCTCGCACCGCATCAACGCGATCCAGACGACCGAGGGCCGCATCGCCGCGTACGAGCGGTTCCTTTCCGAAGCGGGCAAGGGGCTCGACCCGTCGATTCGCAGTCGTTTGGCGCTCGACTGCGCGCTGCTGCACCGCGAGCGCGGCGAAGAGGACAATTTCGTCGCCCGACTCAAGCTCGCAACCGCGCTCGACGGAACGAACAAGGAAGCCGCGCTGCTGGCATACACGTATTTCTCCGAGTCCGTTTCCGATCCCAAGGGTGAGGCGGAACTGACCCTGAATCTGCTCTACGCCGACCCCCTGGACTCGAGCATCTATCTGCAGCTCGCCGAGCAGCTCGCGTCCGGCGGTGCGTTCAGCGGTGCTTCGCGGATGTACAAGATGGGCGAGCGGGTGCTCGTCGGTGCGGGTTCGGTCCTGAGCGGCGAGCAGGAATTGAAGAAGTTCATGCTCTCATGGCACGTTTCAGGCGCCAAGGCGGTCCGGGAGGAGTTCGATAAATCTCTCGCCGGCGAACGCTTCAGTGCGCAGCAGATGGCCGATCGCCAGAAGATCATGAACGTGCCCGGCGAAGAAGTTATCGACCCGAAGGCGGTGCGGCTGCCGCGCGCGGCAGAACAGATGCGATGCATGGCCGCGCTGGGTGAGGGCAACGAATCTGCGGTGCTGCAGTCGCTGTCGGATCTGACGCTTACCGTCGAAAAGATGAAGAAGGACTTGTCCGAGCCCGACAAGCTGCCAAAGGACATGAAGCTCGAAGAGGGACAGGCGATCGCCCGCGACGCGCAGGTCGATCTCGCGGTGCTCCGGGCGTTCACCGGGCAGCAGCTCGATCAGGTTGCCGCGGGCCTCGAGGGCCTTGCGATGCCGCTGGAGGCGACGGACATCCGTCCGGCGTTGATCACCGCGCTGATGGAGGCAAACCAGGGCAAGCACGCAGACGCCCTCGCGAAGTACCGCGACCTGCTCGACGTTCAGGACACACCCTCGCCCGATGGCGTGATCGTCGCAACCACCACGGCGCAGCTCTCGCTCGCCAAGAGCCTTGTCGCGATCGGTTCCACCTCCGAAGCCAGCGAGATCTACCGTCAGATCATCCGTGAGAAGCCGTTGAGCGCCATGGGCGCGATGGCCGCCACGCAGCTCGACAAGCTCCGCGGCAAGAAGGAGGCGATCTTCCCCGTCACCGACGAACTCGAGAAACTTGCCGCCGGCGTGCCCCGCTGGGTGGAAGAGATCATCACCCAGCCGCGAACGTTTGTTGGCCTGATCGCTCAGCCCGTGCTGAATAGCCAGGATCCGCTCGCGCCGATGATGGTCCGCGTCACGATGCGCAATCTCTCCGGTGTCCCCATGGCCGTCGGCTCCAGCCGGCCGATGAACAGCCGCATCCTTTTCACCTGCAACCTCGACACCAAGGGCGTCGACACCTCCAAGCACGCCAAGCCGGAAGTCATCGACATCGATCATCGTCTGCGGCTGCTTCCGGGCGAATCGATCGAGACCACCGTCTGGGCCGACCCCGGCTACGCCGGCTGGTTCAGCGAAAACGTCGCGACCGGTGTCGTCCGCGGAAAGTACCGCCTGATCCAGGGCTTCGTCAGCACCACACGTGGCATCATCGATCCGGGCCCGGGGTGTGTCCAGGCCGACCTGCCGGTTGTGGTCCGAACCACCCTGCGTGAAACCACGCTGACCGCTGCCGATCTTGCCGCCGAGGTTGCGAACGCGAACGAGAACTCCGTCGCTCGCCTTGCCGCCGCGGCTCGTGCCCTGGTCATCGGCGAGCCGCTTGCCACCAGAAAGCTCGCGGCAGACGAGAAGAAGCAGATCGCCAAGGCTTTCGGCGAGCGTTACCCGAAGCTCTCGCCGCTCCTGCGGGCGATCGTGCTGTCGACCCTGCCGCACGCCCGGCAGAGCGACGCCTTCGAGGCCTTCGACGCGATCGCGTGCGAGGAGAAGGACGCGACGCTGCTCCCGCTCGTGCTCGCAACGCGTGTGGCAGATGTCTCGCATCCGCTGCTTGAGGCCAGTAAGTCGAGCGACGACGCGACCCTCAAGCTCTTTGCCACGCTGCACGCCGAGCGGCTCGCGGCCAAGTCGCCCTGCTTCGCAGCCGTCGGTCCGAGCACCGCGGCGTCGTTCCTGCCGGAAACGGTCCCAGAGGCACCCAGGTGATCATCCCCGGCCTTCGGCGCTCGCGTTTGGTCTCCGTCGCGGCGTGGACGCTCGGGTTCGCGTTGCTGGTGGCGGCGTGCATCGCTGTCGGCCGGCAGTCCGGGTCGCTTCTCGAAGCGTGGCGTGCGATCGAATCGCACCGCTGGGCTGTTGTACCGCTGATCGCGCTGCCCGTGGTCTGCCTGTCGCTCGCGTCTCTCAGCTTCCTGGTGCTCACGCGAAGGTTCGGCAGTGTCGGTGTCGTCGAGATGGTCGCGCTGCTCGGTGTGGCATGGCTTTTGAACTATTTGCCGCTGAAGCCCGGAGTCGCCGGCCGGATCGCGTATCACGCCGCCGTGAACAAGATCTCGGTGCAGCAGAGCATCTTGGTCGTCGTGCAGACGATCGCCGTCGGGCTGGCATGCTTCGGCATCCAGTTCGCCTTGTCACTTGCTCTAGCGGTCTTGACACCGGCGAGCAGCGAAGTCTTCCGTGGTTGTGTGCTGCTTGCCCCCGTCGGTTGCGCTGCGATCGCATGGGCTGTGCTGTCGCGCTGGGAGCGATCGCCGCACGCGTGGCGTTACGCGGCGTCGTTTCTGTTCCGATACCTGGACTCGCTGGTGTGGGGCCTGCGCTACGCCCTCGTGCTTCACCTCGCCGGCGGCACGCCCAGCGTCGCCGGCTGTGCCGCGATCGCGAGCGTCAGCCAGTCCGCCGCACTCATCCCCATCGGCGGCAACGCCATCGGCCTCCGCGAGTGGGCCGTCGGACTCACCACCGAGGCGCTCGGCGAAGGATTTCTTCGCGGCGGGATGTCTCTCTCCCAAGGTCTCGCGGCCGAACTGCTCAACCGCGCTGGTGAGATCGCCGCGTCCATCCCCGTGGGCCTTGCCTGCGCCTGGTGGGTCGCCAAGCGACTGAAAACGCACCGCAACTGACCGAGAACCCGCAAAGGTTCTCAGACGCGACGGGGCCGCTCGAACCGCCGCGGCTGCGTTCCGTATCACTCTCGGGAAGCCGCGATCAACCGGCGCCGGCCAAAGTTCTCGCAGGACGCGAGACATTCGGGCCGCTCGGTCGATGGAGATGAGGGGTGTTTCTGCCTTCGGACGGGCAGGACCGGGGGGTGGTGGGGCGGGGGCTTCGTTCCGGAGGAGAGCGGGGGGAGCTGCCATGGTCAGCAAGATCGAACAAGATCACCAACGCTTCCGCCAGATCGTGCAAGGCAGGATCCGTCGCGATCTGCGCAAGTTCCTCTCCCGTGGCGAACTCGTCGGCAAAGAAGGAAAACGCTTCGTCTCCATCCCGGTCCACGACATCGATATCCCCACCTTCCGCTACGGCGACAACTCCGGCGGCGTCGGCATGGGCGAGGGCGAAGAAGGCCAATCCGTCGGCGGCGACAAGGGGCAAGGCGGCGAACAGGAAGGGCGTCACCTGCTCGAGGTCGACGTCACGATGGAGGAACTCGCCGACATCCTCGCCGACGAACTCAAGCTGCCACGCATCCAGCCCCGCGGCGAGCACCGCATCACGACGATCCGCGACAAGTACAGCGGCATCCGCCCTGTCGGCCCCGCCGCGCTGCGCCACTTCAAACGCACCTATCGCGAGGCGCTCAAACGCCAGCTCTCGATGGGTACGTACAACCCCGAAGACCCGATCATCGTGCCGATCCGCCACGATCTGCGTTTCCGAAGTTGGAACGAGGTCAAGAAGCCGCAGAGCAACGCGCTGATCGTGTACATGATGGACGTCTCGGGCTCGATGGGCGACGAGCAGAAGGAACTGGTCCGCCTCGAGGCGTTCTGGATCGACACCTGGCTGCGCCGCAACTACGAGGGCGTCGAGAGCCGCTACATCGTGCACGATGTCAAAGCCCAGGAGGTCGACCGCAAGACCTTCTTCAGCGTCCGCGAAGACGGCGGCACCCGCATCTCCAGCGCCTTCACCTGCTGCAAAGAACTGATCGACCAGCACTACGACCCCGCCTCGTGGAACACCTATCTGTTCCACTTCTCCGACGGCGACAACTCCTCCGACGCCGACAACCGCCAGTGCGTCAAGCTCCTTGAAGAGCAGCTGCTCCCCATCTGCAACCTCTTCGGCTACTGCCAGGTCACCAGCGCGTACGGCAGCGGCTCGTTCCTGAACGTCCTCAACGACGCGTTCAAGGACGGCGCCGCCGACGACCTCGGCCCGCGGCTCATCACCAGCAAGGTGAACGGCCGCGACGACATCTACGACTCGCTCAAGACCTTCTTCAAGGCCGGTCGCTGAGCCAAATACGAACCCCACGCGCCAGCGTGGGGCCGCCGTTGCATCCCGAACGCCGCTGCGCCCGACGTTGAACCCCAACCCGATCCGCGGGTCTTCAATCTCGCGGCCACCATTTCGTGCATCTGATTCCGCCCCGTCGGCGTTACACTTCATGCACGCCCTCGCATGATGCTCTTTCCCGCCTATGCCCTGGTGGTGTGGTATTTCGCCATGAAGTGGCGGCGGATGTGGCGTGGCTTCGCCGCCGTCGTGATCGGCACGCTCGGCGTCCACTTTGTGGCGCTGCTCTACATGAAGATCGGCATGCTGGTCGGCATCGCGCGGGTCGAGTCGATGCTGCTGCTGCTGTATCCCTTCGCCGCGATCGTCGGTGTGGTCGGCTTGTACCTGGCGCTGTTGCCCCGCGTCGCCCACGAGTCATGTCGCCGCTGCGGCTACAGCCTGCACGGGCTCGAAGCCAGGGGCCGCGACGGGCTCATCGTTTGCCCCGAGTGCGGTTGCCGGCACGCTGTCGCCCAATCGACCGAACCCAACTGCACGCAGTGTGGCACCGCCGTCCGTCCGCATGGCCGCGACGACTGGCTCTGCACCGGCTGCGGCGTTCATCACATCGAACGCGTGGTCGTCTCTTCCAATCTCCCGCCCGCGCCCGTCGGACGGGTCGCCCCCTATGCGCCCGAGCCGTCCGCCGCTCACAAGGCCGACGCGGCCTGATGACCAAGTTCGCTGCGAAGCCGCGTGACTAGTTCCGCAACCTGTCGCTCCATCGAAGCAAGATCCGCATCGTTGCGAACCACGAAGCGTGACCGCTGCTTCTTCTCGTCGAGCGACCACTGCGCCGCCTCGCGACGGTTCAGTTCTTCCTCGCTCCAGCCGCGGCCATTCACACGTGCCAGCCGCTGCTCCCGCGGCGCATCCACAAAGACCACCGCGTCGCATTCGCGATCAACGCCCGCTTCCAACAGGAGCGGAGCATCGATGATGGCCAGGTCCACGCCCTTTGCCGCCGCCTCCGCGAGCACGCTTGCCCGCGATGCCCGCACAATCGGGTGCACCAGGTCTTCGAGCCGCTTGCGCTGGGACGGATCGGCAAAGACGATGTCGGCAACCTTGCGGCGATCGATCTCGCCCGTCGCGTCCAGCACGCCCTCACCCCACCACGAGACCAGCGTGTGACGGACGTCCTGGCGCCGCAGTGCGTCCTTGGCCTGCGTGTCAGAGTCCAGCACGAGCGCTCCGTGCGACGCGAACGCTTTGGCCACTGCGCTCTTGCCCGAGCCGATGCCGCCGACCAGACCGAGCACGATCGCCCGCTTCGGCGCATCGCCCGTGGCCCGCGCGATCGCGGCTCGGACACGATCCAGCACCTTTTCCGGCTCGTCCACGCTGAGCCATACCGCCTCGACTGTGTCGGTCCCGGCGGAGGCGAACCCGAGCGTGCCGACGCCCGCGAGCCGCTCGGTGAGTTTCTTGCTCAGCACGCTGTGCTGGATGCGCCCGAGCGGAATCTCGACGGTGAACCGCGAGAAGACACCGTGGGTGGTGCGCAGGTGCGATCGTGTCAGTTCGTATCGGGCGCACGCCCGCCAGATGATCTCCCAGACAGTGCGTCCAAGGACGATCGCAAACGCCGCCGCCATCACCGCCGTGGCTCGCGAACTGGGCGGCATGAACCATGCCCACGCGAACAACCCGACGCCGATGACAAGCACAGGAAGCGGGCGCAGCACAATCGCCGCCGCGGAAGGGCGGATGACAAACTCCTGCGGCGTGCTGGGCGCGTTGTGCATCACGCGATCTTGACAGAGTATCGACTCCCCCGCAGCCCACGCGGGAAATTCGTACAGTTGCCGCCCCGAATCGCCGACGCTATAGTGTGTCCGGCCAACGCGGAGGTTGCTCTCGACCTCCGAACGCCTCGCGGCGACGTGGCGACTTCCCCTGACTTTCGAGTGTCCCCGGCCCGTCACGTGCCCCTTCCCCAGAAGGCCGTCGTGCGAACCGTGGAAGGCATTCGCGATTCCCACCACCTGTCACGCTGTCGCGGCCGCTCGGCCGCGGTACCGCAGTCCTTGCGGGTCCCCTTCTTCTCCACCATCTGGTCTCTCATTCTGCGTTCGCAACGTCACGGCGATTGCCGCGACCGGGAGTATCGAGTTCATGGCCAAGTCCTCCGGCGATAAGTCCTCCGACAAGTCCGAACGCAAGTTTCGTCCCGTAGGCCCGCGCCGCGACTCCAAGAAGTCTGCCGCCGTCGCCGAGGCCAAGGCCGAACCCAAGGCCGAACCCAAGCCAGAACCCAGGGCCGAACCCAAGCACGCTCCCAAGTTCGAAGCCCCGATCGAGACGCCGCGCCCGGCCCGCGAGGTCGAAGCCCCGCGCCCCGCCGAAGCGCCCCGCAACGATCGCCCCCAGCGCGACTTCTCGCCCCGCGATCGCTTCGAGCGTCCCCGCTATCAGGACATGCCGCCCGAATCGCCCGCCAGCCCGCCGCGACACAACAGCGGCCCGGGCGCTCCCGGCGGGTCGAACGCCGGTTCCAACGCCGGCTCGCACGCCAGCTCGCAGCAGGGACCAAACTCCGGCGGCGCTCCGTACTCCCAGGGCCACCACGGCGGACACCGAGGCCAGCAGCAGAATCACTCCAACGATTCCGGTGCCGACTCGGACGGCCCGTCGCAGGGCGGCGCTCCCAACCAGCAGAACTCCGGTGCCCAAGGCGGCGAACGCCAGTGGCAGGGTGGCGGCGGGCACGACAACCGCGACTTCGGCGGCGGATGGAACGACCGTGGCGGGCGCCGCAAACGCAAGAAGCGCCGCGGCGGGATGGGCTTTGGCGGTCCCGGCGGCCCCGGTGGTGGGGGAGGCGGAGGCGGTGGGGGCGGTGGTGGTGGCGGCGATCGCCCACGTCCATCCTTCGGCGGCGGCTATCAGCGCTACAACCCCGGCGAACTGCCCAGCGACGAGGAACTCGAACGCGAAGCCATCGAACTCGAAAAGGCCGCCAAGAGCGCCGACCCCTCGGCCCTCAAGAACGCCATCAGCATCAACGAACTCCAGGTCATGGAGATCGATGACCTCTTCAAGGTCGCGACCAAGGAAGGCCTCACCGACTTCCACCAGACCCCCAAGCAGGAACTCATCTTCAAGATCCTGAAGGCCCGCGCCGCCAAGCAGGGCCTCATGTTCGGCGAAGGCACGCTTGAGATCATGCCCGACGGCTTCGGCTTCCTCCGCTCCCCCGAGCAGAGCTACCTGCCCGGCCCGGATGACATCTACGTCGGACCCACCGTCGTCCGCCGTCTCGGCCTGCGTCGTGGCATGACCGTCCGCGGCATGGTCCGCCCGCCCAAGGAGAGCGAGCGCTACTTCGCCCTGCTCCGCGTCGAGACCGTCAACGGCAAGGACCCCAAGGCCATCGCCGACATCGTCAACTTCGAAGACCTCACGCCTCTGCACCCCGAGAAGCGGTACGTCCTTGAAACGACGCCCGACGAGATCGAGTGCCGCGTGATGGACCTGGTCGCTCCCATCGGCAAGGGCCAGCGCGCCCTCATCGTCGCGCCGCCCCGCACCGGCAAGACGGTGCTGATGCAGAAGATGACCAAGGCGATCACCAAGAACTACCCGGACGTCAAGATCATCGTCCTGCTCGTGGACGAGCGCCCGGAAGAAGTGACCGACTTCAAGCGTCACTGCTCGGCCAAGAACGTCGAGGTCGTCGCCTCGACCTTCGACGAGCAGAGCCACCGCCACGTCCAGGTCTGCGAGATGGTCATCGAGAAGGCCAAGCGCATGGTCGAGTTCGGCGAGCACGTCGTGATCCTGCTCGACTCGATCACCCGCATGGCCCGCGCGTACAACGCCGAGATGCCGCACTCCGGCAAGATCATGACCGGCGGCCTCGACTCCAACGCCCTGCAGCGCCCCAAGAAGTTCTTCGGCGCCGCCCGCTACATCGAACGCGGCGGATCGCTCACGATCATCGGCACCGCGCTCGTCGACACCGGCTCCAAGATGGACGAAGTCATCTTCGAGGAGTTCAAGGGCACCGGCAACAGCGAACTCCACCTCGACCGCAAGCTGGTCGAGAAGCGCATCTGGCCGGCGATCGACGTCGCCGCCTCGGGCACGCGCCGCGAGGAACTGCTCCTCGACGGCAAGGAGCTCGAGCTGGTCCACCGTCTCCGCAAGGTCCTCAGCGACATGAACGTCGTCGAGGCCATGGAACTACTCAAGGGCCGCCTGAAGAAGGTCAAGACCAACGCCGAGTTCCTCATGACGATGGCGCTGGGTTGATTGAGTTAGTCCGCGATCCGGTTGAGAATGCCGATCGCCCAAGACGCCGAGGCTGACGAGTCTTCGAGGAAGCCTCGGACCGTCTGCAACGCGTGATCCCGATCGTCCTGTAGCTTCGTGCGCGGTTCCCGCAGACCATCCGAGGCTTCCTCGCCAAGCCTCGTCAGCCTCGGAGTCTCAGCCGGTTCGTTGTCCAATGGTCCGTCGTGATCGCCCGTGCTTCCCGCGGTCGCTCACGCTCACCCAAACACCACGCGGTGCACCACGCCCAGCGCCAGCACCGCCAGCGGCACACCCAGAATCAACAACAGCCGCAGCACCAGCAGCCGCTGCGGATCGATCGCGCCCACCAAGGGCACCGCGTCCGCCTGCGGGCTCTGTGCGATCAACTCGTCGCCGCCCGTCAGCCAAAGGAGCGACGCGTCGAACAACTCCATGTTCCCGGGAAACTGAGCAACCACGCGTCCATCCACCGACGCCGCCGCCTGCGTGATCGTGTCGAAGAACCACCCGCTCGAACCGACCACCACGACGCGCTGCTTCGAGCCCGCGTTCGCCCGCTCCACCGCCGCCGCCAGCGTCCACGGCCCACGCTCGTCCTGCCCCGCATCGAACTTCGGCATCTCCCCCAATCGCGATCGCTGCTGCCGCGGCGTCTGCCACAAGAGCAACCAGCGGCTCTCGCTCCATGCATTGTCCGATGTCGCGAGCGTGATCAGCGGCGTGACATCCTTCGACTCCGGCTTGATCGCCAATCCGATCGGCCAGGGCAGATACGTCGGCAAGCCACGGATCGCGCCGTGGATCGGGTTCGTGCCGTCTTCGTTCGCGAGCACCGCCCGATCCGTCTCAACGCCGCGGCCGTTCTCGCTGGCCAACTCGGTCATGATCGGCTTCCCGCTCGCAGGCTCGATGCCCAGCGGCTTGAGCGCCGCCGCGACCGGATCGGTGTCGCCGTAGGTCCGCTGAATCGACGGGTTCACCGACAGCAGCACGTTCTTGCCCGAGGCGAGCAGCTTCTCGAGCGCCGCGCCCAGCCGCTGCGACCGCTCGATCCCGCCACGCCCCTCGCTCGCCCGCGCCGTCGCCGTCGAATCCGGCGGCAGCACGATGAACACCGCGGGCCGCTGCCCCGACGGGTCCAGCCGCGACAACTGCGTCGGCTCGGCCTCGAGCAACACCGACCACTCGACCACATCCACGCCCCGCATCGCCAGATGATCGCGGAGCTTCTCCAGAAACGGCGCGTCGGCGACGTACATCTGTTCCTCGGCGTGCATAAACACAGCGATCGAGCGCGACGGCTGCAGCGTCCCCGCGAGCGCCGCCGTGATCTGCTCTTCCACCCGCCGCCGGTTGTCCGCCTTCGCCCCGGCGCGGATCACGCGCTCACTCTCCGGGAACAACTCATCCAGCGGCAGCGCCACCGGGTCCGCCTTGCTGCCCGCGGAAGGCAGCAGGATCGCCCCCGCGTTCTGCGAGAGCGCCCGCGCCAGCCGCAGCGAAGCCGGTGGCCGCACCCGCGAGAGCGCGTCCGCCGCCACGCCAAACCGATCGCGCTCCGAGCCGAACCGCTCCGCCAGGCTCGCCGCCCGCCCCGCGATCGCGTCGCCCAGCGGCTGCTTTGCCAGCCGCCGCAGTTCCGCTCCCGTCACGCCCATCTGCTCGCCCGCCGCCCGCAGTTGGCGCTTCAAGAGGTCCGCCCCGCGATCCGCCGCCGTCACCTGCAGATCGCCGATGGTGAGCGTCATCGTCTCTTCCAGTTTCGCCAGCGAAGCCTGCAGGTCGCGCCCCGCCAATCGCGCCGCCGCCGCCCGCTGCTCCAGCGTCTGCCGCGCCGCGTCACCGGCCGCGCCGCCGCCACCAATCGCGTCACGCAAGCCAAGCAGCACTGTCGACAGTTCGCCCTGCGCCGCCTTGGCGAGGTCCACCGCGGTGATCGCGGCCGCACGCACACTCGCCGCCTGAGCGTCAAGCATGGGCTTATCCACTTCCGCCAGATCACGCAGCAACGTCTGAAACGACCGCAGCCCATCCGCTGATGCGCTGTCGAGCAGCGTCACATCAACCTTGCCGCTCTTGGAGAACCGGTCGAGCACATCGCTCGTGTCCCGCATCGCCTCAGGGCTCACTTTGCGGAGATCGGTCGCGATCACCAGCCTTGCCGGTGATTCCAGCTTGTTCAGAACCGTCGTCGCCCGCGGACTCAGCCGGTGCTCGCCCGTCGCGGTGACGTCAAACCGCGGCAGATGCCGCTCCGCGAGCACATTGGCAAAGCCGATCGCCGCGCACGCCGCCGCGAGTCCGATGATCGTCCAGAACCAAAAGAGCACGCGGCGCATCACGCGAGCCTCCGAGCCCGGAGGGCGACGCCCGCGATGATCAGCGGCGGGATCGACGCACCGACAAAGTACACCGCGTGACGCGGATCGATCACGCCCTTCGCAAAGTCCTGAATGCGGGCGTCAAAGCTGAGATACGCCAGCGCCGGCCGCCACCCCGCCGGCGCGAGGTTCGGCAGCATCGCCGAGCCCAGGAGCAGGAGCACCAGAACAAACAGCGTCGAAAGAAACGCCAGCGTCTGGTTCGCGGTGAACGCCGAGCACATTGTGCCAAGAGACAGATAGAACAAACCCGGCAAGAGCAAACTCAGATACCCCGCCAGCAGCGGCCCGATCTCCGGCGGCCGCGCACTCACCCGCCACAGCACCAGCGCGTACAACAGCGTCGGCGCCAGCATGCACGCCAGCATCGCCGCCGCCCCGAGGTACTTGCCCAGTACGATCGATCCCTCGCGCACCGGGCTGGTAATCAAGGGTTCGATGGTGCCGCTTCGCAGCTCCTCGCTGAACAGCCGCATGCTGATTGCCGGCACGACCGGCAGCAAGAGCCACCCCGCCGCGCCAAACAACGCCCGCTGGCTCGCCGCCTGCCCCGGGTTGAGCACCGCCAGTGCAAAGACGCTGCCGCAGAGCATCAGGAAGAGCGCCACCGTCACCCATCCCACCGGTAGCCGGAAGAGCGACGCCCACTCACGCTTTGCGATCGCCAGCGTCACGCTCATGCCGCGGCCTCCGTGCGTGACTGTTCCAGCAACTTCGTGAACACCTGCTCCAGCGACGGCGCCTCAGCCTGCAACGAGCGGCACGCGATGGCGGCCCGCACCAGCGACTGCCCGATCGCGGCTCGAATCCCAGTCGGATCAGTGCTCTCAACCACCAGCGACACCCACTCCGCATCGCCCGCGGCTGTCTGCAAGCCCGCCACACCGGGGATCGCTCGCAGCGCCGCCTCCGCGTTCGCCGCGTCGGCCCGACCAACTTCCACGACAACCCGTCCGCGCCCCGCCGCATGCTTCTCGCGCAAGTCCGCCGGCGTGCCGTCAGCGAGAATGGTCCCGTTGGCGATGATCACGACCCGGTCGCACGTCAATTCCACCTCACCCAGAATGTGCGAACTCAGCAGCACACACGCGTTCTGCACCAGCGACCGAATCGTCTCCCGCATCTGGCGGATCTGCGCCGGGTCCAGCCCGTTCGCCGGTTCATCGAGGATCAGCAGCCCCGGCTCGTGCAGCATCGCCGCCGCCAGCCCGACGCGCTGCCGATACCCCTTCGACAGCGTCCCGATCCGCCGCGACCGCATCGGCCCGATCGCGACCCGCTCGATCGCCTGCTCGATCAGCCGCCGCCGATCACCCGACGGAATCTCAAACAGCGACGCCCGGAACGCGAGATAGCCGTCGACGCTCATCTCGGGATAGAGCGGCGCCGATTCCGGCAAGTATCCAATCGCCCGTCGCGCCGCTTCCGGGTCGTCCACCGTCGAGTGCCCATCCACATCGATCGCCCCCCGCGACGGCGGGAAGACGCCGGTGATCATGCGGATCGTGGTCGACTTGCCGGCACCGTTGGGACCCAGCAAGCCCACGACCTCACCCCTTCGGGCAGCGAACGACACCCCTCGGACCGCATGGACCGAGCCGTACCACTTGTGCACATCACGAACGTCGAGCATGGTGGTGGGGGCAACGGTGGGGGAAACGGTGGGGAAAACGGTGGGGGAGGGGCACAAGGACGCAACTGCCGCAGACACGGGGGCCGAGGGGTCAGGGATGGCCAGACCCGAGCGTTTTCGGACGCGGATGTCGCCATGGTTCCGGCCCTGGCGAGGGTATGGGGGCGTGGAAACACCCGCTCATCGGATGAAAACCGATCGAAAGACGAATCCTGCGCAACGGATTGGACGCTTCCGCTACACTTGGTCGAAACGTGTTGGAGAGGTCCTGCGAACCGCAGGCGGCACGTTGTCTCCTTTGCCCCCCGACCCCGACTCGGATGCCCGACGAACGGCCCAAGATCGTGGTCTTCCCCGGCGACGGAGCCGATCCGCAGCGTCTGCAGTCACGTCTGGAGTCGTCTTTCGATGTGTCCGTCCGTCATGCTTCAAGCCCAGCCGACGCCTCAGCCGCACCCGCAGCGGGCGGCGATCGTCCTGCCGCTACCGACGGAGGCGCTGGCTTGACCGGACCAGCCGCCCAGCCCACGACTCCACCGGTCCCCGGCGGCTCTCCAACCGGCGCAGGCGGCCCGTGGGCCACAGCTCTCCTCAACGCCATCGGCGAGGGCGTCTGCCTCAGCCGCCTCTCCGGCGAGGTGCTCTGGACCAACGAACTCTTCAACACGCTCGACGAAGGCACCCGACGCCTCGCCAACGCCGCCGCTCAGGAAACCGCGCACGAGATTCTCGAGTACCGCCGCCTCGGACTGCCCGAGAAGCCCGGCACCCGCGGCAGCTCGCAGCGCCTCGAACTCGCCAGCGCCGACGGCAACCGCTACTTCGAGATGTACGTCTCCGTCGTCGAGGCCGCCTTCGAGGGCAAGGCCCACGAGACGCTGATCTCCGCCGTTCTACGCGACGTCACTTCGGCCAATCGCGTCCGACTGCGAATGGACGCGATCGATCGGGCCGGCGCCGAACTGTTCGCGATGGATGCCGACGCGGTTCGAAAACTGAACGCCGCCGAGCGACTCAAGGTTCTGGAAGACAAGATCATTCGATTCTCCCGCGACCTGCTCCGATTCGACCACTTCGCCATCCGCCTGCTTGACGCAAAGACCGGCCGCCTCGAACTCGTCACCAAAGTTGGTCTGCCCAGCGAGTACGAGGCGTTCGATCTTTTCGCCAAGCCCGAGGGCAACGGCATCAGCGGCTGGGTCGCCGCCACCGGCAAGAGCTACATCTGTGACGACACCAGCAAGGACGACCTCTTCCTTCCTGGCCTGAGCGGCGCCAAGTCGAGCCTCACCGTTCCCCTCCGCCTGCACGACCGCGTGACCGGCATTCTCAACGTCGAGAGCGAGCGCGAGCACGTCTTCGACGACGACGATCGCCAGCTCGCCGAGATCTTCGCCCGCTACATCGCCATGGCGATCCACATGCAGGAGAATCTCGTCGTCGAGCGCACGGTGACGAACATGAACGTCTCCGGCCGCGTTGAGGGCGAATTGGCCGAGCCGCTGTCAGACATCGTCCACCAGGTCGAGGCCCTGCAGAACATCGTTTCAGGCGACGCCGCCACGAGCGCCCACGTCGCCCGCATTCTCCGCGACGTTGAAGCGATCCGCTCCCGCGTCCGCGAGGTCGCCAGCGGCCCGCAGACCCTTTTGGGCGTCGAAAAGGCGATGGAGAACCGCACCACCGATCCGGTGCTCGCCGGCCGGCGCGTGCTCATCGCCGACGATCAACCCAAGATCCGCCAGATCATCGGCAGCGTGCTCCGCAATCGCGGCGCGAAGGTCTCCGTCTGCAACGGCGGCTCCGAGGCCATCGCCGCCCTCGAGACCGCCGCCATCGAGCAGGAAGTCCCGTTCGATCTTGTCGTCTCCGACATTCGGATGCCGGACCACAATGGCTACGAGGTCTTCGCCGCTGCCAAGAAGTACCGCCCCGACATCCCGGTCATCCTCATGACCGGCTTCGGATACGACCCGCACCATTCGATAGTCCGCGCCAGTCAGGAAGGCCTGCAGTGCGTGCTCTTCAAGCCCTTCCAGATCGAGCAGCTGGTCGACACGGTCAAGCAGGCCCTCAAGGGCAAGTGAGACACCCGTTGGTGTGGGTGCCACTGCTTGACCGGTTCGGCGGTCAAACAGTGTGAGCACGCCCGTCCACGCGAATCCCGCACGGGTTGTCCCCAAGCGGCCAACCCGTGGCACCCCTTTCTCAAAATCGCTGTCTCGGTCGTTCAGCCAACCTTCGCGGGCACGTTCTGGGCGAGCTTCTCCAGCGCAGCCTTCTCTCCCGCGCCGAGCTTGCCGACGAGCCCGAGCGCCGTGTACGTGTCAAGCTTCGACGCCGCTTCCATGCCCGCGTACGCCTCGTCGGTCTCAATCACCCTTCGGCCAATGACTTCCTCGAGACGGGCCTTGGTGTACTTGGGCTTTTCCGCGGCGGTGGTCTTGGTGCCGTATTGGCTCAGGTTCGACGCGAAGATGCCCGCCGCCGAAACCGGCAGGAAGTCCTCGTACCGAAGGCCCTCCACCTGCACGAAGCCCAGGGCGATCAGTTGTTGAAGGTCCGTGGTCCCGATCGAGCCCTTGGCCGCGATGCCCTTCGCCGTTGCGACGTAGCGGCCGTAGATCAGTCCCTGATCCACAAGCTCACGCAGCGTCTTGGGGAAAGGCTTGTACGCCGCCATGTACTCCGATTCATACTGATCGAAGTTGGTCTTGGCCACGACCGGGTTCTTGTCCCGCTGGGCGTCGCCCGCCGTCAGGCACGCGTCGTACAGGTCGCGGCCCTTCTTCGTGGTCGCGTAGAACCGCTGCTCAATCTCACCAAACCGGGCCGTGTGCACGGTCTCGGTCATCGTGCCGTCGGGGTTCGTGAACGTCACCGGCTCGGTCAGCGCCTTGTACGCATCCTGCCGCAGCAGCACCGGCGTGTCCCAACTCGGGCCCTCGGTGAAGTCCTTGAAGCCCGCGTGCTTGTACGTCTTGAGTTGCAGATCGCTTTGCAAGAGTCGCTTGGTGAGCGCCTCGGCGAGCTTCGCCGGGGCGTCCGCCGCGGGCCTGGCGCTCGGGTACGCCTCCACCTGCTCGCGGCTCAGGTGCTTGAAGTGCAGCTTCATGTAGTCGCGGTCGGCAAAGGTCGTGAGCCGTGTCAGCGCCTTCTCCGCACGCCGCCGGAACTCGGCCTCCGGCATCTCGCCCAGGCAGAGCTTCATGGCCGCGGTGTAGAGGTCAATCCAGAACGTGTTCGGCGTCAGGTGGTTTAGGTGGTGGGCCTGGAAGCACGCGATGTCCGCCGCGATCTTGAATCCCGCATCGCACAGCTCCTTGTACAGCGAGTGGTCGCGGGCCTTGCCCGTCCACTTGAAGATCCGCTCCGTCCCCTCGCGGATTAAGTCGTTCGCGTCGTTCCAATCCAAGCCGCCTTGCTTCTCGCCCTTCTCGATGAGCTGCTTGGCCTTGTCGCTGAACACGGTGCGCTGCGCGAGCACCGCCTCGATGCGGGCCTTGGTCTTCTCGTCGAAGTAGTCGGTCAGCAAGAGCGACGAGAAGACCCGATGTTCTGGGTTGTGCGCCGAACGAAATGCCGTCGCGATGATCGGCTGGCTCTTGGCGCCGACGTTGGCCATGTCGTAGAAGTTGTGCGGCTCCATCGCAAACTGAGCAAAGAACCGCGCGATCCAGCGGTACTCGTCCGGCCGCCCGATGCGGATCGCCCCGTGCCGCTCGCCGCTGGTCTTGTCCAGTTGCTCCTCGCTGATCGTGAAGCCGGAGTACATCTGCCCGAGCAGTGCGCACACCGCCTTGTTGCACTCCTTGTTGACGAGCAGTGCCTTGTCGTACAGCGGCACTTCCTTGCCGAACATGTTCGACAACTCGGAGAAGAGGCGGTGCTGCATCTGGACTTTGTCGGCGAGCGCAACGCCCGATGGTTTCGAAGGCTGCTTGGCGAAGGTGGTCATGAGGTCCCTCGGAGTTGGCGGCACGGTGCGGCGATCGATCCACTCAAGTCTACCGCCCAGTCCGCTTTCTACGCCAGCCAACATCGGCGAGATCGCTGCGATTCCTCGGCGGATCACGACGCATTCATCATCGGTCGAGCTACGCCGCAGCGATCTCGGACGGTCCGGTGCGACCGAGCGCGGTCCTCAATGGTCCGGAGCCCGTTCGCATCTCAGGCCGTGGGCCGCTTGCTCGCGACCAGGACCCGCGGCAGATTGTCGATGTCGGGCAGGATGCGGGCACCCTCAAGCTGCGGCTGAGCCTCTGCGAGGCCGAGCACCTTGTCGGCGGTGGAGGACGCGATCTCGATCAGGAGCAGGCCGCCAGGACGGAGGAGCCTGGGGGCATTCTCAATCAGCGGGGCGACGTAATCCAGGCCGTCGGGTCCGGCGCGAAGGGCCAGATGCGGCTCGTGGTTCTTCACGTTCGGTTCCACCGCGTCCCATTCGTGATCCGGGATGTACGGCGGGTTGCTCACGAGATAGTGCAGCGACTCATTCGCTCGCGTGGTTGGGTCGGCGAGCAGCGGGGCGAGCAGGTCGCCCTCGACCAATTCGATCCGGTCGATCACGCCGTGGCGGATCGCGTTCAAGCGCGCGACCGCGAGGGCTTCCGGCGAGATATCAGTCGCGACGGCTCGCGCCTGCTTCATCGTGTAGAGCAACGACGTCGCGATGCACGACGAGCCGGTGCACACATCGGCAAAGAAGACACCCTCGCCCGCCGTGCCGCCGAATCCCGGCGCGGTGCGGGCGTGCTGCAGGACGTACTCAACGATCGTCTGCGTCGCGGGCCTCGGGATGAGGACCCGCTTGTCGACCGTGAACGTCAACCCGAAGAACACACACTCGCCCACGAGATACTGCACCGGCTCGTGCTTGATCGCGCGGGCGACCAGATCGCGCAGCGCCTTCTTCTCCAGTTCCGTCGCCGGGCGATCCGGCTCCATGTACAGTCGCAGCCGCTGGCAGCCGAGCACATGGCTCATCAGCATCTCGGACATGAGCCGCGGCGAGTCGAGCTTGTTGCGCGTAAACGCCTCGCTCATCCACGCGAGTAGCTTGCGGGTCGTCCAGGTTTCGGAAGTGGCGACGGACACGACTGATTCTACGAGCCCCGCGTATCACAAAGCCAAGGCGTGTCCCCGCCCCGCGAAGCGGGGAGGGGTGATCGAGCGCAGCGAGACCGGGGAGGGGCTTTGCGGATACGGATCTCCCTGCTCATTTCCCCTCAAACCAATTCGCCCCCGCATTCGCATCCACTTTCAGCGGCACACTCAGCGTCATCGCCCCCTCCATCTTCGCGACGATCAGGGCCTTGGCCTTGTCCACCTCTGCATCCGGGCACTCGAACACCAATTCGTCGTGGATCTGCAGCAGCATCTTCAGACCCTTGGGCGCCCGTGTCTCGTCGATCTCGTGCTGGATATTCACCATCGCAACCTTGATGAGGTCCGCCGCGCTGCCCTGCACCACGCTGTTGATGGCCGTCCGCTCGGCGAACGCCCTGCGTTGCGGGTTGGTGCTCTCGATCTCCGGGATCGGGCGCCGCCGCTTCATGATCGTCTCGACATACCCGAACCGCTTGGCTTGGGCCACGCACTCTTCGAGGAACGTCGTGATTCCCGCGAAGCGCTTCTTGTACCCCGCGATGATCTCCGCCGCGGCGTCGTTCTCGATGTTCAACCGCCGCGCCAGCCCGTACGCCGTGATGCCGTAGACAATCCCGAAGTTCACCATCTTCGCGCCGCTGCGCTGGTCTTTGCTCACCTTCTCGAGCGGTACGCCGTGGATCTGGGCCGCGACAGCGGTGTGAATGTCCTCGCCCTTGTGGAACGCCTCGGTGAGCGCGGGGTCGCGGGCCAGATGCGCGAGTAGCCGCAGCTCGATCTGCGAGTAGTCCGCGGTGATGAGCTTGCACCCCGGCGGCGCGACAAACGCCTTTCGGATCTCGCGGCCCACATCGGTGCGGATGGGGATGTTCTGAAGATTCGGATCGCTGCTCGCCAGCCGCCCCGTGGCCGCGACCGTCTGATTGAACGATGTGTGCACCCGCCCCGTGCGCGGGTTGATCTCTTCCTTGAGCGCGACGAGGTACGTCGAAACGAGCTTCGACAACTGCCGATACTCGAGGATCAACTTCGGGATCGGCGTGGTCAGCGTCGCGTCCTCGCCGAGCTTCTCCAGCACCTCCGCGTCGGTCGAGTACCCCGTCTTGGTCTTCTTGATCGGCTTGATACCCAGCCCCGGCGTCGCGTCGTCGGGGCTGTTGAACAGCGCCGCCGAGAGCTGCTTGGGTGAATCGGGGTCAAAGGTTCGGTAGATCGATCGTTTCGACTCAGCGTCGAGATCCGTGAGGATCTGCACAAGCTTGGATTGGAGGCGGCCGCGCTGCGTGTCGAGTTCGGCGGCGTCCACGATGATGCCGTTGTGTTCTAGCTCCGCCAGCACGCCGACCAGCGGCATCTCCAGCTTGTAGAACAGATCGCCTAGACCCATCGCCTTTATCTGCGGCCACATCACCTCGGCCAACGCCAGCGTCAGATCGGCATCCCCCGCCGCGTACGGCGTCGCCAGATTTACCGGCACCGTATCAAACGATCGCTGCTCCTTGCCCGACCCGATCAATTCCGAGATCGACGACTTCGTTCGCCCCAGCAGCGCCAACCCCAGCGGCTCCAGCGCGTGCGACGAGCGCGAAGCATCGATCAGGTACGACGCCACCATCGTGTCCCCGCCGCCGGGCTCAAAGAAGCCCCGCAGGTCGATCCCCGCGTTCCGCAGCACGATCAGGTCGTACTTGAGGTTGTGCCCAACCTTGGGCTTGCTCGCGTCTTCCAGCACCGGGCGCAGCGCATCCAGCACCGTCTTCTCGTCAAGGTGCGACGCGGCGTCTGGCGAACGCACCGGGATGTACACCCCTGTACCCACCTTTGTGCTCAGGCTGATGCCGCACAGCTCGGCACGAGTGGGGGAGATGTTGGTCGTCTCGGTGTCGATCGCGATCAGCGGCGCCTTCGCGAGTTCCTTCACCAGCGCATCGAGTTCCTTCTTCGTCTTGATGCACCGGTACTCGCCGCCCGGATTGGAGATCTCCCGCGGCGTGCTCGCCGCCACCGACGCAAACAGCCCGCCCTCAAACAGCCCAACCTCCCCCGACTTCTTGTTGGGCACAATGCCCGGAGGCATCGGCGCATCGGCTACGGACGGGATCGATGCATCGTCGCTTCCGCCCGAGACGCCACCGCCAAACAAGCCGCCGCCCGCGTTGCTGCTAACGCTCTTGGCCTTCGCACTCGCCTGCGATGACGCCGCGGAACCCTCCGGCGGCGTCTCCCCCCGCGCCACCATCAACGCCCGTACCTCGTCCTGATACCGGTTGAACCCGAGTTCTTTCAGGATCGGGATCAGCTTCCCCAACTGCAGCTTGCTCGCATCGGTCGCCGGCAACGAGAACTCAATCGGCGCATCGTGCCGCAGCGTGACGAGTTCCTTGCTCAGCCCAAGCTGCGGGATCGCCTCGCGGATCTTCTCACCCCGCTTGCCCTTGATCGTGTCCGCCTTGGCGATCAGCGCCTCCAGCGAGCCGTGCTCCGCGATCAGTGCGGCGGACGTCTTCTCGCCGACGCCCTCGACACCCGGCACGTTGTCCACGCTATCGCCCATCAGCGCCAGGTAATCGATGATCTGCTTGGGCGTGAGGCCGAGGTCCGCCTTCAACTCGTCGACGCCGATCTTCAGATCGGTGTGAATGTCGAAGAGTTCCACCGGCGCGATGTGCTTGGCCGTGTCCTCTCCGCGAAGGAGCTGCTTCAGGTCCTTGTCCTTGCTCACGATCCGCACCCGCAGCTCGGGCTTCTCCCGCTCCAGCCGCTCCACGATCGACGCCACCACATCGTCCGCCTCAAACCCCTCCGACCCGATCACCGGCACGCCGATGTCTTTCAGAATCGCCAGGCACCGTTCCACCTGCGGAAACAAATCCTCCGGCGGCGGCGGCCGCTGCGCCTTGTAATCCGGATAGATCCGCGACCGAAACGTCCCCTGATCTCCCGACACATCCAGCGCGACGGCCACAAACTCCGGACGCCCGCCCAGTTTCCCCTCGCCCCGCAGGAGCTTGAGCAGCATCCCGATGAAGCCGAACGTCATGTTCGTCGGCTCCTTGGTCACCGGCGAGGTCATCGGCGTGCGGATGGCGTGGTACGCGCGGAAGAACTGGGCGTAGCCGTCGATGAGGTAGAGCGTGGGCAAGGGCTTGGTCCGGCGCGAGCAATCGCGTCAAAGGGTGCGACGGCGTGCCCCGTGCCTCACCCGAAGCACGTACACGTCGCTCGAACGCACAGCATAGATGATCCGGTATGCACCCACAGGACGGACCCGCACGTCCCTGCCGGACCGGGCGAACGCATCCTCCCGTGGGTAACGCTTCGGAAAAAGGCCCAGTTCGCGGACGCAATCCAGCAGGAAGTCGTAGTACTCGAGCGCTCGCTCGGGTGCCTGCTCGGCGATGAAGTCGCGGATCGCGAGCAGGTCGCGTTCCGCCGCGGGGCCGATGATGACCTTGAGGCGTCGCATCGCTCAGGCAGACTTGCGCCGTGTGCTCTTTCGTGCCAGTGCTTTGCGCGATTCGGCGGCGAAGCCCTCAAAGTCGCGCCCTTTGTCCGCGTCCATGTCCCGCAGAGCCGACTCGATCTCGCGGAATTCCCGAGCACGCTCCGCCAGGTCCACCAGCCTCTGGTACGACGCGGCGTCCTGCACCACCACCGCGGCCCGCCCGTTGACGGTCAGCACTTCGGCCCGCCCGGTCTTCTTCAGCCGCGCTATGTGGGCCTTGGCGCTGCGTTGAAACTCGGTGAGCGGCCGGATGTCGGGTGCTTCAAACATGTTCCACTCCTGCGATATCGATGCGATAAAACTGTAGCATGGATCGGCCGTTCTGCCGAGTCCGATTCACCTTCGTGGGAACTCGCATGCGGTTCGGGCGTTCCGCCCTCGAAAACCAAGCCTCCCGCACTGCTTCTGCCGATCTTCCCCGATGCTCTCCAACCCCGACCTCCGCCCCACAACCCCCGAGCAGCGCACCTGGTCCACCTGGCACATCGCCGCCCTCTGGATCGGCATGGCCGTCTGCATCACCACCTACACCATCGCCGCGGGCATGATCGGGCAGGGCATGAACTGGTGGCAAGCCACGCTCACCGTCGCCCTGGGCAATCTCATCGTCCTCATCCCGATGACCCTCAACGGCCACCCCGGCACAAAGTACGGCATTCCCTTCCCCGTCCTCATGCGGGCCTCCTTTGGCACCGTGGGGGCCAACGTCCCCGCCCTCGCCCGCGCCCTCGTCGCCTGCGGCTGGTTCGGCATCCAGACCTGGATCGGAGGCGACGCCATCTACCAGATCCTCGGCGCCACCGGATTCATCGATCTCGCCGCCGAACCGGCCCGCATCCTCCCCATCGGCATCACGCTCTGGCAGACCGCCTGCTTCCTCGCCTTCTGGGCCATCAACCTGCACTTCGTCTGGCACGGCATGGACTCGATCAAGTGGATGGAGTCCTGGGCCGCACCGTTCCTCATCGCCTCCGGCCTCGCGCTCATGGCCTGGGCGCTCTGGCGTGTCTCCCAGGTCCAGCCCGTCTCCACGCTCTTCGACAACTCGTCGAAGTTCGCCACCACCTCCGACTTCATGAAGGTCTTCATCCCCAACCTCACCGCCATGGTCGGCTACTGGGCCACGCTCTCGCTCAACATCCCCGACTTCACCCGCTACGCCAAGAGCCAGAAATCCCAAGTCTGGGGCCAGACCCTCGGCCTGCCCACCACAATGACGCTCTTCTGCTTCATCGGCATCGTCGTCACCAGCGCCACGACCATCATCTTCAAGCAGACCATCTGGGACCCGGTAAAGCTCGTCGCCACCCTCGGCTCGCTTCCGGTGATCGTCATCTCCCTCGTCGCCCTCTCCGTCGCCACGCTCTCAACCAACATCGCCGCCAACGTCGTCAGCCCCGCCAACGACTTCGCCAATCTCGCCCCCTCCAAGATATCCTTCCGCACCGGCGGCATGATCACCGCCGTCCTGGGCGTCCTCATGGCCCCGTGGTACCTCTACAACAACCTCGGCGCATACATCTTCACCTGGCTCATCGGATACAGCGCCCTGCTCGGCCCCATCGCTGGCATCATGCTCTGCGATTACTACCTCATCCGCCGCACCAACCTCAACGTCGACGCGCTCTACGACGAGAAGGGCGAGTACTCCTACGGCGGCAGCGGCTGGAACTGGCGAGCCCTCGCCGCCTTCGCGATCGCTGTCGCGCCGAACCTCCCCGGCTTCCTCAACGCCGCGACCAACCGTACCCACGCGCTCGCCGCCGCGCCGGGTTCGACCGTGGTGCCGTTGTTCCCCGAAATCTTCGACACGATCTACGCCTTCGCGTGGTTCGTCGGGCTCTTCCTCGGCGCGGCGGCGTATCTCGTCCTCACGCCGCGTGGCACGTCGATGCCGCAGCCTCAACCCCGATCGTGATGCTTCATCGCGTGATCGTGCAGCGCCTTCATCCGCTCAATCATCCCCGCGCTCGGCTCCAGCTTCCGCCGCTTCATCGCCGCCTTCGCCACCTCGAGGTACTTCTCGAACCGGAACGGTCGGCGCCCCGCGTCGGTGCACCAGCTGAACCCCGGCACGCAGCCCGACACCGCCGCCGTCTGCGCGAACATGCTCCCCGTGTGCAGGATGCTGCCGGTCATGATCCGCGTGCAGATCGCCGTCTTCACGTGATCGCCGACGATCGCACCCAGGAACTGCTGCCCGGTGCGTTCGTTGCTCATCCCCGGTGCCGCGATACAGATCACCTCGCCGTAGGTGTTTAAGAGATTGCTATTGGTCGTGCCGGCCCCCAGATTCACCCACTCGCCGATGTACGAATCGCCCAAGTGCCCGTCGTGGGCCTTGTTCGCGAAGCTCTGGAAGATCGTGCCGCCCACCTCGCCCGCCACCTTGCAGTGCGGGCCGATCACCGTGTGCCCCTTGATCAGCGCCTTGTCCAGCACCGTGGCATGCGGCAAGATCGCGCACGGCCCGATCAGCGTCACTCCTGGCCGCACCACCGTGTCCGGCCCGATCGCGATCGGCCCGTGCTCCAGATCCAGCGTCACGCCGGGATAGATCTTCGCCGAGGGGCTGAGCGTGAGCGGATACTCGCCGAACGCCGTCACGCCCGGCGGGATATCCGCCGGCTCGCCGTCGTCGAGCAGTTCCATGTCGCTCTGGATGCAGTCATCGCGAAACGTCCGCACATGCCACGGCCTGCTCAACAGGACCGGGAACGGCAGCGTCGCCACGCCCACCGCGTTCAGCGGCTGTCCCGCCAGAAACGCGCTCGCCGCCTCGGGCGACACCAGCGCAGCGACGAGCGCGCCGGTCTTGTCTTCCACGATCGACTGACCAATCTGCAGATCCACGATCGGCTCGTAACTGAGCGGACAACGCCCGTTGATCAAGAGCACCGGCGACAGCGATTCCACCCGCGCATTCACCCGCAAACTCGGGTGCCGCTCCCGCGTGATCGCCGCCAGATGCTCGGGCACCGACAGCGTGACAATGTCCAGGTCGAGCGCGAGCCTCAGCCGCTCCAGCATCGTGAGCACACCGGTGCGGATATCGAACGACGCCCGCAGGTCGGTCAGCGGCGAGAGGTGCGGATGGTTGTCATCAAACACGATCGCGGGCGTCATATCGGCCCAGTGTATCGCAACCGGCTCCGCTGGAGTCTCTCGCGTCAGCGAGAGGTCGCAACCCCCTCCCAATTCTCAAAGCCATTCGCCATCCGTCCGCATCCCTCCGCGCATCTCGTGCGCCTCGCCCCGCCCGCTCCGCTACCTTTGACGCAGGAGGTCCCGTGCCCGGCATTATCTTCGACTTCGACGGCGTGATCGTGGACAGCGAACCCGTGCACGAGGCCGCGCTCCTCGAAGCCGCCAAAACGCTGGGCATGACCTTCACCCACCAGCAGTACCTCGACGAACTCATCGGCTTCGACGATCGTGACTTCTATCCCGCCCTCTGCCGCCTGAACGCGCGCCAGGTCGTGCCGTCCGAATGGCAATCGTTCTTTGCCGCCAAAAAGCCCGCGGTGAAGAAGGCCCTCGCCAGCGGCGCCGCCGCACCGTACCCCGGAACGCTCAACCTGATCAAGGAGGCCGCCCGCCGGGAGATTCCAATCTCCGTCTGCTCGGGCGCGCTCCGCGCCGAGATCGAGATCGTGCTCGACGCTCTTTCGCTCCGTTCCGTCTTCCGCGCCATCGTCAGCGCCGACGACGTTCCCCACTCCAAGCCCGATCCCACCGGTTACCGCATGGCCGCCAAGTCACTCGGCCTCGCACCGATCGAGTGCGTCGCGATCGAAGACACACCCACCGGCTGCCAGAGCGCGATCAGTGCCGGCATCGCTGTCGTAGCAGTGGGGCACTCGCTCCCGAAGCACGTCTTCCCCGCCAAGATCGCGGCGTTCCGCCAGAACTCATCCGAACTCACGCTCGACGACCTGCTCGCGTTCGCCGGACGCTGATCGTTTCGCGCCTCCCCGCCCCGCGAAGCGGGGAGGGGTGGTCGAGCGCAGCGAGACCGGGGAGGGGGGGCGTCGGTGTTCCGCACCGCATTACCCCGGCAGCAACGTCGGCATCCCGGTCCGCGTCCGGGGCACCTCGCGCACCCGCGCGTCCGACTCCAGCCCGATCACCCGCTCGATCTCGTCCGCCGCCCGCGGCCCGGCGTGCAGCCCCTCGAACTTCTCCAGCACCAGCCGCATCGCCCGCCGCTGGGCCTCCAGTCGCGAAGGCTCGTGCAGCAACGCCGACGCCTTCTTCGCGATCGGCGCCGCCCCGCCAAAGTGCGGCACAAACTCCGGCACAATCTCCTCGTCCGCCAGCAAATTCGGCAGCGTGAAGTACTTTGTCGTCACCACCCAGCGTGCCACCAGGTGGTACGCCAACGGGTTGATCTTATAGAGAATCACCATCGGCTTGAGCTGCCGGGCGATCTGCAGCGTCACCGTGCCCGATACCACGAGCGCCAGGTCACACCAGCGCACCACCGCATCGGTCTGCCCGTGCACCGTGATCAGGTTCTCCGGCCAGTCACCCAGCCGCCGCCGATTGTCCCGTGCGATCTCGTGCAGCCGCGCTTCAACCGCCGGTTTGGTCGCGGCAACGACGCCCCGCAACCCCGGAAACTCCGCGCTCAGCCGCACGAACGACTCGAGCAGCAGCGGAAAGTTCTTGCTGATCTCGGCCGGGCGCGACCCCGGCATGAGCGCCACTCTCGGCGAGCTCTCGCCGAAACCGGCGCCGATCGCATCGAGCCGCGATTCGTCGAGGTGTTCATCGAACAGCGGGTGACCGATGAACTTCGCAGGCACGTTCCGCTTCGCAAAGTACGTTTCTTCAAATGGCAGGATGCACAGCACCAGGTCCGTCAGCCGGCGAAGCTTCCGCACCCGCCACGGGCCCCACGCCCACAACTGCGGCGCCACCATGTGCACCACCTTCAGCCCGCGCTTCTTCGCGATCGCGCAGATCGGGAAGTTCGCCGCCGGAGAGTCCACCGGCACGTGCAGCACCGGGCGATGATCCAGCTCCGCCCGCGAGGTGCCAAAGGAATCGAGCCAGTCCGCGATCCGGGCGTTGATCTTCTGATGCTCGCGGATCTTCTTCAGGCCCGGCATCCCCATCACCGCGTCGTCGCCGGTCCGCTCGACGATCGTCGCGCCCGCCGCCGCCATCTTCGGCCCGCCCCACGCGTACATCGCCAGGTCCGGGTGCCGCCGCCGCAGCTCGCGGATCACGATCGCCGCGTGGTCGTCCCCGCTCGGCTCGAACGCCGTGAACAGGATCGCCGGTCGCTTGGATGTCTCCTCGCCCTGGGCCATGAGCCGCAACTGTAGTGGCCGCATGCCCGGTGCACCTCGCTACCTCCCGCCGATCGCCCCAATCCCCAGCTTCTCGCGCAGCTTCTTCGCGCTCACCGTGATCTCGACCACGTCCGGGCGGCTCAGTCGCTCCACGTTCTTCATCACCATCGCCATCCGCTGATTGCCCCGGAACCGCTCTTTGTTGCGTACCAAAAAGTCCCAGTAGAACGTGTTGAACGGGCACGCGTCCTCGCCCGTGCGTTTCTCGACATCGAACGCACAGTGCCGGCAGTAGTTGCTCATCCGCGCGATGTACTTCCCGCTCGCCGCGTACGGCTTGGTGCCCACCACCGGCCCCTTGGCGGGGCTCTTCTTTGTCGCTTGCTCGGGCGTCACCCCGTCCGCGTGCATCGCCATCCCCAGCGTGTTCGGCAGCGTCACCCAGTCCACCGCGTCGGCGAACATCGCCAGGAACCAATCCGAGATCTTCTTGGGGTGCACACCCGAGATCAACGCGAAGTTCGCCAGCACCATCAGCCGCGGGATGTGGTGCGTGTACGCGTGATCAAGCACCTGCCCCACGCATTCGCACAGGCACTTCATCTCCGTCGTGCCATCCCAGTACAAGGCCGGGAGCTCGCCGTGCTGATCCAGGTAGTTCCGCGCTTCATACAACGGCCCCTCGCGGAAGTACACGCCGCGAATGAACTCACGCCAACCGATGATCTGCCGCACAAAACCTTCCAACGACGCCAACGGCACCGGCTTCTTCGCGTGCCGAGCCAACGCCGCATCCACACACTCCTGCGGCGTGATCAACTTCAGATTCAGCGGCACCGACAACTGCGAGTGATACAGCCACGCCTGCCCCGTCCACATCGCGTCCTCGTACGGGCCAAACTCATCGAGCCGATGCTCAACGAAGTCCTGCAACGACTCCAACGCCTGCGCTCGCGTCACCGCCCATCCGAACGACTCGATCCGCCCGGGCAAGTCCGGCAGAGCTTGCTTCACCTCGTCGATTACGGACCGCGTGATCGCGTCAGGTTCAAAACGCAGCACCGCCGGCGCATGCGGCCCATTCTTGCCGAACGCCTCACGATTCTCCTTGTCGAAGTTCCAATCCCCCCCGACGGGCTTGCCTCGCTCCATCAGCACATCCAGCCGCTTGCGTTGCTCGCGGTAGAAGAACTCCATGATGAGGCTCTTCCGCCCCGCCGCGTGCGCCTCGAACACCTCCCGGGGCGTCAGAAAATGCTCGTCCGGCCGAATCTCCAGCGTCACGCTCAGCGCCTCCGCCGCGTTCCGCAGCATGGTCCGCACCCGATGCTCGCCCGGCTCAGCCACGACGACCGCCTCCGGTTTGAACTCTCGGACCGCTCGCGACAGTTCACTGTCGAAGGACTGCGTGTTCGCCGCATCCGCGAGCGAGACATACCGCACCCGCAGCCCCTTCGCCACAAGCTCGCACGCAAAGTGCCGCATCGCGCTCAGGAAGACCACCGTCCGCTGCACATGACTCGGCACATGCCGCGACTCGGCGGCGACTTCCATCATCAGCACCACATCACGCCCGCGATCGATGTCCCGAAGCGCCGCCGAAGCGTGATCCAATTGATCGCCGAGCACGACGACGAGCCGACGTGCTCGTGCACCCTTCTCCAGTGCCGCGATCGGCCACATATTGTCGCTCGATTTCTTGGAACGTGCGGCCATAAGGCACCTCCCCGCGCTCTTCGCCCTTCCCGAACGCGCGGATGCACACGCTCAGGCCTTGCCCCTCGCGGTCGCTACGGCAGCGCCGTTGCCCACGCGTTCTCCACGTCCTTGGTCGTCCGCACCGATCCGTCAAAAAACGTGATCGAGAACCGCCGGTCCTTCCCGTGCACCCGCCCGATCCGATCCGCCACGTGCACCGCCTGCCGGAAGTCGATCACGCTCACACTCCGCGTCGGTGGGGGAGACCCCGCCGCCGTCGTCCGCGGCATCGCCGCGTCCAGCACCAGCGGTGCCTCACTCGGTCGCGCGACCTTGTCCATATTGACGTGAACCGCCGCGGCGTCATAGTTGTCAGGATCGCCCGGCAAGCCCGCATGTCCCGTCGCATTGATCGCATACGTCCGCGTCACATCGCGCCCAAAGCGTGCACGCGATGTCGGACACACCAGCACCGAGTTGGGCGTCAACGCCCCATCCGTGGTTGTCGCAATCTGTCCCGCCGCCTGCTGCACCGCGACGCCCCAGTTTGGCAGCCGTGCATACGGCTGCCCCAGCGACGGCGTCTGCCCCTTCGCCGAGTCCGCATACGCGCGGATCGCGACATACGTCTGCCGAAGATTTGACGAACACACCGCCAGCCGCCCGGCTTCGCTCGCCGCCGAGAGCGCCGGGAACAGCAAGCCGATCAGCACCGCCACCACGGCGATGACCACCAGCAACTCGAGAAGCGTGAACGCGCGACGCATCGAACCACTGTACGATCGACGGGTGCCCTCAGCCCGAATCCCATTCATCCGATGCGTCGCGATCCGCGAACTGTGAGAACCATGCGAACCGAACTCCACACCGCCGCTTTCGTCTGCGCTCTCGCTCTCTCCGCCGCCGCCCAGCCTGTCGCCCAACCTGCCGCCCAACCCAGCACGCAGACCGGCTTCCACGTCGAGCCCGATCCCCTCCTCAAGGACATCCGTGTCCGCGACGGCTACGAGCTTTCCGTCGCCTTTCCCGACCTGAAGGAAGCCCGCTTCCTCGAGTCCGACCCCAGCGGCACGCTCTACGTCTCCCGCCCCAACCGCGGCGAGATCCTCGCCTTCCGCGACGCCAACGCCGACGGCAAGCTCGACGAGCCCGTCGTCTTCGTCACCGGCTATCGCACCGTCCATGGCCTCTGCTACCACCACGACGGCAAGGACGCGTGGCTCTGGTTCGCCCAAACCGGTGCGATCCATAAGGCCAAAATCGAGCAGCCCGCCGACCCGAAGTCGCCGCCCGTCGCGGCAAAGACCATCGAAACCATCATTCCCGAAGGCCGACTGCCAAAGGGCGGCGGCCACTGGTGGCGGGCGCTTCTCGTCACCGACGATGCCATCTACACCGCGATCGGCGACAGCGGCAACATCAACGACGAGTCCGCCACCGAGCGGCAGAAGATCTTCCGCTTCAACCTCGACGGCTCCAATAAGTCTGCCTTCGCGTCCGGGCTCCGCAACACCGAGAAACTCCGCATCCGCCCCGGCACCGCCGACATCTACGGCGTCGATCACGGCTCTGACTGGTTCGGCGGCCCCATCGGCGACAAGGCCGGCCGCCAGCCCGTCACCGACTTCAACCCGCCCGACGAGTTCAACCGCTACGTCGAAGGCAACTTCTACGGCCATCCCTTCGTCACCGGCAACAAACTCCCCCGCATCGAGTTCCACAACAAGAGCGACATCATCGAACTTGCCGACCGCACCACCATCCCCGACTGGTGCTTCCCCGCCCACTTCGCCGCCAACTCGTTCACCTTCATCGACCCCGCCATCAACGACAAGACCGGCGCCTTCCCCAAGGACCACAACGCCGACGCCTTCGTCGCCGCCCGCGGCAGCTGGAACCGCACCAAGAAGGCCGGTTACAAGGTGGTCCGCATCCTCTTCGACCCGGCGACCAATCGGCCCTACGGCATGCTCACCATCGTCGATGGCCTCAACGAAGCCAAGAACTCCGCCGCCGTCCGTCCCGTCGATTGCGTCCAGATGCCCGACGGCTCGATCATCTTCAGCGCCGACGACCCCGGCCGCCTCTACCGGCTTCGTGCTGCCACGAAGTAGCATCACGCACCCGCGACGAAGCACCGCGACGCTGCACCTCCTCCCAAAGGAACGGGCTCGGGGGAGGGGGCCGCGGGGTGGGTTGGCTTGATCGCTCTTCTGCCGCACGTTGCAGGAACTCCCTGCCCCGACCACGCCGCGCCACTCCTTCCCACACCGCCGCTACCGTTGCCTCCCATGCCCGCGCCCGTGATCGAGCCCGCCATCCGCAAACGCCTCGACGACCTGGTCGACGAGCACGCTCGTTTGTGCAGCGATCTCGAAGACCCCGCGATCCTCACCGACCACAAGGCCGTCCGCGAGCGCTCGATCCGCAAGGCCGCCATCGACGAAGCCGTGTCCGACGTCAAGCGCCTTCGCACCATGATCGCTGACATCCACGAGCTCGAGGCCGCCCTCAAGCCCGGTGGCAATACCGACATGGCCGAGCTCGCCCGCGAAGAGCTCCCCACGCTCACCGCCAACGCCTCCGACACCCTCGCCCGCATCAAGGCCGCGCTGGTGCAGGGCGAGGACAACCGCATCGGCTCGGTTATCGTCGAGCTCCGCGCCGGCACCGGCGGCGACGAGGCCGCCCTCTGGTGCCGCGACCTGCTCGAGATGTACACCAAGTACGCCAACAAAAAGGGCTGGAAGTTCGAGCTGCTCGACTTCGTCCCCGAGTCCGACGCTGGCGGCATCAAGAGCGCCGTCGCCAACGTCAAGGGCCAGGGCGTTTGGAACGAGCTCGCCTTTGAGGCCGGCGTCCACAGCGTCAAACGCGTCCCCGCCACCGAAGCGGCGGGCCGCGTGCATACCAGCACCGCCACCGTCGCCACGCTCCCCGAGCCTGAAGAAGTCGACGTCAAGATCAACTGGGCCGAGGATGTCGAAGAGTTCGCCACCCGCGCCCAAGGGCCCGGCGGCCAGAACGTCAACAAGGTCGAGACCGCCTGGCAGATCCACCACAAGCCCAGCGGCATCATCATCAAGATGATGGAAGCCAAGAGCCAGCAGCAAAACCGCGACCGCGCCCGCCGCCTGCTCGTCACCCGCCTCTACGAGTTCGAACGCCAGAAACAGCACAACGCACGAGCCGAGTCCCGCAAGTCCCAGATCCGCGGCGGCGACCGCAGCGAGAAGATCCGCACCTACCGCTGGAAAGAAGGTATCGTCGCCGACGAACGCCTCCCCGGCGAGTACCAGCTCCGCGACATCATGTCCGGCGATCTCACCAAGCTCATGCACGACCTGCTCGAACAGGAAACCGCGAAGCGGATTGCGGACCTGTGAGTCCTCAGATAGCGTGGGGTGACAACGGTCGCGGTAAGCGTTGTGAAATCGGTGACGGCTGAGCCCCGATAGCCTACTGCATCGTGGAGGGCACCAAATGTCCGAGTCGCTCGCGGCCGAACCGTCCGTACCGCAACAGGTTCCCGCTCAGCCGGTCACGCCGCCGCAGCGCATCGCCGCGATCGATGTCGCACGTGGCGTCGCGCTGCTTGGCATCTTCTGCGTCAATATCCACTACATGGGTGAGGCCTCGGGCACGTACTTCGATCACGTCCCGCCAGCCACCGCCGACGCGCTCTCGCAAGGGGCGTGGTACTTCTACAAGACCCTGTGCGAGGGCAAGTTCTACCCGCTCTTCGCGACACTCTTCGGCGCCGGCCTCGCGATCCAGTTCGAGCGTGCCCGCGCACGAGCGGCCGCCGACCCCTCACGCGGCCCTCGCTCGCCGTGGTCGATCTGGTGGGCGCACCCGATCCGGCGTCTGCTTGCCCTGCTCTTCATCGGCCTCGCCCACGCGCTCTTGGTGTGGTTCGGCGACATTCTCGTGGTCTACGCCGTGCTCGGCTTCGCGATGCTGATGCTCGTCCGCCTTTCGGTGCGAGGTCTCGCGATCGCCGCGGGTGTCTTGGCGTCGCTTTCAAGTTTCTTTCTCCTGCTCGGGGCGCTCGCAATCGCGCTCTCAGCCGGCCCGAGCAATCGCCCCAGCCCAACGGCTGCGGAAGCGTCGCCTCCGAGCGCCGCCGCCACACCAGCACCGTCCCAAGATGGCGCGACCCCATCGACACCCGCGCCGGATGCACCAGCCGCGGCCGATGCAGCGGCTGAGAAGCCCGCCTTCGTCATCGACGATCGGCCGCCGTTCGAGCAGATCATCGACGGCTTCAAGCAGCGCACGCTCACCGGTCCCTGGGACCAGCCGTACCGCGAGCTCGAAACCCGAGTGATGCGCGACGGACCGTTCTCTCAGTTGTTCGCTGTGCGCGCCCTCGGTTGGCTCATGGCCTTCGTCTTCACGCTCTTCGGCGGCGGTGCCGTGATCCTCGCACTCTTCTGCGTCGGTGCGATCGTCATCAAGACCGACCTCTTGCATCCACGCCACGGGATCCTTCACCGGCGTCTCAGCCTCATCGGCCTGCTGCTTGGGCTTCCGATCGCCGTCGCTACCGTGTGGGTCAAGCCGCTCAGCGAGTCGCACGCGTGGGCCGCGCTGTTGTACGGTTTCGGACTGACCTTCGGTGGCCCGCTGCTGACGATGGGATACCTCTTCACCATCGTCCGTTGGACCCACGCCGGTGTCGCCGCTTCGATCGCGCGGCTCTTCGCCGACACCGGCCGCATGGCGCTGACCACGTACCTGCTCTGCTCCATCCTCGGCACAGGTGTCTTCTACTACTGGGGCTTGGGATGGTTCGGCCAGACCACATCGTTCGAACGCTACGGCATCCTGGCGATCATCTTCGCATCGGTGGTGGTGTTCGCGCACCTGTGGCTCAGGCACTTTGCCTTCGGCCCGGCAGAGTGGCTGTGGCGCAGCGTGACATACCTGAAGCTGCAGCCGCTCCGGACCAAGTCCGGCGGTGAGGAGTAACTAGGTCCCGTACTCTCCGGCCGTGTCCGCTCGATGTGACATCGCCATCATCGGCGCCGGAGCCGCCGGCCTCTTCGCCTCCATCTGGACGGCCCGCACGCTCCGCGCCTCAACGAGCCCCGAGCGTCAGCGAGCGGGTTCCGTCCTCGCCCTTGACGGCGCCACCAAACTGGGCGCCAAAGTCCTCGTCGCCGGCGGCGGCCGCTGCAACGTCACTCACCACGCCGTCGACGAATCCGCATATGCCGGCAGCAGCCGTAACGCAATCAAGAAGGTGCTGCGCCGCTTCGATGTGCCGCAGACTGTCCAGTTCTTCCGCGAACGCGGCGTCGAACTCAAACGCGAAGACACCGGCAAACTCTTCCCAACCACCGACGACGCCCAAACCGTCCTCGACGCGCTGCTCGCCGCCGCGAACGACGCCGGCGCATCGCTGCTCACCGCGCACAGAGTCAACGTTGTGCGCACAAACGGGGATCTGTTCCTCGTGGAACACTCGCGCGGCGAACTCCTCGCCCGCCGCATCATCCTCGCCACCGGCGGCAAGAGCCTCCCCAAAACCGGCTCCGACGGCCACGGCCACGAACTCGCACGCGCACTCGGCCACACCATTACGCCGCGCGTCTTCCCCGCGCTTGTGCCGCTGACGATCCCCAAGGACCACTGGCTCACCACCCTCAGCGGCGTGACGCTTCCCGCAACCCTCGAACTCCGTGCCAAGTCCGGCAAGAAATTGCAATCGTTCACCAACTCCACCCTCGTGACTCACTTCGGCCTCAGCGGGCCGAGCGTGCTGGACATGAGCCGCTACTACACGGCGGAGAAACTGGACAACCCGCACGACCCGCCGCGGCTGGTCATGAATTGGATCCCGGGCGAATCGCTTGATGGGCTCGACGCGTTCCTCGCCGCCGAGGGCCGCCGCGGCGGGACGACGCTGCGGCGCTCGCTCGAAGGCAAGTTGCCCGAGCGTGTGCTCACGGCTCTCGCGGCGAGTGTGGGACTTGAGCTCAATGCTTCGTTGGCGACGATGCCGAAGGACAAACGCCGCGCCCTTGCGACTGCGATGACGGAGCTTGAGCTTCCGATCAGCGGCGACCGCGGCTATCTGTTCGCAGAGGTCACCGCCGGCGGCGTGCCGCTGAGTGAGATTCACTTGGAAACGATGGAAAGCCGGGTCTGCCCGGGGCTGCACCTGTGCGGCGAGATCTGCGACGTGGACGGGCGCATCGGTGGGTTCAACTTCCAGTGGGCCTGGGCGAGCGGCTACGTCGCGGGCTGCGGCGCGGCGAACGGGTTGTCCACTACACTCGCCCCGTGACACTGCTCTGCGTTCCCATCATGGTCCACGACATCGACGCCGCGATCGCCGACGCGGCGGCGGCGAAGTCGCTCGGGGCTGACATCGTCGAGTTCCGCATCGATGAGTTCTTCGACGGCGGGCACAGCGAGGCCGACCCAGGGCGGCAGACGCGAGAGATTCTGCGGCTGGTGCATCAGTCGGTGCTGCCGGCGATCGTGACTTGCCGCAGCGCGAGCGAGGGGGGCGGGTACGACGGTGACGAGACGGATCGCGTGTCGCTCTACGAGCGGCTCGGAACCGCGGAGGGCAAGAGTGAGACGCCGCCGCGGTATCTGGACATCGAGCTGGCGGCGTACTCGAAGTCGGAAAACATCAAGCAGAAGGTGAATCTCGCGGCTGATCACAGCGAGCAGCAGCGGGCGGTTTCGACCGGGCTGATTCTCTCTATGCATGATTTTCAGCAGCGTCCCGCGGACTTGTCGCGGCGCTTGCTGCTGGCGCGCCAGCAGCAAGCGGCGAAGGTGACCAAGCTTGCGTTTCGGGCCCGTTCACTGCGAGACAATCTGGAGTTGTTCGAGATTCTGGTGCAGCGCGATCGGCCGACGATTGCGCTGGGCATGGGCGAGTTCGGGCTGATGAGCCGCGTGCTGGCGCCGAAGTTTGGCGGGTTCCTCACGTTCGCGAGTTTGCGTCCGACCGCGACGACGGCGCCGGGGCAGCCGACGGTTTCTGAGTTGCTGGATCTCTATCGCTTCCGCTCGATCAAGCCGACGACGAAGGTCTACGGCGTGATCGGCTGGCCGGTGGGGCACAGCTTGTCGCCACTCGTGCACAACGCGGTGTTTGGCTCGATCGGATTCGACGGCGTGTACTTGCCGCTGCCGATTCCGAGTGCGGATGCCGAGAGCAAAGAGCTGAGTGAGAGCGCCCGCGCGGAGGCGACATACACGAACTTCAAGGCGACGCTGGGCGCGCTCATCGATGATCCGCGGCTGGACTTCAGCGGCGCGAGTGTGACGCTGCCTCATAAGGAGAATCTGGTTCGCTTCGCGCTTGAGCGGTTCAAAGTCGAAGCGGGCGTGTGGTCGTTGGATGCGGTGTCGCTGCTGACGGGCTCGGCGAACTCGCTGGTGATCGAGCGCGAGGCGAGCGATGACGGGTCGCGGGTTGTGAGAGCGCGGGTGTTCAACACCGACGTGCCCGCGGCGGTGGGGCCGTTGCGTGAGGCGCTGGGCACGTTGGATGGCAAGCACGTCGCGGTGGTGGGGGCGGGCGGCGTGGCTCGTGGCATCGCATTCGGATTGGCGGTGGCTGGGGCTCGGGTGACGATTGTCAATCGCAATAGGGCCAAGGCTGAGACGTTGGCCTTGGAGTTGAATGAAGCTCTGAAGAAGGCTGGCGCGGGGCCTGGAAGGCCCCGCCCCCATGCCAGCGATCCGGCGGCTCCGGTGCGGGGTGTGATCGACGCCGCGGCGATGGAGGAGCTTTCCTTGTTCCGCGGCGAAGCCCTTGTCCAGTGCACGCCGGTGGGCATGAAGGGCGGGCCGGACCCGGATGGCTGCCCGATCCCGGTGGCGGCGCTGGCGGATTCTGGCAACTGCGGGGCCGGGACGGTCGTATTGGAGACGGTGTACAACCCTCGGGAAACGCCGCTGGTGCGCGAGGCGAAACGCGTGGGCTGGCGGGTCATCGAAGGGGCGACGATGTTCGTGCGGCAGGCGGCGGAGCAGTCGAGGGCGTGGACCGGAAACGACGCGCCGATCGAGTTGATCGAGAAGGTCTTGAGCGAGCCCCGAGCGTAAGCGGGCGGGGTTCGAGGTTCGGACGAAACAACCCACTCGCTTACGCTCGGGGCTCGTCAAGACGGGCATGTCAAGACCGGCATGTCAGGACGGGCTGATGCAGGCCGCGGAGGCGTTGTATGTTCCGCAGTGCGATTTTGTATCCGCGTGGGTATTCGTGGTTGATCACACTCGCCGTGCTCGATGTGTGCTGCACGTACGTAATCCTGCGGCTCGGTGGGATCGAGCTGAATGGCATCGCCAACTGGTTCCTGCACGCGTTCGATCTCTACGGGTTGATCGCGCTCAAGTTTGGGTGCGTGGCGCTGGTGCTCATGATCTGCGAGGTGGTCGGGCGTCTGCGTGCGAGCGCGGGCACGCGGTTGGTGGCGGCTTCGATCGTGATCAGTGCGTTCCCGGTGGCGGTGGGGGCGGGGCAGCTGGCGGCGGCGCGGCTGGGCGTGCTGAACACCACGCCGTCGATTGCGTTTGAGCCGTTGGCGTGGACCGACACTACCAGTTCCCGCTGATGCCGCTGCTGCTGAGCAGGGTGCGGAACGATTCGCCGAAGACGAAGTTGTGCTCGGGGAACTCATGCCCGGACATGTTGTTGTCCAGGTGGCTGAACATCAGGTCGATGGAGCCGATGGTAGTTGCGGTTGAGCCGGTCGCGGTGTGCTCGATGAGCTCGATGGTGCCGACGGTGGAGGCGCCGACCTTGTCCATCTGGCGGATGGTGGCGGTGTAGCGGAGCGTGTGCCCGGGGAGGGCGTCGCGGCTGATCTCGAACTTGCCGATCTTGGCGAGGATGACCTTCTCGCGGAAGTCTTCGGCGTGGCCGACGAGGATGCCGGCGGTCTGGGCGCAGCCCTCGACGATGAGGCTGGTGGGCATGACGGGCAGCGGGGCGCGGCCTCTGGAAGCGGGGAAGTGATCGTGCAGGTGCTCTTCGGCGAGGCTGACGTGCTTGACAGCGACGAGGCGCTGCTTGGGCACGAGCTCAACGACGCGATCGATCCACATCCAGCGCATGGGTGATCCTGAAGAAGAGCCGGGAAGAATGAACCACAGAGGCACAGAGGCACAGAGGCACGGAGAGAGTCAGGAAGAGGAGTTCAACTCGAAGCGATCGAAGGGCTCAAAGGGGTCAAGACATGGGGACGGCGAGCGTGCCGCACTTGCTCGCCTTGCCTCTTTGCGTCAACTCCTTGAGACCTTGGAGCCCTTTGAGTTGAATTGCCTTCTCTGTGCCTCTGCGTCTCTGTGGTGAGTGCCTTGCGACGACTCATTTCGCCGCGAGCTTGCGTTCGACGAAGGTGACGAGGGCGTCGACGGTGAAGACCTCGGCGACCTTGGCGATCTGGGGGTCGGCCTCGAACTTGGAGAAGTCGGCGTGGGGCAGGCGAGCGCGGAGGGTGGCGATGCCCTTGGGGGTGACCTTGCCTTCCTTCACGAACTCGGGGTCCTGCTTGACGTTCTCGGGGAAGAGCTCGCCCTGGGCGATCTTGAAGCCGAAGGTCTGTTCGAGCTTGAAGACGATGTCGAGGAAGTCGATCGACTCGGCGCCGAGGTCGGTGGTGAGGCGGGCGGTCGCGGTGACGTCTTCCTCATCGACGGCGAGGGCGTCGACCAGCACTTCCTGAATCTTGGAGAAGATCTCGTCGCGTGTCATTCGGGCGGTTTCCTTGGGCGGCCCGGCTCGCGTACGGAGGGAGGCGGGCGTCGGGACTTGGGACGCGATGATAGCAGAGAAGGATGCGAATGGATGCCGCACGCGAAGGGGCGTTTCGCGGAAGTCCCGAGGAGGCGGAGGATTCAGACCGTCTTGACGGGCCGCATCAGGAATCGGCCGGAGACGGCGGTGGGAGGTTCGTTCGTGGCGCCGGGTTCGAGGAGGGTGCCTTCGCCCTTGAAGTCGAAGGTGCCGTCGTCGTTCTTCTTGTGGAGGGTGACGTCCACGCGGAGCGTGGCACCGGGGCGGACGAAGGCGCCGTACTTGAGGGCGCGGACCTGGCCGAGGACCATCGGATCAGCGCCCGAGTCGCAGAGGCGGCGGGCGGCTTGCACCATCGCCTCGAGCATCATGACGCCGGGAAGCACGGGGTAACTGGGGAAGTGATCTTGGAGGTACTCCTCGGCGCTCGAGACGTGCTTGAGCGTGACGATGCGGTCGGCGGATTGCTCGATGACGCGATCGACGAGGGAGAAGTGCATGGGGGGGAGGGTAGAAGGGGAGGAGGGGGGCAGGGGGGCAGGGGGGCAGGGGAGGAAAGGGCACATGGCAAAGTCAAAGGCAAATAGCAAATAGCAAATGGCAAATGGCAAATGGCAAATGGCAAATGGCAAATGGCCAAAGGCTCGGTGCTTTCTCCGCGACACTCCGCTTTCTCCGCGTCTCCGCGTTCTCTCTGCTCTCACTCTGCTTTCACTCTGGGACGGTGCGAATCGCTACGCTCATCTCGTGGCCACGGTGATGGACGACGCCATCTGCATCCGGGTGTGGGACTGGTCGGAGACGAGCCAGACGGTGTCGTTGTTTTGTCGATCGCTGGGTGTCGTGCGTGGGCTGGCGAAGGGTTCGAAGCGGCAGGACGCCCGGTTTTCGGGCGGGTACGAGCTCTTCACCCGGGGGCAGGCGGGGGTGCTGATCAAAAGTCACGACGCGATGGCGACGCTGACGGCGTGGGATCTGAGCGAGATTTTTCTGGGCGTGCGAAAGGACCTGCCTCGGTTTCATGTCGCGATGGCGATGCTGGATCTGACGCACCACATGATCCGGGATCACGATCCGCACGAGGCGATGTTTGATGCGTTGGTGCAGGCGGGGCGGCGGCTGTCGGACGAGGGGTCGACGGTGCCCGCAGCGGCGTTGCTGGGCTTCCTATGGATCACGCTGGTCGAGTGCGGCTATCGCCCGGACTTGACGCGCGACGTCCGGGCCGAAGGCGACCTGGCGGTCGAAAGCGTCAAGGTTTTTGTGCCGCGGCTGGGCGGGTTTTCCGCGAGACTTGAGGCCGGCGAAGAAGCGTGGCGGGTACGGCCTCAGACCGTGGAGTTGCTGAGGCAACTGGACACCGGGTCGACCGACAGAGTCGACAGCGAGGCGATGACCCGGGCGGTGGCGCTGCTGGCGGCGTATGTCCGAGAAGTGCTGGGACAGCCGGTGGAAGCCCTGGATTCGGCGGTTTTGGAGCTTCGCAAGAAGTCCTGAACCGAGGCTTCAGGCTTTCCCAGTTTCAGTAGGAAGCAGAATTTACCGATTGTCGAAGGAGAAGCGACCTGCCACTGGCGTAGGCCGCGGCTGTCCCACGTCGGCAGAGTTGTCATGGACCACGAACTCATCGAAGAGATCCTGAGCTGCTCGTCGCTGCCGTCGCTGCCAGCGGTTGCGGTGCGTGTGGTCGAGCTGACGGCGAATCCGGACGTGAAGCTTCCCGAGCTTGCGCAGACGATTCAGAATGATCAGGGGTTGGCGTCGAAGGTTCTCCGTACGGTGAACTCGTCGTTCTACGGCCTGACGACGCGCTGCGGGAGCATCAACAAGGCGATCGTTCTCTTGGGTCTTGGTCCGGTGAAGGCGCTGGCGTTGTCGTTCTCTCTGATTGGATCGATCGGCGAGCAGGACGACGGCTTTGACTATCAGGGCTACTGGCGTCGCGGGCTCTATACCGGGGTCGCTGCGAAGGTGATCGCGGACCATCTGAAGATGGAGACGGCGGACGAGGCTTTTCTCGCGGGGCTGATGCAGGACATCGGCGTCGTGGCGCTGCACCGCGCGCTGGGCTTCCGGTACGCGGAGGTGCTCGACTCGACCAAGGGCGACCATTCGCAGCTCGTGAAGGCCGAGTTGTCGGCGCTCGAGGTGCAGCACCCCGAGATCGGCGCGATGCTGGCCCAGCGGTGGAAGTTCCCGGATCAGCTGGTGATGCCGGTGCGGTACCACGAGCGTCCGACGGCGGCGCCCCAGGGGCATCACGAGCTGGTACGTCTGGTGGGGCTTGGAAATCTCGCCCACAATGCGATGACCGATGAAGACCCGGCGCCGGCGCTGCGGAAGCTCTATGAGCGCGGGGACCAGTGGTTCGGGATCAAGTCCGGCGCGATGCAGGCGTTGGTGAAGAAGATCGCGGACGGCGTGAAGGACATGTCGCGCAACTTGCATCTTGATACCGGTGCATCCGTCGATGCCGAGGCGATTGTCCGCAAGGCCGAGCAGGCGATGATCGAAATGGCCTCGAACCCCGGCGGCGGGGCGGGGCAAACGCTGGAGAACCTACTCGTCGATGCGGACCAGTACGACCCATTGACGGGTGCGGTCGGCCGCGTGGGCTTCGACAAGGCGTTGCGGAACGGCTTTGAGCTCTCGCGTAAGAACAACGAGGCGTTGACGCTGGTGCAGATCGGTGTCGATGGCCTGCGGAACACCGCGATGAAGATCGGCGCGTCGGCGGGCGACGAGACGATCAATTCGTGCATCATGCTGATGCGCAAGCACTTTGCGCCGCTGGGCGGCGTGGTCTGCACGTTGGGCGGCGACATCTACGCGATGGTGATCTACGGCGCGAACGCCAAGGTCGCCCAGAGCGCTGCGGAGGAATTCCGATTCTCGTTTGAGAAGGCGGTCGTGACCTGGCCGCTGGGGGGCGGGACGCTGAAGGTGAGCATGGGCGTGGCGAGCAATGACCCGGGTCTGGGCTCAACGTTCGGGAGCGTGCAGGAGCTCGTGGTCTCCGCGGTCACTGCGCTCAAGACGGCGCGGGCTGGTGATGGACGCGGGATCGTGGTGGCAGCACCCACGAAAGCGGCGGCATAAAAACATCGGAGCCCGTGTGGTGACCTCTGGCCGCGGCCGCTCTGGGCCGCGCGACTGATGCGGTGTGGGCGTCATCGTTGCAATCGGCATCAGTCGCGCCGTGCAGGGCCACAGCGGACTGATGGCACCGGACGCTGTGGTCACACATTCCCGAGCTTGTTCAGGCCGTTGAGCGCGGCGATCTTGTAGCACTCGGCGAGTGTCGGGTAGTTGAAGACGGTGTTGACGAAGTACTCGGCGGTCGCTTTGAATGCGATGGCGCACTGGCCGATGTGGACGAGCTCGGTGGCGTTGGTGCCGATGATGTGAACGCCCAGCACGGCCTTGCTCTCCTGGTGGATGAGCAGCTTGAGCATGCCGATGTCATCGCCCAGGAGCTGGCCGCGGGCGGTTTCTTTGTAGTACGCGATGCCCGCCTCGTAGGGGATTGCCTCGGCGGTGAGCTTTTCCTCGGTCCAGCCGACGATGGAGATCTCGGGGATCGAGTAGATGCCGTAGGGCAAGAGGTTGTCGAAGTTGTCGCTCTTGGCGCCGAACATGTGGCAGGCGGCGAGGCGGCCCTGTTCCATCGAGGTGCTGGCGAGCGCGGGGAAGCCGATGACGTCGCCGGCGGCGTAGATGTGCGGGACCTTTGTCTGATAGTTGCCGTTGACGGTGATGCGACCGCGGGCGTCGGCGGAGATGCCCGCTGCCGCGAGGTTCAGGCCCTCGGTGCAGCCCTGACGCCCGATGCAGTAGAGCAGGGAGTCGGCGGTGAGGGTCTTGCCGGATTCGAGCGTGGCCTCGACGACGTGGCCGGTGTGTCCGGCGGGGCGCGGGGCCTTGGGGTCGAGTTCGCGTTTCTCGATCTTGACGACCTTCTCACCCAGGCGGAGCGTGACGCCGGCCTGGCGAAGGTGGTACTGGAGCGCCTCGGTGAGTTCGCGGTCGATGAAGTCGAGGAGGCGGTCCCGTCCTTCGAGGAGCGTGACGCGGACGCCCAGGGCCGCGAGCATGGAGGCGTACTCGGTGCCGATGACGCCGCCACCGACGACGATCATGGAGCGGGGCAGCGTCATGAGCTGCAGCAGGTCGTCGGAGGTCATGACCGTTTCGCGGTCGAAGGGGACGGACTTGGGGCTGGTGGGCTGGGTGCCGACGGCGATCAGGATGTTGTCGGCCTGCAGTTCCTCGGTGGCGTGCGCGCCGACGACGTCGATGGTCTTGGAGTCGCGGAACTGGCCGCGGCCGATGGCGGTGTGGATGCCGTTGCTGGCGAAGTGATCGCGGACGAGGTCGATCTCGGATTTGATGACCTTCTGGCAGGCCTGCATGAGGCTGGCGAAGGATCCGCTGCGGGTCATGGTGGACTTGGTGGCGGAGAAGTCGGCGATGGAGGGTGCGACGGTGGTGCGGCCGCCGAAGTCGAGGATGGCTTCGCGCAGCGCCTTGCTGGGGATGGTGCCGGTGTTGATGGCGACGCCGCCGAGGACCTCGCGCTGCTCGACAACGCAGACGGAGCGGCCGAGCTTGGCGGCCTGGATGGCGGCTTTTTGGCCGGCGGGCCCTGATCCGATGACGCACAGTTCAAACTTCCGCATGCCGGTCTCCGTCTCGTCGAGCCTCGGTGGCTCGCCGCGGTGGTTGACTCTCAAGGCAATTCACCACGGAGAGCACAGAGTACACGGAGCGGAGTCGAAAGGAAGCGGCGCGTCGAGGTGTTGTCTCGGACGGTCCTTGTGTTCCGCAGTCGTCTCTGAGAGCTCCGTCGTGAACTGGCTTCCCCGGGGTCGCCCCGTTGCAGTATCGGTGATTCGTGCCCGTTGTGCTTGGAGACGGCGGGGTTTGCGCCCGCGGCCCGACCCTGAGCCCTCGAAAACCTATACTGGGTTGCCTTGGGCTTGGTGTTCGCGAGGACGCGGCCCGCAGGAACGACTTTCCACGTAGCCGGCTCGACGGACCGTGCCGGGATTGAACCATGACGCTGACCAGCCACGCCATCCGCAAGACCTTCATCGAGTTCTTCCGCGCCAAGGGCGGCACCGGAGCCTTCGCGGCCGGGCACACCTTTATCCCCAGTTCGCCTGCGGTGCCGGTGGACGACCCGACGCTGCTCTTCACCAACGCGGGGATGAACCAGTTCAAGCCGATCTTTCTGGGGCAGGCTGCCCCGGACACGCCGCTGGGCAAGCTCAAGCGGGCGGTGAACAGCCAGAAGTGCATTCGGGCGGGTGGCAAGCACAACGACCTCGAGGACGTGGGCAAGGACACGTACCACCACACGTTCTTTGAGATGTTGGGCAACTGGTCGTTCGGCGACTACTTCAAGAAGGAAGCGATCGACTGGGCGTGGGAGCTGCTCACGCAGGTCTATCACATCCCAGCGGACCGGCTGTATGTGACGTACTTCGAGGGTGCGCCGAAGCTGGGGCTGGAGCCGGACCTTGAGACCAAGCAGTTGTGGATGAAGTACCTGCCCGAGAGCCGCGTGCTGCCGGGCATCTTCAAGGACAACTTCTGGGAGATGGGCGAGACGGGTCCCTGCGGGCCTTGCACGGAGATCCACTTTGACCGCATCGGCGACCGCGACGCGGCGAAATTGGTGAACACCGGCGACCCGGATGTGCTGGAGATCTGGAACAACGTCTTCATCCAGTTCGAGCGTCTGGAAGGCGGCGGGCTGCGTCCGCTGCCGGCGAAGCACGTCGACACCGGCATGGGGCTGGAGCGTCTTGTCAGCGTGCTGCAGAATGCTCGCAGCAATTACGACACGGATGTGTTCGCGCCGATCTTTGTCGCGATCGAGCGTGCGACGGGCGCCCGCGAGTATCGCGGCAAGCTGGGCGACGCGGACGAGGGCAACATCGATACGGCGTACCGCGTGATCGCGGATCACATTCGCTGTTTGACGTTTGCGATCACCGACGGGGCGGTGCCGAGCAATGTGGGGCGTGGGTACGTGCTGCGGCGCATTCTGCGGCGTGCCGTTCGGTACGGGCGGCAGATGCTGGGCGCGAAGCCCGGCTTCTTTGCGGCGTTGGTGCCGGTGATCGTCGAGCACATGAGCGACGCGTTCCCGGAGCTGCGGCGCGACCCCAAGAAGGTCGAGAAGATCATTCTCGAAGAGGAAGAGTCGTTCGGACGCACGCTGGATCGCGGCATGACGCTCTTCTACAAGACGTCGCTCGATACCATCGGCGCGGCCGTGGGTGCGACCGAGGCGAACGACAAGAGCGGTTTCTCGGCGATTCGGCACGCGGCGGCGACTGCGCCGGATCGGTTCTCGATCCTCCGGCATTTCGTACAGACCAAGTGCCCGAAGAAGCCGACGATCTCGGGCGTCGACGCGTTCAAGCTGTATGACACGTATGGCTTCCCGATCGACCTGACCACGCTGATGGCCGACGAGATCGGGATTGCGGTGGATGTCGCGGGCTTCGAGGCCGAGCAGAAGAAGGCGGCGGAGCTGAGCCGCGCTGCCGGGCAGAAGGAAGGCGAGAAGCAGATCACGCTCGACGGCGATGGCGTCGCGCGGGTGATGCGGCTGGGCATCGCGCCGACCGATGACTCGCACAAGTTCGACCA
>CANHCQ010000019.1 GCA_947459215.1 Phycisphaerales bacterium
AAACCCAAGAAGCTCGCCCTGATCGCCACCCTCCGAAAGCTGCTGGTCACCCTCAACGCCATCCTGCGCACCAATCAGCCCTGGAGAACCGCCCGTGCCGCTTGATTCTCAAGACAGTCGCTCTCCCCGCAAGCGGGGAGAGGAGGCGCATGTCCACCAATCCCTCGTTGCCTTCCCCCTAGTGCCCAGTCCCTAGTGCCCAGTGCCTACCCAATGAACCCCGACGACCACGTCTGCCTCTGCTTCCGCGTCAGCCTGCGGAAGATCCGCACCTTCCTCGCGGTCAACAACCCGCCCGTGGCGTCGCTCATCTCCGAGTGCCTCTCCGCCGGCACCGGCTGCATGTGGTGCGTCCCGTTCTTGAAACACCTCCACGCCCAACACCAACGCGGCGAAACCCCCGACCTCCACGTCTCCCCCGAGCGCTACGCCGAGGCACGCCTCACGTATCGCAAGACCAACGAGCGCGACGAGTCGGTCGTCCGCGATGCGTGACCATGCCCGGACCAATAGATTGGACGAATCACTGGAGCAGCGGCCGCTGCGTGTCACCTTTGACAGCTGATGCCACTCCCGGTCGCCGATCGTTCACCACGCCGCTTTCGCGCTGCGGCTTCTCTCGCGTTCGCTGCCGCGAGTCTTGTCACAGCAACGGCTCCCGCCGCTCCTGGCACCGCCCCAACCTCAGACGGCTTCGATTGGGCCACCATCGGAGCGGTCGGGAACGCATGGCGGTATTGCCCTACAGGATCGGTTCGCACCGAACTTCAGTTCGGACGGAATTGGCGATGTAGCACTTGTCATGCGCCTCATGGTGCATGGAGGCCAAGGTTTCCACCGTGGGGCGCTGCGGACCGCTAAACCCAGTCTTTGGGCGAAGCGTCACGAGCGTCATTGCCATCTTTCCGGATGAGTCCTTCCCCATCACCCCGACAGCCTCGTCCCGATAGCTGTCTACCACAAACCCATGCTTGGCCGCGATCGACAGAAACCACAGCATGTGGCAGCTGGACAAACTCGCAACGAACGCCTCTTCCGGGTCCACCGCCGTAGCGACTGACATCGGAAGCGGCACAACGTGCGGCGACGAGGATGCCGGAACTTCGACGCCCCCGTCAAACTGCCATCGATGGCCGCGGCTGTAACGACTGTCGGTGAATATCGCGCCGTCCCGATTCCAAGTGATCACAGAGGTGTACTCGCCCATCCCGTCCTCCTGTCGCGACCTGTCCAACCTCTCAATCCACTGGCCGGCGGCCTGATCACGTCGCGATGTGCCACGATTATCCGCTGCTCGGAGCGGATGATCGTGGTCGGGCGTATATTCGTCCCGACTCCGAAGAACAACCCTTGACGCGATTACCACGACTCCCGCAGGCGACCCGACATCAACCAAAAGCACCGAGGCCGGAGGTTCACCCTCCGGCCTCGGTGTTCATTCTCAATTTGTCACGCCAGACTCACGAATCGAGCTTGCGCAGGCCCAGCCCGAACTCGGTCAGCCGGTCCTTGATCTCGGTCAGGGACGTCGCGCCGAAGTTCTTGATGCCCATCAATTCGGCCTCGGTGTGGCTCGCCAGGTCGCCCAGCGTCTGGATGTTGAGCAGCTGGATCGCCTTGCGGGCGCGGACCGAGAGATTGAGATCCGTGACCGGCTTGCCGAGCGTCTGCTCCTGGCCGGTGCCCTTGTACTGCTCCTGCAGCGCACGCCGTGCGGCACGGTGCGCGTCCTCCAGGCCCTGGCCCAGCCGCAGGTTCTTCTGCACCAGCATCTGCTTGATCTCAAGCAGGCTGCTCTCGCCGAAGTTCTTGTAGCTGAGCAGTTCCGCCTCGGTGATCTTGAGCAGATCACCCAGCGTGCGGATGTTCATCTTCTTCAGGCACGTACGAGCACGCACCGAGAGCTCGAAGTCCGTCACCGGCGTATCGAGCAGGGCACGCTTCTTGAAGATGTCGCGGTCGGCCTCTTCCTCGACCTGCATCTCCTTGCTGCCCATCACATCCTTCATGTACAGGCGAGCGCGGGGGTGATTCGGCTCGGTGTCCAGGATCTGGCGCAGGCATCGCTCGGCACGCACCAGGTCGCCGCGATCCTCGTACATCACCGCGAGGTTCAGCAGCGTGTTCAGGTGCGCCGGCGTCCGGGCCGCGGCACGCTCGTAGAGCGACAGCGACTCCTCTTCCTCTCCGACAAGATCAAGCTGATACGCCAGCCCGAAGAGCGCATCGGCGTTGCTCGGGTCGCTCGCCACCGCGCGGCGGAACTCCGCGATCGCGGTCACGCGATCGCCCGACATCACCGCCTTGCGCCCAGCATCCAAATGCTTCGTCGCCGCCGCCGCATCACGGGCGCCCGCGTTCGTTCCGATCACCGTATCAAGAGGATCACCGCTCATGCCGACTCCTTGTGTACGCGTGTGGTTGCAGCGTGCGCTGCCACACGAACTTCTGACGCTCTCACACTAGAGCCCGCGCCCGCGGAGTCAACCGCAAAACCAAACGCAACCCTGACAGACAGGGCCCGGCCGGCAAATTTTTTTACAGCACCCCGTCCGCGACCGTCGCGGCCGTCGCCTGCGGGTCGGGTCCCGGGTGATTGTCGTCCCGCACCAGCTTGATCGTCTTCCACTTCCCCGCCGCGAACCGCGCCGTCGTGAACATCGCGAGCACGATGATGTACGTCGCCGCGGCCATCCACGGTCCGACCGACTGCATCTGCGGGAAGAACGAGATCGCGATCTTCCCGCCGCCCACCAAAATCAGCCACGAACTGACCACCGTCACGACGCCGACGAAGACCGTGTCGCCCGCACCCCGCAGCGCACCGGCAAGCGTCATCGCCAGGGCATCAAACACCTGGAACACCGCGGTCGCAACGAGGAACGCGCTCCCGAGCTCGACCAGCCGCGCCGCAACCTCCTCGCTCGTCCGCTCGTCGATGAAGAACCGCACCAGAGTTGCACGGAACAGCACAAAGCACAGCCCGCAAAATCCCATGTACACCATCGCGACCGTCAGCCCCAGCCGCGCCCGCTTGGCCGCCAGATCCGGCCGCCCCATGCCCATGCACTTGCCCACCATCGACGTGACCGCGACCGAGATTCCTACCGCCGGCATGAAGCTGAGGCTCATCCACTGGTGCGCGATCCAGCCCGCCGCCGAGTGCTCCGCGCCGAAATGACCCACGTAGTACACCATGAAGGTGCCCCAGCAGATCATCTCGTTGCCGAACATCAGGCCCGGCGCCCAGCCGACCGAGAACAGCTCCTTCAGCCGCTTGACATCCGGACGCCACTGCGACCGCGTCGCGTACATCCGATTGAACCGGGGACCGATGAACACCACCAGGCAGATCACCAGTTCCACGATGATGCCGACCACCGTGCCCCACGCCGCCCCGACCACGCCGAGCTGGGGAATGCCCGTCGCCTGGCACACCGACGCCGCGAAGGCAAACCACGCATCCAGCCACGCGATCCCCGTCGGCTGCGCGCCGCCGGGGCCGTAGATGAACAGCGAATTGCACACAAAGTTCGTGATGTTCCCCGCCAGCGCCGAAACGAACACCAGAAGCGGCCGGTGCATGCCGTAGAAGTACTGCTGGATCGCCTGCCGCGCGGTCGTGATGATCGACGCGAAGAGCAGCACCCGCGCATAGGTCGCCGCCATCTCGTCACGCCGCACCACCGCGTCCAGCGCCGCCGCCTCCATCGAGGCGTCCCGCATCCACGCGTAGAGCCAAGGCAGCACCACCGCGAACGGCACGATCAGCGAGACATACAGAATCGCCGACAGCCAGATCCCGTTCCACGCATATGCCGGTGCCCGCTCGGGCTTCCCCGCACCCAGATTCTGGCTCACGAACGTGTTCACCACGCCGAGCATGCCGAAGATGACCGAGATCGCCACCCACGACGACAACCCGCCGTTGCCCTGCGCCGCCACGTACACCGGGTCCGGCCCCAGCCGGCTCACCATGAGCTTGTCCATGAACGTCATCAGCGTGAACGACGTCGTCGTCGCCACCGTGGGAACGGCGATCGACAGCATCTCCGCCAGCGGACTGCGCTCGCGCGCGGCGACATCGCCGGAAGTTGGGGTCGGGTCCATTGACATCGGGGCCGGAATGGTATGGGTCATCCCCGCCGCGGTTGCGTCTCAACGACACGCCACTCAATCGCACAGCAGTCGGTCGTACGCCAGGGCGAACGCCGCGAAGTCGGTGTCGTCCACAAAGCCATCCCCGTTGAAATCGCCCCGACAGACATCGCTGCGGTTGCACTTCATCTTCGCGTACTCGATGACAAAGCCTTCAAAGTCCGCGTCGTCCACCACCGTGTCGTTGTTGATATCGGCGCGACAGGCGTATGCAAAGCTCACGTTTCCGGACAAGCGAACCTGACCGCGTGCGAACTCCAGGACACCGTTGTCGGACGTCGGAGCACCGAACCGCTCGCCACGCATCGTCATGGTCGCGGATGTCATCGTCCCCGGGGGGATCACGCCGTCCAGCAACGGGCCTCGCTCGACACGCGAGGGTTTGCTTTGGTCGATGTACATGTTCATGACCCAGCCAAGCTCGCTCGGGCCGGCCGCGATCCACTCCATGGTCCCGGCGTCGAAGTAGATCGTCATCAGCTCGGTGCGCTGTTGGTCCTGCAGGCGGATCGCCATCGATCGCACCGGACTCCGCAGCCAGCCGCCCTCGAGGGCGTACGGACCGAAGCCGCCCGTGACAACCTGCTGGATTCCGGAAAAGGTCTTGTCGCTGCCGCCGACCTGCGAGCCCAAGATCTTCATCGTCAGGCCAACACCGGCCTGGAAGTTCGTGAACGCCCCCGCGTCCGTGTCGACGCGATTGCCGTACAACGTCCACCAGCCGGTCTCGTGCTGGAACTTGAACACCGCTGGCGCGGCGAGCACACTCGCGCACAACGCAGCACCGCCGAAGATCGCGGCCGCAAACCCCATCTTCATCAATCGACTCCGTGCAAAGCCCCCAGAGAAAGCCGTTGCGGGAAACGCGAGTTTCTCCCGATGAGCACTATACCAGCGCGTTCAAGAGCCAAGGCCGCGAGGGTCCGGAGTGCCCGGGAATCCACGCATCTTGGTTCTCGGTTCGAACTTTGTTCGAGGCAGAAGCGCACGAGCACGGCAGCAGCGCCGCGATCGACAACAGCTGCCCTTGCTCGCTGCACCCTTCGCTAGTGTGGCAGCGGGAACTTGGCGCAAAGCGCCCGCACGTCCGCCCGCACCGCCTTCGTCGCGGCCTCGAGCTGGCTCGGACCCTGCACGCCCGCCGAGAGCACGCGATCAATGAACGACGCGATCGTGGCCATGTCGGCTTCCTTCAGCCCGCGCGTCGTGGTCGCGGGCGTGCCGAGGCGGATGCCGCTGGTGACCTTGGGCGGGCGCGAGTCGTTGGGCACGCCGTTCATGTTGCTGATGATGCCGGCGCTCTCGAGCCACTTGCTGGCGTCGTAGCCGGTGAGGGCCTCGCTCTTCTTGCGAAGATCGACGAGCATGAGGTGGTTGTCGGTGCCGCCGGTGGTGATGCGGTAGCCGTGCGCGACGAGTGCCGCGGCCAGCGCCTTGGCGTTCTTCACAACCTGCGCGGAGTAGGTCTTGAACTCGGGCTTGAGGCACTCGCCGAAGGCGACGGCCTTGGCGGCGATGACGTGCATGAGCGGGCCGCCCTGCATGCCCGGGAAGACGGCCTTGTCGATCTTCTTGGCGATCTCTTCGTCGTTGGTCATGATCAGGCCGCCGCGCGGGCCGCGGAGGGTCTTGTGGGTGGTCGTCGTGACGACGTGGGCGTGCGGGAACGGATTCGGGTGGGCCCCGCCGACGATCAGGCCGGCGATGTGAGCCACGTCCGCCATGAGCAGAGCGCCGGCCTTGTCGGCGATAACGCGCAGGCGGGCGAAATCGATGACGCGGGGATACGCCGAGTAGCCGCACAGGAGCATCTTGGGCTTGTGCTCGAGCACGGTCTTCTCAACCGCGTCGTAGTCGATGCGTTCAGACTCGGGGTGATCCAGCCCGTAGTGCAGCGGGTAGTGGACGGGGTTGTAGTAGCGGCCGCTGAAGTTGATCTTCATGCCGTGGGAGAGGTGCCCGCCGTCTTTGAGCACGAGGCTCGCGAACGTCGAGCCGGGCTCCATGAGTGCCATGAACACCGCGGCGTTCGCCTGCGCGCCCGAGTGGGGCTGCACGTTCGCGAACTTGCACCCGAACATCTGCTTGGCGCGATCGATGGCGATCGACTCGATCTGATCGTGGAACTCGCAGCCGTGGTAGTAGCGGGCGCCGGGGTAGCCCTCGGCGTACTTGTTCGTCAGGCACGTCCCCATCGCCGCCATCACCGCCGGTGACGTGTGGTTCTCGCTGGCAATCAGTTCGAGCGTCGATTCCTGCCGATCCGCCTCGTGCTGGATCAGGTCCGCGATCGCCGGATCCGTGGCGCGGATCGTGGCAAGACCCGCAACGGGGGCGTGGGCGGCGGTGGAACGAACAGGCGTCGCGGTCGTCATGGAAGCATCCTCCGGGGCAGAACTATCGGCAGAACGACCAGAGGGTAGAAGCCGAAACCTCCACCAGCACGGCACTCCGAGACCCACGGAATACCCTTGCCCGATGCCGCACGGCACGCCCGAACAACACCCCACGCCCCAGCAGCCGCCGCTCGACGCTGAAACCCGCGTCGAGTCCAGCCGCCCCGTCGAGTCCGGCCGCCCCGTCGACCCCGACCGCCCCACCGTCGACGCCGCCGCTCCTTCGGTCTTCGGCTCCCTCGGCGGCGGCTGGCTCGCGCCCGGCGACCACGTCGGTCCGTTCCAGATCAACCGCATGCTTGGCGAGGGCGGCTTCGGCGTTGTCTATCACGCCGAGCAGCTCCGCCCCATCCGCCGCCCCGTCGCGCTCAAGGTCCTCAAGCCCGGCATGGACTCGCGCGACATCATCGCCCGCTTCGAAGGCGAGCGGCAGGCTCTGGCCCAGCTCGACCATCCCGGCATCGCGACGATTCTCGACGCGGGCGTCACCGATAACGGCCGGCCGTACTTCGCGATGGAGTATGTGCCCGGCGTCTCCATCACGCACTACGCCGACGAGAATCGTCTCTCCGTCGCGCAGCGCGTCGAGTTGATGCTCGAGGTGTGCGACGCGGTGCAGCACGCCCATCTCCGCGGCATCATCCACCGCGATCTCAAGCCCGCCAACGTCCTCGTCAGCCGCGACACCGGCGCCGCCACCGCCACCACCAACCCTGTCGTCGGCGCCCGCGTCCGCATCATCGATTTCGGAATCGCCAAGGCCCGCACACCAACCCCCAACTCCACCTCCGAGTCCGCCCGAACCATGGAAGGCACGTTCCTCGGCACGCCCGAGTACATGAGCCCGGAGCAGGCCGGCAGCCTCGGCGTCGATGTGGACACGCGGAGCGACATCTACTCCCTCGGCGTCGTGCTGTACGAGCTGCTCACCGGCCGCTTGCCCATCGAAGCGCCGACCCGTGAGACCAACCCGCTCGAACTCATCGCGATGGTCCGCGACAAGGAGCCCGCGAAGCCTTCCGACCGCATCGCCGCACAGACCAGGCAGAATTCGTTCGCCGATCTCGGCTACGACCCCCGCGGCATCGCGATTCGGCGCGGCACCGACGTTGCCGCGCTCCGCACCGAGCTTGCGCGCGACCTCGATTGGATCGTGCTCAAGTGCCTCGAAAAGGACCGCGAACGCCGTTATACCACGGCACGTGATCTTGCTTCAGACCTGCGCCGATATCTCGAAGGCGAGACGGTGCTGGCAAGCCCGCCGACGCTCGCATACCGCGCCACCAAGTTCGTGAAGCGGCACAAGCTGCTTGTGACCGCGGCGAGCGCCGTGGCGATGGCACTTGTCGCCGGCACCGCCGCGGCGACATGGGGGTACCTGCAAGCCCGCACGCAGCGCGACGCGGCGATCCTCGCACGATCCGACGCAGAGCGCGAGACGGCGACGGCCCAAGCGGTCCGCGTGTTCCTGCAAGACGTGCTCGCCGCCGGCGACCCGGAGAAGGGCGCGACGCCGACAACCACCATCCGCGAAGCACTCGACGCCGCGGCCAAGCGGGTCGAGAGCGGCGCGTTCAAGGAGCAGCCGCTGGTGGAGGCGGAAGTGCGGATGGTGCTGGGCGACACGTACATGAGTCTGGGCCTCTTCGACGCCGCCGAGCCGCACACGACCAAGGCGGTGTCGATCCGCAAGAAGGAACTGGGTGAACAGGACATCAAGTACGCCGAGGCGGTAAACAGTCTCGGGTACCTGCTCGACGAATTGGCGAAGTACCCCGAGGCCGAGGCGGCGTATCGCGCCTGCGTCGAGGCATTCCGCGCCCACCGCGACACCCAGCCGGTGAACCTCGCGGTGGCGATGAACAACCTCGCGTCGCTTCTGCGGCGGACGGGACGTCTCGCAGACGCTGAGAAGACCTGGCGCGAAGCGATCGACATCGTGAAGGACTTCCCGGGGCGCGACGAGACGTCGTTCGCGCAGATGCTGGACAACCTCGGGCTGTGTCTGCGGCTACAGGGCAAACTCGACGCGGCAGAGACGCTGGCGCGGGACGCACTCGATTCGTTGAAGAAGACCAAGGCACAGAGCCCAAGCGTGGCGCGGTCGCTTGGGAATCTGGGGTCGGTGCTGCAGGAACGGGGGAAGCTGGCCGAGGCGGAGCGTTTGTTCGGCGAGGCGTTGGTGATGCAGAAGACGTTCTTCACGCCGCCGCACCCGGAGATCGTGACCGCGCTGAACAACCTGGCAATCGTGAAGAACCTGCGGGGCGATGCAGCGGCGGGCGAGCCACTGATGCGGGAAGCGCTGACGATGTGCGAGGCGAGCTACGGGCCGCTGCACCCCGAGACGATCTTCACGCGACTGAACCTGGCGGTCATGCTGGGCAACGCGGGGAAGCTGGACGACGCTGTGCAGCTGACGACGCGCGTGATCGGAGAATGTCGCGAGCATCTGCCGCAGTCGCGGCTGCTCGGCCGCGCGCTGGCGACGCTGGGCGATTGGAAGCTTGAGCAGATGCAGTTCGCGGCGGCGATCGAGCCGCTGCGCGAGGCGGCGGCGGTGCGGGAGCAGCGGCTGGGACCCGCCGATCTAGAGACCAGTGGCACACTCGCCACACTGGCGGACGCGCTCGTCTTCGGCGGAAAAGCCGCCGAAGGTCTGCAGGTGGCTCGCAACGCGGAGGACCGACGGGCGGAGAAGCTGTCGGCGGGCGATTACGGATTGGTGCAGGTGCGTGCGACGCTGGCCGCGGCGGTAGCGATGACGACACATGACGAGACCGAACGAGCGAAGAGTGTCGAAGAGATGAAGAAGGCGGCAGAGACGCTGGCCGCAGACGCCGCCGTGCCGCTGGATCGGGCGCGGCGGGCGCTGTCGCGGGTGGGATGGTGGGAGAAGAGTCGAGGGGCGAGTGGGGAAGAGTGGATGAAGAGGGCGAAGGGGTTGCAGCGGTAACCCCAACCCCTGCAGCGGGTGCGTGACCGACCAACCTGCGGGCGTTCGCGATCACGGGCACAAGAGCGCGTTGTAGGCGTCGGCGAAGAGCACAAAGTCGGAGTCATCGACGAACGCATCGGCGTTGATGTCGGCTGGGCAACCCACAGGCATCAACGGATCGAGGCAGTCGAGGATGTTGTACGCGGTTGCGAAGGCGGCGAAGTCGGCATCGTCGACGACGTTGTCGGCGTTGAAGTCGGCGGAGCATGGAGCGACGATCAGCGTCAGCGGCGAGACGAAACTGAAGTCCGCGCTGGAGATGATGCGACTGGCCCCCTGATACGTTGCCGAGAGGGTGGCGATGCTGATCGATGATCCGGACGGGATCATGGTGAGGTAGACCTGACCGGGCGCGAGGGTGGCGATGGGCTGCGGGCCGCTGCCGCCGAAGCGCGGGTCGTTGGCCCAGCCGAAGCGTCGAACCGTGTTCGTGAACGCGGCAGCGCCGAGACCGAACGCGGGCGCGGCGAGCGGACGATCACCGAGATTCACGAGCACCACCCCGGGTTTCGCCGGAGACAGACCGAGGATGCCGGGCACGCTTGTGACCAACGCCACCGCAGCGACGGTGTGGACCGGCACAGAAGCCGGATTGACCACCTGATCGGCACGGATGTTGGGAACGATGCCGGCGATGGCGCCGCCGCCTTCCAGACCGGCGAGATACGGAGAGTTGGTGCCGGAGGCAAAGTAGGGATTGGGATCCGACGGCCCCTGCGCCTGGATGGTCAATCCGGGCCCGTGGCCGCCGTTGTTGGCGAGGGAGTAGCTGAGATAGGGTGCCTGGTTGAATGCGAGGTAGAAGACTCCGGGATCGGCGCGCTCGGCGCGCGGGCTGTCGGCCCCGCCGAGAACATCAACCTGGAGACCAATGCTGACCTCGGCGGCGTTGAACTTGATGGTGCCGCCGCCGCCGCCGCCGGCGAAGCCGCCGCCGCCACCGTTACCGCCACGACCGCCGGTGCCGCCGTAGCCGCCCCCGCCGCCATCACCGCCACGACCGGCGCTCCCTCCGACGAGTTGACCGGGGTACCCGTTTCCACCCGAGCCGCCGGAACCGGCGTACTGACCGGGGCTGCCCCAGGTCTGAGGAACGGACGCATCGCCTCCGCGGGCTCCTGCCCAACCGCCGAAGGTGAGGCGTCCGAGCGAGGCGAGTTCGATGGCGCCGGCACCGTGTCCGCCCGAGGCGCCGGGGGCGCCGGTTCCTCCCCATCCTCCGCCGGAGCCGTAGCCGCCGTATCCACCGTCGCCGCCGCGGCCGCCAGCGACGCATGACGTCGCGCCACCACCGCCGCCACCGCCACCGGTGCCACCGATGCCGCCATTGCCACCCGCGCCGCCGCCACTTCCACCGGCGCCGCCACCGCCGCCGGAACCAGCGAAGAGGTCGCCGGAACTGCCCCCAAAGAGAGCGCGGTAGCCGGGGTTGCCTCTCCACCCATCGGCGCCGTTCGAACCGGGTCCGCCATCGCCGCCGCGCGAACCGGGGTAGCCCGGATTACCAAAGCCGTAGTTTCCCTCACCGCCATTGCCGCCAGGCCCGCCGCCGCCGGCGAAACCGTTGTTGCCGCCGTTGCCGCCGGGGGTGTCGTCACCAGCGGCTCCGTTGCCGAAGGACTGAGCGAAACCAAGCGTTCCCGGCCACCCGTGGCCGGAGGAACCGCCCCAACTGACACCATTCGAGTTCACCAAGTACGTGCCGCTGAATCCGTAGTGTCCTGCCGAACCATTCGCGAAGACGCAAAAGACCGGCACACCACCCACGCCGCCGGATGGAGTGTTTCCGTTCGAGTTCGAGTCGGATCCGCGGTACGCGCCGGTTCCGCCGGGCCCACCCTGGCCGCCCCAGCCGCCGCCGGCCTGCGGGGTCGCCTGAGCGCTGACGTTCACGGATGCGTTCGGTGCATAGAGATCACCACCGACGATGACGCGCACGGGACGCGACCCCTGCACGGTCAGAGCCGCACCGCTGGGGATGGTGAGATCGCCGCGAAAGAAGTACGAGGTGGTGCCGTTGATGAATGCGACGGTGTACGGCGTGGCGAAGAGCGATCCGGCGATGGCGCCATCGCCGCTGATCGTGCCGCTGTCTGAATGGAAGATGGTGTCGCCGAGCGTCGATCCGGCGGCAAGGAAGGTCAACAACGCGAAGCGCGACAGACGTGTCGTCTTCATGGCTGGACTCCTGGATTCGGGTCGCGTGCGAGACGCCGAAAGCGGCACGCACGCAGGCTCGGATAGGTGATCCAACGCGCGGGGCGAGGCGAGTCAAGTCGAAACGCGCGTTGTGCCTGTTTTCACACATGATTCCCTGGCGTCAGTCGCTCGCTTCGGCCGACGCGGGTATTCGCCTTGCGAACAAGGGGCGATACCTCTGTGAACAAACTGCGAGCGCGGCAGCGCACGCATCGGGCTGGAGGCGTGCCAGAAGAAAACGAACAGGCTGCAAGACAGCGAAAAGGTGCACGAATGACGCGGCGAGTAGAAGCCTCTACCAAGGGAGCTTGGACCGGGTTTGTGCGCACAACGACGGCAGTGTGGGCACAGGGAATCAAGACTTACGGAAGCCGAGAACGGCGCAAGTCGTGGCCGCGGCGGGCGGCGGGGAGATTGGGTTGGAAAGTTGGGAGGTGGGGGGAAAAGTGTTCGCGGGGTGTGCGCACAACGACGGCGTTGTGCGCGCGGAACTGGCCGCGTGAACGTGTCATGGACCTTGGCTCGGCGGGGTCAGAGCGTTTTTGCTTTGATGCACGCGGAGGCACGGACCTCGCAGAGCCGAGGTCAGTGGCACGGGGCCGAGCCGTCGACCCACGGAACCCGGCACGCCCCATTTGAAGATCGGCTATCTTGATGGCATGGGGTACGAACTTTACATCACCCGCGGCGCGAACTGGTACGACGAGGTGAAGGAGCCGATCACGCTCGAAGAGTGGTTTGCATACATCAAGAGCGACCCCGAGATGCGGCTCGACGGGTTCTGCGAGGCTCCATTAGGCGACGGGTCCGTGTTTCGGGGGGAGGACCCGAGTATTGCGGTTTGGGTCGCCTATTCCGAAGACGGCGTGGGCGACAATCATGCATGGATGTGGCACCGTCGGGGAAACATCGGGGCCAAGAACCCTGATCGTGAGATCGTTGCGAAGATGTGGCGGATCGCCCAGTCGCTCGGGGCCCGCGTGGTGGGCGAGGAGGACGAGGAGTACGGGCCGGACGGGGAGGAGATACGGCCGGAGCCGCCGAAGTCGTTCTGGAAGAGGTTGTTTTGGGGGTGAGTATGCGGCGGGATCATGGCCCTCGCGGGTCCGAGATCTGTGGCACATACTTGATGCCATGCTACCGGCCGAAATAGCCGCCGCTTGCGCCGCCGAGACGGTAGCAGTTGCGGGCTCACTTACGCCGCGTTACATTGCGGCCACTCGCTCAGCAGTGCATTGCTGCCGGCTATGGGATTGACCACATGGAACTGCTCAGGCAAATTCTCAGCGAACACGCTCAACTTCTCAAGTACGGCCTCTTCGGCCTTGCATTCATTCTCATCATTCTGGCGGGGTCCGTCGCATATCTATCAGAACGTCGGCAGCATCCGACGACGTTCAAGCTTCTGCTTGGTGCGGGTGTCGTTCTGGCACTCGTCGGCGGCGTGATGGACTACAACAAAGCCAAAGCCGGCGTATCGCCACCATTTTCCATCCAGGGAGAATGGGAATACTGGGTGGAAGGAAAGATCGGAGCCGAGCCAATCAGTTATGGCGGAACCTGCACCATCACCCAAAGAGGCTCTTCGCTTCGGCTGATGGGCGGACGTCAATGGCGATCCGAGTTGACGAGTTCTGGGGAAGTGACGATGGAACAGTTCTTTGACAGGCCGATCCCATGGACTTCATCTTGGGCGAGCATCGACGAAGACGGCACTGTCCGATTCGAATACGACCTCACGAGCAGCGTGAACGCAAAGGGGTTCTGCCGCCTCAGTATTCGTGAGCAACCAGGCGAAGGCGTTACGCTCGCTGGACAGGTCGCGATTCTGCCGCCGGGCGAGCCGCTCGTCGGCAGTTGCACGTTCACACGGATCGATGCTGGCCGTCGGTCTACACCAAGGCCAATTCGTGGAGGGCATTGATTCGCCCATGGTGATCGCCGCAGACGGATCTCGGTTCGACATCGACGAGATGGATGAATCCCGTCTCAAACGGCCTCGAGGGTGACCCTGCAAAGCTGCCCCGTTGCGAAACGAACTTCCGGCGGGCTCGCCCAATCACGCGCCAGCCTCGGCCCCGACGAACAGCGGCCACGTTTCCTCGCTGCGTGGCGCGGCGTGCTGCCGCTCACTCCACGTTCGCGGCTTGCTCTTTGATGCGGTCGATCGCGCCCTTGATTTCGACGGCGAGTCTTGAGATCGCGGCGTCGGGGCTTTTGCTGGCGATGGTGTTCGCCTCGCGGAGCATTTCCTGAGCCAGGAAGTCCAGCGTGCGGCCGAGGGGGCGGGAGTCGGTGCTCGTCAGCAGTTCCATGAACTGTTCGAGGTGGGCGCCGAGGCGGTTGAGTTCTTCGGCGATGTCGGTGCGCTCGGCGTAGGCCGCGATCTCGCGGACGAGGTCGACCGTGTCCACCTTCACGCCGGCTTCGCTGAGCAGGCTGTCGATGCGGGTGCGAAGGCGCTTCTCGTACTCGTGGATGACGCTGGGGGCGATCTCTTTGAGCTTCACCACGCGGGCGGCGATGAACTCGTGGTGCGAGCGCAGGTCGGCGACCAGCGACTTGCCCTCGCGCTCGCGCATGGCGGTCAGCTGGGCGACGGCCTTGTTGAGCAGGTCAAAAAGCGCGGCCTTGGTGGCGTCGAGGCGACCCTCGGCGTCGGCGGGCGGCTGGAGCACGCCGGGGAGCGACATCAGCGACGCGATGTCGACGGGGGCGCCGCCGCTGGCTTCCTTGATCTGCTCGATGTAGCGGGCGAGGGCTTTCTTGTTCACCTCAAAGGCGGCGGACTCGGAGTTGTCCGAGACGGACGCCGACACGGTGACCGTGCCGCGGGAGACGCGTTCGCGGAGCTTGGATTCGAGCTCGGCCTCGAGGGACTGCAGGGCGTCGGGGAGGCGGAGGACGACCTTGAGGTACTTGTTGTTGAGCGTGCGGACTTCGAGGAAGTACTGCACGCCGCCGAGATGAGCGGAGGCCTCGCCGTAGCCGGTCATGCTGCGAATCAAGGGGAGTCCTTGGAAGGGGAGCCGAGACGGAGGGGAGTGGCGGAGGGGAGCAGCGGAACAGGGCCGCAGCACGACGTTAGTTCTTCGGCTGAGCCGGGTCGGCGGGCTTGGGGGTTTCGGTAGGCGCGGGGGTCGGGGCCGGCTGAGCGGGAGCGGGCTGCGTGGGAGCTGGCTGCGCGGGCTGATCGGCGGGCTTGTTCTCCGCGGGCGCGGTCTCGGCCGGCTTGGTCTCGGCAGGTGCCGCCGTGCTCGGGGCCGCATCGGTCGGGGCGGTGGCCGGCGTGGTGGCTGGTGTGGTGGCGGGCGCGGTAGCCGGCGCGGTTTCCGGTGCCACGACTTCGGTGACTTCGGGGCGCGGGGGCGGGGGCGTGGTGGCGTAGTTCAGGAGGATGCCGAAGACAACGAAGGTGGCGAAGACGGAGATGGTGAAGAGGGTGAGCGCGTCGCCGGTCTTGGTGCCGAGGGCGGTCTGACCGGAGCCCGCCGAGGAACCGCCGAAGGCCGCGGCGAGGCCGCCGCCCTGGGGGCGCTGGATCAGGATGGCGAGGACCATGAGGACGCTGACGCCAATGAAGAGGACCATCAGCAGGGCAGTCGCCCAGGGGTTGTCGGCGAACCAGGTGACGATGGTGACAAGGAACTGAGGCATGGAGGCTCCCGAACAGGCCCCTTGGAAAAAGGGCTGAGATGATAGGTGGGGCGGGACGTGGGAAGGCGGGGGTGCGGAGGGCGAACTGGCAGGGTTGAGACCGCGGGTCGCGGCTCTAGTGGTGAGCTTGGAGCGACATTTTGCATGGAGTTCGAGCCGCGGTACCCCCTTACAAGGGCGCCTTCCTCGGGCAGCTCTCGCGAGTCTCGGATTGCCACCGAGACGAAGATGCTGGTACGCTGCGGCACCTTGTCGGAGGCGAATATGCGTTCCCTTTCCAGCGTGGTTTTCATTTCTGCACTGTTCAGTCTGGACTCGGTCGCGCAGATTGCGACGTTTGAGCAGTTGCGGACGCCGTTTTATCCTTTCGCGGCGTTGACAAACGAAGCGAGGATGTCGGGCGATGGCCGAGTCGTTACCGACGGGACGTGGCGATGGTCGCGCGATTCCGGGTATACGCCAGCGGGGTTCATCCCGGGTGAAGCGCCTGGATCGACGTTGCGGCGCAGGCCGCTCGGGTTGTCGGATGATGGCGAGGTCGAGTTTGGCGAGTTGCGACGTGACGAGGCGTTTTGGCCGAATGATCCGCTACAGGGTTACTACTGGCAGGGCGGTGGACCTTTCACGCGACTCGCAGCGAACTTTGGCGTAGTCGCACCGTGGCACGCGATGGCGAGCCCGATGAGCGGTGATGGACGTTGGGTCATTTCGATAAAGAGTGCAACCGGATTCGCCTGGCGCCGTGATCGAAGCGGTCAGGAATCGCAGCTTGGCTTGATTGGCGGCTCATGGGCAGGACCAGTTTCACGAACTGGTCGGGTTTTCGTGGTCCACGGTCAAGCTGCGGCGACTCCATCGACGGGAACAGCGGCGGACGCGCAATGGATCGACCTTGGCCCGGCCGCATCGGTGGCCGGAGTGAATGCGACCGGCGATCTCTTCTTCGGGCACGAACGTTTCACAATCGGCAGGCAAGCCGTTATCTGGCGCGCTGGTGGTGACGTTACCGCCAAGCTCGGCCCAACTGACGACGGCAGAACAGCATTCATACGCTTTCTGAGCGATGACGGCTCTGTTGCGAGCGGGATTTCATACTTCCCGCCACCGCCTTTCAGTTCGACCCCCGCGAAGACGCCACCCTTCGTTTGGCGAAATGGCGAGTTGCCGCGACGGCTAGATGTCGTGCTACGACGATTCGGAGCCGCTCAAGCGGCCTACTTCAATCTGACCGATTTGTTGGGCATGTCATCCGACGGCAAAACGATTCTCGGGTATGCGACTAGTCCGTGGTTCGGCTCAGCAGCATTTGTTGCAACGATTCCAGAGTGGCTGCCGTGTGCTTCGGACTTTGACTTCGACGGAGTGGTCGGAGACGAAGACTTTGTGCTTTTCGCCGCAGCGTACAACGAACTGGATACGACTGCGTGTGACCTGAACACCGATGATCGAACGGACGATTTGGACTTTGTGGTCTTTGCAGCGGCGTACGACCAGCTGGTTTGCCCGTAGTCTGCGGGTTACCGGGCCGTTCGGGCGGATCCAGAGATCTAGATCGCCCGACAACCGACCGCCTGCCGTGGGTACACGGAGTCGATGCACCCCAAGTTCGTGAAGTCGGTACGCTGTTGCCTCGCGTTTGTTGGGGGGCTGGGATGGTGGGCTGGGGTGGGGGCACGCCGCGGCCTGCGGCATGGCTTGATGGAGGTCGGGTGGAATCTCTTGGTCCCCCCACTGCCCGCGTTGGCGGGCGCTTTGGAGTGTTGCCTTGAAGAACTGCATGCGTGGCGTTGTGTGTCTGTCGGCGGCCGGGTTGATTGTCCTGATGGCGGGGTGCGCGACGGGTGGCACGAGCGGCCCGGCGACGAGCGCCGCGGCGACTAGCGGCAAGGGCGGCAAGGGCGGGATCGAGCTGCGCGATGCCGGCGTGGTCGTGCATCTCAAGAGCGAGAAGGACTGGGTCGCGGTGATCGACGGGAAGGAATCGTCGGTGCCAGCGATCGAGATGGGTGATGCGGCGACGGTGCAGCGGATTGTGGAAGAGGGTGCGCTGCGGTCGCAGGTGATGGAGACACTGCGGGAATTGACCGTGGAGCGCGGGCCGCGGCTGACCGGGTCGTTGAACTTGAAGCGGGCCCAGGACTGGGCGGCGATGCAGTACAAGGCGTGGGGCCTGACAAACGTGCACCTGGAGCAGTGGGGAACGGTGGGCCTCGGGTTTGATCGCGGGCCGAGCAAGGGATTGGTGTATGTCGCGGAGAAGCCGCGGCGTGAGGCGCGGGGCGGGGAGAGGCCTGGGGATTTGGAAGCGGAAGCCAAGGCGCAAGAGGCGGCGCCGCTGAAGTGGACCAAGACGCGGGACATGCAGCTGAGTGCGTTGTCGTGGTCGATCGGGACCAGCGGAGCGGTGCGGGGGCCGATCGTGCGCGAGCCCAAGACCGAAGAGGAATACGCGCAGGTGAAGGGCAGCTTGAAGGGCGCCTGGGTGTTGCTGAAGGCTCCGGCCCCGGTGGGGCAGCGCGGGATCCGGAGCTTGATCTCGGCGCGGTACGAGTTGAGGAAGGAAGCACGCAAGAAGGTGGCAGAAGGCAAGTCGCTGGCGGAGCTGTCGATCGAGGAGCGGCTGGCGTTCGAGCCGATCGCGGGGTACGTGTCATCGAGCCGGGACGAGCGGGTGTGGACCGGCGCCGTCGCGGGCTGGCGGGAGCTGACGATCGACCAGCGGGACAGCTTTGACGATGACCAGCCGCACGTGCAGGTGCGGCTGAGCGATTACGACTACATCAACTCGCGCCTGGCCGACGGGGAGAACGTGGAGCTGGAGTTTGAGCTGAACCACAACTTCCGCGCCGGTCCGGTGCCGGAGTACAACGTGATCGCCGAAATCAAGGGAAGCAAGTATCCCGATGAGGTGATCATCATGTCAGGGCACCTGGACAGCTGGGACGGCCCGGGGTCGCAGGGCGCCACGGACAACGGAACGGGCAGCGCGGTGACGATGGAGGCCGCGCGGATCCTGAAGGCGGCGGGAGCGCGCCCGCTGCGGACGATCCGCTTTGTCCTGTGGTCGGGCGAAGAGCAGGGCTTGCTCGGCGCCAAGGGGTATGTGGAGACGCACAAGAGCGCGCTGGACAAGCACAACGTGACGTTCGTCGACGACGGCGGCACGGGGTATCAGGCCGGCTTGCAGGCGCCGGCGAGCATGGTGGAGATGCTGGCCGCGGCGACAGCCCCGGTGAACAACGTGTTCTGGAGCATCAAGGATCAGAAGTACCTGAACGTGGACATCAAGAACAGCGGCGATTCGCTGAAGAGCCACGGCGGATCGGACCACGCGGCGTTCAACGCCGTTGGCGTGCCGGGCTTCTTCTGGGAAGAAGGCGGTCGCGCGGACTACGGCTACGGCTGGCACACGCAGAACGACAAGATCGATCTGGCGATCCCGGAGTATCTGATGCAGTCGGCGACGAATGCGGCGGTGACGGTCTATCGGCTGGGCTGCGCGCCGTCAATGCTGCCGCGAGCGGAGAAGACGGATTCGAGCGGACGACCGAACATGATGCCGCAGCGTCCGAGCGGGTCGTGACGAACGGTTCATCGAGAACGGGAGAGAACGCTGAGGGGCAAAGAGGGCGGAGTGACGCGGAGTCGGAATTGGCTTGAAGACATGTTGCGTCGAGATTGATTCAGGCGTCGCACCCGCGACGCCTGTTTTTCTGGGGGTGGTGGCACTTCCGATGCACTTTGTCTCAAGCACCATCTCTTGTCTTCTCTCCGCGACACTCCGCAGCCTCCGCGTCTCCGCGTTCTCTTCTTGAACGGCGATCACGCGAGCGCGGGCGATCGGATACGCTGCACGTGTGAGCCGCTTGTCGACACCTATCGCAGACGGAACCGGGCTGATCGCGCGGGATCCATGGCTGGAGCCGCACCGTGCGGTGCTGCGGCGGCGGCATGCGCTGTACGTGGGTGTCAAGCAGACGCTGCTGACGGCAACGACCCAGCACGGAGCGAGCGCCTCGCTGCGGGAGTTCGCCAACGGGCACGAGTACTTCGGATTCACGCGGGGCAAGGACGCGAGCGGACGCGCCGGCGTCTGGTACCGCGAATGGGCTCCCGGCGCCACGCGGCTGGCGCTCATCGGCGAGTTAAACTTCTGGGACAAGCACGCCCACGTCATGACCCGCGATGACTTCGGCGTGTGGAGCGTCTTTGTTCCCGACGAAGGCAAGGCAAAGCTGAATCACGACGCCAAGGTGAAGGTGCACGTCGTGCACACGGGCGGCGCGAACGATCGCATCCCCGCGTACATCCGGCGGGTCACATTCGACAAGGACGGCAGCAACGCAACCGGACGCGTGTGGCTGCCAACGGCATACCAGTGGAAGCATGAGAAGCCCGCCGCGCGTGGTGAGGGTGTATCAACGCAGGCCCCCCGCATCTACGAGGCACACACGGGGATGGCGCTGGAAGAAGAGCGTGTCGGCACGTACGACGAGTTCCGGGAGTTGATCCTCCCGCGGATTGCGAAGGCCGGGTACAACGCCGTGCAGTTGATGGCCGTGCAGGAGCATCCGTACTACGGCTCGTTCGGCTACCACGTCAGCAACTTCTTCGCCGTCTCCTCGCGTTTCGGAACGCCCGACGACTTCAAGCGGCTCGTCGATGCCGCCCACGGCCTGGGAATCGCGGTCTATCTCGATCTCGTGCACAGCCACAGCGTCAAGAACACGGTCGAGGGTCTCAATGGCTTCGACGGCACCGGGTTCCAGTACTTCCACGCCGGCCCGCGGGGCGAGCATCCGGCGTGGGACTCGCTGCTGTTTGATTACAGCAAGTGGGAAGTGCTGCGTTTCCTGCTCAGCAACGTGCGCTACTGGCTTGAGGAATACCGGATCGACGGCTTCCGCTTCGACGGCGTGACGAGCATGCTGTATCTCGATCACGGCCTGGGCAAGGCCTTCTCGACGTACGACGATTACTTCGGGATCAACGTTGACGAAGACGCCGTGACGTATCTGAAGCTCGCCAACGAAGTGGCGCACGAGACCGCGAACGCGATGCAGACTCGGTGCGTCACCATCGCCGAGGACATGTCGGGCATGCCCGGCATGGCGCGGCCGGTTGCCGAGGGCGGGCTGGGGTTCGACTATCGGCTCGCGATGGGGATTCCGGACTTCTGGATCAAGCTCCTGAAGGAACGCCGCGATGAGGAGTGGAGCATGGGCGAACTGGCCCACACGCTCACGAACCGACGCTCGCACGAGGGGCACATCGCCTACGCCGAGAGCCACGATCAGGCGCTCGTCGGCGACAAGACGCTGGCGTTCTGGCTGATGGACGCCGCGATGTACACCCACATGAGCAAGACCACGCCCAGCCTCGTGGTCGATCGCGGCATCGCGCTGCACAAGCTCATCCGCCTGCTCACGTTCTTCCTCGGCGGCGAGGGCTGGCTGAACTTCATGGGCAACGAGTTCGGGCACCCCGAATGGATCGACTTCCCGCGGGCCGGCAACAACTACTCGTTCAAGCACTGCCGGCGGCAGTGGTCGCTGGCAGATGACCCCTTGCTCCGCTACGAGCAGATGGGAGCGTTCGATCGGGCGCTCATGAAGCTCGACGAGGAGCACGGCGTGCTGGCGGCGGCGCCAGCGCGGATCATGCAGGCGGATGAACTTGGCAAGTGTCTCGTGTTCGAGCGGGCCAACCTGGTCGTCGCGGTGAACCTGCACACGACGCACTCGCGGACAGACTGGCGGATCGGAGTGCCGCCGCCGGAGCGCGTGCCGGGCGATGCGCTCACGACGCTCTTGAACACCGACGACAAAGCCTTCGGCGGGCAGGGCTTGATCCAGGGCTCACCCAGCTATCCGCGCACAACGACGGCGTGGGACGACTTTGCCCACAGCGTGCAGGTGTACGTGCCGTCGCGAAGCGGGCAGGTGGTGGGGAGGGTGAAGGCAGATGGCAAAGGGCCAAATAGCAAATAGCAAATCAAGACAACGCCTGTTGGCATCCCTCTCTTGATTTGCCATTTGCCATTTGCCATTTGCTATTTGCTATTTGCTATTTGCCATTTGCCCTTTGCCCTTTGCCCTTTGCCCTTTGTAATTTATTACTTGAACACCATCCCCGGCTCCACCGTCGTCACCTTCCGCAGCGCGAACAGGCTCGCGGCCATGGTGAACGCGAGGACCAGCACCGCGGTTCCCGCGGCGACCTCGGCGTGGAGAATGAAGCCGCGGAGTTTGGGGATGTCGCCGGTGGCTCCGAAGAAGAACGCGGTAGCGCCCAGGCCGACGCCCATGCCCAGCACGCCGACGAGCCCGGCCTGGAGCAGCACCATGCGTGAGAGCAAACGGTCGCTGGCGCCGATGGCCTTGAGCGAGGCGAAGTTCTTGAGGTTGTCCGAGACGAAGAGGTAGAGCGTCTGGCCGCTGATGACGGCGCCCACGACGATCGCGGTGATGATGGTGATGCCACAGTTCACGGGGATTCCCGTGTTGCCGACGTAGAACCAGATGGTCTCCCACGCGAATGCACGGCTGGTGCGGGCCTTGAGACCGGTGGCACGCTCGATCGCGGTGCAGGCTTGCTCGACGCTGACGCCGAAACGCTGTTGGGCGAGCACGAACGACATCGTGTTGCGTTCGCGGCCTACGTATGTGAGCGCGAGGGAGTAGCGGGTGTAGATGACCGGGAACGTCGCGAACGGGGGGCTGGGCTTGCAGACGCCGACGACGCGGGCACGTCGATCATTGATCTCGACGGTCTGGCCAAGGGCGTCGGCGATGGCGACGCCGGGAAAGAGCGAGGCAAAGCCCTGATCGTCAACGACGATGGTGTCCGGCTCGCGAAGTGAATCCCACGAGCCGACGAAGAGCTCGCGGGGTACGCCGATCAGCGTCGCGTCGTCGATGCCGATCAGGATCGCCTGCCGAAAGTCACCCTTCGCGCTCGTGGCCTTGCCGAAGCCCTTGAAGAAGCGCACCGCCCACGCGATCTCGGGCAGCGTGCGCACGCGGCCGACATCGGAGTCTGACAACGACTTGATCTCGTCCACGTAGCGCACGCCCGGGTCCATCACCCAGATCGACGCCTCACGCACGTCGCGGATCTGGCTGGTGGTGCGGTCCATCAGCCCGGTGAAGATCGACACCTGCTGGGCGATGAGGAAGGTCGACGACGCGATGGCGAAGATGAGGCCGATGTACTTGGCCTTGTCGCCGACGAGCATTTTCAGAGCGATGCGGTACATGGGTGGGCGTCCTTTGTGTGCATATGCATGCTTTTGAGCGGAGCAGGGGATCAGGGGAGCAGGCGGACAGCTTCAGAGCCGCGGGCTTCAGCCCGCGCGGGTGCTCGGTGGGCGTCGCGGGTTGCTCGCTACGCGACGGCTGCTGCTTTGTCGAGCAGCGTCCGCAGTGTCTTCCATTCGTTGTCGGTAAACGCCTCGCGGAGTGTGTGCTGGGCCTTCTCCCAGTGGGGCAAGGCGGCCCGCACGCGGCGTCGACCCTCGGGCGTGATCGACCACAGTCGCTCGCGCTTGTCTTCGCCGACCTCAGAGGTCAGCAAGCCGTCGCGTTCGAGCGGGCGGAGCGTGCGCGACAGCGTGGCGGCATCGGCGTGCATGATCTCCGCGACGTCGTTCTGACGCAGCGGGCCGGCCGCGTCGAGGATGCGGAGCAGCGTGTACTGCGTGCCGCGGATGCCGGAGCGGCTGATGCGATCGTCGTACAGCCGCGACACGGTTCGCGTCGTGCGCCGCAACGCCGCACACATGCACGGGATGCCGCGGGCGGCCTGCTCGAAGGGTGACGGTTGCATATGCAAGTATAGGATGCCATCAACATGGGCGGGATGCACGAATCCCGCCGCCGCGCCTCCCCGCCCCGCGAAGCGGGGAGGGGTGGTCGAGCGCAGCGAGACCGGGGAGGGGTGTTCGGCGTCCGAAGATCGACTCCCTGAGGTATCCGCAATCCCCTCACCTGACTCGATGCGTTGCATCGAGTCGTCCTCCCCCCGCAGGCGGGGAGAGGAGGCGCGGGCGTTACTGCTTCGACGCCGCGGCATCCTTGAGCTTTCGCAGCTCATCAAACGCCTGCAACGGCGAGAGATTCTCAATCTTCAGTTCACGCAGCGCATCCACCGCGGGGTGCTGGACAAACTCGGTGAAGAGCCCCATCTGTCCACCGGGGGCCTCGACGCGGGTCGCGGGCACACGGGGCTTCTTCGACTTCGCGGCCGCGCCGTTGTCGGCGTCGACCGGAGCGTTGGCGTGCGTCGCGGGTCCGTGGTGCACGGCAAGGCTCGCGAGCACTTCACGGGCTCGCCCGATCACGCCCTGCGGCAGGCCCGCCAGCCGTGCGACGTGAATGCCGTAGGACTGATCCGTCTTGCCCGGCAGAATCCGGTGCAGGAAGATGATCTGCGTCTCGCTCGCCGCGCCCTCTTCCGCGTGTGCATCCAGAGGCCACTCCCGCACCGCGACGTGCAGGTTCTTGATACGGCCCGCCAGCGGGTCCTGCGGGTCCGTCTCACCGCGGTCGGCCAGATCGGTCAGCTCGTGGTAATGCGTCGCGAACAGCGTGCGGCAGCCAACCAGCGCGAGGTGTTCGGTGATGGCCCACGCGAGCGACAGGCCGTCGAGCGTGGACGTGCCACGCCCAATCTCGTCGAGAATCACCAGCGACCGCGGCGAGGCGTGATGCAGAATGTTCGCCGTCTCGGTCATCTCCACCATGAACGTGGATTGCCCGGCGTGCAGCGCATCGTCAGCGCCGATGCGGGTGAAGATGCGGTCGGTGAGCCCGATCGTGGCGCGTGCCGCGGGAACGAAGGAGCCCGCGTGCGCCAGCAGCGTGATGAGCGCGACCTGACGGATGAACGTGGACTTGCCGGCCATGTTGGGGCCGGTGATGAGGGAAAGAGACGAAGAGACGGAGAGACGAGGAGACGAAGTGTCGGAAGACGGCGCATCCGCCTTATCTACTCCGTCTCTGCGTCTCTCCGTCTCTTCGTCTCTGCTGCCCAGCTCCACGTCATTCGGAACAAAGTCCCGTCCCAGCGTCCGCTCCAGCACCGGATGCCGCCCGTCGTGGATGGTGAGGACGTTGCCGTCGGTCATCGTCGGGCGCACCCAGCCGGCGCGGGAGGCGTGCTCGGCGAAGCCGAGCATGACGTCCAGCTCGCCGAGCGCGTCGGCGATCGTCGCGACCTCGGACAGCCGCGAAGCGATGCTGGCGCTCAGTTCCTCAAAGATCTCGCGCTCGCGCGACAGCGCCCGCGACTCCGCGGTGCTCACCTTCCGCTCAAACTCGTGCAACTCGGGCGTGATGTACCGCTCGGCGTTCTTGAGCGTCTGCTTCCGCGTGAACGCGGCGGGCGCCGATCGTGCCTGGGCCGCGGTCAGCTCGATGTAGTAGCCGAAGATCTTGTTGTACCCGACCTTCAAGCCCGGGAGACTGTGCTCCTGAAGCAGGCGCTCCTGGTACTCGACGAGCCAATTCCCCGCGTCGGTCTGCAGACGCCGTGCCTCATCGAGCTCCTTGTCGATGCCGTCTTTGATGAGCCCGCCCTCGCGCAGGTGCGGCGGCGGCTCTTCCACACACGCGTCGAGGATGTGGGTCGCGATCGACTTGAGGTCATTCGCGGGAGAAGCAAGCCGCGTGTGAAGTGGCTTCAGGGAAGCAACGCCTTCGAGAAGCCCGGCGATGGACGGGGCACGGGCCAGACCGCGGGCGATGGCCACCAGATCGCGGGGCGTCGCACGCCCGAGCGCGATGCGCCCGGCGATGCGGGCCGCATCCGGCACGTCGGCGAGCAGATCGCGCAGCTCGCCGGCGAGGCGTCGATCTTCCTTGAGGGCCGCCACCGCCGCGTGACGCGACTCGATCACCGCCAGCGACCGCGACGGGCGGCACAGCCACTCCCGCAGCAGACGCTTGCCCATCGCCGTCTTGCACACGCCGCCCCCGGAGCCGCTCCCCGCCGGCCCCGTAACAAACACGCCCAGCAGCGAGCCTTCCAGCCCCGCGTCCATCGCGCCCGGCGCTGCGCGAATGACACGCTCAACCTCAAGCGCCCGCAGGCTCACCGCGTCGATCGTCATCCAGTCGCCGGGATGCTCCCGCGTCGGCGGGCGCAGGTGGGCGAGGGTCGATTTGGGGATGATGCCGTTGGCAACCCCGACCTGGGCATCCGCATCGCCCGCGGCCGCCGTCTGGGTCTCGGCGAGATAGCGCACGATCGCGCCCGCGGCGGGGATTGCCGCGTCATCGTCGCGGATGCCAAAGCCAACGAGCGACTTGACCTTGAAGTGCTCGATGAGCGACTCGCGGGCTTCCTGGGTGCGGAACTGCCAAGCCGGCCGCGGCGTGCCGCTGATGCCAAGAGCATCCAGGCACCGTTTCACCCTGGGCGGCACAGCGTTATCCGCCGGCGCCGCGTACAGCAACTCACGCACGCTGCGACGCATCAGCTCGTCGATGATGGATTGGCCGTGGTTCACGCCGCTGGCGGACGCGAGCGTGAACTGGCCGGTGGACGCATCGACGACCGCGATCTCCGCCGGGGAGTCCTCGCCGCTGCCGGTGAAGAGGATCGCGGCGAGCTTGATCGGAGTTGCGTCCTCGAGCAGCGTGCCGTCGACGAGCGTGCCGGGCGTCAGAACGCGGGTCACGGCGCGGGCGACCAGGCCCTTCGCGCTCTCGGCCGGCTCGATCTGCTCGCACACCGCGACCCGGAAGGACTTGTCGATGAGTTTCTTGAGGTACGTCTCGAGTTGGTGGTGCGGCACGCCGCACATCGGGACGCCGGCGGTCCGCTGCGTCAGCGTGAGCCCGATGGCCTTGCTGACCAGCACCGCGTCGTCGTCGAACATCTCGTAGAAGTCGCCGATGCGGAAGAAGAGGACACAGCCCGGATGCCGCTTTTTGAAGCGGTAGTACTGCTGCATCGCGGGTGTTTCGCGGGGGTCGGGCATGGGCCTCTCTCGTGGGAGGGAGGATATGCGAAAACGGCCCGCCGGCGGAGATCCCGGCCGCGATCATCGGGACAGTCGCACGCCCTCCGAACGAGCCCCGAGCGGGTCTGCTGCCGGCTTCGCATGCATCAAGGCATCGAGCGAAGCATCTCGACCACGCAGGGCCGGAAGCCCTCGGCGGCAAAGAGCTTCCGAGCCGCGTCGTTGAACGTGCCGGTGTGCAGCCGCAGTTGCTTGACGCCCAGGGCGCCGAAGCGCTTAACGGTCTCGCGGACCAGTTCCCGGGCGAGCCCGCGGCCTCGGTGCTCGGGCTGGACCCAGATGTCGTGGATCCAGCCGCACTCGGGCACCCAGAAGATCGGCACCTCGGGCTCGATCGTCGAGACGGCGTAGCCCACGGGCTTGCCATTCTCGACGGCGACGAGAAAGACGCTGCGCGAGTCCGTGGCCCGCTCGGGCAACCAGCGGGCGTAGCGCTCGATTACGTCATCCACCACGCGGAACCGCTCCGGGTCATGGCGCTGGTGCAGATCGCAGATGGCGCGGACCATCGGGAGCACGAAGGGAACGTCGTCAATCGTGGCGGTGCGAACGGGCATGCTTGCTTGTATGCACGCGGGCGAGCAAGGCTTCGCGCCGGTGCGGGTGGAAACCGATCCCACATTCCGGACTTCCGCGTCGCCAGATTCGGCGCGGAAGAATGAGACATGGAAGTACTGAAGCGATTGGTCGATTCCAAGTGGTTCAACGGCTTCGTGTTCGTCGTCATCGTGCTCAACGGCGTACTGGTGGGGTGGCAGACCTACGACAACGCGCCGTGGATCGCGACGTTGCTGGCCGTCTGTCTGTGGATCTTCGTCGCGGAACTGGCAATCAAACTCACCGCCGCGGCCGGCACCGGCACGCTGCGGGAGTTCTTCCGCGACGGCTGGAACCTGTTCGACATCGCGGTGGTGGCGGGCAGCTTCCTGCCCGACGCCGGGCCCTTGGCGGCGATCGCGCGGGTGATCCGCGTGCTCCGGGTCTTCCGGCTGGTGCGGAGCATCCCGGAGCTGCGGCTGATCGTCACCGTGCTCCTCCGCAGCGTCGTGAGCATGAAGTACATCACGCTGCTGGCGTTCATCATCCTTTACATCTACGGCGTGATCGGAGTGAAGTTGTTCGCGCCCTACTTGCCCGAATACGCCACCCTGCACGAAGCGTTCTTCACGCTCTTCCGCGTGCTGACCGGCGACAACTGGACGGACCTGCGTTATGCCGCCAAGGACCAAGCCTGGCAGTGGAAGGCGACGGCGTACCACGTCTCGTGGATCATCGTCAGCACGTTCCTGCTCATCAACCTCATCGTGGGCGCGGTGCTGAACAACTACCAGGAGGTGCAGGAAGCGGAGCGCAACCGGCTCTCGAAGCTCGATACCAGCGAGGTGCGGCTGAAGGAACTGGTCACGGAGATGCAGGCGATCCTGAAGGAGCGGGGAAGGGGGTGACGCGGCGGCGGGCCCGCCGGTCGCTCGGGCTACTTCGGCGGGGCTTCCTTTTTGTCCCCCGGCGTCTGCTGATCGGGTTTCTCGGGGGGTGTTTCGGGGATCTTCTGGGGCGGCTTGTCGTCTGGCTTGTCGCTACGGCCCTCGTTGGCCTTGACGCCTTCGGGGGCGAGCGCCACAACCAGAGCACGGACCTTAGACGCGACCCAGAAGACCGCGAGCCCGAGCAACAGGATGATGGCGATAACGACAACGAGCTCGATGAGGGAGAGGCCGCGGCGCTGGGTCGATCTCATAGGTTGTCTCTCAACTGATGCAGTCGGTTCGCCGCCAACTCCGTGGGAGTTGCCGCAGAGGCGGCAACGCATGACGGACGATGCAGATCGTCGCTCGGGCCGGTGAATGAAAAACCCCCGCACAAGGCGGGGGTTTTCGTTTGCAGTTGCTTCGGATCTGAACCGCTGAGTGAAAAACTCAGGCGAGCTCGATCGTCGCGCCAGCCTCGGTGAGGGTCTTCTTGAGCTTCTCGGCGTCGTCCTTCGACAGACCGGTCTTGACCGGCTTGCCGGGGGCGTCGACGAAAGCCTTCGCCTCGGCCAGGCCCAGGCCCGTCGCCTCGCGGACGACCTTGATGACCTGGATCTTCTTGGCAGCGTCGACGGCCTTGAGGACGACGTCGAAGCTGTCCTTCTCCTCGGCCTTGGGGGCCGCGGCGCCACCGGCGGCGGCCATCATGACGGCGCCGCCCGCGGCGGCCTCGATGCCGTAGGTGTCCTTCATGTACTTGCCGAGTTCGACCGCGTCCTTGAGGGACAGGCCAGCAAGCTTGTCACCGAGGTCTTTGACAGCGGCGGAGAGAGTGTCAGACATGTTCAAACCTTTCGAATATCGAGACTTGCGGCGTCGCCGCGGCCTCGCACAGGCGTCCAAGAGGTCGCGGGTCAATCCCGCTCTTTAACCCGGTGCCTTCTCAAAAGAGCGGCGGTGGGCCAGTCGGACGTGGGAAGGGATTTATGGCCGCCAAGGCGTGCGGGTCAACCGGCGGGAAGATAGACTCGGAAAGGGAAGAGGGGTGAAGGGGAGCACCGGAGCAGGGTGGTTGGATTTTGATGGGGTTGCGTGGCAAACGAACCCTTCCCCCGGCACTCTGGGAGGGGCCGTGTCGACTGGTTTTCTGAACGCGTTGGCTGTGCTTGAAGTGGATGGAAGGAAAGGCGATTGAAGAGCAAGGGCAATCAACCTCCGGTTCCGCCGCCCGATGGGCCCAAGGGCGTCTTCGCGGGGTCCAAAGGCGCCGGCAAGCTGCCGGGGGTGAAGCCTCCTTCGAATCTCCGCGGCGGCATCGGTGTCGGGACCGGGCTCATTCCGCCGGATTGGGAGCCGCCGGAGTACGCGGCTCAGAAGATGCAGATCATCAAGGGCATCGGCGTCTCGCCGGGCATCGCCATCGGCAAGGTCGCGATGCTGGGCGACGACCCGCGTCGCATCCTGCGGCGGATGATCCCCGAGAAGGGGGTGAAGGCCGAACTCGAACGGCTCGACGCCGCGGTGAAGGGCGCGATCGAAGACCTCAACGACGTGCACGCCCGCGCCAAGAGCGAGATGGGCGATGAGGCGGCGAAGATCTTCCTCTTTCACGTCGGGATGCTCAAGGACAAGTCGCTCATCGGGCCGCTGCGGAAGATGGTCGAGAGCGAGCGGGTGGGCGCCGAGTACGCGGTCGGCCAGGTCTTCGGCCAACAGGCCGACAAGCTGCGGGCGATGCCGGATTCGGTCTTCGCGACGAAGGTCAACGACATCGATGACCTGGCGAATCGGCTGCTGAACCGCCTGCTGGGCCGCGCCGAAAGCCGCATGGCCAAGATGAACGCGGGGAGCATTCTCGCGGCTCGCGATCTGACGCCGAGCCAGGCCGCGACGTTCGACAAGTCGCGGATCATCGGCTTTGCGACCGATCTGGGCGGGCGGACGAGCCACACCGCAATCGTCGCTCGGGCCCTGGGCATTCCCGCGGTCGTCGGCTGCAAGAGCCTGACCGCAGCAGCGATGGACGGCGCGTCGATGATCCTCGACGGCGACCGAGGCCTGATCATCCTCAACCCCGACCGCGAGCGGCTCGAGGAATACCAGCAGTACATCAAACAACGCACGATCTTCCAGTTATCGCTGGGCGAACTGCGCGACCTGCCCGCGGTGACGCTCGACGGCACCGACATCGAACTCGTCGGCAACATCGAGTTCGCCGAGGAGGCCAAGCAGGTTCTGGACATGGGCGGCGTCGGCGTGGGCCTCTACCGCACCGAGTTCCTCTACCTCACAAGCAAGAGCGAGCCCACCGAAGAGGACCACTACAAGAGCTACGTCCGGTGCATCGAGATCATGAAGGGCAAGACGCTCACCATCCGCACCATGGACCTGGGCGCCGACAAGTACACTCAGGAACGGGCCGAAACGCCCGAGCGCAACCCGTTCCTGGGCTGCCGCAGTATTCGGTACTGCCTCCGCAACCAGCCCATGTTCAAGCGGCAATTGCGGGCCTTGCTGCGGGCGAGCGCCAAGGGTCCGCTGAAGGTGATGTTCCCGCTCATCACGAGCACGTCGGAGTTCCGGCAGGGAAAGTACCTGATCAACGACATGATGGAAGAACTTGATGAAGAGGGCATCAAATTCGACCGAAACCTCAAGGTCGGCATGATGGTCGAGGTGCCGTCGGCCGCGTTGATGGCCGACGCGTTCGCCCGCGAGGCGGATTTCTTCTCGATCGGCACCAACGATCTGGTGCAGTACACGCTGGCGGTCGATCGCACCAACGAAACGATCGCAAACCTGTACAACCCGGCTCACCCGGCGGTCATTTTGTTGATCCGCGATGTGGTGCGTTCAGCCCGGCGGCACGACACCCCGGTTTCCTGCTGCGGCGAGTCCGCCGGCGACCCGGAATACGCCCTCCTGCTCATCGGGCTGGGGCTGCGTACCCTTAGTGTGAGCGCGGGAGCCATCCCCCAGCTCAAGAGGCTCATCCGCGGGGTGAACCTCAAGCAGTGCGAGCAGATCGCTAGACAAGCGCTCTCGTTCGATTCAGAGACACAGGTTTCGAGTTACCTCCGAGACCGTGCTCGCAAGTTGGTGCCCGAGTTGTTCGACGGACGTTCCGGCGACTGACCAGGGCGAAGAAATACGAGGGCCGGCGACGCGTTGTGCGTCTGCCGCCCGAGGACAAGCATCCGTCCCCCTTTCCGAGCGGCGATCGCCGCGGGTGAAGGGCGCGGGACGAGTCAGGACGCGTGAGGATTCACGCGTCGCGGGACCGATCGCGGGCGCCGCCGAGTCGTTTGACCGGGAGCGCGAGCGAGCAACGGACCCGGAGCGGGCGAGCGTTCGTCCGCGTGCGGGCACACGGCGGCGCATGATGCGTCGGGTGTGCGAGAGCCTCGGGCCAATCCGGTTGCCTCGTCACGGTGCGCGAAACCTCGCGCGGCGTGTTACGGACGCGCTGTGGCGCGTCGGATCGGTTCGATATGGCCAAGCAGGCAAAGTCCAAGACCCAGATGCTCATCAACTACGTCCCCGGCGAGGAATGCCGGATCGCGATCGTGGAAGACAGCAAGCTGGAAGAGTTCACAAGCGAAAAGTTCGCCACCCAAAGCCGCGTGGGCAACATCTACGTCGGCAAGGTCATCAACGTGGAACCCGCTATCCAGGCGGCCTTCGTTGATTTCGGCGTCGGCGACAACGGGTTCCTGCACATCAGCGATCTGCACCCGCGCTACTTCCCCGGCGAAGAGGCCGACGCGACCGAAAAGGTCGGTCACAAGACCCCGCGCCGCGAGCGCCCGCCCATCCAGGCCGCCCTCCGCCGCGGCGACGAGATCATCGTCCAGGTCCTCAAGGAAGGCGTCGGCACCAAGGGCCCGACCCTCACCAGCTACCTCTCCATCCCCGGCCGCTTCCTGGTGATGATGCCGCAGATGGACAAGGTCGGCGTCAGCCGCAAGGTCGAGGACGAGGACCAGCGCCGCAAGATGCGTGAGATCCTCGATCAGCTCGATCTCCCCGACGGCTTCGGTTTCATCCTCCGCACCGCGGGCATGGACCGCACCAAGCTCGAGCTCAAGCGCGACCTCGCCTATCTCGTCCGTCTCTACAAGGACATGGAGAGCCGCCGCGCCCGTGGCGACAAGCCCCGCCTGCTCTACGCCGAAAGCGATCTCCTGGTCCGCGCCCTGCGTGATCAGCTCACCACCGACGTCGACGAGATCGTCATCGACAACGAGGAAGCCGTGCAGCGGGCCCGCCGGTTCCTGAAGATCGTCGCCCCCCGCACCAGCACGCGGCTTCTCCACTACCCCGGCCAGACGCCCATCTATCACTCCTTCGCGATCGAGGAGCAGATCGCCCACATCCACGCCCGCGAAGTCCCGCTGCCCAGCGGCGGCCGCCTCGTCATCGATCAGACCGAAGCCCTCGTCGCCATCGACGTGAACAGCGGCAAGAGCCGCGACTCGCGCGACGCCGAGGAAAACGCGTTCCAGACCAACCTCGAAGCCGTCGACGAGATCTGCCGCCAGCTCCGCCTCCGCGACCAGGGCGGCATCGTGGTCAACGACCTCATCGATATGCGGCATCTGTCGCACCGAAAGGAAGTCGAGGCCCGCTTCAAGGAGCGCCTCAAGCGTGACCGCGCCCGCACCACCGTCGGCCTGATCAGCCAGTTCGGCATCCTCGAGATGACCCGCCAGCGCATGCGGGCCAGCGCCGAATCCGTGCACTTCTCCGACTGTCCGACCTGCCGCGGACGCGGCCTCGTCCAGAAGCCCGAGAGCGTCACCGGCGACGCGCTGCGTGAACTCGCCGCCTTGCTGGACGTCGACAAGGTCGGGCGCGTCGAGATCGTGGTTTCGCCACGGGTTGCGGGCGAGCTGCTCTCAACCAAGCGTCACATGCTCAGCCGCATCGAGCGGTCGAGCGGCAAGCGCGTGGACGTTCGCGTCAGCGAGGCCCTGCCTCTCGACCGCGTGACGTTCTATGCCTACGACGCTGCGGGCGCGGACATCGACTTGACACAGCCGCTGCCGCGCAAGCGCCCGAGCGAGCTCATCGTCGTCGAGGAACCCGCCGAGGACCATGACGACAGCATCAGCAGCGACGCCGTCGCCGAGCGCGATGCCGCCGCGGACGATGACACAGAATTCTCCGCCCCGCGCGAGGAAGTCACCGAGATCGGCGACGCCGTCCCCGAACTGCTCTCCGACGAGGAACTCGACCAGCAGATCCGCGCCGACGCTCAGGCCGCCGCCGCTTCCACCGCCGAGGCCGGCGAGATCGGCGGCCGTCGCCGCGGTCGCCGCGGACGCGGTCGCGGTCGCGACGGCGCACGTGACGGAGGTCGCGGCGGCCGAGATGCTCGCCCGACCCAGGGCGGTCGCGATGGACCCCGTGAAGGAGGCCGCGATGGCGGACGCGGGGGACAGCGTGGCCAAAATGGTGGACAGGGCGGTGGACAGGGTGGTGGACAGGGTCGCGGACAAGGCGGACCCGCTGCGGCTCCCGCCCAGCCCGCGGCGCCCCGTGCCGCGGGACCCGTCGCCGATGTGCGCCGCGTCGAGACCCAGCGCGGCGTCATCATCATGGGTGACCATGGCGACGACGATTTCCCTGGGGGCACGCCAGCAGCGCCCGGCGGTGCGCAACACGCGGATGGCGATCACCCCCACGACCACCCCGACGATCACGCGACTCACTCCGATGACCCGCACGCCGAGCATCCCAACGAGTCCGCCGAAGGTGGCCCGATGGCGAACGGCGATCCCAATGCAGCTCCGGGCGAGGGCGGACGTCGCCGTCGCCGCCGTCGTCGCGGTCGTGGCCGAGGCCGAGGCCGCGATGGCGCGCCGGGCGTCGACGGCGGACCCGCGGGTGCTGGACCGGAGGGCGCGTCCGATGGTGGCGCGATCAACGCCGATAGCGCCGCCGAAGGACCGGACACCGGTGACAACGCCGGACCCGAAGGCGACAACGCGTCGAACGAGCAAGACCCCGAGGGCTCCGAGATGGACGCCGGCCCGCAGGGCGACAACCCCGAGAACGGCGAAGCCGGTGGGCAGGGCGGAAGGCGTCGCCGTCGACGCCGCCGTGGTCGCGGCCGAGGCCGCGGCGGAGAGGGCACGCCCGCCAACGGCGCACCAGCGGGCGCACCCGATGCCGCTCAGGGTGGCAACTCCGGCGGCGGACAGCGCCCGCCGCAGCAGGGCGGCAACCGCGATGGCAACCGCAATGGCGGCCGCGGCGGCCAACGCTTCAACGACCGTGGCGATCGCCCCCGCAACGACCAGCGCTCGCAGCAGGGCGGTGGCGGAAACGCCAACGCGGGTGGCAGCTCCAGCGGCGGATCGGGCGGCAATGGCCCGGCACCGCAGGGCAACAACGCACCCAAGCCGCGGCTGCTTTTCGCCTCCCGCCGCAAGCTGACGCCCGGTGAACTGAACAAACGCCCCAAGCCCGAGTAAGACCAGTAGGACCGGCTTCCAGCCGGTCTTCCTGTTATCTCGGCGCGAACGTCACCCTTGAATGCAAGGTATGGTGTGGTCGCACACCGACCGACCAATGGCCGTTCCCACCGACAGAATCGCAACGCCTTGACCACCCGCCGCATCATCATCCTCGGCTCCACCGGCTCGATCGGCACCCAGACGCTCGAGGTAGTCACACACCTCAACGCGCTGCACGCCCGCGGGCTCTTTCAACACCGCGTCGAGGTGGTTGGCCTCGCAGCGGGCAAGGGTGCGGCGCTTCTGTCTGACCAAGCGAGCGCCTTCGGCGTCCGCGAGGTCGCCATCGCCGAAGGAAACGGGGTCGAGATCCCTGGAGTGCATGTCCGCCGCGGCACCGACGCGGCGGAGCGACTGGTCCGCGAGGTCGAGTGCGATGTCGTGCTCGCCGCGATCGTCGGAAGCGCCGGTCTTCCCGCGACGCTGGCCGCGGTGCAGCTCGGTCGTGATGTCGCGCTCGCCAACAAAGAGACGCTGGTCGCTGCGGGATCGCTCGTCGTCCCGGCGAGCCACCAGTCGGGCGCAAAGCTCCTGCCGGTGGACAGCGAGCACGCGGCGGTTTGGCAGTGCTTGCAGGGATTCTGCGAGGCACCGGCGCTCAAGCAGCCGCCTCGGAGCGTGCGAAGGGTCATTCTCACCGCCAGCGGCGGGCCGTTCCGGACCGCGACAAGCCAGCAGATCGCCGGCGCGACGCGGGAGCAGGCACTCAAGCACCCGACCTGGACAATGGGCGCCAAGGTGACCATCGACAGCGCAAGCCTGATGAACAAGGCCCTGGAGATCATCGAGGCCCACTGGCTCTTCGCCCTGCCCGGCGAGAACATCGAGGCCGCCGTACATCCGCAGTCGGCGGCACACGCCATCGTCGAATTCGAGGACGCCAGCATGGTTGCCCAGCTCGCGACCCCCGACATGCGCGGACCGATTCAGACCGCGCTGACGTGGCCGTCCCGTGTGGCTTCTCTGGTGAAGCCGATGCCGATTGGTTCCGGCCCGATGTCGCTGCAGTTTGAAGCCCCGGACCTGCAACGCTTTCCGCTCCTGGCGACGGCGTACCGCGCCATCCGCGAGGGCGGCACGAGCGGCGCGATTCTCAACGCCGCGAACGAGGAAGCGGTGCTCGCCTTCCTGCGCGACGACGCGATGCGGTTCGGACGCATCAGCGAGCTGGTGCTCGATGCGATCGACGCGGTGTCAACCTCGCCGCTCAAGAGCCTCGACGACGCGCTCGACGCCGACCGCCGCGCCCGAGCGGTGGTGCGGGATCGCCTCACACGCGTGACGGCAACGGCGCGATAACCCAGTCCGCGTTCGGGTTCCATCCCCCAAGGCTCGAACACCCCCACCGCTATTCGTCCCCGAACCACGTTCGTGCCGATTCCAAACAACAGGCATGAGTGCTTCCACGAACATCCTGCGCCTCGTGCGGACCCCCAAGGCCGCGGCGTTCTACCTCGCCGGAGTCGGCGCGGTGTCGGCGCTGCTGGCGCTGGGGCTGCTCGCAACGCAAGAGAGTCTTCTCCGGGACACGCGTGCGGCGACCGTGGTTCCGACCGCAGCGCCGACGCCCGCGATCATCGCACGCCACGTCCGTGCCGCGGCCTTGGTCACGAGCAGGATCGAGACCACCGTCCGCGCCCAAACCAGCGATGCCGACTGGCGCGGCACCGTCATCGCAACAGTGGAAGCGCCCACGACGCTGAGCTTCGGCGTCGACCTCTCCAAGATCGATTCGTCGCGGGTCCGCATGAGCGGCATCGGCGGCGTGTGCGTGCTGATCATCCCGCCGCCCACACGACTCGCGACCGAAGTACGCACCGGCGAGGAGCGCTTCAGCGTCGAGGTCGGCGGTCTCTCGCTCCGTGCGGTCAGCGGGGAGTATCAGCTCGGCCTCGCGCGGGCTCGCCTCTACGAACAGGCGGCACGGTTCCGGCCCAATCCGCAGCAGCACGCCGAGATCCGGGCCACGGCACGCGAGCAGGTCGCGGCGGTCGCGCGCGGGATCATGGGCGAACCGTCCGTGGTACGTGTGGTTTTTGAAGATGAACACTTGACTCTGCTGGAGCGAACGACGCGGCAGGCAGCGGCTCAATAGGACGTACGTCCGGCGGCGGCGAAACCAACCGGCGACCGGTTCGACTGACTGATACGGCGAGACCGACCAAGCGTCGGTCCCACCGAGTGATGCGGGCAATGCGAAGACTGTTCCACTCAATCTTGTTCCTCTGGTCACGGCACTGGAATCTCGCCAGGCTGCTGCTCGCGGCGGCGATCGTGCTGTTGCTTGCGATCGACACCGGCCATCGCACGGCACGCCTGGCGCTCGCTTCACTGACCGATATGGATTATGCCGCCGAGGTCCGGGCCCTGCGCGAGCAGGGCCGCTACGCCGAGGCGGTCGTGATCGCCGACGCCGGGCTCTCCTGGTCCGACGGCCCCGGAAAGGGCGACGCCCGCGCGGCGATCGAGCGTGAACGTCAGGCCACCATCGATGAGCAGGCAAGCTGGCTGCGCCGCGCGAAGGACGCCGGATACGGCGCCGTCACCGGCCGCGGCGAGAGCCTCGAGCAGCTCCTGGGCGCGATCGCGGCGGACCTGTTCGTCGTCGGCGATATCCGCGATCTGGTCGTACAGAGCATCACGTACGCCCGCGGCGAAGACCCAGACGAACTCATCGTCGCGCTCTCATCACTCGGGATCGTGCTGACCCTCGCCCCGGAGATCGACTGGGCTCCAGCGCTCCTCAAGGTTGCCCGCAAGACGGGCGCGGTCACAGAGGGACTCAAGGATTTCTTCGTGCGAGCCATCAAGGCCAATCGCACCGATGCGATCGCCGCGGCCTGCGGCGATGCGACCAAACTCGCCACACACGCCTCGCCCGCCGGAGCCCTGCGGGTGCTGCGCTTCGCAGAGAACGAGGCCGACCTCGCCAAGCTCGCCGCCTTCGCGGAGCGCAACGGGGCCAAGGGCGGAGCGGCACTGCTCATCACCGGACGCGAGGGTGCCGCACTCCTCCGGGCAGCCGAACCGGGCGTACGCGCGGCCGATGATCTGATCTTGACCGCGGCGAAGAAGGGCCCGGCCGGGTCCCGGTTCCTCGCGGGCCCCGCGGCACGCGTGCTGACGCGACCACATCCGCTCTTGGGAATCTTCAAGGGTGTCTACAAGGGCACGATCCCCGCCGCTGTGCAGCGCGTCGCCGCGGCGATCGATCCCTACGGCTGGATGCTTCTTCCCGCGGCATTCGCGTGGATGATGGTGGAACTTGGGCTCTTCATCCGTGCCACCGCGAGACGGTTCGCGTCCGAGGACCGCGGCAATGGAGCGACGGCATCGCCCGCGCCGTGATTGTTCACAGCGAACAACTCACGCGGCCGTCTTCGCGACCATGCCGATCTCGTTGGCGAGCTTGACCATCTGCGTACGCCGCTCAAAGCCCAGCTTCTGCATGATCCGCCGGACGTTCCCGTTGACCGTTCGGACGCTGCGGCTGAGAACTTTGGACACGTCGATGTCGCGGATGCCAGATCCGACGAGAGCGAAGACCTCGAGCTCAGCGTCGCTCAGCTTCGCGATATCGCCGAGGATCAGCTTCCGATCCCGGGCCTGGCGAACCTGATTGATGATGAACGAGAGATCGATCGGCTTGGACGCCGGCGTCGCCGCGACGATCACGATGCGGTTGTACGTCTCCCAGTCATCGGTGGCCTGCATAAAGAGGCACCACACACGTCCGAAAAGGACCATGTTGTAGTAACGCGGTTCCTGGCTCCCCGCCGCGTCGGCGTCGAGGCATTCCCGGATCCAGCCATGCATCTCGATCGCGATCTCCGGCGGGAAGAAATCGTTGATTGATTTCCCCACCATCGAATCAATCGGTATGTTCATCGCCGTCGCGGTGGTCTTGGCGCCGGTTCGATGCGTCCCATCTCGAGTCACCAAGAACGTACAGCATCCCGCCGCGCTGGCGATGGATGCCCACGCCTTGTGGATGCCATGTATCTGCTGCGATCCAGCCGCCGCGAAGCCATTCCGGCTTTCGGACAGAGTCATTGCCACGGGTCGTACCTCCCTTTCAGGACGACGCTCCTCCTCACCTCCATTCTGACGACTCTGCGCCCATTTGCAAGCGGCCCCGAGCAATGTGAACAACTTCGGCCTGGAACTTCCAGATGCGAACGAAACACGAGCACGCTTTTTGTCGACACGCCGACATCTGCTCAGACGGGCAACAAGAACTTCATCACGAAGCTGGAGTGCATCGGCGGATACGGCACGATCAGCCGCAGCGCCCGGAAGTCACGCACGTTCCACCCGCACCGATCCATCGCCATGCCGACGAGCTTGTCGTAGCTGGCGACCAGCGGCGAAGAAACGACAACAGGTCGTCCGGTCAGTTCAACGGGACGCTCGGATATCGGAATTCGCAGCTGATCGGAACCCGGACCCGCGGCGGAGCCGTCGCTGCTGCCCCGTACGTAGAGACGCGACTCAACGACAAAGGCGAGGTCTTTGTGGGCAATCACATCGAACTGGAGGTTTTCCACGGGCAATGAAACATGGGTGAGCAGCTCGCCGAACTCGTCGCGTGGGGTTCGCCGGCGCGGGAAAGCCCGGCGTTGGATACTGCCGAACATGCATGTCTGCTGCCCGGTGTTGCCGATCGAGTCGGCCTCGAGCTCGTAGACGTAGCCAAGCGAGGTCTTGGCGCGGTGGATCTTGGGCAGGCCCGGCTTGCAGAATGATCCGAGCATCGGCGGGCCTTCGCACGCCGCGAAGATCGGATCCAGCGCTTCCTCGTCAGCCGACTTGCTGAGCGGTGTGCCGTCGTCGGTGTAGAAACGCGGATTCGACAGCGGCCAGCGGATCCCCGGTCGCAGCGCACGGAAGTCGATCAGGCCGCCGATCAGCGCGGCGTCAATATGGTCCGCGCTGCGGTTCGACGGCGCGAGGATGGCCGTATTGAGACGGACGCGCGCCTGGGCACCCCAGATGCCGCTGTTGCCGCGGAACGCCATCTTGCGCGACTGCTCCAGCCGATCGCCGTCGTGCGCGTTCGTCAGGCCTTCGAGCATGAGGTCGAGCGTCTGGCGATCGCCGGCGTGGCGCTCGACGAAGTCGCGAAAGCGTGCGCACGCCTCGTTGATCCGATCGATCAACTCCGGTGCCGCACCGGACCGAAGCAGCGACGCAACAAAGATCTGAATGCCTTCATCGCCGGGCAGGTGCTGTAGCGCCGCATAGAGATCGCGGTGACAGACGACCTTGGAGATCTTCCAGGTGAGATTGCGACTCACCGCCAGCTTCCGGGCCATCACCTGCGGCTGCGACGGCGCCATGCCCGCGCTGCGGACCGCGTCTTCCAACGCCCGGCGCAGGCCTTCAAACGCTTCCGTGAGATGTTCTTCCAACGACGCCGTGCGAATCATCTGCATAGCAAACTCCCTGCACCCCACACGAGCCCCAACCCAACCCACTCGATGGTGGCCGCGAACATTCCGGCGACATCGCCCCGCCCACCCGCTTCCACCTTCTTGCCCGACCGCACTGCCGATCATGTCACGAACCCGTCGTCCCTCGCACCCGCCGAGTCAGACGAATGTGTTCCGGAACAGTTCCCACATCCATTGTGATATGGGTTACGAGATGCGCCGGTTGCATGGTTCCTTCGGCTCTTCACCGAAATGCATTCATACTTCGAACCGGATTCGTGCCGGTCCGAACAGAGCCATCGGAGGCCGCCAACGCAGGCCGTCTTGTGTTTGCACGAACACCTTTGGAGACGCGGTTGAGTTTTCAGACCTGAGCCGTGTGAGCCGCGAACGCAGCATGAACATGGTGCGAAGATCGCGCCGGGTTGTCCCCGCGAGAACGCGCGAAGACATCCCACGCCGCGATACGCCCCGAACACGGCTCGGATTTGCAGAATGTTGCTCGGTTCTCAGCCGCTCGCACCTGCCGAGGCCGCGTCGTCTCAGCGACTCGAGCCCGGTTTGGTCTCGCCGATGATCCCCCGCATCACCATCGCGCGGAGCAACTCCGCCCGGCGTCCGATCCGCAGCTTCTGTCCGATACTGCGGCGGTGGGCGTGGACCGTGCGCACACTCCGGTGGATTTCGGACGCCACCTCCGCGTCGGTCATGCCGGCCCCGATCAGGGCCGCCACTTCGAGCTCGCGGTCCGAAAGGATCGACAGCTCGCCCAGCACCATCTGGCGATCGCTGAACTTGTGCACGAGTGAGATCAACCGCCCGATCGACCTTGGCTCGATGACCCGCCGGCCCACGCACAGCAGGGCAGTCGCACGGTTGGCCAGTTGAATCAACCGACCCGTCGATCGCCACTGGCAACCCCAGATCATGTACGTCGCGGCGTTCTCTCGCTGTCGTGAGGACGACTCGCGGATCGACGTGAACCACTGGGTGATCGGAGCGTGTGTTTCCTCCGGGCAGAAATCGATCAGACGACGCCCGATCAGTTCCTCCGGCCTTCGCCCCAGCGTCTGGGCGGCCAATTCGTTGCTGAGAAGGACCTCGCCGCGGGTTGACAGGATCGCGGCCTTAGACTCAGTGTCCTCCGCCAACGCCGACCACAAACCCCGCCCGCTCACGTCGAGCAACTCGCCGGTGGTAGGAATTTTTTTCGACGGTCTTGAAGCCATAACCCCGCGCTGCTCCGCGCACCCACTCCGCGGACCGCCCCGACAACTAAAGAATGATCGCACACGATCGATGAAAATCTGTAGGTACGTCCGCCTAAAACGATCTCCTAGGTAAACGACACAATGGAGTACACTCCGGAGTCACCCGCGCCGGTCACCCATTGCCTTCGTCCGCGATGCGGACTTGGGTCTTACACTTCTCACATTGAGGCGGCTCGCCCTCAGAACGACCGCCACGCGGCGCGCCCGCGTTGTCTCGGAAACTTCGACCCGCGACGAGGCTCCCGCTCGGTTGCCCGGCGCCTGAAGAAAGGGGCGATTTCTCGCCCGCCGCCGCGCCGGCGACGACCCCAAACGCCAAAGCCGCGTCAATAATCGCCCGCATGTCCCGGGACCACACCATGGCGTTGGATCACCTCCTCGCGCGAGCCGCGGCGGCCTGCGCGATCGCCCCCGCCGGCGACCAAGCCCAACGCCTGCACGACTTCTGCGCCCGGGCCGGTGACGCAATCGACCATCCCACCCGCGAGGACGCCGCGGCTGCGATCGCCGCAATGTCGGCACGCGAACTCGGCGATGTCCTCCGGATGGTCACCACCCGCTTCTACTTGCTCAACCAGAACGAGCAGGTAAGCATCATCCGCGTCAATCGCGAGCGAGCCGCCAAGGCCACACCGGACGCGCCGCGACCCGAGTCACTCCCCGAGGCGTTCGCCAAGCTCAAGTCACTCGGCCTCGACGCGGCGGGCGTCCGGGCGCTGGTGCGCCGACTCGACGTCCAACCCACGCTGACAGCCCATCCCACCGAGTCCAAACGCCGCAGCGTGCTCGACAACCTTGTCCGGATCGCAGAGCAACTGATCACATCCGACGACGAACGGCTGCCGCAGCGGGACCGGCGTGAATGCGCCCAGCGTTTGGAAGGCCTGACACAACTCCTCCTCGCGACCGACGACGTCCGGATGAAGCGCCTGGAGGTCATCGACGAGGTCAAGAACGGGCTGTTCTTCCTGAAGTCGTCGGTCTGGGGCGTGGTCCCGCGGCTGCTGCGGGAAACAGTGGACGCCGCCAACGACACCTTCGGACCCGGAACACTCGATCTGACCGATCTTCCCGCGCTGGTGCGCTACCGCACCTGGATCGGCGGCGACCGCGACGGAAACCCGAAAGTGACCCACGACGTCACCAGCGGAACACTGCACATCCTGCGTGCCGCGGCGGTGGAGCTCTGGGAGAAAGAACTGCTCGGCCTGCAACAGGAACTGACACTCTCGACCCGACGGCTCGCAATCCCAGACTCCTTCATCGAGCTGGTCCGGCTCGAAGGCGATCGCTTCATCGAGGACACGTCGTCGCTCGAGCAGCGCCAGCACGAGCCGGTGCGTGTGCGGCTGATGCAGATGCGCGGGCGACTCAAGCGCGATCCGTCGTACCACGGCGGGCTGCTGCTGAAGGACCTGCTGCTGATCCGCGACGCCGTGGAGAAGGCAGGCTTGGCCGATGTGGCGCGGCGCGGGCGGCTGGCCGACGCGATCGTGCGGGCCCGGGTCTTCGGTACCCACCTCGCGACGCTGGACATCCGCCAGCACAGCCGCGTACACGAGACCGTGGTCGCGGAACTACTCGCGCTCGCGGGCGTGAGCCCGACGTACGCGGCACTCAGCGAGAGTGAGCGGGTCGCGCTGCTCCGGGCCGAGTTATCTCAGACCCGCCCGCTGCGTCCAGTTGATGCACCGCTGTCGCCCGCGGCAGCGGAACTGATGCAGACCCTGCGAGCGGTGCGCCACGCCGTGAGCCTGGATCGACGCAGCGTGCGCTCGTTCATCATTTCAATGACGCACGGATTGAGCGACATCCTCGAGGTGCTGCTGCTCATGAAAGAGGCAGGGCTCACGCGAGCGGTGCGAGATGGAGCGGCGGTGCGTCTGGAAAGCGATCTGCACGTCGTGCCTCTTCTGGAAACCATCGACGACCTGGAGCGGGGCGAGGGGCTCGTGGCCGCGATGCTGGACGAACCGCTGTACCGCTCGCATCTTGAATCGCTCGTCCCCGGCGAGATCCCCGCGACCTCTCCCTATCGCGCCCCGGTCCAGGAGATCATGCTCGGCTATAGCGACTCGAACAAAGACGGTGGCTTCCTGATGGCCAACCTCGCCCTCGAGAAGGCGCAGCGCCGTGTGGCCCACGCCGTTCGGTCCCGCGGGATCCTGCTGCGGTTCTTCCACGGCCGCGGCGGAACCATCGGCCGCGGCGGCGGGCGAGCGGGGCGTGCCATCCTCGGCGCGCCCGCACCGGCGCGCACCGGTCGCATCCGCTTCACCGAGCAGGGCGAGGTGATCTCGTTCCGCTACGCGATGGGCGCGATCGCCGAACGTCACCTCGAACAGATCGTGCACGCAGCGCTCATCGCATCGGCGGATCAGCACGAGGTCGAGCGATCGCCGGAGCTGGCGACCTTGTTCGAGCGGCTCAGCCGCGAGTCGATGGCGGCGTACCGCGGGCTGATCGATGATCCGGAGTTCTGGCACTGGTTCGTAAACGCAGGTCCGATCGGGCCGATCGCGGGACTGCCGATCGCGAGCAGGCCGGTGATGCGGGCCGAAGGCTCCGGCCTGGGCAGCGCGGGCGGCACGCAGAGCGGGTTCGATCAGCTCCGCGCAATTCCCTGGGTCTTCACGTGGGTGCAGATGCGGTGTCTGGCGCCGAGCTGGTACGGCCTTGGCACCGCGATCGGCGCCCTGACCGAGAACGACCTGAACCTGCTCGCCTCCGAATACCGGAGCAGCGCGTGGTTCCGCGCCGTGGTGGACAACGCGACGCTCGAGCTGCTGCGAGCACGCCTGCCGATCGTGAAACGCTACGCCACCAGCGGCAAGGACGAGGCGGCGGCGGTCGGCGCACGGTTCTTCGAGCTGCTCGCCCGCGAGCACGCACAGGCGGTCAAGGCGGTGCTGCGGATCAGCGGACGAGCGTCGCTGGACGAGGAGTCACCGATCATCGCCCGCTCCATCCGCGACCGCAACGCGTGGACGGACATCCTCAATCTGATTCAGATCGAGCTTCTCGCCCGGCGACGAACCGCACCAGACAAAGACCGCGGCACCATCGAGCAGCTCCTCTTCCAGAGCGTCAGCGCCGTCGCCGCAGCCATGCAAAGCACGGGATGAATCGACCGTGCGCCGGCCGGGTCCATCCGTTAGACTTTCAGCATGAGCGACCCCATCACATCCGGACCGACCGCGGGCGGCACCGGTGGTCGCATGCTTGGAATTGACCAGGAAACGCCCACGCGGGACGAAGCTCCGCACACGCGGCACGAGGCCCACCTTTCCATCGCCGGCGATCGCGTCGGGCCCTACACGCTCGTGGAACTCATCGGCGAGGGCGGCTTCGGCACGGTCTGGCTCGCCGAGCGGCGCGAGCCAATGGTGCAGCGCGTCGCCCTCAAGATCATCAAGCCGGGAATGGACTCGCGCGCCGTCGTCGCCCGCTTCGAACAGGAGCGGCAAACGCTGGCCGTCATGGACCACCCCGGCGTCGCCCGCGTCTTCGACGGCGGCGTGACCGAGCGAGGCCTCCCCTACTTCGTGATGGAGTACGTCAAGGGCGAGCCGCTGACCCGGTTCTGCGATGCCCACAAGGCGTCGCTCGCAGAGCGACTCGAACTCTTCATCGCCGTCTGCGAAGCCGTGCAGCACGCGCACCACAAGGGCATCATCCACCGCGACATCAAACCGAGCAACGTGCTGGCCGCACGGACCGACGCGCCCGGCGCAAGCAAGGGATGGCTGCCCGACACCGTTCAGATCAAGGTCATCGACTTCGGCATCGCCAAGGCGATCACGCAGCAGGCGACGGACCACACCATCTTCACCGAACGCGGCACGCTCCTGGGCACGCCGGAGTACATGAGCCCCGAGCAGGCAAGCCTGGACGTCCGCGACCTGGACACCCGCACAGACGTCTACTCGCTGGGCGTGGTGCTGTATGAACTCATGAGCGGCAAGCTGCCCTTCGAGTCCGCGACACTCCGGAGCGCGGGGTACGCAGAAGTGCAGCGCATCATCCGCGAGGTCGATCCGCCGCGGCCCAGCGACCGCGCCGCACGCGCGAGCGAAGAAGAGGCGTCCAGTCGTGGATCGCGCCCCGCAGACCTCGCGAGCACGCTCCGCGGCGAGCTCGACTGGATCGTGATGAAGGCGCTCGAGAAGGAGCGCGACCGGCGCTACGACTCCCCACTGCTTCTGGCCGAGGACGTCAAGCGGCATCTGCGCGGCGAAGCGGTACTGGCCGCGCCGCCCAGCCGCGTGTATCGGCTGCGCAAGACGCTGCGCCGACACCGCGTCGCGGTGATCGCAGGCGGAGCCGTCGCCACAGCCCTGGTCGTGGGCGTCTTGGGTACAACGCTGGCACTGTTCGAGGCGCGGCGGGAGCGAGCGTCGGCAGAGCGCAGCGCCGCAGAGGCCGTGGAATCGGCGCGGCGCGCTGGCATTGCCGAACGGGCCGCGAGCGTGCGACTGGCCGAGTCCGAGGCGACGGTGGACTTCCTCAACGAAATGCTGGCCGCGGCGGACCCTTTGTCCAAGGGCAAAGACGTCACCGTGCGAGCGCTTCTCGAAGAGTCGTCCGGCAATATCGACACCCGGTTTGCGGATCGGCCACTGGTCGCAGCGCGTCTGCATGACACGCTCGGCCGAACCTACTCGGGTCTGGGGATGTTCGACGCCGCCGGCATCCATGTGCGCCGGACATACGACGTGCGGCTGAAAGAACTGGGGCCAAACCACCGCGACACAGCGCAGGCACGCAACGCCCTGTGCCTGTGGATGGTGACCTCCGGTGCAAGCGATGCCGAAGCGCGGACGCGCGAGGCCCTCTCGCAGCACGAAACACTGTTCGGCCGCACCGATCCCGTGACGCTCGCTTCCCTCGATGTGCTCGGCCAGTTCTGCTTGCTGCAGAACCGGGCAAAGGAGCAGGCAGAGATCGCCCGCGAACTGCTCGACGCGCGGATGAAATCGCCGGGCCCGCTGAGCCCACTGACCATCGGCGCGATGAACATGTTGGCGATCGCCAACGCCGACCTGGGCAACGTGGAGGAGTCGGAAGAGCTCTACGAACAGGCGATCACGGCGCAGTCGAAGCTGACCGGGCCGGATCACCCGCTCTCGATCGCGTTGCAAAGCGATATGGGGTGGATGCTGTATTGGACGTCCATGAACGGCGACGGCGGCGCATCGGAACGCAGCAAGACCCGCATCGCCCGGGCCGCCGAACTGACCAAGCACGCGCTCGACACGCGCCTGCGCATCTTGGGCGAGGAACACAAAGACACACTCGCGTCGATGAGCAATCTCTCGACGATGTACAAACAACAGGGCCGCCACGACGAGGCCGAAGCCCTCGCGTTCCGATCGCTCGAACTCAGCGCCCGCGTCCTTGGCGAGGACCACCCCGACACGATCGTCTCGATCGCCAACTGCGGCAACCTGCTCCGCGGCCGCGGCAAATTCGAACAGGCCCTGGTCCTCCTGAAACGCGCCGTCGACGCCTCACGCCGCGCCCTCTCGCCCGACAACCCCGGCACGGCATACGCACTGGGCTGGTACGGCAGCTGTCTCGCGTCACTGAAGCGATTCGAGGAGGCCGAGGCCGCCCTGCTCGAGGCCTACGCGATCATCGAACGCATCCAAGGCCCCGCGAGCCATGTCGCAACCCAGATGAGAATCCAGATCGAGTCGTTCTATCTCGACCGCGATAAAGCCTCGCCGGGCAAGGGGTTTGACGCGAAGGCGGCGGAGTGGAAGGCCAAAGGCGAAAGCAAGTAAAGCCGGACCAACCTTGTCCCGGCAGACGCCTACCCGGCATGCCCTTCGGTAGACTGCCGCAATGGACAGCCCCAACACCTCTGGCCCCACCGCCGACGGATCCAACCCGCGACCACGCGGCGTCTCCGGCGAGATGCCGACGCGCAACGAATCACGCCACGTCGATCGCGACGCCAGTCGCTCCAAGCCCGGCGACCGTGTCGGCCCCTACACCCTGCTGGAACTCATCGGCGAAGGCGGCTTCGGCACGGTGTGGCTTGCCGAGCGGCGCGAACCGATGGTCCAGCGCGTCGCCATCAAGATCATCAAGCCGGGCATGGACTCCAAGGCCGTCGTTGCCCGCTTCGATCAGGAACGCCAGGCCCTGGCGGTGATGGACCACCCCAACGTCGCCAAGGTCTTCGACGGCGGCGTCACCGAACGCGGCCTGCCCTACTTCGTGATGGAGCACGTCGCGGGGGAACCGATCACGAACTTCTGCGACCGACACCGCTACACGATCCGCCAGCGGCTGGAGCTGTTCATCTCCGTCTGCGACGCCGTCCAGCACGCGCACATGAAGGGGATTATCCACCGGGATCTGAAGCCGAGCAATGTACTGGTGTCGAACGCCGGCGGTGCCTCGGTGGCAAAGGTCATCGACTTCGGCGTCGCCAAGGCGATCAGCCAGACACTGACGGAGAGGACGATCTACACCGAAACCGGTCAGATGATCGGCACCCCGGAGTACATGAGCCCGGAGCAGGCCGAGATGGGCCGATTGGACGTGGATACTCGAACCGACGTCTACTCGCTCGGCGTCCTGCTGTATGAATTACTCGCCGGAGTTCTACCCTTCGACGCCGAACGGCTTCGGGCCGGCGGGTACGCGGCGATCCAACGGGTGCTCCGCGAAGAAGATGCCCCCCGCCCCAGTACGCGCCTCAGCACAATCGGCGACGCCGCGGCAAGCCGCATCGCCAATCGTCGACAGCACGCGCCAACCCACCTTTCGGCCGTTCTGCGACGTGAGCTGGATTGGATTCCGCTCAAGGCAATGCGCAAGGATCGCATCCGACGCTACTCGAGCGCCGAGGCACTCGCCGCCGACATCCGCCGGTATCTTGACGGCAGGCCATTGGAAGCCGCTCCCGAATCGCGCCGGTATCGAATCGGCAAACTAATCCGCCGAAACGCCGGTGCTTTCGCGGCTTTGGTGTTGATCATGCTCTCCATCGGTGTCGGCGTCAGCATCGCCCTGTTGCAGCGCGATCGGGCGATCCGAAGCGCCGCAGACGCCGCTCGTGCTCGGGACACAGCCGCGTCCAAGGCCCTCGAAGCCGACGCGGCCGCCCAAAGTGCACGCCATCAGGAAGCCCGCACCCGAAGCCTCTATCTACTCGATCAACGCCTGCTTCCTGCGGCGCTCGATGCATCGAAGGAGGCCTATCGCCTCGGCGGCGGACGCTGGGCCGATGCCGTGCTGCTCGATCGCGTCGTCCGTGAATGTCAGGCGTCGTGGCGGCTCGAGATCGAGACGGGCCTGAGCAGCGAGCCCACGGCGCTGTGCTTCGTCTTCGCGGAGGGCTCGCCGCAACTTGCGGTCGGAACCCGCGGCGAGGTCCGCTTTCTCAGCCTCGCGTCGGGCGAATGGACGCGATCCGTGCCACTCCCGGTGTCCCCTCAGCAAATGGCCTTCCTTTCGGTCGGCGACGGCGTGCTCGCCGTTGCCGGCGAGCACGCGGCTGTGATGGTCGATCTCAAGTCGTGGACGCTCTCGGAACCGACGAAGTTTCCAAGCCCGATCGTCGCCATCGCCGCTGGCACGAGCATCGTCGCCCTGACCCTCGCGGACAAGACCGCATGGACGCTCGATGCCGCCGGCGCCGCGCTCGGCACGCAGACCTGGCCTACGACCGCTGCCCGACGCGAGGATCAGCAACTCCTCTCCATCGCGGTCTCGTCCGATGATCGTTTCGTTCTCTTCGGCGGACAGACGTTCACTTCCGACCGAATCCTGTGGGATCGAAACTCGGGACGAACTTCGATCCACGCGATACGCGGCAACAGCTTTGCTTTCGCCGACAACACAACGGTCTTCGCCGTCGCTCATGAAGTCGATACCTCGGAAATCGCCACATGGTGGTATCAACTCGTGCCGCCCGCTTCGGACAGCCAAGAAGCGTCCCTCTCCCCGATCGAGCGCGGACAGGACTACATCTTCTCGGAGACCGGCGGACAGCGGGGCATGTCAGTCGGCCCGACCTCGGCCGTAATGGTCGGTGAAATCGGCGTGGGCATCGTCCCCAGGCCCCGGACCGATACATGGATCGGACGCCGCGATCTCTTCGCGTCGAGCGATCGTTACGGCAGTATTCTCGGCGTCGAGAACCTGCTCCCTAGCAGGGTCGCCAGTTCTCCGACCGGCCGCGTCTTCGCCATATCCGACGCGAAGCGATTGCTGATCTTTGGTCGCACGAGCGAGCAGTCCGGCGCGTGGTACACCGATGGCAACTGCGTCACTCTGATCGGCGGCAACGTGCTATCCGTCGACCTGAACACGCGTCTTCAGCCGGTTGTACGCGTGGCTCGCTTAGGCACGCCGGCCTCGTTCGCTCTCCTTGATCTGACCTCGATCAAGCCGCTCGACCCCGCTCGCACGCTCTACTTCAACGCGCTCCGCGCCTCCTATGACGCCAGCACGATCGCGATCCGTCACCGCGAGCACAGCTTCGATCGCCGCTACCTCGACTCTGCGAGCGGCCATTCCGTCACCGTCGCACGCCGCAACGCCGACGCCACGTGGAACGCCCCCTTCGAGAACCTCCTCACCATCCGCCTCGGGTCGCCAATCCTCGGCGAACGCGGCGACATCATGGTCTCACCACGCGGCGATCGACTTCTCGTGTACGGCGGAGCCGCCAGCGAGCGGACTGCCGCGTTGTACGAGACGGCCGACGGCTCCGTGATCCAGCGCTGGCGCGCCGACAGCATCGGCACCCTCATCAACGCCAGCCCGTCATCTGAGGTGTTCGTCGACGCAGACGAAGCCACCGGGATCGTCCGAATTCGCGCGTGGGGCACCGGCTCCGTCGTCCGCAGCATCGACACGAAGCTACGCGTGAACTCGCTGTCGCTGCCACCCGATGGGCGCACTTTCGTGGTCTCCTCCGCCGAGGGCCTCGTGCGCGAGTTTGCGCTCGATGGCGATGACCCGGTGCGCGAGTTCCGCTCCGAGTTCCGACCCGCGGCTTGGTCCCCGGATCGCTCGCTCTTCATCGGCGCGAGCGGTCATGGTCAGATCGTGAAGACCGGAACCGTGGCGCTTGTGGACGGGCGCGACGGATCGCTCATCGCCGTGCTGCAACGCGGCCTGGACGATGCCTCCGACGCGATGTTCACTCCCGACAACGCGGCCTTCCTCGCGCCCGGACAGCCGAACGCCAACGCCCCGTATGTCCTGATGCGCCGCATAAGTCCCGAAATTGCCGATCGCACGCTCCGCGAGAGCCGAGTGCGTGAGACGCGGACACTGCCACTCGATCCTACCGGAATACAAGTTCGCGAACCGTCGGGAAACGCCCTGCTGCCCCTGTCCGACGGCGCTCTTCGGGCGTCGCAGATCAACATCTCTACCATCGGACAGCCCGTGACCGTCGAAGACCTCGTCACGAAAGTGACAACCACTCGAAACCGTTCGAACTTCATGGTCTTTTTCGGCGATGAGTCCTCCCGATTTATGCTTTTTATTCCTGAGTTCTGCGTCCAGCAACTTCGCACAACTCTCGGCGACGACTTATTTCTCGCCTTTGAGGGCAAGAACGTGCGCGTGCGCGGGAACGTCGCCTCGTACGGCGGACGCGACCCTCGGTACGCCGACTTCCAACAAATCGTCATCGAACAACCCGACCAGATCACTGTGCTAGACCCCAAGCGCCTCACCACGCCCCCGAGCCGGTGACGGACCGCGCCGTCAACGAAAAACCGCGGGGCTCGGAGCCCCGCGGTTTTCATTTCGTCGGAATGCGATGCACCGATCGCGGCGTTGCGCGATCGCCAATCAGGCGACGGTGACGCTCTTATCCAGATACACATCCTGCACCGCGTTGAGCAGCTTCACGCCATCGACCATCGGCTTCTGGAACGCCTTGCGGCCTGAGATCAAACCCATGCCGCCGGCGCGCTTGTTGATCACCGCCGTCGCCACGGCTTCCTGCAGGTCGCCCGCGCCCTTGCTCTCGCCGCCGCTGTTGATCAGCGGCACGCGGCCCATGTAGTTGTTCAGAATCTGGTAGCGGCACAGATCGATCGGGTGCCCGCCGTGGCCAGCCTCGTCGCTGCCGCAGAGGTTGGTGTAGACCCGCTTGTCCCACTTGCCGTACGCGCTGCCGCCGGTGTTGAGGGCTGCGTACCCGCCGTTGTTCGTCGGGAGCTTCTGCTTGATGATGTCGGCCTTGATCGTCGCGCCGAGGTGGTTGGCCTGGCCGGTGAGATCGGCCGAGGAGTGGTAATCGACGCTCTTGCCGTCGGTGCCCTTCACCTTGAAGCTGGCGTTGCGGGTGTAGCACCACAGGACGGTGACGAGGCCGTAGCTGTGGGCCTCTTCGAACATGTCGGAGACGTACGCGATCTCGTCACGGGCCGAGTCGTTACCGAAGTAGATCGTCGCGCCCACGGCGGCCGCACCCATCTCGTAACACTGGCGGATCGAGCCGAAGTAGGACTGCTTGAAGATGTTGGGGTAGGTCAACATCTCGTTGTGGTTGAACTTCACGAGGAACGGGATCTTGTGGGCGTACTTGCGGCTCACCGAGGCGAGCACGCCGAGGGTCGAGGCGACGGCGTTGCAGCCGCCCTCGATGGCGAGCTTCACGATGTTCTCGGGGTCGAAGTACGCGGGGTTCGGAGCGAACGAGGCGCCCGCGGAGTGCTCGATGCCCTGGTCCACCGGCAGGATCGAAACGAACCCGGTGCCGGCGAGGCGGCCGGTGTTGAGCAGCAGCTGCATATTGCGAAGGGTCGGGCCGTTGCGGTCGGTCTGGCTGAAGACGCGGTCGATGAAGTCCGGGCCCGGCAGGTGGAGCTGGCTCTTGCTGACGGTCTTGGACTCGTACTTGAGCAGGGCGTCGGCTTCAGCGCCGAGGACTTCGCGGACATTGGTGGTGGGCGTAGCGGGGGTAACCATGATGGGGCTCCGAATGGAGGGCGAACCTGGGAGGTGAGTCGTGGAGGACAAACCACGGAAAACGCGCGATTCTAGGTGAAGGAGCGGTGGCTTTTCTGGGTCCGGGGAGGAGCGAAACCCGTTCCTCGGAGGCCGGTCTCCGGCCGAGTCACCGGCGCCGCGGGCTTTCGAGCGAATCGCCTCAGCTGCCGCGTCCGAAAAATCAGGCTCGGGCGAGGCGTGAGGGGCGTGTTATCCGGTCTTGGGCGAACCCAAGCGACCCGAGCAACAAACCCGTCAATTGTCAACGACAAATGAATGCCGTCCGGGAAAAAAACTGGCAAATCCGGGGGTTGGTGGCATTGTTGTGCTTGGAAGCACCTCCCTGCTTCCCCGCTGGCTGGCTCCCTACTCGGAGCCGACCGGCTGCCAACTTGCCTGTTCTACACCACCGGCGGGATCGAGTCGAAAGATTCGATTCCGTCGTTTTTTGGGTTGAGGAGGAGGGGCGGGGGTGGGGCCTTCTAGGCCCCGGAGTCCGCCTTGGTCGGTTTGGCCCACCCGTACTCCTTGTCCTTTGCGAGCACCGCGGCGGACTGATTGACACACCGGCGGCACGCCGCGAGCGGCGGATCAGCCGGCTGATCCGCGGGAATCACCGGCGGCACCCACCCGATCTCATCCCGGTTCTCACGACAAAGCGTGCAGAGATAGCCCGCCGGGGCATTGCCCTGCTTTTCCAGCACCATGGCGCTGTACGAGAGGCGGAGGCAGTCGCCGCAGATGCACGAGCCGCGATGACCCTCGACCATCGGGCGTTCCATGGTCCACTCCCGACGACAAAAGTCGCAGAGGATGTCGGACATCTGGACATTGTTCTCGTCGGTGCCGGGACGCTGCATGGGGGAGTTTATGAGCCAGGCACTCGCGTGTCTGGGTCGAAAACAGCGAGCCGGGGCGTCCTCGCCCCGTGCGGCCGGGCGATCTCCGGGCCTCAGACAAGGCAAAGGCACATCACCGCAGAGGACGCGGCGAGCGCGGAGAAGGAGAAAGTCGAGAACGGTGAAGACGATGCCGTGCAAAGGGAGCCGGAACGCTTGGGCTGGAGCGTGATACTTCCGATTTCCTCGATTCCTTCTCTGCGCTCTCCGCGTCCTCCGCGGTGCAATTTTCTCCGCATCTTGAGTGGCAGAGCTGATCAGGGCCGGCTCGGGCGTGTGTGCCGCACGGGGCGGGGACGCCCCGGCTCGCTTTTTGGGAAGAGCAAGCAAACTCGCGATTTTTTCTTCTGTGCTGCAAGGTTGTGTGGGCGGGGGTGAAGTCTGTCTGTCGGGGAGTTGTGTACCGCCCGACCCGCTCAGGATTCTTCATAGGAGACAGACAATGAACCGCCCCACCCGCACGCTCGCCCTCGCCACCGTGGCCACTGGTATCTCTGCGCTCGCAACCGTCAACGCCCAGGCCGTCGTCTTCTTCGACGGCGTGTTCAACAACTCAGACTGGTCGCTGACGACTATCACCAACGCCGGCGGCGCCGGCAGCTTCGCCAACGGCTTCCAAATGCCCGTCGGCGGCAACGGCGGCACCTACCGCATCATCCGCAACTCGCTGAGCATCAACGGTGCCGGGTCGCTGGTCGCGGGCATCCACATGAACAACTTCGCGTTCTACAACCCCGGCTCGGGGGCGATCACCCAGATCAACTACAGCGAGGACTCCAAGAACTTCCTGAACGTGGGAGGCAACGGACAGGGCTCCGGCTGCGTCATCGTTCAGAGCGGCCGCACCTACCTGCAGCGCAACCCGATCCTCGTCATGCCCTTCAGCGGCTACAGCAACTGGACCGCGAACCCCGCCGGCGGCTTGGTCGCCTCGGACTTCTACGAGATCGACAACGCCGGCAACATCTTCGCGGGCAACAACCCTGACTTCTCGATCGCCGGCGGCGTGATGCAGTTCGGCTTCTGGCGCGGCAACTCCAGCGGCACGCTCACCAGCGGCGTCTTCAACAGCGAGTGCGGCATCGACAACTGGCGTGTCGAGGTCATCCCCTCGCCGTCGGGCGCAACCGCCCTCGCCGCCGCGGGCCTCTTCGCCATGCGTCGCCGCCGCCGTTGAGTCGTTCGGGCTCGAGACGATCACGAGCACGCGGGCGGAATCCGCGTCCTCCGGTCGGCCTCGTCAACGAGCCCCGAGCGTCAGCGAGTGGGCAGCCTGTCATCTCTCTCCTCCAGGCGCCCCACCATTCGTTCCCCACTCGCTCACGCTCGGGGCTCGCACTCCCTCTCTCGCAAACCTCAGCCCTCACCCCTTCCCACTCCCCACGTGTCTCCAGACGGCGGCCCGGACACAACTCCCCCGGGCCGCTGTCCTTTTTGCCGTTTGTCGGTCCGAGAAAGCAACTTGACAGGATCAGTATTCTCCCTGATCCGAAGATACTACTGTCCGGAATTGCGGCACTTGCGACAGATGGGGAACGCCTGTCCGCGCGAATCTCGCTTGAGGAGTTGATGCGTATGACGACCACGATCTCCCGCCGCACCGCGGCCGCCCTTGCGTTCGCTGGCCTCGCGCTCGGAGCGAACATCGCGCTCGCCCAGACCTACCGCACCACCCGCCCCGTCCGCGGCGTCTATCTCCGCCCGCCCGCCTCCCTCACCGGAACCAGCGGCCTCGAGGGCAACCTCGCCAACTTCGCCAACGCCAAGGGCACCGATCTCTTCCTCGAAACCCTCTACTGGGGCGTCAGCACCGGCAAGCCCGGCGTCTTCAACGCCCGCTTCGGATACGACTACCTGCAAGAAGCCATCGTCCGCTCCGCCCGCTACGGCATCCGCGTCCACGCCTGGTGCGAGAGCGCGTACCTCCAGTTCGGCTCCACCGGCGCGTACAACTTCACCGTCAATGCTCCCGGCGCGAGCCAGGGCAACCCGGATTGGAAGTGCATCTCCTCCGCCACCGGCACCGGCGGCGGCGACGGCACCGCAGGCCAGGTCTTCGGCAACCTCGCCCACCCCGGCCTGCAGGCCAAGCTCCGCAACTACTTCGCCGAGCTCTCGACCTACCCCGGCATCTGGGGCGTCATGACCGACTACCACCGCTACGCCCTCGATGACAACACCGCCGACGGCAACCCCGCACCGTGGTCGTTTGACACCTACAGCCGCAACGCCTTCATGGCCATCTACGGCGCCAGCAACGACCCGCTGCTCAAGGCAATCACCACCAGCGGCAGCACCGGCACGCAGTACACCAACTTCCTCAACTGGCGCAAGGCCGGCATCACCGAGGCCGCACGCCAGATGAAGCTCGGCATCGACGGCGAAGACGCGAGCGTGGAGTTCTCCGCCGCGATGTTCGCCAACCCCGAGACGACCAAGTGCCAGGACTGGAAGACGTGGGCCACCAACGGCTACATCGACTGGCTCTGCCCCATGGTGTACAACTCGACAACGACCGGCATCACGACCGACCTGAACACGGTCAAGGCCAACGCCGCGGGCCGTCGCGTGATCGCCAGCCTCTACACCGATACCACCACCGGCCATCCGACGCTGGCGAACCAGCTCACCGCCTCCAACAACGCCACCGGCACCACCGGCGTCGGCATCCAGGACTGGATCTTCTTCAGCGGCCCGACCTTCACCGTGGTCGCCAACCAGACCACGCTCGCCAACTTCGTCACCGCCACCGCCACCAAACAGCGCGGCGACTTCAACAACGACGGCTACATCGACTCGACCGACTGGCAGATGTTCACCGCCGTCTACAGCGGGACGCCGGTGAGTTCCGGCGGCGCGAACGCTCGGTACAACTACAACGGCGACGGCTTCATCAACGCGACCGACTGGACGCTCTTCAAGGCCGAGTTCTTCCGCTGGCACTTCGGCGAGAGCCGCAAGATCGGCGTGAAGGCGCTGACCGCACTCACCCAGTGCTGGGGCGGCACCGCCGCAGTCGCCGGCATCAAGCACCTCTACGACCTCAACGGCGACGGCACCGTGAACCAGCCCGACCTCGACCTCACCATGCTGCAGCGTTCCTGCCCGAGCGACTTGAACGACGACGGCTCCGTGGACGACTCCGACTTCGTCCTCTTCGCCGACGCGTACAACATCCTGCTGTGCAGCCCTGGCCCGTCGCTGTGCCTGGCCGATCAGAACGTGGACGGACAGGTGGATGACACCGACTTTGTGGCGTTCGCGGATGGGTACAACACGTTGACGTGTCCGTGAGACACGCTGGGGGCGGGGCCTTCCAGGCCCCGCGCTTGCCAGCACACACCCGAATACGACCAGTGGGACCGGCCTCCGGCCGGTCTTTCTTTTGCTCTCACGCGGTCCGTCGCTGTTGAACGCGGACCGGCTGGAAGCCGGTCCTACTGGTGCGCGGGGCCTGGACGGCCCCGCCCCCGATGCACGGCGAGCTCACGCCGTCGTCGGGCCACTCACCCGAAACACATGCCCATCGGGATGCCGCAGGTGGAACTCCCGCACGCCCCAAGGCTCGTTCTTCGGCGGCATGAGCACTTCGTAACCAAGCCGCACGCACGTCGCATGGATCTCGTCGACGTTCGACACGAAGACGCTCATCCACACGCCGCGGGAGTGGGCTTGGTAGTCCGTCTGAGCCGAGCCGGGCGCCCCCGGCATCGGCGCGGCGTCTTCGCGCCCGCCCTGCCCATTTCGGCACAAAAACACGGCGGAGTTCTGCTCGGAGTGCAGCGGCCGCGCACACACGGATGCAAAGCTCGGCGTGCCCACCTCCTTGACACGCTTGAGCTTCTCGAACTGCGGATCGGTGTCCATGCGTCCGACCTGGTCGTACCACATCCAAGCCCGGGTCCAGCCCCAACTTTCAAACCAGGCGCCACTGGCGGCGACGTCGCGGACGTTCAAGATGGGGGCGAGGTGGGAGATGGGCATGTGGGTTCTCGAAATGCCTGAACGCTCAGGAATGCGTTCAACGAACGCGCCGGAGATTGTTGAAGGCATCGCGGCTGCAGCTTTCCGGACGCGTGAGGCTTGTCACTTCATGGACGTGACGCTCGAACGCGTGTTGCGCGATCTTGGAGGAATCGACGGCTCAATCATGGCGCGAGCCCGCCGGCGCGGCGGCTCGTTGCGGGGTGAAAGGCGAAACGAATGAAGAAGATGGACCGGCTGGAAGCCGGTCCTACTGGTGGGCTGAGCGCGGGGCCTGGAAGGCACCGCCCCCTGTGCTCATCATGCCGTGCTGACGGCGCCGCCGGTGCTGGGATTGGCCGCAGCTCCCGCGTCTGCGTTCCCAAACCGCTGCACTTCCGGCGGCGGCAGATGCCACACGGCCTTCTTATGCTGGCCTTCGGCGAGGTACCACTTCACCATCCGGTCGATGCCGCCGTCGGGGCCGGCGAGCGGGATCTTCGGCCGGAAACCCGCGTCGAGAATCTTCTGGGCCTCGAACTTCGTCTGCATCGCGAACAGCTTCTTGATGCGGGCGCTCGACACCGGCAGGTTTTTGCCCGTGAGCTTGATCACGATATCGAACGGCAGCGCCAAGAGACACGCCACAGACAGCGGGATGTGGAACTTGGGCAGCGCCTTGCCGAGCGAGACGTAGACCTGCTCCGAGATCTGGCGGCTCTGCAAGTCCGGCTTGTCGACGAAGTGGAACACGTCCCAGTTCTTGCGGCCTTCCTTGGTCCACAAGAAGATCGTCGCGTCGACGATGTTCTCAACGTACGACAGGCTCTTGATGTTGCTGCCATCACCCACCAGCACGAACTTCCCGCTCTTGATCTGGCGGATCAGCGAGTACATGTTGGCGTAGTTGCGCGGGCCGAAGGTGACGGTGGGACGAATGACCAGGGCGCGGCGGCCATCACCCTTGTTCACCCACGCCTCGTACACCTTTTCGCCCGCGAGCTTGGACTTGCCGTAGTTCGACACCGGCACCTTGGGCGCATCCTCGTGGTGCGGCTCGGGCGCATCGCCAAACACCGCGACCGTCGAGTAAAACCCGACTTCCTTGATGCCTTCCTTGTCCATCGCCTCGCACAGCACGCGGGCGCCGTTCTCGTTGACGTCGAAGAAGGTCTTCTCGGCAATGCCAAAGTCGTGGTGCGCAGCAGCCAGGTTCAACACACGATCGCAGCCCCGGATCGCACGCTGGACGATCGCCGGGTCCCGAATGTCGCCGTGGAAAAACGCCGACGGCTTCCCGCCAACACCAGTCGTGTCCCACTCCGGCTTGATCAGGTCGAGAATGACGACCTCGTGACCCTTGGCGGTCAGCTGCTCGTGGAAGTACCGGCCGATGAACCCCGACCCACCGGGGATGCAGATCCGCACGACTCGAACTCCGGAGGCCCGAGGGCCCTGGACCTGTTCCTCTTCCTGCCGTGCACGACGTGTGCACGGCTCCCTCCTCCCAGCCCCATCCCAGGCCAATCCCAGGCCAATCCCAGGCCAATCCGAGGCCAATCCGAGGCACTGCATGGCCGTCTCGGCCCGGCATGCCCGGCGTTCCCCCACACTTCCCCCTCCCAAAACCCCCACGAAACGGAGGCCGTCCGAGTCGTGGAGCGGACTATAGCATCGGCGCGGTGAAACCCCGGCGTTGATCGAACGTGCAGGACCAGACTCGGGTTCAGGTCGACTGGGAGATTTGCACCGACTTCTCGGGCGTTGCCGCGGGTCAGGCCGCAGCGCCACCGGTGGACAACGAGGCGTCGGCGGCACGAACACACGCAACGTCTGCGCCTCCCAAGCGGCAGGTCAGTGCAGCACGCGGAAGACCTCGGCCTGATCGGTGAGGCCCAGCGCCACCTTCTCCGCGGCGTCGTCCTTCATCATCTTGAAGCCATCGCGCCTCGCCGCGTCGAACAAGGCGCCAGCATCGGCGTTCTTGAGCGTCAGCGTCCGCAGCTCGTCGTTCATCTTCATGATCTCGTAGACGCCCACGCGGCCCTTGTAGCAGTTGCCGCCGCACGTCTCGCAGACACGGTCCTCGTGACTGCCCGAGCCGCGACAGGTCTGGCACGTCCGCCGCAAGAGTCGCTGGGCCATCGCGGCCAGCAGCGTCGAGGTGACGAGATAGGGCTCGACACCGATGTCGATCAGTCGCGTAATCGCGCTGGGCGCGTCGTTGGTATGCAAGGTCGCCAGCACCAAGTGGCCGGTGAGCGAGGCCTGGATCGCGAGCTGGGCCGTCTCGGGGTCGCGGATTTCGCCGACGAGAATCACGTCGGGGTCCTGACGCAAGAGGCTGCGAAGACCCGCGGCAAACGTAACTCCGCGCTTCACGTTCACCTGCATCTGGCTGATGCCGTCAAGGTGATACTCGACCGGATCTTCGATCGTCATCACGTTGCGGCTCGTGCGATCGATGCGACCAAGCGCCGCGTAGAGCGTCGTCGTCTTGCCGCTGCCGGTCGGACCCGTCACAAGGATGATGCCGGTGGGCCGCTCGACGAGGTCGAGCAGCTCCGCCTGCATGTGCTTGGTCATGCCCACCGCGTCGAGGCTCAGCTGCGTCTGGCTCTGGTCAAGCAGACGCAGCACCAGACGCTCGCCGTAGATCGTCGGGATGCACGAGAAGCGAATATCAATCTTGCGGCTGCCGATGCGGACACTCGTCTGACCGTCCTGCGGGCTGTGCCGGTTCGCGATGTCCAGCTCGGTCATGACCTTCAATCGCGACGAGATCGCCGGCGCGAGGCTCAGCGGCGGGCTGAAGGCATCAACCAACATGCCGTCCACACGGAAGCGGATGACGAGCTTGTTCTCCATCGGGTGGATGTGCACATCGCTGGCGCGGCGACGCAGCGCCTCGAACAGAATCATGTTCACGAGACGAATGACCGGAGTCTGGCGTGCGAGCTGCAACAGATCCGTCGCGCTCCCCACGCTGCCAGCGACACTCGCGATGGTGCGCTCATCGAGCGGCAATTCGTCGATAATCTCGGTGACAAGGTCCTGGCGCCGCTCGTAGCCGCGGTTGATCAGGTTGCCGACCGCGCCGCGAGGCACCAGCACGATCTTCAGCGGCATGTGGAGCAGATCCTCCAGCATGTTGAAGACCGCGGGCTGGAAGGGCTGGGCCGTCGCAACGGTCATCGTGATGCCGTCGGACTCAAGGCCCGCGACGTGATGCCGCCGTGCGGCGTCGGGCGGAACCAGCTCGTAGAACTTGGACGCCGTCTCGGTCAGACGCGGCTCGGCGGAAAACGTGAGCCCGGTGCGCCGGCCCAAGAGTTCGAGCGCAACGTGCTCGTCCATGGCCAGCGTCGTGAGCAGCGTGTCCCACGGCTCTTCCTCAGAGCCTTCGGTCTGCTGAAACGCCTTGAGCTGCTCGCCGGTGACGCGAAGGGCGCCGAAGGCCTCGGCCACCTTGGACCACTCGCGCACAACGATCGCGCCGGTGGCATCCGGGCCGGGCTTGCCGTTGGACTGCGATAGTGCTTCGCCCGGGCGCAGTTTGGCGAGGAGGTTGGTGGGGCGGGAGGGCATGGGGAAGGACTGAGGGGTTGAGACTTCGGGGTTAGGACTTAGGACTTAGGACTTAGGGATTAGGACTTAGGGGGGGGAGGTTGTCGCCGTCAGATGTCTCTCCCTCAGACCGAAGTCCTAAGACCTAAGTCCTCTTTGCTGTGTCTCAGACCCAAGTCCTCTCTTGCACTACTCCTTCTTCGTCGCCGCTCCCGGCAACTTGAGCGGCAGTGGCGGCGGGAGCGGGTCGTCGGAGTGGATGGGCTCGTGGCCGGGAGCTTTCTTCTCCTGCGACGGCGCGTGCAATGTCGGGCGATCGGACTCCCCCTTCTCGAGCGGGACGAAGAAATCAACCAGCACAGGCTTGATGGGCGGCAGATCGCGTTCGAGATCGACCTGCTGCTGCGGGCCGCTGGTGAGCAGACGCATGTCCTCAAAGCCGGGGTCGTTGATGATGCGGGGCGTGATGAAGATATAGAGAACGGTCTTGCGTTCGGTCTTGTTGGTGTCGCGGAAGAGGTAGCCGACGAGGGGGATGTCGCCCAGCAGCGGGACCTTGCGGACGGTGTCGGTGCGGGTGTTCAGCGTGATGCCGCCGATGACGACGGTCATGTCGCTGGGCACCGTGACGGCCTTGTTGCTGATGCCAGCCTTGTTCCGCGGCGGGGGAATCCCGCCGGAGCCGGAACCCTCAAAGGCCGAGAGATTCGCGGCGATCTCGAGGGTGACGAGGTTGCCGCTGATGCGGGGAGTGATCTCAAGGTCGGTGCCGGCGTCTTCGTAGCCAGCAAAGCTGGTCGTGGTGGTCGAAGTGCTCTGGTTGGCCTGGGTGGTGGGCTGCTGGTCGACACGCTCGATCTTGGCCTTCTCGTTGTCGTTCACCATGATCGACGGCTTGGAGAGGATCTTGGTGTCGGTCGTGTTGGCCAGAGCGTTCAGCACGAAAGGCACATACTGGCTCTTGATGACGGCGGAGGTGAGGCCGCTGAGCCCCGTGGCGACCGTCTTGGCCTGGTTGAAGCCGGTGCCGGTCGGGAAGGTCGAGAGGCCGAAGCTGGTGTTGAGGATGCCGCCCGTGCCGTTGGCGTTGATGAGCTGCGTCTCGAAGGCAAGGCGATAGTCGTCGCCCGCGGTGACGGCGACCAGTTGGGCCTCGATGTGGACCTGCGGGCGCCGGAGATCGATGCGCTCGATGAGCTGCGCGAACTCGCGCTGCTGGCGCGCCGGGGCCTTCACCAGCACCTGGTTGTTGGGCTTGTCGGCGAGGACAAAGACGTTCGGGCCGCCGCTGAAGCCGATGCCGCCCTCGTTCGTGCCCGCCGCACCGGAACCGCCGCCGAAGTCGGGGCCGAGATTGACGTTGACGGGTTGCTGAGACTGCTGCTGCGGCTGGGTGTTGTTGCGATTGAAGCGGCTGTTGGCGTTGGTCGAGTTGCTGCCCGAACCGGGGAGCAGGCTCGACTCGGCGGCCGGCGTGCGGTTGGTCAGCAATCCGTTGATGACCTCGGCGACCTTCTCGGCGGAGGCGTACTTGAGCTTGTACTCCTTCACCACGACGATGTCGTCATCGAGGTTGATGCCCTTGATGAGATCGGCGAGGAGCTCCTGCTGCTCGGGAGTGGCGTAATAGATGATGAGGCCGCGGTCTTCGTCGACGACCATGACGGGCCCGCCGGCAGCAGCCGTGGTGCGTCCTTGGCTGCGTTGATTGCCGTCGTTGAACTCGCCGCCGAAGAAGCCCTGCTGGAAGCGGTTGCTGTTGCGGCCGCCCGTGGACGCAATGGTGGTGACCTCGCCCAGGCCGCGCTGGCGGGCCAGATCGGCGATCTGCTTGGCCGCGAGGCCGACCTCGTACTTCGTGCTGGTGAGGGTGCTGGCGACGTCGATGGCTTCGAGGACCTCGCGGACCTTGCTGATCTCGTCGGGAACGCCGCGGAAGACCAGAGCGTTGCCCTGCGGGTCGATGGTCAGGCGATCGGAGAGATTGTCGAAGGTCGCGGAGCGGCCACCAGGGGACATGTTGGGCATGGCGGCGGCAGGGTCGCCACCCGCGTTCATGTTCATGCCGCCCGCGTTGCGGGTCTGACCGACCTGACCGATGAGTTGCAGGGCGCGTTCACGGGCGACCGATGCGGCGACGAACTTCAGATCAAAGCGATGGAACTTGGCCTTGTTGAACTCGTCGAGGAGCAGCTTCACCATCGACTCAACGGCGTCGAGCTTGCGGGCCGAGCCGGTCATCACAATCACGCCGAGCTCATCGATGTACGCCGCCTGCCCAAGCGCGCCGGAGCCAGTGGTGATGCCGCCGCCGGGATTACCGGGGTTCATGATCGGCCCGCCCCCACCACCGCCGCCGCCACCAAACTGGGCCTCAATCGCCGACTTGAGCGCGCTGGGGCGAACGTTGGGCGTCGGAATGACCCGCGTCGTCGCGTGATCGCCGCCGATCCCGACACCGACTTCATTCAGCGGATGGACGAGGTAAAAGCCGGTGTCCTCTTCCTTGGTAATCGTGAAGTTCTGCTGCTCAAGCAGCGCGGTAATTAGGCGCAAGAAGCGGTCCTTGGGAACCGACACCGGCGCATTGAACGAGACACTGCCGCTCAGGCTCCCCTTGATGGCAACATTGATTCCGAGCTGCTTGACCAACATGTCCACCAGCGTCGTGAGCTCGACGGGCGCCGTGAACGCCGCCAGCTCGATCATGTTGGGATCGGTCGGCGTGAGATTCGCGGGATCGGGGTTGGCGACAGGATTGGCGCCAGGGTTCTCGCCCAAGGCGCCCTGCATCGCCGGCGCGTTGGCGCCGGGAACCGGCTTGGCGGGCTTCGCAGACTCGCCGGGCGTCGTGCCGCGGGGCGGGAGACTGGTGCCTTCACCCTGCGGCGGGCTGGCGGGCTGCTGACCCCTCCACTTGGGAACGACTTTCTCGGCCGCAGGCGCGTCGGAGTGCGTGGGCGTGTCGGCCTGCTCCGGGCGGTCGGGAGTGCCGGGCGGGGGCTGCGTGGGTTGGGCTTGCTGTGGCACCTGAGCGATCGCGATGCTCGTGCCACAGACGAGAAGAAGCGCGACGGGCAGCAGGCGGTGCGTGGACTTTTCGAGCAGACGATTCATTCGTGGCGCACTCCGTGCCTGTGGCGTCCTCGGCGCGATGGCGCCGGCGACGCTTCGGCTCCGCCGTGACCCTGAGATTATCACCCCACGGCCTGTCCCGGCGGCGGCTTTCGCCACGCTGGATCGGGCCTCCGAGCGGGTGCGAGGGTGGAGCGCGGTCTGGCCGAGCCGGGTTCGCGCCCGCCCGAAGACCGGCAAAGATTGACCATGCGATTCAGCCATCGAACTCCGGCATGGATGGTGTGGGTGCTGCGGCTCGCCGGCGTGTACAACCTCGGCTGGGCCGTGTTCATGGTCGCCATGCCGCACGCGTGGTGGGACTGGTTGGGCCTGGCGCGGCCGAACTACGAGTTTCTCTGGCCGGGCCTGGGAGCACTAATCGGGTTCCTGGGGCTGGGCTACCTGATCGCCTCGACCGACCCGGTGTCGCATCGGGGACTGGTCTACGTGGGGCTCGGAACCAAAGTGCTCGGCTTCCTCGGCGTCCTGCAGAACGTGTACGTGCTGAAGATCATGCCGCCGGCATTCGCGGCCTCGGCAGTCTTCAACGACCTCATCTGGATCGTGCCGCTCTTCCTGATTGCGCGGCACGGCTGGGTCGAGTCGGGCAAGCGCGGACTCTGAGCCCAGCGTCCAACGAACCCCCGCGCTCAAGCCCATCCCCGAACACTCCGCCGACGGCATCAAGAAAACCCACTCGATCACACTCGGGTTTCTTTCGGCAATGCGTCCAGTTCACCAGTGAGGGCGAACCCACTCCGATGCTCCATCCCAATGCCCAGCCACCGTGGATGACCGCATGCCTCCGTGCCGCGGCGTTGTACAACCTGGCGTGGGGTGCGTGGACCATCCTCTTCCCCAAGCACTTCTGGTCGCTCGTCGGCATGCCCGCGCCGGAGTATCTGTTCCTCTGGCAGTGCATCGGCATGATCGTCGGGGTCTACGGCGTCGGCTACTGGTTCGCCGCGAACGACGTGGCCCGGCACTGGCCGATCGTGCTCGTCGGATTCCTCGGCAAGATCTTCGGCCCGATCGGGTTCGTTCAAGCCCACTTCATCGACGGAGCCGTACCACTCCGGTTCGGCTGGACGCTCATCACCAACGATCTGATCTGGTGGCTCCCCTTCGCTGCCATGCTGGTATTCGCGTATCGGGCCCACGAGCGGGAACGCGCTCGCCACATCGAAAGACTCGACGCCGACGCCGCGGAACTGCAGACCGCCCTGATCTCAGACGGCCCCGCCCGCGGAATCTCCATCAGCACCCTCAGTGAGCAACGGCCGGTATTGCTGGTCTTCCTGCGGCACCTCGGCTGCACGTTCTGCCGCGAGGCCGCGGCCGACCTGCGGGATCGCCGCGGCACGATCGAAGCCGCCGCCACGATCGTGGTCGTCACCATGAGCCCGCCAGCCGAATCGCGCACGTTCCTCGCCGGATACGGCCTCAGCGACGTGGATGTCGTGAGCGATCCCGATCGGACCCTGTACCGAGCGATGGAGCTGCGCCGCGGTTCCATCGGCCAGCTCTTCGGCCCCCGAGTCTGGCTCCGCGGCGTCGTGGCGGGCCTTTTCGCCCGACACTTCGTCGGTGGCCTGCGTGGCGACGGCTTGCAGATGCCCGGCGCGTTTGTCATCTCGCGCGGGCGCGTGATTGCCGCATTCCGACATCGCGACGCCGCGGATCGGCCCGACTACTGCGCCATGGTCACAAGCTGAGCGTCGCTCCTTGACGAGCCCCGAGCGTGAGCGAGCGGGTGTCTTGCGCCGGAGAGAACCAGACCGCTTGACCCCGGGTCTTGGGGAGATCACAAGGCCGGAAGGGCATCATGCGAACCCGCGAAACAAGCACCGCAAAAACAAGACGCTCCCTCGCATGAGCGAGCGGAGCGTCCTGCGGGCGGAAATCCCAGGGAAAGAGGGGTCGGAAGAAGAATCAGTTGCCACGACGACGACGGGTGCACAGAAGACCGCCCAGACCGGCCAGCGTCAGCACGCCGGGAGTGGGCACGCGGAGCAGCTGATCCTGGTTGGTGCCGCTCGAGATACCCAGAAGCGCGGTGCTCTGACCGTTGGTTTGCAGGTAGTTCAGGGCGGCGTTGTACGCAGACGAAGCCACGCTCACAACGTTGGAGTTCAGGGCCGAGCCGTTGGTCTGCTTCGCCTTGAAGTTGCCATTCGTGAAGTTCGAGGCGTTGATGGCGAAGTTCGAACCCGAGTAATCGGTGACGATCTCCCAGATCGCAAGCTGGAAACCGGTGGCGTAATCGTTGGACGCGTTGATCGTGTCAACGTTCGCGTTGGCGACCGCAAACAGAGCGTGGATGGCGTTGGCCTTGGCCAGACCCATCGGACTCGACCCCGGCATGTTCTCGACCTGCTCGATGGTGTAGGACTTGGTTGTGCTGGTGACGTATTGGTACAGGTCGGTGCAGTAGGTGCGATGCTCGCCGTTGATCCACGCATAGCCCGCCGAGGCGTTGCTCAGCTGGTGCCGAAGCTGACCGACGAAGACGTTCTGATTACTGCCGTTGAAGGTGATCGTCAGGTTTTGACCCTGACCGACTCCCAGGAACTTCACGTCCACCGTCGGAGCGGCCGAGGCCAGACCTGCGATGGCGGCAATGCCGGCAAAGGCAACGATGCTGTTCTTATTCATGTCTTTCTCCCATTCCTTCAGGCCGCCGGTTGATTCAACGGGCGGGCCGGTCGTTCCTTGACCGGGCTGATGCCGAGCACTCGCTCGACACCTCAACCATGCCACGGGAACGAGGCCTCGACACCCATTCGCGGCCTGGCGAGGGCGATGGTGCGACGGGGGTACGGGATGCAACGGATGGAGCGGACGACCCGGTCAGCGGTGGCGTTCTTCTGGGACCTCGAGGCCAGCTCGCATAGGCCGTTTCTGCCGCGAAGCCGCGGGGCGGCGTGTTTTCTCGGCCGAGGCGTGGCGGGCCGGAAGTTCATACCGTCCGGCGTGAGCGAACGTGCTCCCATCGTCGGTATCGATCTGGGAACGACCAACAGCCTGGTCGCGGTCTGCGATGCGCGCGGGCCACGCGTGCTGGCGGATGGAAGCGGCCGCGCGATGGTGCCGAGCGTCGTGCGGTACGAAGGTGCCGGAGTCGTCGTGGGTCACGACGCACGCGAGCGTGCGAGCGAGTTTCCCCGCGAGACCATCTCCAGCGTCAAGCGGCTGATGGGCCGCTCGATGAAGGACGCCGCGGCCGATCTCGCGTACCTGCCCTATGAAGTCATCGCCGGCGAGAACGACACGGCCCGGGTGCGGATCGCGACCGACGGAGCGGCTCGCGTCTTCTCGCCGCAGGAAGTCTCGGCGGAGATCCTCAAGCGCCTCAAGCAGATCGCCAGCGATGCTCTCGGCGTCGAGGTCCAACGCGCGGTCGTCACCGTGCCCGCGTACTTCGACGACGCCCAGCGCCAGGCCACCCGCGACGCCGGGCGGCTCGCCGGCCTCGAAGTCGTGCGCATCGTCAACGAGCCCACCGCGGCAGCCCTCGCCTACGGCATCGGCGCCGGACGCACCACGACCGAACAGGAGAAGAAGATCGAGGGCGAACGCATTGTCGCGGTCTACGACCTCGGCGGCGGGACGTTCGACATCTCGATCCTGCGCCTCACACCCGCCGACAGCCCCGACAGCACCGGCGGCAACGAGACCAGCTTCTTTGAGGTCATCGCCACCGCCGGCGACACCCACCTCGGCGGCGACGATGCGGACCATGAGCTCGTGCGGCTACTGGCATCCGGGATCGCAGACGCAAGCCTGACCAGCGCCGACCGGCGCGTGCTGAAGCGCGAGGCCGAAGCGCTCAAGTGGAAGCTCAGCGAGTTCGATCGCGCCGAAGCGGCTTTCAACCTCTCGGGTGGACGCCGCATCACGCGGCTCGTGACCCGAGCGGAGTTCGACACACTCATCACGCCGCTGGTGGATCGCACCATCGAACGCTCGAAGCAGGCGCTGGCGGATGCCGAGCGGGCGCTCCGCGGCCCCGTCACGATCGAACGCGTCATCCTCGTCGGCGGCTCAACTCGCGTGCCACTGGTCCGCACGCGCGTGAAGCAGTTCTTCGGCCTGGAGCCCTACTGCGCAGTAGACCCGGATCAGGCCGTCGCGCTCGGTGCCGCGGTGCAGGCGTCGATCCTCGATGGCACCACCAAGGGCGCCCTGCTGCTCGACGTGATCCCGCTCTCGCTGGGTCTCGAGACCGTCGGCGGCGCGGTGGCGAAGCTGATCGTCCGCAACACGACGGTGCCCGCGAAGGCCAAGGAGTTCTTCTCCACCAGCGTGGACGGACAGACGGCGGTGCGATTCACCGTGTACCAGGGCGAGCGCGAAATGGCCGCGGACTGCCGCAAGCTGGGCGAGTTCTTCCTGCGGGGCATCCCCCCGATGCCGGCGGGTGTGCCCCAGGTGCAGGTGGAGTTCCTCGCGGACTCCAGCGGCGTGCTCAACGTCTCCGCCCACGAACGCCGCAGCGGCAAGCGTGCCGCGCTGCAAGTGATCCCCAACCACGGACTGACCCGCGACGAAGTCGACCGCATGGAAGCCGAGAGCTTCGCCCACGCCCGCGAGGACATGACCCGCCACCGCGTCGTCGACCTCATCGCCAACTCCAAGCTCGACCTCAAGTGGATCGGCGAACGCTTCGACCGCTTCAAGGACATCCTCGAAGCCGACTACCGCGTCGACCTCCTCCGCAAGATCGAAACCCTCCGCGACCTCGTCCGCCAGGCCGAGGCCGACTGGAAGGCCGTCGACCCCAACGCGTTCCACAAGGCCAAGGAAGACCTCGACCGCGGCAGCATGCGTCTGCAGGAAGTCGGCATCGCGATGAGCCTTCGCGCCGGCGAACTCAAGGCTTGAGGCAGTTCACGGACGAGACGAAGCGACGAAGCGACGAACAACAAGTCTGAAGAACCGCAGCGCATTGACCTAATGTCTCGCTCCGTGCCTCCGTGCCTCTGTGCCTCTGTGCCTCTGTGGTGAATCTCTTTTCGTCTTTCTCTGCGTTCTCTGCGTCCTCCGCGGTGAAATGTCTTTACCGCTTCACTCTCGCAATCGAGAACATCGGCGCTCGCCCCTCCAACATCGCGTCCACCGCCTCGTGCGCCGCCTGATATCCCATCGACATGCCGTGGCCCGTGAATCCGCCGCAGAACCACGGGGATGAAGCCGCACCGCTCGGCCCGATCAGGGGCAGCCCATCCGGCGAGAAGCCCATCGTGCCCGCCCATCGCGCGGTGATCGGAAGCGATCCTTCGCCGTAGCCAAGCATCGCGCGGGCGAAGGACTCGAGTGCGGCCTGCACGCTGCTGGTCGTGCGGTCCTCGAAGCCGACCTCCTCATCCGCGAAGTACGTGCGGCAGCCCCCCACCACGATCGTGCCATCCGCCGCCTGCCGGAAGTACTCGCTCCCGTCGTTGCAGTAGTACGACGCCGCGAGCGTGCGCCCCTGCGGCGCGAGCGCGAGCATCTGCCCGCGGCGGGGCTTCACGAGATCGTCAAACCCCGGCAGCAGCAGCGACGCGTACGCGTTGGTGCAGACCAGCACGTGCTGAGCATGCACCGCGAAGTCGGCGGTGCGCACGAGGAAGCCCCGCGCCTGCGGCTCGATACCGAAGACTTCCTGATTCTCGATCAACGGCGACGGGAGCTTCGCCGCAAGCGTCGCGTGTGTCGTGAGCTTGGATGCGAGCATCGACATCAGTTCAAACGAGTTCAGGCTCGCGTCGTGCGGGTTCACGAGAGCGCACGACACAAGCCCGCTCCGCCACGCGGCGTCATCGGGGTGCTTGGATCCCGCGTCGATCCACTCTGCATCGAGGCCGTCTTCGCGCATGAGCGTGACCGAGCGCTCGAGCCCGGCGCGGTTGGAGGATGCGTACTCGTCGCTCGGCGACCAGACCGGCCGGAGGCCGGTCCCACTGCCGCGGAGCGCGAGCAGCATCGACGGCACGCGCCGGTAGGACGCGAGCGCCTCGCAGCCCTCGCGCCGCAGGCCTTCGAGGTTGGCTTCGGTGAAGCGCCATAGGTCGCAGGCTTGCGTGCGGCCGTAGAGGTCCACTGCCTCCGCGTAATGGCACGCCGCACCGCGCATGAGGAAACCGGCGTTCCGCGATGACGCACCGGCGGCCAGCGTGTGGCGCTCGAGGATGACAACAGACTCACCGCGACGCTGAGCGGCGAGGGCGGCGGAGACGCCGCAGATGCCCGCACCGATCACGCACACCCCAACATCGAGGGGCGTCGAACGACGGAAGGAGCGTCGCCAGTGGGAGACGGTCATGCTCAGACTGTACCATCCGGGCAACTGTCGCCCGCCGAATTGTGAGGCAACCGGTGCAAGGTTTGGTCGCGAGCCGCGAACTCCCTCAACGCCGCTCGACCCGCGGCCGCGTTCCCCCCCACTCCGCGGAAAGACCTCCATGATCCCTCGCGCCGCCGCCTTCGCTCTCTGCGCACTCGCCGCCACCACCGCCTCCGCCGCACCCTTCACCGTCGACTCGTCCTCAAGTTGGATCAGCCTCAACTCGTTGAGCCCCGGCTTCGCCCCACTCTCCTACGGCTCATCCTTCGGCATCGGCACCGGCGTCGGCTGGATCACCGCCGCCAGCGTCTACAACGTCTCGGTGCTCTCCTCCGGCGTCAACCTTTCGATCGCTGAACTGCGCACCGGATACTCGCCCAGCTTCAGCACCTCGACCGCTCAGATCAACGTCGATGTGGTCTTCACTCCGACCGTCCCCAACTTGTCCTACACATTCGACGGCTACCTCGACATCGTGCAGGAAGGATCGCCCACCTTCATGCGCGCCTCCTCGACCATCGATCTCTCCCAGATGGTCGGACTGGGTGTGATCCACTATCGCAACCAGCACACCTACACGGGGCCGTGCTTCCTCTGGCAGACCGAGGCCCAGCAGCTCGGCACCCGCAGCGGCGACCTCGCGATGGGCGTGCCGCTGCGCTTGTCGGTGCGATTCTCCGTCCAGATGACTCACGGCGGAGACGCGACCGCCGTGTTCGGCGCCCCGCCGGGCGCGACGCCCTTCTTCCGCCTGAACCTCTACCAGCGTCCCTGCGGCGGCGACCTGAACGCCGACGGTTTCGTCGATGACGACGACTTCGTGCTCTTCGCCGCCGCGTACTCGATCCTCGACTGCGCCGATCCCGCGATGCCGCCGGGCTGCCCGAGCGATCTCGACCACGATGGCTTCGTCGATGACTCGGACTTCGTCCTCTTCGCGGCGGCGTACGAATCGCTGCTGTGCCCGTAGCGGTCATGCCTCAGCCGCCGGATGGCTTGGCGGGATAGCCCAACGCCTTGAAGTGCTCCACCAGCCGGTCGCCGTGGTCGCCTTGGAGTTCGATCGTGGGACCGCTGTCGTCGAGCGTGCCGCCGGTGGCGAGTTTGGACTTGAGTTGCTTGAGGAGGTCGGGCAGGTCGTTGTTGGTGGATGAGCGCGGGGCGAAGCCGGTGATGACGGTGACGAACTTGCCGCGGCGCTGCTCGCGGCGGATGCGGAGGGGTTGGTCCTTGGGGTCCACGACGCGTCCGGTTGCGCGGTCGCGCGGGCAGGTGCACGCGGCGTGCGGCTTGTTGCAGCGGTCGCAGGTGACGGGGCGCTCGAGTGGTGTGCCGTCGAAGAGTCCGGGCATGGGGAACGGTATCGGGACGGCACCGAGCTCGCGGCACGCCTGTGCGGGCCGCGAGCTCGGTGCGGCGACCACGGTGTGGATCTCTCTGGACGCGGACCGCGTTCACTGGCGGCGACGACGGACCCCGGCCGCGGCCATCGCGGCGGCTGCGACACACCATGCGCCCGGAGCGGGAATCTGCGCGGTGATGGTGAGGTCGCGGAAGTAGGTCTCGTTGTCCGAGAAGGACGCGAAGACGATCTGCGAGCCGCCCAACTTCGGGTTGTATCCGATCTTGGCAACGACGCGACCGTCGATCGCGGCGAAGGCGACATCGTCGCGCACGCTGATCTGAACGCGGTGGCTCTTGTTGAGCATCGCGTCGGCGTCGGCATCGATGCGCACCATGTCGATGATCTTGTCGTGGTCCCAGATGGCGAACATGACGCCAATGTCGGGGTCGGCGTTGGCGGTGAAGCCGATGCCGGAATAGCCCGTGTCGGGCGCGTAGGTTCCGGCGACGCCGAAGCCCCAGACGATGGACTTGGAGGCGTCGACGGTGACAACGGCGTCGAACCGGGAGGGAAACTCCTTCACGTCGCGGGTGACGATGCCGTAGACGCTCATGCCCATGTCGCTGAAGGCGACCTTGGAGTCCCAGGCGGTCCAGCCCTGGTCGTCGCGCATGGGGTCCTTGATGATAAATTCGGCATGGGCGGCGGCGTTGGCTGCCGCGGCGGCCGCGAACACGATCCAGGTTCTGGCATGCATGGCACACCTCCCGAGAATCACCCACATGAATCAGGACTGCCGATGGCTGATGACGCCATTGGGTTCGCGGATTGTGACCACGATCTGCATCTGTGAGGCGGCGCAGGCGGCAGAAGCGTCACAGGGTGCACGTGACCCTGCCCAAGACTTTCGGACACCGTTGGACCTCGGTTATGGTTCGACAGGAGTCCGAACATGGCACGCAAGGTGTACACCCGCGAGTTCCGTGAGTCCGCCGTCCGGCTGGCCTCGCAGCGCAATGCCTCGATGGAAAAGATCG
>CANHCQ010000020.1 GCA_947459215.1 Phycisphaerales bacterium
CGGAGGTGTTCGACGGTCTGCACGACGCCAGGACGCTGGCCGCCAAGTGGCGTTCCGAGTACAACCACCGTCGCCCGCACTCGTCGCTGAAGTACCTGCCCCCGACGGTGTACGCCGCGACGCTGGCCGTGCCGCCGGTCGGGGCTCCGCCCCTCCCTCCGGCCCCGCCAGCGTCATTCCCCACAGCCCCTATCCTCACCCCCAGACTCTCATAGCACCTGGTACAGAAACTGGGGGCAGGTCACGGAGACCCCTTGAGCCCATTCTCTCCAGGCTTTGCTCTCCCCACGCATGGCGATCTCGGACAACAGGCGGGGCGTTCGGTCGTCCCGCCTTCCGCTGCGAATCTGCAGCCGCGCCAGTCCCTGCATCGAAGCGATGTCATCCGGCAGCACTTCGAGCGCGGTGCGATAGGTGGCGATCGCATCATCCACGCGGCCAGCGCTCTCAAGTGTGAACGCGAGGTTCACCCGAGGATCCGGATGTCCGGGCATGAGCTTGCGGGCCCATTCGAACTCCGCGGCAGCCTCATAGAGCTCATCGCGCCCCAAGAAGATGACGCCGAGATTGTTGTGTGCGGGGCCGTAGTACAGATCAGCCGCGAGAGCTTCTCGAAGCAACGCTTCGGCCTTCCGCATTGCTGCTGAGTCGCTGGTTCCCGTGGCTTGATTGAGTAACTCGGCCGCCTCGGCGTTGAGGCGACTTGCTTTGGCCGTATCACGAGCATCCGCCCCGATCGGCGCGTATGGCCCCGTCGCTCGCGAGCCAGCGCATCCGCTCATGGTGAGTACGGAGGCTCCGACTGCGACGATGCACGCGCTCCACGCTGAGCCCCGGCGAGCCCGCGCCGCGCGACGCGTGAGCGTGTGCCCATCGTTGTTGCGAGACGTCTGTACCCCGGTTCTGCTCATGATGCACTCCCCGCCCGCCCTGTTCCACCTTCCGAGCAACGCCAGCCGACGGCCGCTCCTGCCAGCGGCTCCGAGCCACCATCGCTTCGTGCATCGAGGCCTGATTCATGTTGCCCCGCGCTGTGTGGTCCGCCGAGTTGTCGAGCGTCAGTTGTGGCACGGGCGTCCGCACCGCTCGCCGCGAGGTACAACGTCGCTATGGACATGCTCACGGTCCAACGCGGTGGCTGAGCCTGTGCGCGTGCTCGCGGCGTTGACTGTGGCGACGCCGCGTCGTCCCTTGTCATCTCCGGGCACGATGAGAGATTGACAAGGACGGGCGTCCACTCGGGGTTGTGCGTCCGCCAGACAGCAAGAACTCGTCCAAGCTCGGGTAACGTTAACCCGTCGAGTTCCACTCGCATCGCACTTCGCCGGATCGGCAGGGCCACGCCCTCGATGCGATGGCTGACGCCATCAGCCTCCGGCTGCACGCGGCGGAGAACCGAAGCTGGAACGCCGGCCCGTCCAAGCGTGTCGCTTACGAGCGAGAGTGGATCGCCGGAAGGGGCATCATCGGCCAACAGCGGCGGCGTCGCCCGTGCTCGCTGCACCGCGGCGACCAGCTCCATCGCGCGGGCATGGCCTGCCCTGGCTTCGGACGCACGTGCACGCATCGTCCACCAACACGCCGCAGTCCACGTGACAGCCGCTGCGGCGCACACCGCCAACATGACGAGCACCCAATCCCAGAACTGAAGCCGCGACGGCGTCACGAGCGATCCTCCTTCTTGGGGCTCGTTGCTGTCGTACCGCTATCCACCTTTTGGTGCGGGCGCAGGATCGCGGTTATGCGTGCGTGTTCGCCGGTGATCTCCGTCCGCGGCGGCTGCAGGGTCCACCCTCTGACAGCACGGAGCGCCGCCGAGAGCGTCTCGGCGGCCGCCGCATCGGGGAGGTCCACGCTCAGCGTGATCTGCGTGGCGGCAATCTGCACGCTATTCACACGTGTTTCCAAGTCCATCGGCCACGCGGACAGCACTGCGGCCAAGCCGTCTGCGGCGTCGGGTAAGCGTGCCCTTTCTGCTTCCACACCGCGAGCTCGCTCCAGTTGGTTCAGTTCGCTCTGAAGCCTCCGGCGTGCGGCGTCGGCACCGACTCTCTCTCCGGTCGCCGGCAACGCGTTCACCAGAGCGGTGCTTGCCATTGCGGCAGCATTCGCAGCGCGTCGTTCCAGTTCTTTCGCGCCGATCCACAGCCCGCACGCCACAAGCACAAGCGCTGCCGTCGCTCCCGCTTGCAGCAGTCGCCGTCGGGCCACGCGCAGCGCGACGATCGCACCCGGTTCCAGTTCGCCAACAAGCACATTCAACGACCGTGCGATGTCGGCTGGCTGCCCGCTCACGGCTGCCCGGATCGGTGTCGGCAGTGTTCGCGGATGCAACACGAGTGCCCCGGCCTCGAGCGCGGCTCGCGCCCGCTCAACATTGATCGCACAGCCGACAACGGCGTTCCGGAGTGGCGCATACCGCACGACGAGCCCCTCGATCGGTTCCGGAAGATCACGCTCAAAGACTTCATCGAGTGCCATTCGGGCCACCGGACCGTTGGGATCACCGCCCGCATGACTGTCGATGACGGTCCAGTAGAACTCGCGCTCGCCGAGCACGAGATCGCTGCTGCCAGACACGTCTACCGGTGTGCCGCTCAGGCCCGGAACACCGGCGCCGCTACGCGACGGGCTTGTGGTCACGGTGCACCTCCGTCCTTCACGGGTCTACTCGTACTCTTCAACGACGTCGTGGGTGTCAGCAATGTGGCGAGCGTCAACGTGTGTCTCGGCTTGCTTGGATGCTGGGTGTCAGTGAACACCACTTCGCCCTTCGCGACGTAGAGGTGTTCAAGCGTGTACCGACCGATCGAGCCGCCGCGCGCCACCCGAGCTACCTTGAACGTATCCGGGTCATAGACCAGCGCCGAGGCGTCTTCGGGGATCACTCCGCGTTCCAGTCCAACCAGTCGCATCTTGAATGGCGGTGGCGGCGGCGCCGGAGGCTCTGAAGGCCTGGTGGCAAGCGTCTCGATCGGCTGCGGCGGAGGCACCCAAAGGCGTGCGTTGAAGACCGCCTCATCGAGCGGGGGGATGGCGGTGAGGCTCGACGCCCACCGGCCGCGCGTGGGATTGGTCGGCTTGGGCTCAGACTTCGGCTGACCGACATCTGGAGCCTCGACGCTCGACTGAAGCACCGCGATGTCTTCGGTCTGCCCGAACCATGCCGTCCACCCAACCCACATTGCCCAGATCGCAGCCGCCGCGATCGACGTCATCGCGACGATGCCGGCACGCCGCCTGTCGCGGTGATGCTGCGCCACAATGGCTGCGGACTCAGACATGCAGGTCTTCCTCCATTCCCTGCAGCACCCGACGAACCTCGGCTTCGTCGGTAACTCCGGCCGCGGCGAGCCTTCGCCCCTCTTCGAACAGGGTGCGGACACCGCGTGCCTGCGTGTGCTCTCGGATCTCGGGCAGCTGCGATCCGCGGGCGATCACGCCTCGCAGCGCCTCGTCGACCACAAGCAGCTCAAAGACACCGATGCGCCCGGCGTACCCGGTCTGGTGACAGACATGACAGCCCGCTCCGCCGCACCCGCCATGGAGGCAGCGCACAAGGCGTTGAGCCATTACGGCGGACAGTGCCGCTGCAACCAGGTACGCCTCCGCTCCAAGATCTACGAGCCGCGTCACTGCGCTGGCGGCGTCGTTGGTGTGGAGCGTGGACAACACCAAGTGCCCGGTCAAGCTCGCCTGCATCGCGATGCGGGCAGTCTCGGTGTCACGGATCTCGCCGACCATCACCACGTCCGGATCCTGACGCAGAATGTGGCGAAGCCCGGTCGCAAAGGTGACCCCCTTCTTGGCGTTGATCTGGGACTGGCTGATGGCAATGCCGGTCGTTGAGAGTTCGTACTCGATCGGGTCCTCGATGGTCATCACGTTCAGCTCGCCTGCTCGACCCGTTGCCCGACCGCCGTTGCGTGCATCCCCCGGCGCACACCCGTCGCGTGTCGCTTCGCCCTCGGCGATCCGTCGCAGCAGTGAGTAGAGCGTGGTTGTCTTGCCCGACCCTGTGGGCCCGGTGACGAGCACTATGCCGTGCGACCGGCTTGCCCGATCCAGAAGTCCCCGCTGCACATCGGACGGCATGCCCAGGCTCGCGAAGTCCATCAAGAGGGTGCCTCGTGCATTGTCGAGAAGCCGGATCACCGCGCGCTCGCCATAACTGGTGGGCAGCGTGCTGATGCGCAGGTCGATCGATCGGGGACTGGGCAGCGGCTCTGCGCCCGGTTCGACCGATCCGAGCGTTACGGTCGCACGGCCATCCTGCGGGGCGTGCCGCTCCGCCACATCCATCTGCCCCATGACCTTGACGCGGCTGATGAGAGAGTGCGCGAGACGGTGCGGCAACGCCCGAGCCACGTAGAGCACGCCATCGACGCGATAACGCACCACGGTTCGATCGGCCAAGGGCTGCACGTGGATGTCGCTGGCGTTGCGAGAGATCGCTTCGAACAGCATCGCATCCACGAGCCGGATGACCGGCCCTTTGCCGTCGAGCGTGAGCAGGTCGCGATCCGATGCCGCCGCTGTCCGACGGAGTGCCTCCTCGACGCCCTCATGTCCTGTGGTGCCCTCGATTCCCGTGCCCAAGCTGTAGCTCGGAGCCGCGTGCTGCGATCGTCGCTGTGCCGCGTCGTGTTCTCGCTCGACTCGGCCGTACACGTCGTCGATCAGTCGGGCGACGACCTCTTCGGGCAGAGTCTGCGTGACCGGCTCGACTCCCAACCGGACGCAGACGTTGTAGAGAGCCCAGGGCGATGTTCGCGTCGCGATCGCGAATCGCTCTCGTGGAGCGCCCTCGCCATCTTCGCCACCGCCGCATGGCGTCGTGCTGTTGGCATCGTCAGGATCCACCCGTCCCAGGCTGCATATCAGTCGCGATCGAGCAAAGTCTCGCGGCACCGCATGAAGAAAGCCGCGGCTCGCAGACTCCGACGCGACCGCCGTCGTGTGGTTGGCGTTGACGTCGCTGGGGTCCGCGTTCGAAGTTGTCTGGCTCGGCTGGCTCAATCGCCGGTCTCCACACCCATCACGGGTCTGCCCTGTCAGTCCATCGCACGCCGCCTCGAACCGCGTGCCCGACATCACAGATGCAACACGACCCACTCACGACGTCTCGCGACACATCGCTCTACTTGATGATCCGCGGCCTCATCGCGGGGAACCCGTCGCTCACGCCCGCCGCACGCCCGGCGTGTCCGCTGAGATGCTTCAGGTCGTTCAACTGCTGCTCGCGCAGTACCGTCGCGCGAATGAAGACATAGAAGCGAGACCGACCGGCACTGTTGTCACGGGTCTTGAACAGCTCTCCCAGGAGCGGCACATCGCCGATCCCGGGAATCTGGCTGGTGTTCTTGCCTTCGCTCTGAAGCTCGATGCCGCCGACGACGACGGTGAATCCATCCGGGATCGTCGCCTTGCTGGTTACCGTGTTTTGTTGCCGTGCCGGGGGCAGACCATTCGTCGGAGGCGCACCAATGAATGAACTCAAGGCGATGGAGTACTGCAGGAGTAGCTGATCCGCCTCGGCGATCTGCGGCGTGACGGAGATCGTCGTTCCTGCATCCTGTGTGCCGCCGAAGGAGGTTGTTGTACCGGCACCGCTCGTCGTGTTGCTCACTGTGTACGGCTGCTGCAGCACCGAATTGAACGATGCCGACTCGTTGTTGCTCACCAGAACGCTGGGCATGCTCCGCGTCGACCCGGTGCTCAGGGTTTGCAGGGCCCGGAGCACGATGCTGAAATCGCCGGGATTGAGCACAGCGGTCGTCAGGCCGCGTGAGTCGCCCGCTGTCCGATTGCCGGCGGTTCCCCCGGCGAGGCCGAAGAGCGAGCTCACCTGGTACGAAGCACCGTCAAAGGAACCGACTTTCTCCAGTTCGATCCCAAGGTTCATGGCGTCCTGGTCGCTCAGGCTGACCAGCGTCATCTCTAGCATCACCTGCGGTTGACGCACGTCGATCAATCGAATGAGCGCCTCGATCTGAGCCAGCATGCGCGGCTCGGCCATCACGATGACACTGTTGGTTCCCTTGTCAAGATTCATTGAGATCCCGGACGCCGCGAGTCCGGTGTTTCGGCCTCTGCCGGCCTGCGCGAGACCATCGTCACGCCCGCGATCCGGGCGAGACGCATTCGGCGCTTCCGCTGACGCGCTGCTCGCGCCGGGGGCGGGAACCACCACCGGCATGACGCTGCCGGCCGAAGGTGACCACTGTGCACCCGCGTCAGTTCCGGCGGTCCTCTGATCGCTCGAACGGTCAGCCTGGCGCGCGATATCAGCAGCATGGAGCGCTCCACCATGCACCAACGCTGTCAGCGTCGACATAACCTCTTCGGCGGGCCGATTGCGAATCGAGAACGCTCGCAGCGGCCGCGCCGCGGCTGTCGGAGCCGATTCCAATTGATCAAGCAGCTTCCGGATCCTCTCCTGCTGGCTCGGCGTTCCGGTCACGATCAGCGTTCCGGTCAGATCATTAATGGCAGTTCTCAGCCGGTCGTTTGTGGTCGCCGATGCCGCGGCAGCCGCTGCTGGTGAAGCCGAGCTGGGAGTCTCCCGTACGGTCTTGTCGATCAAGTCCGCGACCTCTCGCGGCGTGAATGCCCGGGTCGCGTACTCGACTGTGACGACCGGCTCCAGCTGATCGAGCAGCGTGATGAGCTCGGCCCATTGCTTGTGTGACTCATCGGGAGCGACCACGAAGAGCGACTTTCCATCGGGGGCCACAACGACATCGCCGCGCAGCTTGGTGCCCTCAATCGAATCTCGCTTACCGGCCAATGCCGTGACCGACGCCGCCAGTGTTCCGGCAGGAAGGTTTCGAACCGGAACCACCGCAATACGCACTTGCTCTCTCGCGACGTCGAAGCGTTCGATGAGCCTCCTGAGATCATCGAGTCGCGTCGAGTACTCGCTGACCAGCAGAAGCCCCGAGTCGCCAATCGGCGTGACGGCGGACGGCGGCTTCAAACCGATCTTCCCGGTTAGATCTGTGATGTCTTTCGCCGAGCGGTGCTTGAGGCGGACCAGCTCGCTCACGAAACCTGTCAGGTTCGCCGCGTTGACGGTGCCGTCGTGGCCTTGCGCGTCACCTTCCAAGCGAACACCGGCGAGACCCGCTGCGGCGTCCGCCCGGACGACGCTGAAGACCTTGCTACCCGGCGGACGCACCATCGCAAAGCCCCTGTTCGACAAGACTTGCGTTGTGAACTCCCAGAGTTCGCCCGTCGTGAGTTCGCGATCACCCCGAAAGTGAATCGTCGGCCCCTGGGCGCCCGTCGGCCGAAGCAACGCGGGGTCAAACTCGACCGTCACCTTGATCGCGTCCGCGGTCAGCAGCACCAACGAGCCCAGTTCAATCTGATCGGGCAATGTGATGACGGTCGACGGAGACGATCCGCCGCCGCTGGCCACCAGAGGTGAGCCAAGAGCACGCGTTGTGCAGCCGCAACACAGGGCCACAACACCAGCCCAGCACCAGCACCGCCAACTGACAACGCTGGCCGCGCGCCTTTCGGAGCACGCAGTCGCTCCCTTCAGCCCGCTTTGCCATCCTGCGAGACGCACTTGGTATCACCTCTGCATGAACATGCGGCTTCGGTCGTTACGCGCTTTCCATCAACCCTCGGCAACCTGCGATTGGCTGTTCCTGCTGGCGTGTGCCACAACGACCTTTGCAACGGAGGACATCCCGGTCGTCGTCGAGTCGGCGTCTGCAGTCTTCAACAAGATCGCCACTTCGCCAAGCGCACCGGCGGATCCGATTCCCAACAGCAAGTACCGCGGGCAGACGCCGTACACCACACACACCGCGTACAAGAACTCTGCGGGCAGCGTTCCGGCAAGGAGGTATCGCCGCACCGTTTCGTGATTGTGACCAGTGGCTTGTGCAACTTGACGGGCGCTGTATCGCATCAGGACACGGCGCAGCCGAATTCGGATCGCGTCCGTGACTGGATCAGGACTTCGGGGGCCGCGCGTCGTCTGATTGCGGGCCGGACGCTCGGGCGGTTGCCGCTTCTGGGACGACGAGGGTTCACTGGACGGCGAAGGAATCACGGACCGATCTCCTTGCCGATCGCCTCGGCCGTGCTTCGAAGCAGAGGTCGAAGCTCGTCACTCACGGCGAATGGATGCTCCGACAACCGCCCAAGCAATCCACTGGCTGCGGCGGCACCCTGATTCCGCTCGATCGTGCTCAGATCCGTACGAACCCCATTGGCGGCGTACGAAAGCACAACGGCCCAACCCTGGTACTCGACATCGCTATCCGCAATCGTGGAGCCTGGCGGATCGATAACGCACCCCACAATCTGGCAAAGGACGCGGAGATACTCAAGCAGAGTTTCCCACGTGTCCTCGGCATCCATCCCTTCAGTGCACGCGCCCCGATCGGGCATGGGCACCAAGGGAACACCCTTGGCGAGGGTCGATACGCAGGTCGCACCCCAAACGACCGACCCACCGACCACGATGCGAACTCCGCCATGTCGCATGTCCCCGCCTCCCAAAGCCCAGGGCTGGGCCGGGTACGGACGGAGCACACGGCTTGCGTGTGACATGAGAATCAAGTATTTTTGTGGTGCCGCCCTGCGCGGCCCGGACCCCGCGCAGTCATCCTTTGGCTTGAGATCCCATGAGTGATCCGATCTCACGAATTCGAGAGGGCGATCGCGATGCCGCGGCATCGTTCGTTACGGCGAACTCAGCGCTCATCCGGCGGCGCTACCGCCAGAAGCTGAGCCGCAGAGCACGTCGCCTGTGCGACTCGCAGGACCTGCTCGCCACAATTCTGAGGCGGTTCGATCGACTTGTTCACGAGAAAGGTGTCCGGGCGTCCAGCATGGAAGAGCTCTGGTCGCTGATCTTCACGATCGGCGACAACGCGATGATTGACAAAGCGCGTATCGTGCAAAAGCTTCATCGCGTCGAGGGTCCCGACTCTCTGCTGGCGTACGAGTTGCGGTGCAGGCTTGCTCGAGCGGAACGGATCGCGATGCGACTGGGGCAGGAACAAGGCTTGGAAACCGAACTCGACGAGCTTCTACGGTCGATCCCGGATTCGACCAATCGTCAGATTCTCACGATGTGGCTCATGGGTCACAGCCACGACTTCATCGCAGATGACCTGGGGGTGCCGTCGGCCGCGGTGCGTCAACGCTGGCACCGACTGCGTGAGCAGCTTCGCGGGGATATGGGGAAGGGGAACAGTTGATGGGCAAGCGCGTCTCGCCGGACCACATCGCCGCACTGCAGCGGTACGAAGCCCGCCTCGTCGAAGGACGGTGGCTTGCTGATGATCCGCTCTCGGATCTCATCGTCGACGGTGCGCGCGATCTTCATGATCTTGAGCTCTCGATGTTCGTGCAGGCGCTTCCCGAGATCACCGAGCGGGAGATCGTTCTGGACGCCGCGATCGAGGTGTGTCTCAATAGCCGCAGGAGCCGATGCGGCTCACTCCAGCGGGCCGCTGACGAACTTGTCAGTGGGTATCCCGAATTCACGAGCCAGATTCAGACGGCGTTGCGCCTCGGCACGAGCATGCTGAGCACCAGCGAGGTCGGCAAGAAGCTGATCGATCTGCACTATCTCAACCTTCCGACGGACGTTGGGCCGGATGTCGGTCAAGGACGAAAGAGGTATTCGCTGCAGCAGTGTCTCGGCAGCGGCTCGGAGGGCGTCGTGTACTTGGCGCTCGATCTGGCGTTCTCACCGCCCGGCCATCAGACTTGGGTCGCCGTCAAACGCACGCACGTGCAGGGAACCCGGGATGAAGCGGTCAAGGCACGGCGTGTGAACCACCCCAACGTCGTCCGCGCGATCGACTCGTTCCGCGGCGACTTTGGAGAGATGTTCTACGTGTTCGAGCATGTGCACGGCGGAACGCTGGAGGATGTTCGAAACGCGATCTCGGGTCGCTTCGACGCCCGCCAGGCGTGTGACTTGATCATGGCCATCGGCCGCGGCGTTCAAGCCGCACACGCCGAAGGCCTGATCCATCGCGATATCAAGCCCTCGAACATCCTGATGGCCAACGGCGTGCCCAAGGTCGCGGATTTCGGGGTGTCGCAGCGTGCGAAGACCGAAGCACCACAAGAACGCGTCGGCTCGCTCGCGTTCACCTCGCCGCAGCAGTTCCGCAACGCGCCACCGTCGCTCCAAGATGACGTGTACTCCCTCGGCGGGCTCTTGTATTGGTTACTGACGGGGCTCTTCCCAAACGGACAGCGCACTCCCGATGCGACGAGCTTCCTCGCGAGCACGGATGGCTCGGTTCCGCCGCTGCGCCAAAGGCGTCCGGATCTTGACGACGATCTGGAGTCGATCTGCGGCCGCGCCTTGGCGTTCGATCCCGGCGAGCGGTACCGGTCCGCCGACGCGCTCGTCGGTGATCTGGAGCGATGGCTCGCCCGTCTGCCACTGGATTGGAAGTTGGTACCGTTGCGGCGGCAGCTTCGCCTTTCGATCCAACGCCACCCCAGCCTCTGGGGTTTCGCCTGTGTCGCCGCGATCATCGGAGCGCTTGGGTTCATCATGGTCACGCAGAAGCTGAGCAACGCCGAGGCCCGCCGTCTCCAAGCAGAGCTGCACGCCGCGAACATCGAGTTCTCAGACCTGAAGGAAAAGACAGGCCGAGCGACCGCAGTCGGCAACATGTTCCTGAACACGCTACAACACGGCCGCCCTGATAGCGTTCCCGCGAACTGGATTCACGCGACGACGTTCTTCGAAGCGGCCACCGGATCGCCACTCTTCGGCGATGCCAGGTCGAACCAGGTGCTCTGGGACAAACGGATCGACGTCGCCCTGGAGCATCTCGCGATTGCCGATGCAGCCGGGACGCGAGACTCTCTCGAGTCGCTTCTGATGGAGTCCTCGCTGAGTGTGTGGCTGATTCGCGCGGAGCGTGGCAACGAGGCTCTGAAGCACATCGATCGGATCACACCGATCTGGCGTTCCATGCTCAAGCCCGATGACGCGTGGCTCAAGGAGCTCGAGACCTATCGCGCCGGCGCCGAGTTCTTTGCGGTCGATCCAAACGCCATCAACGCCCTCGAGCAGCGCAAGCTGAAGCTCGCGCAGACGCAGTCACTCGCTGCCACGCTTGTTCCGATGCCGAAGCCGATCGACCTGCTGCTCGTGCGACAGCGGACCATGATCAGGGATGCGGAACGGGCCGCGAAGAAGTAGAGACATGAGTTTCGGCAGAGTCTTCCACACTCGCTTCGGCGGGTTCAGGTGCGCCATCCCGCTTCAGGCGACCATCCCAGCGAGCTGAGGCGTTCGTCGATGCCTGCCGCTGGCAGCAAAACATGGCCGCCACGCGACGTGCGAACTGCGCTCGAGCGACGCCCTTGGGCCACGAGTCCAGGACCAGATGCGCTACTGCTTCGGCGCTTCTGCGGGCTCAGGCTTGGGCTCGGTCGCCGGCTCGGGGCTTTGAGGCGCCGGTTCCGCGTTCTTCGCCTTCGCGTCGTCGGCGACCTTCTTGCTGAAGAGCTCGAGCAAGGCCGGACCTGGAATTGGCTTGGCTTCACCCTCGCCCCGGATCTCCTCCTTCGGCGCGGGCTGCTCAGGATTCGGGCGATCAGGGATGGTGAGATCAACGCGGCTCTGTCCGAGCAGGGTTCCTGTGGCGAACGCAAGGTCGACCTGGGCGATCGAGTAATCCGTGATCGCGCCGATCTCCTGGAGCTGAGCCTCGGCCAGTCGCGTCGCCGCATCGAGCACGTTCGTGCTGGTGCTGGCACCGACATCGAACTGGCGCTGCTCAGCCTGGAGCGCACGGGTGTTCAGGATCACGCTCTGACGGGCGGCGATGACGCGCTGCCACGCGGCCTCGCTGGTATCGATCGCGTTCAGCACTTCCTGGCGGATGCTCTGCTCACGGGCATCGCGGGTGCTGAGGCGCTGGATGCGGGTCAGGATCGCGCGGCGCACCGCGGAGCGGGCGGCCTCGTTGCCAAGCGGGATTTCAGCAGAAAGTCCGACGCTCCAATCGGTGTGCTGCCACTCGGCGACACCCTCGAACGCCTTGCCGCGGACGGATCCGAGGCCGTTGACGTTATAGGTGTAGTCCATCGTGATCAGCGGGAGAGCTCGGTTCTGGGCAAGGTCGATGTTGGCGGCGTCGGCAGCGAGACGTAGTTCGAGCTCGAGCATCTCCATCCGAGTGTCGACTGCCTGCTGGGTCAGCGTGATGCGGTCGAACTGGTACAGCACCAGATCCGGCTCGGTGGCGAGCGAGAGCATCGTCGGCGTCTCGATCGTCAGCCCCGGCATGTTCATGACGCGCTTGAGTTCGCGTTGCTGCGTGAGCACCGCGTTCTGGGCGCGGATGATCGCGTCGAGGCGATCGGCGACGCCGGCCTGTGACCGAATCACCTCGATCTCCGGCGCGCTGCCAGCCCGGACCCGTCGCTCCGCACGTTCGAGCTGCGCCTGCGCGAGTTCGTACTGCTGCTGTGTGACCTCAAGGCTCTTCTTGGTCTGGTACAGGCGCCAATAGGAGCGATCGATCGCGGCAAGCTGGCGGATGGCTTCGAGCTTGGTCGTCGCCTCGGCGGCTTTCTGGTTGTATGACGCAACGCGGAGGGCGGCGGTGTTGGCGCGACGCCCGGCGTTGCGCAACAGCGGCTGGCTGACGGAAAAGCCCAGATCGTCACTGAAGCTCGGGTTCAGGATGCCGCCGGGGTTCGTGTTGTTGCGCTGGGCGGCGAAATTGACGTCGACGGTCTCGCCGGTGCGCAACGGGATTCGCACACCGGGCTCGATGAGACGCGTGCCGCTGAAGGTGCGATCAGGGTTGGCGAAGCCGGTCGGGGTGTTGTTCTCGTCCCAGAGGGTACGAAGCGTGAACGCGCTTTCGAAGCGGGCCTCTTCCTGGCCCACGGTCTCGCGGGCGATCGCGGGGTCGATCAGCGCGATCTGGAGCTGCAGGTTGTTGGAAAGCGCGCTGGCCCGGGCCTCTTCGAGACCGACGGCGTAGTTCTCGATGCCCTCGAAGCGCTTGCGGGCGCGGTCGATGGCCTCCTTGTCGATCATGCCCGAGGTATCGGTTGGGACCTTGAACTCGGGCTTGGCGTATTTGTCGAAGCCCGCGGGCTCGAGTCGGCGGAGGCGGTCGAGCGCGACATCGCGGCCGTAGTCGCCCTCTTCCCACGCGAAGGGATTGCCGGAGCACCCGGCGAGCAGGGAGACGAGAAGAGTGGCAGAGATCGCGCGGGCGTGGGGGACGCCGTGGCGGCGCGTGGCGCGTCGTGCGCCGATCGGGTTATTCATGCCGCAGAGCCTCGATGGGGTCCAGACGGGCGGCCTTGATGGCCGGGAACATGCCGAAGATGAGACCTGTCGCCGCGGAGAATCCGACGGCGAGGATTATGGCCCAGGACGGGATGGCGGCACCACCGAGAGCGTTGCTGGCCGCGGCGCGCATCGCGAAGACGATGCCCTGACCGATCAGCAAACCGATCGCACCGCCAATCATGCAGAGCGTGACGGCTTCGACAAGGAACTGGGTGAGAATGACGCTGGGCTTGGCCCCCACTGCTTTGCGGAGACCGATCTCGCGGGTGCGTTCGCTGACGGAGACGAGCATGATGTTCATGATGCCGATGCCGCCGACAAGCAGGGAGATCGCGACGATGCCGCCGGCGAAGGCCTGCAAGCCCGCGGCGAGCGACTTGAACTGTGAGATCGCCTGGTCGATCGCTTCCACGCCGAAGGTGTTCGGTTCGCCGGGCTCGAGATTTCGGACACGACGCATGTATGTCGTGATCTCAGCCTTCACGTCCTCGAAGAGCTCGGGCCCCTTGCTTTGAGCGACAACGTAGATGCGAGGTTCGGGTCGCATCATCTCGCCGGTGGCAAAGGGGATGAAGATCTCTGTCTGAGCCTCATTGCCGCCGAACATGGGGCTGACGGACTTGGTTTCGACGACGCCGACGATCTTGAAGCGGCGACCGCCGACGAGCAGAACGGTGCCGGTGGGGTCGGAGTTGAGATTCAGCTCGGCGACGCCCTTGTCGTTGATGAGGCAGACCTGGAGCTTGCCTTCCTCGTCGCTGGGCATGAACGGACGACCGATGGTGACAGACCGCGACTCGATCTCGTGCCAGTCCGGGCGGATGCCGGTCACCGTGACGAGGTCCTTGACCTTGTCACCGGCCTGCACGCTCACGGTGAAGTTCATCACTGGGGTGAGGCGTGCGAGCGATGGCGAGGCCGCGAGCATGCCGTCGACCTGGCGGGTGTTGATGCGGAGCTGACGCCACCCGTAACGGTCACGGCGGTTGTCGGGCATGCGGGGGAAGACCCAGACCTTGTTGGCGCCGATGGTGGCGAACTGATCGAGCACGAACTTCTCAAGCCCCTTGGTGGCAGCGACGATCGACACAACCGCGGCGACGCCGATGACGATGCCCAGCGTCGTGAGCACCGCCCGGATCTTGTTGGCCCAGATCTGCGCCAAGGCGATCAGCACGGTCTGGAAAAGAAGGCGGATGATCATGGGGGTCTCGGCTGGTCAGGTACGGGCGTCGGTGCGAGGTCAATTGGTCGCGGCGGCGGGTTCGGGGGTGAGGCCGGCGGCGACGGCGGCCTTCACAGCGTGGTCGGCGGCACGCCGCAGGTAATCCTGGTGAATCGGGTCTTCGTCGGTCGGGTGGTCAGAGACAATCCGGCCGTCGCGGAGGCGGATGATGCGCTTCGCGTGACCGGCGATGTCCTCTTCGTGCGTTACGACGACGATGGTCTGCCCTTCGGCGTGCAGCTGCTTGAACAGGCCGATGATCTCCTCGCTGGTCTTGGTGTCGAGATTTCCGGTCGGCTCGTCAGCGAGAAGGATCGAAGGGTTCGTGACCAGCGCCCGGGCGACAGCGACGCGCTGACGCTGACCGCCGGACATCTGGTTGGGCTTATGCCCCATGCGGTCGGCGAGGCCGACACGCTCCAGTGCGCGCTTCGCCATCCGGCGAGCGCCCCACCAGTACTTGACGGAGTACAGCAGCGGGAGCATGACGTTGTTGACAGCGTTGGCGCGGTTGAGCAGTTCGAAGGACTGGAACACGAAGCCGATCTCTTCGTTGCGAACCTTCGCGAGAGCCGTCGCGCTCATCTTGTGTGTGGGCTTTCCGGCAAGCTCGTAGCTGCCCGCGGTCGGGCGGTCGAGGCAGCCGAGGACGTTCATCAGCGTGGACTTGCCCGAGCCCGAGGCGCCCATGATGGCGACAAACTCGTTCTTGGCGATATCCAGATCGACGCCTCGAAGCGCGTGGACCTTCTCAGGTCCGATGCGGTAGATCTTCTGGAGATTGCGGATTTTGATGGCGAGCATGAGTGAGTCGTGGTTGTCGCGGCCGATCCCGTCGGTTCTCGCGTTGTCGCGCGAGCCGGATTCTTTCCGGCCGATTCAGTTCTTACCCGTCTCGCGTGGCGTTGCCGCCTGCGTCGACCCGCTCGAGTCCTTGCCGCTGGAAGAATCGGTCTTCTTCGCGGCGTTGTCCGGACGCTTGTCGGCCGGCTTCTCGGGTGCCTTCTCGCCGACCTTGGGATCTGCCTTGTCATTGCTCGCGGTGCGAACGTTGGCGTTCGCGTCGGCGGCGCCTTTCTTCTTCTCTTCCTGGTCCGTCAGCTTCTGGTCGGCCTTGAGACTCACAAGCGCCTTGAACGGGCCGACGATGATCTTGGTGCTCTCGTCAAGTCCCTTGAGAATGACGGTGTCGGTGAGATCGCTGGGTCCGACAGCAACCGGGAAGACGCGGGACTTGCCGTTCTCGTAGGCATAGACAACGCGTGCCCACTTCTTGTTGCGGTCGACTGCACCGTCGCGCACGGCGTCGGCGGGCAGCTCCTCCACGAGACGCTCCACCACTGCCTGGCTCGGGACCTTCACGACGTTGCTGAACGTCTCGACCTCGATGTCCACGTTGCCGGTCATGCCCGAATAGACCACGACATCCTCGGGGATCTCGAGCTTGATCTCGGTCATGAAGTACGCCGTGTTGTCGCGATCGACGATGCGCAGCGGCTGGATGGTCTGGACGACGCCGCCGAATGTGCGGTTCGGGAACGCGTTGATGTAGACCTTGGCCCGCTGCCCGATCTTGACCGGCGCGATATTGGTCTCATCGACCTTGGCCTTGACGATCATCGAGTTCAGATCGGCGACCTGCATGATCACCGATCCGGGGTTGTTGAGCGTGCCGACGACAACCAACTCGCCCTCTTCTGCTGCGGCGCTGGTCACCACGCCGTCGAAGGGCGAACTGATCGTGGTATACGAGAGATTCTTTTCGGCCCGCGAGATGTTGGCCTTGGCGATCGAGATGGCGTGAGTGACCTGATTGAACGTGCTCACCGAGCGGCTGTACTCCGCCTCAGCGGTATCGAGCTCGGACTTGGAGATGTCCTTGCTGGAAAACAGCTCGCGCTTGCGGCCGAGTTCCTGAGTCATGTTCTCCATGCTCGCCTGAGCGCCCGCCAGACGGGCCTCTTCGCTGCGGAGCTGGGCCCTGGCGGACTCGAGCGAGGCCTTCAGGTCGTCGGCGTCGAGGCGCACGATCACGTCGCCCTTCTTCACGCGGGCACCCTCGCGATAGGGCATCGCGACGATGCGGGCGGAGACCTGAGCGGAGATATCAACCTTCTGCAAGGGCTCGATGACGCCGGGAGCACTGACGACGCGGACGAGGTCGCCCCGCTTCACATCCTCAACGCGAACGAACGTGGCCTTCGCCGAGGGATCGAACATCTCCCGCATCTTGGAAAGCTGGCCTGACTGAACAAACCAGGCTCCGCCGCCCGCGAACGCGAGGACGATGACAAGAAGGAAACCGACAATCCACTTCCACACGCGTCCATCCTCCGAGTCTCGTTGTCACGAGAGGCAGTCACCCAAGGGCTGGATCCATCCGGGTCCGTGCGTCGTCGACGCGCGAACCGGATCGTTCGCCGCCGCCGCTGGCCGAACATCCATCGAACCTCGCCCCGAAACCCGATCTTCAGACCCGCCCCGCCCCTTCGTACCCGGGGTTCTTTTGGATTCGCGGCAAGTAAGTTGCAGAGATGGTAGGAAACCGTCGCGATCGGGGAGCCAGCAGATACTCCTGCGTCAATCTCGGCAGGTTCCGACCGGCCGCCGCGCCGGTTTCGTGGCCAAGCGATCAGTCATTTGCAACCGTTCCCGCCTGGGCGCATACACCGACGAGCCCCGCGACTTGCGGTAATCTGCTCGCGGCCACTTCCATCCTCCCTAAGGAGCCTCGCGTGAACGAGTCCGACCGCAGTTCCTCCAGCCCTTTTTGCGCTGTCTCATCCCCCTCCCGCGGGGGCGTGGGCTGGGCTCGGCTTGGATTCATGATCGCTCTGGCCGGAATGGCGGCGGGCCTGAGCGTCGCCAACCCGGACGTCGCTGCGGATCCGGCTGGCGCACCGCCGGCACCCGCGGGCGCAGGCCAAGCTGCGGCAGCGGCCAAGGCGCCGGACTTCCCGCCCTTCGATAAAGCAACCGAAGGTCTGACCAAGGTGGTCAGCACTGCCGACGGGTCGAGTCCGCTGTACGACCTCTACAAGGACGAGAAGAGCGGCAAGCTGCTCGCGGTGCTGCCGGCGAACTTCGAGTCGCAGCTCATGATGATCGCTTGCACCGTCACAGCCGGCGACTCGGAAGCCGGCGTGATGGGCCCGACGCACTACACCAAATGGGAGCGGTACGACAAGCAACTCGCATTGATCGCGCCGGACTTCAGCGTCCGCACCAGCAGCGACGACAAGCAGCTCAAGGACTCGGTGAGCCAGCTCTACACCGGCCGGGTGATCACCACCGTGCCGATCGTCTCGATGGCGCCCGGCAATCGCCCGGTCATCGATCTTGGCGCGATGGCGACGCGTGATGTCTCCAAGTTCTTTGGTCCGGCGGTCTTCGCGGGGTATGGCCCGGTCCTCCCGGCGGTGAATCCATCGCTCGTCAAGCTGACCAAGGCCAAGACGTTCCCGAAGAACGTCGTGATCGAGTACCAGGCGCCGCGTCCAGATGGGCAGCTTGTCCGCTTTGCCTACTCGATCGGCGAACTCGCGGGCACACCGGGCTTCAAGCCCCGCAAGGCCGATCCGAAGACGGGCTACTTCTACGACTCGTACCAGGACTTCGGCAAGACCACCAACAAGGACATCACCGAGCGGTACATCAATCGCTGGTCGCTGGAGAAGGCCGACCCGAAGCTGAAGGTCAGCCCGCCCAAGGAACCCATCGTCTGGTACATCGAACACACGACGCCGCTGCGTTTCCGCCGCTACGTGCGTGAGGGCATCGAGATGTGGAACCAGGCGTTCGCGGAGATCGGATTCGACAACGCGGTGGTCGTGTACCAGCAGGACGCGACGACCGGCGCCAACATGGACAAGGACCCGGAGGACAGCCGCTACAACTTCTTCCGCTGGAACGCGAGCGACAATGGCTACGCGATCGGCCCGAGCCGCACCAATCCGCTGACGGGCGAGATCCTCGACGCCGATGTGGTCTGGCATCAGGGCCTGACCCGCGCGGTGCGGAGCATGGTGGAGAACTTCTCGCTGTCGATCGCGGAACACGCGTTCAGCCCCGAGACCCTGCAGTGGCTCGAAGAGCAGCCGACGTGGGATCCGCGGCTGCGGCTCGTCGGCGCGGAGCAGCGGGAGACGATCCTCCGCGAACGGGCTCTGCGCGCCGCAAATCCCGAGCACGCCAAGGCCGCGGGCCGCAGCGAGTGGGCCCTCGCATCCATGTCCGGCGGCGGCGCCTGCCGCATCGGGACGATGCTTTCGCTCGACATCGGCCTGGCCGACGCGGCGTTCGCGTCTGGCGCGGTGACGCCCAAGAACCCCGACACGCTGGACGATCTGCCCGAGGAGTACCTCGGCCAGATGATCCGCTACATCAGCGCCCACGAGGTCGGGCATTGCCTTGGTCTGCAGCACAACATGATCTCGAGCACGATCCGGTCGCTCAAGGACATCAATTCGCCGGGCTTCAGCGGTCCCACCGTCGGCTCCGTCATGGAGTACGCCGCGGCAAACATCAACTACAACCTGGGCGAAGTGCAAGGCCCCTACGCAACGCCGATGCTCGGACCCTACGACAAGTGGGTCATCGCGTACGGCTACGGCCCTGAGGACAAACTCCCCGAGCTGCTGAAGCGTGCCGGCGAACCAGACCTGGTGTATCAGGCCCAAGCCGCAATCGCGTTCGACGCGGACCCGCGGAACAACACGTGGGACCTGGGCGCGGACAATCTGCAGTTCGCCGAGAGCCGCCTCGGCCTCGTCAAGGAAGTCCGCGGCAAGCTGCTGGACAAGATCGTCAAAGAGGGCGAATCGTGGGCCGTCGCGCGGCGTCGCTACATCGCCACGCTCAACTCGCAGCTGCAGATGCTCTCGATTGCATCACGCTGGATCGGCGGCTCGTTCCTCAACAACGATGCCAAGGGCGACCCCGGCAATCGCGCCCCAATCTCCGATGTCCCGGCCGAGAGCCAGCGTCGCGCCCTGAAGCTCATCATGGACAATGGATTCGAGGACTCCGCGTTCGGGCTGACGCCTGAGATCGTCCGCCACCTTGGCAAGGAGCACTTCTACGACAGCGATGAGATCGTGCCCGATGCGAGCTTCACCGTGCACGACTCGATCGGCGCTGTGCAGTCCGTCGCGCTCACCATGATCATGAACCCGACGCGGCTGCGCCGGCTCTACGACAACGAGTTCCGCACCAGCGGCACCGACAACTTCATCTCGATGAACGAGGTCGTCCGCACGGTCACCGACAATGTATGGCGGGAGTACGCCAAGCCGGGCGGCTCGTTCAATGAGACGTCCCCGATGGCGAGCTCGCTCCGCCGCAACCTGCAGCGCGAGCACCTCGAACGGCTCGTCACGCTTTCCCTGCTCCGCGACAGCGGCAGCGCATCGATCCGGGCGATCTCATCGCTCGCGCGGCTCGAACTCAAACGGGTTGATGCACTCGCAGAAGGCGCGCTCAAGGCCTCACCCGACGCCTACACCAAGGCCCACCTCGATGACGCCCGCACCCGCATCGCCAAGACGCTTGAGGCGTCGTATGTCGTGACTCGGTGAACGACATCACAACCTGATTCCTCAACGCCCGGCGGCAACGCCGGGCGTTTTCGTATGTGGCAACCAAAGGTTGGCGCCATCAGTCCGCGGCTGCTCTGAGCCTCGCGACTGATGCGCTCACGAGGAACGCGCCATCGTTCCAGACGCATCAGTCGCGCCGCCGAGCCGGCGGACTGATGGCACCACGAGCGGCGACGCTCACTGGACTCACCGCGGCTCGGGCGGCCGCAGGATCGACAGGTACGCCTCCCACGCGCCGACCTCGCCTTTGTACTGATGCGCCATCGCCTTATTGATCTGGGCGAGGTGGTTGAGGTCGTGCACCACCCACGTCGCAAGCAGCTGCGCCAGCGTGACGCGGCCAAGCTTGGGGTGCGTGCCGCACTTGGCGAGATCGGCATCCGAGAGATTCCACTTGGCGAGCGTCGCGAGCGAGTCACGCCGCGTCTGGTCGAACTCGTCGAGCAAAGAGCGAAGCGTCTTGCCCTGCATCAGGGCCCGGTGCCCGGCGCGATCGAAGGGCGGAATGGGGCGGGTCTCACCGAACTCCAGAATGTGCCGCGCCCGCGGGATCCAGTCGGTCTGCTCGCCGAAGATCAGGTGGGCGACAATCTCGTGGGCGGACCATGTCGGCGAGCCGTCCGCGTTCACGCCGTAGTCGCGGTGGGTCCAAGCTTCGGGCAGGAACTGGAGAATCGCCCGCACCACGCCAGGGGTGCGCTGGAGGATGGGGAGAGAGTCCGAGAGTGAGAATTGCATTCAAGCCCCCCGAGAAAGCAACGTCATCCCAGCTTCTCACTCAAGAACCCACTCACCTTGTCGATCCCGATCCGCTCCTGCTGTCCGCTGTCGCGGTCGCGGACGGTGACGGTCTGGTTGGTGAGCGTGTCGCCGTCGACGGTGAAGCAGAACGGGCAGCCGGCTTCGTCCATGCGGGCGTAGCGCTTGCCGATCGACTGCTTCTCGTCGAACTCGATGAAGCCCATGCGGCCGAACTTCGCGAACAGCTCGTCGTAGAGCTTCTCGCCGACCTCGGGCATGCCGTCCTTCGCGACCAGCGGGAACACCGCGGCCTTGATCGGGGCCACGCGCGGGTGCAGCTTCAGGAACTCCGGGCTGGGGCGTGATTCGTCGCGGGTGTAGCCCTCGCAGATGAGCGCGAGCGCGCCGCGATCCAGGCCCGCCGCGGGCTCGATGCAGTGCGGGATGTACCACTCGCCCTTGCGCGAGCCGTTGGGCAGCAATTCGCCCCGCTCGGCGTCGAAGTACTTGAGCTTGGTGCGCGAGGTATTCTCATGCTGCGTCAGGTCGTAGTTGCCGCGGTGGGCGATGCCCTCGAGCTCGCCGTAGCCGGGCGCGGTGAACGGGAAGCGATACTCCACGTCGCTGGTGCCCTGCGAGTAGTGCGACAACTCGTCCTTGTCGTGCTCGCGCAGGATCAGGTTCTCGCCCGCCAGCCCGATCGCCTTCCACCAGTCCATACGGAAGTCGCGCCAGAACTTGTACCACTCGACGCTCTCATCGGGATGGCAGAAGAACTCCAGCTCCGCCTGCTCGAACTCGCGCGAACGGAACGTGAAATTTCGCGGCGTCACCTCGTTGCGGAACGAACGCCCGGTGTTGCCGATGCCGAACGGCAGCTTCACCCGCGTCGTGTCCACCACGTTCTTGAAGTTCACGAAGACGCCCTGAGCCGTCTCGGGACGCAGGTACGCCTTGTTCGCCTCGTCGCGGATCGCGCCGGGAATGGTGTCGAACATCAGGTTGAACATGCGAGGCTCGGTCAGCGTGCCGGGCTTCTCTGCGTCGGGTCCAATCACGCGAGCCCACGGCTGCGGGATCGACGAGAGCGTCACGCTCTTGATCGCACCAAAGGTCTTCTCGGCCTTCTTGCGCTGCTTGGCCTCGCTGGGCTGATCGCCGACGTACGCGAAGACCGGCTTGTCGCCCGCGTCGCCGCTCTCGGGCACGAAAACCTGCACGTGGTCGTAGCGGTAGCGGCCCTTGGATTCCTTGCAATCCACCATCGGGTCATTGAACCCACCCACGTGCCCGCTCGCCTCCCACACCTTGGGGTGCTGGATGATGCAAGTCTCCAGCGGCACGCACCGCACGCGATTCCCATTGGGCCCCTTGCGCCCCCAGCACGGGTTCAGGATCATGTCCTGCCACCACGCGTCGCGGAGGTTCTTCTTGAGCTGGGCGCCCAGCGGGCCGTAATCCCAGAAGCCGTTGATCCCGCCGTAGATCTCCGAGGTCTGGTAGATGAACCCGCGGCGTTTGCAGAGCGCCATGATGGCGTCCATCGATTTCTTCGCGGGCTGGGCCGAGGGGGTGGAGGCGGGGGCTTCGGACATGACGGACTCCAAAAGCGTCGTGCGACGCGATCGTGCGTGGGAAAGGGCCAAGTTTAGGGGAGTCGGGGCAGGGTGTTTCTCCACCCGCATCGTGGAGGGTGCTCCCATTCCGGGTGCCAGTGCCTGGCCGCTCTGGGCCAGGCCGTGCTCGCGACTCCGACAACGAAGTTCATCGAGCGAGCCGGGGCGTCCCCGCCCCGGCGGAGCGGTCGTCGTTGACAGAACCGCGTTGGATCACTTCGAACGCGTCCACCGCCGGGGCGGGGACGCCCCGGCTCGCTGTTGGTGTCGTGCCCGCCCAGTGAACGCCAACGTTTCACGGGCGTTCGTCCCAACACCCGATACCATCGCGCCGAGGGTGCGCGCCGATGCCGATCAGTAATCTCATCCCGAGGATGTTCCACCGGCGCTTGCTGCTCATCGGCACGCTGACCGTGGCCGGCTTGGCCTTGCCCCTCATCCAGACCGCACGCCTCACCACCACCCGGCACGCCGAATTGCTCCGGGCCTCGGAAGCCCGCCTTATCACCCGGCAGTGGACGCCCTCTGTCCGCGGGCAGATCCTCGACCGCAAGGGCCGCGTGCTCGCCCAGGACCGGCCCAGCTACGACGTCGCGGTGGACTACGAAGTGCTCAAGGGCGTCTGGCCGCGGAAGGCGGCGGAGCAGCTCGCCCGCAGCAACCGCTCACAGTGGGCGGAACTCAATCCAGCCCAGCGCGAGGAACTCATCGAGCAGCTCGCCGCGGCGTACGCAAAGCGGGCCGACCGCGCACTCGCCGAGGTCGCCCGGGTCTGCGCGATCGATCGCGACCAGCTCAACGCCAAAGCCCGCGCCGCCGTAGCCGAAGTCGATGCCCTCTACGACGCCATCCGCGAGCGTCGCCGCAGCGACGCGATCAAGGCCGCCACCACCAGCGAACAAGGTCAGCCCGAGCGACCGCTCACGCCCGAAGACCTTCAGAAGATCGAGACTCAGGCCAGCAAGCCGATCGCCGAGCAGCTCAGGCCCGTCACGATTCTGCGGCACATCCCCGACTCGGTCGCCTTCGAACTGCAACTCATCGCGGAAGACAAAGTTGAGCTCGAAGGGGCCGCCGATCTCATCGAAGGCGTGGCCCCGGAGAAATTGCTCGTCTCCCGCGTCGCTGGCGTGCGGGTGATCGACGCCGGCGACCGCGAATACCCGCTGGACACGCAGACCGTTTCGCTCGATCTCTCCCGATTCCCGCTGCCGATGCGGGCTGACAAGACCATCTCGATCCCGGTCGAAGGAGTGGGCGCACACATTCTCGGCTGGATGCGCCCGCGGGTCTTTGGCGAGGATGTCGAACGACGCAAGAACCTGCTCGCCAACGACCGCACGTTCTCGAAGCGGGTGCTCACCGAATCCGGCGTCGATCGCGGCGAGTACCGCGAGGGCGATCGCGTCGGCAGCGCGGGCGTTGAAGCATCGCTGGAAGCCGAGTTGCGCGGGCTCCGCGGCCTGCGCACCAAGCACCTCGACACCGAGAGCCTGGAGATGCTCCCGGCGGAGATCGGAAAGCCCGTGCCGCTCACCATCGACGCGATGCTGCAGGGCCGCGTGCAGGCGATCATGTCGCCCGCCGCCGGGCTCGCCGTCGTGCAAGACTGGCACGGCACGCCCAGCCCGACGATGCCCAAGGGCACGCCGCTCGCCGGCGCTGCGGTCGTGCTCGAGGTCGACACCGGCGACATCCTCGCGATGGCGTCAATGCCCGAGATCTCCCGCACGCTCATCCGCGAGAACCCCGACGCCGTCTTTGACGACAAAGTCAACGTGCCGTTCCTCAACCGCGCGATCGCCAAGCCCTATCCGCCCGGCTCGATCGTCAAGCCGCTGATCCTGACCGGCGCGGCCAAACGGGGGAACTTCCTGCAGGGCCAGACCATCGACTGCACCGGGCACCTGCTCCCGAACGAGCCGAACATCCTGCGCTGCTGGATCTACAAGCGATTCGACCAGACGCACACTCAGCAGCTCGGGCACGCTCCAACTGCCGCGGAGTCGCTGAAGGTCTCGTGCAACATCTTCTTTTACACGCTCGGCAAGCGGCTGGGCCCCGACGCAACGGCGGATGTCTTTCGCGACTTCGGCGTCGGCAGCACGTTCGATCTCGGCATCGGCGCGGAGTATCCCGGCTCGCTCGAGGTCTACGGCACGAAGCGCCCAATCAACATGGGCGAGGCGATTCAGATGGGCATCGGTCAGGGACCGGTGACGTGGACGCCTCTGCACGCCGCCAATGCGTATGCGACGCTTACCCGCTCCGGCGTGCGCGTGCCGCCGAAGATCATCGCCAACCGCGCGACGCCCGCCAGCAGCGATCTCGAACTGCCGTCCTGGGCCGTGCGCGACGCGATGGAGGGCCTCGCAGGATCGGTCGGCGACGACCTTGGCACCGGCCACCATCTCACGATCGATGGCGTGCGCGACCCGATCTTCAATGTTCCCGGCGTCCGCGTCTATGGCAAGACCGGCACCGCCGCCGCTCCCGATCTCAAGGTCAAGTCAGACGACGAACACGACGGCCTCGGCCCCACTGCCGCGGAAGTCGTCCGCTCCGGCGACCATTCCTGGTTCGTCGTCATGGTCGGCCGCAGCAACGAGCGCCCCAAGTACATCATCAGCGTGGTCATGGAATACGGCGGCAGCGGCGGCAAGGTGAGCGGGCCGATTGTGAACCAGATTGTTCAGGCGCTCAAGGACGAGGGGTATCTGGGAAGCTGAGCGGTTGATGAGGTGAGCGGGAGGGGTGATGCGGTGTGAAATACATCGCTGCCGCCACAGTTCTGTGTCATGCCCTGCTGGTGGGCTTATCCACAGGAGGAAAATCTGCAAGTCTCTTGTCCGATTCGGGCTTGCGAGTGATGCAAGGCGCGGGTAGTCTCAAGTCACTCGTGGTCGGGTTGGGAGACAATGCCATGATGAACATGAAAGTGTGTGTGTGTGTGTGTGTGTGTCTTTGCTGACCGCAACGGTGGCGAGTGCCGCTGACCACCGCTTCGGCTCAGGCCACTTCTCGCGAGGCCGATGGACGTACACCCCGGTCTTCGACACCAGCAACACGGTCGTTGGCTTCCTCGCTCTCGCCAAGCCCGGCACGACCGTGGGCGAGAACATTAACGCGGTGTGGCTGGAGCGGCAAGGCAGCGGCGCTGGGAGCACTTGGTCGTCGGCTGGCTGGTACCTCGGCGATCAAGCCCTCGCGGCTCGATCCGTCGCGACCGCGCTCTCCGTCTCTGAGGAGTCGCTGACGAATCTGCCATTTGATATCGGGGATCAAGCACTGGGATCGTTGGAAAGCGAAGCTCCAGCACCGATGGCGCGCGGACTGTTCGCGGACGACCCGCTGCAATCACTGCTCGAATCCACGCCAGCACCGGGTGAAGCTGTCGAAGAACTAGTCTCCGCCGGTTACGCCGCCGCGAGACTTGGTGATGGAGGCGGAGAGGGTGAAGTTCCACCAGAAGAGGGCGGGTGCGATTGGGAATATCTGTACTCGAGTGCAATCGCATCGCAAACATTTGAAACGACTGGTGATCTTCAGGAAGCGGCGGACGACTACATCGCTCAGATGACTGCGCTCGGATGCCCGTGCTTGCCGTGGGTGTTTTCAACGCCCCCGACACCGTGGGTGATCGGGACGACGTCGAATTGGACGTTCCTGCGACGCGGCCAACTTGCCGCGAGTTCCGCAATCGCGTGCTGGTACACACGCTTCCGTCTCGACCAGAGGTCAGTTACGCGGGTGGCGGTCGACTGGACTTGCACGACGACGCTGTGCACCCAAACGCAAACCCGTAAAGTGACTGAAGAGGCGTATTGCCTTGCCACCGAAGACACTTGCCCGCCGACACCAGACTGCTCGCTCGGTGCCATCGGAACGAATGCGGGTGCGATCGTGACCACTCAAGATCTGGGCTGGCTGCCTCTTTGCCCGTGGGAGTGAGTTTCTTCAGATGCTAAAGAGATTGCTCTCAGCCTTCGCACGAAGACTGGCGCTTCCGCTGATTGCGTGGACAACGATTGGCCTTGCGTTCAATGTGGTTGTGTGCGCGTTTGGGAACACGCGTTTGATCTTGCCGTTCGGACCCGAGGCTCTCGCACCGGGCCCCAACCCCAAATGGACAGTAGCGATCGGAGAAAACTGGTTCCTCACCACGGCATTCAGTGCAACTCGACCGCCACAGAACTCGCAGACGTTTCGGCTTGAGGACGTTGATGCCCCGAAGCCGTATTGCCCTGCGTGGGCCGTCTGCGCGCAGATGCAAGCGGGTGAGTCGCCGCGGGGAACACTCTACACCGATACCCGCGTTGGCTGGCCGTTTCGATGTTTGCAGATGCGGGCGGCGCAGAATCAAGGCGTTGTGACAATTGCATCGACGCACTTGGATTGGCCGGCCAGCATGCCGCGAAACCGTGTTTACACATCGGTCGTTCCACTCGGCTTTGTTTGGACGGGCATCTTCGGTAACGGAGCGATGTTGCTCGTCGGTTTTCACGCCGTGCGTCTGGTGACACTCGGCGTCAAGCGTCTGCTGCGAATCGTGTTGCACGCCAATCGCCGGACAAGGGGCCTATGCCCCAACTGCTCCTACCCGATCGGAGTTTCCGGCTCATGCCCAGAGTGCGGTAGCCAAACGGCGAAACTCCATTCGGGCCAGATCGGCGGCAACCAATAGTCCCAGGGTCTCAGACTCCCCCGAGGCGTCCCCCGCCTTTTTACCCGCCTTCACTCGCCTCCCCGCCCTCACCGTCCGATAGTTCTGGCATGGGTCACGTCGAGATTCCACTTTCGCGTCCGGACATCACCAACCTCGAGGAGGAGATGGTCCTGCAGACGCTCCGCTCCGGGCGGCTTTCCATCGGCCCCATGGTCGAACGCTTCGAGACCGCCCTCACGGCACGCGTCGGCGTCCGCCACGCCGTTGCCGTCAACAGCGGCACCAGCGGCCTGCACCTCGTCATGAAGGCCCTCAACATCGGCCCCGGCGACGAGGTCATCACCACGCCCTTCTCGTTCGTCGCCAGCAGCAATGCCATTCTCTTCGTCGGCGCGACGCCGGTCTTCGTCGATATCTGCCCCAAGACCCTGAACATGGATCCAGCCCAGGTCGAGCGCAAGATCGGGCCACGGACCAAGGCGATCCTCGCCGTCGAGACCTTTGGCAATCCCGCGTACATGGACCAGTACGCCCAGATCGCGGCCCGCCACGAGATCGCGATGATCGAGGACTGCTGCGAAGCCCTCGGCGCGTTCCACAAGGGCCGCCAGGCCGGCACCTTCGGGCGCGCGGGCGTCTTTGGTTTCTACCCCAACAAGCAGATCACCACCGGCGAGGGCGGCATGATCGTCACCGACGACTCCCGCCTCGCCGAGATGTGCCGCTCCATGCGGAACCAAGGCCGCCCGCTCGGCCACTCGATGACCGGCGGCACCGCTCAGGGCTCGTGGCTCAAGCACGAACGCCTCGGATACAACTACCGCCTCAGCGAGATCAACTCCGCCCTGGGCGTCGCCCAGGTCCACCGCCTCGACGAGATCCTCGCCAAGCGTTCCAAGGTCGCCCAGGCCTACATCGAACGCCTCGGCGGGAACAAGCACCTCATCATGCCGACGATCGACCCGGCGAGCGTGATGTCGTGGTTCGTCTTCGTCGTCCGCCTCGCCACCTCGTACACCGGCGTCGAGCGCGACCGGATCATCAAGGGCCTGCGGAACCACGACGTCGGGGCCGGGGACTACTTCCCCTGCATCCACCTCCAGCCCTTCTATCGCGAACAGTTCGGCTTCGAGCCGGGGATGTTCCCGATCGCCGAGACCGTCAGCCAGCGGACTATCGCTCTGCCGTTCTTTAACGACTTGTCGATGCGGGAGATCGATCTGGTGGCCCAGACGCTGGAAGTGATGCTCAGCCGCGAGAACCTGACTCGTTCCTAACCGCCTGACGCCCCCCCCCTTCCCGGAGGGAAGGGGCAGGGGGAAGGGTTGATTTGGCTCGCAGAACCGCGACCCGCTCCGGCTCAGCGAGTCGCATCTCTTCCCTTTCCCTCCTCACCTCTCCCGCCTATCATCCTGACCCACCGCCGACCGTCCCGGGCAACTGCCGGACGCGGGAGCGGCGGCTTGATTCAGGATTCCTCCAATGGCCAAGACCTGTTTTTTCACCGGCAAGAAGAAGAGCATGGGCATGAAGCGGGCTTGGCGCGGCCAGGCCGTCGCCAAGGGCGGCTTCGGTCTCAAGCCCACCGGCATCACTCGGCGTGACTTCAAGCCGAATCTGCAGGAAGTCGTCGCCGTCGTCGACGGCCGCACCCAGCGCGTCCTCGTCAGCACCAAGGCCATCCGCTCCGGCCTGGTCGTCAAGGCCCTCAAGCGCAAGTACGGCTACACCCGCCAGCAGAAGCAGGCCGCCAACTGAGCCCGATTGCCAATCTGAGCATCCAAGCCCCGACGATCTCGTCGGGGTTTTTGTTTGTGCCAAAGAGCCCCAGTGGCACCGGCCTCGGGCCGGTCAACGAACCAGGCCTGGCATCACCATCAGCGGAACCGTTCGAAGGTGGGTCAAAAAACAAAGCAGACCGGCCGGAGGCCGGTCCCACTGTTTGGGGACAGGCGCAGATCCCACTGGTTTAGAAGGCACGAATCGAGTACGCTGCAGGTGCCCCATGAAGTGCGACCGCTGCGACAACGACGCCACTGTCCACGAAGTCACCGTCCGCAGCGGCGTGAAGGTTGAGAAGCACCTCTGCGAAGCCTGCGCCGCCGGCGAGGGCATCGCGGGCGCATCACTCGGCGAACTGCTGACCAAGTTCATGACCCAGGACGCCGAGGTCGGCGCCAAGCCCAAGCACGTGCACAAGCCGCGGATCGCCGCGTGCCCCGGCTGCGGCTTCACGTTCGATCAGTTCCGCCAGGCCGGCCTGCTCGGCTGCCCCGCGTGCTACAAGGCGTTCGAAGCGCTGCTGACCCCGCTGATCGAGCGTGCCCACGAGGGCGCGACCCAGCACGCCGGCAAGGTGCCCAAGCGGATCGCGGCCCGTGCCGCGGGACGCGAGGACGAAGCCGCAACCGAGGCGGCCCTCGCCCGCGCCCAGATCCGCGAACGCCAGGAACGCCTGAAAGTTCTCCAACGTCAACTCGACGAGGCCGTCCGCGGCGAGCAGTACGAACTCGCCGCCCGGCTCCGCGATCAGATCCGCAAGGTCGACATCACCATCATCCCCAAACCCAAGGGAGTGCAGGAACGCTCCGAGCCCTGACGCTCGCGACCTCGCTCTTGCAATCGCCCAGCACATGGTCAACCGCCCCGACAACCCCGCACCGCCTCCCGGCGGCCAGCCCGACCCCGCGGCCGGGTTCGCGGTCACCGAGTGGCTCAGCGACTCCGGCGGCTCCAGCGATGTCGTGATCTCGTCGCGCGTGCGGCTGGCCCGCAACCTCGCCGGTCACCCGTTCGTGCACAAGGCCACCCGCGACGAGCGCGAGGCCGTGCTCCAGACCTGCCGCGACTGGATCCTGTCCACCAAACTCTCCGAGCGGATCATGTGGGTCGACCTGCATGAGTCACCGGCGATCGAGCGGAACCTCTTGGTCGAGCGCCATCTGATCTCCAAGCAGCACGCCAAAGGCAAGCCGGCCCCCACCGCCGGAACACCCGTCGCCGCCGCCGAAGAGCCCCGCGGCGTCGCGATCTCGATTCCCGACGAGCGCCTGTCGATCATGGTGAACGAGGAGGACCACCTCCGCGTGCAGATGATCCGTGCCGGCCTCGCGCTCGACGCTTGCTGGGAGGCCGCCAGCGCGATTGACGACAAGATCGAGGCCGGGCTGGACTACGCCTTCAGCCCCAAGTTCGGCTACCTCACCGCGTGTCCCACGAACGTCGGCACCGGCATGCGTATGAGCGTGATGCTCCACCTGCCGGCCCTCAAGATCACCGGCGATATCGACAAAGTGAAGCGGGCCGCGACGGACATGAACCTCGCCGTCCGCGGCTTCTTCGGCGAGGGCAGCGACGCCGTCGGCGACCTGTACCAGATCTCCAACCAGACAACACTCGGAAAGCCCGAAGGCGCGATTCTGACTGACCTGCAGGACGCGATCATCCCGGAGGTCGTGCAGTACGAGCGGGTGGCTCGGCGCAACCTGCTGGGCAAACGCCGCGTCGCACTCGAGGATCAGGTCTATCGCGCTCTCGGCTGCCTGCGCCACGCCCGCATGATCGGCGCCGACGAGGCGATGCAACTGCTCAGCCTCGTCCGCCTCGGCGTCGTGCTGGGGTTGATCGACGAGGTAAACGCCAAGGCCGCGAGCTTGCTGTGGCTCTTGGTGCAGCCAGCCCACCTGCAACGTGTGGTCGGCCGCGACTTGGATCAGGAACACCGCCGCATCGAGCGGGCGACCTTGATCCGCGACCGCCTCCGCGGGACGTAAGCCGACCGGCTGGAAGCCGGTCCCACGGACTACAGGCTGTTGTACGAGATCAACTCGATCCGCCCTCTCGCCCGCTTCTCCCACGGCGTGTCCATCAATTCCTCTTCGCGGCGGAAGATCGGGTCATCCGATCCCGGGTGCACCATCAGCTCGACCGTTCGTGCGCTGGGCACGTTGGGCAAGAGATCGTGGTAAATCCAGAACCACGTGAAGAGATCCGTGCATCGCGTGCGGGGCGAGGACCAGCGAAGGCCCATGTCCCAGAGCTTCTTCTTCGCCCGTTGCTTCACGCCGCCGACCAGCGGGTCGGTCGGGTGATAGAGATTCATCGTGGTTCGCACGCGACGGATGCCGGTGGCACGCTGCACGCGCTTGAGCACCTTGAAGAGCGGCGCATGCGTGTGCACGTGATGGTGGCTGTCGAGATGGCTGATCGCTACGCCGTGCGGGGCGAGAAGCGAACGGACTTTCTCGATCTGCGCGATCCACTCCCGCTCCACCGCGGCGAGCAGCGACGGCGTGTACGCCGCGTCGCGGGCCTTGCGGGCGAAGCCGCCCTGATCGTTCAGGAGCGGGCTCAGCGCGTCATCTCGCGTGATCGGCACGAGGTCGGTCAGGTTCATGTGCACGCCGAACGAGCAGCCGGGCAGATCTTTCGCCCGACGGCACGCGTCCTCGACCGCCGGTCCCGCAGCCATGATCGTGGCGCTGGTCAGCCGCCCACGCGACATCAGCCCGAAGATCGCGTCGTTCACGCGCTGCGAGAGGCCCAGATCGTCAGCGTTGATGATGACTCGGGTCATGGTTGGGGGATTCACCACAGAGACGCAGAGACACAGAGAGGACGAAGAGAGAAGATTTTTTAACTCAAAGAGCTCAAAGTGCTCGAAGGGTACAAGGCATTTCGTACCCGGGACCTTTTACTCACTCCACACAAAGAGTCTTCACACAGAGTATTCCTCTTTCGATCCTTGAGCCCTTCGAGCCCTTTGAGTTGAATTCTCTTCTCTGCGTCTCTGTGCCTCCGTGGTGAAATCCCTACGGGGTCATCAACAGCATGTCGCTCGTCGCGTGCGTCAACGTCCACTTCGTTGCGTCGGTCATCGGTGCCGTGGGCGCGGGTCGGAAGAGCACCCGAAGCCCGCCCGCGTGCACGAGACCGAAGCCCTTGCAGATCGCGTCGAAGTCCGCATCGAACACTTGGAACTCGGTGACATCGACGCGGCCCATCTCGCTGGGAAGGTCGCCGTCGCCGCGATCGGTGCGGAAGTGCCCAAGAGTGAAGAGGACGAGATCCCGCTTGTTGTCGCGGCTCGGGTTCACAAGGAAGTAATCGAGCAGTGCGCCAACCACGATCTGGCCCAAGCCGTGCTGCGTTGCATCCAGAACGGAACGCTTCAGCAGGGCATACCCGGTGAGCGTTCCTCCCTCGTAGACCTCGAGGCCCTTGACGCGCCGGTACTTCATCGCCCAGTTCAGTGTCCGCGCATCGCGCGGGAAACGACTGAGCGCACCCGGCTGCGTGGCGGCCTGGTCGACCAACGCATCGAGCGTCGGCGAGAAGGTCGATACGGGCTTGAACGTCAAGCGCGAGGGCTTGGCGGTCGCGCCCTTTGTCGCGTAGAGAAGCTTGGCGGCAACCGAAGCGAACGGCGCGGCGACCGCGGCGAGTGCCGCGTTCTTGAACGCTTTGCGGGCCGGGCCGACGCCGCTGTTGAAGGCGACCCATCGCTTCAAGGGGCCAATCTCCTTGAGCCCGGCGGCCTTGTACAGCTTCTGTGCATCCGCGCTCGGTCCGCCGCAGGCCAGCAGCGACTTGCAGCGGGCCACGCCCTGCAGCATGATCACGCCGCCGATGCCCGATGACCGGTGCTGCTCGGCGAGGAAGAAGCCGTCCATCCAGAAGGTGCGGAAGTCTTTCTTGCCCCCCGTGCCGTCGAAGATCTCGCCCGGCCCGGCGTAGAACCCGAGCCGCCCCACCACCGTGGGCTTCTGGCCCTCTCGCTCCTCGACCGCGAGCAGGATGGCGAGATCGGTGGGCTGCGCGAACGGATTCTCACGGAGCATGCGGGCCCAGGTCGCGTCGTTGCGCGCGATGTAGCCGTGCGGATCGTCGAAGCGATTCGTCAGGCCGTCATCGCCGATGTCGGCAACGGTGAGAGCTTGGACGCGGAGTGAACCCATGGAGATGTTGTATCGGGTGAATGCGGCAGACTCTTGGAATCCCCAGACTTCATGGGACATCAACTTTCACCAGTGGGACCGGCCTCCGGCCGGTCTTCAGCGACGAACGTCTCCCCGTTTGTTCCAGACCATGATGCAGACCGACCGGCCGGAGGCCGGTCCCACTGGTGCTGACGACGGTTTCGAGTCAGCGCCGAAGCGAGTCCTCAACCAACTCAAACAGCCCTAGATTCGCCGAGAAAAACCACGCGATCCGCCGATCCCCGAACGCCGTCGCCGGCGCGGGCTTGGCGATCTGCATCAGGCCCTTGGCCTTCGCGCTCGCCGCGGCGGCCTCAATATCAGGCACGCTGTAGCAGATATGAGCGAGCTTGATGCCCTTGGCCAGCGAGTTGTTCACCGGCGACTCGGGTGCGGTGGGCTCGATGAACTCGATGCACACGCCCTCCACATCCACGAACGCAACCCGCACTTTCTGGATCGGATCGTGGACCACTTCGATGTTCGGCACACCCATCGCCGTCGCCGCGGCCTGGATCGACTTCACCACCATGCCGACATGATGCACCCTGGCACCGTCGCCGAACAGGCTCGCCTGCTCGTGCTTCACCTCGCCGCCCTTGGCTGGAACAACATCAGGCATGCGCGGCCTCGGTCTCGGCGGCGGGCGCGTTGCCGTCGCCCTCGACGAGCGTGATGTGCGTCGGCATCGGGAACGCCGTCGTGTGCTCCCACCAGAACTCGGTATTCGCGTCGTTCTTCGCCAAACCCGACTCGTCCTTGAAGTAATCCAGGCAAGGCTTGTTGCGCTTGGTCTCGAGATACTTCGCCGTCGTCTTCTTCGCGCCCATCTGCTGGGCAAAGTTCAAGAGCGTCGTCAGCATCGCTTTCTCAACACCGCGCCCCATGACGCGGCAGGAGAGCAGGAAGTCCGCCACAATCGCCTCACCGCCGGCACCGACCTCGACCGACGCCAGCCCCGTCAGGCCGTAGTCGCCGAAGCGATCGGCGACGCGGTAGGCGTACATCGCCCGCTTGCCCGACTTGGTCCAATCCAGCAGCTCGGCCTCGGTCATGCGCCGAGTCGTCAGGTTCATCTGGTTGGTCTTGTTGAACAGCTGGGCCGCCCGCTTGATGTTGCCCGAACCGAGCGCCTCGAACGTGATCTTGAGCTGCAGCGACGCCAGCCACTCGTCCATCGACACATTCGCACGGCTCTCGCTGCGCTGCCGCTCGGCGACGTACATCTCCGTACGACCGAGATCCTCGTCGGTCACGCTCGGACGATCGAACAAACGCAGCGCGTGCAGCGCGGGCGTGTACATCATCTTGTCGGCCGGCCAATCCGGCACCGTCACCTGCGGCAAAGTCTCCTTCACCCGCGCCCGCTCCGCCGGGTTGTCGTCGATGAAGATCACGCTGTCGAGCCCGAGATTCAGCTCTTCGACCAGCGCCTTGATGTTTGTCGCCTTGTCCTGCCAGTTGATCCGCCAGCCCGCGAAATCGCCTTCCTTCAGCACCATCTCCGGGTTCTCGCGGATGGCGGTGATCGCGGTCTTCTCGTCGTTTTTGCTGACGATCCCGAGGATGATGCCGGTGTGCTTCAGGCTCTTGAGGGCCCGCTGGAAGTCCGCGAAGGACTCGCCGATCGGGTCGTGCCCGCCGAGGGCGACGCCCTCCCAGCCGTTCTCGCCGACGATCCCGCCCCAGAGCGTGTCGTCGAGATCGAGCACGATGAGCTTCTTCGACACGCCGCAGACGCCGCGGACGATGGCCTTGATGTCCGCCGCCGCGTCCTTGAAGACCTCAAGGCTGAACATCGCCTTGGTCATCAGCCACAGCTTGTGGTTCGTCGCGGTCTTGCCCGCACTCGCCATCCACCGCGACGCGTCCAGCACGTGCACGCGGCTGGCCTTGTCGAGCCTCTCGCACAGGCGGGCGTTCATCGCGATCAGAGCGCGGTGCACGCCGACGGTGCCCTTGCCCTGCTTCATCTCCAGCCCGCCCGTGCCGCGCCACCACGAGGGCAGCACCCACGTGGGCACGAACATCGCTTCGACGCGATCGCTCGCACGCAGGATCAGATCAGCGAAGGCGTCGACATCGGCGAGGATCTCGTCGAGTGAAACGCGCTCGTGGTTCATCAGGCGGCGGAACGAATCAATCGCCCGCTCCGGCCGCGTCCACACCACCGCCGCGTTCGCGCCTTCTTTCCAGCACGACAGCGCCGGGTTCATCAGGATCTGCTGCACCTGGTCGAAGTGCGCCACGGTCGTCTTGATCGCCGGCGCGTCGGCATCGCTCTTGAGGATCGCCCCAAGCTGGTCGATCGTGTGGTCGGCGATGAGCAGGGTGTGGAGGGTCTTGAGGTCCATGGGAAAACTCAAATCTCAAAGCAGCAAATCACTAGATCAAGGCAGCGAGCTCGGAGGTTTGATTTGAGCTTTGAGCTTTGCTGCTTTGAGCTTTATCCGCCCAACCGCCCGACCACGTAGTCCGCCAGCGTGTCCACGGTTCGGAACGCCGTGGGAGTGTCCGCCATCGACTTCTCATCCGTGAGCGTGAAGCTCGGATGTCCCGCGCTCTGCACACGTTGCTCGACCTGCAGGACAAACGTCAGCAGCCCCAGCGAATCAAGCTTGCCGCCCTGGCCGAAGAGCACCGACTTCGGGTCCTTCGCGATCTGGTTCTCGGACCCTTGAGCCGCGTTCACATCGTCGATGGCACCGTAGATTGCGTCGAGAATTTGCTGTTTGTTCGCCATGCGAGTTGCGTTCCTGTCGTGCGGTATCGTCGATCCGGTCGGGTCGGCCAAGCCGACTGCGGGCAAGGGGACGCGGGTGGGTCGCGGGACAGCCGCACCGGCCGCAGAATCGATCGACTCGGCCCCGATGCGGCGTCTCGAAACCGGGTCCGGAGTCTATTCCGAGGCGGGTCCGAGTTCCTCTCCAGGACCAGCCCGGAGAGGGCGCGGATGCGTTCTTCACCAAGTCGAGACACGCCCTGGCCGACGCTCGGGGCTCGTTTGGTTGGGATGATCGCGTTTGCATCCGGACGCGAGACCCGCGATAGTTGCCCCATGATCCGCACCGCCCGCTTGCTCGCCCGCTCGTTCCTCTGCCTGCCGCTCGCCCTTGCCGCGTGCTCTTCGACGCCGGCGCGTCTCGAGACCAGCCGCGATCGCCTCGACGGCGCCGTGGTCGAGTGGTCCTCCGGCACCGTCGCCCGCGCCGACGAGCACTACCTCCACTTCCGCTTCAGCGTCGGGCCCGACACCAAGACCATCCAGGCCAGCGACGAGACGGTGGCCCTGCTGCTCGATGTGGATGGTCGAAACGACACGGGATACCAGCGCACGCCCAAGCCTTTCAACTCCATCGGCGCCGATCTCGAACTCCAGTTCTCCCCCACTTCCGAGAAAGGCGCCGTCACCAGCGGCGTCGAGTTCTACGCCCTCGACAAGAACGGCGTCCGCACCGAACTTCCCAAGGACCAATCCGATCTCACCTTCTCACCCGCTTACGCCTCCGCGTGGTACGAGGCCCGCATGTCCCGCGCGTTCGCGGCCAAGCTCACCAAGAGCGGCATGGCCTCCTCCGGCAAGGGCCGTGGCATCTTCGTGATTTACGCCCCGGGTGAAGGCGGGCGCCCCGGCGGCCGCATCGCCGGCTATAGCGAACCGTTCGACATCACGTTTCCGCCGATCGCCACCGGGCCGAAGCTGGCAGAGGCAACCATCCCCGCGAAGCCCGAGGGCACGATCCGCGTGATGGCATGGAACGTCTGGCGCAAAATGGCGAGCGATCCGGCCCGTTTCGCCCCGATCATCCGGGCAATCAATCCCGATGTGCTTCTGATCTCCGAATGGCAGAGCGACGACAAGACGTTGGTTGAAGCCATGAAGACTGTCTTCGCCGGCAGCGGCTCCAAGGAATGGAACGCCATCAGCCGCGGCGACGTCGCGATCGCGTCGCGCTTCCCCATCACGCCGTCCACCGCGAAGGCCGAAGTGCTCGTCGAGGGCAAACCTCGTTCGGTGCGCTATGTCGCCGCGGTTGCTCAATCGCCCATCGGCGGCGTGCTGGTCGGCGCGATGCACCTCAAGTGCTGCGGCGGGGCGGGATCGAGAGAAGATCAACTCCGTCTCGCCGAAGCGCGAGCCATCAACGAGACCGTGAAGCAGGCCAGCCGCGCCGACGCGGCGAGCATCCGCATCCTGGGCGGCGACATCAACCTCGTCGGCAGCCGCAACCCGCTCGATCTGCTCCGCGCCGACATCGATCTCGATGCCAGCGACATGACCCCCGCCGACCCCGCCGTCTTGGGCGACAACACCTACTACACCTGGCGTGACTGGAACACCGGCTTCTCGCCCGGCCGCCTCGACTGGCTCACCTACAGCGACGCCACGGCGACGATTGTGCAGTCGTTCGTGCTCGACACGCGGCGTCTGACTCCCGCATCGCTGTCATCGATGGGCTTGACGACGGAATCGAGCGATGTCAGCGATCACTTGCCGGTGGTGATCGACGTCGCGCCGGCCGTGAAGTGAAACCAGCCGGAGCGGCGTGCAACGTCCGAGATCTCGCGGACGCCGCAGCCGCAGGCGGCGGCAACGTCGCATCCCGGCATGGGAACACCGCAAGCCGCAACGATGATCGATTCAGGGCGACCGCCCGTCCGATGTTCTCGGCGGTGGCCCGCTCCGGCACAATCTCGGGCACGGTCCGCGCGGTTGCCGCGCTGGCGGCATGTGCTGCACTCTTTGCGGCTCTCTGCACCGCGGGCTGCGGCTGGTTCGGCCCGTCGACGCTCACCGTCGCGGTCGCGAACCGCACGTACAACACGTTCCAGAACTCGCACGTCTACTTCAAGGACTCGAGCTTCCGCTCGGGGATGATCCTCCCCGGCGACCGGCGCGACTTCACCGAGTTCCTCGGCGAGGTCCGCGGCGAAGCGACGGTGGAGTGGGAACTGGCCACCGGAACGAAACGATCGCTGAACTTCATGCTCGACAAGACCTACGACCGCAACAGCCGCGGCACAGTGCTGTTCGAGGTGTACCCGGATTCGGTCCAGGTGAGTTTCACTCCGACGAACCGGTGACGGGCCACGTAAGCTGAGCACGCGGTCGCTCCGGCCACACTGTGACCGCCCGCGTGAACGTACACGCTGCGTAGAGTCATGCATCCCGATCCCGACCGCGGCGAAGCCAGACCACGGCGAACCGCCCGCCTGCTTCATGATCTCAGCATGCCCTCCCTCCTCGCCGCCAACAACCTCACCAAGACCATCGCGTCGCGGCATCTCTTTGATGAGATCTCGATCTCGGTGCACGACCGCGAGCGGCTGGCGCTGATCGGGCCCAACGGCAGCGGGAAGTCCACGCTGCTGCGCATCCTGGCCGGGCAGGATCGAGCGGACACCGGCGAGGTCGTGATCCGCAAGGGGGTGCGGGTGGCGTATGTGCCGCAGCGGGATAGCTTCCCGGATGGTGCGACCGTGCGATCGGCCGTACTCGACGAACTGCTGCTCGCCATGAAACGCGGCGGGCCCAACGCACCGGCCCACCTGCACGACGAGCACGAGGCCGAGCTCGCCGCCACGCTCACGCTCGATCGCGTCGGGTTCGTCGATCTCGATCAGCCCGCGGCATCGCTCTCCGGTGGGCAGCGCAAACGCCTCGCCATCGCCCGCGAGCTCGCGAAGCTGCCGGATTGCCTGCTGCTCGACGAACCGACGAACCACCTGGATGTGGAAGGGATCGACTGGCTGGAGGATGTGCTGACGAACGGCCTTGGAGCGGGGCTGGGCGATGGGCCGTTCGCGAGTGTGGTGGTGACGCACGATCGCGAGTTCTTGGAGAGCGTGGCGACGCGGATCGCGGAGTTGTCGCGGCAGTACCCGCAAGGGCTGTTCGCGATCGACGGCGATTACAGCGAGTTTCTGCGGCGCAAGAGCGAGTTCCTGGACGGTCAGGCGCGGCAGGAGCAGGCGCTGGCCAATCAGGTGCGCGAGGATCTGCGGTGGTTGGGGCGCGGGGCGCAGGCGCGGCGGACCAAGTCCAAGAGCCGCATCGATGCGTCGTACGAGCGGATGGATGAATTGGCGGAGCTGCGGGAGCGCAACGCCGCGAACAAGGCGACGTCGATCGATTGGGAAGCGACCGGGCGGCTGACGCAGAAGCTGATCGTCGCGCGGGCGGTGAGCAAGGCCTACGGCGACAAGGTGCTCTTCCGCGATGTGGATCTGGTGCTGTCGCCCGGGCAGAGGCTGGGCTTGCTGGGACGCAACGGCAGCGGGAAGTCGACGCTGATCAAGGTGCTGACGGGCGAGATTCAACCGGATGCGCCGTCGCCGCAGGCGGTGAAGGCGGCGGCAGAAGCTGTGAACTTGCCCCCAGGCCTACCTCCGCCGGGCACGGTGAAGCGGGCGGACAAATTGCGGACGGTGGTGTTCAGCCAGCACCGCACGGAGATCGATCCGGCGATGACGCTGGGTGACGCGATGAGCCCGAACTCCGACGCCGTGATCTATCGCGGGCGGACGCTTCACATCAACACCTGGGCGCGGAAGTTCCTGTTCCGTGCCGAGCAGCTGAAGCAGCCGGTGCGGTCGCTCAGCGGCGGCGAGCAGGCGCGGATCCACATCGCGAGGCTGATGCTCGAGCCGGCGGATGTGCTGGTGCTGGACGAGCCGACGAACGATCTGGACATTCCGTCGCTCGAGGTCCTGGAAGAGAGCCTGGAAGAGTTCCCGGGTGCGGTGGTGCTGGTGACCCACGATCGCGCGATGCTCGCGCGGTTGTCGACGCACATCCTGGCGATCGGCTTCGGCGAGGACGGCGAAGCGCGACACTTTGTGGATTACGCCCAGTGGGAGCGGGCGTCACAAGCCGCCAAGCGGGCGGCGAAGGCGAAGCCGTCGGCAACAGGCAACGCGGCAGCGGCCTCAGTGGGATCGGCGGGAGAGCCGGGTGGCGGAAGCGCGACGGTCGCCGCGCCGGCCGCGAGCAAGAAGAAGCTCACGTACAAAGAGCAGCGCGAGCTGGCGGAGATCGAGCCGGAGATCCATCGCACCGAGGAGCTCGCCAAGCAGCTTGAAGCCCAGATGAACGATCCAGGCGTGATCGGGGACTACAAGAAGTTCGAGGACGTCTCACGGGCGTTCGCGGCGGCGCAGGCGAAGGTTGCGACGCTGTTTGAGCGGTGGGCGGAACTGGACGCGCGGCAATAGCCGCGGTTCTGTTCCGGGTAGAGCCTCTCGCGTAAGCGAGAGGTCTCATCGACACACGAACGCGCAAACGACCTCGCCCTGGCGGGCGAGGCTCCATGGTCGTCGACCGTAACGCCCGCTCTCAGTGCATCCGGATTCCCACCAACCCAAGGCTCAGCACAACGAGCACTATCGCCGCGATCACGACGTACATCCAGTCGCGCCGGACCAGGAACGCGATCAGCGTGAAGGCGACGCGGGCGACCGGGGTGAGAACGAGCAGCAGCACGCCCAATTGCATGATCGCCAAGGCGTCGAACGAGAGCGCCTTGGAGAAGATCGTTGTCGGGGCGTTGAGTTCGTCGGCGTGCAGGCGGAAGGATGAGAAGTCCAGGCGATCGCCGGAGTGACGCCACAGATACATCGCGATACCGACGAGCACGACCGCGGCGGAGAGCGTGGTGCCGATGGTGAGCAATTTGGACAGCCGCACTTCCATCGCGTGGTCGTCGGACGTGGCGGCAGGTGGCGTTGGACGCGGATCAGGAGAAGGGCGGGGATCGCTCATCACATCCCTCCTTGCATGACGCGGCGGAGTAACTCAATACCCGCACAGATCACGAGGACCGCGAACAGCCGTCGCAGCCAGAGCGTCTTGATGCGTGGCAGCACCCGTGCTCCGATCAGCGAGCCACCGAGAGCGCCCGCCGCGATCGGAGCGGCAATCGCCGGCTCGATCTGCCCGCGTTGGAGGTAGATGCCCGCGCTGGCCGCCGCGGTGACGCCGATCATGAAGTTACTCGTCGTCGTGCTGACCTTGAAGGGCAATCGCATCAGCCGATCCATCGCGAAAACCTTCACGATGCCGCTGCCGATCCCCACCAACGCACTGAGGACGCCGGCTCCGAGCATGATCGCCAAAGCACCCGGCACCGCGTGCACGCGATACGCGGTCATCGTCGGCGTGCCGTCCGGGCTCTTGGTCGGATACTCCGAATCGAGCCGGAAGTACTGGCTCACGCGATCGGGGTGCGTGTCCGGCGGCAGGGGCTTCAGCGGCCGCAGCGTGGTGTACGCGCTCCAGAAGAGCGCGCACGAGAAGACGACGGCGATCAGGTCCTTGCTGACGTACGCCGCGATGATGGCGCCGGCGATCGCGCCGAGAACGGTTGCGACTTCGAGCAGCACACCGACGCGGACGTTGGTGTACCCCTCCTTGATGAACGCCGCCGCGGCACCGGAGCTCGTCGCGATCACCGCGATGAGCGACGCTCCGACGGCGTAGCGCAAATCGATGCCGAAGAGCAGCACCATGATGGGGATGAGCACCACGCCGCCGCCCAGGCCCGTCAACGCGCCCGCGAAGCCGGCGACGATCGCCGACGCGAAGAGCAGCGTCACAAGCAGGCCAGCGGTCATGCCAACTCCACCGCGCCGACGAGTTCGGCGATGTGCTGTTTGCGTTGCTCGCGCACCCAAGCGTCGAGGCCTTTGGCGATGCGTTTGGGTGCCCGCGGATCGGCGAAGAGTGCCGTGCCGATAGCCACAGCAGACGCCCCAGCGAGAATGAACTCCGCGGCATCGTCCCAACCGGTCACGCCGCCAAGTCCGATGATCGGCGTCTTGGTCTCGCGGCAGATGCCCGTGTACGCGTCGTGCACCAGCTTGACCGCGATCGGATGGATCGCGGGCCCGGAGAGCCCGCCGCTGCCGCGGGAGAGACGGGGCTTGCGGGTGTGAACATCGATGGCCATCGCCGGCATGGTGTTGGCAATCACCATGGCGTCGGCCCCGGGTCGCTGGTTTGGGCCGGTTGGCTGAGCGCCGCTCTCGATCGAGGCCTCGCACACGGCGACGACGCCCTCGCCGCGGTAGTTTCGGGTCGAGTCCTTGCTCGCGCCCGTGCGCAGGCCGATGACCGTGGGCGACACCTTCACAAACAGCCGCGTCCGCGTGAGCACCCGGCGTACTTCGCGGACCAATTCGCTCAGGAGCGCCGGATCACTGCCGAACTCGCAGCCGTGCTTCACGTTGGGGCAACTGACATTCAACTCCACGGCCGGGATCGCCTCGACCGCATCCATCGCCGCGGCAACCGCGACGAACTCGTCGATCGAGAAGCCGGAAATGGAGCCGATGACCTTCGCCCCGCCGCGGCGGACGAACGCGTCGATCGTGGGAACGACGTCACGTCCAAACGCGTCCAGCCCGACATTCGCCAGCCCGATCGCGTTCAGCATCCCCGCCTTGTGCTCGATGATCCGCCACGTCGCGTTCCCCTCGCGGCTGTCGCGGGTGATCGACTTGGTGACGACCGCGCCGACGCCGCCGGAAGACGAGAGATCGGTCACGCCGTCGAGCTCATCGACGTAGCCGGCCGTGCCCGCGGCCAGAATCAGCGGCGAGGCGAGGTCGAGTCCGGCGAGGTTGGTGGCGAGGGAGGGGAAGGGCACGGAGGACGATATCACGGCCATTCCACGGAAACCGCGAGCGACGTCGTTCTGTATAGTCCCATGATGGCGCTTCTTGCCAACGCCGGCACCGCGATGATGTGGATGCCTTTGCTACACCTGAGCATCGGCAACATCGTGATCGCCGTGGTGGAGGCGTTGCTGGTCTGGGCTGTGCTCCGACAGAGCCTGCCTCGCTGCTTCTGGATCATGCTGGCCGCCAACTACACGAGCGCAGGGCTTGGACTCATCTTGCGCGGCCGGTTCAACGATCTCGTTGCCCCGCTGTTCGGTGAGCCCGACATCTTCAACGCCAGCGCACGGCTTATGGCTTTCGCAGCCGCCGCGTTCGTTCTGACACTTCTCGTTGAAGCTCCTCTCACGCTCTGGCTGACCAAGCGAGCCGGTCTTCGGGTCTGGTGGGGAGTCGCCGCTCTGCTGATAGCGAACGCCGTGAGCTACACCGGTCTTGCGGTGTTGTACTCGCGTGCCAGTGCGCAAACGCTTCTGGTGACGCTGACGCCGGTCCGAACCGGTCCGCATGTCCCGGGTGACGACGCCTACGAGATCTGGTACCTCGATGCACAGACAGACCGCGTGCATGCCGTCGGGCTCGATGGATCGCACCGGCGACAGATCTCGCAAACAACCTATCCAGACGCGACGTATCTCGCGGTTCTCGCGGATGAAGATTCGGTGCTTGCCTCAAGCGTGAAGAACTACTCCACGGAGCGGGTTGCGGCCCTTCCAAAGGGCAGCGTGGCGACGGCGGACGAAGGACGTGTACCGGCGTGGTACGGCGACATCGATGCTCGACGATTCCCGGGGCTTGCCGAGTCCGTGAAGGTCTGGGTCGGTGAATGGGCCGGTCGCGACACGTATCTTTGGGACGATGGTCCACCTCAGCGCGAGCTGCTCCAGATCGCGCACGAGAACGCCCTCGACAACTGGAGAATCGCGTACGTCACGGTACTGCCGGACACCAGGCTGGTCTTTCAACTCGGGCCAGAACAAATCTGCGTCGCCGATCCCAAGAAAAAGACGCTCGCCCTGATCGCACGCGGCCGCGGGCCGATCGTGATGCGAAACGCGACTGCGCCGTAGCCCTTATCATGTCATCCGGGTGGCAACTTTCAAGTGTCGCCAATGCGGTTATGACGTCACCGCGGTTCCCAGCGGAACGAGCTATCGCTGTCCGGAGTGCGGCAGCCAGGATTTGCCGCTGAGCCCGGATTGCCCGAACGTCGAATTGTGGTCCGCGCGGGCGTTGTGGTGCGCAGCGATCGTGACGCCGACGCTGATGGTCACCGCGAGCAGCCTGACGCGAGTTGGTCTGTCCGACTCTCTTGCTGCGATCGTGTTCTGGGGTGCGCCCTTGTGGAGTGCCCTGCTGTCGGGTCTGGTGGCGGGTGTTGTGGTCCATCTGCGTGCAACCAGCGCTCGCAACTCGCGGGTCATGCGATTCGCAATCCCCGCGATCTTGCTACACATCCTTTGTGGCTCCTTCATCGGCCTTGCGGCGGGAATCGCGACTGTGGTCGCAATGTTCATGATCTTCCCGTACTAGCCCGACACGTTCCAGTATCCGAGCAAAATGTTCCGTGGCGGTATCATCAGTCGTGATGCGTCCGCTCTACTGCCGAAACTGCGGCTACGAACTTTCGCCACTCTTCCTGAGTGGCGAGCAGCGTCGGACGTGTCCGGAATGCGGCGCATCGGCGGACATCCGTCGTCTTCGAGACCGGGAGTGGAAGATCAACGCGATCCTGTCAGGGGCGTTGTGGGGTGGTGTCCCCACTGCCGGTTTGCTCGGCATGCCAGTGATCCTCTGGGCTGGCGGAACGCCCGATCTGGTCATCATCGTGATTCCCGGGTGCTGGGCGGCGGGCATATTTGTCGCTCTGGTTCGGGCCGGCTACTTGCTCTCGAATCGTGTTCGGCCGTCGGTTGCACCTTGGGAGTTCGGGAGCTCGCTGCTGTGGACTGCCATGCTCAGCGGCTTCATCAATGTGGGCCTCTTGGTCATCTGGGCGGGCCTGATCTGGTGCGGTTGGGTGATCATCCGGTTGCTCTGATCGCGTACCCTCCCCCATGGACATCGCCCAGCGCATCGCTCAGTTCGAGAACATGGTTCAGGCCGATCCGACCAACGACATGGCGCACTACTCGCTCGCGGGGGCGTACGCCCAGGCGGGGCGGCATCGCGACGCCGCGGAGAGTTACGTCCGCTGCTTCCGCACCAACCGCGACATGTCCAAGGCCTATCAGCTTGCAGGCGCCGAGTTCGTCAAGTGCAACGACACCGTCAGCGCCGCCGAGGTGCTGAAGGAGGGCTACACCGTCGCGGCCCAGCGGGGCGACTTCATGCCCAAGAAGGCGATCGCGGACCTGCTCAAGCAGCTCAACGTGCCGCTGCCCGAGGTCGCGGGCGCGAAGGAAGAAGTCGCGCTGCCGCCGGGAACGTTTGTGTGCAAGAAGACGGGGCGGCCGGGGCACCAGCTGGCGCGGCCGCCTTTCAAGGGGCCAATCGGGCAGTGGATCTACGACAACATCTCGAGCGAGACGTGGAAGGACTGGATCGGCCAGGGCACCAAGGTCATCAACGAACTGCGGCTTGACCTCTCCCGGGACGAACACGCCGAGACGTACGACCAGCACATGCGGGAGTACTTGGGGATTGATGAGGCGCTGCTGCGGGAGTTGGGGGAGAGGGCAAATAGCAAATAGCAAATAGCAAATAGCAAATAGCAAATAGCGAATGGCAAATGGCAAATGGCCAAAGCACGCCCGGCTCACGGTGCCTTTGCCTTGAATTTGCTATTTGGCGCTTTGACATTTGCCATTTCGCGTCGCGGGTTCACGTCCCCAAGTCGCGGTAGTAATACGTCGTCCCGCACTCTGCTCCATCCGGCATCAGCGCAAACCGCGGCACGTCGCCGACCTTGATCCAGCCGAGTTTTTCGTACAGCCGTGCCGCGTCGCCGCCGATGACGGCGTCGAGCACCAGCAAGTTGCGCCCGCACTCTCTTGCCATCACTTCGACGGCCCGCATCAGCGCCTCTCCTAGCCCGCGCCGACGCGCCCGCGGATGCACCAGCATCTTCACCACATCCGCCCGGTGCGGCTGATTCTCCGGCATATCCAGCACGAGCTGCACCGTGCCGCAGATGCCGCGCGGGTCCTCCGCGATCAGGATCGCCCTTTCCCCGGCCGCAACTCCCGCCGCGACCTTGCGCCAGAATGCCGTCGCCCGCTCACGCGTCAGCGGCAACATGAAGCTCACCGACGCACCCCCCCTCGACGCAATCGCTGAGCACATCGACCAGATCTGGAATCTGTCGCTCATCAACCGCAAGCAGCCTTCGGATAGACACAGGATCGCACACGTTGAGTTCCTCCGTCTTCCACGCGGCACAACCGGTCGAATCGCGCCACCGATCCCCGCCGCTACATCACCGCACACGCTCGGGATCTGGAAAATCCCGCCACAGCGCACTCTTAAAGTCCGTCACCGCGGCGTACACAGGAATGTGCAGCCGCTCCACCTCGCCGCTGCGGGTCGCGACGTGACTGAACGCGGCATCAAGCTGCGCGAGATTCTCCGCCCAGACCGTGATGTTGAACTCACCAAGCGATTCAGGCCCAAAGCCGAACTTGCGGCGCTTGAGCGTCCAGCCCGCGATCATGCCCTGGCCCTTCAGGTAGTCCAGATACGCCCGCACCGCCTCGGCGAACTCCAGGTCCTTCCGAGAGTCCTTGATGTTCACCCACATGTCGTAGTAGTTCATGAAGGGGATTGTTGCGAGCAAGGGAACGGGGGAAGAAAGGGCTGAATTGCCATTTGCCATTTCTGCTATCCTCCCCCGCATGTCCCAACCTCCGGTGGTTGAAGACTGGACGTACGGCCCGGCCCGCTGGATCGGGGTTGGCCTTGTCGTCGCGTTGTCGGCCGTGGGCTTGTCGTGGTCGCTCTCGTCGTCGCGTGCGACGCCCGCCGGAGCGGCGATCAGCACACCGAAGCCCGAACAGGTGAAGAGCGTCGCGAAGCCGGACGCGCCAGCCGCGCAAAGGTCGGAAGCCAAGCCCAAAGCCGGCGGCCCGATCGTCACCGAGTTACCCGCGGCTCCGGCACCCGCCGGTGCCCCGGCCCAACCCGAAAGCCCGCCGCCCGCAGTTCCTGTTGCGGCGAACCCGCCGGCCAAGATCAACGTCAACACGGCCTCAATCGCTGAACTCGAATCGCTCCCCGGCGTCGGTCCGAAGTTGGCCCAGCGCATCCTCGACGACCGCGCCAAGAACGGCAGCTACAAGTCCCTGAAAGACCTCGACCGCGTCAGCGGCATCGGCACCAAAACCCTCGAACGACTCGCGCCGCTCATCACCTTCGATTGATCGCCCGGGGTCTCACCCACGGGAGCACCGTCGCTCCCGTGCTCCCGCGCCAACGATCGGGCATGAAAGCCGAAACCCTGCTCGCCGAACTCAACCGCCTCCGCAAGGACCTCGACGAAGACAAGTCCGACCTTGAGTGGCTGACGCTCCACCACGCCTTCTGCTTCATCAGCTACAAGATGGGCGAGTTTCAGAAGTACGTCGATGAACAAGCCAAGGCAGGTGCGTTCGACGAGTACAAGTGATGCACGTATCACAAGAGGCACAGAGACACAGAGAAGAGAGGGGCATGGAAAGCAGCAGGCTCTCGCGCGGCAGCCGGGTTGTCTCGTCATGCGTGTCGGCTTGGACTCTCGGCCGCTGGTTCTGAGCCAATCCCCTCTCTGTGCCTCTGTGCCTCTTGTGGTTGACCGTTTCTCGGTCCCTCGTTCGCACGCCGTGCGGCGTCCCCGCGTTCAACTCCCGCGAATTTTGTTGCATCCGCAACGCGTTTCGGCGATAATGGAATATCGGTGACTCGAACCGGTTCACACGTGCACTGCACGACCGTGCCGGCAAGACCACCAACGACCGGTCTGGCCTGTCCCCTCACGGGGCAACCTGCCGGGCGATGTGCCGCGGGTGACGGCCCGCGGAGGAATCCAGCGGCGGCGGGAGTACAAACCGCGACGGCTGCGCAGGTGTTCCAGTGAAGGAGGTGATCCAGTGATAGATCGTTGTACGCAGGGGCTGCGCGCTTAAGGCGCCAGGCTCGACGGAGCCCGCGCGTTGCGCGGCCCGACTCCTACGTAATCGAACGTAGCGCCGGCGACCCCCTCGGGGTCGCCGGTTGTTTTTTGCCACTTCCCACCGAGACTCCTCGCCCCCACCGTTCACCCCCGACCGCTCGCCCCCCACCGTTCGCCCCCACCGTTCGCGTTGCACAGCGCGGTACACTGAACTCATGCCCAACGGGGGGACCATCGCCACTCGCGTTATCGGCTCGCCACTGGGTGAGTTGCTGTTGGCGACGACCGATCGCGGCGTGCGCGCCCTGCGGTTCCCGCCACACGAGCTGCGAGCGCCCGATGCCACCTCAGGCAAGCCCGCAAACAACGCACTCGCGCTGCTCGAGGCCCTCGAGTGTGAGGTCAAAGACTACTTCGCAGGACGCCTGCAGCGGTTCACCGTGCCGATCGATCAGGAAGGCACCGAGTTTCAACGCCGCTCGTGGTCGGAGTTGTGCCGCATCAGCTTCGGCGAGGTGATCACATACGCCGAGCTGGCGAAACGTGTCGGCAGCGCAAACGCCTTCCGCGCCGTCGGTGCGGCGAACGGCGCGAACAAGGTGGCGGTGATCGTGCCGTGCCACCGGGTGATCGCGTCGGACGGGACCTTGGGCGGGTACGGCGGAGAAGTCTGGCGAAAACGGTGGCTCCTCGAGCACGAGCGGCGGGTGGCCGGGTTGCCGCCGCTGGATCTTTTCGAGATGAAGCTCCCCGGCGAGATTCCCGCGGAATCGCCGGCCGAGAGTTCGTTCTAGCGGGCATGGGCCAAAGCTCGCGTCCAGTCGCTTCGGCCGGGCAATGCAACGCACCGTTCGTCGTTGCCAATACGGTGTAGCACGAGTTCAGGAGCCCCCCGATGCGAGCAGCGACAATCGCGACGATTTTCGGACTCATTGGATCCGCGGCTGGGATCACCGCAACCGCGGCGGCGTCGCTCGGGGATGAGCCGGGCCTGCTCGCCGGACCGAAGGTTCTCGTGCCCGATCGCCGGGTATCGCTCGTCAAGATCGGGCCCGATGGCATGCTCGCATCGCTCGAGGACCGCGAGGAGATCGTGGCGGTGGATCTGCTGCGGCTTTCCGCCGCGGAACGCGATCCGATCGACCGACTGATTCGCCTGCGCGTCGCCGAGGTCATGTCCGGCGGCTTGGGGAAGATCCCGATCCTTCTTGAGCTACAGGAAACAATCGCCAGCGGCGAAGATGCAAAGGTCGACGACGTGCTGCAGCGCTTCGGCGCGACGCGGCCGACCTGGGCGAACCCGACGCCGCTGGATGAGATCATCGAGACCGCACTGCCCGAGCACGCACGCGGCGACTATCGCGCCATCGTGGATGAGTACCGCGAAGCGTGGCTACAGCAGCACCGAGGAATGGATCTCGCCTTGGGCAGGGGGCGGGGCCTTCCAGGCCCCGCGCGTTCTCCGGACGCGATGTCTGCGGACTTGGATGCAGACGCGGCATCGGACACGGCTCTTCTGGTGAAGTTGGAACGCGACAAGAAGCTCGCCGACATCCGTCGCCCGACCGACGCGTCGCTCGCCCAGGCGCGCGAGCGGTTTGAGACGATCGGACGACGACTGGAACTGACGCCGGATCAGGAAGGCCGGATCCAGACACTGATTCAGGAGTACGCGACCGGCACGAACTTCAAGCCCAAGCCGCGGGACGGGTTGAAGTTGCTGGGCGATCTGTTTGGTGTGCTGACGTGGAAGCAGCAGGCGGAGATGGTGCGGTATCTGCGGGAGGAGAATCCAACGCCGCGGTGGAGGCCTTTGCGGGATTCGCCCCAGGGCACGCTGATGGCGGCGGGGTTGCCAGCGATGCTGATCATGGCGCGTCGGCGACGGAAATGAGAACGCATTTCACCGCGGAGAACGCGGAGAACGCGGAGAGATAGCCAGGGTCAGACGTGTTGAACAGCGAGCCGGGGCGTCCTCGCCCCGTGCGGTGGGTCACACGAAGCACGATGTTGGCATATTGAAGGAACAACGTGTGTCGCCAGCCGGTTGCAACGGCGCCACGGCGGAGACGCTCAGGGCTCATCGTCCGACTCAAACCGCGTCCCTCATCCCTTCTCCTACTATTCCCCGTGCCCATTCCACGTATCGCTATTGTCGGACGCCCCAACGCGGGCAAGTCCTCGCTCATGAACATGATCGCCCGGTCGAAGGTGTCGATCGTTGATCCCACGCCCGGGGTGACCCGCGACCGCGTCGCCGCGATCGTGGACCTGACCGGTCCGCGGGGTGTGAACGACCCCAAAAAGACGGTCGAGATCATGGACACCGGCGGCTTCGGTGTGTACGCCGCGGAAGGTGAACGCTTCGACGAGATCGGGGCCGACCTCGCGACTTTGACGCACGACATCGAGTCGCAGATCGCCGCGGCGGTCGAGGGTGCAGACCTGATCCTGTTCGCCGTCGATGCACAGGCGGGCGTGACGCCGCACGACTTGCAGATCGCGAAGCTGCTGCGGGAAGGCAAGCTGGGAGCGGGCCGCGAAGGGGCCAAGCGTCGCAGCGACGCAGCCACGAAGGGCAAGAAGCCGGCGCGCCCGCCGATTCACATCGTCGCGACCAAGGTGGACGGCCCCAAGTGGGAAGCGCACGCGCACGAGCTGTCCGGCCTGGGCTTCGGCGAGCCGATGATGGTGTCGTCGATGAACAACTACATGCGGCGCGAGTTCCTCGAGTCGCTGTACGAGCTCACGCCCGACTCGGCGATCGGACCCGAGCAGGAAGTACGCGCCGATCTGATGCTCGCGATCGTCGGCAAGCGCAACGCCGGCAAGAGCACGCTGGTGAACACGCTGGCAGGCGAGCCGCGGGTGATCGTCTCGGAAATCGCGGGAACCACGCGTGACGCGATCGACGTCCGCTTCGAGTTCGAAGGCAAGACGATGATCGCGATCGACACCGCCGGTGTGCGTCGCAAGAAGTCGTTCCAGAACATGATCGAGCACTGGGCGTTCGACCGCGCGGTGAAGGCGATCGAGCGGGCGGATGTGATCCTTCTCTTGATCGACGCAACCGAGAAGATCAGCCAGGTCGACGAGCAGATCGCGGCCGTGGCGGCCAAGAGCTGGAAGCCGACAATCATTGTCGTGAACAAGTGGGACCTCGCCGAGGGCCAGATCGGCCGCGACGACAAGCCTGTGACCGTCGGCAAGTACGAGGACTACCTGCGCAAGGAACTCAAGGCCCTCGCATTCGCACCGATCGCGTTCATGAGCGGCGCCGACGGCACCAACGTCCGCGAGACGATCGAGCTCGCCTTCGAGATGAAACAGCAGTCGTGCGAGCGTGTGACCACCGGCAAGCTCAACCGCCTGATCCGCGAGATCGTGACCCGCCAGGGCCCGACCGACACGATGGGCACACAGGCGAAGGTCTTCTTCGTGGCCCAGACCGGCACCAACCCGCCGACGATCACGATGGTCGTGAATCACCCGGAGCTCTTCCGCCCCAACTACCAGCGATTCCTCATCAATCGCCTGCGCGAGGAAACGCCGTTTGTCGAGGTGCCGCTCCGCCTCGTGGTCCGAGCCCGTCGTCAACGCGAGGACGACGACAAGCTCATCGACACGGGCAAGTTCAATACGAAACTGCGTATGGGCCGCGGCGGAACGCGCTCGAAGCACGAGCAGCAGGACGCGGTCTGGGTGGCCGCGGAAGGCGAGTTCGACGAGACGATCCTCGCGGACGATCAGTCCGCGCCGGTGGCGTTTGACGACGAGACCACGGCGGAAGAGTTCTTTGACGAGTGACGGAAAGGTGGTGAGGTGCCGAGGTGTCAAGGTGCCGCGTGGCCGCTACTCGCGCCTTTCCCGGCCCCCCGAGTCCTCGTCCCTCAGTCCGAACTCGTCAGCCCTAAGTCCTAAGCCCTCAGTCCTCCATCCTCCGTCCTCCTACGGACACACCAGCGCGTCGTACGCCGGCGCGAAGATCGAGAAGTCCGCGTCATCGGTCACGCCGTCACTGTTGAAGTCGCCCAGCGGGTCGAGCAAGTTGTCGTAGGCGACCACAAAGAGCTGGAAATCACTGTCGTCCACGAAGCCATCAACATTGAGATCGCACACGCACGTGACCTCAGCCACGTTCCCGGTGATGACCAGTCCGTAGCCCTGTTGACCGACGTTCACCGCCGCCGCATCGATGCGAGCAACCCAGACGCCCGGCGTCGGCGCTTGCACCATGATCTGTTCGACGTTGTTGATCGTGTCGGGGCTGCCGCCGCCGGCGCTCCAGCCGCCGGAGAAGACGTTGCCGAGTAGCGCCGAGCCTCCAGGGGCGATGGAGGACAAGTTGAGGTTGTTCACGACCGGGTTTGCGCTGCTGGCGGCGCCCGGAGCATCGTGGAAGGCCATGGTGATCCGCAGGTCTTCGCTGCCGGGCTTCACGACGAAGCGGACGGTGCGGGCCTGCCCAGTCGTCAGCGCGCCCGCGCTCGCGTTCAGCGCGTCGCGGACCACCAGCGTGCGGCTGTCGCCCGGAAGGTACACGGCCCGCTCGGCGAGCAAACGGCCCCACCCGCCGCGGTTGTCGGGGTACGACGTCTGCGAAGTCATTCGAACGGCGGAGTTAATGAGCATCGCCTTCAGCAGCGCGCCGCTGGGGGTGAACGCGTCCGCCGGCGTCGCAACGCCGGTCGGGTGATAGCCCTGCATGAAGTACTGGCGATAGATCACGCCCATCGCGCTGACCATCGGCGTGGACATCGACGTGCCGCTCTGGGCGATCGTCGCGCAGACGCCGGAATTGCTCGGGGCGATCGTGCCGTTACCCGGCGCGGCCATGTCGGGCTTGCGGCGTCCGTCGGGCGTCGGGCCCAGACCGCCCCACACCACGTTCTCCTGGTTGGGCGTATCACCGGTCGCCACGATCGCAAGACTGTTCTTCGCGTTCTCCGGGTTGGTGAGGCCGCCGGATTCCGAGGTGGCCTGCAGCAGCAGTGAGTCGGAGTTGAGCCACTGGAAGTTGTCGATGGCGCGGCAGGTCACGTCGTACGCGGTGGTGCTCGAATTGCCCCAGCTGTTGTTGTGCACAAACGCGCCCGCGTTGCGGTTGCTGTTGAAGAGGTTGAAGATCACCGACTCGTTGAGCGCAAGACCGTTGGCAAAGGCCATGCGGGCCCCGTAGGCCACGCCGCGGGTGTCGTTGTCGAGCCCCGCGTCGCCGATCGCGATGCCAGAGACGTGGGTGGCGTGCAGCCCCGTCGCTCGCGGGGGAGCCGAGGCGAGGTACGAGACGATCTTGCGGTGATTCGGGCCGATCGGGTCGCCCTCAGGGTCGGCGAACGAGCAGTGTGTGAACAGCGGCGAGGTGGACGCCTCGACGATGCCCATGATCTGGCCGCTGCCGTCGAGTCCCGCGGCGTACAGCGGCGTGCTGTTCGACACGTTGGTCTGCACGATCCAGCGTGAACTCGTCAATCGGTCCTCAAACTCCGGGAACTCCTCTACGAAATGGACCAGTGGCAGAGCGCTGATCGCGCCGGCCGACGCCGCGGGAGCGGTGACCGTTGCCAGCAGATCCCCGCCCGCGTTGTCGATGCGGAGCACTTCCACGCCCCGGATCGCCGCCAGTCGCGTGCGGGCCGCGGCGACGTCACTCCCCGGCATCAGCGTCACGATCAATCCCAACCTGTTCGAGCGCTCAAGGGCAACCCGAGCCGCGTCGCGGAACGTCCGACCGCTCCGCCGAGCCTGGTCGCCACCACGGGCCAGCCCATCGGCACGCACCCGGACTTCTGGTGCCAGCTTCCACTCCGAACGAAAGTCCGTGATCGCAGTGACGAACCCGAGCCGTTCAAGCCGCTTCGGCGACCCGGCGGGGATCGTCGCAAGGAACGCGTTGGAGCCAAGGTGATCGCGGACGCGGACACCCGCTTTCGCGAGCGACGCCTCGCGATCAGGACTCATCGGGCCGTCGAGCACCAGGATCCGCGGCACAGCCGACGCCGCGATCGATCGCTCACGGACAAGGTTCGGCTCATCCCCCACTTTCACCCGTGCCGCCCGCAGCTCGATCGGCGCCGGCTCGGCCACCGCTGCAACAGCGCCCGCGACAAGCGCGAGCAACACCGGCGATGAACGCGCAAGATGCGAAGTCGAACACACTCGGGCCACGAGGTCTCTCCATCCGGCCCGGCTTGTCGCGTGGGCCGCGTGCATCAGCATCGACACCGCGGCAGCATCGCTTCCGCCCCGGTCTGACAGACCATACGAACGGCGTCAACCAGCAGTTTCGCACGCATCGAATCCAGCCCGAAAAGTCCGAGAACCAATGAAAACGCGGCTGGACGCCGCGTTGGGATCGTTCGAAGATGTCAGCCCACGCCGCCAGCACGCAGCCGGGACGCAGCCAGAGCCGCCCGGGCTCAGTCCACGCCGAGCAGCTTCTTGGTTTCCTTCACGACGTCGGTCGCCGTGAGGCCACACATCTTGAGCATCTCGTCGGGGGTCTTAGCGCTCTTGGGGATGCGCTTGACGAACATCTGCTTGTGCTTGAAGGCGTCGCCGCTCTCGGTCAGGGCGTCGGCGATCGCGGAGCCCAGGCCGCCGCCGAAGTTGTCTTCGAGCGTCAGCACGTTGCCGCCAGCCTGGTTGATCAGGTCGAGCACGCCGTCGGAATCGAACGGCAGGCTGTACATATCAAGCAGCGTGGCGCTGATCCCGGCCTTGTCGAGCAGGTCCAGAGCCTTGTTGGCCTCGTGCACCATGTACCCGCTGGCGGCGATGACCAGGTCCTTGCCCTCGGCGAGGGTCTGGAAGCCGCCGAGGTTGAAGACGTCATTCTCGCTGTAGAGGAACTCGGTGTCGGCACGCAGGGTTCGCATGTAACAGCAACCCTCGTACTCGGCCATCACGCCAACGAGGGCGTAGGCCGCGAACGCGTCGCTGGGCTGCAGAATGTAGCAGCCCGGGTTACCGCGGTGGTCCTTCATCGTGGCAAAGGCGCGGAACCAGGCGATGTCAGGCATCGACATCTGGCTCGGGCCGTCGGAACCAAGCGTGATGCCCGCATGGCTGCCCACGAGCTTCAGATTCGCCCCGGAGTAGATCGCCATCTCGATCTGGTCGTACGCGCGATTGAAGAACTTGGCGAAGGTCGAGCAGAACGGAACCTTGCCCGCCGCCGAGAGACCCGTCGCCACGCCCACCATGTTCTGTTCTGCGATCTTGCACTCAAAGAAACGGGCGCTGCTCGCCGAATCCTTCTTGAACATATCGCTGAACGTCGAGTTCGACACATCGGCGTCGAGAGCCACGACCTTCTTGTTCACCTTGCCCAGGGCGCGAAGCGCGATGCCGTACGCGCGGCGCGTCGCAATGACGCCCGACTGGTACAGGCTCTCCATGTCCATCGCCTTCATCGCCTCGGGCAGGCTCGGCATGTCGCCGACCGCCAGATCCGGCGTGTTCATGTCCGGCGGCGGCTCAATGGTGAACGCATCGCCCTGACCCAGGCTGCTGGTGAGCTCCATCCGCTTCTGGTCAAGTTCGGCGAGCGCCTTCTTGAGAGCGTCGCCACTGGCCGGCTTGCCGTGCCACGACGCGCCCTGCATCGACTCTGCGCCCCAGCCCTTGACCGTCCGCGCGATCAGTGCCATCGGCTTGGTCGTCTTGGCGAACGCGTCGAACGCGCTCTTGATCTGGTTGGGGTTGTGCCCGTCGATGTCCTTGACCTCAAAGCCCATCGCCGTCAGCCGCGCCGCCATCCGCTCGGCGCTCTGCTGCCCGCTCACGCGGTCGCTCTGGCCGTACTCGTTGCAGTTGAAGATCGGCAGCACAGCGTGCAACTTGTGATCGATGATGTAATCGAGCGCCTCGGTGATCTGTCCCTCGCGACACTCGCCGTCGCCGATGATGCAATAGATCTTCTTGTCCAGCCCGTCGAGCTTCGCGCCCTCCGCCAGGCCCGCCGCCACGCTCAGGCCCTGCCCAAGCGATCCGGTCGCCGAATCAAAGAACGGCATGCCTTCCATCGGGTTGGGGTGACCGTCGAGCTCGCTGTTCATCGAGCGCAGGTTCTTGAGGTCGTCCACCGTCAGCTTGCGCCGCGCGTTGGGGTCCTTGCCATACATCACGCCGAGCTTCGCCAGGGCGGCGTAGACCGCCGGCACCGCATGGCCTTCGGACAACACCAGCCGATCGCTGGTCGGATAATCGGGGTAATCAGGGCTCCACCGCATCGTGTGGAACAACAGCACCGTGACCAGGTGGCCGATGCCCATCGACGAACTGGGATGCCCGCTGCCCGCGGCGGCGGTCATCTCCAGCGCGAGACGATCGATCTCAATAGCTTGCGCGTGAACGGCGGCTTCGAATGACATGCGGCGAACCTCCGTAGCTGACTCTGACACGCCCCATTGCAATCCCACTAAACACACCAAGCCCGCCGCCGACACGCGTCGGCGATGGGGGAGCCACCTACGTCGAGTCGGACGACTTCGTTCGGACCACGCTCGGGTGTCTCAGACGACCCGCGCGGTCCTATGAACGGCCCTCCGCCGGCCAAACGCCAAGCCGGCGCGGCCGTCGGTCTGGTGAGTATCTGCAAACAAACAGCCGTTGACAAGCCCGGCGCACCGTATTTCCAGCGTTCCGTCCCCGCTTTGCCCGCTCCCATCACCCTTTCCAGTCCCGCCCTCCCGCCCCGCGCGTTTTTCCGCTTTTTCTGATCCTTTCTCACCACCCCATCGACCCGGGCATGCTTCCCCTCTCGTCCAAAGCCCTCTCCCAAGCCCGGAGCCAGCGCGCCGACGTCACCCGGCTCATGGCCAACGCCCTCGCGTTCTTCGTCCGCGTCGAGCCCTGCCCCGACGATTGCAAAGGCGACGCCAGGTCGACGGCTCCGACTTCATGACGTTCACAGAAGAATGCAACAGAATGCTCCGCCCGTGACCATCACAATCGCGACGAACGTTTCATGATGACGGGGAAGGTGCCCCGTGGAACGTGGCCCATGGAACGCGCTCGTCACATGCATCGTCGGGATCGCCATAGGCGCGGATGACACCGGGGAGTTTCGTCTGCAACCAAACGCCCCGCGCGAGCGCCGCGGCACGCGACTCCTACACTCAAGACGCGATGGCGTTTGCGATCGGATGCCGAGGAGTTCGCAGCCGAATCCCCGAACGCCCGGCTTCGTCGGCTCGCCCGCTTCCGGGCCGGCTTGGTCCAACGTGTTCGATCAGTTGAAGCGCGTTCAGCATCGGAGCACACCCTGGGACGCGAACACGATGTCGGCTCGATCGGATTGATCGAGGCCCCCGAAGCCGCTCTGCAGATGACCGCGGCGAACAACGAGCTTGAGGCACTTGGGGGCGGGTGTCCGCCGCGGGTGCGGCTCATCATGCTCTGCGTTGTGATCCTGCCCTTCGTCGGATTGGCCGCGGTGATCGCGATGCTGTGGCATGTGCCGTTCCAGGGAACCTATCTGGCGATCATGGTCGGCATGTACGTCTCGACCGGCATCGGCATCGGGACCGGCTTCCACCGCCTCTTCACCCACCGGTCGTTCTCCGCGGGACCGTACGTCCGCTTCTTCTGGGCTGCGCTGGGCTCGATGGCGATCGAGGGGCCGCTGACGACCTGGGTCGCCGAGCACCGCAAACACCACCAGCATTCCGACGCACCCGGCGATCCCCACTCGCCCCACGCAAGGCACGATGACTACCCCACCGGCATCCGCGGCGTGGTGTGGGGCGTCTGGCACGCACACGTCGGCTGGCTCTTCGAAAAGACACCGCGCGACCTTGAGCGCTATGTGCCCGACCTGCTCAGCGATCCGGGCGCGAGCTTCGTCAGCCGCACGTACTGGATGTGGGTCGCCCTCGGCCTCATCATCCCCGCCGTCCTCGGCGGCGTGCTCACCGGCACGTGGACCGGGGCTCTGCTGGGCTTCCTCTGGGGTGGCCTGGTCCGCACGCTGGTTGTGCACCACATCACCTGGTGCATCAATTCGGTCTGCCACCTGTGGGGCACACGGCCCTTCCGAACCCGCGACGAGAGTCGCGACAACCCCATCTTCGGCATCTTGGCCTTTGGCGAAGGCTGGCATAACGCCCACCACGCGTTTCCGACCTCGGCACGCCACGGGCTTGCCTGGTGGAAGCTCGACATCAATTACATCGTCATCCGGGCGATGGCTTTGGTTGGCCTGGCGCACAACGTCCGGTTGCCCTCACCGGACCGGCTGGCAGAGCGCCGCCGCGTGAAGTAGCTGCAATCGCAGGTGTCGAAAACACGTCGCAAACCCTGCAACGCAACCTGATCGGTCATGGCTTCGCGCCGACACCGCTTGTGTTCTTCCCGACGGGCACTCCGACCAGTTCGCCGCCCCGCGTGACGACCCCAACCGCAACACCCTCGCCGAGACGAAGCACTTCACGATCGTCGCCGGCCGGAACCACGCTGTAGACTGCCCGGTGGCTTCGGCCACGGGCCTCCGGTCCGAACCGCGGGCCGCCACGCCATGATCCGGCATGGCGGCGTTGTTCTCGGCGGCGTTTCGGGCGGCGTTGCTGTCTGGGTTTCTAGGACAAATCGCCCCAGCCATCGTGCCCGGCCGGACTGCTGCCCCAAGACTTGGTACACTTGCCAAACGGGCCCGCCGGTCCCAGACCCGCGGCAGCCGGATCTATTTGTTCACGGAGGAAGCATGAAAGTCATCTGCGATCGCGGCGCGCTTCTCGACGCCATCAACCTGATCTCCGGCGCCGTCGCCGCCCGCACCCCCAAGGTGCAGCTCACCTGCGTGAAGCTCTCGGCTATCAAGCGCGGCAACGCGGGCGAGCTCACCCTCCTCGCCACCGACGCCGAGATCTCGCTCCGCCTCAAGCTCGCCCAGGTCGATGTGCAGCAAGCCGGCGATGCGCTTATTCCCGCCGACAAGCTCCGCCAGATCATCTCCGCCGAGGACTCCGAGCCCACGCTCACCCTCGAGACCGAGAACGAGATGATGCACATCAAAGGCCAGGACGCCCACTTCAAGGTCTTCGGCTACAACGTCGCCGACTATCCGCCGGTGCCCGAGATCGGCGGCGTCATCGCTGGCAGCGACGCCAACAAGGCCAAGGCCGTCTTCTCTCAGAACGCCGGCGCCCTCGCCGCCACCGTCTCCCGCACGCTCTTCGCCACCGCCCGCGAGAACAGCCGCTACGCCATCAACGGCGTGCTCATGAAGCGCGACGGCAAAAAGATGGAAATGGTCGCCACCGACGGCCGCCGCATGGCCATGTGCCGTGCCACCCTGACCGGCGCTTCCGACAAGGACGCCAAGGCCATTTCCTGCATCGTCCCGACCAAGGCGCTCAACATGCTGATGCGTCTGATAGGCAACCCGGACGACCAAGTGCAGATCGCCATCACCGACAACCAGGTCTTCTTCGGCGTCGGCGCCGCCACGGGCAAGAACGAGACGCACCACGCCGTGCTGTCGTCCACACTCGTCGAGGGCACGTTCCCTCCCTACGAGGACGTGATCCCCAAGGACCAGGACAAAAAGGTCACCTTCGACCGCGACGTCGTCTCCAGCGCCGTCCGCCGCGCCGCCCTGCTCACCAACGAGGAATCCCGCGGCGTGCGCATGGCCTTCAAGTCCAAGGGCAAGCAGCTCGAACTCTCCAGCCGCGCCCCGGAAATGGGCGAAGCCCGGGTCGAGGTCGGCCTGGCCGGCTACGAGGGCGACGACATCGAGATCGGCTTCAATCCGACGTTTATCACCGACGCCCTCAAGGTCATGAACGACCCGCAGGTGATCATGGAGCTCAAGGCTCCCAACAAGCCCGGCGTCATCAAGAGCGGCGCCGACTTCGTCTACGTCGTCATGCCGGTCAACCTGCAGTAATCGTCGCTGAAAATCACATGGTTCCTCTCGCGAGCCGGGCCCACGCCCGGCTCGCTATTCTGTTGCCATGTCCCGCACTCTCGCAGCCCTCGCCCTCACCACGAGCCTCGCGCTCGCCGGCTGCAACTACGAACGCTTGCCCACCACATTTGACCTCGCCCGCCAGAACGACGCGCCCGGCCTCACCGTTCAGTTCGCCGAGGCGATGCGAGACCCCGCGAGCATGAAGTTCCCGCCCGTCACGGTCCGCCTGCTCCGGGTCGACGACGAGGCGCTGAAGGACGGCGCTTTTGATCTCGGCGCGGCGATCGACGCGGCCGACATCGCATCGGCCGACGACGCACGCGTGCGTGACGTGCCGCTGAATCAACGCCGGCGCCTCACACGGATCGAGCCGGGCGACCCTTTGCTGGCGGGGAAGAAGGTCTTCGTCGCCGCGCTGGCGCCTTGGAGCGATCGCGATCCCCCCCGCGAGAACTACGTCGAACGCGTCGGCATCTTCGACGAGCAGGGCCGCGAGATCTCGCCGTACGTCGCCGACCCCGCCCTTCGCATCGGCGGCGTCGAGCGCGTCCCGCCCGACCCCAATGAGCCATCGCCGTCCCGTCGCGTCGCGCTGCTCGATGCCGCCGTCGTCCGCGAACGGGGCATCAGCCTCGAGATCGACCGCGGCGGCGTGCGGCTGGTGCCCGCCTCGCTGCGAGTCCGCGAGCCGCGGGCGCTCGACCCCGCCGCGCCGTAACCATCCCGGCATCCCCCGCTGCTTTCGGATTCACCGCGTCGGTCGCCCGGCACCCCCGGGCGTGTCCGTACCATCGACTCCATGGCCGCCGCCAAGAACAAGCCCGGCTACGACGATGCCAACATCGAGAACCGCAAAGCGCGGTTCGATTATCACATTCTCGAAACCGTCGAAGTCGGCATCGCGCTCCGCGGCAGCGAGGTCAAGAGCGTCCGCGCCGGCCACGTCTCCCTGCAGGAGGGCTATGTCCTCGCTCGCTCCGCTCCGATGGAGTTGACCCTGCACAGCGTGAACATCGGCGAGTACGGCCCGGCCGGCCCTTTGGGCAATAAACGACAGCACGCACCCACCCGCGTCCGGTCGCTGCTCGCCCACAAGCGTGAGATTCTCAAACTCGCCGAGCAGACCGAGGTCAAGGGCATGACCATCGTGCCGCTGAAGATGTACTTCAAGAACGGTTTCGCCAAAGTGCTCATCGGTCTCGCCAAAGGCAAGGCCAAGCACGACAAACGCGACACCATCAAGGATCGCGAAGCCAAGCGCGACATCGACCGCGCGATGACACGCAAGCACCGGTAATCACGCCGCCAGAAGCGGCGATCACTCGTCGTCGCGTGTCCGCGGCCCCGTCGGCGTGGGCATGCGGGTGAGCACCTTGTCAACCAGGCCGTACTTCATCATCTCGGTCTCGTCGAGCCAGGTGTTGCGGTCGCAGTCCTTGGCGATCTGGTCGGTGCTGCGGCCGGTGGCCTCGCTGTAGATGCTGTACAGACGGTCGCGGATGCGCAGCATCTCGCGGGCCTCGATCTCAAGGTCGGTGGCCTGACCTTCCATGATGCCCGACAGCAGCGGCTGATGCATCAGGTTTCGGCTGTTGGTCAGCGTGAAGCGCTTGCCCTTGGTGCCGCTGGTGGCGATCAAGCTGCCCATGCTGGCAGCCTGCCCGATGATGTACGTGCTGACGTCGCACTGCACGAACTTCATCGTGTCGATGATGCCAAGGCCGGCGGAGACGCTGCCGCCCGGGCTGTTGATGTAGAGGTGGATGTCGTGCTTGGGGTCCTCGTTGGCGAGGAAAAGCATCTGCGCGACGATCAGATTGGCGATCTCGTCGCCGACCGGTCCGCCGAGGAAAATGATGCGGTCCTTGAGCAACCGCGAGTAGATGTCGTACGCGCGTTCGCCCTTGGCGGACTTCTCGATGACGATGGGGACGAGGTAGCCGGACATTTCAAAGTTCCAAATGGCAAATGGCCAAAGGGCCAAAGGTGCCGGGTTGTCGAGCTTTTGGTTCCTGATTTGCCATTTGGCTCTTTGCCATTTGGCCCTTTTCCTACCGCACTCCCGGGATCACTCCCACCGCATCCTTCGGCGGCGTGCGGAGCACCTCGTCCACCAGGCCGTAGGCCACGGCCTCGTCGGCGCTGAAGTACTTATCGCGTTCGCTGTCGGCCCGCACCTGGTCAGGCGACTTGCCGCAATGGTCGGCGATGATGCGGTTGAGCTCGACCTTCATCTTGCCGATCTGCTCGGCCTGGATGCGGATGTCCTCGGCCTGACCGGTGACGCCGCCGTAGGGCTGGTGGATCATGACCTTGGCGTGGGGCAGGATGAAGCGCTTGCCCTTGGTGCCGGCGGTCAGCAGCACCGAGCCACCGGAGTACGCACGCCCGAGGCAGTACGTACTGACAGGGCTGCTCATGAATCGCATCGTGTCGTAGATGGCGAGCGTGTCGTCCACCGCGCCGCCGGGGCTGTTGATGTAAAAGTTGATCTCCGCCCCGCGCTTCTGGTTCTCGAGGTAGAGCATCTGCATCATCACGCGCGCGGCACTGGCGTGATTGATCTCGCCGATCAGGAAGACGACCCGATTCTCGAGCAAGAGCTCGTCGATCGTCATCTCTCGGGTCCGCTGGTACGACACGCTGGCTGCGGGCATGGTCTCTTTCCTGTGCGTCCGGCGATTGCCGGAGCGAGTCACGAACGTCCCCCACCAACCCCACCCCCCCACCACCACTCTCGGAAAACACCCCTTCCAATCACCTTGCATCGGCGAAACGGGCCGAGCACTTGGTTCTTTCGATCCGGTCGGGGTATCAGGGGATACAAGTGCTTCACGGGTCTATACGTACCCGCGGTCGAAGTGGTGCAACCGCGGTGCCGCGGGCGGATTCCCGTCCCGATGAGACCAGACGCCGCGGACGCAACGCGCAACTCCTGCACTAGGCATGGCTTGAGACGGAGGATTCTGGTTTCGGTCGCACCTTCCAAGAATCGCCTAGCATCCCTGCTAGCGCCGGTTTCTTCGTCCACGGGCGTGGGTGCTCTGCCGCCCGGGGGGCGGTGCTGCCGGATTGACAGTTCTCCCCGACGCCGCCGATCGGCGCACCCCGAGGTCTCCCCACGTGCCCACCGCGGTTATCAGCGACATCCACGCCAACGCCGAAGCCTTCAAGCGAGTCCTCGAGGACATCAACCGCCGCAAAATCGATCGCATCATCTGCCTCGGCGACGTCGTCGGCTATGGCCCCGATCCGCTCGAGTGCGTGGACCTCGTCCGCAAGCATTGCGCGTGGTCGCTGATGGGCAACCACGACTTCGCCGTGCTCTACGAGCCGACCAATTTCAACGCCGGTGCCGAGTCCGCGGCGTTCTGGACCCGCGATCAGTTCGACAAGGAAACCGACGCCAAGCAGCGGGCCGATCGCTACGACTTCCTCGGCCGGCTCAAGGTCCGCATCGTGGAGCAACAGCCGGAGATGGCCTTCCCACTGCTCGCGATCCACGGCTCGCCCCGCCGCCCGATCAATGAGTACATCTTCCCCGACGACGTGAACAACGCGCCCGACAAGATGGAAGCGATCTTCGACCGCGTTACCACCATCGCGATCTGCGGCCACACCCACGTCCCCGGTGTCTTCACCGGCGAGCCCGACTTCTACCCGCCCGACGAGCTCGGCCCCGAGCACCGCTACCAGTTCCGCCAGGGTGAAAAAGCCATCATCAACGTCGGCAGCGTTGGCCAGCCGCGGGATCAAGACCCGCGCGCCAGCTACGTCATCCTGTATCCCGAATATGCCCAGTTCGTGCGGGTGGAATACGACCCGGCGGTCACGGCTTCCAAGATCAAGCAGATCCCGCAGCTCCCGGCATGGCTGGGCGACCGCCTGTTCGAGGGTCGGTAAGGTCCGCCGCCGAAGCGACGTATCGCGGTTCCCGCACCGGACGCCGCGAGCCCGCCAGCTCAGATGACTCGAAGAGTCTCCGTTTCGAGATCTGAGCGAGACGACAGGCTGCGCCACTCGATGCAACGACGAAGGTACCGTCTCGTAGATTTCACGCCCGCATCCTCGTGATTCGTCTCGCTCCCTCTGTTCACTCCTTGGCCCCCCGATCGCCACTGCCTCGCACTCCACCATGCCACAGCAAGAGAACAAGTTGCTCCGCCCGCTCGCCGTTGTCGCCGCGATCCTGCTGATCGTCGGCGGCGGTGCCGCGTTCTTCTTCTCCGCGAAGAAGACCCAGCAGCAAGTCCAGCAACAGGCACAGCAGCAAATCCAACCGCAAGCGACACCATCGCCGGCAACCACACCCACGCCGGCCGCACCGAGCACCGCCGGGGTGACACCCTCTGCGCCCGTCGCGACTCCCACGATCACGCCCGGCGGCGTGGCCTCGACGGTCGACACCTCAGGGTGGATCGCCAAAGTCTGGCCCAGTGACGCCTCAGAGGGCGCCGAAACACTCAGCGATGCTCACCTCACCGCATCCTTCTCAAACGTCGGCGCAGGCCTCCGGCAGCTCTCGCTCACCGACCATTTTGAGACCATCCATCAGCCACGCGTGCCCGTGATCGTCCAGGCCGAACAACAGGTGCCGCAGTACGGCCCCGATGGACGCGTGCTCAAGACCGCCGACGGACGTGATCTCGTTTCCGTCGCCGCCCCGCTCGCGGCGTTGGGCATCGAGGTCAACGGCACGTTCATCAACCTGAGCGTGGACGCGGCTGGCTCACTCTGGAAGCGCACCGGACCGACAACGTTCATCGCCGAGATCGCCGACGCCGCTGGCCGCCCCGCACTCCGCGTCACCCGTGAATACACCATCGCCAAGGGCTCACGCCAGCTCTCGCTCTCGCAGAAGATCGACAACCTGAGCGGCCAGGTCGTGAACATCCGCTGGTACCAGATGGGCCCGATCGACCTGCCCAAGGACGCGGCCACGTACATCGGCGAGAAGCGCCGGCTGCGGTTCGGCTATCTGCTTTCCCAAGGTTTCGACCCGACGCAGAGCTTCGTGCAAAGCCGCGAGTTCGTGATCGACCATGCCCACGCCCTCGGCACGTTTACGCCGGGCGTCGGCTATGGCGAAATGCAGCACTGGCCCAACGCCGTCGGCCGCGAGAAAGGGTTCTCGCTTTCCTGGATCGGATTGACCAATCGCTACTTCGGCCTCGCGCTCCACGCGGCAGGCGTGGAAACCAGCGTCGCGGCTCGCAAGTTCTCGACCATCGACAGTGTCGATCGCGTCGCCATGCTGCGCCCGCCGCTCGCCAATGGGACGCGCGACGACGTGATGGCCCTTCGCACCACCAGCCCCGTCTTCGCCGTCAACCCGGGCGTGTCGCTCGACCTGTCCATGGCGATGTACGCCGGCGCGCTCGTCCGCCACGAGATGCGAGCCGACCCGGCCGGGAAGGCCCTCTCGCTCGACGGCCTGGTCATCTACACCATGGGTGGCCCGTGCGCCTTCTGCACGTTCGACTTCCTGACCAGCGGCCTCTTGTGGCTCATGATCACGCTGCACAACTACCTCACGTTCGACTGGGCCCTCGCCATCGTCGTGCTCGTGGTCATCGTCCGCACCATCCTCCACCCCATCACCAAGTGGTCCCAGGTCCGCATGCAGCGCTTCGGCAAGCAGATGCAGGCCATGGCTCCCAAGCAGCAGAAGCTCAAGGACAAGTACGGCCACGACCCCAAGCTCCTGCAGCAGGAAACCGCCAAGCTCTGGCGCGAAGAGGGCATCAACCCGCTCGGCCTGCTCGGCTGCATCCCGATGTTCCTCCAGATGCCGATCTGGATCGCGCTGTACGCCCTGCTCTTCTTCGCGGCCGAGCTGCGTCATCAGCCCGCGTTCTTCGGTCTCTTCCAGACCATCGGCCACCCGACCTTCATGGCCGACCTCGCCGTTCCCGATCACCTCTACGAGTTCAAGGGCGCCGCGACCGGCTACCACGTGCCGGTCCTCAGCGCGCTGCTCGGTCCCATCACCGGCATCAACATCCTCCCGCTGATCCTCGCCGTCGTGTTCTACATCCACCAGACCTACCTGACGCCGCAGACGACGCAGATGACGCCCGAGCAGGAAGCCCAGCAGCGCATGATCAAGTGGATGAGCCTGATCATGTTCCCGCTGTTCATGTACAACGCCCCGGCCGGCCTGACCACCTACTTCGTCACCAACAGCGCGCTGGCGATCTTCGAGCACAAGCTGATCCGCAAGCACATCGACAAGCACGACCTTCTCAACCTCGACAAAATGAAGGCCGAGAAGGCCAACAAGGGCCCCGGGTTCCTCGCCCGCATGCAGCAGCTCGCCGAGGCGCAGCGCAAGGCCGCCGAGGCCAAGGCCCGCAAGAGCCGCTGACTTGGGTGCCACCGCCGAGCACTTCGCGCGGTGGTGCGGATTGCCCAGTATCCGAATCGCTCTGGAGCATCCACGGCCCAGCGAAGCGCCGGGCCGTGGCACCCAAAAGGTGTCGCACAACAATCGGGCATGTCGCAACCCGCGAAGCCCGGCCCCTCCCCGCTTGCGTCGCACTGGTCGCTCGATCCAGCGATCGTGTATCTCAACCACGGCTCGTTCGGTGCGACTCCCACCCGTGTGCTCGATGCCCAGACCGCGCTGCGGGCCCGGATGGAATCCGAGGCCGTTCGGTTCTTCGTCGAGGAGCTGCAGGACAAGATGGACGAGTGCCGCCGCGCCGTGGCCGCGTTTGTCGACTGCGACTGGGACGAGCTGGCGATGGTCACCAACGCCACCGTCGGCGTGGCGACCGCTCTGGCGAGCTGCCCGCTCGCACCCGGTGACGAGATCCTCGTCAACGATCACGAGTACCCGGCGTGCCTCAACAACGCGCGGCGGATCGCCGCACGCGTCGGTGCCAAGGTTGTCTCCGTCTCACTCCCCTGGCCGCTCCCCGAGGGATGCTCGAGCGCCGAGGCCGAATCCCTGATCGCCCGGACCATCCTCGACGGCGTCACGCCGCGGACCAAGGTCGCGCTCATCAGCCATGTCACCAGCCCCAGCGGGCTGATCCTCCCCATCGAACGCATCATCCCCGCCCTCCGCGAACGCGGCATCCGCACCATCATCGACGCGGCCCACGCGCCGGGCATGCTGTCATCGCTCTCGATCCGCACGCTGGGCTGCGACTACTACACCGCGAACTGCCACAAATGGATCTGCTCGCCCAAGGGCTCGGCGTTCCTCTACGTCCGGCGCGACTTGCACGCGACGACCCGCCCGCTGGTCCTGAGCAACAACGCCGAGAACCCCAAGCCCGGCCGCGCCCAGTTCCTGACCGAGTTCGACTTCCTCGGCACCGCCGACGCCTCATCGATCCTCGCCATTCCCGAAGCGATCCGCACCATGGAGCAGATCGGGATCACCCTCGCCGCCGATGCCACTGCCGGCGGGGCCGACGACACGCACCACAACGTCGCGCCCCAGCTCGCAAACCACTACCCCGGCTTCGTGCGGCTCATGCGGCACAATCGCTCGCTCGCGCTGCGGGCGCGGCGGCTGATCGTGAACGCCATGAACATCCCCGCCGTCGCCCCCGAGAGCATGGTCGGCACGATCGCATCCATCTTCATTCCCCGCGCGGGCCCGAACGCGGCCGCGTCCACGCGTCCGGCCCAGCGCCGCTACGCCGATGCGCTGCAGGAACGCATCATCGACCGCTGGGGCATCCAGGTCCCGATCTGGTGGGTGCCCGGAACGCCGCAGCGCCTCGTGCGGATCAGCGCCCAAGCGTACAACACGTTCGCGCAGTACGAGTATCTGCTGCACGCGCTGCAGCAGGAACTCGCGGCGGAGCGCTGACCCCCATCGCCTTACTTGGCCTCCGGCGCCACCGTCACCACAATGGCGTTCTGCGGTGTCGCGTACTTGGCGAACGTCGTCCTGATCTCATCCGCGGGCATTGCCGCGTAGACATCGGGCTGCTGGAGCATGTCGTCGAGGCTGACGCCGCGGAACGTGAGCGATTCCAGCCGCGTCTGCCAGAAGGCGGGCTCGATGAGCTGATCCTCGAAGTTCTTGGCAAACTGCTTACGCGCGACGTCGAGTTCCTCGCCCGTGGGGCCGTCCTTCGCGAACGCCGCGTACATCGACGCGAGCTTCTCGACCAGCGGCTGCACCTTCGCCGGCTCGGTGGGCGCGCCGGCGCTGAACACGCCGAAGCCGGGGTACGTCGTGCCCGAGCGTGACGAGGCGCCGATGCTGTAGACAAGCTGCGCCTCCTCGCGCACTTCCTTCACCATCCGCGTGGAAAGCACACGGGCGGCGATGCTCATGGCGTAGGCCTCGCGCAGGTTCTTCTGGTCCGGTCCGTAGAAGCCCGATAGCACGAAGGCCTGGGGCGTCGGGGTCTCGATCTTCTTCTCGATCACCCGCGGACCGGCGGGACGCTTCACCTGCCGCCGCGCCGAGAACAGCTCGGGTGTCACGCCGTCGCGTGTCGCGAGGGAACCGAGGTATTTCTCGACCAGCTCGACAGCACGCTCCCTGGGCAAGTCGCCCACGATCGCGACCTCGATCGGCGACGTCGCGATCATCTTTTCGAGCCACGCCTGCGCCTTCTCGAGCGTCACGGCGTCGATCTGCTCGGGCGTCGGTGGATGGAACCGGGCGTCGTCATCGGGATACGGCGCCGCGGCCGCGCTTCGCATGCCGAACATCATCGGGTTCTTCGTCGATTCAGCGAGCATCTCCTTGGCCGAGATCTTCATCTGGTCCAAAGCCGCGGCCTCAACCTTGGGCTCGGTGAGCAGCAAATACGCCAACTGGAAACCGGTCTCGAGTTCCTCCGGGCTGCCGGAAATGGTGAGGTTCATCGAGTCCGAGCCGCCCATGGCCATCCCACCGCCGCCGCGACCGCCGCGGCCCCCGCCGCCGAAGCCGCCGCCGCCGCGGACGCTGACCTTCTTGCCGGTCATCAGCTCGCGGATGTCCGTCGAACCAAGCTGCTTGGTGGCTGCTCGCGACCACGCAAGCTGCGCCGCGGAGGTCAGTCCGCGGTTCTCGGCGGTCTCGAGCATCTCGCCGCCATAGAGCGAGATCTGAACGTTGACCTGGTTCTTGCGCTGATCCATGAAGCGGTAGTGCACGCGGACGTTGTTGCTGAGCCAGCCCGACCAGACCTTGCTGGCGGCGTGCTCGGTGAACTCGGCGAACTTTCCGCCCGCGGGTGTGCTCGCCATCAGCTGCGTCGCATGTGTCGACTCGGTGTCCTTCGTCGGCTGGACCGACAGTGCTTTCAGGCCCAGGTCCAACAGCTCCGACTCGGTCGGCACGCTGTCACCCGAAGGCAACACCGCGACGAACGCAACAGCCTTGGGGTCAAACTCGGCCGCGAAGCGCTTCGAAGCCTCGCCGGTCGTGATCGATGGCACCAGATCGCGGTAGAGCTGCAACCGCTGCGCTGGCGACATCATCGGCTCTCCCGCCGTGACCGCGCCGTTCATGGCCGAGATGATGCCCTGGGCCGGGGTAGTCGTCTCGGTCTCGACCGCACGCTCGGCACCGGCGAGCAGCTCCTTCTTCGCGTCCTCGATCTCGCGCGACGTGAAGCCGAATGCTCGGGCCCGCTGCAATTCGAGCGCGAGCTCACTCAGCGTCGCCTTCCACTGCCCGGGCTTGGCCGAGCCGGAAATCGTCGCGTCGTA
>CANHCQ010000021.1 GCA_947459215.1 Phycisphaerales bacterium
CCCTCGCCCTCTATTCGCATAACCCCCGGGTCGCAAGACTCGGGGGTTGTCGTTTTTGCAACGCATACGCGGTGATTGCACCTCACGAAACGACCACGGCCCGAGCGTGTGCCCGGGCCGTGGAGGATTGAACTCAAGTTGTACGGTCAGCGCCGAGCGAACTCAGCGGCGGCGACGCGCGGCGAGCAGGCCGCCGAGGCCGAGGACCGCGGCCGCGCCGGGGGTGACAATGGACACGGCTGGGATGTTGATCGAAGCCGAGGCGGTTATGCATCCCGCGTTTAGAGTTGCACGGTCACGAAACCAGTCTGCGGCGTGATGGCGATTGTGAGTGCTCCGTTGTTGATCGAGATGGATGACGCCGAGGCCAGCACGACGCCGGCGGAACTGACCGGGCGGCCAAGCCAGTCGAATCCGAGATGGGTGCCGGTAACGCCGCCGATGCTCACCGACGTCAAGTCGACGTTGACGAAGTCGCCAGACGTGAACCGCTGCACGAAGGGTTGGCCCGTGGCCGGGTCGGTGATGGTCAACGCGTTGGCCAGCCCGGGCGTCTGCAACGACTCGGCCAAGATCGAGTAGCTCTCGTTCGCAGTGTCGAACACCACCCAGATGGTCACACCCCGCGCTCCGGCCTGCTGCCGGGCGAACGTGAGGTCCCGGGCCAACTGCCGGGCTGCGGTGGACGCCCGCGTCGAAGTCAGATTCCCGATCGCCGGGACCGCGACCGCCGCCATGATCGCAATCAGCACCATCACCACGATCAGTTCGATCAGGGTGAACGCCCGCCGGGGGCCTGCATCGTGAACGCGGTTGGATTCGCGACGGACTTGCATGGGTGCGTTGTTCTCACGCATGGATGTTCCGGCGTCCTCTGCTCACGGGGTCGGGCGCGTGGCCTGCCACGATGTGATCTTGGGTTTAGCGGACTGAACGACCTGAACGACACGGAATCCGTAGGTGCTGTTCTCCGCCGTATGGACGACGATGACTCTTCCGACCGTGACAATGCTCGGGCTGGTATAGTCCTCGCCCCGCATGTTGCGGCGTGTAGTGTTCCAAATGCCTTCGGTCCATTCCCCTAAGTTCCCGGCCATGTCGTACACTCCGGAGTAGTTCGCGGCGTACGACCCCACGGGCGTGGTATTGCCGATCACGTTGCCGAAGTTCGCCTCTGCGGTCGTGATGGTGTTGCTCGATGTCGGGTAGAGCCAGTAGTTCTCGCTGTCGCCGCCCGCGCTCGCGGGCTGGTAGTACGCGGCCTTGTACCACTCGTGCTCGCTGGTCACGGCCCACTGCGCGCCCGCGTTGCGGGTGATGGTGTTGGCGTTGATGCCGGCCGAGGTCAGCGTGTAGGCGCCGGTCTCGGTGTCGCCGTTGCCCTGCCCGTTGTGCAGCCAGTTGGCAAAGCGGCAGGCATCCCAAAAGGAGACCCAGTTCACGGGGTTGTTGGCGCGGCCGCTGATGGTCGAATAGGTGTACGACCCCGCCGAGCCCGAGCGGGTGATGCCGCCGGTCGACCCGGCCATGTTCGTGCTATACAGGGCGAACGGGTCCGACGCGGCCTTGGCGTTCAGGAACGCCGCGTACTGCGCGTTGGTCACCTCGGTCTGCCCGATATTGTAAGTGTACGGCACCGAGCCGTAGGTGGTGGAGCCCGCTGCATTCCCGGCGTCGCCGATGGGGACCGTTCCGATGAACGGAGCGGGGAGCGAGAACACTACTGACGAAGAGGCTGTCCAGCCGGAATCGGCGTTGGTCATGCTGACGGTGAAGGCGCTGCCGATGGCTGCGATCGAGCCGAGGCCGTTGCTCCAGCCGTACGTCCTGTAACTGGCACCGGTACTGCGGTACAGGTTCTGCATAGCGGTGAGATCGAAAAAGATCTGGAACGATCCGCCGACGTCGCCATTTCTCCACATGCGGAATGCAAAGTCGTAGCTCACGCCCGAACCAACACCGCCCACCAGGCTCGTATTGCTACCAGAGCCGCCTTGGGAGGTGCCATCGGCCGTCATCACGGCCAACTGGGACGGCCCCGCTTCTCCGTGGTTCAGCCAGACGCTGAAATCACCCGGCCGGCCCCATTGACTGATGCTGGTGCGGCCATCACCGGCGCCGATTGCGGAAGCAGCCCGAAAGTTATCGCCCCCCAGCCCGAACGCCACGAACGTACTGCCAACCGCCCGCGCCGTGCCCTGGTGATCTACACCGATGCCGAGGATCGTATTGCCGTTGGCGAAAGCGCCCGGAGAGTGAGTGCCGGCAGCAAACCCGACCGGCGCGCCGCTGGACCGCACCTGTGTGCCGCCGGTAGCGGCGTCGTTGTTAAAGGTAAAAACGGTCGTGTAGAGTGACGCGTTTCGCGTCGTGCTGCCCCCACCCCAGATCCCCGGGCTCAAGAAGGATCCGCGGAGTGTCCAGCCGTTCCAGGAAGAACCGCCGTTGATGTCAACCGCCGTGGTCTGCCCGACGGCGGGAGCGGCGATTGAGGCAAGAGCGACGGCGCACGCGAAAACGTTGAGCGCCCGCGTCCCGGGCCGTGCCTGGTTCCGGTGTTGACTCCGGATCGGACCCGGCTCGACGACGGCCGCAGCGCCGTCCGCCGGACCGAGGGGCGAAGCGGGCTGGGACCTCGGTCCCATGCCGAACCAGCTCGCGGCTTTGCAGATGGCGTGCCGGACGATGCCGCGGAACACTGATGAGTGGCGATGGTGTTCACTCTGCATGGCGGACTTCTTTTCTGCCGAGACAGCGTTCACTGCACGGACTAAGTGCCTTCACCTGTTGTCGCTGCCCCACACATCTGTTATCGAAAACCCATGGACAACAGGCCAGCAGATATCACCCCGCATCGATAATCACACGCATGGCCGGCGCACTACAGACCGCACACGCCAACCAGTCCGACGAAAGGACTGTTTTCGGACGTCGCAAGCGAGGTGTCGCGTGAACGCTCGGGTGTGCCGTTCATCCCCGACCGTGTGCACCGCCGCTTCCTCTGGTGGCGCCCTCCGGGTCAGTTCTTCGACCGCCTGCTATTGGAATGTCGCGATCGCCGAACGAGCGGCCGAGCCGCAGCGGCCGACGCTCGTGAGCGTCGTGTTGGAGCCGCTGGTGGCCTTCCGCACCCTAACGCGGGCGTCGCCGATGGACGGATCGGACGCGTCCGAGTTGTCGTCGGAGATCGATCCGATCGTTCCGTCCGCGTCATCGTCAGCATTGTTCAGGAGTTCCCGCGTCGCCATGTTGATGCCCGCTTCCATCGCGTAAAACGCACGCATCGTCTCGGACCGCCGCGTCGTCAGGTCGTGATCGCGTGCGCCGGCGGTCACAAGCCCCACAGTGATGAGCATGAGGATGATCAGCGCGATGATCGCAGCCACGAGGACTGTGCCACGTCGAGATGTGGAACGGCTACGGCTCGGCAAGCAACAACGGTTCATGGCGTGGCTCCGCTCATCATGCAGCGAAGAAACACGCGGGTTCGGACCGTCTCGCTCACGCCGTTGCGGCTGAGGGTGAGCGTGAACTGAAGACGCCGCACCGGGTCGCACTCGTCGCCGCTGAGCGCGGTCGCCATCGCGGCATTGCTCTGATCAAAGGCCCGCACCTGAAAGTCTGACACGTCGCCCACCAGCGTCGTGGCCACCCCGGCGACGATCAGTTGGAGATTCGTGCCGGAGAGCGATATGCCGTGATTGCCGACCACGCTGATCGAGTTGGCCGTGATCGATGTGATCCAAGGCTCGGCGGGCGTAATCGACGCGCGCAGAGGAATGTCTCGAACTCCTGTGACCAGCCGCTCAAGAGCTGCCGATGCGTTGTTGAGAAGTTCTGCACGTACGGCCGCGCCGCTGTAGCCGTCGACCGCGTGCCGCACCATAGAGGCGATGACCACTCCGAGAAAGCCCACGATGACCATCGTCGCGATGACTTCGACCAAACTGAAGGCGCGGCGATTCGACAGCGCGGCATGTCGCAGCACAGACGTCATGGCGTGTACTCCGTGAGGACCGTGGCAACCGCAAAGGACAGCGGGGTGCCGTTGGGATTCGGAAAGGTGACCGTTACAGTCACGGCCTTGTAGCCCACGCCCGCCGCGACGAGATTCGGACCAGTTTCGGTGATGCTTGTAGTCCGCGAGTACCCCGTGAACCCGGTGATGCTGGTCTCCGACGGGTAGTTTGCATTTGTGACATAGGCATAGCCGCGAGTCGAACTGTGCCTGTCGGCAATCACGTCCTCCAGCCTCTCGGCCGCGAGCCATCGCGCCCTTTCAAACAGCGGTGGCGCAGAACGGCGTCGGTGAGCATCGGTGATGCCGATGATGATCGGAGGGATCGCGACCGCCAGAACAACGATGGCCGCGATTGTCTCGATGAGCGTGAATCCTCCGGCGATGCGGCTACGCCGGACGTTCAGTCGCCCGACGCTCGGGCCATCGACGGCGGGCGCGTGTTCGATCTCTCGCATGCCGACGGCCCGCCCGCGAACAACAGCGAGCGACAGGCCTGGCCGGCGTGGACGATCTGCGTCCCTATGCGGTTTCGGTCGACTGTGTCGCATGGCTCCGGAGTCATCGGCCGGTTCTCGACGGCCGTGCAGGTTGGTAAAGGACTATGTTGGCCGTGACCGCCCGATAATCTCTGGTATCTGGCGTGCACGGCCGCGGCCGAGCCCCTGGTTGGCTGCCGTTCGCCCCGCTTCGGGCCTGTTAAGCCGAGAGCTCGGTTCAAAAGCGGCTCTCCCGAGCTGATCATCGTCCTGTCGCCGGACGCTACAGGAGTCGCAAGTGCCTGCTTTGCAGTCACTTGCGGAGGCGACTGTTAACCGGTAGGTTTGCTGTGAGTCAGGGCGATTTAGAGCTTCAAGGGCCGCGTCCAAAAGACGCGGCCCTGTTCGTTTACGGATCAGGGGTTCGGCCAAGCGGCGGGAGCCCCCGCAAACCACGTGGGAAATCGCAGTGCGGTCGGCGGGTCCGCCTCGGCGAAGGCGCTCTCTGGTTCGGCCCGCTGGCCAACGGGCCTTGGCGAAACCGGGACTCGGCGGTCGTTTCGGGGCGAGACTCTCGGCGGGCGGGAGAGAGTCGGGCGCTCTGGTTTACACCCGCCGCTGAGTGGCGCCTTGATGTCGGGCATTCCGTGAGCGGTCCGAAGGCCGTAGCCATGCCGCCCCACCTTGATCCACACGAGACGATCAGACCAGTGGAGCCCAGAACGACCACGGCCCCGGCGTGATGCCGGGGCCGTGGATGATTCGGATCCTGCCGCGGAAAGCGGACGCGGCGAAGCGCCCCGTGTGGGGGGCCGCGAAAGGGTTAAAGAGCCAAAGAGCAGAGGGTCACCGACCGACGCCCCGCCTGCGACGCAGCGCCCCCAGCCCGCCGATCGCCAGCAGCGCGACCGACGATGGCCCAGGGACCTGGGAGACCCGAAACCCGAACTTGGCGTTCTCGCTCGGTGCGGTCCAGCTGCCGCTGCGGAAGCTGGCCGACTGGTAGAAGTCGCTGTCGCTGAACGACCCGCCCCGAAGGCAGCGGGCGGAACCGATGATCGCCTCGTTCCACTCCCACACGTTCCCACTCATGTCGAGGGCACCGTAGAAGTTCGCGGCGTACGAGCCGACGGGCGTGATGTTGCCGATTGCGTTGTTGTAGTTCGCCTGCGCGGTCGTGATCGTGTTGCCGGAAGTCGCGTACAGCCAGTAGTTGTCGGCGTCGCCGCCCGCGCTGGCGGGCTGGTGGTACGCGGCCTTGTACCACTCGTTCTCGCTGGTCAGGGCCCACTGCCAGCCTGCGTTGCGGGTGACGGTGTTGGCCGTGATGCCGCCCGCGGTCAGCGTGTACGCGCCGTCCTCGGTGGTGCTGTTGTCCTGAGCGCCCGTCGGCTGGCCGTTGTGCAACCAGTTGGCGAAGCGGGTCGCGTCCCAGAAAGACACGAAGTTCACCGGGTTGTTGGCCCGCCCGCTGACGGTCGCGTAGGTGTACGACCCCGACGAGCCGGACCGGGTGATGCCGCCGAACGACCCGGCCATGTTGGTGTTGTACAGGTTTTTGGTGTCCGTCGCAGCGACGCTGTTCAGGAACGCCGCTTACTGCGCGTTGGTCACCTCGGTGGACCCGATGTTGTACGAATACGCCACCGAGCCAAAGCCGGTGGTCGGGTCTGCCGCGTTGCCGGGGTTGCCGATGCGGACGGTGGGGATGGCGATCTTACCCAGGGCCGCGGAAGCGCCCAGGACGCTGACGGCCGCCAACGCGGCCACGACACAGCAAGACTTCATGAACATGTCTCTCTCCTCGGGCTTCCTCCCAGGCAAAAAAAAACGGCGGCCACCGCCGCTCCGTAACTTTGACCCAACTTACCCATCCCCCTCCCGGCTTGTCCATGAAAATTCATACAGAAATACAAATTCATACAGACTGGCACATTTGGGGATGGCCGGTTCAGGTCGGGCTCCGAGCGGCGGAAAGCGGAATTTCCTGCGCGACAACTCAGTTCGCGGTTTCGCGGGAGTGCCCAGCCCCGGACGCGGCACCTCTCGTCAGAATGTGAGATCTTGTTGCGCGTCAACCGTTCAATTCCATCCAGATGGCGGAGACCACGGCCCGTGCGGCTTGCTCGTTTTGTGGATAGGGAGCTTCAGCGGCCTCGGAGCAATCCGAGGCCGTTTGCGTTGATGGACTGCTGACCTCCGCCACCTGCCTGGTCCCCGGCGGTGCCTGCTGTTCGGAGCGAGATGCTCGCTTGGTGTCGCTTTCGGGCAGCGGCGAGCGCGGGCTACGGCACGGCGCTCACCGGCTTGATCCGCAGCTCGAGCATGTTGCCCAGAGACGAGCGCAACACGACAACATTCTCTCTCGCGTCGATCGACTCGAGCGTCCAACCGGTTACGACCTCGTCACCGAGGCGATAGATCTTGCGGTTGATCGACGCCAGCGGACCGCGTTGGCCGTCCATAACGCCAGTCAATTCCATCGCCGGAGCGATCTCGCGAATCTCGGGTTCGGACTCGGGCGTGTCCAACGGCTGCACAAAGACCGTCGGCTCAGGCGCGGCGACCGGGGCCGGAGCGAAGGGATCGCGGATGCGGGTCCGGTCCTGCTTGGCGATCCACGCGAGTGCTTTCTCTTGTGCCGGAGTGGGCTTCGACACGGGGCGCACCGATGGCGCCGCCAGCACAACATCCCCTGCGGCACTCGCAGCACGCACCGGTTCGAGCTCGAACAGGCGAACCACCTGCACCGCCGCGACCGGAGCGAGCACCGCCCCAAGCCAGATCAGTCGATCACGACCTTTGTATGACAGTGACATCACGGCCGCACCTCCTGCGATGCCGCGTCGCCGGTCGGGGCGGCCGTGTCGAACGAGAAGAAGTCGGCGTTGACATCGGCACGCACGATCCCCGATCCGTTGCCGTCAACAGGCGCGATGCGAACCGTGCGAGTGGACACGAACACGCGACAGGCGCGCAGATCGTCCATGAATCGCACGACGCTCGGGAAGCTGCCGCTCAGGCTGAGCGTGTACGACGCCACGGCATCACGTGCGGCACCCGGTGCACGTTCGCCGGTGCTTGCCGCGTGCGCGTTGGGCTGGAACTGCTCCAGCCGCAACCGGTTGCGGTCCGCAATCGCCATGATTTCGGAGAACAGAGCCGCCTCGTCGCGTGACGCCGCGGACCGTGAATCGATCTCGTCACGCACACGGGCGTTGTCTGACTGAAGCTTTGCAATGTCTTCGGCGCTCGGTCCGTTCATACCGGCCGAAGTCGGAACGAGACTGGCGACCGATGCCTGCGCGGCGCGCAGATCGCGCCGCGCCGGAGCCAGCACGAGCTCTGCAGCCGCGAAGCAGACCACAAGCCCGACGGCGATCTCGGCTCCCAACTGTCGCATCTGTGGGTTCACCGCTCGCTCCTTTCGGCGTCACCGTCACCGAGCGATGCACGCGCCACCGAAGGAAGCGGCAGAAGATCCACGGCGATCTCGAACATCTGACCTTCCGTGCCGCTCTCGCTCACGCGACTCGTGCGCCCAAGCCGCGCCTGCGACACGATTGGCGTCGCGTTGAGCGCCGAGACGAACTGCCGGATCGATCCACCCGCGTCCATTCCGGGCCGCAGCTGCAGCTTTCCGCGAATCAAGGCTCGGGCGATCTTGCCATCGGCCTGCAGCTCGACATCCGACAGTGTCACGCCGCCTGGCGTCGCGGCACCAATGGCCGCAACCACCGCAGGAGCATCTGGCGCGTCGCCAAACGACCGACGGATGCGATCCCGAACATCCTGCAGCAGTTGCATATCAGCCAGCGCCGCCGCAAGCGCGTCGGCCTGAGCCTTGCGTTCGATCTCGATCTGGCGTGCGGCATCGCGCTGCGCCCGAAGGTGTCCGATCGCCGCGTGCGCATCGAGCCATTCGATCCCGATCACCGCCAGAGCCGCGGCCACTCCTGCCAGCACAGCCTGGCGCGTCCGGCTCATGGTCCGACGCGAGCGCAGGTCACGCGACATCAGCAGTGGAGTCGACCGATCCGCCGCCAACGCGGCGATCGCACCAGACACGCTGGAGTCCGACGATGCAGCGTGAGCGTGGCCCGCTGACGCGATTCCTGACGCAACGGTCAACGCGACACCCAGCCCGGCGATCGCCGAGCCGGGACCTTGTACCGCCATCGCCATCATCGAGCGATCTTCCGGCGACACCGCGAACCGAAGGGACTGCTTCACATCAACGCAGATACGCTGCACCAACGGCTGGACGAGCGGCAGGAACGCCGCCCCTGTGAACCCATCCAGACCGGGAATGTCGTCCTCCGGGTCGGGCACGCCCACCTGAAGAAGCAGACGTCTGCCCTCGCGCCGCGGGAGACACACCGATGGCGCGGACTCACCGAGACGCCGCAGCGGACGCGTCCATGCGTCCACAAAGGTCTCAATACCGACGCCGATGGGACGCACGAACCGAAGGTCTCCACCGACCACCACGCCCAAGACCGACTGGTGATCACCGATCCAAAGGGCGGCGTGCGACCCAACCGAGGCGACCTTCACCAACTGGGCCATCTTCGCCGTGATGACAGCTTCCATCGGAACGCAGCCGCTTGGCACCAATCGGCAACGCGTCAACAACGCCTCGATCGCCGCGAGGGCTTCGTCCGAGTCGGCGTAGGCGAGCACATGCCGGAGCTTCGTGTCGCCCGCGTCTGCCGCAAGCACCAGCGACTCCGCGTCGTCAGCCTCCGCATCTCCATCGACGCTGCTCGCGGCCGCGAGGCGCGCCGCCAGTTCCTGCTGACTTTGTGCCATGGCGCTCGCGCCGCTCGACGCCTGCGCGACCACTGTCGGAAGCCGGTACACGACCACGGCCTTCCACCCCAGTACGCCGTGCTCGGAGACGAACGACGCCAGCGGCGCCGCAAGGGCCTCGAGCGCGCTGCGCCAGTCCGCCGGCCAATCGGAGCGATCAAGGCGCTCGACCGACCATGCGACGCAGCGATCGCCGCGGACGACGGCGAGCTCCAGTCGCGACGGGCTGATCTCGATGATGACGCGGCGACTATTCAATGCTGGTGCCTCGAATGAACCCCTTTAGCATCGACACGCTCACGCTGCGACTTCTGCGCCAGAGCGGCACACGTGTGACACGCTGGGCAACACGTGCATCGGGACGCTGGTTCTCGGTCCTCAGTGTCACGACAGTTATGGGGTCTGTGCCCAGGCCTTTACTGACACCGAGCCGCTGCTGGTGCCGCTCGTACCGCTCGTCGGCAACGCTGCGACATCCGCGTGCAGCCGAGCGTTCTGAGAGATCGTCATCGCGTTGCCATGGAACGCTCCAAAGAACTCCGCGGTACTCGCACTCGCCCCGCCGAGCACCAGCCTGCCGAATGGATTCCGCACGATGGCGGATACACGCGACGAGGCGCCGAGCGTCAGATCTCGGCTCGCCGTGTTGAACATGAAAAGACGCACCCGAGTCGTATCCGCGCTCGCGGCATTGATAGCGGCGTTCCCCGACAGCGACACGGTTTCGCCAACATAGAGATCAAGCGTCGCGTTGGGTGCGAGGACAAACGCCGCGTTACTCGACAGACTCAGCGCTCCGTCGATGATGATGGCCACGCTGCCGGAGACGGTAATGACCGCGTTTCCGGCGGCACTGAACGACGTGTATCGACGATTCGTGCTGATCGTGATATCGGCGTTCGAGCTGTAGGCACCGGACGAAGCTGGCAGGGTCAGCGGACGTCCATGAATCATCGTCGCGACGCGAGTCGTGAGCGGTCCATCGTCACCGGTCATCACCGCCGGCGCTGTGACTTGGATGACATTCGACGCCATCGCCCCGGGTCCGACCCGGCCGTCGACACTGACCACTGAAGAGCCGGACACGGTCCACTGGGCCGCGCTTGTCGCGTTGGTCGACATCAGCACACCCGACGTCAGCACGTTGCCTGAGCCGTACGCGCCCGCCGCAGAGTTGAATCCATCAACGCCTGCCTGCGGCGAGCCCGAGGCGCCACTGATACCGATCGTCGTTGCCACCGCAACCGGCGGAATGTCCACCGGTGGGCTGAAGGTGAACGCGGTTGTCGGGATAAGTTCCCAGGCTGCCATCGACGGGCCCCGCCACTCCGCCCAGAGATTGCTGCTGCCGCCGTTCTCAAACATGCGGCATTCAAAGGAATAGGTTCCAGCTGCCAGCGTCGCCGTGCCCGTGACTGTCGCATTCCCGTGAAGTCCGTCGTTGTTCACGACTCGAACACCGTTGATCCAAAGGTCCGAGCCTTCGTCAGAACTCGTTCGAAAGCTCCACGTCCCTGTCGTTGGAATAACGATGTTCCCCTTGAACCGCACTCCGTACCGACCGGTGGCCCCGCCGGGCCAACGGGCAACACTGCCCTGCGACGGCAGATTGACATTGGGCCTCACCGTCGCCCATCCCGCCGCAGTAGTCCATGGCACGTTGCTCAAAGTTGAGGGTCCCGTCGCGAGCGCCCACATCTCAACAAAGAGGCCCTGAACCCCAGTTGGTGCCGCGACCCGCTGCACATTCGCTGTGATGGTCCGCGTCGCGACGCCGCTTGCCGCTGACGCCGTAATCGTCGTCACGCCGGATGCGCTCGCCGCAGTCGTCCAGGCCGATGCCCCGCCGGGCCGATCGCGGGCGGCGTCGCCGCCGAGAACACAGTGCCGATCGTGCCGTTCCCATCCTCGTCTACATTCCGCCCGATCTCGCGCATCGACATGTTCGCCACGGCCTCCGCGGCGTAGCACGACCGCGCGGCCTCGAGTCGCCGGACCGTCAGATCCTGGTCACGTGCTCCGGTGACAGCGACGGCATAGACCAGTATCTGCAGCACAACCAGCGCGACGATGACCGCCACCACCACGGTACCGCGACGCGATGCGTTCTTCACGGCGCCCCTCCTTCCACGGTACATCGCAGGAAGAAGCGACTCCGGAGCGTCTCGCTCTGACCGTTGCGCGCGACAGTGATGGAGATCTCGAGGCGCCGCACCGCCGCGGTTGCACCGCTCGCAAGAGATGCCGCGAGAGCGGTGTTGGACTGGTCGTACGCCTGCACACCAAATGCGGTGACACCTGAAAGCAACACGAACGTGTTTGCACCCTCGGTCATCGTCAGATTGGTGCCTGACAGAGCAAGCACACGGGAAACCGCGCTCGCGTCGATTCACGCAAGCGAGCCTGCCGAGATCGCACCAAGGTTCGCCTCGGTCGGCGTTACGCCGGTCTTCGCGGGGATCTGACGGACCTCCATGGCGATCCTCTCAATAGCCGAGGACAGCTCGGCGCCGATCGCGGAACGAGACGCCGCCGCGAGGTACTGGTCCGACGCCGTGAACACCAGCCGCGATGACAGCACCCCCACCACCGCCAGGATGGAAATCGTGCAGATCACCTCCACGAGCGTGAACGCCCCGTGCGCGGCTGCGGCTTTGTCGGCCTCTCGTACCCATCGTCATCCCTAGTAATCCGTCACCACAGTCGACAGCGCCAGCGACCGCGACTGCGCTCGCGCGTCGGTCCAGGACACCGTCACGGTGACCAGCTTGTACCCCGTGCCGCCGGTCGCAAACGCGGCACCCGACTACGTGATCGCGACGCTCCGCGAGAAGCCGGGGAAGCCGGTGATCGCGGGTTCCGCGGCGTAGTTGCCGCTGACGACATAGCTGTACCCGCGCGTGGTCGCATGGCGATCCGCGATCACGTCCTCGAGCTTCTCAGTCGCCAGCCAGCGGGCGCGCGACGTCAGAATCGGCGACACCCGCACCGTCTGCGAATCACGGATCGCCCAGAGCATCGGAAGCATCGCGACCGACAGGATCACGATCGCGATGATCGCTTCGATCAGGGTGAACGCGGATGACGACCAACGCTGGACCATGCTGCACATCACTCAAGGACTTGTCGCGAGCCCAGCCCCCGCCGCTACCGTGACCGACACGCCGTTGCTCAACGCGACCGTCGCGTTGCTCGTCAAGCGAGTGCCGGCGGCGTTCTCCGGTCGCCCCAGCCAGTCAAAGCCGATGTCGTTGCCGCCGCCCGGAACGGTCACCGACTGAATCGCGACACCGGCACTCTCACGCTGCCCCAACCTCACGACGAAGGAGGCGCCCGTCGCCGGATCCACAATCGCAACGGCTCCCACGCGCCCGGGCGTGGCGGGATTCTCGACGAGCACGCTGTAGCTGCTGGTCGCGACCGTAAACGACACCCACGTATCGCGCCCGGTCGCCAATGCGCGGTCTCTCGCGAATGTCAGGTCGCGGGCCACCGCCCGCCCGGCGGCACGAGCCCGTGACGCGTCCGTACCCGAGATCGCAACGATGGCTGTCACCGACATGATGCCAACGATCGATATCACCGCGAGAAGCTCGATCAAAGTGAAACCGCACCGCCCAGCGGCGGTGCGGCGATCTGGCTGTTTCGCGGCGTCCCACATCATCGGGGCGCTCACTCTGCGATCACCAGGTGTTCTCGGTCACACCCGTCGTGTTCGAGTTCGCCCAGAACTTGCCCGCCGCGGCGTCGTAGTTCCAGCCCGCTGAGCCGCTCGTCGGAGGCGTGGTCGCCCACACCGCAGCGGCAATCGTGGCACTGTTGTTGTAAGGGTTCGCCGGGACAGCATCCTGCAGCACCGTGCCGTCGGTCTGCATCTGCACCAGGGTCGGATACGCTGCCGTACCGCTGATCGCCGCGTTCGCGTAGAAGTTCGCGATCGCGGTCCGGACGTTTCCGAGCACGCCGCGGCACGCAGACTCTCTCGCGCGGGCGCTGTAGTCGAGGTACTTCGGAACTGCAACGACCGAGAGCACCGCAAGCACCGCGATGACAGCGATCAGTTCGATCAGAGTGAACGCGTGCACACGTGACTTCGTCAGAGCTGTCATATCAGATCTCCCGTTGACTTCTAGCACGTAATCTTTCCTAGGTGGAGTATCGCCGCTTTGCGACGATGACTTGAGCTTTATGTCCCGCAATGAAACGACCCCGTTCCGATTAATCCGTCTGGTGACCCTGGGCCCCATGCCCTGCCACGACTGCAGTTCTACCCAACCAGTTTCATCGAGTCCCACATCGGCATGAAGATCGCCAACGCCACGATCAAGACGACAGCAGCGATCGCCACCACCAAGAGAGGCTCGATCACCGTCGAAATGTTCTTGGCCAGGGCACTCGACTCACGTTCGTACTGACGCGACACCACCTCGCACATCTTGGGAATGTCGCCGGACCGCTCGCCCGCCGCCAGCATGCGCCGCGCGAACGGCGTCAGGTACCGGCTCTCGCCGCTCGCCATCGTAAGCGTGCCGCCACCACGCACGTGATCCGCCATCCGCACCGCTTCCTCGGCGAGCGATGGTCGCCCTGAAGCTTTGCCCGCAAGGTCGATGCTCTCGATCAGAGACAGACCCGACGACACACCGATGCCCAAGATCCTCGCAAAGCGTGAGATCGCCAGCCCGACCAGAATGCTCCTGACATACGGCACCCGGTGCGCCAACCGGTCGATCGCCAGGCGACCTTCTTTATGACGCAGGGCTGATCGCAACGCGAGACCGATGGCAACCACGATCCCGAGGTACAGCCACCAGTAGTTCTGCAGTGACTGCCCGATCAGCATCAGCGTCTTGGTCACCATCGGGAGCTCCGCCCCGCGCTTGGCGAACATTCCCGCGAACTTCGGAATCACGAATGCAACAAGAAATGTTGTCGCCAGAACGAGCACCATAACGACGCAGGCCGGGTACATCAGGGCGCCCTTCACCTGCCGCTGCGACTCCAGCGTTCGTTCGAGCATTTCGGAAAGATGCTCCAACACGACCGGCAGCGTGCCTGCTCTCTCGGCCGCCCGAATCGCCTCGATGTACACGTCCCCAAGCACCTCGCGATGAGTCTCCATCGCGCCAGCAATCGTTTCACCAGCCTGCACTCGCGACGCAAGGTCCTCGAGCAGCTCCCGCAGGGGCCCCGGCTTCTCCTGCTCGGCGATGCTCCGCAACCCCTCGGCGACGCCCAGCTTCGCAGACATCAACACGGCGAACTGATAGGTGAAGTGGGCGAGCTCGCCCGTTGCAATTCGTTTGCCCCGTCGCTTCGACTTCGTGGCGTGCCCGCCGACGGCCGACAGCCGCACCGGGGTCAAGCCCCGAGCAACGAGCTGGCGATATGCCTCAGCCTTGTTCGCCCCAGTGGTCACGCCGCGGGTTTCCACCCCGTTGGCCTGCAACGCTCGGTACTCGAACGTCAAGGTACTCACGCGGCGACCCTTGTACCGGTCTCATCGGCGTCCGGCGCGATAACCGTCGCGACACGGGCCACCTCTTCCAGCGTCGTGAGACCAAGCCTCGCCTTTGCGAGACCATCCATCGCCATGGGGCTCATTCCGCCCTGAACGGCAAGGGCGACAATCTCGGCCGCCGGAGCGCCCCGCTCAACAGCGCCCCGGATCGCGGCGTTGACCGTCAGCATCTCGTAAATGCCCATTTGCCCCCGCAGACCCACACCCAAGCACTTTGCGCACCCAGAGCCGCGCACATGGCCAGGCTCGCTTGATTCAATACCAAAGTGCGCGGCGATCAGCGGCGACAGGTTCGCGGGCGCCGCGCAGTGCGCGCAGGTGCGGCGGACCAGACGCTGTGCCAGCACGCACAGCAACGCCGCATTGATCGCGAACGGCGGACATGAGAGGTCTCGCAGACGCGGGATCGCGCCCGCCGCGTCATTGGTGTGAAGGCTCGACAACACCAGGTGCCCGGTCAACGCAGCCTGGAGGCTGATTCTCGCGGTCTCGTCATCACGAATCTCGCCGACAACCACCACATCGGGATCTTGCCGGAGAATCGACCGAAGAGCGCTCGCGAACGTCATCCCGATGCCTGCGTTCACCTGCACCTGTCGAACCATCGGCATCCGGATCTCGACCGGATCCTCGATCGTCATGATGTTCACGTCGCTGGTGTTCAGCTTCTTCAGCGCCGTGTACAGGGTCGTTGTCTTCCCCGACCCGGTCGGACCGGTCACCAGCACCATGCCGTGCGGCTCTTCAATGAGCGCCTCAAGCTCGCTGACCCGGTCCTGTGGGAATCCCAGCTCCTGGAACCCGCGGATAGATCCGGAGCTCGACAGCAAACGCAGCACCGCGTTTTCGCCGCACACCGTCGGTATCAGGCTTACACGCACATCAACCGACCGGCCGGCGTGTGTGAATCGGAACTTGCCGTCCTGAGGCCGACGAGACTGGGTCACGTCGAGGTCGGCCATCACCTTGAGCCGCTGCACAAGACCCGCGTGTACGTCCAACCCGGGTCCCTGCACCGGCTGCAGCGTGCCGTCCACGCGATACCGCAGCTGGAGTTCGGCCGCATCGGGACTGATGTGAATGTCGCTCGCGCCAAGATCGAGACCCTGCGCCAGGATCTGATTGACCGCGGCGACGATCGGTTCCTTGCCGGTGGTTCGATCCTCGCTGACCGAGACCAGATCGTTGCGGGCCACGGTTCCGACCAGTGAGTACGCCCGCTCAATCAGCGCCCGCAGCGCCGTCGGCTCGCACAACACCGGATCCACGTCGGCCTTCAGAATGCTCCGAAGCTGGTCGACCGACCGCAGATCCAGCGGATCCGCCATGCCCACGGTCGCGATATCTCCACACACGAACAACGGGAACGCCCGAAGCGACTCTGCCGCCTCCCGCGGCATCAACGCCGCGTTCGCGAATCGGATGCTGTAGTCTCCCAGTTCGACGAACGGGCATTCAGAAATCTGCGCCCGAACCATCGCAACCGCTCGCGGCTCCACAACGCCCAACGCCGACAGTGCTTCGCTCGGCGTTCCGCCATGTTCCGCCGCATAGCGACGCGACTTCTCAGCCGCGCCCGCGTCGATCATTCCTTCTTCGAGCAGCGCCGCGAGAACAAAGTCGTCTTGGCTGATCATCGCGACACCTCCGCCGAGGCCCGGCGCAGTTCGCTCATAAGAGACTCAAGCACCGGAGCGGCATCCGACGGGCTCGCCATCGACACACCGATGTAGTACGTCGGCTTGCGATCTCGCATCTCGACGCGCTGCACGCGGCCGACAACAGTCCCGATCCCGTCCTTCGCCGTCACGGAGATCTCGATCCGTGCACCACGCGGGAAGAACATCGGCGTACACACGCCCAGTCCGCCGCGCGACAGGTCCACGACCGTCGCCTTCACCGTGCCATCACCCTCACCAGCCGAGCGCCCCAACAGCACCTGATCACTCGGCTCACCACCGGGCATGCTCGCTTCCGCCGCCGCTGGGCGCAGCACCGCGCCGAGCGAACAGTTGTACCGCTGATCAGCGCGAACGAGTGATGGAGTCGAGTATGGTTGCATGCTTCGCCTCGTATCTGGCGAAACAACCATCGGTCCCATGCGTGCGATGCTTCACGGCGATCCGGATCGGCTTCCCGCTCCACATCACCCGGACGCTACAGACGGCATCGCTGAACAGCCTGAGCCGGTCCAATGAGTTATCGGGCCGCATCCGCGGCTCCCAGACAAGTTCCGGCCAAGGAGACGCCGCAACACACGTCGGCCGCGTCGTGAATGATCCGCCGCACAGCCGGCTCGTTCCGCTCATACACGAGGCTGCTGGCGTGATGGTGTCCGGAAGATCGCCAACAACGACCATCGCCTGGGTAGCCTTCTTGAACCGCTTCCCACGACCGTTCCGACATGGATGGCTCCCACGTCCTCCACGACGCCCTCCCCGCGTTCGCTTCCGCGAGCCGCGGCGACTCGGCCTCGTCCGCGACAACGTTGCCCGACAGGCCCGCGCCGGATGCGGGACTAGATGGCTTGCTTATCGGAGCTTCCGTGGTGAACCACCGCCGCGGCCTCACTCACGAGGCGCCGGCGATTCGTTGGACATGACGCGACATAGACGCCGCTTCAGAACGGCAGCACGCCGCCCAACACCGGGATCTGTCGCCGGCGGATGAACAGAATCCCCAGAGACCCGACGAAGACAATCACCGCCAGTGCGAACAGCAGCCCGCCGTCGTTCTGCACCACAATCCCCAGCTTCGTCAGATGCGCCCCGATCGCCCCGGTGATCACACCGACGCTCAGCAAGGCCCCGAGGGTGATCGTCCGCGGCGTCAGCAGCAGCACCACCGCGATCAGCTCCGCAACGCCACTGGCATATCGACCGAATGGCTCGGCGCGGACCTTCGTAAAGATGTACTTGCTCTCTTCCGCGCCGGTGAACTTGAAGAACAGCGTCTGAAACAAGATCACCGCGACCACCACCTGCAGCACCCACGACACGATGGTCAGGGGCTTGGAGATCGTGGACGGCTGCGTCATCGCGGCGTTGGCGGTCAAAGTGCTCGACATGCGTTTCTCACTGTTCGATCAAGCTCTCGGCTTCATTGCGACAGGCGTTCCGACCAGTCATGCGGCTCACCTGGTGCACAGGGCAACGCCTGTGCCACCGTTCACCTTCACGCTTACTTCGTCCCGTGCCGAGTGTCCTCGCCCGCCGTCTTCTTCCAGTTCGCGTCCGCCTTGGGCTCCCACTCCTTTTCGTTCTTGTTCCAGTCCTTGAGCGCGTCGGAAAAGAAGTCCTTGTAGAACAGGTGCAGCCGCCCGTCCTTCACCTTGAAGTTGGTGGGATCGATCTCGACCTTGGTGCCCTTGGCGCCCATGGCGGTGGCGCACCACCCGCCGTAGGTCGGGGCGTACTTCTCCGGTTCGGCGTTGAACAGATCGCGGTTGGCCTTGCTCGCGAACTGGTACGTCACGCCCTGCCACACCGACGTGATCTTCAAATCGCCTTTGGCCGGCTTGCCGGCGTTGAAGTACGCGACCGGGTCGTAGCCCTCGATCGCGGTCCGCGAGCCCTTGGGCAGGTTGTAGTCCTTGACGGTCATCAGAAAGTACCCCAGAAACGGTGGCACGCGGAAGAGACAGGCGGCATCGAAGAGCAGGAACTCCGTGCTCTGGTCCGGTCTGGGATAGAGGAGCTGCCCGAGCAGTACCGGGTCGTGTTGGTGCTGCGGGATGTGGAAGGTCTCGACACCGAAGAATCGGCGGCGGTGCTCGGAGTGACGCTCGACACGGTGCGCACGAGGCTTCACCGGGCACGGCAGGCGCTCAAGACGCTGCTGGACCCGTACTTTACTGAGGACGATTCGTGACGAACAACGATTACATCACGTGCCGCGAGTTGATCGACTTCATCGCGGACTATCTCGAGAATCGCCTCGACACGGACGATCGTCGCGAGTTCGACCGGCACTTGTCGGTCTGCCCGTCGTGCATGAACTATCTCGACGCGTACAAGAAGACGATCGCCTTGGGCAAGCAGGCGCTATCCCCCAGCGACGAGCCCGCCCGTGGCGTCGCGCCCGAGGGTCTGCTCAAGGCAATCAAGACCGCCCGACGGAACATCTCCGTGTGAACGCGGCATCAACACCATCACCAGGCCACGGCGTCGATCGCGAAGGTCGGTCGCCCCGCAGCATCGCGTGCATGGAGGTCTGGGGCGGACACGACGGCTTCCTCGGCGAGGTATCCGTGCCCGGCAACGACGTCTATGTCGGCTGTACGCCGCACCTTGGCGACGCGCAGGGCGGCGACATTTACTACGTCTCCAACTGTGCGGCAGGGCTGATTACGAGGTTCGTGCTAGCGGATGTCGCCGGGCACGGGAAGATTGTCGCGGCAACGGCCGCGGGCCTCCGCGACTTGATGCGGCGCTCGATCAACACGCCCGATCAGAGCCGCTTCGCCAAGGCGCTCAACAAGCAGTTCACGCGCGAGAGCGGGCGATCCGCGACCGCGGTGCTGGTCTCGTACTTCGCACCGACGGACCACGCGATCATCTGTAACGCTGGCCATCCGCGGCCGCTGCACTACTCCGTGTCGCGCGGCGCGTGGCGGTTTCTGGACGCCGATGTGCCCGACGCGCTCGGGGCCGAGCGATCGGGGGAGGTCGGTGCGTCGAACCTCCCGCTGGGCGTGATCGACCCGACGGCGTACGAGCAATTTGCGATCCGACTCGATCGGGGCGACCTGCTGTTGCTGTACTCCGATGCGTTTCTGGAGGCACGCGGCGGCGACGGTAAGCCTTGGGGCGAAGAAGGGCTGCTCAACGTCACACGCACCGCAACGCAGAGCGGCATCGATGCGTCCCGGCTGCGGGAGCAGGTGCTCGCCGAGATCGCGCGTCGCACGGGAGAAGACAGCCTCGACGACGACGCGACGATGATCGTCCTGCATCACAACGCGTCGGACCCGCCCGAGCAATCGCTGGGCGAGCGGATCGTCGTGCTCGGAAAGATGCTCGGGCTCATCCGCTGACACGGACCGCGCCCGCCGGCATCACAGCGCCTGTGCCTGATCTGATCGCAACCGTTCTGCTGCTTGGAATCGCGGGGTACGCCGCGATCGGCGGTGTCGTGGCGACGTTGCTGCTCACACGGGCTACGCGCCATCTAGACACCAACGTGGCGAGGGCACCGATCGGCTTCAAGCTCCTGATCGCTCCTGGCCTGATCGCAATGTGGCCATGGTTTCTCGGGCGGGCGGCGCGGCGCGGAGCCTCGCCATGACACGTGACCTCCGTCGAGCCCATCGGCTGGCGTGGCTGATAGTTCCGATCTGTCTCGCCGCCCTGCTATTCGCCGCGGACGCGGCGCGGCGACGGACCGCGCGGGCGCTCACGCAGGCACCCGACACGAAGGAGCGGGCGCGGTGAGCGTTGGGTACGTCGCAGTCCAGTGGAGCCCGCACAAGCGTCGGTACGACGCGGTGGCGACGGCTTGCGTTGTCGCGTTCGTCGCGACGTGGGTTGTCACAGGCCGCATGCTCTGGAAGGGCGAGCACGCGATCTCGATGGAGATTCTGCTGCTACGCGGCCTGGGCGCGTGCGCTGCGGTGTTGCTGCACGTTATTCTGGCGATCGGGCCGCTGGCTCGGCTGGATCGCCGCTTTCTACCGGTGCTGTACACCCGGAGACACCTCGGCGTCATGACATTCCTGATCGCGCTGGCCCATGCCGCGCTGGCAATCGGGTACTACCACGGCTTTGGTGTGGTCTCGCCGCTGGTATCACTGCTGACCAGCAGCACCAGCCTGACCTCGCTGCACGGGTTCCCATTCGAATGGCTCGGCGTCGTCGCACTGGCGATTCTGTTCCTGATGGCCGCGACCAGCCACGACTTCTGGCTCAAGCACATGGGCGCACGGACGTGGAAGCGACTGCACATGCTGGTATATGTGGCGTACGCAGCGCTCGTGGGCCACGTGGCGCTGGGTGCCGTGCAGACCGACCGCGGCGCGACCTATATCTGGATCGTCGGCACGGGACTGGTGTTGCTCAGCGGACTACATATCGCGGCCGGTCTCCGCGCTGCGGCGATCGATGCGGGCCAGCTCATGCCCGCCGAGGGCGACGCGTGGATCGACGTCGGGCCGCCCGACGAGATCCCGATGGATCGCGCCCGAATCGTCGCGGCACGCGGGCGCGAGCGCATCGCGGTGTTTCGGCACAAGGACGGCTTCTCCGCCGTGACCAACGTGTGCGCCCATCAGGGCGGTCCGCTGGGTGAAGGAAAAGTCATCGACGGCTGCATCACGTGCCCTTGGCACGGCTGGCAATACAAGGTCGGCGATGGGTGCTCGCCCCCGCCATTCACGGAGAAGATCCCCACCCACGCGGTGCGGCTCACGCGCGGGCGGGTCGAGGTCTCGACCGTTGCCCAGCCGCCGGGCACGGCCTTACCCCCGCTACGCGCCGGCGCGGAGGAGGCTCACGATGGCTGACGGCGACGATGCTCCGTTCTACGTCGGATATCTGCCGGTGCCGCGGCGCCTGTCGCGGTTCTTATGGATCGTTGTCGGCGCAAACCTGTGCTTCTTTCTCGCGTCCGCGGCGATTCTGGCCCGAACGATGTCAGACCCCGGACCCGCGGTGTGGAACGACGGACAAGCACGGCAGTTCCGCGGCACCATTGTGGCTTGGCCTTATCCAATGCTCATCGACACTGAGGCGGCAACGCCATCGGCGCTTCTGCTGGTTGAGGTCGGGAAGCACGGCGTGAACCGGGAGTTCGGCGCACTGAGGAACAAGCGAGTCGTTGCATCGGGCTGGACGCTGGATCGCGGCGGGCAGCGGATGATCGAACTCGAGCCGCAACCTGAGTCGCTCGCGCTCGAGAGTTTCGCAGACGGCGCGGCCACGGACAGGCCGCTGACTCCGAAATCGCTTGGCGTGGTCACGATCCGGGGCGAGATCGTGGACTCCAAGTGCTATCTCGGCGCGATGAAACCTGGCGATCAGAAGACGCACAAGGCGTGCGCCACACTGTGCATCCGCGGCGGCATTCCCCCAGTCCTCGTCGAGCGGCTTCCAAGCGGCGGTACACGCTGCACCCTGCTGGCGAACATCGACGGCGGGCCGCTGGACCCCGCGGCATTCGATCGCATCGCCGAGCCCGTCGAGATGACCGGCGAACTCGAAGAGCTCGCAGGCGTTCGGAGGCTGCGCGTTCGGGCCGACGCGATACGGCGGCTCTAGCAAGGCGTGCGGCGTGACGCGCAGATCGCGACGGCGAGCGCGTCCGCCATGTCTGCAGGTTCGGGCAACTCTTCGAGCCCCAGGAACGACTTCACCGCGGCTTGGACCTGCGCCTTCTTGGCAAGCCCGTTGCCGCTGATGGACTTTTTGACCATCGTCGGCTTGAGTTCCATGAGTTGCATGCCCATCTGGCGGATGGCCAGCAGGAGCACGCCGCGGGCATGGCCCATGACGATCGCGGTGGCGGGGTGCTTGTAGTGCGCAAACAGGGCCTCGACGGCGACCAGTTCGGGGCGGAGGCGCTCGAGCACGACGCGGAAATCGCGGTCGAGTTCGACCAACCGCGACGAGACGGCGTGCACATCGTCGGCCCGCGTTTCGGCATCGTCGCGCTCGCCGCGGCTCAACGCGCGGCCGAAGCGAAAGACCCCGGCCTCGATGAGCGTGGTGGCACCGCCGCGGATCTCGATGCAGCCGTAGCCGGTGATGCGAAGCCCCGGGTCGATCCCGAGCACACGGAGCGGCGCGTCGGTGGCGGCGCGGTGGGCGGCGGCGCGGTCGCGCGGCACGGACAACGCCGCGGGCTTGACACGCTTGCCAAAGGGAACAACTTGCACCGGCGTGACCGTCAACGGACTCCTTTCCCAACTCCCCTGCTGCCCTACTGCCCCGCTGCGTAGTGCTTCATCCAATGCACCATCGTCTTGACCAGCGTATCGGCTTCGATGTTGACGCGCGAGCCGGGTTCGAGGGCTTTCAGGTTCGTCTTCTCGAGCGTCGTCGGAATGAGCGCGACCTCGAACCAACCTTGCCCGGGACTGACGGCGGCGAGCGTCAGCGAGACCCCGCTCACGCACACCGAGCCCTTGGGGGTCATGTACTGCATCATGTCGGCCGGCGGACGGATGCGGACGCGCCATTCCGGATTGGTGACGATGGATTCCACCACGCCCACGCCGTCCACGTGACCCTGAACGACGTGCCCGCCCAGCAGAGTCGAGGCCGTGGCAGCGTGCTCAAGGTTGACGGCGTCGCCGACGAGGCGGTCCCCCACCGTCGTCTTGGCGAGGGTCTCGGGTACGGCGTCAAAGTGCCACCGGTCGCCCCGTCTGGGGACATTGACGACGGTCAGGCAGCAGCCGTCCACGCTGATGGAGTCGCCCGGTGAAGGGGTGTGGTCCCAGGCGAGAGGCTCGATCTCGAGCCGCAGCCCGGACGGAGTGCGGGTGCTGGCGACGACGCTGCCGACGGCTTGAACGATTCCGGTGAACATCGGGAGAGTGTTCGGGGGCACCGACGCAGACGCAAATCGGGCGATCTGGGCCGCCAGGGTGCGACCGCTTGGGACCGGACGCGTAGAGGGGAGGGTCCGGCGACCCGGCGAGCAATCAGGATCCGGGTCCTCGACCGACCCCTCCAGCGCCCCAACAATGGCCCCTCCAGACGCAGGTGGCCGTCTGTGGTACAACATCGGTCCCCACAGCCCCGCCCAACTCTGACCGCCCCCACGACCCCTTCCACAGCCCCGTTCACCCACGGCTTTGAAGAGCACCATGAAAGAACTCCACTCCCGGTTCCAGAACGCTGCCAGGACTCTTTCGCTCGGCCTGCTCGCGGGCTTGGCCCTGAGCGTGACCGCGTGCGCGACTCCGAAGAAGGCCGAGGCCACACCGGCGGCCAAGCCCGCGGAGTCCAAGGCTCCAGCCCCGGTCGGCGGCTATGCGATCAACGACGCGAACTTCCTCGAACTTGGATACAAGCGCGACTGGACGGCATTCCCGTTCGTCGGCAACGGCCAGCGGCTCCAGATGATCCAGCCCGCGGGCGACCTGGTTCTTGCCCTCGAAACCGGCTCGACGGTTTCGGCCATCGAGACGAGCAACGGCGGCATCCGCTGGTCCAACGAACTGACGAACCCGCTCACGCGCTTTGTCGGTCTTGGCCGCGCGGGCGATGCGATCCAGGTATCGGCGGATAACGAGTTGTGGGAACTTGCCGCGACCGGCGGTTCGATCCTGAAGCGTCAGGCCTTCGGTCGCATCGTGAACACACCGGCGATCGCCGCGGGCGGATCACTGATCTACGGTGCAACGACAGGCCATGTGACGGCTCATCGCACCGATCTGGGCGTGGAACGTTGGGCATTTCTGCTCCGCGGAGCGGTGGATCACAAACCCGTCATCGTCGGAGGCTCGGGTGACGAGACCATCGTTGCCGCGGTGTCTCAGTCGGGCGCCTATGTCTTCCTCAGTGCAAGGTCCGGCCGCCCCACCGGCCGAGGCGAGATCTTCGGCGGCATCGATACCGACCCGATCGCGGCTCAGGGGCTCATGATCGTCGCAGGGCGTGACCAGTCGCTCTGGGGCATCGGCACCGACGGCGAGGTGGCGTGGCGGCTCCGCTGCGATCAACGCCTCAACCGCCAGCCGGCGACCGACGGGACCACCGTCTGGTGCCAGCTCGGCAGCGAGGGGCTCTCGGCGGTGGACGCCAAGAGCGGCAAGGTCATGTGGTCCAACCGCGTCGTCGAGGGCAGCGTGATCGGTATTCGGGCTGGCCAGCTGCTGGTTTGGAACGGTGCCGTGGCGCTTCTGCTGGACAAGGACCGCGGCGACATTGTCCGCTCCTTTGTCGTGCAGCAGACCGCGAGCCTTCAGACTGACAAGTTCGAGGACGGCAACCTCTACGCCGTCAGCGACACGGGCGTGGTGGTTCGGTTCGTCCCGCGGAAGTGAGAGGAACGGGCCGAAGGGCGATACATCGAAAGAGTTGACTCCACGAGCCGGATTCGACAGGCGAATCCGGTTTTTCCTTGGAGCCGCGATGCTTTGGCCATTTGACTCTCCCGACCCCCACGGCCCCTCAACTGTGATACCGTCCCTCCATGAACGATCTCGTGACGATTCGGCGTGCGATCCTGTCGGTCTCGGACAAGTCCGGACTCATCGAGTTTGCCCAGGCTTTGGCGCGTCGCGGCGTCGATATTGTCTCGACCGGTGGCACGGCGACCGCGCTTGAGAAGGCGGGCGTGAAGGTGGTTCCAATCGACGCGGTCACCGGCTTCCCCGAGATCATGGATGGCCGCGTGAAGACACTGCACCCCAAGGTGCACGGCGGGTTGCTGGCGGTGCGCGACGACCCCGAGCACGCCGAGGCGATGAAGAAGCACGAGATCACACCGATCGATCTGGTGTGCGTGAACTTGTATCCGTTCGAAAAGACGATTGCAGGGATTGGCGTCGAGCGTGACGAGGCGATTGAGCAGATCGACATCGGCGGGCCTTCGATGATCCGTTCCGCAGCGAAGAACCACGACTGGGTCACCGTTGTCGTCAGTCCTGATCAATACGAGAAAGTGATCCGCGATCTCGACGCCCTTGGTGGCAAGACCAGCCTGACGCTGCGGCGTGAGCTCGCCGCGTCAGCTTTCAAGCGGACCAGTTCCTATGACGCCGCCATCGCCAACTACCTCGCGGCTTCGCTCGACGAGTCCAAGCCGGCCCGGTTCCCGGTGACCATGACCCAGACGTTCTCGCTGGTGCAGGAGCTTCGCTACGGCGAGAATCCACATCAGTCGGGAGCGCTGTACGCATCGAACGACGCCCCCACCGCGTGCATCCCCCGGGCACGCCAGCTACACGGCAAAGAACTTGGTTACAACAACATCAACGACGCAGCGAGCGCACTGGAACTGGTGCGGGCGCTGCGGATCGTTGCCACGGGCATGGTCGGAGCCGCGGTGATCAAGCACGCGAATCCGTGCGGTACGGCGGTGGCAACGACTGCGCTCGACGCGATCGAGAACGCCATCGCGGGCGATCCGCTGGCGGCGTACGGCGGGATCTTCGCCGTGTCGGGCACGATTGATCTAGCGGCGGCGAAACGGCTGTGCCGCGACGACACGTTTGCGGAGGTCGTCGTTGCTGAGCGCTTCGAGCCTGACGCACTCGATGCTCTCCGGACCCGATGGTTCAACATGCGGATTCTCGAAGTAGGCGCGATCGAGCAGCTCCGCGGGCTGGAGATGGAGCAGCGCTCGATTCCGGGCGGTCTTCTGATCCAGGACCGCGACGGGCTCCTGGCGGCACCAAAGGAGTTCCACCACAAGGCTGGCCCGGAATGCAAGCCGGAATCGATCCGTATCGCGCAGTTCATGGAGGTCGTGACCCGCAACGTGATGAGCAACGCGGTCGCGATCGGCGGCGTGGATCCCAAGACCGGCGTGACGCGACTCTTCGGCGCCGGTGCGGGCCAGATGGACCGTCTGACGTCCTGCCGCCTCGCGGTGCAGAAGGCGGGCGAACTGGCGAGGGGCGCCGTCGCGTTCTCCGATGCGTTCTTCCCGTTCCCGGACGGACCGAAAATCCTTATCGACGCGGGCGTCAGCGTGATCGTCCACCCCGGCGGCAGCAAGCGCGATCAGGAAACCTTCGACCTGTGCGCGAAGCACAACGTCACCTGCCTCACGACGGGCATCCGGCACTTCCGGCATTGAGTGTGATCACGCAGCCCGGCGGAATACGCCGGCAGCGGGATCGGTGCGGCGGATCGCGAGGGCGGTCACGTCGTCGCGCTGGTGCAGCGAGCCTTCTTGTTCCGCGATGAGCGACGCGAGCGCGTCCATGCTATCACGGATATCGACGTGGCGATCGGCGTCAAGCACGCCCATGTACTTCAGATACTCACGCGGCGCCACCGACTTGCGGTTGGAGTTCGGCAGCGGCTGGGCGTTGGGGTCGGGGAACGCCAGCTCGAAACCGTCGGTGTAGAGCATCAGTGTCTCACCAGGCTCAAGCGTGAAGGTCTCGCTCGTGTACTCGGCCTCGGCGAAGACGCCGAGCAGCGGTCCCTGGCTTTCCATCATCCGGGTCGTGCCGCGACCGATGAGGATCGACGCGGGGTGTCCCGCGCCGGCGAGTCGCACGGTCCAATCGCGTTTATCGAGCACGCCGCAGACGGCGGTCGCGAAGCGGTAGTTGCCGCAGGCGTGCTGGCAGAGCTCGATGTTGAGCCCGCTGAGGCACGCGGCGGGATCAATATCGATGTCGCGGCCGGCTCGCAATGCGAGTTGGTTCAGCAACCCGCGGGAGAGCATCATCGTGATGAGGGCGGCGGGTACGCCGTGACCAACGGCGTCTGCGACGAAGAAGGCGATTCGATGTTCATCGATCTCGCGGGCGTCGAACAGATCGCCGCTGACATACGTCGCCGGCTTGTACATCGAGGCAAAGCGCAGCTCGTCGCAATCGGGCAGCTTCTGAGGGAGGAATTCGCGCTGGACGGTCGCGGCGAGGTGCAGCTCCTCGTGCAGGCGATCCATTTCGCCTCGGATGCCCCGGTCCGCGGTCGCGCCGGTTCGAACGTCTCGGCGGAGACGATCGACGAGACTCTGACGCTCGGTCAACGCGAAGAGCATCGAGGAAATGATGGCAATGGACGTCGAGGGCTCGACGACGATGACGCCGTGCTTGTGGATCAGAGGGCGGAGTTCGCTCGCGCGGGGGGACACGACGACGCCGGGGATCATGGCCCCGTGGATGGCGTCGAAGACCTTTGAAACCAATGACAAGGGCTCATCGCCAGCAAAGACGGCGAACAGCACGCCGTCACCGATCGCGTCGCCGTCGGATTCACCGAGACGCTCCACGCCGAGACTCGTTGCCGCGGGCACTTCGATGTCCGGCCATGCGGCGAGCACGGGCGCGAGCCATCGGCTTTCGGCCTGCTCGACCGACGGGGCTGCACAGAATGTGATCGTCGGCTCGTTCACGCGGCTCGTTCCCGGGCGGACCGCGCGACGCGGAGGCCCGTGTCGGTTATCGACGGATACGAAGCGCGAATTCACGGGGAGCGGGCAAGTGCCGCGCAATGACGTCATTTCGGAAAGCACATGCAGCGAACGGTCCGCCACAACCATCGCCCTGACAGTACTTTGCACATCCACCGCCCGCAATAGCCCTGTTTCGATCTCTACCGGGCTTTGTCCGCCAACGCCGGATCAATGTTGATCTGGTCGCCTTGCTTGAGATTCAGGCTCGGCAGCGTGCCCCCCTTGAGCTCGATGGCGTACTTGGCATCGAAACGGCTGGAGTATCGCTTCAACCGCGACTCGTACGCGGCCATGTCTTCGCTCTCCCGCCGCGACTCCTCAACCTGCATTGCATGCGTCGCTGTGACGCGGCGGGTCTTATCCAAAAAGATGATGTCGATCGGCACAGGGCAATCGCGCATCACGAACTCCTGCCGGGCGACCTGGAGATCTGGGAATACGAAGAGCATGCCGCCGTCGGCGGGAATCTCCTTGCGATTGGAGAGTCCCTGCACGCGGGTGTCGGGTGTGATCGCGAGTTCGAGTTTGAACGTCCTTCCGGCGATGACGACGTTGGTCGTCGTGGCGGTTGTGTTGAAGCCAGGCTCGCAAGCGCCAAGAGAGAGCGTCGCGAGAACCGTCGCCGCACCGAACTTCAGGCTTGCCGCAACCATGCATCGTCTCCTGATCGGAAGGTCACATCGTAACGCGGCAGCGCGGCAAGATCGAAGGCCGCACGGAACTCGGCGGCTGACATCTCACGCCGCTCGCCCGGAACCCCTGACCACGCGGCCAGCAAGCCGATGAGCCTCTCCGGCGGCACGCCCGCGTTCAGATAGGTGTCCACCCGGGTGTCGCCGTGGCGCTTGGCGAGGCGTTTGCCGTCCTCGCCTCGAACGAGGGGAACGTGGTAGTAATCGGGCGCGTGGGCGAGGTCGAGGCCTTCGATGATGAGGCGCTGGCGTGCCGCACTCTCGAAGAGATCGTCGCCCCGCACGATGTCGGTCACTCCCTGGCGTGCGTCATCCACCACCACAGCCAGTTGGTACGCGGGCAGGTCGCGTTTGGTCCAGATCACGAAGTCACCGACGATCTCGCAGGGTCGAAACGCCCGCTCACCTGCGACGCGATCGGCGATCACAACATCCCGCGGCGGGACCACGAGTCGCCAGTTGCACGGCTCGGCCTGCGGCTCAAAGCGCGGCGGGATCTCACGCGGCCGACGCGACGCGGGGAACACCGATTCCCGAGCGCCTTCCTGCGGTGCGGACGCGGCTTCGCTCGCGTGCACAAGTTCGCCGCGGGTTTCGGGGGATGGGTACGTGAGCCCGCGTGCGGCGAGCGTCTGCATCGCCGCGCGATACGGCTCGAGATCGTGGCTCTGCACAAGCGGCCCGTCGTCCCAGTCGATGCCCATCGCCCGCAGCGTCCGCTCGATACCCGCGACCGCGCCCGCCTTCACTCGGGGCGTGTCGAGGTCCTCGATGCGTAGCACAATCTTCCAGCCGTTCTGCCGCGCGAGGGCCCAGTTGATGAGAAACGTCCGGGCGTTGCCCAAGTGCAGCGCCCCGGTGGGCGATGGGGCGAGTCGTGTAACCCGTTGCGGAAACGGAGATTGTGCCGGGGTCGCGGGGCTCACGGCCAGACGGTACACTGAATATTGAGAGCACGCTGGGTAGGGCGGCGACGAGAGAGCGAGAACGGGGTCGGGCACGGAGGACCGGATGGCGACCAAGTTGAGCGAAGCCCAGGTGACGGACGCGATCAAGCTCGTTCCCGAGTGGGGTGACACCGGGGAAACCATCCAGCGGACGTACCAGTTCTCAGACTTCGTGAAAGCGATGGGGTTCGTCGGCAAGGTGGCCGCGGCAGCGGAGAAGAACCAGCACCACCCCGACATCCTTATCCGCTACAACAAGGTGACGCTGACGCTGAGCACGCACGACGCGGGCGGGATCACCATAAAAGACTTCGACCTGGCGGCCAAGTGCGATGCGCTCTTCGCGTCCTTCGGCCCGCAGGCGGTACCGGCGCGGAAGAAGAAGGCCTGAAGCGGGCTGCGGAAGGGATTCACTGCGACGATGACGCTCAAAGCGAGCCGGGGCGCCCTCGCCCCGTGCGGTTGGGCATTGCAATTGGAAGAGATTGCTCCGCGGACGACGCGTAGGAATCCCAGGATTCAGAAGAGACAATTTACCACAGAGAGCACAGAGAGCACGGAGAACACGGAGAGGACAAGGCTGAGTTCTGAACAAGAGGTTGTGTGTGGCGGGTGGATGGGTGTTCAGTGCTCGAACCCTGGCATTTCCTCCGTGGTCTCCGTGCTCTCTGTGGTGACTTGCCTTTCGTTCCGAGTCGCGGCTCGCTCGCCAGGGCGACGAGGCCCCGGCTCCCTTGAGCGCTCGCTACGCAAGAGTGCGGGACCGCCTCTCAACGCCCGAGCCCCGACGCTCGTAGCCTTGCGTATGAGTCAGAACGAGGCGGTGGCCGCATTGCTTTCGGACATGGCGACGCTGCTGGAGCTCCTGGGCGAGAACCAGTTCAAGGCTATCGCGCACAGCCGTGCGTCACGGGTGGTGGAGTCGCTGGACAAGCCGGTGGAGACGCTGGACAAGTCCGCGTTGGTCGCGATCGACGGCATCGGCGACAAGATCGCCAGCAAGATCGTGGAGTTATGCGCGACCGGCCGCATGAAGGAACACGAGGAGCTTGCGGCGCAGGTTCCGGGCGGGCTGCGGCAGATCATGGAGTTGCCAGGCCTTGGCCCCAAGACCGTCCGGGCGATGTGGCAGACGCTACACATCACCGACTTGGCGGGGCTTCGCAAGGCCATCGACGACGGCTCGCTGCTGACGCTGCCTCGCATGGGCGAGAAAGCTGTCGAGAAGATCAAGGGCGCGATCGCGCTGGGTGAGGAAGCGACGCGAAGGACGCCGATCGGGCTGGCGATGCCGCTGGCGGAGCGGCTGCGGGGCGAGCTTTTGGCTTTGGCAAAGAAGCACGCGAAGTTCAAGATCACGCGGGTGGAGATCGCGGGCTCGCTCCGCCGAGGGCGCGAGACGATCGCGGATCTCGATTTCCTTGTTTGCACCGCGGGCGCGTTCGACTCGAGTTCGAAGACGGTGCACCCCATTCTCGAGGAGTTCACCAAAATGCCGGAAGTGCGGCAGATCATCGTTGCGGGTGCGACCAAGGCGTCGGTCCGCTGCGCGATTAACATCCACACCGCCCGTTGGAAGGGCGGCGCGGACCAGCAGCCCGCCGAGCCGACGATCCAGGTCGATGTGCGGCTCGTTCCCGAGGGCTCGTTCGGAGCCGCGTGGATGTACTTCACCGGCAGCAAGGACCACAACGTCGTGCTGCGACAGCGGGCGCTGGCGCAAGGCATGACGCTCAACGAATACGGCTTGTTCAAGGAAGATAAGACCACCGATGTGCCGCCGCAGCACCGCGGCGCCAAGCCCGTCGCCGCGGCGACCGAGGAGGACGTGTTCAAGAAGCTCGGGCTGGCGTGGGTGCCGCCGGAATCTCGCGAGAGCGTCGGCGAGGTTTCGCTGGCGGAGAAGGACTCGCTGCCCGAGCTCATCGAGCTCGCGGACATCAAGAGCGAGCTGCACGCCCACACCACCGCGAGCGACGGCAAGATGTCGATGCGGGAGCTGGTGATGGAGGCCCACCGCCGCGGGTTCCACTCTATCGCCGTCACTGATCACTCCAAGAGCTCGGCGGTGGCGAACGGCCTGTCCATCGAGCGGCTGAAGGACCAGATCAAGCAGGTAAAGCAGCTCAACAAGCAGCTCGCCGACGAGGGGATCGACATCAAGGTGCTGTCCGGCAGCGAGGTCGACATCCTCGCCGACGGCACGCTTGATTACGACGACGATCTGCTCGCCGAGCTCGATGTCGTGGTCGCCAGCCCGCACGTCGCGCTGTCGCAGGACCCCAAGACCGCGACCGAGCGACTGCTCAAGGCGATCGAACATCCGATGGTGCACATCCTCGGACATCCAACAGGGCGGCTGATCAACCGACGCAACGGACTCGCACCCGACATGCCGACGCTCATCGCCGCTGCCAAGGCGCACGACACGGCACTCGAGATCAACGCCCACTGGATGCGGCTCGATTTGCGGGACACACACGTCCGCATGGCCGTCGCGGGCGGATGCACGATCGCCATCGACTGCGACGATCACGACATCACCGACTTCGACAACCTCCGCTACGGCGTGCTCACCGCCCGCCGCGGCGGACTGACCGCGACGTCGTGCGTGAACGCGTGGGATCGCAAGAAGTTGCTCGCGTGGCTGAAGCGATGATCGCACTCCCCTCTCCGCGAAGCGGGGAGGGGTGGTCGAGCGCAGCGAGACCGGGGTGGGGCCAAAGGGCGCACGTATGCCGCTGACGTCAAGGTACCCACAGTCCCCTCACCTGACTCGAGGCTTCGCCTCAAGTCGTCCTCTCCCCGCAAGCGGGGAGAGGAGGCGCGGCCCTGCAACGGCTATTGCCGCACATCTCCCTGCTTCGCCCCGATCGCGCGCAGCGTCGCGACCTCTGCCGCGGAGAGCGTCGCGGGCTTGGGCGTCACGATCTTGATGACGGCGTAGAGATCTCCCGGCGTGCCGCTCGCGGGATTGATGCCCTTGCCTCGCAATCGCAGCTTGGCGCCGCTCGCGGTGCCGGGCGGGATCGTGAGTTCCACGCCACCGTCCAGAGTCGGAACCGGCACGGTTGCGCCAAGCGTCGCCTCGGCGAGGTTCAGCGGCAGGTCCACCAGCACGTCGTTCCCGTCGCCGCGGCGGAAGCGCGGATGCTCCCCCACCTTCACGGTGATGACCACGTCACGCTCGCCCGCGCCCTTGCGGACCCGGAGCTGCTGTCCCTCGCGGACGCCCGCGGGAATGTTCACCTCGATTGTCCGGGGCTTGTCGTCGGTGACGAGCCGCACATCTTCCTTGCCGCCGATCGCGGCGGTCATGAAGCTGATCAGCACCTCGTGCTCGAGAGGTTCGGGCGCGCGGGCTCGCTGCGCCGACGACGCACGCCCCCCGGGACGGCCTCCGGCGAACGGCCCGCGGGCGAACGGATCGGTTCCGCCGCGGCCGAAGAACGACTCGAACATCGAGCCGATTTCCTCCGGGTCCAGGTCCATCCCATCGACGCGGACATTCTGCCCGCCGAAGCCGCCGGGGCCCCAACCCGCGTGGCCACTGGCGTGCGGACCGGCGCCCGCCTCGCTCGCGGCCGAGCCGGGTGCGACGCCGAACTGGTCGTAGTAGCGCTTCTTCTTTTCGTCGGAGAGAACGTCGTACGCCTCCTGCACCTTCCCGAACTCAACCGCAGCGTTGGCGGCCTTGTTCACGTCGGGGTGGAGTTTGCGCGCTAATCCGCGATACGCCTTCTTGATCTCGTCGGCGGACGCGGCTCGAGACACACCCAAGATGCTGTAGAGGTCCTTCTCGTTCATAGTGACTGCTGCGGCCTCGGTGCCGCGGTTGATGCACGGATCGCAAAACGATAGTCGGCCGGACACAGGGCCCGGCCGACTGGTGAATACAAACGATGCAGGATCGTTACTGCTTCGGCTGGGCCGGGACAGCATCCTGGCGCGGCATGGGCTTGCCGTCGGGCCCGATGGGCTGCAATTGGTCCTGGATCTTTGGATTGTCCTTGATCGTGACCGGGAACGACTTGTCCTTGATCTCGCTCGGATCGGGGCGGCGAAGACGAATGACCTCGAAATCGAAGTAGAGATCGGAGTAGGGCGGGATGCGGTTGCGGACGTTGCCGTACTTGCCGTAGGCCTGCTCCCACGGGATGTAGACGCGGCGGACCGTGCCCGCGTTAGCGCCGAGCAGGGCCTGCACGAAGCCGGGGATCACCTGGGCGTTGTTGACATAGAAGCTGAGCGGGTTCGGGGGCACGCGGTCAAGCGAGCTGTCGAAACGGAAGCCGCTGAGCAGGAAGCCCAGGTAGTGCACCGTGATGGCGTCATTGTTCTGGCACACGAGTTCATCGCTACCGCGGCGATACTCGACGATGAACACGTTTCCGTCGGCGGTCCAGGTCTTCACCGGAGGCTGGAAGCGCTCGTAGGTCCATGAGTCGCCTTCCTTCGCGCCCCAGACCAGGTTGCCCTTTTCATCAAACCCGCGGTCGCCGGTCTTGAACGAGTTCGGCCCGACCTCGACCTCGCTGGTCATCTCCACCGCCCCGCCGCGGCCGGTCGGGAAGGGATACGGCGTCTTGCCCGTGAAGGAGTCGCCGCTGACCTTCAGATCGATGTCGATCGTCGCTATCAGGTCCCGTCGGCGGACGGGCGGGAACACATCGGCGTTCGTCCACCAGCCGACCATGGCACCACCGACCTGCGATGCCAGTTCGTACGTGCGGAGGCGGTAGCCGTCCTTGAACTTGTAAATCTGATAGAACGCCTGGCGGTATGGAGCCTGCATCGAATCAAGACGCGACGATTCGGCATAGAGCAGGTCGGGGACATCCTCGCTGCGCACCCGGGTGACGCACAGCGCGACGTCAACCTTCTCCTCCTCGGGCGTGCCGGCCTTGGACGTCACAGTCGCCTTCCAGGTCCCGACGAGCATCTTCGACAGACGCTCGATCTCGGAATCTGACCACGTAATCGGCGCCAGCGGGCCACGCTTGACCTCGGGCTCCTCCACCGGCTTCGGAGCGACCTCCGGGCTCGCAGGCTGTCCCGCGGGCTTGGGATCCTCGGCGGCGAGGGCGAAGGGGGCGCAGCCACCCACCACAGCGGCGGACAGCAACCAGGCGAGACGAGAGGCGTTGGAGCGATCGGTGTTCATGGATGAAGTTTCCTTGCGATGCGTTAGAGCGCGCCGCGGCGGGCCAGAGTTCGGCCGAAATCCGTCAGCCCTTGAACAAAAGTTCTCGGACATTGAGAAATGGTCTCCCCCCGGCAGGGGATCCACTCAGGCCAGTTCGGGGAAGAGCTTCACGGTCGCGGCGATCAGGTCCTTGACGTGGCTGATCGACTCGTTCATGAACTTCTGCTCGGTCTCGTTCATCTTGAAGGTGAGCACCTTCTCCACGCCCTTGCTGCCAAGGACGCACGGCACGCCGACGAAGAGGCCCTTGCCGCCGTTCTGCGCCTTCACGTTGAACTGATCCTCGCACCACGCGGCACAGGGGATGACCCGCTTCTTGTCGCGGACGATCGACTCGACCATCTCGATGGTGCCGCTGGCGGGGGCGTAGAAGGCGCTGGTGCCCATGAGCTTGACGATCTCGCCGCCGCCGACCTTGGCGCGATCGACGCAGGCCTGGATCTTGGCTTCGGGCAGGAGGTCGCTGACGGGGATGCCGTTGACGCTGGTGAGGCGGGGGAGCGGGACCATGTCGTCCCCGTGGCCGCCCAGGAGCAGGCCCTGGATGTCCTCGACGCTGACGCCGAGTTCCATGGCGAGGAAGGTCTTGTAGCGGGCGACGTCGAGGGCGCCAGCCTGACCGAGCACGCGGTGGGCGGGGAAGCCGGTGGTCTTCCACGCGACATACACCATCGCGTCGAGCGGGTTGCTGACGACGATGATGATCGAGTTGGGGGCGTACTTCTTGACGTTCTCACTGACGTTCTTGACGATGCCGGCGTTGACCTGCACGAGGTCGTCGCGGCTCATGCCGGGCTTGCGGGGGAGGCCGGCGGTGATGACCACCACGTCGCTGTCGGCGATGTCGGCGTAGTCGAATGTACCGATGATCTTGCTGTCGAAGTTCTCGATTGGGCCGCAGCAGGAGAGGTCGAGGGCCTTGCCCTTGGGCATGTGCAGCTCGGGCTTGTCCTTGATCTGGATGTCGAGCAGGACGATGTCGCCGAGCTCCTTGGCCGCGGCCCAGTGCGCACAGGTTCCGCCGATGTTGCCGGCGCCGATGATCGAGATTTTCGCGCGACGCATGTGAGTCTCCGAGTGCTTGACGTGCGTGGATCGCGGCGGATCGCCGCGGTGAAAAGCTCCCTTCTCGACGCGCCGTAGGACGAGCCGGAGGAAGGGAGTCATTCTAGGTAAGAGCGTCGTCGCCGGGCCGTTTTTGAAAGATCAGTCGGGTGCGTGTTGGGACGCAGGGGCGACCGTGACCGAGGGCGATCCAAAGGCATCGATCGCGCTCCCGCGGGCAACGACCTGTCGCAGCAGCGGCCGGCCCACCGGCAACTCGTTCATGGGCTTGACCACAAAGCTCTTGACCGCGCCGGAGGCATCGAGCGTCTGATAGACCTGCCTCATCCGCGGCACGCGACGCCACAGGCAGCCCGGCAGGGCGTCTGCGATCGCCCCCAGGAGCGCCGCCGCGGGCGGGCGGCCCGAGGGTTCCTTCAGGAAGCAGACCGGCAGCGAGGCACGCAGGACGAGCGACGCGGGCGCGAGCCAGAGCTCGCCGTCGATGGTGTAGTCGCGGATCCACCGCTCGATGAGCGAGGGATCGATCGCGGGCACTTGATACGGATCGTCCACTGGCACGAACTCGACGCCGGAGGATGACGCGATGTCGAGGTGATCACGAGCGTCGGCGATGATCTCGGCGAGGGCGTCGGGCATGGGCTCGCCGCGCCAGATCGCGTGCAGCTCCTGCACCAGCGTGCGCACGCCGATCGAGGCGCGATCGACGCCCGGTGCGTACTCGGCAGAAGGCAGCGTGTCGATCTCGCGCATCGCGTGGGTCAGAGCCTGCAGCCCGATGATCGCGGGGACGCTGCGACGCAGGAGGCCGGCGTCGCCGCTCTTGGGCAACGCGGCGGCGGAGCGGGCGAAGTCGGTCCAGCCGGCGAGAAGCGCGGACCATGTTTGAGCGCGGGTGTCGGCCACGCCGTGAGCGTAAGACGTGCCAACGAAGCTTGCGCGGGGCCTCGAAGGCCCCGCCCCCGCACATCACGCGTCGACGGCCTCACTCCCCACTGCCAAAAGAAAAGGGCCCACACTTGCGTGCGAGCCCTTTGAGTGGCTGAGAAGTCGCGGAATCAGGCGCGACGACGGCGGGCGGCGACAAGGCCGCCAAGGCCGAAGAGAGCCATGCTGCCGGCCGAGGGAACGATCTGGCCGCTCACCTGGGTGGCGATGTTATCGAAGCTGCTGTTGAACATGTTGGTGCTGTTGAAGACCAACTGCGTGACGGCGCCGGTGTAGGGGGCAGCGGCGGGCAGGTTGGTGTTCCAGTTGGTGCTGGAGCCGTCGGTGCCGGTGAACGTCGCGTTGGGCGTGATGTTGACGTTGCTGAGCACGCCATTGAACGAGATGCCGATCGTGGGCTGCAGGTTCCACAGGCCAGCGATGCTGCCGCTGACGGTGTTGCCGACCGCGTCGGTCGCGGTGAAGGTGCCAGCGCCGTTGCCAGAGGTTGCGCTGGTGCGGAAGAAGCTGATCGAGATCGTGAAGTCCGCAAGGGTCGGCAGGCTCTTGAAGCCAGCGGCGAACTTGGCGACGCCAGCGCCGGGGACGAGGCGAGCGACCGAGCCGTCGGTCTGCAGACCGCCGACGCCCTGATCCACGGCCTTCGCCGAGTAGGTGCCGAGGTTGCCGTTGACGGCGGTGTACTTGCCTTCGAGGTTGTTGTACCCAAAGGTGACGAGGGTCGCAGCCTGAGCCGCGGTCATCGTGCCAGCGGCAGCGGCCGCAACGATCGCAAGAGTCTTCGTGGGACGCATGTCTTTCTCTCCTCCACTCTTAGAATGTGCGTGTCGCGCAGCGACACCCACGTACGGGCTCTCTCGTGCCCGCAACAAGCAGTATCGCAGGCCCTACCGAAAGAATCAAGACCGAATCTCCGCTCCCTACAAAGATGCACGAGATTTTGCGGCTTGCAAGCCGAACCCGCGGCTCCAAGGCCGGAAGACACCCGATCAAAATACAAACTCTGGTTTTCCGGACGCGTTCCCGTCACCATAACCGACGACGCCTGCTGACTTTGTCGCACCCCATCGGCACACGATGGAGGCCACCGTCGCCCCTGATCGCTCAAGTCTGACGGCATGACGCCCAAGGTGTCGCGCCGGACGCCCGCCACCCTACCCCCCACCTCCCAGTATTCGTTGCCGTTGTCCTTGAAGGGCTTCTCGCGGCGCCTCGGCCGTATCCTCGCCCGATGCTCCTGGATCCCACGTCGCTTGACCCCACCAGCCGCTACAAGCTCCTGATCGGAGCCATCGTGCCCCGACCGATCGCGTTGGTTTCGACGATTTCTCGATCCGGCGTTCCAAACCTCGCCCCGTTCTCATTCTTCGCCGGTGTCGGATCGAACCCGATGACGCTGCTCTTTTGCCCCGCCAACAAGCCGGACGGCACCGAAAAGGACTCGCTCCGGAACGCCAAGCCGGTGGGTGAGGGCGGCGTGGGCGAGTTCGTGGTGAACATCGTGCCGGCGTCGATCGCGACTCAGATGGCGTCGTGCGCGGAGCCACTGCCCGAACACGAATCCGAGTTTGCACTTTCCGGCTTGACGCCGTGCTCGAGTGTGAGGGTCCGGCCGCCAAGAGTGGAGCAGTCGCCCGTTGCGTTTGAGTGCGTGACGAAGCAGGTCGTTCGGACCAACGGAGGGGCGCCCAGCGCAGGCAACATCGTGATCGGCGAAGTCGTAAGCGTGTACGTTCGTGACGACGCCGTGAACGAACGCCTGCACATCGATCCCGCGACGCTTGACGCGATTGGACGCATGGGCGGCATGGCGTACTGCTACACCCGAGATCGATTCGAGATGCCGATGGGGCGAGAGGCCCTGCGCGGCAATGCATCGAAATAGCGAGTCGCAACGCTATTTCGGGGGTTCGCTCGCGGTGGCCTGCTGATTCGTCGCTGGCTCGGTGCGCAGGCCCGGTCGCGGCGTGGGCGTCTTCTCGGAAAGGCGTGCCGCGCGGGCTTTGTCAAGCAGTTCGCCGGTGCGACTCACCCGGACCATGTCGCTGCTCCAGATGGACGACTCTTCCCGACCCTGTGCCACCGGCGGAGCAGCGTCCGACAGCGGTGGCTCGGTGTTCTGACGCTGCGCGGGCTTCAACCGTGCCGCGGGCGCCGGCCTCGCGGCGGCGGACTCGGGCGTTGGCGCAGCATTGGACGGCGCGGAATCGTCGCGTCGCGCCGGTCGTGCGGGCTTTGCGTTCGCGGGGTTCAGCGTTGCCTCGTCCTGGTGCGCCGGATCTAACTCGGTCTTGGGCAGCGACCCGAGGTGATAGACCGTGCCCGCGGGGACGATCGGAACCACGCCGCCGCGGGTCTGCACGTAGTCCGAGCGAGGAAACACCGCGTAGACCCCGCCGTGGGCGCGAACGAAGAACCTCTTGCCGTCGAGTTCGACCTCGTAGACGCGATCGAAGTTCGCCGGCTGGCGCAGGTCCGTGGGCAGGACGCGTCCGGTCGTGCCCAATGGACCAACATCCGCGACGCCGGGGTCCACGGGCTTGAGCGTCGGCTGGCCCGACTTGGTGATCGGTTTGGCACCCGCGTTTGTCGCGGAAGGACTGCTGTTCGCCGCGAGCGCGCCGGACGCGAGCGCCACCGCCGCGACGAGCGCGGCCCTTTGCCTCGATCCAAGTTGTGCCATTCGAGCGGTCACGCCAGAACGATATCGACCGAACGGGCATCGAAGTTCGTATCGGTTGCTGAGATCGATCCGGCAGATGCGCCGGGGCCGTCGCGCCTTGGCTCAGTCGCACTCGGTACACGCGTAGCACGGGGTAGGGTCGCGGCGGCTCGCCGAGCCGTTGACCGGACTCGCATCGCGGCGACCATTGGGCCGACGCCGTGCGTGCTGACAGCGCCGGTCTTTTCAACGGAAGCCTGTGTTTTCAACGGAAGGTGATGCGTACGACCACCGACAACGTATCACCGGGAACGAGCTTCTCGAGATCCTTTCCGGAAGCACGCCATCGGTAGACGGCGTTCCGGATCGGCTCGTCGATGTTGGGGTTGCCGGTGCTGCCACCCTCGACGAAATCAGCCCGCTTCACGGTGCCGTCTCGCTGGAAACGGATGCGAATAAGAGTGTCACGCGGCGTCTGGGTCACGAGGGTCGTGTTGGTAAACACGGCGCGGCGGGTGATGATCCTGAGCCCCTTGCCCGCCTGCACCGTTGCGTCTCGCATCGGAATCGTGACCGGCTTGGACGTGAACGCCTCGGATTCCTGTTCGGACTCACGCCCGGGCAATCTGTTCTGGCCGCCGTCGCCGCGGCCTTCCAATGGCGAACCAGTCGCGGGCGGAGCAGTGTCGGCCGGGGGCGCGTCGGCGGGCGCGCCGGGGTTTGGCACTGCGGGAGCCGGCATCTCGGGCTTTGGTTCCTGCGACTTGCTGTCCTTGGCAGGCTCGTCTGGGTTCGTCGCGTCGGGCTCGGGAGCGGGGGGTGACGCTTCGGTCGCGCCCTCGCCCTTCTCATCGCTGGGCTTCACCGAGTCCGACGTGTCGGACTTGCCGGCGGCCTTGGGGTCCTTGACCTTGCCTTCGGTCTCTGACGGCTCGACCTTCTCGCCGGGACGCTCGGCGTCGGCTGGATTTTCCGGCTTTTCCTTCGACGGATTCTTCTGATCGGTTGTGCCGGCCTGCCCGGCGGCGTCACTCAAGGGGTCGGGCTTCGTGGCGGGCGGGTCGGCGCTACCCGGGGTCGGCAGGATCTTCTCGCTCGGCGCGGGGAGCGGAGCGTCCTTGGGTTTCACGATCTTCTCAGCCGCGGGGTCGGGCGCGAGTGCGGGGTCACCCGGTGCAGCGGGCTTCGTCGAGGCCTCAGGCAGGGGCTCGTCGGCGACCGGGGGCGTCGGCACGGGCGTGAGCGGCGCGGGGGCACCCGGCTGCGGTGCAGCAGTGGAACCCGGAGACGGCAGTTCTATCGACGGCACCGTCGCAACCACGGGCGAGCCCGGGGTGCCCTCTTCGCCCGGTTTGGGCGATAGCGCGGCCTGATCGACCTCGCCGAGGCGGCCCGAGGGCGTCGTCGGCTCATCGGTGCCGAGCCAAGTCATGCTTTCGATCGTGGAACGGTCGTCGCCGAACGTGATCGTCTGATCAAGATCCTGAGGCTTTCGTGGTTCCAGAGGCTTCGGCTGCTCCAATTCGGCCGGATCGGGCAGCGGCAACGGGGCGAGCAGGGGCGCCGCAAGCGGGCTGGCCGCGGACGGTCCGGTCGGGTTGAACGCCGCGAGCGACACCTTTGACGCCGGCTCCACGTCGACAAAACGCAGCGCGTACAACGCCGCGACGTGCGTGGCCGCCGAGACGACTACGCCGATCAGCAACGACGAGTTGGATTGCTCCGAAGCCATGGCAAGCCGCGGACTTCGATCCGCGGGATCAGCTGAATCGTACGCCCTGCAGCGATCCGCCATTGCGGATAGATCCGTCGGGTCAGCGGGCGGGGCGGTCGTAGGACATTCCGGCCCACATCGTGGACCGGCGGCCCCGCAACGCCGCCGCCGCGGCACGGAGGATTCGCGCGGTGGCCACGCTCCCCATCGGCCATTGCAGGAGTACCGCGACGCGATGCTGGCGCGGCACCGAAGCGTTCGCGAGGAAGATCCAGACACCCGTCAGCCACAAAGACAGCGCGAGAACGGCGGCGGCGAGCGCAATCCACGCCCAGCTTTGCGCACCGATCAAGAGCGACACAACGGCGTGTAGAACGAGGACTGCGAGCAGCCCGGGTACGACATTGCCCCGTACGAACGCCGTCGCCGCCCAGCTGTCCAGACGTTTGGGCTTGCGGTTCGCGCTCTCGATGAAGATACGTTGCCAGCCGCGATGGAACGCTTGTTCATCCGGGTACATCCGGCACGACAGTATCGCTCCGGCGGGGATGACGTGCGTCCGCAACCTCTCACGCCACGCGGCTCGGGCCATCGCGATGTCTTCGAGCAACTCGGCCCGAAAGGCTTCGTGGCCACCGACGCGGTTGTACGCCGAACGGGTCCAGAGCATGAATTGCCCGTTGGCAAAGGGACGGCGGTCGGTATCACGGCTCGCTCGTAACGGCGGATAGCGCCGGACCAGCTCGAAGACGCACGGAGCCTGCGAGCGTCGCTCGAAAGGCTGGTCGTAGGTCAGCGTGCTCAGAAGCGAAAGCAGGTCGAGCGAGCGTGCCGCGGCGAGCGCGTCGGTGGCGCGAATGCAGCCTGGATGCAGAATCGTGTCGGCATCGGCGAAGACCAGCAGCTCGGCGTCACCGGCGTGCGCCTCGACGGCCCGGTGCAGTGCATGGACCTTCCCCGCCCATCCATCGGGGCAAGCGTCAATCTCATGGATCACAAAGCGAGCGTCTGCGGCGACTCGCTGGAGCGCGACAGCACGGGTCTCGTCGGTGCAGCGATCGAGCGCCAGAATGAACCGGCAGCTTGGGTGATCTTGTGCACGGAGAGAGTCGATCAGGCCGCCGATGACTGCCTGCTCGTTGTGCGCCGGCACAAACACGGCAACGCGCCGACTCGAGAACGGCAGCGACAAACCCGCATCGCACACGCCGAGCACCCGGCTGGTGAGCCACATCTTCGCGATCGCCACCGACCACCAACACGCAGCGGCGACCGAGAAGCACAAGCCCCCCCAAAGCAAGATATCCGTGATCGACGGCACGCGGAAGGCTATCGCGCGAACACCGAGGGCATCGCACCAAAGAGAAGGGGTGTCGCGACTCGCCACCACCGCCGATTCGGACTCGTACACTCAGGCCATGGCTCGACGCGTTCGCGAGACTCGCAGCACGACGCCCCGCTACGGCGACGCGGTTTATGTGCTTACACGCGATTCGGCGCGTGCGATCGACCGGCGGTGCGTGAGCGACTTTGGCATCCCGACCATCGTGCTGATGGAAAACGCCGCGGTGCACGTCGCGGAGACCGCGCTTGAAGAGCTCGAGAGCTTCAAAGATCCATTGGTTCTGATCGTCTGCGGCCCGGGCAACAACGGCGGAGACGGCCTCGCCGTCGCACGCCACCTTGCCAACGCGGGGGTTGACGTTCGCGTTGTAGTCCTCGGCGATGCGGAAGACTTGAAGGGCGACTCGGGTCTGCAGTTGCGAGCATGCCGCAAGATGAAGCTGCCGATCGTGTACACGGGCGACAAGGGCGCGATCGCGATCGACGGCGCTCTGACCGACGCCGATGGGACGGCTCGAAAGCCTCGGGTCGTGATCGACGCGGTGTTCGGCACCGGGCTGACGCGCCCTGTCGAGGGCCTGGGAGCGGAGATCATCGCCGCGATCAACGAACTGGGCCGGCGCGGCGCCCATGTTCTGAGCGTCGACATTCCAAGCGGCCTCGATGCCGACACCGGAGCCGCGTTGGGAGCCGTCGTTCGGGCCAGCACCACCGTCACCTTCGTTGGGCTCAAACCTGGCTTGCTCGCGTTCGACGCGCAGGGATTTGTCGGTGACGTCGTCGTTGCCGACATCGGGGCTCCGCACGCGCTCCTCGAGGAACTCGGCACACCGATCGCGGAATCCGAGGACGAGGCTGAAGAAGAGGAGGCCCCGACCGCCCGCGGACGGGGCGAAGAGGCACGCGGTCCGTCCCGGCCGGCCCGCCCCCGCAACGCGCGTCGGCGAGGGGAGTAGCCGGGCGCCAAAGAAACTCGGTTTGACTTTGGCGGCGTGCGCCAGACGATTCAGAAGCTTGGAATGCGGGCCGCGGGCTCGCGAGCGAGGACGATCGGAAGGGACACGTCATGGCCGTGCGCATGGAACTGAGCCGGATCCTGATCCGCGAGCTCACCGACATGCAGTTGATCGAGCTGCGCGAGGTCGCCGACGAGGCGACGCCGGCTGACGATGTGCGCTCGTTTCCGATCGTGATCGGCTTACCCGAAGCGATGGCGATCGAGCGGCGGCTCAAGGGCATCCAGATCAAGCGGCCGCAGACGCATGACTTGCTCGCGAACGTGATCAGCACCATGGGCGGCGAACTGGTCTCGATTACGATCAACGACCTGAGCGATCACACGTTCTTCGCGACGCTGGACGTGAAGATGCCCGACGGCGGCGTGCAGCACATCGACAGCCGCCCGAGCGACGCCATCGCGATCGGGGTAGCCGAGAGCGTGCCGATCTATGTCGAGGAACACGTGCTGGAAGCGGCGAGCAAGGACCCGCACCCCGAGGGCGAGCCCGACGATGGGGACGACGATCAGGGTGACGATGAGGGCGATGCTCAGAACGAGGACGAGTGATGGACACCGGGTTTGCGCCCCGAGCGGTCGCATCGCGTCATGTCACGCACGAGGTGCCGGGCATCGGAGGCACGATCAAGCAGCGCCCCGAGGATTTCCTCGTCGACGAAATGCCGCTGTATCAGCCCAGCGGCTCGGGCGAGCACATCTACCTGTTCATCGAGAAGCGCAACCTCTCCACGCTTGACGTGGTGCACATCCTCTCTCGTCATTTCGGGGTCGGGCGCGAGGCCATCGGCTTCGCGGGGATGAAGGATCGCAACGCGATTACGCGACAGGTCTTTTCGGTGCACACGCCCGGCAAGGTGCCCGAGGATTTTCCGCAGCTCGTACACGAACGTCTGAGCGTGCAGTGGGCGGACCTGCACAACAACAAGCTTCGTCTCGGGCACCTGGCGGGCAATCGGTTCAGCATCCGAATTCGGAACGCCGGGATCGGCGAGATCCGCGGCGCGAAGCGGGCTCTCGACATCCTGCTCGAGCGTGGCGTGCCAAACCGCTTTGGAACGCAGCGCTTCGGTCGAGCGATGAACAACCACCGCATCGGTCTGGCGATGATCCGGGGCGACTTCGAAGGCGCGGTGCGGGAGCTCCTTGCGCCGCAGGGCGACCTGAGCGAGCCACACGCCCGCGCGCGGGAGTTCTTTCTCGCCGGCAACTATGCCGACGCGCTCGCGGCGCTGCCCCGCACGGCCCATCCGGAGCGCAACGTGCTGCGGGCGCTGTCGCGCCGGGCCAATCCGCGGGGAGCACTCCTCGGGCTGGATCGCACGGCAAAGCGGTTCTTCCTCTCGGCCCTGCAGTCGGCTCTCTTCAACCACGTGCTCGACGCGCGGCTCGAGGCGGGCTGCTTTGACCGACTGCTCGAGGGCGACGTCGCGATGAAGCACGAGAACCGGGCGTGCTTTGATGCCGACGCGGGCGTCATCGGCGCTCCGGACACCGAGCAGCGCCTGCGCACCTTCGAAATCAGCCCGACGGGCCCGATGTGGAGCGGTTCGATGCGGCGGGCGAGCGGCCGCGCCGCCGGGTTCGACGATGCAGCGCTCGCGAGCGCGGGACTGACGGTTGAACAGCTCTTCGCGTTCGATGAGCAGGCTCCGGGCATGGTCGAGGGTGCCCGACGCCCGCTGCGAGTCCCGGTGACGGACGCGGACATCGAAGCGGGGCTCGACGAGCACGGCACGTACATCCGCGTTGTGTTCGACCTGCCCCGGGGCGCGTTCGCGACGGTTGTGCTTGACGAGATCATGAAGAACGGCCATGGCGAGGACGATCGCGAGGAAGAGCAGGAGAACGAGCATGCCCGGTGACATCCGCTGCGTGTGCTTTGACTGGGGCGGCGTGATTCTGCGGATCTGCCGAAGCTTCGAGGAAGGCGTCACCCGGGCAGGGCTGGACCTTCGCCCCGGCACCGACGCTCCCGCGCTCAAGCAGCGACGGCACGACCTGGCCCACGAGTACCAGATCGGCCGACTCGCCCGCGATGAGTTCCTCGCCAGCGTGAGCACCGCGATGAACGGCGTCTACTCGCCCGTGGAGTTTGAACGCATCCATGACGCGTGGCTGATCGAGGAGTACCCGAGCGTGGACCGGCTGGTTGCGGATCTGCTCGCGGCACCTCGCGTCGAAACCGCGATGCTCTCGAACACCAACGAGCTGCACTGGCGGCGTCAGCAGCCAGACGCGGCAGGACTCCCCCACTTTCCGACCGCGGGACGGCTGAAGCACCGCCACGCCAGCCATCTGCTCGGGCTCGCCAAACCCGAAGAATCGATCTATCGCGCGTTCGAGCGCGAGACTGGGTTCACACCCGAGTCGATTCTCTTCTTTGATGACTTGGCCGACAACATCAGCGCGGCCCGCGCGTGCGGCTGGTGCGCGGAGCAGATCGATCACACCGGCGACACCGCGGCCCAGATGCGGGGCCATCTGCGTCGCTACGGCGTACTGGCCTGATCGATCGCGATGTCGAGTTCCACCGTCCGTGGCGGCAGACATGCGCGGTCGCTGCAGGCCTGGTACGTGATCGCCAGCATCGGGCGTCCGGTGATGTCGCCGGTCTGCTCCACCGCGATCTCAAAGTCGATCTCGTCGGCGTAGACGCGGGGCGTGCCAAGTGCCTCGCTTGCGGCGGCATAGGGCGTCCCTGCGGGATAGTCGGCGTAGGCCTCGATGCCGGTTCCGCCTCGGACGTGCACCCGAAGCGGGATCAAGCCACGCATGGCCCTCTTGGGATCGTCGACCCATGGATCGGCCGCAAGCACGTGAAAGCCCGGTGCGATGCGGAGTGCCACGCGCAGCGATCCGGGCGAGTCTTTGGAAACCGCGACGCGCTCCGCTCCAGCGTAGATCTCGACCGGCGTGAAGGCGCCGTCCTCTGAGCCGGATGCCGCGGCTGCCGCGTCGGCGGTCACAAGCGGTTTGAGCAGCGACGATGCAAACACCGGGTCGCTCGCGAGGCGGAGCAGGCCGCGCGTCGCCCAGGCGAGGCCGAGCGGCATCTCGTCGATCGAAGCAAGCATGGAGTGCAGCAGCGTGCGGGCATGGCGTGGTGCATCGGCGTGCCCTGTCGCAGCCAGTTCGATCAATGCCAGCAGCAGCATCGACGAGCCGCAGGGCACCGCCCCATCGTGGAGCGAACGGGTGCGGACGAAGGAATCGGAATGCGCGGCCGCGGAGTCAAACCACCGCCCGCCCGACTCAAACCGGAACGCGGCTTGGGTCACAAGATCGGCCGCGGCGTTCTGATACAACCCAGCCTCTGCGGCACGCTGCGGCGCCACTGCTCGAAGCGCTCCCGACAGTGACATCAATCCCAACGCACACGCGCCGTAGTCCTCGAGGAATCCATCGCCGCCACGCGTGCCGTTCCGCCAACTGCGGCACAGCCCCTGCGGACCTTGGAGCGTGCCGAGCACGATCTTTGCGGCGGAGACCGCATCATCGAGCAGCGTGGCATCGCGGAGACACTCGGCGGCGACAGCAAGACCATGGATGGCAAGACCGTTCCATGCGGCGAGCACCTTGTCGTCGCGGTGCGGCTGCTTGCGGCTATTGCGTGCCGCGAGCATGGAGTCGGCAACGCGGGTTCGTTGGACGTGGAACTCCGCCAGCGGGACGCCAAGTTCCAGTGCGATGCTCTCGGGCCGATCGCCCAATCGCAGCACGTTGGACGCGGGCTCATGGGGATGATGGGGATCGCGGAAGTTCGGGCCGAGGTCCAGCGAGAAGACGCGGGAGGCGAAATCCGCGTCTTGCTTGTTCAACAAGGCTCGCACCTGATCCGGCGTCCAGAGGTAGTTAAGCCCCTCGCGGGCGTCGACCTCGGCGTCCTGAGCGCTGGCGAGGCCTCCCGCGGTGCGCATCTCGCGGCGGAGATAGGCCGCGGTCTCGCGGACGATGCGGGCGTACTCGGGATCATCGAACGCGGCAGCGGCGCGGGCGTAGATGCTCAGCAACTGGGCGTTGTCGTAGAGCATCTTCTCGAAGTGCGGCACGGTCCAGGTCGAATCGACGCTGTAGCGGTGGAACCCGCCGCCGATCTGGTCGTACATGCCACCGATCATCATCTTGTCGAGCGTGACGCGGAGCGCCTCGTCGATGGCCGCCCGCGTTTGGGGCGAGCCCGCCCTTTCACGGGCATCGAGGAGCAACTCCAGAAACACAGGCTGGGGAAACTTCGGCGCGCCACCAAAGCCGCCATGGTTGCGGTCGAACATGCGAAGCAATCCGGAGACAGCTTCGGTGACGCACTTCGATGCTGAGATGGCACCCGGGGCATCGGCCTCGCCACTCAGCCTCTCGCGGACGATCGCGCCAATCTGGCTGGCTTGCTCAAGAACGTCGTCGCGTTGCTTGTCCCACGCGGCACTGATGTTGGTGAGCACCTGGGGGAGCGACGGAATGCCCATCGCCGGTCGCGCCTCGGGCGGGAAGTAGGTGCCGCACCAGAATGGCTGACGCGAGGCGGGGTCGAGGAACACAGTCATGGGCCACCCGCCGTGGCTGGTCATGATCTGCGTCGCGGTCATGTAGATATCGTCGAGATCGGGGCGTTCCTCGCGGTCGATCTTGATGCACACGAAGTGCTCGTTCATCAACGCGGCGATCGAGTCGTTCTCGAAGCTCTCGCGCTCCATCACATGGCACCAGTAGCAGGTGCTGTAGCCGATGCTCAGTAGGACGGGCACGTCGCGGCGCTTGGCTTCGGCGAAGGCTTCTTCGCCCCATGGGTACCAATCCACCGGGTTGTGGGCGTGCTGCAGCAGATAGGGGCTGGTGCTAGAGGCGAGGCGGTTGGGGCGACGGGAAGAGGAACCGTCTCGAGCAGGATGCATGGAGAAGTGTTGGCCGCCACTCTGAGCCGCGGGCTTCAGCCCGCGCGGGATGGACGCGGGTTCTCGTGGGATGCGGCGGATGGTTCGATCGCGGAGATTCGTTGGGTTTCGGCGCGAACGACGCCCTTGCCGCGCGGGCTGAAGCCCGCGGCTCGGAGGGGGAGCGCTTTCAGGCGTGCGGGCGACCGAGAGGCTTGATGATCAGGGTCGCGACGGAGCGACCGGCGAGCGGGTCTCGGAGCGCGAGAGCCGCGGGGGATGGCACTTCGCCTTCAAGTGCGTTGGGGAGTGCGCCAGTGAGCTCTCCTCGGGCGGGCTTGGCCCGGCGGCTGGACGTGCCGGTCAGCGTCTGCATCGCGGTCAGCCCGCTTCGCAGCACGGCATCGACCGGCAGCATCGCGAGGGTGAGCGTGATCGTGCCCAGCACCAGACGCACATCGTCGTCGCGGGCGTCGGCGGTGAACTCGGCCCGGCGTTCTTCGAACGCGGTGGAGTAGGCACGCGAGGCGAACTCGACGTCAGCGATGATCTCGCGGTCAAGCGCCTCGCCGGGCTCTGATCGGTACGCCTCGCGAATCGCCTCGCCGATCGCGGCACGCAGCTCGTCCAACGGCTCGGCGAGCTCCTCGCGGATGACATCGATGCGTCCGGCGTCGCCCTGCAGCACCGAGGGAATCGCGATCGCGAAGAGTCGCTTGGCCAGTCGGTCCTCGGCACGCTGCGCGATCGACGTCGCGGCGGAGCGGCAGACAGCCAGGGCGTGCCGGGCGCCGAAGCGATCGATTCCCCCCGCGACGGGCAGGCTGATGCCCGGATCCGGCCCGCCTCGGAGCAGGTCGTGCGACACCGCGTCGAGGTAGCGTTTCTCGTCCTCGAACAGGTCGTGCCGCGTGAGCGATCGCAGCGTGGCGTAGCGGTCGTCGGCGACGAGCACATCGCACACGTGACGCACCTCGCGGCCGGCGTCATGCCCCTCGTGGGCCGAGGCGATGACGCCCGTCTCCCACAAGGGCATTGTCCATCGGAGCGAGTCCATGAACTTTAGATACCGCGGCGAGATGGAGACAGCCCGTTGGAACTCATCCTTCTCAGCGCCCGCGAGCGGCGCTGGCAAGAACGTCACGGCCCGTGACGCCAGCAGCAACGCCGCCACCGCCGGGGCTTCCCGGCCGGTGAGGTGATACGGGCTGACAACCACATCGAGCGACACGCGAGATCCTTGGGGAGCCTGATGAACGACAAACCACCTGACCGTGAACCCACTTCGATTCGCACGACGAGCGCCGGGTGATTCGGGATTGCACCCGCCCGACGCCAAACGTCGAACCGCGTCGGTATTCAACGCACGCAACGCTTCTGCTTCGAGCGGTATGCCGCCGGGCATGACCAAATGTTGGATTGGCACGGCGTTTGTCGCTGCGAGCGTCGGTCGGGAGGACCGAACACCCGATTCAGGGCCGCATGCCGTTCGGATGATCCCGGAACCACCGATACGCACTCTCGATGATTTTGTCGATTTCGGTGAAGTGCGGCTTCCAGCCGAGTCGCGAGTACGCGAGCTCGGGCTTGGCGAAGAGCCGCGCCGGATCGCCGAGGCGGCGCGGCGCCAGTTCGGTCGCGATCTTGGCGCCGGTCACTCGCTCGGCTGCGCTGATGATCTCCTTCACCGAAGCGCCCTTGCCGATGCCCAGGTTGCACGCAAGCGTCTCACCGGGTTTCGTGTGCTCGAGCGCGGCGAGGTGAGCCGCGCCGATGTCGCTGACGTGGATGTAGTCGCGGATGCAGGTGCCGTCGGGCGTTGGATAGTCGGTGCCGAAGACCTTGATCGATTTGGCCCGACCCATCGCAACGCGGAGCACGAGCGGGATGAGGTGCAGTTCGGGATCGTGGTCTTCGCCGAGGCGTCCGTGGGCGGCAGCGTTGGCGTCGGGAACCTCGCAGCCCGCGACGTTGAAGTAGCGCAGGAACGAAAGCGCGATCGGCTGACCTGCGGCATTCATCGCGGCTCCGAGGTCGCCCAGCATCTGCTCGCCGATGAGTTTGGTGCGGCCATAGGAACTGATCGGACCGAGCGGGGCGGTCTCCGGCACGGGGATCATGGTCTCGGACGGCTGGCCGTAGACCGAGCACGACGACGAGTAGATCACCCGCGGCACGCGGAACGCGCGGATCGCCTCCAGCAACGGCATGATCGCGGCGACGTTGTTGCGGTAGTACAGATTCGGATCGGCAGAGCCCTCACCGACGTTCGCAAACGCGGCGAAGTGCATCACCGCGTCCACCCCGGGCTCGAACGCGGAGCGCACGGCGTCGGCATCGGACAGATTCGCCTGCACCAGCCGCACGCGGCCGGGAGCGCGTGCGGCGAGGATGTCCACCGCTCGCTTGTGCCCGCGGCCGAGGTTGTCGACGATCACCACCTCGTGGCCAGCCTGAAGCAGCACAGCGCACGCGTGCGAACCGATGTACCCCGCCCCGCCTGTCACCAAGACTCGCAATCGAACCTCCCGTGTACCGCGATCATTGGATGAGCCGGATGCGGGTGCCACGGTTTGGCCGCTCTGGGCCAAGCCGCGCAGCGTCGCAATCGGCGCCCGGCAAGGCTTGACGCCGAACCGTCAAGCCGTGGCACCCGACTTGGACGCTCCCCATCCTCCGAGCAACCCCGGCAGACGCTTCACCCGCGTGAGCGAGAACTTCAACAGAGCCAAACCCGCGATCACCATCATCACGCTGAGCCACTGGCCGCGCGAGAGACCGCCGATGCGTTGCACGGCGAGTTGGGCGTCGGGCAGTCGCCAGAACTCGGTCACAACCCGAAGCACGCCATAGATGATCAGGAACCACGACGCGATGACGCCCGGAGCCCGCGGCACCCGCCAGATGATCAAGAGCGCCACGCCGAGCACAAAGCCCTCGGCCAGCGCCTGATAGAGCTGCGACGGATGGCGAGCCGAGATCAGCGGCGCGAGCTGCTCGGCGACGCGGCGGCTGGTTTCCGCAGGGCCTTTCTGCAGAAGATCAACGACGCGCTGGAAGGCCTGTTCGTCGGTCGCGGCGGTGCCACGGTGGGCGTCGATGAGACGCTGCAGCGCGATCGCCTGCTCCGCCGACATCGCGGGCCTGTGGCCGCCCTTGTCCATCGAGGCGGAGAACATCTCCTGCGGGAACCGCACGGCCCACCACGGCGCCGATTGACCGGGCATGGCGACGATCTTGCCAAGGAGTTCGCCGTTCACGAAGTTGGCGACACGGCCGAAGAACAGACCGGGGGTACAGCACAGGGCCATCACGTCCATCACGTGCAGCGTCGAGGTGCGGCCGGCGACGACGCCGCGTTCGTCACGGAAGCCCCTGGCGATGAGAGCGCACGCGATGATGACGCCGACCATTCCGCCGTGGCTGGCCATGCCGCCCTTATTGAGTGCGAAGAAGGACCAAAACGGGAACGAGTTGGAGAACGAGATCAGCAGCGCGGGCTCGTACACCAGGCAGTAGCCCAACCGCCCGCCGAGAATCACGCCCAGAATCAGCAGCGTCATTGCATCGGCGACCCGGTCCTTGGGGATCTGGATCAGGCCGCGCCCGGCGAGGGTGCGCAAAAGCAAGTACGCCACGACAAACCCCGCGGCATACGACAGCCCGTACCAGCGCAGGCCAAAGCCCTCGCTGATCTCCCAGGCGAACGGGCTCAGGTTGTGCAGCCAGGCACCGAGCGTGAGCATCGGGCGAGTGTAGTGAGTCGGCTAGAACGGACCAGCGACCAGCCGTGGCAGAGCCCCACGCCGGAATGCAGCCGCGAGCATCGCCTCGGGCTCCGCTGCCTCGGCAGCAACCGCAATCAACCCCGCTGGCGTCGCCTGTGGCTCAAGCGAAGCGAGGCGGGAGTCCACGCCGATCGCCCCGGCCCCGGCGACCGTCATCATGCGGAGCAACTCGCTCGCCGCCACGCCGTCGCGCACGCACAGCAGCGCTGCGTCGTCGAACGGCGTGAGGCGGTCGGCCTGCGATCGGTCGACATTGAGAATTGAGTCAGTCCCGAGACAGACGCTGACTCCGAGGGCCTGCAGTTCGCGGTATCGGTGCGGACCGAAGTGCTCCTGAGCGCGGAAGTACTCTGACGCACGGGGGCAGTACGCCACGTGGACGTCGAGTTCAGCGATAGATTGAACATCCTGATCGCTGAGCTGATTCAGGTGAACAAGCAAGCGGGGTGCACTTCGTGTCGTGGCCATCGCACCCGAGATCAGGTCACCCCTGAACATGGGGGCGATGTGCTCGACCGGAGATCGGCCTTTGCCGTACTCGGTCAGTAGGTCATCGCTCCAGATGCCAAGCGTCTCGAGGAGCTCGCGTTGCGGCCCGTGCGCTTCGGCGATAAACCGACGCTCCTCGGGCGACTCGGCCACATGCGAGGCCACAGGCCGGTCGCGACGGGACAACGCGGCACGATACGCGAAGGGGGAGACGGAGTACGGAGCGTGCGGCTGCACACCGGCACGGACGCGCGGCGTCTCGACGCCTTGTACCAACGCAATCGCCGCGTCGAGTCGGGCCAACGCCGCAGGCTCGGTGCGGCCGAGAGCGAAGAACTCGATATAGCTCACGCCCCGCAGCGAAGATCCTGCCAGCGCCCGCAGCGGCTCGATGCTCGCCCCGCCACGAACAGCGCCGCCGATGTCACCGACGATCGCCACGCCCCCAGCAAGGGAGAGCTCGACGCCCTTGGCCACCGATGCCGCGATTCCTGCCGGGTCGACCGCACGACGCTCTCGCACCGTGTCCACGAACCCCGCGAATCCCCGCTCGCTCGGCGGCAGCGGCCCGATGTGCGTCAAATCCAGATGGGTGTGGGCGTTCACGAGCGCGGGGAGCAGGAGCGAGCGCCCCAGATCATGCCGGTGCGAGGCGGGCAACGCAGCCGACGCAGGATGTCGATCCACGTCCGTCGGCCGCCCCACCGCTTGTACTACCGCGCCGGATGCCGATACTTCCAGAATGATCGAAACCGGCGCGAAGGCGAGAAATCGCTCCGAGCCTCGGGTCGTGGGTGTCAGGAGTCCGGCGGCATCGAAGCGATGCAGGCCGATCGGCAAAGTTTGCTGGGAGCGGGACTTGGGTTCGGCGGCATTCATGCGGCGGCGGATCGGGGGCCGATACTCTCGGCGGTCGGACGGCTTCGGTCACGGTCGCGACATGCGACCGGGCGGGTCGATCAGGATACGATCGCGCGGCGGGATGCAACAGAGGCGGCCCCGGCGGCTCGCGCTCGTCTCGCTTTGCGGATTCGTTCAGGAATCGAACGTCTCGCACCCGTCTGGCTCGCACCGTTTCGCACGCATCTCGCTCGTCAACGGCAACCATCTCGCACTCAACAGAGGCGACTCATTCAGGTTCGGTACACGGAGGTTCTCATGTCCCTGCTGCAGTCCCGGCTTCGCTCGCGTTTCTCCCGTCAAGCTCTCCTGACCCTCGCTGGCTTGGCCGTCAGCCTTTCGATGGTCGGCTGCGTGAATCAGGGCGAGTACGACAACCTCTACGAGACCAACCGCGGCCTGACCGACCGCAACGCGGTGCTGCAGCGTGAGCGCGACGATGCTCTCGCCGCCCGTGACCTCACCCGCCAGCAGTTGGCCAAGACCGAGCAGGCCCTGGCCGAGCTTCGCGCCCAGAACGACGAGCTCATGCGTCGCCTCCGCGAGTCGGGCCTGTCGCTCGCCGACCTTGAGGCACGCCTGAAGGGGCTTGGCGTTCCAGCGCTCGACGCCGATACCGATGCCCTGCTCCGCGAACTGGCCGCCCAGTATCCCGACCTGCTCCGCTACGACGAGTCCAAGGGCATGCTCCGCTTCGCGTCGGACCTGACCTTCGACTCCGGCAGCGATGCCATCAAGCCTCAGGCCGAGGCAGCCCTGCGTGCACTCGCCGAGATCCTGAAGAACCCCGTGACCGCGAAGTACGAGGTGATCGTGCTGGGCCACACCGATGCCCAACGCATCAGCGCGAACACCGCGCGACGCTTCCCCACGAACGTCCACCTTTCCGCGGGCCGCTCCATCAGCGTCCGCTCGGCGCTCGTCAGCAACGGCGTGCTCCCCGGCAAGATGCAGGTCGCGGGTTGGGGCGAGTTCCGACCGGCAGTGCCCAACAGCGGCAACGGCAACACGCCGGCAAACCGCCGCGTCGAGATCTATCTGGCGATGCCCAAGAACCCCTCGGACATCTCCACGATGAATGAGCCCGCGCCGGAGTCGGCCGCCCCGACCCGCGCGACGCCTGACAACAGCGCGCCGCCGGCCCGCGGCCCGGAGATCTCGAAGTAAGGTCGAGACTCAAGATAACGCCTTCCCAAACCGCCCCACAAGGGGCGGTTTTCATAGTGCCTTTCGTGTCCGCGAAAGGTCACCTCCAACCGTTGTGTCGCATTCCCCTCGGTGATGCGGAAGGCTCCATCAAACCCTTCTCTGGCTACGCTTGCCCGTGCCCGAGACTCCTCTTGTCAACGAGCCGCTCTCGCTCAACCCGATCCGCATCATCGCGGGGCTGGGTGAATCGGTGCGCGAAGCGGTCATGCTCTTTGCACGTTGGATCGTGGCACAAGTCGTCGGCGCGGCGCACTTCACGCGGTTCTGCGGAAACGTGCTCCGTGCCTTGCCGCACGTGCGCACCTGGGCACGTCACGATCGCCTTCTCCCACAGCTCTTCTTCATCGGCACGACGTCGGTGCCGGTGCTCGCGATCACCGGCGGCTTCATCGGAATGACGCTCGCCTTCGAGGGCTATCACCAGTTCCGCGCGATCGGTCAGGAAGGTCGCCTCGGCGGCGTCATCAATCTCTCGCTGGTCAAGCAGCTCGGGCCCGTGCTGGCGGGTGTGATGCTCGCGGGGCGAGTCGGCTGTGCGCTCGCGGCGGAGCTCGGATCGATGCGTGTGACCGAGCAGCTCGACGCCATGCGGGCCATGGCGGCAGACCCGATCCGCGTCCTGGTCGTCCCGCGGGTTGTGGCGTGCATCGTGATGATCCCGATCCTCACCGTGGTTTCGAATCTCTGCGGCGTGCTGGGCGGGCTCTTGATCACAGTGTCGTACTACGGCGCCGACCGCGATCAGTACTTTGCGTACAGCGACGCCTTTGTCAATTGGTTCGAGATCACGCAGGGGCTGGTCAAGAGCCTTTTCTTCGGAGCCGCGATCGGGATCATCGCGTGTTACAAGGGCTTCAACTGCCGGCCGGGCGCCACCGGCGTGGGCCGCGCCACGACCGAAGCGTTCGTGGCCAGCTTCCTTGCGATCATCATTCAGGGCTTGGTGCTCGCCAAGGTGCTGGCGGACATCGGACTGATCATCTACGGCGGCGTGATGAGCGTCTTCCGCTGAGCCCGCGTCGTGCTCCATGACGAATCGCGAGCCGGACCTCGCGCGGGTTCAAGCCTGGGCGGTTGCGACGCGGCGCTTCGGTGCCAGCACGATCGCCGCCGAAACGAGCAGCATCATGCTCGACCATGCCGCGGCCGGCATTGTCCAGCCCGCGGCGTTGAGCGCATCCATCGTGAACTTGTTGTTCGGCCGCTGAGTCTGCGGCGTCACGCTCATCGCGGCTTGCAACTGCCACGAATCCGGCGGCAACTGCCCGGTCTTCGCCGCCCGATGGGGCTTACCGGTTGAGAACCGGTACTGCTCACGCCCGAAGCCCCCGTCCCGCTGGAACTCATAGAAGTCGTACGTCCAGTTCGCCCGCCAGACATCGCCCCAGCCGCCGGCTTCCGCGCCCGGCATCGGCGTTCGGGTCACGACAACCAGGCGAGCCGGAATCTCGTTCGACTTCACCTTTGCCTCGAGCTCGTCGGTTGTCAGACCGGTCGACTCCGCGAACATCAGGAGCCGAAGCCAGTCGTGATACGGCGTGAGGTTCGGCAGCTTGGGGTTGCCCGGCACCACGGCTCGCAGCCGGAGCACGTCCCCGGCGTACCGCACGTTGACGTGCCAGTTCGCGCCGCCGGGATCGTCGTCCTCGATGCGAACGGCGCGGCCACCGAATTGGAACTCCCGAAGGTTGACTTCCTTGAAGTAGTAGACCTTGCGGTGCTGCCGGTTGTGCTCGGCGAAGAGCGTCGACATGTGATAGACGCTCGCCGTGAGCGCAGCTCCGGAGAGCAAGGCGACGGCGAGGGCGATGCGACGGGAGGTGCTCACAGCGTGATCAAGTTCGCAGGCCGATCGCCCGCAGATGTCGAGAAAGGATCAGTGCCCCGAACCACCATGGGCGTCATGCGCGGCGGGCGCCGCGGCATCGAACAAACCGGGCGTCAGACCGGCGGGGACATGCGCCGCGTTGCCAGTAGGACCAGCGGGCCCGTGCGAGGCGTGTGCGGCGTGGCTGTGGCCGAATGCGGCCTTCATCTTTGCAAACTTCTCAGGCCCGACTTCGTTGAGCTTGCGTTCACGCCAGTACACAACAGTGGCCTTGTCGATAATCGGAGCGTCCTTCGACCAACCCGCTTTGATGCCGCCCACTCCGCCGGCTTGGATCGCCGTGGCCTTCACGGGATCGATGTTGCCTCGGTTGCCAAGATCAAGCCCGGTGAAGAACAGGAACAGGGCGAAGGCCAGCAGACAGACGAGGAAGACGATCGTGTTGATCGGGTTGCTGTAGCGCAGCAGCATGAAGTACATCAGCACCAGCGTGGCCTTCACGGTGGCGATGCTCATCGCGACAGCGACATTCACCCAGCGAGGCAACTCGATCGAGAAGTACGACATCACCCACTTCTCGCCCTGAGCCAAGCCGACCGTGAGGGCCGTGAACATCAGCAGAATGCCAAGGATTCCCAGAAGCGTGACCCCAGAGACGATGTGGTGTGAGTGCGTCGTGTGCTTGCCCGCACCGTGAGGATCGAGTTCATCGAAGCCGTGGGACGCGGATGGGGCGTGTGCGTTGCTCATAATCGCGCTCTTGTTCGTGAAACCTGCCAGCGGGTGTTTCTGCCTGTTTTTTCCGATGCTCTCTGACGAATGACGAACGCCTCTTCAGTGGATCAGATACAGCAGCGGGAACAGGAAGATCCAGATCAAGTCGACCAAGTGCCAATAGAGGCCCGTGTTTTCCACCATGGTGTAGTGCGTCGGTCCGTAGGCGCCCATGCGAGCCCGAACCCAGCACCAGGCGATCAGGCTCATGCCGATGACGACGTGCAGCGCGTGAATGCCGGTCGCGCAGTAGTAGACGCTCCACCAAAGGGGCTCCCACGGGTCCGAGCTGAAGGCGTAGGAGAAGAACTGGCCGGGTGCCTTACCGCCGTAGCCGTCGATGTGGACGAACAACCCACCCAGCGCCTCGCCGTTCTTGAAGTCGAGGTAGTGGGGTAGCGCCGGATCGAGGAAGAAGAACCATCCGCTGAGCTTGGGCAGGTATTCAAAGGTGCCCTTGACGAAGAGGAACCCGATGCCGCAGATAAACGTGATGGCGAGCAGCAGCTTTCCCGTGCTCTGGCGATCAAGTTGGAACATGCGGATCGAGGCAGCCATCGTGTAGGACGAGATGAGCAGCACGCCGGTGTTCACGCAGCCCCAGCGCCAGTCGAGGTACGACGAGCCATTGACGAACGCATCGGGGTACTTGAACCGCAGGATGGCGTAGGCGCAGAAGAGGCCCGCGAAGAGCAGCACTTCGGTGGCGAGGAAGAGCCAGAAGCCCAGCGTGCAGGCGTCGAACTCTTCTTCGGCGTTGCGCCAGTGGTGACCGGCGACGTACCGCTTCCACAGCGGAACGTCGTTGCCGAGGCCGGAGCGGGTATCGAGGGTGCTCATGCGTGGTCCTGTTTCAACATTGCGGAATCAGTTTCGGTTTCGTGCCGTTCAATGCGCGTGCTTCGGGAGCGCCGGGAGCGGATAGTCCTTCGGGTCCCAGTGCGGCGGCACTGTGGTCTCGAAGTCGTACGGGCCGTGCTTCACCATCGGCTCGTGATGGAAGTTGTGCTCATCCGGCGGGCTGGTCGCCTCCCACTCGAGCGTCAGACCACCCCACGGATTCGCCGGAGCCTTGCGGCCCGCGACCAAGGAGTGCAGGAAGACGAACAGGTGGATCAGGAACCCCACCAGCAGCAGATAGCTGCCGACGGTCGAGATCTGATGGTAGATCTGGTAGTCATCGATGTAGCTGGCGTAGCGGCGGGGCATGCCCTGGGTGCCGAGGAAGAACTGGGTGAAGAAGGTGACGTTGAAGCCAATGAAGACGGTGAAGGCTCCGATGTTGGCCCAGAACTGGTTGTACATGCGCCCGAACATCTTGGGCCACCAGTGGTGCAGTCCACCGACGAAGGTGATGATCGTGCCGCCCATCATGACGTAGTGGAAGTGCGCGACGACGTAGTAGGAATCGTGCAGGTGCAGGTCGGTGGCCAGCGTGCCCAGGGGCAAGCCAGTCAGGCCACCGATCGAGAACAGGAAGAGGAACATCAGGGCGTACCACATCGGCGTGGTGAGCGCAATAGAGCTCTTGTAGAGCGTGGCGATCCAGTTGAAGACCTTCACTGCCGTCGGGATCGCGACCAGGAACGTCAGAGCGGAGAAGACCGTCGCAGCCAGCTCGCCCGACGACGCGAACATGTGGTGGCCCCACACCAGAAAGCTCACGAGCGCCACGCCCAGCGAGGCGAACGCGACAGCGCGATAGCCGAAGATCTTCTTGTGCCCGTGAACTGGGATGATCTCCGAGATCACGCCGAAGGCGGGCAGGATCATGACGTACACGACCGGGTGGCTGTAGAACCAGAAGAAGTGCTGGTAGAGAACCGGGTCGCCGCCGAGCGCAGGATCGAAGATGCCGATCTTGAACATGCGCTCGAAGATCAGAAGCAGCAGCGTGATGCCGATCACCGGCGTCGCGAGCACCTGAATGATGGAGGTCGAGTACATCGCCCAGATGAACAGCGGCATGTCGAACCAGCCCATACCCGGGGCGCGGAGCTTGTGCACCGTCACCACGAAGTTCAGGCCGGTCAGGATCGACGAGAATCCGAGGATGAACGCGCCGAGCACCATGAGCACGACGTTGGCATATTCCGCGTCGGTCGTCGTCGAGTACGGCGTGTAGAACGTCCAACCCGTGTCCACGCCGCCGATCACGATCGAGCACACAGCGAAGATCGAACCTGTGACGTAGACGTACCAGCTCAGGAGGTTCAGCCGCGGAAACGCGACGTCCTTGGCGCCGAGCATGAGGGGGATCAGGAAGTTGCCCAGCGATGCAGGGATGCTGGGGATGATGACCATGAAGACCATGATCGCGCCGTGCAGCGTGAAAGCGCGGTTGTACCAGTTGTTGCCGCCGTCAATGCTGGTGAGTTCCTGACCGTCGATCTTGGCCTTCATCTCGCCAAGCCACTGGCCGCGGATCTCTGACTTCATCACCGGCTTGCCATCGGCGTCGACCATCGCTTTCCCGGTCGCGGGGTCGGTCGCCTGCACCTCGACGGTACGGACGGGCGTCATGAGTTCGGTGCGGACGACCAGCGCCGCCACGCCGCCGAGGAAGAACATGAACAGCACGGCGACGAGGTACATGACGCCGATCTTCTTGTGATCGACGGTTGTTGCCCAATCGATCACCGTGGTCAGCCAGCCGCCCTTGGGGGTGAGGTAGCTGCCGCCATGGTGACCGTGATCACCGTGATGGCCTGCCTTCGAGGAGTCGAGAGTCGTCATAGCGGGATTCCAGTCGCGTGGTTCGCGGGGGGGGATTACTTCTTGGAGGCGTCCTTGGTGTCCGCGGCGGGTGCGGCGGCGTCAGACTTCGGAGCCTTCGAGCTGATGCTCTTCATGTACGCGATGAGGCCCTGCATGCGGCGCTCGTCGATCTGTGCGGTCGTGAACACCGGCATGTTGCTCGGGTAGCCCTCGTGAATCTTGGCGGCCGGGGTGTAGATCGCCTCGCGGATGTAGTTCTCGTCGGCCAGAACGGGTCCCACGTTCGTGGGGACGGTGTTGCCGAAGAGGTCCTTCCATGTCGGAGCAGCACCCTTGGCGCCGTCGACAGTGTGGCACGCGCTGCAGCCCTGCGACTGGTACACGAGCTTGCCGATCTCCTCGGGGGTCTTGCCCTCGATGTTCCACTCCTCAATCTTGGAGGCGTAGAACGCGCGGGGAACGACGCGGATGATGCCCCACATCTCCGAATGCTGATCGCCGCAGTACTCGGCGCAGAAGATGTAGTGATCGTTGTAGTGGACCTTCTGGCCCTGAGCGGTCAAGACGTCCTTGCCCGTCGAGTCCTTCAACGTCATCGACTTCTCGTCCGGTCCCTTGGCCTCGAACCAATAGGTCGTATACCGGTTGGGGAAAATGTCCATCTTCACACGGAAGTCGGGCACCCAGAACGAGTGCATGACGTCCTGGCTGACCATGTTGAACTTGATGGGCGTATCGCCGGGCACGTAGAAGATCGGAATCGGGCGGGCACCGGGGGTCGCGTCACCGATCTGGGTCTTCGCGGCGGCGCCGACGACGGTCCGCTCCGGGCTGCTGGCGCCGTTGGGATACGTGATCGTCCAGTCCCACTTCTTGGCCGTCAGGTTCATCTCGATCGAATCGCCCGGCGCGACCATCTTCTCGATATAGCCGTGGAAACCGGCGAGGAACATGTAGACAAGGAACAAGCAGGGGAAGATGGTCCAGGCGATCTCAAGCGTCGTGTTGTGCGACGGGCTGTACGGTGCGGGCACACCCGGACGGCGGCGGTAGCGGATGACGAAATAGACCATCAGCGCCATCAGAAAAACGAACCACCCGATGGAGATCCACCAGATGTTCATGAAGATGGCGTCGCTGTGCGTCGCGTTCTCCGTCGCGCCGTAGTTCCGGAACCACCACGAATACGTGGGTTGGGATTCCGCCGCGAGAGTGGTCGGCGCGAGCGTCATGGAAAGTTTGCCAAGGATCTCGATCACGCGATGCACTCCGAAACACTGCGTGCAAAAGGTCCGCACGCGATGGTCACTCGATCAGGCCGTCGCCGGTGCCGACGGGCTCAGCTTGTCCAACGGCTTGCGCTTGAGCTTCTCCCACAGAAGCATTCCAACGACAAGCCCCCCCACCGCCAAGATTGACAGCACGCCGCCGATCTTCATCACCTGAATAGCCTGCAGCGTGTACGCGCCTGCCTTGGGGTCGTACATGAAGCACCAGGCCATGATGAGCTCGCTGGCGCTCTTGGCGATCTTGCCATCCGACGCCTCCAGGAGCGCGAGCTTGGTCTGCTCCGCGAGCTTCTGCTCGTTGCCCAGGAATGGCGAGAGATACCGCGAGATCCGCCCGTCGGGCGTCAGGATCATGAACACCGAAGAGTGCGCAAACTCGCCGTTCGCCGCGGCCCGGTACTTGAAGCCAAGAGCATTCGCCAGTTCGCGGTTCGCACCCGCCTCGCCGACGAAAAAGTTCCAGTTGTCGGCGATCACCGGGTTGAACACGCTGCGCCCGCCGCTGCCATCTATGAGTCCGCGCGGGTGCTGCGAGAGATAATGTTCCTTCACCTCTTTCGCCCGCACAGCGGTTTCGCTGGCATCGAAGCTGAAGAAGGCCACCTTGAAATCGTCGCCCACCTCGTAGCCAAGGCGACGCATCATGCCCGAGATCTTGTCCATCGTCGCCGAGCAGACAACTGGGCAGTCGTAGTAGACCAGCGCGACGAGCACGGGCCGGTGCTTGCCGCCGGACTTCGCCGAGCCCTGTTCAAGGTCGAACAGGTCGCCCAGACGAACCTGCTTGCCCTCGGCCGACGTGAATCGCAGCTCGAACGGGAGAAAGGCTCCGATCTTCTGATCCGTATCGAGTCCTCGCGTCATTGCCTCCGTGGCGGGCGCCGCGGGGGCGTTGGGGTCGTAACCGCTGCGGACCTGTGCCGACAGCGGAAGCGCCAGGGCGGCGACACCGATCAGCGATCCCAATTTGCGGCTCCATCCACTCAACACAGGAGTCTCCTTCTCGACGGGCTGCTTACTTGGTGGCGTACTTCTTCACAACACGATCGATGGCCTTCTCCACCGGGACACGCACCGTCTTCGACGCGGCGTCGGCCACGCCATACGTGCTCAGATCACGCTCCATCTGGCCCTTCATCGCGTTGTAGCTCTCGGCAGCGCCGATGGTCTCGATCTTGGCCTCGCGCTGCTGGCGGACGGTGGTGTTGAAGTAGAGGATGGTCACAAGGATGAAGATCGCCGTGAAGCCCATGACGAACACCAGGACCTTTAGGGTGGCCATGGGATCCACCGTGGCAGCGTGCTCGGACTGAGGCATGCCCTCGGCCGATTCATGGTGATGCCACGCGTCGGCGTGCCCGCCACCGTGCCCGCTACCGTGATTTCCGTGCCCTGAGTGCGACATGTGTTTCCCTTCCAACCTGTCGCGGTTCCTGCCAGATCGGATTCATTCCCGCCCGGCCGTATCCGCGATTCTATCTCTATTCGCCAGCCAAGTGCCTCGATCGAGGCGCAAACCCTTGTTTCCCATGGCTTTTCGTAATCCCCAGTCCCCGACCCGTGCGACTCACACGTAGTTCTTGTGCTCCATCGCCTCCGGCAGACGCGGGTCCCGAATCGGTACCAGCGCCGCCGAACCAAGCCGGCGGATCAAGGCAAAGCCCAGCACGCCCAGAAGACCCAGGACCGCCGCGACGTCAACCCAGATGTTCGTGAAGGGCGTCAGCGCCTCGTTGCCCGGGCGGGTCGTCACCATCGGACGGATGATGAAGAACATGTCTACGAAGTGGATGAACAGCATCCACAACCCGACGAGGATCAACGCGTTCGGAGACCGCTTGACATCACGGAAAACGAGCACCAGGAACGGCGCGATGAAATGGCCGAAACACAGCAAGTAGAAGATCTTCTCCCAGCCGTCCTCCTTGCGAACCGTGAACCAGACGGTCTCTTCGGGGATGTTCGAGTACCAGATCAGGAAGTACTGGCTGAAGGCGATGTACGACCAGAAGACGGTGAAGCTGAACATCAGCTTGCCGACGTCGTGAAAGTGCTCGCCGGTGATGAGGCCCTGCAGCTTGCCGGCACGGAGCAGCGACGCCGCGACAAGCGCGATCGTGGCGGCGGAGCTGAACGCCGCGGCCGCGAAGTAGTACACACCCCACATCGTGCTGAAGAAGCGGAAGTCCATCGACATCAGGAGGTCAAAGGACGCGAACGCCGTTGTCAGCGCAAACACCAGCATGCCCCACGCGCTCGTAAACCGCGCCTTGTTCGTAAGCCACTTGTCGCCGCTGCGGTCCTGCGCGAGAGAGAGGCTATTGAGCCGATAGGCGATCAGCGTCCACGCCAAGAAATAGACACCGAGGCGGATCAGGAAGAAGCCCGGATTCAGGAATCCTGCCTTCTTGCCGAGCAGGTAGTTCGTCTCGTAGCCCGGGTTCATCCAGGTGTAGAGCAACCCCTTGGTGAGGAGCAGGTCGGTCACGGGCACGATGGCCGCAATGATCAGCATGACCGGCGCGAGCATCGCAAGGTGCTCCATGATGCGTCGGAGCGTCACCGACCATCCCGCGGCCGTCAGGTGCATGACAAGCGTGAAGAACATGCCGCCGAGGCAGATCGCCAGGGCGCCCATCGCGGCGACCTGGAACGACGCCATCGCGTGCATCTTGCCCGCCGCCGTGAACGCCGCACCAACCGTGGCGGCGATGCCCGCGACACCCATGAGCAGGAACAGCATCGAGAGACCGTTGCCGCTGCCGTTGAGCCGCACGTTGCCGTCGGCTAGGAGCGGATGGTTGCTGAGGTCGGCGTGGTGATGGCCGGAATGATCGTGACCGTGGACCGCGGCGTGTGCGCTCACTTGCCACCTCCCTGCGTGTTCGTGGGCGTGCTGGCGGCAGGTGCCGCCGGGGCGGAGGCCGGAGCGGCGGCCGGAGCCGTCGCGGACGCTGCCTGACGCATCTTCTCTTCCAGTGCCGGACGCTCGGACTCGGGAATCGCTCCGTCACCGATCGGCACCGCGCGGGATTCCTGCAGCGTCCTGAAGTACGCCACGACCGCCCACGCCTGCTTCTCGTTCAACGCGTGTGCATAGCCCGGCATCTTCTGCTGGCCCTGCGTGATCACGCCGTAGCGAGCGACGTGGAAGATGTAGCCGTCCTTGCCGGTGTACTGGGCGGCATCCTTGTACTTCGCATCGTGGAAGTTCGGCAGGCCGTAGCTCCACGCCTGGCCGACCATGCCCTTGCCCAGGCCGTCATACCCATGGCACGTCGCGCAGAAGACATTGAACTTGGTCTGGCCGAGCTTGATCAGGTCCGGAGTCACTTCGATCGGAATGCGATCGATGTAGCGCGGCGTGCCGTCGGCGTTCACGCCGTTGGTGCCGCTGTACTCGGCCTCGCCCTCGCGAAGCAGCGCGACGCGCTGCTCGGCCCAGGGCTTGTTCCACGGGTCGTCGCTCACCGCGCTCGTCCGCCCGAACGCCACCGCGTTCGCCGGTGCCGGACGCATCGTCCGCTTGTCCGCGAAGAACGTCGAGCCGGTCTGCGGCTTCCACTTCGGGCCGTCGTCCATGTTCGGGAAGAACTGGCGAGGCGGGGCATCGCTGCGATCGCCCCGGCAGCCCGCGAGCACGCCAACCGAACCCGCGAGAACCGCGAGCATCGCCAGCGTGGATTTTGTCGAATGAGTGGACTTCATGTTCGTTCTCAAGTGAACCGTCGCTCTGGTCTTTCCTAGTGCCAAATGCCCACCGCCTATCGCCTAGTGCCCAGTGCCTCTTTCTCAATCCCCTTCCACCAGATCGATGTGCTTCCCGCCCAGGCGCTCGAGCATCGAGCGGGTCTGGTCCGGGTCGAACTTGTCGTCGCCGCTCTCGATGCAGATCGCGAACGCGTCGTCGCTGACGGCGAGGAAGCGTTCCTTCTTGAGCAGCGGGTGGTTGTGCCGCGGCAGGCCGTTCAACGCGAGCATGCCGATCAGCGTCGCGAACGCCGTGAACAGCACGCCGAGCTCAAACGTGATCGGAACGAACGGCTCCCACGGGGCGTAGGGCTTGCCCTGCACCACAATGGGGTAATCCACGCCGCTCATCCACCACTGCATCAGGATCGCGCCCAGCACGCCAACGCCAGCAGCGCTGGCCGAGATCAGCGGGAGCACCGTGCGTTTCTGACCCATCGCCTCGTCGATCCCGTGGATCGGGAACGGGGCATAGACGTCCCACTTGGTGTAACCGGCGTCACGGACTTTCTCCGCGGCGTGGTACACATCGGCGGGCGTGGCGAACTCGGCGATCACGCCGTACACCGGCTCGCCGCTCTCAGTCACATAGACCTTGCGGTTCTTTGCCATGGCTTAGTGCCCCGCCTTTCCGTGATCATGTCCATTTCCATGATGATGCGGGCTGGCCTGCGGCAGGACGGCCTTCACCTCGGCCATCGCGAAGACGGGCAGGAACCGCAGGAACAGCAGGAACAGCGTCATGAACACGCCGCACGAGCCGACGAAGATCCCGATGTCCACCGCCGTGGGCCAGAACATGTGCCACTCGCCCGGCAGGAAGGCCCGGTGCAAGCTGGTCACGATGATGACGAAACGCTCGAACCACATGCCGATCGTGACCAGGAAGCTCACGACGAAGACCACCGGCACCGTCTGCCGCGCCCAGCGGAACCAGAAGACCTGGGGCGAGACGACGTTGCAGAAGATCATGGTCCAATAGGCCCAGGCGTACGGCCCGCGGGCACGCACCTCGGCGAAGATGTACGCCTCGTACTGGTTGGCGCTGTACCAGGCGATGAAGAACTCCATGCCGTAGGCGAAGCCGACCATCATGCCGGTCGCCAGCAGGATCTTCGCCATGTTCTCGATGTGGCGGAGCGTGATCAGGTCCTTCATGTTCGGGAACAGCTCACGCGACGGGATCAGGAGCAGCAGCACCATCGCGAAGCCGCCGAAGATGGCGCCCGCGACGAAATAGGGCGGGAAGATGGTCGTGTGCCAGCCGGGCATCACCGACGTGGCGAAGTCGAACGACACGATCGAGTGCACCGACAACACCAGCGGCGTGCTGATGCCAGCGAGGATCAGGTAGGCCTTCTCATACCGCACCCAGTGGCGGCTGCTGAAGCGCCAACCCAGGGCCAGGAAGCCGTAGACGTACGCCCGAACCGCGTCGGTGCGGATGGGAAGGAACGGCAGGACGCGCGGGCCTTCGGGATTGCGACGCAGGCGGAGATCGGCCCGGTCACGAAGCGTCGCGAAATCCGGGATCATGCCCATAAACCAAAAGAGCGCCGAGACCGTGCCGTAGGTCGACACCGCGAACACGTCCCAGAGTAGCGGGCTCTTGAAGTTGGGCCAGATCGCGTTGGCGTTGGGGATCGGGAAGAGGAACCACGCCATCCACTGGCGTCCGATGTGGATGCCGGGGAAGGTGGCGGCGCAGATGACGGCGAAGATCGTCATCGCTTCGGCCGAGCGGTTCACCGCGGTGCGCCACTTCTGCTTGAGCAA
>CANHCQ010000022.1 GCA_947459215.1 Phycisphaerales bacterium
AAGCGGAGAGGGGGGGATTCGAACCCCCGATACAGACCTAAATCCGTATAACGGTTTAGCAAACCGTCGCCTTCAGCCTCTCGGCCACCTCTCCGGCGATGGCCCAAAGGATAGCAGCTGCATCGGCTGTTGTCCGGCCATGGGGGCACGTGACCGGGGCAGAAAACCACAGCGGCCTGTCACGACGGAGTCTGGTCGCGAGCAGGCCGCTTGGTTGCACTTCGCCGCTCACCACCGGGGGAGTCGAGAAGGCGTACAGGTTTGTTTCCAACAGTCCCGGCCCGCGGGGCTGAGGACAGCGGGGCCGCGGGCCGGTTGGGGTGGGGCGCGGGGATGCCCCACCAAGGCGTGGCTTATTCCGCGTTGCCCTCGTTGTGACGCTTCTCAATGAGGGAACGCAGGTAGTCGTTCTCGCGCCGGGTGGCTTCCAGATCGAAGACGAGGTACTTGACGCTGAGGCGGAGGTAGTCGAGCGATTCCTGAAGCTCGCCGATGGTCTGCCGCATCTTGTCGTGGCGGTTCTTGGTCTCGCCGGCCAGAGCCTGGAGCGGGGCACGCTGATCCTCGGGTAGCTCGCCGATCTGGGCGACCAGTTCCGTCAGTTTCTTCTGGAAGTCCTGCTCGTTCATGATCTCTCTCCCTCTCTGTGATTGAGCGGCGGGTCCGTCCTGCCGCGTCGCGTGGCGACAGGGAGAGAGATGGCAATGGGTGGGCCAAAGGCAGAGGGGTGAGGTCTTGGGTCTTAGGTCTTAGAAAAGGCGTCTTGGCGCACGTGTGGGGTGCGGTTGGACGGTCACTCGGTTGTGGTGGGGGATCGGTGGCGGTCCGTCTGTGACGGGTGTCGCCGCGGATCAACGATCGATGTCGATGCGGCGCAGCGCGGCCTTGGCTTCGGGGCGGGCGGCGGCGAGGAGGGCGGCCAGGGCGGCGGGGTCTTGCTTCTTCAGTTCCTTCAGCGTCTTTCTGGCGTGGGCGTCGAGGTTCTGTCTGAAGCGGTTGAACAGGGTTTCCAGTTCGTGACGGTTGTAGCGGCTGAGCGGGTCACGCAGGCCGGATTGCATCATGGCCCAGTCCAGCAGTGAGGCGCCTTGGGGTGAGAAGCGGTAGAGGTCCAGGGTTGCGGTCGCACGCTTGGTGAGCGAGACGAACGGGTCGTTGGCCGGTTCGGGGATCTTGAGGAAGGTCTCCTCGGTGGCGGCCTTGGACTCTCGATGCAGAAGGTCGTCGGTCGCGGGCGTGACGGGCATGGGTTTGTCCAGTGGGGGGCGGTCGAGGATGGTGTCGGTGGCCGCGGCCAGGTTGGCGAACGCGGTGCTGATGGTCTTGCTGCCGACCTTGTCGAAGCGGACGGTGAGACGCTGGCAGCGGACGCCGTCGTGGACGAGGGACTGGGCAGCGGTGACGACGCCGATACCCCACTCCGGGCAACCGGTGTGTCGGACCTTGGCTCCGATGTCCCAATCACGCACGGTCGGCGGCACGGTCTGGCACGTCCAATCGGCAGGCTCGCGCTGGCTTGACGCGTCCTACGAGCCACCCGCCGGGCGACAGGCCCTGCGGGCAACGCATACGCGGCCTACACTTGTGTTCCCCGAAACCGATCGCTTCTCGCCGCCCGCTTCGGACCTTCCTCCACTCATTGCGGAGGTCGCTGCTTCGGAGCAACGTCAGGAGTTCGAATCGGGGCGACGGCGGCTGGTCGATTCGTCAGGAACATGATAGTGGTTCCGGGCGGTTCACGCCAGAGGCTGTTGATAACTTTGGTTGACACGATTTTCGCCCGGTCGATCGGTGAGCGGGAAGACAGACATCGGCGGCGGGAGGCGGCCCACTGGGCCACGCTCTCGCCACCCACGCCCTCTAGCAAGGATTGCAGCACGCATGATCGAAGCCCTCAAGAGCGACGCCATCGTCAACAAGGTCGGCGGCCGGTTCAAGCTCACCGCCTTGATCCAGCGCCGCCTTGGCCAACTCATGGAAGGCCATCGCCCGCTCGTTGAACGCAATGGCCGTACCGACCTCGAGATCGTGATCGAGGAGATCATGACCGACAAGATCGGGCTCGATTTTGAGAACGCCTCGCTGGTGGAAGCCAAGGCGACTTCGAACAGCTCCGACACGCTGCTCTGATCGAGCCGCGTTCGCGAATCCTCAAATTGATCCTCGATGGCCAAGCAGCCCTCGCAACGTCACGCGGCCTCCGGTTCGCCCGACGATCCGCAGGTCCTCGCACCGGTGTTTCGTGGCACGCGCGTCTTGGTCGGTGTGACCGGCGGGATCGCGGCGTACAAGGCTTGCCACATTGTGAGCCGCCTGGCCCAGGCGGGTGCGCAGGTCACGGTCGCGATGACCGAGGCCGCGACGCGGTTTGTGACGCCGCTGACGTTTCAGGCGTTGTCGGGACGGCCGGTGTACACGTCGCAGTGGGAGCATGTGGAGTCGCACGACCCGCAGCACGTCTCGCTGGCGCGGGAGGCGGCGGTGGCAATCGTGGCCCCGGCGACCATGGACTGCATGGCCAAACTCGCCACCGGTCGCACGGACGATGTGGTGACGCTGATCCTCTCTGCGATCGATCGCGCGAAAACGCCGGTGTTTCTTGCTCCGTCGATGAACGACGCGATGTGGAACCAGCCCAGCACGCAGCGGAATGTGCGGCAACTTGTCGATGACGGATTCCATCTGATCGGCCCGGGCGAGGGATGGCAGGCCTGCCGAACGGTGGGGGCCGGACGCATGACCGAGCCGGTTCAGATTCTGGAGGTCGTCACGGACACGCTGCGGCTGCGTTCCACGCCCCGCGGCAAGCGGCGCTAGGCGCCGGGGCGGCAGGCTTTCGCAGCGAATCGGCGCCGCGACCTGAACCGAGAATGTCGATTGACCGAACCAAGGAACGGACGAAAGATTCGGTCCCTCACGGAGAGGTGACAGAGCGGTTGAACGTACCGGTTTCGAAAACCGGCAGAGCGCGTAAGCGTTCTCGGGAGTTCGAATCTCCCCCTCTCCGCTTTCGAAAAGGGCCCGCGATGCGGGCCCTTTTTCTTTGGCGACCTCGTGCGACCGTTCACGCCCGAATGGCTTCGACGATCAACTGCACGTCCTGCAGCCACGTGCCGCCGGTGTCGCCGCCGTTGTGGTGGTCGATGCCGTCGAGCGGTGCGTGTCGGCTGCGGCCGAACGATTCGCGGGTGACGGGGTTGAAGCCGGCGGCGTGCATCTGTTGCTGCAGGGTTTCGAAGTCGTAGATGAACTGGTGGCCATCGAGGCGGGTGCCGAAGTTGAAGAGCATCGCTGGCGTGAGAAAGCGGCGCGACTCGGCGTGGTGTCGGTCGCCGAGCCATCGGCGCTTGTGACGCAGGAAGGTCTCGCGATCGGCGGGCTGTTGCTGGCCGAGGTAGATGCGAGCTTCCTGGGCGAGATCGGGGGTGGCGAGGCGGACGATACCTCCGGGCTTCAGGATGCGGGCCCATTCGCACGCGATGCGGAAGCCGTCGTCGAGCGTGAAGTGCTCGTAGAAGTGCTCGGAGTACACGAAGTCGCACGACGCATCGGGAATCGCGGCGAGCGCATCGAAGACATCCAGCGGGATGACGGCGGCGTCCTGCGGGGCGTCGAACCACTGTCCATCGCCGCCGTCGATGTTGGTCCAGCCGGGAAGGGGGTGCGAGCCGCAGCCGAGGTTGATCCTGCCGTTGCATTCCCGGGCGAGGCGGGCGAGTGCGGCTTCGCGACGAGCAAGCCTTGTGGCGACATCGTGCTGCAGCAGCGGCGCATAGACGCGGAGGATGGCAGCGTTGCCGGCCCAAGCCTGTGCTTGTGCCGCGAGGGCGTTTTCGGCGCTGTCGGAGGAAATGAGCACCGCGTCGAGATCGGGTGCGTTCTGCGTCGTTTGGATGCTCAGGCCCAGCAACTGGCCGTCTCGAGAATCGTCAAGGACAGCCGCGAGCGTGACGCCGCAGTCATCGAACATCTGGCGGCTCAGACGTGCGGTGTGGCGGCCGGCGGGGAAGACGCCGAGGCGGCGCAGCCCGCGGTGTGCGGCGTCTCGGAGTGTCCGCTCGATCATCGCACGCTGCACCTCGTGCGGGAGCGTTGCGGGGGCGACAATGTAATGGCTCGGATCGTCGATCGCCGTCGGTTGGGTGCTGGTTCGTGGCGCATCGGTGGCTTGAGTCGTCTCGCGGCGAGTCATGCGGACTTCTCCAGCACCGCGTCGCCGCAAACAAGGGCGTCGATGTTCGTGCCGCGGAAGCAACGGACGGCGTGTTCAACCGTCTCGACGATCGGTTCGCCGTTGTCGTTGAAGCTGGTGTTGAGCAGCACGCCGATGCCGTCGCGGCGACGGATCTCGGCGAGGAGCGTGTGCAGGAGCGGGGTGTCGTTCTTGCTGACGGTCTGCAGGCGACCGCTGCCGTCGGCATGGGTGATCGCTGGGAGCTTTTCGCGGACGCTCTCCCGCACGGACGTGTTGAAGAGCATGTACGGCACTGGGAAGTCGGCGTCGAAGCACTCCGCGGCGTGCTCCTGCATCGCGATCGGCGCGAAGGGGCGGAATGCTTCCCGGTGTTTCACGCGGGCGTTCAGATGATCCTTCATCCAATCGGGGCGTGGCCAGCAGAGGATGCTGCGAGCCCCCAGAGCTCGGGGCCCGTTCTCGCTGCGGCCCTGGAACCAGCCGACGATCTTGCCGGCGAGCAGCAGGTCCGCCGTGCGTGCGATGACATCACCCCGGTGCCCGCCCTCGGCGACGAGCTGGTCCGCGGCGTTCCGCGCGGAAGCCTCCGGACCGAGATAAACCTGGTTCTTCTGGAACGGCTGCGCACGCTTGAGGATCTCGTAGTAGCCGAAGAGTGCCGACCCGAGCGCGAGACCGGTGTCGCTCGCGGCGGGCTGGACGAACATGTCGTTGAGGAGTCCTTCGTGCATCAAGTCGTCGCGCACGGCGAGATTGGTGACGACGTTGAGGGCCACGCCGCTGGAATAGCCGAGTCGCTTGGCTCCGGCCTTGTTCATCGCGTGTCGAGCGAGGTGGACAACCGCGCGGGTCATCTCACGCTGAGCCCATGCGGCGGCGTCGGCGAAGTAAGTGTCGGTTGGCGGCTCTTTGTCGCGCTGGGTGAACTGCATGCCCCCGTCGAAGTGCTCGCGGATGTACTCGGTCAGGTCGGTGTCGATGCCGCAGAGGACTTCGTCGGGAATCCGCGGGAAGCGGGCGGAGTTCGGATCGCCGTAGGCGGCGAGGCCCATGGACTTGCCCGCGTGCATGTGACCGAAACCGAGGATGCTCTGGGTCACCCAGGCGTAGAAGAACCCGATGCCGCTGCGGAGCGAGACGTCGACGCGCCGAATGCTGCGGCCCCTGCCGACGAACACGCTCTGAGTCTCCGCGCGGTGATCGACCGTCTGCAGGCGACGCGCGTCGCCGCTGTGGGTGCCGTTGTAGTTATCGTCGTTGCGCCGAAAGGTGTGGAGGGGGCCGCCGGGGCCGGTCTTTCCGTCGGCCCAGGTGCTGCCGCGGCCGTCAATCACCAGCAGTGCCGCGGGCTTGCCGTCGAGCGGCCAGTGGGTGTTGTGCCAGGTGGTGGCGGCGTGGGCCAGGTGGTGATTGATGTAGTAGCACGGGACGGATCCGAGTGAGCGGAAGAAGTCACGCTCATCGTCGTCGGACCAGTGCACCCAGTCGCCTCCGGGAATGCGCTCGCACCAAGTGGCCCCGTAGGGCCAGACGGTCTTCTCGAAGACGACCGCGTTGACGTCGCGGGGCGAGAGGCCGGCTTCGGCGAGGCAGGCGGCGATCGAGACCCGCGGAAAGGCTCTGGAGTGCTTGACACGCGACAGCCGTTCCTCGGCAAGCGCGACGCAGCGGAGTTCGCCACCCTGTTCGAACACGACCGCGGCGCCGGTGTCGTGACCGGGACCGAGTCGAAGACCAAGAACGGCGGCCATCAGGATCCTCCGGCAAATCGGGCGTGCCGCGGCGGATGGCCCGGCGAACGTCTCTCGATGTGCTACCGGCCCTGCGGTGCGGCAGACATAAGGGTTCCGGGCCACCGATGGCCGATAATCCATTCGCGTGTTGGGAATCCATTTGGTGGAGTCGATTAGAACGTCGGTGGCCGCCTCAGCGAGCTGTGGGCCACGCCCGGTGAGCCATCAGGTGCAGTATGACGAGAGAGCGGAGCAACCACCGAAGTACGACGCCGTCGCGGCGTGTCATGCTGCTCGCTCCCGAGGGCTTTGAGCATCACTTCGGATTGCTGCCGAATGCACTGGAGCGTCAGGGTGATCGGATCGCCCTTGAGACATTGCAGCCGTACGCGCCGCTGCGTGTGTCGGACGCGATGGCTGACGCCTGCGACGCGATCGTGCATGTGGAGGGCGTTCTTCGGCGTGCGATCGGGGTGCGGCGTGCCGCGGCGCGAACGGGTACTCCGCTGGCGTTGCTTATGGACGGCGTGCTGGAGTACGCGAACACGTTCCTCAACGCCGGTGTGGGGCCCTCGTTTCTGCGGCCGGCACCAGCGGACGTGGTCTTCTGTGCCGGGTCGCATGACCAGGCGATTCTCCGGGCGCTGGGGAACCGCGCCGTTGCGACGGGCTTGCCGCGCCTGGAGGTATTCGCGACGCGGGTACGGGAATCCGCGGGGTGTCTTGGGCTGCATGGGCTACTCGTTGCGACGGCGAACAACCCGTCGTTCACATTTGGGGGGCGCGTGCGGCTGCTGAAGTCGCTCGATGCAATTCGGACCGCCTTGGCGAGACGGGGCGTGCCAGCGCGATGGCGCATCGCCGGCGACCTTGCGGCGGATCTGGGCGTGGAGATCGATGACGCTCCGCTCGCTGAATCGTTGTCCTCGGTCCGCGGCGTGATCACCACCGCTTCGACATTGGCCGTGGAGGGGATGATCGCGGGGAGACCGACCGGCTTGCTGCATCCGCATCCGTGGCCGTTGTGGCTGCCTTCGGCATGGATGCATCGCGGGGACGCGCTCGACGGGATGGACGAGGATCGCGATCGGGTGCAGGCCGCCGCGGAGGCTTCGGCAGCTGCGACCGCTGCAGCAGAGGCTTCGAACGCACGTGTAGCTGAGGGCGTCCGGCGGTACGAATCGTTCTCCGCCGGTGATCTCGTCGATTCGCTGCTCACGCCATCGCGCGAGCTGCTCGCACTGCAGGATCGATGTGTGCGAGCTCTGTGCCGGAGCGACGCGGCGTCGCGTGTCGCGGCGGCTTGCCGCGCCATGTCGTCGGGGCTTCGAGTTCGGTCCGGACGTGCGGCCGCCGACGCGGCCGGCGTTGCCGCAGAGACGCGCGTTCCGGAGAAATCGCGGGGCGTGCTACGGGTGGTAAGTTGTATCGAGTCGCATGCATCGAGCGTCGGCGGCGTGTCCGCGTGGTCGGAGCGGATGGAGTCTGCGTTCGCGAGCGGGACCCGACGCGGGATCGAGTGGTGGACGCTTTTTGTCGGTCCCGATGGGCCGCCGGCAACGGAGCGACTTGCGGCGCGTCCGAGGGCGATGGCGTGTGTGGTCGATCCGACCGAGGCGCCCGCGCTGCAGGCCGAGGCAGTGGCGAACGCGATTCGTAAACTCGGGGCGGACATCGTGCTTCCGAACTACGGATCGCTCGCATTCGCCGCGGCCCAGCACGAGCGGGCACGGTCGCGTGGGCGAACACGCGTTGTAGCGGTGGCGCACACGAACGATGACGTGTATCGCGGTATGCTCGCGAGCCATTCAACCTGGGATGCAGCGGTTGCCGTCAGCGAGGCGTGTTGCGCGTGGTTGGCTCCGCTGGCGGGCGAGCGGCCGGTGCGGACCGTTGTCTACGGAGTCCCGCTCGCACGAACTCCCCGCTTGACGATGGCTGGCCCGCTGCGGCTCGCGTACGTCGGCCGCGTCGTCGAGAAGCAGAAGCGGGTCAGCGATCTGTTGGTGCTGATGGCCGAACTGGATCGACTCGGCGTCGCGTACGAGTTCGATGTCGTCGGGGACGGCGATGCATTGCCGGGATGGCAGCGACGGCTCGGCGACAGCAAGGTGCGCGGGGTTGTTCGAGTTCACGGGCCGCGGGAGCTCGAATGGGTGCAGCGGTTTTGGCCGCGTATTGATGTGAACGTGATCGTCTCGGACGCCGAAGGAACGAGCATCGCGATGCTCGAGTCGATGGCACACGGCGTGATCCCGTGCATCACCGCGGTTGACTCCGGTGCCACCGCGATTGTCCGCGATGGGGTGAACGGGATCGCGGTCGCGGTGGGGGATATGAAGACGATGGCGGAAAGGCTCGCTGGAGTTGCATCGGATCTGCGGCTGCGGGGAGCGATGTCGGTCGCAGCGTACCGCACGATTCTCGAGAAGCGGCTCACGGTTGAAGCCTGTGCCGACGCGTGGTATGCGTTGTTGCGGGATGTCGTCTCGGGGATCGTGGTGCGGGAACCGCTCAGCGATGCTGCTGTCCGATGCGTTGCGGCACCGCCGACCGCCGGGCCGCTGGATGAAGCCGACGCGGGAAGATTGCTGCGCGAGGCTGGATTTGTCGTGCGACCGAATCCCGGTCGAAGCGGTGAAGCGGTCGTCGTCTCACCGTCGATGCCCCATCCCGGTGCGGTGGCCATCGCTCAGCGGCGAATGAACGGGATTGCAACCGCTGTTTGCCCAACGCAGTCGGATGATGGATGGACGCACTTCGGGGAGTGCTACGAACAACTGGTTCGCGACGACCGGAAGAAGATCGCTGTCTGGGTTGGTCGGGGCTTGCCGAGATCCGTTGTCGAATGGGTGGCGTCGCGGCCGCCGCCGTTCGTCGGCTTTATCCGTCACGACGCAAGGCTCGGTGCGACGTTGCTCGGTGCTCCGGTGTTGTCGCCCGAGAGGGCGATCCGCGACGCGGTCGACGGCGTTCTTGTGTGCGATCCCCCGGGTGAGTTGCAAGGGCTTGCTGCGACACACACGCTCCGTGCGGCGGGAGTTGCAATCTGGCCCGTATCGATCGAACCCGAACTGGCGTCGCACATCGATGATGTCTGTCGACGCGTTGTTGAGACCGCAAACGCGGGCGGTGGGATCGTGACGACGTGCGATGGGGGCGTGATTCCCGGCGCGATCGTGGTGGCAGGCCAGCGCGCGTTGCCGGCGCGGCCGGGCTGTCTCGTCCTTCGTGGGAACGAGTCCGACGTTGCCGTGTTTGCCGGCACGAAGCAGTGGCGGCAGTGCGGCACAGTGGTCTTGTCGCTTCGCTTCCCGGTCGCTGAACTTTCGTCGCCCGAGCGCTACGCGGCGGTTGTCGAAGGTCTGGCACCCGCGACGCCCTTTGCCATTTACGGTGGCGGGCGGCACACCGAGCGGTTGCTCACGTACGCCGCAGTGCGAAAGCCAGCGTGGATTCTCGATGATCGCGGCGACGGGTCGCGCGATGTTGAAGGCGTGTCCGTCGTGTCGCCGCAGAGGGTTGAATCCTCCATGCCACCGGTCGTCATTCTGTCATCGCCGCGGCACGAAGAGCAGATGTGGCTGCGGTCGGAGCGGTGGCGTGCTCGCGGCATCGAGGTCGTGCGGCTCTACGCGGGTGATGCATCGGCTCTGTCGTCGCAGCTTTCCGCTGTGAACGGTTCGTGATCATGTGAGCAGGGACCACTGGTTCGGCTCATTCCGTGAGGCGGCGAGCAAGCCCTGGCGCCAGAGGTATCGCTTGAGCAGGACCCATGAATCCGCAAGTGCGGCGAGCGTTTGCGTTACCGCGGCATCACCGGGCAGCGGCGGGGCTTCGGCGAGCGCCAGAAAACGAGACTGGAGCCGCACGGCGTCGCGGCGCTCACGCTCGAGGAATCGCTCGGCGTGGTCGAGCTCAGAGCGATCGCGGATATCGCGTCCGAAGAGATCGCGTGCGAACTCGGGGTTGGCACTGGCGTAGGTCCACGCCGAACGCCCGAGCAGGTACTCACGCCGTAGAACGTCTTTCGGCGTGTAGCGATGGTCGTGAACAACGCCCGCATCGGGTGCGAGTCCGAGCGTCGCACCGGCCTTGATAAGGCGATAGGCCAGTTCGATGTCGTCGTAGCCGTAGGCGTCGATGATGTCCGGGAAGCCCCCGTGATCGCATGCGAGCGAGGTCGGCAACGACATGTTCAAGCCGTAGCAATCGCGGTATGTGGGAGCGCGATCGGACGGCGGCGCGAAGAAGATCAGGTTCGTCTGTTGCACGAGCTGGTCGAAGAGTGTCGGCGAGGCAACCGGTTTCCATGTCGCGGAGCCACCGATTACCCGGAGACCGGAGGCATGCGCCTCGATGTGTCGTTGCACGAGATCTGGCGCGGCTTCGACGTCGTCGTTCAGCGACAGGAAGACGCGCCCGCGGGCGGACTGCAGCATGCGCCGTCGGACCGCGATATAGCCGATCTTCGGGAACTCCTCGACCCGGACCGCGGAGTGGAGGGATTCGGGGATATCCGAGCTGGTCGGCGCTCCGTCGCCTGCATCAACGCCAACGATGATCTCGAAGCGTGCCGTGGTCTGCTGCCGTGCGAGCGATTCGAGGCACCGGCGGAGCTTGTCCGGCCGGCGAAATGTCGGAATGAGCACGCTGAGATCCATGCAAAGCTGTATCGGCGTCGGAGAGTCCCGGGGCCCAAGAAGTGCGGCTTTCGTGCGGTAGTTGCCGATATCCCGACATGTCCGCTACCGACGGCAGCGCGATCGCACCAGACATTCGGATCGACACGATCCCGGGGATGTCGCGCGGCGTTGACGGGCGGGTTCGGGGTGTTGTTGTCTGCCGATCCGAGGTGGAAGTGGTGCGGCGGGTATTGGCGATGGTGCCGCCGGCGCCGGACGGACAGGCGGCTCCGATCTACGTGCTGGATCGTGACGGGCGGCTGCCGCTTGATTCGGATTGGGGCGGTCGGGTGCGTTTGTTCCAGGGGCCCGAGGCGGACGCGGCGTTCCTGGCGTCAAGGCGGTCGAGGATCGAGTGTGCGTTGCCCGAATGTGTCGCGACCGTTCTCGATGGCGATGCGCCGTTGCGGGCCGAGATCGCTTCGGGTCTGCGTGTGCTCGCGTCTGAGCAGGCTGCATTGGCTGGTGATCTCAGCCGTGAACTCGCTGATCGGGCGGCGCGGCGTGGTGTGGACTGGTGGCGAGACCGCTTTGCCGCGATCGTCGATGGAAGTGCGGGCCGCCTTGCTGGCAAGGTGCTTGTCATCACGTCTCGGTACTCGACCTTCATCCGGCACTCCGCCGAGGACCTCGTGGCTTCGCTGCGTCGCCTCGGCCACGAAGCGATCTTGCTGATGGAGCCGCAGGATGGTGAGACATGTACCTCGATCGCCTATTTGCAAGCGATCGCGTCGATCGACCCGGACCTGATCGTCCAGATCAATTTCCCGCGATGGATGATGGGGCCGGCGGTTCCGCCGGGATGGCCGCACGTCTGCTGGGTGCAGGACGCGATGCCGCACCTGTTCCAGGCCGCGAACGCGGCGACTCCGCTCGACTTTGTGATCGGGCACGTGTACCGCGAAGCCATGTTGCGTGCGGGGTACAGCAGTGAGCGGATGTTGGAGCATCCGGTGTGTGTCTCGGAAAGCAAGTTCCACCGGGCGGCGGCCAGACCAAACCTGCGATTTGACTGTGACGTCGCGTACGTGAGCCACCGTTCGGAGACGCCTGAGGCTTTCGTGTCGCGATTCCTGCGGGAGAGCGGGCTTCCGGCTCATGCACACCCGGCGGTGCATGCGGCTCGGCACGAGGTCGACGCGGTGATTTCCCGGTGGGCCGCGGGGCCCGCGGCCATCGAATTGCCCGGCGTAGCCGCGTCGCTTGCGAGATCGCTTGGGCGTGGTGGTGACCCCAAAGCTTCAGATCTGCTGTTGTATCGATTTGTGCGGCCGTATGCCGAGCAGCTTCTGCGGCATGAGACGCTCGACTGGGCAGCCGAGATTTGCAGGGCTGGCGGGCTGAAGCTCCGTTTGTTCGGCAAGGGCTGGGAGGAGCATCCGACGCTTCGCGAGTTCGCGTCAGGGCCGCTTGAGCACGGCGACGATCTGCGTCAATGCTATCAGCTCGCCGCCGCACATCTGCACGCGTCGATCGAGGGCTGTGGCCATCAGCGAATTGCCGAGTGTGCGATGTCGGGCGGCGTGCCGCTGTGCCGCCGCTCGTGGGCGGACTTCTTCTACAACGATTGGATTGCATCGCGAGAATTCGTACTCGCGGGGCACCCGGCCGATGTGTATCTCAGCCCGTCGCGATGGCCGGCGCACTTTGTGGCGAATCACGTCGAACTGCTGCAACTTGTTCGGAACCGTGACCGCATGGGGCCGAACCCGGCGGGTTGGGATCACACGTATCTCCAGGGTCTGTATGCGCAGGTAGAAAACTCGAAGTGCAAGCCGCACGATGCGCCGGTGCCGCCGCGGAACGCCCGGACGCTGGCCGTGTTCGGCGATCCATTCGAAGCGACATTCTGCTCTCGAGCAGATCTTGAAGATCGGATCATGAAGGCCGCCGAGCGAGGATCGTGGCGGGAGCAGATGAGCGAAGGCACGGCACGACGTGCGACGGAGTGCGTCGGCGCGGCTCGATTTGCCAGCCGCATGCTGGACTTCGTTTCTGCGGGATTGGGCGTGACCCGCTCACTGCCGATGGGCGCGTATGCACCGCCGAAGGAGGCCGTCGCGTGAGCAGGCCGATGCGTCTAGCGCTTGTGAGCCGCGAGTATCCGCCGTTCTTCGGCGGCGGCATCGGGACGTATGCGCGATGGATTGTCCCGGCCCTGGTCGACGCGGGCGTGCGGGTGCATGTCATCACTGAAGCTCACGATCAGACCAACCCGCGTGTCGAGTTCCACGGACCGGTGACGGTGCATCGCGTGCCGATGGCGATGGGTCGAGGCGGCTGGACCAGCGCGGCTGCGAGATTTTCGATCAATGCGGCCCGCAAGGTCGCCGCACTCGCCGCGCGAGATGAAATCGACGTCGCTGAGTTTGCCGAGTGTGAGGGAGCGGCAGCGGCGCTACTGCTCTTGCGTTCGACGCTGCCGATGGGCACGCCCGCGACCGTTGTGCACCTGCACACTCCCAGTGAGGTGTTGTACGAGCTGCGGTCTCTTTCGACGCGAGCGCTCGACCAATCGCTGGCGGCGTACTTCCTGATGGAGCGGCTGGCGATGCGACTGACCGATCAGGTCTGCGCGCCGTCGCACTTCATCGCCGACTGGGCCGTCTCGCACTACGGACTGGCTCGTCGTCCCGCGGTGATCCCGTACGCGATCGCGCCGGCTCCGGAGGCTCCGCCGCCGAGCCAGAGCAAGGACGTTCTGTACGTTGGGCGCATCGAGCCCCGCAAGGGTGTGGAGTCGTTGGCGGTCGCATGGAAGCAGGTTCTGGCGCAGCACTCGGACGCCAGGCTCGTGCTCGCCGGGGCCGACACATCCGGCGCGCCCGACGGAGGCTCGCTGAAGGCGTACTTGCTCGCGTTGTTGGAGGAGCCGCAGCGAAGGACGGTCCAGTTCCTCGGGCGTCTGCGGCCGGAATCGCTCGGCCAGGAGTACGCGAGAGCGGCGATCTGCGTCGTTCCGAGCCTTTGGGAGAACTTCCCGAACACCTGCATCGAGGCGATGCTGCACGCTCGGCCTGTCGTGGTGTCGGACAACGGAGGTATGTCCGAGATGATCGGCGACAGCGATGCGGGCTTGGTGTGCCGCGCCGGTGATCCCGCGTCTGTGGCGGGCGCGATCAATCGATTGCTCGCGGAGCCCGTCAGTGCAAGGGCCGCGCGAGGGACGAACGGAAGGAATCGCATCCTGCACATGTGCGATCCGTCGCGTATCGCCAAGGCTCGCATCGAGATGTATGGCCACGCGGTCGCCTCGGCTCGCGGACCGCGTTCGGCAGACAAGCGTGCGACGTCCGTTTTCGCAGAATGGAAGCGATGCGAAGATGTCCTCGCCGGAGACGTCACGACGATGTCGATGCCGACGTTTGAGGGTGCGATCACGCGATGGATCGCTCTGGATCGGGAGAGTTCCGAGACGGTGGGGGTGCATGCATGAGTACGCTCGCCACCGTCATCATCACGCCGCACTTCGACGAGCCGTCGGACGATCGGGCCATGGCGGCACGCGCGATCGCCGCTGCGTGGTCATCCGAGGGCATTCGCACGACGGTGATCTGCCCGGAGACGGCTCTGTCTCCTGCGCTCCGGTCCGGGGCGATGCTGGAGATTCAGCGCGTCGAGCTGCCTCGGGGCGAGGACGCCTCGTTCTGCGTGCGAGCGATGATCGACACATGGCATCGCGAGCGGTGTCGTTCGCTCGCGGCGATCCACTGCGTCGACGACGCACGTTCCGTTATTGCGGCAAAGTTCGCGTCGATGGCAGGTCTGGTCTCGGCACCGGTGGTACATGTTCGTGTTGGCGCGGCGGCTGATGAGCGAGAAGCCGCAGCGGACGCCCTGGCCGACGGCGTCATGGCGTTCGCCGAGCCATTCGCCAATCGCGAGGATGCCGCGTTGATGTCCATGCCCGCGCTGCCACGGCTGTGGCGAGCACCCGCGGCTTCGCGCGTCTTCGTCATTCCGACCACGGTTGCGGAGGCTCGCCACCGCGACATCGCGGCCGCACTCGCGGCCAGCGGAGCGACCGCACAGGGCTGGAGCATCGCCGCCTCCGGACCGAACGGGCGATGGATCCTTGCCGATGCGGCGGCTTCCAGCGCCGACGGTTCTGAGGGCGCGAGCGTCACGATTGTCACCGATGGCCCCGTCTTCCCGGCGGTGGCTCTCCAGTCGGTCGGCCGCGGCGGACTCGCGATCGTGCACGCTGAGTCGCCGCTTGCATGGGCGTTGCCGTCGTGGCTGCGGGATCAGATCGTGTACCACGATGTCACGAGCCTCGCGAGCGTGATGCGGCGTGTTGGAACAGCGACAGCCGCGGGACGCGGCGTGTGGCAACAGGCGCTGGCGAGCGCCTTGGTTGTCTCCGCGTCTTCGTTCGTGCAGCAATCGCGACGAGTCTGGCGGGAGCTCCGATGCACACGCGATACAGACGCGGTTGCACGCATGTGGAAGTTGATCGAACGCGAGGCCGATCCGGGCCCGATCTTGCTGGAGACCTCAAGGTGATGCGATCCGATGTCCTCATCGTTCGTGCTGGTTCGCGCAGTGTTGAGCTCCCATTGAGCGACACGAGCGCGTGGACCCGGCTCTTGGGCCGATTCCCGGTTCCGCGGGAGGGATCGATTGATCAGTTGCGGGAGGCATTTGCGGAGTCGGCACCGCTTGATGCGGTGACGTTGTCAGGCTGTCCGTCCGCTTGCCTGCTTCCGATTCTGTGGTTGCGATCGATGTGGCTCGCGCCAGATGCAAAGGTCGTATTGGAATGGCATCGAGTCGAGGATCCCTCGGCCACGCCCAGCCGCCAGGCTGCTGGGCGCTTGGCATGCTTGCTTGCGAGCGATGTTCGGTGCGCGGATCCGGCCAGGGCCATGAAGTGGTGGGGCTGGGACGGCCCTTCGACGCGATGGAGCGACAACGCGCTCGAAGCGTTCGATCTGCTGACGAACCTTGTCGATTGCTGGGGCGGCGCGGAGCGATACGCATCGCCGGCCGCGGGCTGGTGCGAGGCAGCTCGAAAGGCGATCGCGACGTTTCAATCGTTGGGTATGAAGCGCATCGCGCTCTACGGTGCCGGGACGCACACGCGTGCTATTGGCGAGGCGCTCATGGATCCGGGTGTCGAGATTGTCGGCATCATCGACGATGATCATCGTCGCCACGGGCAACGGCTGTGGGGCTTTCCGATCATCTCACCGGCGGCGGCGTTGGAACTCAAGCCGGACGCGATCATCCTTTCCGCGAACTCCTTTGAGGACCAGCTTTGGGAGAAGACCGCCGCCCACCGGGCCGCGGGTATTCGCGTGGCACGCCTCTACGGCGGTGCAGAGCCCGCCGCGGCCTGAATTGCCAAGGTCCGAGAGCCCGCCGGATTGTCCAAAGAAGGGTCCGTAAAGGACCGATATCTATCGAAACACCCGCGTGCCACCCGAACACGTTCGTCCGGGTTTCCGCGGCGTGAAACCGACTGCGCCGCGACCGGAGCTTCGATGTCAACTGCGACCCCCCGCCTTCGTGAACGCCTGAACCCTGCGCCGCTCGTGAACGCGGCCGGCCAGATCGTCGAGCCCGGCGAGGCCTCGCCCTTCCCCGCCGCCCATCGTGTTCCGACGATGCTCAGCGAGCGCGAGCTGAACTATTTGCACTGGCTCGGCTCCACGGTGCCTGCTCAGGGGCAGGTCGTGGAACTCGGCAGCTTTCTGGGCGGGTCGACGGCGGCACTCGTGGAAGGCATGCGTTCTTCCGGCCGGTCTCACCACCCTGCCCTCGTGTACGACGCGTTTCTCGCGCCCGACAGCGAAGCGTGCGTGAACAGCTGGTGGATGAAGCCTTTTGGCCTTCGCGCTGGTGAGAACTTCCGTCCCAAGTACGAAGCTCTGCACGCCACGCGACTTGATCGCATCGCCATTCGTGAAGGATGGATTCCCGAAGACGCCGACACGCCGACCCAGCAGCGGGTGTATCCGGAACAGCGATCGATTGATGTGCTGTTTGTCGACGCCGCGAAGTCGTGGGGCGTTCACCGCACGATTCTGCAGGCTTTCGCCCGCCATGTGAAGCGTGGCGGCGTTGTTGTCCAGCAAGACTTCCTCGACATTCAGACGCCGTGGCTCCCCATCCACATGTGGCAGCTGCGAGATGTCTTCCGTCCCCTCGATCTCGTTAAAGCCTCGCCCTCGATGACGTTTGAATGCATCGCCGACCCGAGTCGCCGTGTCGATCAGGCATGGGACATGGAACGCTTCCGAGACCGCGACTTGCGTGAAGACACATGGAACCGGGTGATCTCGTACTGGTCCGGTCTCATCGGTCCTGCGGCTGGCTTCCTGCACGGCCATGCGGCCAAGCACGCCGCACTCATCGGCGACTTCGCCGGCGTGCTCGCCGCCGCCCGGCGCTACGAGGGGTGGCTCAACTCGCGTGATTCCGAGGGCGTGTACGCAACACCGACTTGGAGCGAGATCCTGCACGGGTTCGCAGCGGCGGCTCCATCAACAGCGGCCCGCGCACTCCAAGAGCTGGCGGCCGAGAGCGATGTTCGGCGGTCGCTGCCGCGCTATGCCGCCCAGAGCAGCGCCAGCTTCATGTCCTTCGACGTGCGATCTTCCTACTGGCACGGGCTGGTCGATCGGCTCAAGCAGTTAGGCACGGCGCGGATCGCCTTGTTTGGAGCCGGGGCACACACCGACTGGCTCCTTCGTTCGTGGTGGCCGGAGAACGCCCAAGGGATCTCCATCGATTGCATATTGGATGATCACACGGCCAAGACTGACGTTCTGGGCGTGGCGGTTCGAAGGCCTTCTGAGATCGCAATCTCACCGCAGATTGCAATCGTTCCGTCCTCCGACGCGCACGAGAAGAGCATCCTCGCCCGAGCCCAAGAGGTCTTCGGTTCCACGCACATGATCGTTCCGGTCTATACGTTCGAGCGCCGGACCGCGGCCGTGCACGTTCAGTGCGCCGAGCCCCAGCTGATTCGTGTCGAAGCCCGCCACCTCGAGGCCGAGGCGGCCCACAGGACGGACCTCGGCCTTCCGAGCCGACGCGCCTGGATCGACGCCTTCTCGCAGCGACTTGGCGTTCCGAGTTGGGTGAAGGGGTATGTCAATTATCGCGATGCCCAGTTCCTATGGGATCTCGTCGAGGCGGTGCGACCCGACACGATCGCTGAGGTTGGAACCGCATCCGGCGTCTCGACGGGGCTCCTCGCTGCGGCGTCGGACTACTTCGGTGGAACGACCAGGCCCCGCGGCACGGTGCATTCGTTCGATATCGCCGATCGGTGCTATTTTGACCATTCCCGTCCGGTTGGTTCGGCCGCTCTCGAGGCTCTGCCGCACCTGCGCGACATGATCGAACTCAATCCTTGCCGCACGGCGATTGATGCTGCCCGGCGCTTTGGTGTCGGCGAGATCGACATGGCGTTCATCGACGGCGATCACCGCCATCCCACGCCCACGCTCGATCTGCTCGCGTTGCTCTACGCGCTTCGGCCCGGTGCGTGGGTTGTGCTGCACGACATCGAACTCACCGAGGTCGCCAAGGTTTCGCGCGCCAATGGAAAACTGGATTGGGACGTCGTCACGGGCGCTGAGTCACTCTTCCATCGCTGGCCGTTCCAGAAAATACAGCCCCAGCACCCGGACGCATGGGCGAACAACATCGGTGCGATCAAGCTTCCGATGAACTCGGGCGATGCGATCGAGTTCCTGCTTGAGCATCTGAAGGAGGCGTGGGAGATTCCAGATGCTGCGCCGGCCATCCGTGCCGCACTCCGGGCGAAGGCCGCGTAGAAGGAACCGCCGAGCCGTGTTCCAAAGCCTCCGGAAGCCAACGAAAAAGGCCCCGGAGATCCGGGGCCTTTCGCTTGCCAAGAGGCTTGGTTGATCACTTCTTCTCGTCGGTCTTCTTCTCGTCCACCTTCTTGGGTTCGAGATCACCCGCTTGGATCTCGACAAAGGCCAGACCCGACATGCGACGCTTCACGGCGTCGTTGATCTGTTGCACGTTGAGTGAGTCGATCTTGTCCAGGCGGTCCGCATCCCACTTCATGGTGCGGTTGAGGTAGATGCCGTTGGTCATGCTGCTGGCGATGTAGCTGTCGTCGTTGAGGTTGGTCATGAAATCGAGCCGGTACGACTTCTTGGCCTCGCCAAGTTCCTTCTCGTCGATGCCGCTCTCGATCCAGCGGGTCATTTCCTCTTTCATGGCGTCGGCGGCCTTGCCGGCGTTCTGCTTGGCGCAGATCGCGAACGCAAAGAGATTGCTGACCGGGTCAAGCGGGTTGGCCTGCAGCCCGGCGCCGGCGCCGTAGGACAGGCCTTCCTTCTGACGCAGACGGTCGAGCATGCGGCTCTTGGCGCCGCCGCCGAGAATGTACGACGCGATCTGCAGGGCCGGAGCGTCCTCGTCGTTCTCCGACATCTTGAACGCGGTGGCCATGCCGACCATGGCCATCGGCTTGTCGGGCGTGTTGATCTTCTTCGCACCCGACTCGTTGGCAACGAACGGCCGCTCGATCCGCTTGAACGGCTTCTTGACCGCCCAGCCGTCGAACGCCTTCTTGAGCTCGTTGGTCAGGGCCGCGGCGTCAAACTCGCCGACCGCCGCCACCTGCACGCTGCTGGGGCCGACCTGATCGCTGTAGAGCTTCTTCACCTCGTCGAGCTTGATGTCCTTGGTTTCGGCAAGGCGTTCCTCCATCGTCGGAACGTAGAGCAGCGAATCCTTGGGGAAGGGCGACATGGAGCGCTGCATCGTGGCCATGGCCAGCGACTGGGGGTTGCTGAGCTGGGCCTCGATCTGTGCGATCGCTTCCTTCTGCATGGTGGCGAATTCGTTCTCGGGGAACGTGGGGTTGCGCAGCACGTCCGCCGCGATGGCCACCGCCTGGGCGATGTTCGCCTTGTCCGAAGTGATCGACACCCGCAGCGAGCCCTGCTGCTGCGAGGAGATGTTCATGGTGGACTGGATCTTGTTGAGCTCATCGGTGATCTGCTGGTACGAGCGGCTCTGGGTGCCGCGGCGGAGCATTCCGCCGAGCATCCCGTTGGCCACGCGGGTCCCGCTCAGGCTCTTTTCATCGCCGTAGCGAATGACCATCGAGACGTTCACGGCCTCGCCGCGGGTCTTCTTGGAGAGCATCGCCAAAGAGACGTTCTCTCCGATCTTCGACCGCACCGTGCGGGCGTCGATGTTCGCCGGCGTGGGGTCGAACGTTTCGCCTTCGCTCATGGTCTCCTGACCCTTGTAGCCTTCGACAATCGATCCAATCTCAGGCTTGGCCGGAATCTCAGCGCGTACCGGGGACTTCGTCGGGATGAACTTGCCGCCGGTGCGGTTGTTCTCGACAAAGTACTTCGTCGCCACCGCCTGAACCTCGGCGGTCTTGATTGCCTTCACGCGGTCGCGGTAGATGAAGAGCAGCCGCCAGTCACCAACCGACGCGTACTCCGTCAGCTCCACACCGATGCGATTGCTGTCGGTCATCGCGAGCTTCAACGACGACAGCTCGGCGGCACGTGCGCGCTCCACTTCCTCGTCGGTCACCGGGTTGCTCGCAAAGCCCTCCATGACATCCTGCAGCTTCGCCAAGGCCGCCGCGGGGTCTTGCCCTTCCTTCAGCGTCGCGACGGACAGCATCTGCCCACGCTCGGCCATCGCGAAAGGCAGCGTCGAGACTGCTGCCGAGAGGTTGCCTTCCACCAAGGCCTTGTACAACCGCCCCGACGGCCGATTGCTCAGGATGTTGCCGAGCAGCTGCAGCGCCGTCGAATCGGGGTGCGAACCAGCGGGCGTGTGATAGAAAACGCCGACCGAAGCCTGTGAGCCTTCGCGACGGATCTCCACAAACCGCGGCCCGTCCTGCACCGGCTCTTCCGTCCACGTGTCGACGATCGGCTCGGCGGGGTTCTCGATCTTGCTGTAGTTCTGATCGATCAGCCGCAGGGTCTTTTCCATGTCGAACTTGCCCGCGACGACAAGCATCGCGTTCGCCGGGCGGTAGTAGTGCTTGTAGAACCGGCGGAGATTCTCGGCCGGCACGCGCTCAAGGTCCGATCGGTTGCCGATCGTCGAGTCGCGGTAGGGGTGCCACGTGTACGCCTTGGCGAAAAGCTCCTTCATGAGCAGCCCGAACGGGTTGTTCTCGCCCATCTCGAACTCGTTTCGAACGACGGTCATCTCTTTCTTGAGCGCCTCGCCGTCGATGAACGAGTTGACCATGCGGTCCGCCTCGAGCCGCAGCGCGAACTCGAGGTTCTCGTCACTGGCGACGAGCGTCTCGTAGTAGTTCGTGCGATCGGTCCACGTCGTGCCGTTGAACTGGGCGCCGTGGTCCTGCAGGCTCTTCCACGGGTCGGGGTGCGTAGGCGTGCCCTTGAAGACCATGTGCTCGAGCAGGTGGGCCATGCCCTTCTCGCCTCGTCCCTCGTGGCGTGAGCCGACGAAGTAGGTGATGTTCACGGTGACGTTCGACGAGGCCTGGTCGGGGAACAGCAGCACCCGCAAGCCGTTGGGCAGGCGGAATTCAGTGATGCCCTCGACCGAGGTCACGGATTTCGTGGCCCACTCCGGCAAGTTGCCGGATGCCTTGGCCGCCGGAGCGTCCGCCGCGAGCACAGACTGGGGAACGCCGCAGCACGCCGCGAGCGCGAGTGCGCCGATGAGAGCGAGTTTCGAGAGCGATTGCATGGAGTCCTCCGATCCGCCACGCCGTGCACGGCCTCAGCCGTGGTCCGCGCGGGGAATGTCCTTCAACCCAAGGGTAGTGCCGGTCCGGTCTGGCGTTGCACAAAAAACCCCACGCGCCAGCGCGGGCAAGCTAGACGCCGTACTCCGCCCAACGCCCCGCAACCCGCTCCGTGACGGCCTTGCTCATCGCAATCAGCGGCGGCCATTCCCGCACCGGCTGGCCGTTGGCTTCGTCTCCGGGCATCTTGGGGGTCGCGTCGAAGGCGATCCGCCGCCCGCAGACGCTGGTGGCGCGATCGCGGTCCGGGGCGGTGTTGGCCATCCAATGGAAGAGTGCGTTGTCGGGATTGGTCAGGTCCGATTCCGCCCCGACGATGACCGTCCAGCGGGGCAACCCGCACCCTGCGGTGAGGCCGCCGAGCGTCTTGATCAGCCTGTCTCCGTCGCCGGCTTGGTTCTTGGCGATCCGCACGAGGAGCCACCAGCCCCCGAACTCCGGCGGCACGCGTGCGTCGAGCACGCCGTGGATCTGCTTCACCCGGGCCTCGGTCGCTTTCGCCGCCTCGCCGAGCACGGCTTCGATCTCGCCAGCTTCGCAGGCTTGCTTGGCGAGTCCTTCAAGGACGCGGTGGGTCTCGGCGGGGTTGCTCTTGCGGGTGGCGTCAAACCCGATCTTGCCGCCGCCGCCGAGGAACGGGGCCGCGTGATCGAGGATGTCGATCGGTCCTCGCACCAGTTCGCTGTCCCGCGCCGGCACGCAGTGATCGCCGACCGCCCGCATCACCGCGGCGTGGTCGTGTACGTCGACGTCCTCGTCCACGATCACGATCGTCTTGGTCCACGACATCTGCCCCGCGCCCCAGATCGCGTGCATGACCCGCCGGGCGTGCAGCGGATATTCCTTCTTGATCTTGATGAACGCGCAGTTGTGGAACGCGCCGAACATCGGCAGGTCGTAGTCCACGATGTCGGGCACGATGGTGCGCAAGAGCGGCAGGAAGATCCGCTCGGTCGCCTTGCCCAAGTAGTAATCCTCCTGCGGCGGCAATCCCACAACAGTGGTGGGGTACACCGGATTCCGACGGTGCGTGATCGCCGTGACTTCCAGCAACGGATAGCGATCCGGGAGCGAGTAGAACCCGGTGTGATCGCCGAAGGGGCCTTCGAAGATCGCGCCCGGGCCGAGCAACGAGGCCCAATCCGCTCGCTCCCCATTTGCCATTTGCTCTTTGCCATTGGCAATTTGCTTCGGATCGAATCCAATCAACCCGGCCTCGCTGCTCACATACCCCTCGATCACGATCTCAGCGTTCGCCGGCACGCTCAGGGGCACGGTCTTACAGTTCACCAGCGGGATCGGGCCGCGGTTCAGGAATCCCGCGAGCAGCAATTCCGAGATTCCCGGCGGCATGGGTGCCGTCGCGGCGTAGGGCAGCACGCTCTCGCCGCCGAGCGCGATTGCCACGGGCATGCGCTCGCCGCGGGCCTTCCACGAACGCCAGTGGCGGGCGCCGTCGTGGTGCATGTGCCAGTGCATGGCCATGTGGCGCTTGCCGAAGAGCTGCACGCGGTACATGCCCACGTTCCGCGAGGGCGGCGAGTCCTTGCCGATGTCGTCGGCGTGGATGGTGTGGATGGTGCCCAGGGTGATGTATCGGCCGCGGAAGTTGGCGTTCCAGTCGGAGCCGTGGCCGAGGCCGTGGGTCGCGATGGCGCCGTCGTTGACGCCCGGGGGATATCCCAAAGCCGCGAAATCGCCGTCCTGCGGCCAGCACTTGATGATCGGTAGTCGTGTGAGGTCCACCTTGTCGCCTGTGATCACGACTTCCTGGCAGATGCCGCTGCGCACCTTCTTCGGCGGGATCCGCGCGATCTCGAGGAGCTCGGGAATCTTCTGCAGCTTGGCCAACAGCGTCGGCGGCGGCTCGGGCTTCACCAGCTTCTCGATCTTGTGGGCGAGCGACTCAAACCCGCCGGGGGTGTGGCCCGCGCTCACTCCAGGACCGGCGTCGTTGCAACCCAGCGCCATTTCGACGCGGCGGTAGGAGCCCCAGCCGTTGATGAGGACGGGGATGTCCGAGCCCTGAACATTCTCGAGCAGCAGCGCGTGGCCGCCCCCGCCGCAGAAGCGGGGATCGACGCGGCGTGCCCCGGCGGAGGGCAGGTTCGGGGCGGGCGACTTGCTCACCCGATCCGCGATCTCGGTGATCTCCAAAACCGGCGAGACCGAACTCCGAATGCGTTTGAGCTCCCCGGCACGTTCGAGGGCGGCGATGAAGTCCTGGGTGTTCTCGTACATAGACTCGCTCGATGACGGCCGATCCCGCATCCAACTCGCAAGGCCCATCGGGGCGCTCGACCCTCACCCCCGACTACCAGCGCGACTGGGAAGAGTACTACGCCGCGGTGGCGGGGAAGCCGCCGCGGGACACTCTCAAGAGAGCAATCGCCGCATTCGCCAAAGAGGATGCACCCCGCGAGCCGCGACTCGCGATCGATATCGCCTGTGGCAGCGGGCGGGACAGCGTCGAGCTGCTCCGAAGCGGGTGGCGCGTCGTGGCGACGGATTACCACCCCGTCGCGAAGGCCCTCGCGACCGCCGCCGCGGGTTCCGATGCGTTCTGCTTCGTACAAGCCGAGATGGAAGCCCTTCCGACCCACCCCGACATCCCGCGTGCGGCGGATCTCATCAACGCATCCTTCGCCCTGCCCTTCTGTAAGCCCGACGCGTTCCCGGCCTTGTGGAAGTGGATCGTCTCCACCCTCCGCCCGGGCGGCCGCTTCGCCGGGCAGCTCTTCGGCGACCGCGACGAGTGGTGCCACGTCCGCCCCCAGAGCCACTTCACCCGCACCCAGGTCCTCGACCTTCTCAAGCCCTTCACCATCGAGCATCTCGATGAAGTCGAGAAAGAAGGCGACGACGCCACCGGCAAGCCGAAATACCACCACGTCTTCCACATCGTCGCTCGAAAGACCTGATGCCTTGACGCCTTGATGCCTTCCCCCACCGGAGTCGCTCGCTTGACCACCGCCACCGCCGACCTTGCCCTCGATCTCAAGGACGTCGACAAGTCCTACGACGCTGGCTGGTTCAAGAAGGGCGTCCATGCCCTCCGCGGGATCGACATGCACGTCGGCCGCGGCGAGGTCTTCGGGCTCCTCGGGCCGAACGGCGCGGGCAAGTCCACACTGATCAAGATCCTCATGACCGTCATCTCGCCGACCCGGGCTCAAGGCACGATGCTCGGCCGCAAGATCGGAGATAAGTCCACCCTCGCCCGCGTTGGATATCTGCCCGAGCATCACCGTTTCCCGGAGTACCTTACCGGCCGCCAGGTTGTAGAGTTCTACGGCGCGATGAGCGGCGTCTCCCGCTCGGACCGCAAGCGACGGGCCGCGGATCTGCTCGATTTCGTTGGCATGGCCAAATGGGCCGACACCAAGGTCCGTGGCTACTCCAAGGGCATGCGTCAGCGCGTCGGCATCGCTCAGGCCCTTGTGAATGACCCGGAGCTTGTGCTCTTCGACGAACCGACCGATGGCGTGGATCCTGTTGGCCGGCGCGACATCCGCCAGATGTGCCAGACGTTGAAGGATCGGGGGAAGACGGTCTTTCTGAATTCGCACCTGCTCAGCGAACTCGAGATGATCTGCGACCGCGTCGCGATCTTGGTGCAAGGCCGCGTTGCTTCGCAGGGCACGATCGACAGCCTCACGACCCACCGACAGCGCTACGAGATCGAAGTCGCCAGCGACGACAGCAACGTGGACACGGCCCTGCGTCGGGCGTTGGCCGACTGGCTGCGACCCGACGCCTCTGGCTCGATCGCGGGCCAACTCCCCAGCGGCGAGCCCATCGATGTGCGACTCGATCAGCCCTACGCACCGGCGATGGTGAAGATCGCGACGGCCGATGCGGCCAAGGTGCAGCCGCTGCTGGATTCGATCCGGGCGGCTCGGCTGACGCTGCGTGCCGTGCGACCAATCAGACCTTCGCTAGAGGACCTATTCATGGAAGCCGTCACCGACCCGACCACCGGCAAGACGCTCGCACCGGGCGCGAAGGAGGGTGCGTGATGATCCTCACTCAGACCACGGCCATGCTTGTCGACGCCTATCGCGAGCTCAACAGCAAGAAGATGTTCTGGATCTCTCTGATCCTCTCCGCCCTCGTCGTCGCGTCGATCGCTTGCGTCGGGATCAACAACAAGGGGCTCACCGTCCTTTGGTGGACGATCTCGCTGGACATCCTGAACACGTCGTTGCTCAGCCCCGCGTCGTTCTACAAGTTTGTGTTCATCCAGTTCGGCTTCAACTTCTGGCTTGCGTGGATCGCCAGCATCCTGGCTCTCATTAGCACCGCGTCCATCATCCCGGACCTCGTCGCCGGCGGCAGCATCGAGCTCTCGCTCTCCAAGCCCATTGCCCGCGTTCGACTGTTCCTGACCAAGTACGCGACCGCCCTGCTCTTCACGGGCCTGCAGGTCGGCGTCTTCACGCTCGCCAGTTTCCTCGTCATCGGCATCCGCGGCGGATCGTGGGAGTGGTCGATCTTCCTCGCCATCCCGCTCGTGTTGCTCTTCTTTAGCTTTATCTATTGCGTTTGTGCGCTGCTCGGGCTGATCACCCGTTCCACCATCGCCGCGCTGTTGCTCAGCGTGCTCTTCTGGTTCTTCCTGTTTCTGCTGAACACCTCCGAGCGCACCGTCCTGCTCTTCAAGATCAACGCCGAGGACCGCATCGCCAGTGCCGAACGCGAGCTCGGCAACCTGCCGGAACTCATCACCCGAAGCAAGGATCGCATCGTTACGTTCTCGACTCCCAAGGAAGGCGAGACCGATGCCGAACGTCTCCGGCGCGAGGCGAACAAAGCCACGGAAGAAGCCAAACTCGCCGGCCACGAGCTGCGGGTCAATACCCGCCAGCAAAGTCTCACCGAGTACAAGTCCACACAGGCCACGCTCGACAAGTGGCACGGCATGCTGTTTGGTGTCAAGAGCGTCTTCCCCAAGACGGCCGAGACCATGGGCCTGCTTGAGCGCCAACTCACCTCGCTGAACGAGTTCCAGAAGTTCTCCGATGCTCAGGAGGAACGCGAAGACGATCGCCGATCCCGCCGCCGCGGAAACACGAGCGGCGTGACCGTCGAGTCCAACGAGCCCAGCCCGTCGGTGGCTCGCAAAGTCGAAGAAGTTCTCCGCTCCCGCTCGGTCTTCTGGGTCCTCGGCACGTCGGTGATGTTCGAGGCGCTCGTGCTCTTCATCTGCTGCGCGATCTTCGTGAGGCGAGATTTCTAGCAGTGAAATCAAGCGGTCACCGGTGTTCAGTCGGCGATTCGTCGATGAGCAGTGTGACATGCGGCGGCGATCTGTGACCAGCACCAGCGAGCCGGGGCGTCCTCGCCCCGGTGCAGCGGTCACCCGGACTTCAGTGATGTCCGCGCTCAAAAAAGTGTTCTGAGCACTGGGATATCACCCGCTGCCGCGCGACAACTCTTCTCCACGCCTCGTCCCCGCCGCGATCGCCTCGCTCATCGTCCCGATCATCCCCTTCGCGTCCATGACCGCGATCGCCGCCGCGGTGGTGCCGCCCTTGCTGGTCACCGTGGCCCGCAGGTCCGCCGCGGGCTTGTCCTTCTCCCCAGCGAGCAGCGCCGCCGAGCCGTGCAGCACGCTCCGCACGATCGCGTCGGCATCTACTTCGTGGATGCCCTGCTGCACCGCGGCTTTCGTCATCGCCTCAGCGAGATAGAACACATACGCCGGCCCGCTGCCCGCGACGGCCGTGAACGCGTCGAACAGGCGCTCGTCCAAAGACACGACATGGCCGAGCGATGCGAAGAGCATCCGCGTCAACGCGTCGTCGCCCGGCTTCGCCGATCGGCCCAGCGTCACCGCCGAGCAGCCCATCCGGATCTGCGCCGGCGTGTTGGGCATGACCCGCACCACGCGGGCCTTGGTGCCGAGCAGCCGCTCCAATGCCTCGGTGCGCGTCCCGGCCAGGATCGACACGACCGTGCGGGTCACGCCTCCCGCGTCGAGGGCTGCACGCAAGGCCGCGGCGGCTCCGTCCACCATCTGCGGCTTGACCGCCAGCAGCACATGCCCCCCGCCCGCCGCGCTGTCGCGTGCCCCGAGCAGCCGCACACCTTCGCCCACATCGGCAACCGCCGCGACACCCTTCGCCGTCCACTCGGCCCGCTTCGCCGCATCGATCTCGCACACGATCACCCCGTCAGGCCTCAGCACGCCCGCCGCGATCCCGCCCTCGACAATCGCGCGGCACATGTTTCCGCCCCCCACAAACAGCAGCGGGGGGGTCGAATCCGCACGATGAACCTCGTTCGTCATACCCCAAGCGTACCAACGCCTCGCCCTTCCCATTCCCTCTCTGTGCCTCTGTATCTCCGTGGCGAGGATCTTCCGCCGCACACGAAATCCCCGTACAATGTGCCCATGGCCACCTACTACCAACTCGAGTTCGAGAAGCCGCTCGTCGAGCTTGATCGCCAGATCGACGAGATCGAGCAGCGGATCCGGCGCGAGGAGAGCGACGAGACCACGATTCCCAGCGCCAACGTCCTCCGCGCCGATGTCGAGACGCTCCGCAACCAGCGCTCCGAGCTCATCAAGTCCATCTATTCCGGCCTCACCGCGTGGCAGACCGTTCGCGTCGCGCGGCACCCGCTGCGGCCTCAGACCCGCGACTACATCGAGTCCATGACTCGCGACTTCGCCGAGCTCCACGGCGACCGCCGCTTCGGCGACGACCCCGCCATCGTTTGCGGCATGTGCCGCATCGGCCCCATCAAGTGCATGCTCATCGGCCACCAGAAAGGCCGCGAGACCAGCGAGAAGATCGCGTGTCACTTCGGGTGTGCGCACCCGGAGGGCTATCGCAAGGCCCTCCTCAAGATGCAGCTCGCCGAGAAGTTCGGCCTGCCCATCGTCACTCTGGTCGATACGCCCGGCGCCTACCCCGGCCTCGGCGCCGAGCAGCGCGGCCAGGCCGAAGCCATTGCCGTCAACCTCCGCGAAATGAGTCGCCTCCGCGTTCCGATCGTCAGCATCGTGATCGGCGAGGGCGGCTCGGGCGGAGCGCTCGGCATCGCCGTTGCCGACCGCGTCGCCATGCTCCGCAACTCCTGGTACTCGGTCATCAGCCCCGAGGGCTGTGCGGCCATCCTTTGGAAGGAAGCCAACGAGCAGACCAACACCGCCGCCGCCAAGTCGCTCAAGCTGACCGCCAGCGACAACATCGAACTTGGCATCATCGATGACGTGATCGAGGAGCCCCTCGGCGGCGCCCACCGCAACCCCAAGGCCATGGCCAGCGACCTCGCCGACTGGATCGTCCGCAGCATCCAGGAACTCAAGCAGAAGTCCGGCGAGGAACTCGTCAACGCCCGCTACGAGCGCTTCCGGCGCATGGGCTCGTTCCTCGAGCAGGCCAAGGTCTGAACGAGTCTGGGTGTCACAGGCTGCGATTGCTCACCGCGCCGCAACGGCCAGCCGTTCGTGCATGCGGTCGCACAGCGCCCGCGGCTCGCGCTCGATCACCAGAAACTCCCGGTGCGGCAGGCGCAAAAATCCATTCTCGCCCGCGTGGTCCAGGAACTCCAGCAAACGCGTGAAGAAGCCGCCCGTGTCGAGCAGGCCGACCGGCTTTTCGTGCAGGCGCAATTGGGCCCACGCCAGGATCTCGAACAGTTCGTCGAGCGTGCCGAAGCCGCCGGGCAGCGCGACGAACGCGTCCGCCATCTGTGCCATCTGCGTCTTGCGCTCGTGCATCGTTTCGACGATCCGCATGTCTGCGATATTCGGGTGTGCGAGTTCTTTGTGAACCAGTTGCTTGGTGATGACGCCGGTGATCTGGCCTTGGCGCGAGAGCGACCCGTTGGCCACGGCTCCCATGAGGCCGAGGCTTCCCCCGCCGTAGACGAGTCGCGATCCCGACTCCGCCAGAGCCGCGCCGAGGGTGTGCGCCGCATCGGCGAAGGCCGGGTCATGCCCCGACGCCGCGCCGCAGAAAACCGCGATGTTCTTGATGGCCATGCCGAACTGTACGGAGCGGAGCCGCGGCGCACGGCAGCGGTGGGGTGCTGCTACACGCGGTCGTCTGCGCCAATCGCCCGATCGATGCGGAGCGCCCGGTTTCCGCGTGCCTGCCCGACCCGCGCGAGGAACTTCTTTTCTTCCTCGACCATCACCACCACCGGCTGATCCGCCCGCTTGTCGGTGACGATGGTGTCGCCCGGCGACATCATCAAGAGATCGTGCAGGCTGATCGTGGTCTCCGCCAAGATCGCCGTGACCTCGATGCCGGCTCGCCCGAGCGAGCCCTTGACCGCCTTCTCGATCTCGTCGCTCTTCTGATTCTTCGCCGCGCTGAACCACGACTGAGCGCTCAGCTTCTCCATCACCGGTTCGATGACGTTGTACGGGATGCACAGGTTCATCGTCCCGGCGCGGTTGCTCATCTTGAGCTCGAATCCGATCACCACGACAACCTCGTTCGGCGGCACAATCTGCACCAGCTGCGGGTTGCTCTCGGTCGCGTCGATCGAAAAAGTCATCTTCCGCACCGTGCTCCACGCCTCGCCCAGCGTCGCCAGGCCGCGTGTCGTCACGTTGCTGATCAATCGCGTCTCGATCAACGTCAGCGGCCGCTGCGGGATGAACAGGTCCTGACTCGTCCCGCCCAGCAGACGGTCGATGATCGGATAAATGATCAGGGGGCTTAGCTCAAGGCAGATCTGCCCTTCGAGCGCGTCCGCCCTGATCAGGTTGAAACTGGTCGGGTTCGGCAGGCCGGAGATGAACTCCGAATACGTCATCTGCTCGCACGTCGCAACCTTCACTTCCACGATCGTCCGCAGGAAGCCCGACAGCGACGCGCCGAAGTTTCTCGCAAACGCCTCGTGCAAGGTCTGCAAAGACCGCATCTGGTCTTTCGAAACCCGTTCGGGTCGCTTGAAGTCGTACGCTCGAACCTCCAGCCCATCCGCACTCGTGCGGCTGCGGCTGAAGATCGTGACCGCCTTCTCCGTCTGCTCAACCGAGCCGGTGTCCACCGCCGCAAGCAGCGCGTCGACCTCGCTTTGGTTCAGAACATCGGCCATGCACACGGCGTACGACTCCAGCGGAACAGACTGCGAACACGGGCATCCAACTATCGACCGGCGGCTACGCTCGCCTTGAAGATGACGCTCCCCGACACGGACTCCTCGATGAATAACCGTCTCCGCCCCCGTTTCCTCCTCCCCTGGCTCGTTGCCGCCCTTGCCGCGGCCGTCGGAATCAGCATGCCGGCCGCCGCCCAGCTCGGCGGCTCGTCCAGCAAGGTTCGAGTCAGCATCACGTCGCAGAAAGTGGCCGCCGCACCGGGCGATCAGTTCGCACTCGCCGTCGTTCTTGACCATTCCGACGGCTGGCACACGCAGACCAACGACCCCAAGGTCCCCGACGCGCTCAAGGACCTCGCCCCGCTGCCGACCATCATCACGATCGACGCCCCCCGTGGCGTGAAGCTCGGGCCCGTCCAGTGGCCCAAGTCCAAGCTGTTCGAAGTCGGTTTCTTTGGCGACCCCATCAAGATGGAGTTCTTCTCCGGCAAGGCGATCGCGTTCGTGCCGGTCCAGATCGCGCCCGACGCCGCGCTCGGCAAGCTCGAGTTCAAGGGATCGGTGTCAATTCAGGCCTGCGACGACAAACAGTGTCTGGCACCCGAAGATGTGGCAATTGCCATCAGCATCGACGTCAAGCCGCTCGACCAGGCTACGTCCGTCGGTGCGGCGGCCGGGCTCTTCGCGGACTTTGATGCCTCCGTCTTCGCACGCATGAACGCCGGCGTCGTGGCCGCACCTGTTGCAACCAGCGATTTCGACTTCATCGGCTTCAAGTTCTCTGTGAACCGTAACCAGTACCTGCTCATCTTCGGCATCGCTCTCATTGCCGGCTTCTTGCTCAACCTCACGCCCTGCGTGCTGCCGGTGATCCCGATCAAGATCCTCTCGCTGCAGCAGCAGGCGGGCAATCCGGGCAAACTCGCCCTCTTCGGCACGGTCTACTGCGTCGGCATCGTCGCGACGTTCCTCGTCCTGGGCCTCATCATCTTCGGCGTTGTCACCGGCGGCCAGAAGCAGGACTGGGGTCAGATCTTCACGAGTATGTGGTTCACGATCATCATGGCCGCCATCGTCGGCGCGATGGGACTTGGCATGATGGGCCTCTTCACGCTCAGCCTGCCGCAGAGCGTGTACATGCTGAATCCCAGCCACGACACGATCTTCGGCAACTTCATGCTCGGCGTCCTCACGGCGGTCCTTTCCACCCCCTGCACCGGCCCCTTGCTTGGCGCCACGATCGCCTGGTCCGCCACGCAACCCGGCTGGGTGGGGCTCGCCACCTTCGTCGTCATGGGAATCGGCATGGCCGCACCCTACGCGCTGCTCATCGCTTTCCCCAAGCTCATCGACAACATGCCCAAGGCCGGCCCTGGCGGCGAGCTCCTCAAACAGGTGCTTGGCATCCTCATGATCGCCGTCGCGATCTTCCTGCTCTCGAACCTGACTCCCGAGAAGTGGCCCTGGTACGCCGTCGGCGGCGTCGCCATCGCCGCGGGCGTCTGGGCCATCGTCGGCGGCTTCCGCATGCTCCGCACCACCAAGGCCAAAGCAATCGTGACGGCCTGCGCACTCGCCTGGATCGGTGCCAACGCCCTCGGCACCCGGGCCCTGACCAGCGAAGGCCCGGTGGCGTGGAAGAAATTCACCAACCAGCCCGAGAGCGCTGTTCGCGAAGCGATCGTGGAGGCCACAAAGTCCGGCAAGACCGTCGTCATCGACTTCACCGCCAAGTGGTGCACCAACTGCCACGTCATCGAGCGGGCCGTGCTGCTGAGCGAGACCGGCGTGCGATTGCTCAACTCCGACAACGTGGTGCCGATGAAGATCGACCTGACCAATGCGGCCCAGGATCAGGGCTGGGGCCTCGTGCGTGAAATCTCCGGCGGCGGCGGCATCCCCCTGATCGCCATCATCCGCCCCGGTGCCGAAAAGCCCACGTACTTCAGCTCGTTCTTCAAGCCCTCGGACCTCGAAGCCGCCGTTCTCGGAAAGTAGCCGGCCTTACCCGGCCGCCGGCTTGCGGAGCACCGTCGAGTGCGGCGTCTTCACGTCGCCGCACATCTTCTTCTCGTAGTTGGTCGCGACCACCTGCCCCTCGCCGACCCACTCCGGCACCGCGAACGCGCAGCGTTCAAACGGCTTCTTCCCTCCGTCGCTGCGTCGCTCCGTCACTTTGTCGCTCCACTTGGCAAAGTACTTCTCCATCCACGCCCAATAGTCGTCGTGATCCGTGACGATCCGCAGTTCTCCACCGGGCACGAGGCACCGAAGAGCCTGCTCCAGGAACCGATCTTGCAACACGCGGTTCTTGTGGTGCTTGGCCTTCGGCCACGGGTCGGAGTAGTACAGGTGAATGACATCCACGATCGCGTCGGGGCAGCGCCACTTCAGGAACTCCACCGCGTCGGCGTGCAGCATCCGCACGTTCGTCAAGGCCGCCCGACGCACCCGGTCGGCGGTGTACGCGTAGTAAGCGCCCTCCCATTCGATCCCCAAGAAGTTCGTCTCCGGATTCTGCTCCGCGACGTTCAGCATGAACGTGCCTTTGCCGCAGCCGATCTCGATCTCGAACCGACGCCCGGGCTCGCGGAACCATCGCCGCGGGTCGAGCCTTCCCGCCAAGGGGTCGGACACGATCGAATCCGGCAGCGGCGGGTACTCCGCCTTGCTCAACCCGATCACCCCTTCGCCCGCGTCAAGTTCTCGTCCGTGTCCCAGGTTCACACTGGCTCCGCTTGAGAAATTCTGTCGTTTCGTTCGTGGATCGTTCGCCGCCCCGCAAACGCCCTTGCAGTGCCGCCAAAGCCATCGAAAACGCCGATCCTCGGCGTCCGGGGAACCGTATAGACCTCGGGAACAGAAATCATCGCTCTTCCCAGGCCCCCTCATGCCGATAGAAAGACGTTCGGCTTTGGGATTCGCGAGGGATGTGGATCGGGAGAGCGAGGGTGTCGCAGTGCGGCCGCACGGACGTGGGCCGGTTCGGGCTCCTGCTGTGCGGCCGACAAGATCGGCTGAGACGTGACCGTCCCGCTTCGGGACGCTCACCGCACAGGAGCGAGTCATGCTCGACGAACGAAACTTCTTTGTGTCACAGCCCGGGTCTTCCTCCGGTTCGTTCTCCGAGACGAACTTGGGCGGCATCGACCTCGCCAGCATCGTCGACGCACGCCTCGACCGGAAGAAGTTCCAGGATCATCACTGGACCGGCACCTTCTGGGAATACCTCGACATCGTCGCCGCCAACCCGTCTGTCTGCCGCAACGCCTACCAGCGCCTCTACGACGCCATCATGACGCTGGGCAGCGAGAAGTATCGCCTGTTCAAGAAGGATGTGACGCGGTACCACTTCTTCAGCGACCCCTTCGGCAATGGCCAGGACGGGATCTTCGGCCTCGACTTCGCGCTCATGTCGCTCGTCGATGTCCTTCGCTCCGCCAGCGAGGGTTACGGCACCGACAAACGCATCCTCCTGCTGCACGGCCCCGTCGGCTCGTCCAAGTCCACCATCGCGAGACTGCTCAAGAAGGGCAGCGAGGCCTACAGCCGCACGCCGGAGGGGGCTCTCTACTCCTTCTCGTGGCTGCTCGACGAGCACTGCGAGGTCAAGCCCGTCAGCGGCGGCACCGACGCGGTGAAGAGCCACGAGTTCCCGTGCCCGATGCACGAAGACCCGCTCGTCCTCGTGCCGCGTGAAGCCCGCGACGCGATGCTCGCCAAGATCAACGAGCGCTACAAGCCCCAGCACCACGGCGGCAAGATCCGCGTCACCGGTGAGCCTGACCCGTTCTGCCGCAAAGTGTTCGAAGATCTCATGACCTTCTACCGCGGCGACTGGCGCCGGGTGATGGACCATGTCAAGGTCCGCCGCATCGTCTTGAGCGAGAAGGACCGCGTCGGCATCGGCACCTTCCAGCCCAAGGACGAGAAGAACCAGGACTCGACCGAACTCACCGGTGACATCAACTACCGCAAGATCGCCCAGTACGGCAGCGACTCGGACCCGCGGGCCTTCAACTTCGACGGCGAACTCAACATCGCCAACCGCGGCATCTGCGAGTTCATCGAGGTGCTCAAGCTCGACGTCGCGTTCCTCTACGACCTGCTCGGCGCGTCGCAGGAACACACCATCAAGCCCAAGAAGTTCGCGCAGACCTACATCGACGAGGTCATCCTCGGGCACACCAACGAGCCTGAGTACAAGCGGCTGCAGAACAACGAGATGATGGAGGCCTTCCGCGACCGCACCATCAAGATCGACGTGCCCTACAACATCCGCCTCGAAGACGAGATAAAGATCTATCAGAAAGACTTCGGCCCCGATCGCATCAAGAACATCCATATCGCGCCGCACACGCTCGAAGTGGCCGCGATGTGGGCCGTGCTGACCCGCCTGGAAGAGCCCAAGAAGGCCGGTCTTTCCGTGCTGCAGAAGCTCAAGCTCTACAACGGCAAGAGCATTCCCGGCTACACCGAGGACAGCGTGCGGGAGCTGAAAGAAGAGGCCCTGCGCGAGGGCATGAACGGCATCTCGCCGCGGTACATACAGGACAAGATCAGTAACGCCCTCGTCAGCCGCCAGGCGATCGAGGAAAAGTGCATCAACCCATTCATGGTGATCAACGAGATCGAGGGCGGACTTTCGCACCACTCGCTCTTGAACGACGAGAACACCAAGAAGCGGTTCCGCGAGCTCCTCGCCGTCGTCAAGGAGGAGTACGAGGACATCATCAAGGGCGAGGTGCAGCGCGCCATCAGCGCCGACGAGGACGCGATCCGGCGGCTGTGCATCAACTACATCGAAAACGTCCGTGCCTACACCCAGAAAGAACGCGTCAAGAACCGCTACACCGGCCGCGACGACGAGCCGGATGAGCGGCTCATGCGGGCCATCGAGGAAAAAATCGACATCCCCGACAGCCGCAAGGACGACTTCCGCCAGGAGATCATGAACTACATCGGCGCCCTCGCGCTCGACGGCAAGAAGTTCGAGTACAACACCAACGCGCGGCTCTACCGCGCCCTCGAGCTCAAGCTCTTCGAGGACCAGCGCGACACCATCAAGCTCAAAAACCTGGTCAGCAGCGTCGTCGACGACGAAACGCAGCAGAAGATCGACATCGTGAAGCAGCGGCTGATCAAGCACTTCGGCTACAACGAGACCAGCGCGACCGACGTCCTGAACTACGTTGCGAGCATCTTCGCCCGGGGCGACAGCAAGCAGCGGTAGAACGCCGGGTTAGCAGCCAGCGTTCAGTCTGAGGGTTCGCAGCGATCGGGGATCGCTCCCGAAGCTTCGGGTATTCTCCGCCGATGCCCGAGTCCCGCCTCATCGACCGCGTCGCCTCGTTCATCACCGGCGTCTTCCGCGCCATCGTTCCCGATCCGTTCGTGATCGCCGTGTTGTTGCTCGTGGTCGCGTGCCTCGCCGGTCTCGCGTTCGGTGATTTCAACAGCCCCTCACCCTTGTCTCTCGCCGACAAGGGCGCTCGTCTGGCCGACGCCTTCCGCGACAACGGCACCACGCCGCACATCTGGTCCTTGCTCGCGTTCACAACCCAGATGTGCATGGTCCTCATCTCGGGCCATGTGCTGGCCAGCACCCGAGTCGTGCACGCCGCTATCCGGCGCGTCGCCGATCTTCCGACCACCGGTGCGGGCGGTGCGGCACTGGTCGCCCTCGGTGCCTGCATGACAGGCGTGATCAACTGGGGCCTGAGCCTGATCGTCGGTGCCCTGCTGGCTCGGGAAGTCGGGCGGAGCCTGCAACGCCGCGGCATCTCACATCACTACCCGATCATCGTGGCCTCCGGCTTCTTCGGCCTCATGGTCTGGCACGGCGGGCTCTCGGGCTCCGCCCCGCTCACCATGACCAGCATCGAGGGCGCCAAACGCACGCTGACGCCCGAGGTCGTCGCCAAGCTCGCCGCGGCGGGGTACGAAGCCGGCGTGCCGCTGTCACAGACGCTCTTCACGTTCTCCAACGCGGTCATCACCGGCGGCTTGCTCGTACTCGTCCCGCTCTGCGTGTGGTTCGTCGCTCCCCGCTCCGGACCGATGCAGGCGTGCCCGGCATCGGCCGACGAATCGCCTTCCGCGGCGGTTGACGCGCCGGAGAGGTCGCTTCCGGATCGGTTGGAACGCACGCCCCTCGTGCCGATCGTTCTAGCACTCCTGCTCGCGGTCGGGTTGTGGCGCTTCGTTAGCGTGAAGTCGCTCAACACCATCGGACTCAACGAGATCTCCGCGGCCATGCTCGTACTCGGGCTGATTCTCCACGGATCCACCCGGCGGTTTGTCGCCGCCGTCGACGACGCCGCAACCGCCTGCGGCGGGATCATCGTTCAGTTCCCGATCTACGCGGCCCTGATCGGCGTCGTCTCCGCGAGCGGCCTGATTCGCGTCTTCGCCGATCTCGCCGCCGCCGTCTCCCCGTCGGCCCTTCCCTTCACCACGTTTCTCTCGGCCTGCGTGATCAACATGTTCGTGCCCTCCGGCGGGGCTCAATGGGCGGTGCAGGGCCCGGTGGCGCTCACGGCCGCCCTGGAGCACGGCATCGCGCCCGGCCGCATCATCATGGCAGTTGCCTACGGCGATCAACTCACCAACATGCTGCAGCCGTTCTGGGCCGTTCCACTGCTGGCGATCACCGGTGCGAAAGCCCGCGACATCGTCGGCTACACGGCCCTGGTCATGCTGCTCACCGGCGCGTGGGTGGTGCTGGGCATGCTCCTGCTGTGATCAGCACCATCAGTCGTCATCGTCCTGCAACCGCACCGTCGTGCTCACCATGTAGTGATCCGAGAACCGGCGCTTGTACGCCGCGGGCGACATCGTGCGGCTCAGCACGCGGTCGTGATTGATCACGCGGAACGACGACGCCGCAAACTCCGGCTGCGCCGCGGGCACAAAGATCTTGTCCGTCCCTCCGCCCCGCCAGTGCGTGCCCGCGTTCGCCGTATTTAGGTCTTTCAGCGCCGCTCGCTCGTACGTCTTCTCCGCCGCCTCGTTGTCGTCCGTCATGTTGGTGTCGCCGAGGATCAAGACGTCCTCATCCTTGAACACGCGGCGGACATCGGGCAGCAACGCCGCCAGCGCCTTCGCTTCTTCTTCGCGGTGTTTCGCGAAGTCGCCATCGAAGTCCGCCTTCATGTGCACGACAATGAGGACGAAGTCGGTCTTGCCCGCGCCCGCGCTGAACTTCACGGCTGTCGGCGGCCGCACCCACAGCCCCGAACCCTGCGAACTTCTTCGCGTCGGTACCGGCACCCGCCACGAATCGCCCTCGCGATCGGAGACCAGCGACACGATGCCGGAGTTGTACAGAAACCCGGTGAACTGATCGCCGCTGCGTGACGGGAAGAGCAGGTACCGCCACCCACCGCCGAGCTTGGCCGCGATCGCATCGAGTTCCTTACTTCGCGGCTCATCATTCCGACCCGCATTCGGTGTGCCGGTGGGGGAGATCTCCTGCAGCGCGACCACCGCCGCCTCGCTCCGCTTGATCGCCTCGGCCAATTCGGCGGTGTCCTGCGCCACGCCCTTGCCCTCGCCGCTGCGCTGCGACGGATTTCCCAGCCACTCGATGTTCCACGACGCGATGGTAATGGCCGCGGGCGCCGGGCCGCTCGATGACGCAGCCACCGAAGGCGCCGCTTCCCGCGAAGCCGCGGAGGGAGAAGGTGCCGATTCACGCTTCAGCGTCTCGCCCGAGGTCGCGGGAGGTCGCCGAGTATCCGCACCCTCCTGCGACGGCGACGAGGTCGGTGTCGTGCTCGCCGGCTTCTTCGGCGACAGCAGCCACGCTGCGCCCAGCACGATCAGCCCGATGATGATGCTCGCCGGGGTCGCCTTGCTCTTGCCGCCTGTTCGCCTGCCCATCCGATGGCCCTCCGAGCCCCGCCCGTCGCCAGAAGGAGACCGACAAACGTAGAATGGCACCGGTGTCCCGGTAGCTCAGCTGGATAGAGCGGCGGTTTCCTAAACCGCAGGCCGGCAGTTCGAATCTGCCCCGGGACGTTTCTGATTTGCGGGCGATCGGTCAACCGGCGTACGGCAGCAACTCGACCGGCAGCTCCTTCAAGCCACGCCGCCGCGCCTTCCGCACCGCGTACCGCAGGCTCTTGAACATCCGATCCCGCACCCGGTCGGTGATGTTCAGCCCGCGTTCCTCCATCGTCCGGATGGAGAACGCCCAGGCGTGGTACTCCTCCAGACACCGCGGCTTGTACGTCCCCAGCCCGATCGCGTGATGCCCGATCTCGTGCAGGAAGATCGCCATCGACATCGGCCCCTTCGGCTGCGGGCTTTCAAGCAGCCGCACCACGCGGCCGTCCTTGTACGTGATCGTCCACGCCACGCCTGATGAGTTCGTTCGCCACTTGCGGACCTTCACGCCGTACTTCACGAGCATCTCGCGCACGATCGCGTCGTACTTGGCCTGCATGCCGACATCGGCGTCCCCGCGTCGGGGCTTGGTCGCGAGCTCGCTGCGGCGCTTGGAACGAAGCAGCGGCGGATCGACCGCGGGAACGCCCGAAGCGCGTTCCGGACGGCGACCGGGGGTCTGACTGGGTTTGGCAGTGGGCGCGATCGTCGGCTTGGAGGTCGGGTCGGGTATGGAGCTGCTGGGGGGCGTGGGAGTGGTGGGGATGGTGGGGGTGATGCCGCGGAAGAGATCGCACGCCGACTTGGCGACCGGCGCGACCGCGGGCTTGATGAGGTCCCACAACGTCAGCACGAAACGTTTCCCTCCGGCGCCTTGCCGCCGATGAGCCGCTCGCCATTCTTGGGCTGGCGGCCCATCGCGAAATCCTTCCACGCCATCGCCCGCTTGCCCGCGGGCTGCACCTCGATCAGTTGCAGCGAGCCAGTGGGAACCGAACCGCCGCCGCACCCGACGACGCCGGCTGTGCTATCGACCAGCGTGCCCGGTTCTTGTTGGTGATTGGCGTCCAGCACTTTCGTCCGCAGGAGCTTCAGCGGCTCGCCCCGGAACTGCACCGTCACCCCCGGCCATGGGTTCAGCGCATGCACCCGGCGGCGGCACTCGTCGGCGCTGGCCGCGAAATCCACCCAGCCGTCCGCCTTGCTCATTTTCGGGGCGATCGTCACGAGCGCCTCGTCCTGCGTCTGCGGCTTCAGCGTCCCCGCGACATGCTCGCCCAACACCCGCTCAATCAGCGAAGGCCCGTCAGCACTCAGGATGTCGTGCAACTCCGCCGTGGTCCAATCCGGATTCGTCGGATGGCTCGAGGTCGCCAGCACCAGCCCCGCATCCATCTTGTCGGCGAGGGTGATGACGCTGTTGCCGACCTGCGGATCACCCGCAAGCAACGCCGCGTTGATGGGGGCCGCCCCGCGCCAGCGCGGCAGGATCGAGCCGTGGAGGTTGATCGAGAAGACACCGTCGAGCAGGGCCTTGCCGAGCTTCTGTCCAAACGCGATGACCACGAACGCCGCCGCACCCTGCGCACGGATGTCGTCACGGATGGAAGCCTCGTTCACTTTCTCAGGCTTGACCACCCGCACGTCGGGGAACTCGGTCTGACAGAGCTCCGCGATCGGAGTCGGCGTCAGTTTCCCGCCGCGCCCCGCGGGTCGATCGGGCTGCGTGACCACCAGCCGCACATCGTGCGTCGCCATCAGATGACGCAGCGCGGGAACGCCAAAGGCGCCCGAGCCGAAGAACACGAGGGGAAGGCGGGGGGGCATGTGGGGGAAGAATAGAAAGGGCGAGCGACAAAGGGCCAAATCGCCAAACGGCCAAAAGGCCAAATCAAGGCATCCCGATCGAGGGACTCGGCTTTGGCCCTTTGGATCGTTGGCCCTTTGGCCATTTGGCCATTTGGCCATTTGGCCATTTCACCACGCGCAAACAAACTCACCGTGAGCGTTCTAAATCCCGCACCGCGGTCCGGTTCTTCATGCGAGCGGTCTGCGTCATCTTGTCGAGAATGAGCACGCCTTGGAGATGGTCAAACTCGTGCTGCAGACAGCGGGCCAGCAGGCCGCCAGCCCGGATTGTGAATGACTTCCCGTGTTCGTCGGTCGCGGTCATGGTGACCACCGGCGGGCGGAGCACGTCGCCGCGAATGTCTGGCAGGCTCAGGCATCCCTCCTCGAACGGCTCCGAAGGGCCCTCGAACTTCGCGATCTTCGGGTTGATGAACACCCGCGGTCCATCTGTCGCCGTCGGCGGATCGTCCGCCAGGCTCCGCCCCTCACCCAGCGGTACGTCGAGCACGAACATCTGCAACGACAGCCCGACCTGCGGCGCCGCCAGGCCGATCCCCTCGGCGTCGTACATCAACTCGATCATCCGGGCCGCGACGGCACGGACTTCGTCGTTGATCTCTTTCACCGCCTTGCCCTGGGTACGAAGCACCTTCTCCGGGTAGGTCACGATGCTCAGCTTGGTCGGGTCGGTCGCCATCGCCCGATCGTAAGGTCCGCACCGCGGCGTTGCCCAGTCCATCTTGGCATCCACCTGCGGCAATCGTTGCTTTCAACCCGCGTTGGTCCGGTGCGACGCCGCCGCCCGGCTCCGCGATCGTCGCGAACGTAGAATCCACTCCGGGTTTCGTCCGTACCATTCCCAGACGACAACTCGACGCCCGAACTTCACGCGGCACGGCCGCTTCAGGATCGCAGCAACGCCATGATCTCGAACTTCTTCGGAAAAAAGCCCGCGGGTGGAGACGGCACTGGCAGCAACCAGCCCGAGTACGCGCCCGAGAAAGCCGAGAAGTTCTTCCAGCACGCCCGCGTCGGCCATGACTCCGGAAACTACGAGTACGCCATGCAGCTCTGGCTGCGGGGCCTGCAGCTCGACCCCCGGATGGTCAGCGGCCTCGAAGGCTTCGTCGCCTCCGCCGCCCAGTATGTAAATTCGCCCGAAGGCAAGAAGCGCAACAGCAAAGAAACCCGGGCCGCCATCTCGGGCTCGGGTGAGATCAACAAGTTCCTGCTCTCGCTCGTCGATTGGACGATGAGCGTGGACGACAAGTCGTCTGCCGCCGCCGCCGCGGTCAAGGCTTGCGAGGCGATCGTCAATCTCAACGCCGGCGACACCGCCCGCAAGGTCGGAGAGTGGGCCTACGCCGCCGCCCGCAACGACCCCAAGCCCCGCAAGGACAACTTCGTCCGCCTCATGCGCGCCCTCGACGCGATGGCGCTCCCCGACCTCGCCCTCAACATCGGTGAGGAAGCCCGCCGCCTCGACCCCGCCGACGGCCAGCTCAGCAACGACCTCAAGATGCTCGCCGCCAAGTCCACCATGGCCAAGGGCGGCTACGAGAAGACCGGCGCCGAGGGCGGCTTCCGCCAGAACATCCGCGATGCCGGCAAGCAGAAGGCCCTTGAAGAAGGCGATCGCGTCAGCAAGACCGACGACGCCAAAGACCGCCACGTCGCCGTTTGCGAGACCGAGTTCGCGGCACGCCCCGAAGACCTTCCGACCACCGACAAACTCATCAAGGCGCTCCGCGAGCGCGGCAAGCCCAGCGACGAGGAACGCGCCGTCGCCATCTCGCTCCAGACCTTCGAACGCACCAAGATCTTCAAGTTCCGTCAAGGCGCTGGCGAAGTCCGCATCCGTCAGGCACGCCGCAAGGTCTCTTCCGCCCGACAGATGCTCGAGTCCGCTCCCGGCGACGAGACCGTGAAGAGCATCTACGAGACCGAGCGCCAGGCGCTGCTTGAGCTCGAGGTTGCCGAACTGCGACTGTGCGTTGAGAACTACCCGACCGACCTCACCTGGAAGTACGAACTCGGCCGCCGCTATTTCGAACTCGGCAACTTCGAGGACGCCATCGGCCAGTTCCAGGAAGCCCAGAACGATCCCCGTGTCCGCGGCCGCGTGCTGCACATGCTGGGCATGTCGTTCCTCCGCTGCGACCTCGCCGACGAAGCGGTCGAGACCCTGCGTCGCGCCCTCGAAGTCCCGGACATGACCCCCGAGGACCAGCGCGATGTGCGATACGACCTCTGCTGTGCCCTTCAGGTCAACGGCGAGACCCGCCGCGACCTCACCGCCGCCGAAGAAGCCGAAAAGATCGCCAGCCAGATCCTGATCCAGGCGATCGGTTACAAGGACATCAAGGCCCGCCGCGAGACGCTCAAGAAGCTGGTGGCGGAACTGCGGGCGAAGTGATGTCGCGAGCGTGCCAGCGGCTCGATAGCGATGGAGTCGTTTTCGAATCTCGCGTGAAACGAATGAACTGCTTCACCACGGAGATCACACAGAGGAAGTTGGCGAGAGCCGGCCAGCTGATTTCACTCTCCTTCTCCTCTCCGTGTCCTCCGTGATCTCTGTGGTGAATTGCCTTTTCGTCGGGGTCCACCACGGCGGCCCGTCCGAGCAAGCCCGCGAGAAACTCGTGCCCTCCATCGTCGCCATCATCCCCGCCCGCATGGCCTCGACCCGCTTCCCGGGGAAGATGCTCGCAGCCGAGACCGGCACACCCCTCATCGTCCACGTCGCCCAGGCCGCCGCGAAGGCCACGTCGCTCTCCCGCGTTGTGGTTGCCGCCGACGACCCCCGCATCCTCGACGCCGTCCGCTCCCGCGGCATCGACTGCGTCCTGACCTCCCCCGACCACCCCAACGGCACCAGCCGCCTCGCCGAGGCCGCCGACTTGCTCGGACTGCCAGCCGACACCATCGTGGTCAACGTCCAGGGCGACGAACCCGAGATCGAGCCCGCCGTGATCGACGCCGCGGTGGGGGCCCTGACCGCTCACCCCGCCGCCGCCGTCTCCACGGTCGCCGCCCCGCTGGCCTTTACGGACGACCCGAACAATCCGAACATCGTCAAGGTCGTCTGCCGCCGCGACGGCACCGCCCTGTACTTCAGCCGCTCCCGCGTGCCGTTTGTCCGCGATCCCCAGTCGGCCGGGAGCCCCGCAGCCGCCCCGCTGCGGCACGTCGGCCTCTATTGCTACCGGCGTTCCTTCTTGGCCACCTATCGCTCGCTGACGCCCACCCCGGCCGAGCAGGCCGAGTCTCTGGAGCAACTCCGGGTGCTCGAGCACGGCTACTCCATCGCCGTCGCCGTCGTCCCCGACGCGGGCAACCCGGGAATTGACACCCCCGAGCAGTACGCCGCGTTCGTTGCCCGCTGGAAGCGGTCCGGTCGATAACCAGCGGCGAACGGTCCGGGCCTTGGCCTGCGACACGCCCCGCGTCAGAAACTCTGTGAATCCTGCATCGATTCCCCCTCGGTTCACGCGACCAGCCTGTCCCCAATGTGATATGCTGAGACATGCCCACCCGCGCGACCGAGACAGGACGTCTGGACGACCGGTCTGGCGACGGCCTGACGCCGTTCCATGACGAACGCAGCGACACCATCCCGTTTTCCAACGCCGAGGCCTTCAGCCAAGCGCTGATCGATGAGGGCTTCACGCCCACCATCGAGGCCAAGCCGATCGGGCCGCGCCCCAACTCCGCCGACCTCGCGAGCATCGCGTCGACGCCCAACCTCACCCTCGCCAGCCTGGGCGACCAGAGCGCCGAGAGCGAGTTCTATTCGCCGATCCCGCCCGGCTACGTCAAGGGCCGTCACAAGTACGTCGTCGTCTTCGGCACCGTCATGAGCGGCCTGGGCAAGGGCATCTTCGCCAGCAGCCTGGCCAAGATGCTCAAGGACAAGGGATTGTCCGTCGCCCCCATCAAGATGGAGGGCTATCTCAACATCGACTCGGGCACGCTCAACCCGTACCGCCACGGCGAGGTCTTCGTCCTCGACGACGGCACCGAGTGCGACATGGACCTGGGCACCTACGAGCGACTGCTCGACCAGAACCTCTCGCAGCGCAACTTCACCACCTCGGGCCGCATCTTCAGCGAGATCCTCGAGCGTGAACGCATGGGCGTCTACCTCGGCCGCGACGTGCAGATGATCCCGCACGTCACCGGCGAGGTGAAGCGCAAGCTCCGCGAGCTCGCCCTCCACGGCGACGGCACCAAGCCCGCCGATGTCGTCTTCATCGAAGTCGGCGGCACCGTCGGCGATTACGAGAACGCGTTCTACATCGAGGCCATGCGCGAGCTCGCGTTTGAAGAAGGCCCCAACTCCACCTGCTTCGTCGCGCTCACGTACATCATCGAGCCGCCCGCCCTTGGCGAGCAGAAGAGCAAAGCCGCTCAGCTCGGCATCAAGCGATTGATGGAAGCCGGCATCCAGCCCCACGTCATCGCCTGCCGCGCCAGCAAGCCCTGCGGCGAAAAGGTGATGCAGAAGATCGCGATGTTCAGCAACGTGCCGCCCCGCCGCCTCTTCTCGATGCACGACCGCGAGAGCATCTACACCATCCCCGAAGACATGCGCTCCGACGGACTCGACCGCGAGATCCTCTCGCTCCTGGGTCTGCACGAACGGGTCGATTTCGCCAACGAGGACAAGGCCCGCGAGCGGTGGATGGGCTTCGCCAAGCGATTGATCGCGCCCAAGCGCCACAAGGTCACCATCGGCATCGCCGGCAAGTACGCCCAGATCCGCGACGCCTACGCCTCGATCGACAAGGCCCTGGAGCACTGTTCCGCGCATCTCTCCTGCGACATCGATCTCCACTGGACCGACACGACGAACATCGACAGCTCCAACGTCGCAGCGAAGCTCGGCGACCTGAACGCCGTCATCGTCCCCGGCGGCTTCGGCAGCCGCGGCGTCGAGGGCAAGATCGCCTGTGTCCGCCACTGCCGCGAGAACGGCCTGCCCTACCTCGGCCTGTGCCTGGGCTTCCAGATGGCCGTCATCGAGTTCGCCCGCAACGTGCTGGGCCTCAAGGACGCCAACAGCACCGAGTTCAAGCCCGGCTGCGAGAACCCGGTCATCAGCGAGCTGCCCGAACAGAAGCGCATCGAAGGCCTCGGCGGCACCATGCGCCTCGGCGGCCAGGAAGTCGCCATCACGCCCAACTCGCTCGCCCACTTCCTCTTCAACAAGCAGCACGGCGTCCGCGAGCGCTTCCGCCACCGCTATGAGGTCGACCCCGGTTACATCGAGCGCTTCGAGCACGCCGGCCTGGTCTTCAGCGGCCGCCACCCGGCCCGCCCGATCATGCAGATCCTCGAGCTCCGCCAGAGCGTGAGCGAGATCGATCACCCCGCCGCCAACATCCGCTCGAGCGCCGGCACCAGCAGCGAGGGCGGGCTGGCGCTCAAGGTCACGCACCCGTATTTCATCGGCGCCCAGTTCCACCCCGAACTCACCAGCCGCCCGCTGCGCCCGCAGCCCATGTTCATGGGCCTGGTCGCCGCGGCGATCGTCCGCAAGATCGGTCGCGATCAGGCGCTGCTCGACGCCGAAGTCGCACGCTGGCTGCGTCCGGTGACGACCGCGAGGCCGCAGACGCAGACAGTCTGACGGAATTCGCTCGACATCACGCAATCCGCCCGCTTAGCAGGCCGAGCCAGAACGGACCTCGGGCTGTCGCTGCAGCCAACGACCCGAGTCGAGCAGGATGACGGCCGAAAAGCGGTCGGCCCGTCCGAGTGAGATCACGGCATTGTGGAGCAGAGCCTCCGCGTACAGGCGATGCTCGTCGCTGCCAATCTCGGCGGCGCGCCTCAGAAACATGTGGATCGACCAAGGATGGTTCGTGGCGTTGTCCGGCTGCAGGTGCTCAATCATCCAATCCGTGGCCGCATCAGCCCGCGGCTTGAGCTTCGGCCCCGCGTGGGACAAGGCGTGCAAGCAGCAAAGCTCGGCCTGTGTCCAGGTTTCGATCGTGAGATCGTCCCGCTCCCGCACCAGCCACGGTCGGTTCGCGTCAATCTCCGTCCAGAAGAAGTCTCGCGACCCACTCGCAATGCGTGCCCAGAGCGCCACGTCCGTGCCGGCGTTGGCTGGAGGGGATTGGGGCGAAACTCCGACCAGATGGGCGAGAAGATATCGATCGATCTCGCGACGGTGCCCCGCCTCATCGCGGAACTCATCGAACTGTGGCAGCTTGCCAGCCGCAGCTGGGCTCTCAAGCAGCTCCGCCCACGGAGTGCCAAGAAGCGCCATGCGGGATTCCCGCAAAAGACGCACACTCCAGTCCCCCAAGTCTGTGCCCCGCTGTCTCATAACCATGAGTATCTCTGCCGACCCGCAATCGTTCCACTTTTGATAATTGATTCAGCCGGAATAAACCGCGTGGAATTGCGCAGGAGTCGGTCCGCATCGATGGTCTTTGGTGACGTTGTATCGCACTTTGGACACATGCCGACAGCAACCGTTCGCGCCACGTGGGACTCGGGCGTCATTGCGCCCAGTGAAAACGCCGGGAAAATCCGGCTGACGCAACCGCGTCCGCATGGAAATCGATTCCTCGCCGAGATCGATCTTGCCGAGCTCGACGAACGCGAGCGACCAGGAATGACGTGGCAGGCCCGCTCTTCCGAACTCGGTCGCTCCCACTTCGTGCTCACTTCGAGGAGAATGTGCTACGTCGGCAGGCACTTGGCGATCGCCATTCACCTGATCGACGACCGCCCCGTGCCGCTTCTGGGCCGCGTGGTGAGCTGCGACTACACCGACGACGGCCTGTATCGCATCGATCTTGACCTTCTCAAGATTGACGAAGGTCACGCCGTCTACGAATGGGCCTTCGAGCACGGCGTTCGCCGCGCCTCAAAGGCTCGCGCCTGAGGAACACTCCACATACTTGTGAAACGGACTCCTCGGTGCGTGGCTTCGGTGCGTGGCTTCGCTGCGTGCTCGCCCCTAATCGCGCCTCACAGCCCTGTTTGGCCGCAGGTTCAAGATCAATTCCACCTGCCCCGTCGGCAACTGCATCCGCCGTGCGATATCCACCGGCCCGAGTCCCTGCTCCGCGAGTGCGCAGACTTCGTTGTGCATCGGGTCCGTGAAGATCGAGTGCTCCTGTCGCGGCTTGGGCTCGATGATCGTTTCGACCACTCGCTTTGGCGCGGCCGCGATGCGTCGCTCCGAATCCCGCAGTTCCACCAGCGTCGACTCCGCTCGCGCGATCAGCTTTTCGAGACGCTCCGCTCGATTCTCGAGCTCGTCGATCAGGTCGCGCGTCAGCTTCTCCGCACTGTCGCGAGCGTGTCCCGGTACGTCGCGCTTGCGGGCCAGCACACCCCAGGCGATCAGCACCACGCCGATGCCGATCACGCTCCCCGCGAGCAGTATCTCCCGCACTCCAAGCGTCGCGCCGTCGAACGCCAAAGCAATAGTCGGTGCAGGAGCGAGTGTTTTCAGCAGTGCGGCTAGCAAGACGCAAACCTCCATGTCGTGCCGCCGAAGTCGCCCCACATCCCAATCACAACTCCGCCGGGTCTCCAGCCCGGAATCGCGGCCTGCGCCATCAAAGTACCATCTCCGCGTGCCGTCCGCCACTCCACCTCCAAAGCCCACGCCGCCCCATGACCCGTCCCGGGCCGCCGGCGTGCCCTCCAAGTCCGATCCGACGGTGCGGCGTCTGCTCACCCGGTGGCGTGCCCTCACCGGTGGTGCCGGCGCACGCGACGCCGACCGCCGCACCCTGGTCGCCTTCTCCGGCGGTGCCGACTCCTCTGCCCTCCTCCTCGCTCTCTCCACGCAGCCTCGCCACGTCGTCGCCGCCCACATCGTCCACGACATGCGAAGCGAGGCGGACGCAGAAGCCGATCGTGCCGCCTGCGAGCGACTCTGCAGCACGCTCGGCGTGACCTTCGTCGCCAGGCAAGTCAGCGTTCAAGGCCGTGGCAACATTGAGGCCACCGCACGACGGGAGCGATACCGCGCCCTCACCGAGCTCGCCCGCGACGCGGGCTGCCGCTTCGTCGCAACCGGCCACCACGCCGAGGATCAGCTCGAAACCCTGCTGATGCGTCTGCTTCGCGGTTCGGGCCCACGCGGCCTCCGGGGCATCGCGGTTCGGCGAGCGATCGATCGTGATATCACGCTCATCCGCCCCATGCTCGAGCTGCGTCACGCCGACGCCGAACGCCTCTGCTCCGCGTGCGGGTGGATGTGGCGGATCGACGCCACCAACGCCGACACCACGCGACTGCGCGCCAAGCTGCGCCACGAAGTCATCCCGCTCCTCGAAACCATCGCGCCCGGCGTTGCCGAGCGGTCCAACTCGCTCGCAACCGCCGCAGCCGCCGCGTTTGGGGTTGTTCGTGCCGATGCTGCCACGCTGCTGAGCGACTCTCAACGCTCGCCGCGCGAATGGTCCCGCAGCCCATGGCAAGCCGCCTCACGTGCCGTCGTCGCGGAAGCCGTCACTCAGATTGTGCGAATCGTGCACGGCACGCCCCGGAATCGAGAAGTGCTATCCGCAGCCCGCGCCGCGCGGTCACGATCCGGAGAGACCAAGCGATTCCAGTTCGAGGGATGCACGTTGATCGTCGAAGCCGATGTCCTTCGCGTCGAAGCCTGACGGTCGCGTTACCGCCACGTCCGCAGAACCGCTTCGGCGACAAGCACGATCAGCAGCAGCGGCAAGTGGGCGATCGACGCGAGGAACACGCGCCGCGCCGAAGGCCGCGTCCGGTCGAGCGCGAATCGCACCGCAAGGTACAGGAATGCCAGCGTCGACACGACCGCGAACGCCGCATAGACCACGCCCGCCCGCGCCGGCATCGCAAGCCATGGCAGCAGCGTCGCGGGTATCAGAAGCAGCGACCACATCAGCACGCCGCGCGCCGTCCGCACGCCCGTCGGGTCTTCCACCGCCAGCACCTTGAAACCGCCCAGCGAGTAGTCTTCGCGGTACATCCACGCGATCGCCAGGAAGTGGGGGAGCTGCCAGACGAACATCAACGCGAACAGCGACCAGCCGCCGAACTGCGTTAGTGCGTTCCAGCCCGCGGCTGCGCTCATGCCCGCACCCGCGCACCACCCGATCAACGGCGGGAGCGCACCCGGCACCGCGCCGACCAGCGTCGAGATAGGCGACCGCGGCTTCAGCGGCGTGTACACCGCGACATAGCTCACGATGCACGCCAGCGACACCAACGCCGCCCAGATGTTCGTGCAAGCCGCCAGGATGGCGACGCCGACGATGCTCTCGATCACACCCGCGACCAGCGCCTGTTTCGGCGTGATTCGAGCCTGAGGCAGGGGCCGATGAGCCGTGCGGGGCATCCGCGCGTCCCGATCCCGCTCCATCCATTCATTCAGCGTGTTCGCGCCCAGCGAGGAGAGTGCGGTGCCGAGCGCCGTCGCGATCGCGACAAAGCCCAGGTTCGCATAGCTCCAACTGGTTCCCAGCGCCGCGAGCACAAAGCCGACCAGCGATGTGATGGTCACCAGCCGCGTGATCCCAGGCTTTCCCGCCTCGACGAACGACAGCCACAGCGGTCTTGCGAGAGCGGCGGCGGACGTCTTGGGGTTCAATGTGGCTCGGGACAACGAAATCTCCGTGAGACCAAGGGTACGCGCGGCAATGCCTCGATGCCATGCGTTTGGTGCCATCGGTCCGCGGCTGCTCTGAGCCGCGCGACTGATGTCCCGGCGTCGTTGTTCCAGACGGCATCAGTCGCGCCGCCGAGCCGGCGGACTGATGGCACCGGTCGCAAAGCGGCCCGCTACTTGCCGGGAACCACCACATCCATCCACACCGGGAAGTGGTCGCTCGGGAACTTCCCACCGACGTTCGAGCTCGGCAACGCTCGCCACACGCCGCTGGCTGCGACCTGCAGGTCCTTCGACGGGATAACGTGATCCACCCGCATCTTGAACATCGCGGTGTCGGTGGCCTCCAGGCCGGGGATGTCGAGATCCGCTTTCGGTGCCTCAAACTTCAACACCCGTCGATTCGCCAAGAGCTTGCCGATCGGATTCTTGTATGAGTCGCCTTTCTTGGGGTCCGCGTTGAGGTCACCCAGGATCACGAACGACTCATCTGCCGCCAGCCCGCCGTAGTTTGAGTTGTCGTCCACGAGATATGGGTCGTTGAACAGGTAATCCATCCACAGCCGGATCTCGTCGTGGTTGCGGCGTCCGTTGCGGTCCTCCGGCCCATCAAACACCGGCGGCGTCGGGTGCGAGCAGAGCACGTGTAGCACCGCGCCGTTTGGAAGCTTCACCGGCACATCCCAGTGGCTCTTGCTCGACAGGCGAAAGAGCTTCTTCTCGTCGTCGCTATAGAACGCCGTCCCATCAGCCTTGCTCGGCATGAAGTTGCCGGGCATGTAGTCCCACGGCATGCGCTGGAAGGTCCGCACCTTCTCCGTCTCAATCACCAGCCGCTCGTCCACCAGCAGCGCCATCGCGTACTGCCCCGGGAACGTGCCGAAGCCCCAGCAGTCGTTCCCATACAGCCGACCTTCTTTCGTCTGCGGCCCCGGATCACCGGTCGCGTTCGCGCCCGGCGGCACGGGGTACGTCGCCGTCACCGCGCCGTCGTTGTCCAGGTCGTGCCCGCTGAAGAGGCCCGTATTGCTCGGCGCCATGAACGCGACGTACGTGATCGGTTCCAGCCCCGCCGCCTGCGGCACACGCAAATAGTTCGTCACGAAACGGGCCGCGTTCTGTCCGGGCTCCTCGCCCTCAACGAACCCCGGCGAGCCCGCCATGTCGTACGCGATCTCGTTCAGCAGAACGATGTTGGGCCGGATCCGCTGGATGACCTCAGCGATCGCCTTCAGCCGCGGTTGATCCGAACGCTTCACGTCTTCGGTGCGGACGTCCTCGATGTTGAAAGTGGCGATGCGGACCGTGACGGCGACGGGAGCTGCCACTTCCGCGGGCTGCTGCTCAGCCGTTGAATGCAAAGGGAAGATGATCAGGGCAGCAAGTATCGCGGCGGACATCGAACGAAGAGCATTCGGCATCATGCCGAAAAATAGCGCCGTCGCTGCGTTACTTCACTTCCGCACCGGAGAAGTCAACGCCACGGAGCCCCGCTCGCGTCCAGCGGTAGTAGCCCTTGACGAGATCGAAAGGCAGTCCCGACACGGTCTTGGGTTCGTTGGGGAGCGGCGCGTACTTGAACTGCGTCGCGAAATCCGGAATCGACGTCAGCGTCGGATCCCAACCCGGATTGGCGTCCGCGGTCCGGCGGGTGACCACCGAGCCATCCCCGTGCAGCAGTGGCTGGCGTGCTGACGGGTAGGCGTAGAACGTCGTCTTCTTGGAAACGTGGCGGTCGAACAGATCGAACATGATGACCTTCTGGGCCGGGAACGCCACGTCGTCGGCGCGTCGCTGATCAAATCGCGTGGTGCCAAGGAAGACGTTGTAGTACAGGTACTTCTCGTAGTTCTGGTTGACCGCGTTCGGCCCCTTGTCGACGGACCACGAGCACGCCACTCGCTCGTACGACGACCAGAACGGGAACAGCCGCTGGTAATTCTGCGGCTCATCAAAGTCCGGCGGCACGTATTGCTGAACCTTTAGCGTCTCGAAGATGTCCTTCGGACCTGCCTTCTGCCATTCCGACGTGACGCGGTCTTCGGGGCAGATGGCGGCCGGCTCGATGAGGCGGCTGCTGTAGTACCCGCCGTCGAACATCACCAGGTGTGCGAAGTTGCGGGTCAACAGCCGCGACTTCGACGCATCGAACGGCAGCAGGTTCAGCCCCGTGTGCCGTCGCACGATATCGACGCCCTGATTCGCCACCGCTGCCTGCGGCGTCGTCGCGGTGTTCAGGTCGGCCCAGCGGCTGTACTTCTTGTTCGGCAGCCACGAGAACGACGGCATCAATCCCTTCGCGTCCGTCGCATACGTCGCCATCCCCGTCGCGTGCTGGCGAAGGTTGCTCGCACAGATCGCCGCCCGGGCCGTTCGCCGCGCCATCGCCAGCGACGGAACGATCAACGCGATCAAGAGCGCGATGATCGCGATCGCCACCAAAAGCTCGATCAGCGTGAACGCGACGGCGCTGCGAGCGAAACGGTCACGTTGAAGTCGGAGGTCGGCCATGAGTTGATCCGGGGTGAGTCGCCGGAGCGTCGTCCTTGGCTCCGGCAAATCACTGAGATGCCAGTCTACGGGTTTCTCGGACAAATGCAGCAGGAATTTCGGTTATAACTCTGTAGGACGTCCCTCCGCGACCGCCAGCCAGGGATTCCGGGCACCTCGCCCACCCGGTCGATCAGCCGCAGCCCCTCTCCCCCCCTCCCCCTTTGGATTCTGCACGAACCCCCATGAGCCAGCCCGACCAACAGCCGGATGCCCAAGCCAAGGCCGACCCAGAGGTTCTGCCCGAGCAAAGCCTCTGGACCATCATCGGCGCCTCCTCCGCCGGCACCCTCATCGAGTGGTACGACTTCTATATCTTCGGGGCCCTCGCCCTCACCATCGCCGACGTCTTCTTCCCCAAGGGCTCGGGTGCGACGGCGTTGCTCTCAACCCTCGCCACTTTCGCGATCGGCTTTGTCGTCCGACCGTTCGGGGCGATCGTCTTCGGCTACCTCGGCGACCTCATCGGCCGCAAGTACACCTTCATGGTCACGCTGCTCCTCATGGGCGGCACGACCTTTCTCATCGGCATCCTGCCCGGCTACGAAACGCTCGGGTGGCTCGCGCCGGCGTTGCTCATCCTGCTGCGCCTGGGCCAAGGCCTCGCCCTCGGCGGCGAGTACGGCGGGGCCGCCACCTACGTTGCCGAGCACTGCCCCGATGGCCAACGCGGCTACTGGACCAGTTGGATCCAGACCACTGCCACGCTCGGTCTGTTCATGTCGCTGGGCGTCATCCTGCTCTGCCGCACACTCATGGCCCCGGAGGACTTCGCGGCCTGGGGCTGGCGCATCCCGTTCTGGCTCTCACTCGTGCTCGTCGCGTTCTCGTGGTACATCCGCCGCCGCATGAGCGAGTCGCCGCTCTTCAAACGCATGAAGGCCTCGGGAAAGGGCGCAAAGAACCCGCTGAAAGAGTCGTTCGCCAACAAGGAGAACCTCCGCCTCGTCATCATCGCGCTCTTGGGCGCGACCGCGGGCCAGGGCGTCGTCTGGTACACCGGCCAGTTCTACGCGATGAACTTCCTCAAAACCACGCTCGCCATCGAGGCGACCCAGGCCGAGTACATCATCGGCCTCGCGCTCTTGCTCGCCACGCCGTTCTTCATCGTGATGGGGGCGCTGTCGGACAAGATCGGCCGCAAGGGGATCATGCTCACCGGCTGCCTGCTGGCGCTCGTGCTCTACTACCCGATCTACGGCATGAAGGTCGCGGTCACGAATCTCAGCGATCCCGCCCGCTTCCAACTCGCCGCCGACGGCGTGCGACCGATCGGTGAGCCCAAGGTCAACTCGATCGCCGCAGACTCAACCAAGGGCATCGCGGGCGCCGCCGTGACAGTGCGCAAGGAAGTCCGCTCCTACGCCGACGGCACGACCGACACCGTGACAACAACGGACACGCTCGCCGCGGGCGCGACCGAATCGAAGCAGACGGTGAAGCACTCCATCCGCTTTCCGTCGCTCACCAGCCCGCCCGCGATGACGCTCACGTTCCTGATCTTCGTGCAGGTCTTCCTCGTCACGATGGTCTACGGCCCGATCGCCGCGTTCCTTGTCGAGCTCTTTCCGACCCGCATCCGCTACACCAGCATGTCGCTGCCGTATCACATCGGCAACGGTGTCTTCGGCGGCATGGTGCCGTTCATCGGGCAACTCTTCTACGAAAAGACCAAGAACCCCTTCGCGGGCTTGTGGTTCCCGATGGCCATCTGCGCGATGACGCTGGTGGTCGGCATGATCTTCGTGCGCGAGAACCGCAACGTGAAGATGCACGAGGAACATTGAAGCAACGCGACTGCGCGCCTCCTCTCCCCGCGTGCGGGGAGAGGACGACTTGAGGCAAAGCCTCAAGTCAGGTGAGGGGACCGCGGGTGTCTCGACGCAGCGAACACGCGAACGCGAATCACCCCTCCCCGGTCTCGCTGCGCTCGACCACCCCTCCCCGCTTCGCGGGGCGGGGAGGCGCTGCAGCGTTCTCTCGGCTCGTTTGTTACCCGCCCGTTGTCGGAACCGGTGCCTTCGCAGGTGCCGGTGTCGCTGGCCGTGCGAGCCCGGCCTTCTTCCGCTCCGCCGCCGTCAGGCGATCGATCGCGATAAACGCGAACGGCAGCGACGTGAACGCCTTTTCGCCCGCGACGCGAGCCGTGTCGTTCAGGTTCTTCACCTTGCCCTGCCGCACATCGTCGATCAGGTCCTTCACGATGTTGTCAAACGTCGCAACCAGCCCGGTGTACGTCCGCCATGCCTCGTCGGACCTAAAGAAGTACCCGCTCAGGATCGGCAGATCGGTCGGAATGACAAAGTACCAGCGGCCGTCGCGATCGTCCTTTCGGATCGTCAGTGCGATTCCTGGAACGATCGGCCCGTTCTTGTACAGCAGCGTGTAGGTCTTCTCGTCGAGCATCACCGCGGTCAGGTTGTTGCGTTCGTCCTCAAGGACTTCGTACGGCGACGTAAACAGCCGCGTCAACACCGCCGTGAACGGGTCGTTGGTGTTCGAACCTGCGGGTGCATTGCGATTCGCGGCATCGGCCGCCCGCCTGGCTTGCTCCCGCGCCCGCTGCCCGCCGCCGGTGAACAAGCTCGCCAAGCCCTGTGATCCGCCCTTTGCCGCCTCCCGCTTGGCGTCCTCACGCAGCTTCGCCACCTCGGCCGGGAACGCCTTCTCCAGTTCCTTGGCCAGGTCCTGCAGCCGCCCCAAGGCGTGCCCGAGTCGGTTCAGGCACTTCTTCATGTTCTCGTCTTCGCTGTAGACGAGTTTGACGAGCAGCTTGGCGTCGCCGCGGCGGACCATCTCCTTCGCGGTCGTGATCGTCGCGTCCGGCGAGGATTGCGAGTACGACGGTTCCCGCGAGCACGCGCTCAGGACCACAGCGAAGATCGCGGCAAGCAGCCAAGCAGGCAGCCAAATCAGTGTTCGGGCATTCAAGGCGAGGCCCCTTCCGCAGCATTGTTCGCTGACCGCGGAGATCGGGATTCCTCCCGTCTTCTTGTAAACCGCTGTCTTGACGAGCCCCGTGCGTGAGCGAGCGGGACCACCGGCCTCAAACCAAGGCAACCCACTCGCTGACGCTGGGGCTGGTTCCGAGGTTGGTCTCTGGATTCCCCGGGTCCGCCAAGCCTGATAAAGTGGGACAATGACCACCGCCATCCGCAACAACATCCTCGATGCCGTCGGTAACACCCCCCTTGTGAAACTCAACAAGGTCGTTCCGCCGGGCTGCGCCACCGTCCTCGTCAAGTGCGAGTACATGAACCCCACCGGCTCCATCAAGGACCGCATGGCGGTGCACATCCTGAACGAGAGCGAGAAGAAGGGCCTCATCAAGCCCGGCGCCACCATCGTCGAGAACACCAGCGGCAACACCGGCCAGGGCGTCGCCATGTGGGCCGCCGTCCGCGGCTACCGCTGCGTCTTCACCATGCCCGACAAGATGAGCCTCGAGAAGGTCAACATGCTCAAGGCCTTCGGCGCTGAGGTCGTGATCACGCCCACCGACGTCCCCGGCGACTCGCCCGAGCACTACGTCTCCACCGCCAAACGCATCGCTCGCGAGACTCCCGGCGCGTTCTACGTCAACCAGTATCACAACCAGCTCAACATCGACGCCCACGAACTTTCCACCGGCCCGGAGATCTGGCGCCAGACCGAGGGCAAGGTCGATGCCGTCATCGCCGGCGCCGGCACCGGCGGCACGGTCTCGGGCGTCGGCCGCTACTTCAAGAAGAACCACCCGCACGTCAAGATCGTCGGCGTCGATCCCATCGGCAGCGTGCACTATCACTATTACTACACCAAGACCATGCCCACGCCGCACGTGTACAAGGTCGAAGGCATCGGCGAGGACATCCTCTGCGACGCGATGGATTACAGCGTCGTCGACGAGTTCCACCAGACCAACGACAAGGAAGCCTTCAGCATGGCCCGCCGCCTCGTCCGCGAGGAGGGCCTCTTCTGCGGCGGGTCATCCGGCTGCAACGTCCACATCGCCATCAAGGTCGCCAAGGCCCTCGGCCCGGGCAAGACTGTCGTCACGTTCCTGTGTGACTCGGCCACCCGCTACACCACCAAGTTCCTGAACGATGCGTGGATGAAGGACTACGGCTTCCTCGGCAGCGACCGCGACCTCGGCCTCGTCGAGGAGATCCTCGCCGGCCGCCAGGGCACCATCATCACCGCCAACGAGCACGACTCCATCGCCGCCGTCATCGGACTCTTCAAGAAGCACGGCGTGTCGCAGGTGCCCATCGTGGACGCCAAGGGCCACCCGCTCTCCATCGTCGCCGAAGTCGACATCCTCCGCGGCCTGCAGGAAGGCAACGCCACGATGGACTCGGAAGCCAAGAGCGTCGCCCAACGCATCGGCGGCCTGATCTATCCCAAGGCCCGCATCGAAGAGCTCTACCGCATCTTCGAGACCAACCAGGTCGCCATCGTCATCGACAACGACAAGATCGTCGGCGTCATCAGCCAGATCGACGTGATCGACTTCATGAGCAAGAAGGGACGCTAGAACGAACCCTCCGCGCAAGCGGAGGGTCGCCCCGGCTCCCGATTCTCCAGCAAAGCAACCCATGCACGACACCCACCGCTTCGCCACCAACTGCATCCACGCCGGCCAATCGCCCGACCCGACGACCGGCGCGATCATGACGCCCGTTTACTTCACCAGCACCTTCGTGCAGGCCTCGCCCGGCGTTTTCAAGGACGGCTACGACTACGCCCGCAGCAAGAACCCCACCCGCACCGCGCTCGAGGCCAACCTCGCCGCTCTCGAAGGCGGCACGCACGGCTTCACGTTCTCCAGCGGTCTTGCTGCGATGGACTGTCTGCTCCACCTGCTCCGCGCCGGTGATCACGTCGTCCTCTCCGACGACGTCTACGGCGGCACTTTCCGCCAACTCGACAAAGTTTTCCGTCACCTCAACCTCACGACCACCCGCGTCGACATGACCAAGCTCGACGAGATCTCCAAGGCCATCCGCCCCGAGACACGGCTGGTCTGGCTCGAGACCCCCAGCAACCCGATGCTCAAGGTCATCGACATCGCCGGCGTGCGGAAGGTCGTGGACGCCGCCAAGATCGGCCCCTCGCCCGCCGCCGACACCACCCTCGGCCCGCTCGGCACTTCCTTGGGCACGACACTCGGCCGCCCGATGCTCGTCGTCGACAACACCTTCGCCTCGCCATACCTACAGAATCCGCTCGCGCATGGCGCGGACGTGGTGATGCACTCGTGCACCAAGTACATCGGCGGCCACAGCGATCTCGTTGCCGGCGCGATCGCCACGAAGACCGCGGTCCTGGCGGAGAAGATCGGCTACGCCCAGAACGCGGTGGGGGCCGTGCCCAGCGCGATGGACTGCTTCCTCATGCTCCGCAGCACCAAGACGCTGCACCTCCGCATGCAGCGCCACTGCGAGAACGCGATGAAGATCGCCCAGTGGCTCGAGAAGCACCCCAAGATCGAGAAGGTCATCTACCCCGGCCTCGCCGGCCACCCGCAGCACGAGCTCGCCAAGAAGCAGATGCGTGCCTTCGGCGGCATGATCTCCTGCGTCGTGAAAGGCGGCCTCGATCCCTCGCGCAAGGTCCTCGAGCGCACCAAGCTCTTCTCACTCGCCGAATCCCTCGGCGGCGTCGAAAGCCTCATCGAGCACCCCGCCATCATGACCCACGCCAGCATCCCGCCCGCTGCCCGGGCCGCGCTCGGTATCGCCGATGGCCTGATCCGCCTCTCGGTCGGCTGCGAAGACGTCGAAGACTTGATCGCCGATCTCGACGCGGCCTTGAAATAGGCGATGACAACTCATTGTGGCCAATGACGTTGCGCGTACTTCCCACCGCCTCCCGAACGCTTCTTTGCAGACTCTTAGCGCACGCCGCACCCTCTTTGAGAACAGGGGCCTTTACTGTTTTGCAAGGGTGACGGGCGTTCGGGTTTCGACAGACAGGTGTACACACAGGAGACGTGCATGAGCATCATCCAGCGGGCGGCGTGGGTGTCGGCGGTCGGTGTTTCCGTCGTGGTCGGCGGGGGTGCAAGCACCGCCCAGGCCAGCGAGGTCCGTCTCGGCGGCGCGGGCGCCACCTTCCCCGCTCCGCTCTACACCAAATGGGTCTCCGAATACGAGAAGGTCGAGCCCGGCATCAAGATCGATTACCGCAGCATCGGCTCCGGCGGCGGCGTCAAGGCCATCACCGACAAGACCGTCGCCTTCGGCGCCTCCGATGCTCCCCTCACCAAGAAAGAAATCGAGGCGATGGGCGGCGAGGACAAGATCGTCCAGTTCCCCGCCGTCATCGGCGGCGTCGTCCCCGCGTACAACCTCCCCGGCCTCTCCCAGCCCCTGAACTTCAGCGGCGACGTCCTCGCCGACATCTTCATGGGCAAGATCAGCACCTGGGATGACCCGCGCCTCCAGGAACTCAACTCCGGCGTCTCGCTGCCCAAACTCGCCATCACCCCGGCCTTCCGGACCGACGGCAGCGGCACCACGCACGTTTTCACCAGCTACCTCGCCACCCAGAGCCTTGCCTTCAAGGGCGAGATCGGTGCCGGTAAACAGGTGAAGTGGCCGCTCGGTCAGGGCGGCAAGGGCAACGAAGGCGTCGCCGCGGTGATCCAGCAGACCGCCGGCTCGATCGGCTACATCGAACAGAACTACGCCGTCGCGAACAAGATCGCGTACGGCGCGGTCAAGAACAAGGCCGGCAAGTTCATCATCGCGACGCCCGAGACCATGTCGGTTGCCGGTGAAGGCGCCGCCACGACGCTCAAGGGCACCGTCCTCCGCGCCGACATCTGGGACCAGCCGGGCGACAAGACCTACCCGATCAGCGCGTTTACCTACATCATCGTGTACAAGGACCTCTCCAACCTCAAGACCGACGCCGAGGCCAAAGCCCTCGTCGGATTCCTCAACTGGGCCATCAGCGGCGGACAGAAGTTCGCCACCGACATGGACTACGCCCCGCTCTCCAGCGGCGTGAAGACGGCCGTCGACACCGCTCTGTCGGGCCTGTCCCACAACGGCAAGCCCATCAAGTAAGCTGAGAGCCAACCTGAGCGCCAATCGAACAGCCAATCGAGGCGACAGGAGCCCCGAGTCCTCACAGTCGGCCATCGGATGACGACCGACGCCAGCGCCATCTCCGCAGCCGCCCCCTCGCCCAACGCGAGCGGCGGACCCGCACGCTCCCTCCGACGCTCGTTTCGCTTCGGCGACGCCATGCTGGGCCTCGTCTGCCGCGGCAGCGCGGCGATCATCGCCCTGATGCTCGGGGCGCTGGTCCTTGTCCTGCTTACCTCGGCGATGCCCGCGATCAAGCAGTTCGGCCTTGGCTTCCTTGTCTCCAGCGAGTGGCGCGTCAACGAACTCGAACGCCCGCTCAAGGACGCCGCCGGTCAGGTCGTGATGGAAGACGGCGAGATCGTCATGGAGACGATCAAGCCCGCGTTCGGGGCGCTCCCGGTCATCTACGGGACAGCGATGAGTTCGCTGATCGCCCTCGCCATCGCCGTGCCCCTGAGTTTCGGTGCGGCCCTCTTCCTGGTACGCGTCGCGCCGACGCTCCGTATCGCCGGGCCGCTCTCGTTCCTGATCGAGTTCCTGGCTGCGATTCCAAGCCTCGCATACGGCATCTGGGGCCTCTTCGTCCTCGCCCCGTTCCTGCAATCTCACGTTGGCCCGGCCATAAAGGCCACGCTCGAGAACGTGCCGGGGCTGCGCTGGATGTTCTACGAGTCCGTCACCATCGCAGGCACGGTCGTGGAGCGGCCGATCCCCATCACCGGCCGCGACATGCTCTGCGGCAGCCTCGTGCTCGCAATCATGATCCTGCCGATCGTCACCAGCGTCAGCCGCGACGTGCTCAAGGCCGTGCCCCGCACGCAGATCGAGGGCACACTGGCGCTCGGGGCCACGTGGTGGCAGAGCTGCGTCGCCATGCTCCGCTACGGGCGCAGCGGGCTCTTCGGCGCGGTGATGCTCGGCCTCGCCCGTGCCGCGGGCGAGACCATGGCGATCACCATGGTCATCGGCAACAACAACCAGATCAACCCCAGCCCCTTCGCGCCCGCCCAGACCATGGCCAGCCTCCTCGCCAACGAGTTCGCGGAAGCCAGCGAGGGCCTGCATCAGGCGTCGCTGCTCTACGTCGCGCTAGTGCTGCTGGTCATGTCCTTGCTCTTCAATGTCATCGCCAGACGCCTGGTCGTCGGAAAGGCATCGCCCGCGGGGCACTAGCCATGGCCAGCGCACGCTTCGAGACCCGGCGGCTCACCAGCGACGCGATGTTCGGCGTTTGCGCCGCCTGCGCCGCGGTCATTGTCACGCTGCTGCTGCTCGTTTCGGGATATCTCGTCTTCATCGGCGCAGGCGCGATCAACCTCTCGTTCTTCACCGATGTGCCCACCGGCGACGTCGCACAGCCGGGCGGTATGCGCCACGCGATCGAGGGCACGCTCATCCTGCTCGCCCTTGCCGCCGCGATCGGCGTGCCGCTTGGTGTCGCGTCCGGCGTCTATCTCTCCGAGTACAGCCACGAGTGGCTCTTCGCCAGCCCGATGCGCTTCATCGCCGACGTCCTGACCGGGGTTCCCAGCATCGTCGTCGGTATTCTCGGCTACGAACTCGTTGTCGTTCCCGTTTCACGCTGGACCAGCAACTCGGTCTCGTTCAGCGGCTACGCGGGTGCCGCCGCCCTCGCTTTCATTATGATCCCCATCGTCGCCCGCACCACCGAAGAGATGCTGCGGCTCGTCCCCAAGACCTATCGCGAAGGCTCGCTCGCCCTCGGCGCCAGCAAGGCCCAGACCGTGCTCCGCGTCGTGCTGCCCAGCGCGTTCGGCAGCATCTCAACGGGCATCATGCTCGCCATCGCCCGCGTCGCCGGCGAGACCGCTCCGCTCCTGTTCACCGCGCTGGGCAGCCGCCTCCTCACCCGCGACCCCAGCGAGCCCTTCCCGTCCCTCACGCTCCAGATCTACACCTACGCCACCGGCCCCTATCCCGAGCAGAAGAATCTCGCATGGGCGGGAATCCTCGTCCTCCTTGCCATTTTGTTCGTGGTCAACCTCCTGATCCGCGTCGTGGCGTCGCGCCATGCCGCAACCCGGATGGGCAAGTCCTGATCCGCGTCAACCTGTGAATCTTCACGCCTTCCGCGGCCGCTTCCACGACTCCAGGGACCAACGATGCCAGCGTCCATGACCCATCCCCACTCACACCCGCAACCCGGGTCCGACTCCAGGTCCGACGCGCGGCCCGAAGCCAGGCCAGAAGTCGCCGTGCGGGCCCCCTCCGCCCTTCCCCGCGGCGGTCCCGCCTCTGCCTACCCCATCATCGACGCCATCAAGCGCGGCGAAACCCCGACACCCCGTATCCACGATTCCGTCCGCGCCGAGCCCGTCATCCTCGCCGTCAACAACTTTCAGCTCTGGTACGGGCAGTCCAAGGCCCTCCACGGCATCACCATGCCGGTCGCCAAGGGCAAGGTCACCGCACTCATCGGCCCCAGCGGCTGCGGCAAGTCCACCCTTCTCCGCAGCGTCAACCGCCTCAACGACCTCATCGAGGGCGTCCGCGTCGAGGGCTCCATCGATCTCAACGGCAACAGCGTCTACGCCCGCGGCGTCGACGTCATCGACCTTCGTAAACGCCTTGGCATGGTCTTCCAGAAGCCCAACCCGTTCCCGATGTCCATCTTCGAGAACGTGGTCTACGCGCTCCGCATCTCGGGAGAACGCAACAAGAAGGCCCTCGCCGACGCCTGCGAGAAAGCCCTCCGCCAGGCCGCGCTGTGGGACGAGGTGAAGGATCGCCTCAAAGCCTCCGCCATGGGCCTCTCCGGCGGACAGCAGCAACGGCTCTGCATCGCCCGCGCCATCGTCTCCGAGCCTGAGGTCCTGCTGCTCGACGAACCCTGCTCAGCCCTCGATCCGATCGCCACGCTCCGCATCGAGGAACTCATCCACGAGATCAGCAGCCGCTACACCGTCCTCATCGTGACGCACAACATGCAGCAGGCCGCACGTGTGAGCGACTACACCGCCTTCATGTATCTCGGCCGCCTGGTCGAGTACGGCCGCACGGCAGACCTCTTCCAGGTCCCGCAGCTCCGCGAGACCGAGGACTACGTCACCGGCCGTTTCGGTTGATTGTCTCGATTACCCAATGATCTTCCGCCGCTGGCTCACGTAATCCCACAGCACGAAGCGATCGATGTCGCTCCCGCCGGTGAAGAAGACGCGGCCCTTGGTCGTCTCGGCGATCCGCTGCGCAAACTGGATGTCCTCGTGCGACTGCGACCAACTCGGCAAGAGGAAGATATTGATCGTGATCCCCTCGCGCTGGCACGCCCGCGCTTCCCGCATCGTCGCCTCTTCCGTCCTCGGGTCGGGCGGATAGAGCATGTAAAGCATCTCGTTCTCGAAATGCGCCGTGGGCAGGCCGTCGGTGATCAGGAGGATCTGCCTATTCGGTGTGTCCTGAGCACTCAAGAACCGCCGCGAGAGTTGCAGCGACCGCTGGATGTTCGTGAAGTGCTGCGGCACACGTGATTCCGACACATCCGGATCGCTCATGTCCGCTCGCAATCGCACCACCGGCGTGTGGATCGACACTATCTTGGGCATAAGCGCCGCGAGCTCGCTCGGGTGCCGCGGCTTGGCGAACGTGTACATCTCAATGCACTGCAGGAAGTCGCCCGGATACTCCGACCGGATGAGCGCATCAAACGCGAGCGCCATCCGCTTCACATGGATGTACTGCCCGCCGTAGCGCATCGATCCCGACATGTCCATCAAGACGCACGTGGCGCACTTGGGGCTGTTGCGGGTCTTGTGGATCACCATGTCCTCGGACCGCATCCGAACGCCCGGTCCTTCGGAGGCCTCGCCCCCGCGCCGCTCCCGCAGCATCGCGTTCACGAACGACTGCGGCACGTCCATGTTCGAGACCGAATCGCCGAACTCGTACTGCTTCGTCGCCGCGAGCTCCACAACCCCCTCGCCCGCGATCGGTCCGACATGCCGCCCCGATCGCGCCGCCTGCAAGCCGCTGAAGATCTCCTGCAGCACCTTGCCCTGAAACAGCTTCATCGCCTGTGGCGTCAGCCGTAGCCCTTGCCGCGATCGCTCGATGCCCTGCCGCTCCATCTCGGCCCGCAGGTACTCCTCGATCTGACGCTGCATGTCATTGATCTTCTCGATCGCGTTGTCCTCGGCGAACGCGGACAACGCGTCGAGATCGATGATCGCGAGCTTCGCGGTCTTCATCGCCTCGCGCAGCTGTGCCAGCAGGTCGTCGATGGTCTCAAGCTCGTCCTTGATGTCGATCGCTTCCGGCACCGACATCGCTTCGCGGCCGGTAAACGCGTACCGCCCCGACAACTGCTCGATCTGGTACTTGTCCGCGAGCGAACCGATCACGCCCATCAGATCGCCCGCGAAA
>CANHCQ010000023.1 GCA_947459215.1 Phycisphaerales bacterium
ATGAGGTAGTCCTTCGTCTCCGTCGCCGTCTCGCCGGGGGCCTGAGTCGGCGCGAAGCGAACGACCGCGGCCGGGATCCGCCAGCTTCCCTTGATCACGATCTCCTGCGCCTCGCCGCGCAGCACGCTCGGGCGGCCGTCGAACCAGCCGCTGCGCTCCATCGCCGCACCGATCGCATCCAAGGGCTCGCGCGACAGCGGGTCCGGGTCCGAGCCCAGCGCCTTGTACGCCATCGTCATCAGTTCCTCTTGGAACTGTGGTGCCAGCCACGTCCGCGGCTTCTCGCGGGGAGCGGGAGCAACATTCGACCCGGCAGCCGGCTTCGAGCCCGCTGTCTGCTTCGCGGTCTGTGCGACTTGCTTGGTCGCGACCTTGCCCGCCCCAGCGCTCTCGTCGGGCCGCTTCAGCTCAGGCCACTCAAAGCGGATCGTCACCGGGCCCTTGGCCACGAAGGCCTCGGCCTTCTGACGCACGGGGGCCCGCAGCAGCAAGAAACCGATCGCCAGGCCCAGCACGATGACCACGCTGAAGAACGTCGTGAGGTGGGCCGTGAACGCACCCCAGTCAAAGCGCGGGCGCGACGGGCTCAGCTCGGGCAAGAGTGCCACCGGCGTCTGCTCGGTCGGGCTGGGTTGGCTGGGAACGTCGGTCACTGTTCTACTTCTTTCCTCTTCGGTCGAGTCTACCGCACGCGGTCCCGGGCGCTGTCACGAATTGTCCCATCTCGAATGGCAAGGTGCAACAGCTGCGAGCACAGCTTCTCCATCGGCATTCCCGCCTGCTTCGCCGCCATCGGGAAGAGCGAATGGTCCGTGAACCCCGGGAGGGTGTTCACTTCCAACAGCCATGGCATGCCCTCACGGTCCAGCAGGAAGTCGATCCGCGACAGGTGCCGGCACCCCATGGCCCGGAAGAGGTCCTCGGCGTGCCGCTGGATTGTTGCCTTGACTCCAGCCGGAAGCGGCGGATCGACCAGGTACTGCGTGTCGTTCCGCTGGTACTTGGCCTCGTAGTCGTAGAACTCCACCGCGGGCTTGATCTGGATGGGCAGCAAGGCCTTGCCGTCGAAGACGCCGACGGTCAGCTCGCTGCCGCCCAGGACGCCCTGCTCCACCATGTAGACCCGGCGTGGCTGTTCCTGCATGTCCCGAAGCGCCGCGGCGATCGCGGTGAGCCACTCCGGGCTCGTGCGGCAGATGTGCACACCCACGCTCGAACCCTCGTGCACCGGCTTCACCACCACCGGCAGCTCGATCGGACAACCGTGGTCGCGTCCGTTGATCACGCACGCCCGCTTGGTGGGAATGCCCAGCGACGCCGCGAGCAGCTTGGTCGCCATCTTGTCCATCGCCACCCGCGCCGCCTGGCCGCGGCAACCGACGTAGGGACGCCGATCCTGATCGAGCAGGTCCTGCAACGGCCCGCCTTCGCCCCAGCCGCCGTGGAGCACCGGGAAGACCACATCGCCCGCAAGCGCTCGAAGCTGCTGCAGGTTGGCGCGATCGATGATCTGGTAGTTGACGTCGAACTCGCCGCCGCGTTGGAGAGCCTCGGCGACGAACTTGCTGCTGACGAGGCTCACCTCGCGCTCGGCGTCCGGTCCGCCGCCCAGCACCAGCACGGTCTTGCGGCTCATCGTCCACCCCCGCTCTTGCCCGTCGCGCTCTTGCCGGCCGCGTTCTTGCTCCACACGACGACCTCACGCGTGAGCTGGACACCGAAGCGGTCCATCACGCGGCGTTCCACCTCGTTCATGAGCCCGATCACATCGCGGGCCGTCGCGCCCGGGTGGGTCACGAAGAAGTTCGCGTGCACATCGCTCACTTCCGCGCCGCCGAAGCGCAGGCCCTTCAGCCCGGCGCGATCGATGAGCATCCCAGCGGGCACCCGCCGCCCGGCGCGGCCGTTGGCGTCGAAGAGCTCGGGCACATCGTCCTCGAGCGTCGGGTTCTTGTACGTGCAGCCGGCGGACTTCTCGGCCATCGGCTGGCTGGTCTTCTTGTACGCCATCACCTCTTTCTGCCGCTTGCGCACCGCGGCCGGGTCGTCCGGCAGCAGTTGCAGCTCGCATCCGGTGAGGATGTACTCGTTCAATCCCGAACGCCGGTAGCCGAACGCGATGTCCTTGCGCTCGAGCGTGACTTCCTTGCCGTCACGCGTCAGTGCGTGGACGCGGAGCACATACTGCTCGATCTCGCCGAACTTGCCGCCAGCGTTCATGACCAGCGCGCCTCCGATGCTGGCAGGAATGCCGCCGAGCGTCTCCAGGCCCGCAAGGCCGATCCGCACCGTCTCGTTGATGAGCTTGGGCAGGTTCGCACCTGCACCGACCCGCACGATGCCCTTGGCCGCGTCGATCGTCCACTCAGCCAGCGAGCCCCGCATCGCGACGACGAGTTCATCAACGCCGTCGTCATCGACCAGCAGATTGGCACCGTCGCCCAGCACCCGCAGCGCCGGATCGATCTGCACGGCAGTGTTCAACTGTCCAACTGTCCATACCTCTACGAAGCGTGACGCGCCGCCGCCGATCCCGAACCAGGTCGGGACTTGCGCGAGTGGGGAGATGGCGAGTTCATCGTGCACGAGCATGTGATTCACGAGAGAACGCGGAGAAGCGGAGAGAGCGGAGGTTTGCGGAGAGAAGACTTCAACTCAAGGGGCTCAAAGAACTCGAAGAAGGCGATCACGATGGAGAGACAGCAGGCAGCACCGCGCGAAGACGAACCCGTGACAAACTCCAAGTCTCATTCTTCGTTCCTCATCTTTGAGTTCTTGGAGCTCTTTGAGTGAAACGCCTTCTCCGCGTCACTCCGCCTTCTCCGCCTCTCCGCGTTCTCTCTTCTTACCGGGACTCACCCGCCAGATACCCGCGGCCGACCTCGAACACCGGGCCCGCGCCCATCACCACCACCACATCGCCTGGGCGACACATGGTCTCGAGTTCTTCGACGATCGCATCGAAGGGGTAGACGTGCTTGGCCTTGACCTTGCGCTGCCGCAGGCGGTCCACCAGGTCGCTGGCGCCGATCTTGGCCTTTTCTTCCTGGCTATCGCGCACAAAGTAGATGTGCGGCACGATCACCACATCCGCCTCGCTGAAGCTCTGGGCGAACTCCTCGAGCAAGTGCCGCGTGCGGGAGTGCTGGTGAGGCTGGAAGACACAGATGAGCCGCCCGCCGCGCTGCTCGGGCTTCTCGAAGGCTCGGAGCGCCCGCAGCGTGACATCCACTTCCGTCGGGTGATGGCCGTAGTCGTCGTAGACGCGCACGGAGCCGCCGCCGCCGAGCGTGCGCTCGCCCAGCAACTGCATGCGGCGATCGACGCCGGTGAACGCCGCGAGCGACTCGGCGACGCGGGCCGGATCGGCACCGACCATCACCGCCAGCGCCAGCGCCGTCGCGCTGTTGATCGCGTTGTGCACGCCGGGCAGACGCATGGTCCACGCTGCCACTTGCTTGTTCTCGTGCGACAGCGTGACCCGCCGCGTCTCCTGGTCGTACGACACCACCCAGTCGGCGCTGGGGGTAAAGCCGATGGTCTCGATCGCGCAGTCAAGCCCCGCCGTCACCTCACGGCGGTGGGCGCCCTCGTGAGCGATGAGCAGCTTGCCGCCCGCGCTCGCCGGGGGAAGCAGCCGCGCGAACTCGTGGAAGCTCTCGATCACCGCGTCCATCGAGCCGTAGACGTCCAGGTGGTCGGCCTCGACGCTGCTGATACTCGCGATCGTCGGGTGCAGATTGTGGAACGAGCGGTTGAACTCGCACGACTCGGCGATCAACAGACCCGGGCGGCCCTTCAGGTCGCCGTCGGGAATCTGATCGCTGCCGAGACGGAAGCCGGAGATCTGGACGCCCTCTGGCCGTGCGGCGGAGTTGAGCGTGCCGGTGGTGAGCTGGTTGCACGTTGCGCCGACGATCACCGTCGGGTCGAGGCCCGCGTCGGTCAGGGCGCAGCCGAGCATCGCCGTGGTGCTGCTCTTGCCGTGGGTGCCGGCGATCGAGATGCCGGTGCGGCCAAGCATCGCCAAGCCAAGGGCCTCGGCATAGAACAAAACCTGAACGCCACGGTTCTCCGCCTCGATCACCTGCGGATGGTCGGGCTTCACCGCCGCCGACGCGATCACCAGTTCGCACCCCGCCGGCAGGGCCTCACGGGTCTGCTCAAAGCCGACCGCAACACCCTCAGCGACAAGAGCTTGGGTGACTTCGGTCTCGTGCATATCCGAGCCGCTGATGATGGCCCCGCGGTGGCGGAGCATGCGGGCGAGCCCGCTCATGCCGCAGCCACCGATGCCGATCAAATAGAGATGCTTCCCAGCCACCTCAAACGAGCGGCGGTCGGCGGGCTGGTCGTTGGCGGCGACAAACTTCATGGTGACACCCGACCGCACGTCGGCCCGCACACCCTTGGGCAAAAAGGGCGACGAGAACGGGCTCGCCGTCGGGCTGAGTGTAAGCGACGAAGCAGGCGCGCCGGACGCGCCCGGAAGGGACGAAACAGGCAGGCTCGACATGAGGGCGGTATCGGCTTGAGGAAGGCTCGGACGTGAAGTGTGGGAGGGGGAGGTGGCGCAGTGGCAAAGTGGCAGAGTGGCGCAGTGAGACTGTGCCACTCCGCCACTGCGCCACTCTGCCACTTTGCCCCTCTGCCCCCGTACCCTCCCCCATGTCCGACCACGCCGTGAACCCGGCCGGGGCCGCCGCCGGTGCCCTGCCCTACAAGATCGCCTGCCTCTGCGACCTGCGCGACAAGGACGGCCGCGTGCTGCTGCTCAAGCGGCTCAAGGCCCCGAACCTCGGGCTGGTCTCGCCCATCGGCGGCAAGCTCGACGTGAACCACGGCGAATCCCCGGCCCGCTGCGCTCAGCGCGAGATCGAGGAGGAATCCGGCATCCATGTCCCGATGGAGCGCCTGCACCTCGCTGGCATCATCAGCGAGCAGGCCTTCGAAGGCCGCGGCCACTGGCTGATGTTCCTGTATCGCGTCCTCGGCCCGGTCTGGACCGAACCACGCGACATGCGCGAAGGCCGCCTCGACTGGTTCCCGCTCGACCAGCTCGAATCGCTCCCGCTGCCCGAGAGCGATCGCAAGGTGATCTGGCCGCTGATCCGGAAACACGAGCCGAAATCACCCGGCGGCAAGCCCGGATTCTTCGCGGTGCACATCTCCTGCACGGGCGAAAAGGGCGAGACGATGGAATGGCACGTCGAGCAGGAAACCCCGGCGACCTGAGTCAGCGCCGACGCCGCATCACGATCAATCCCGCCAGCCCCACCGCCACCGCACTCGGTGCCGGCACGGTCAGCACGCGGATGTCGTCCATCGCCTGCCCGTTGGCGAGCGTGAACTGGATCGTGTTGGGCGAGAGCAGCTTGAAGGTGTCGATCACCGAGCTGATGCCGCGGCTCAGTTCCCCCGCCGCGTAGATGGTGCCCGGCGCACCGAGCGCGGCATCACTCAGGTCGAGTCGGCCGAGCGAGCAGATGATCGCGATGATCGGGCCGTCAAAGGTCACCGTGCCGGTCACGGACGGATACGGCGACGGCTCACCATTGTTGTCAAAATGGATCAAGTGGCTGTCCACCCAGGTCGGACCGGGCAAGAGCGCCGGCGCGAGATTGGAAGTCGTGTACGCCACGCCGACCGTCGGCAGGTACTTGTCGACGCCGCCGCTGAACTGCACGCCCTGCCGCTCGTTGATCACGTACGCCTTTGTCTTGTCGGCGAAGACGCCGAACGCCAGACTGGGCGGGGGCGCGATGTGACTCACCTGCCCGGTGACCGAAACGACTGCGCCAAGCGAGGAACACCCGAGCGCCGCAGCGCCCACGCACACGAGAACATTCTTCATCTTGTCAACTCCTCTGGTCCTCTTTCGAGGGCCGCAACCCGCGCCGCACGTGCGACTGGTTCTGGACGAACCCGAGGATTTGCCGAGCCAGAGCGGAATCTTGCAGCGTGACGTCCGATTTCCTCCGAAACCAAGCCACGCCCCTTACGAATCTAGAATCAACCATGCACGGCACCCGCCGCTCCATCTTCCGCCTGCTCGCCTGGACGCTCGTTCTGCTGGCGTGGTCCCTGCCGTCGGTGATGGCACCCTCGTTCGCCGCCGACCCGGCGACCACCCCCGCTCCCGCCAGCCCCATCTCCGCGCCGCCCGTCGCCATCAGCGCCGCCCGTCAGGCCACGAACCCCTATGTCCTCACCATCAAGGGACCGATCGACGCCATCACCGCCCGCAGCATGAAGCGCCGCATGGCCGACGCCGTCGCCGCCGGTGCCGATGCACTCGTCATCGAGCTCGACACCCCCGGCGGCGAACTGGGCGCGGTGCTGGAGATCTCCAGCTCGATCAAGAACTCGCCCATCCGCAACACCGTCGCGTGGATCAACCCGCAGGCCTATTCCGGCGGCGCGATCATCGCCCTGGCCTGCCGCGAGATCGTCGTCGCCGGCAGCATCGGCTTCGGCGATGCCAAGGTCATCCGCCCCACCTTCGATCGCAACTCGCTCACCTCCCAGCTCCGCGGCCTCAACGAGGACGAGCGCCAGAAACTCCTCCCGCCCCTGCTCGCCGACGTCGTTGATTCCGCCCGCCGCCACAATCGCGCCAACGGCACCTATCAGTGGGACGAACTCATCGTCCAGGCCATCGTCGCCACCGACGCCGAACTCTGGTGGGTCGAGGACACACAGACCGGCACCCGCTTCGCCGTCGATCGCGCCGAGTTCGAAGCCCTCTTCCCCGATCAGCCCGTGCTGCAGCCCATGGTCGCCACCGCGAGTGTCGGCAGCAACGAGAAGAAGACCAACAAACGCGGCAGCGTGCCCGCCGCGGCGCCGACCGACGCCGCGCCCGTACCCGCACCGCTCGACTCCGAATCCGCCCCCTTCGCGCCCGCCTCCCCCACCGTCACCCGCCTGGGCCCGAGCATGAACACCGCGCTCGAACTCGCGGGCGCGACGCCGACGCTCCGACCCCGCACCGACGGCGCGGCCCCCGGCCGCTTCCGCCTGCTCGCCAAGATCTGCAACGGCGACGGCGCGGTCGTGCTCCGCGAAAACGAGATGGCCTACTTCGGCTTCGCCTCCAACGCGACCCGTTCCGGTGGCGCGGCACCCGTGCTCCAGCCCATCAACTCCGACGCCGACCTCCAGTCCTTCATCGCCGCCCCCTCCCTCACCCGCCTCGACGAGTCGTGGTCCGAGGAGTTCGCCCGCTTCATGTCCGCCCCTTGGGTCCGCGGCACGCTCGTCACCATCTTCCTCATCTGCCTCTTCATCGAGTTCTTCAGCCCCGGCGTCACCATCCCCGGTGTCATCGCCCTCTGCTGCCTCGCGGGCCTGTTCCTGCCGCAGATCGTGATCGGCATGGCCATGTGGTGGCAACTCGCCGCCATCGGCGTCGGCGTCGTCTTCCTCGCCGCCGAACTCATTGTGCTCCCCGGCTTCGGCATCGCCGGCCTCATCGGTATCGTCGCGCTCATGATCGGCCTGGTCGGCGTCTTCATCCCCGGCTCCAGCGGCAGCGGCCTGGGAGCCGCTCAGTTCCGCGAGGGGCTCGCCACCGGCGTCACCACCCTGCTCCTCGCCGGCTTCACCACCTGGGTCGCACTCTTCTTCATCTACCGCAACATCACCAACATCCCCATCCTGCAGCGCCTCGTGCTCCAGAACCCCGAAGGCGACATCGGCACCGACGCTTCGATGCTCACCGCCATGGCCCCGCCCGCCATCAAGGTCGGCGCCATCGGCGTCGCCGTCACCCCGCTGCGCCCCGCCGGCAAGATCGAGATCGACGGCACCCGCCACGACGTCGTCGCCGAACTCGGCTTCATCGACATCGGCAAAGAAGTCCGCGTCGTCAGCGTCACCGACTTCCGCATCAGCGTTGAAGCGGTGTAGAAGAAGGTGTCGAGGTGTCAAGGTGTCAAGGTGTCAAGGTGTCAAGGTGTCAAGGTGTCAAGGTGTCAAGGTGTCAAGGTGTCGAGCGACGGACGGTCCGATCCTTCGACTCTTGGACTGTTGGACGCTTGGACTCTTGAGCATCTGGGTACTTGGACGGTTGGACACTTGGACAGTTGAACACGCGCCCCTGAACACCCCGTCTCCGCAACACCTCTACCCTTCGCCATGGACCCGCTTCTCGTCTGGGGCCTCGGGCTCCTGGGCATCGCACTCTTCCTGATTCTGCTCGAGTTCTTCGTGCCCAGCGCCGGCGCAATCGCCATCACCGCGTTCGTCTGCGCCATCGGCGGCCTCGTCTGTCTCTTCCGCTTCAGCCCCCTCTGGGGCGTCATGGGCCTCTTCGGCATGCTGGTCACCACGCCCCTGGTCGTCTGGGCAGGGCTCTCACTCTGGCAGCACACGCCGCTCGGCCGCCGCATGATCGGCGCCCCCACCGAGGAAGAGCAGTTCGAGAAGCACCAGAAGGAAGAACAGTTCGTCAAGCAGCGCCTCGCGCTCATCGACCGCGAGGCCGTCACGCTCACGCCTCTGCGCCCGGTCGGCGTCATCGAGCTCGACGGCCACCGCCACGACGCCGTCACCGAAACCGACTTCGTCGCCCTCGGCGCCAAGGTCCGCATCACCCACGTCGACCCGACCCAGGTCCGCGTCCGCCCGGTCGCCTGAAGGCCGCCCCATCATTCCGGTGCGCCCCGTCCGATTCCGGTATGATCTCGCCGCCGCGCCGCAACCGCGGCACGGGCGTGGGAAATCGGCCACTGGAATCCACTCATGAGCGAAGCCCAATCGTCCTCGCCCGCCGCAAACCCGACCGCCGTTGACATGACCGGCTGGACCACCGCCCAGCGCGAGTCGCACTGGTACACCAAGGTCTATCAAGGCGACTCTGTCCGCCAGCTCAGCCTCCGGGCCGTGTTGATGGGCGGCGTCATCGGCATGCTCATGTCCGTCGCCGGCCTCTACACCACGCTCAAGATCGGCTGGGCCTTCGGCGTCGCGATCACCGCCTGCGTCATCTCCTACGTCATCTGGAACGTCTTCCGCACCGCCTCGGGCAACCGTCTCTCCCAGATGACGATCCTCGAGAACAACTGCATGGCCAGCACGGCCAGCGCGGCGGGCTACTCGACCGGCGCGACCATCGCCACCGCGTTCGGGGCGCTGCTCCTGCTCGAAACCGGGCCCGATCCGGCTCAGATCGAAACCTGGGCGAAGCAGCCAGTCTGGATCGTCGCGGCATTCACGCTCTTCACCGGTGCGCTCGGCGTCTTCCTCGCCATCCCGATGAAGCGGCAGATGATCAACCAGGAGCAATTGCCCTTCCCGTCGGGCATCGCCTGCGCCACCACGCTGCAGAGCCTGTACAGCGAAGGTCGCGAAGCCCTGCTCAAGGCTTATTCGCTCGTCATCGCCCTGATCTGCGGCGCCATCATCGGCTTCCTCAACACCGGCGAAGGCGGCCTCAAGTTCGTCGATAAGTTCTTCGAGCACGTCCGGATCCGCCTGCCCGAGTTCATCCCCTTCAGCGGCGCGTTCGCCGGCTATCGCGCCGGCAACCCCGCCGGCTTCGGCTTCGAGCCCTCGGGCCTCCTCATCGCCGCGGGCATGATCGTCGGCATGCGTGTCAGCCTGTCGATGCTCATCGGTTCGTGCATCCTCTACTTCGGCTTCGGCCCGTATCTCTCCGGCCTCGATCAGGCGACCGCCGGCAGCGGCTGGGTGACGGGCGCCGACGGCGCACTCACCTTCCAGGCCGCCCAGCACTCCAAGGACATCATCCTCAATATCCCCGTCGCCGGCGCGGGAACGCTACGGCTGACGCAGTGGTCGCTATGGGGCGGCACTGCGATCATGGTCTTCGCCTCGCTCGCCTCCCTCGCCCTGCAGTGGAAGACCGTCCTCCGCTCGTTCGGCGTCGGCAAGAAAGCCGCCAGCGTCAACGACGAGCACAGCCTCACCCCCGAGGCCGAGGCCGTCGCCCGCCGCATCGAAGTCCCCAACACCTGGTTCATCGCCGGCATGATCCCGATCTCGATCGGCGTGCTCATCGTCAACTGGTACGCCTTCGAGATGAACATCTTCCTGGGCATCATCGCCCTGGGCATGTCGTTCGTGCTCTCGATGGTCGCCTGCCGAGCCACCGGCGAGACCGACACCAACCCCATCGGCGCCATGGGCAAGGTGATGCAGTTGCTCTTCGCCGTGCTGCCGGGCGCCAAGGGCAACACCACCATCAACCTCATGTCGGCCTCGACTGCCGCCAACAGCGCCAGCAGCAGCGCCGACCTGCTCACCGATCTCAAGAGCGGCTACATCCTCGGCGCGAATCCCCGCCAGCAGTTCATCGCCCAGTTCGCGGGCATCTTCTTCGGCACCATCGCCATCGTTCCGGCGTGGTACCTCCTCGTGCCCAACAAGGCCGCCCTCGAAGCCTTCAACCCACCCGCGACCAACATGTGGAAAGCCGTGGCAGAGGTCCTCGCCAGCGAGAAGGGCATCCACTCCCTGCCCGACAGCGCCAAGATGGCGATCGTCATCGGTGCCCTGGTCGGCATGCTGCTCCCCACGCTCGAAAAACTCTTCCCCAAGGCCCGTCCGTTCATCCCCAGCGCGATGGGCCTCGGCCTCGCCTGGGTCGTCAGTTTCTCCAACTCGTTCTCCTTCTTCCTCGGCGCCGGCATCGCCCTGCTCTGGGCCAAGGCTCACTTCAAGTCGCAAGACAAGTACTGCATCCCCATCGCCTCCGGCCTCGTCGCCGGCGAGAGCCTCATCAAGGCCATCCTCGCCATGCTCGCCACCGCCTCGGGCCTCATGGCTTGGGGCCTCTAGCCGCAGCACGAAACCAAGACCCGGCTCCACCCCGCGCCCCGCCCACGCCCCGCCCTCGCGGGGCGTTTTTCTTGCATCGCACACGCTGCTTTCCGCTAAACTGGTCCCGAATGGCCATCCCCACCCTCACCGACGATCAAGTCCGCACATGGTCCCGTGAACAGAAGGACCAGTGGTGGCTCGCCAACGTCTTCCGCGGCGACATGGCGCAGCTCACCTTTCGCTCCGCCCTCACCGGCTTCCTCCTCGGCGGCGTCCTCTCCGCCACCAACCTCTACGTCGGCGCCAAGACCGGCTGGACCCTGGGCGTCGGCCTCACCTCCGTCATCCTCTCCTTCGCCATCTACCGCTTCTTCGCGCAGCTCGGCGCGAAGGACATGACCATCCTCGAGAACAACTGCACCCAGTCCATCGCCACCGCCGCCGGATACATGACCGGCCCGCTCATCAGCGGCATGGCCGCGTACATGTGGGTCCAGAACGAGCTCATGCCCTGGTGGCAGATGCTCCTGTTCAACGTCGTCCTCTCCATCCTCGGCGTGCTCGTCGCCTTCCCCATGAAGCGACGCTTCATCAACGACGAGCAGCAGCCCTTCCCCGAAGGTCGCGCCTGCGGCGTCGTGCTCGACACGCTCTACACCTCGCAGGCCGCCGTCGGCGTCTTCAAGGCTAAGGTCCTCGCCTTCGCCGCCCTCTTCGCCGGCAGCATCTCGTTCTTCTCCGGCGAGAGCTATCAGAAGCTCATCCAGGAAAAGTGGCTCGGCTTCAAGCAGAACTTCCACCTCCCCCACTACCTCGACGAGTGGTACTACAACCTCGCCGCCAAGGGCTACCTCTCCACCCCGCGGCTCGCGGGCGTTGACCTGCGCGAACTCGCCCTCCGGCCCACGCTCGATCTCACCATGTTCGGTGCCGGCGCCCTCATGGGCATCAAGTCCGCCACCAGCATGATGATCGGCATGCTGATCAACTTCGCGATCATCGTCCCCATCATGATCTCCTACGGCGAGATCAAGCCCCGCTCCGGCTCCATCGAGGCCGGCACCGCCGTCTTCGGCCGCGCCCACATCCTCAATACCTGGGCCCTTTGGTGGGGCATCGTCATCATGGTCGTCGCCTCGCTCACCGCCCTCTTCGCCAAGCCCCAGGTCTTCATCGAGGCCTTCAAGGGCCTGACGGGCAAGAAGGACAACAGCAAGGACGTGCTCGGACACATTGAATTGCCGCTGTGGATCTCGTTCGTCGGCATCCCCATCGTGGGCGCGATCGGCGTCTGGATGGCCCACGACTGGTTCGGCGTCTCGTGGGTCTTCGGCGCGACCGCGATCCCGATGATCATCATCCTTACCCTCATCGCCGCCAGCAGCACTGCGCTCACCGGCACCACGCCCACCGGCTCGCTCTCCAAGATCCCCCAGTTCACCTACGGCGCGCTCGACCCCAAGCACCCGCCCACCAACCTCATGACCGGCGTCATGTGCGTCGAGGTCGCCAGCAACGCCAGCAACCTGCTGATGGACATCAAGCCCGGCTACATGCTCGGCGCCAAGCCCCGCCAGCAGGCCTGGGGCCACTGCATCGGCGTCATCGCCGGTGCCCTCGCCAGCACGCCGCTCTTCTACATCCTCTTCCTCGACGGCTACAAGCCCGGCGACAACGTCCAGAACAAGATGGTCACCGATCAGTTCGCGTTCCCCTCCGCCGTGCAGTGGAAGGGCGTGTCGGATCTCGTCACCAGCATCTTCGGCGACGGCGGCCAGGGCTCGCTGCTCACCACGTCCATCATCTGGTCGATGATCATCGCCGCTGTTGTCGGCCTGATCTTCGAGGTCACCCGCATCGCCACCCGAGGCAAGTTCCCGCTCAGCCCCCTCGCCATCGGCCTGGGTGTTGTGGTGCCGCCCGACTCGACCCTCGCGATGTTCGCCGGAGCCGCGTTCTTCTGGCTCATGCACAAGCTCTATCACGCCCGCAAGGAAAGCGCCGGGCACAAGATCTGGATCGAATCGCACGAGCCCATCTGCGCCGGCCTCATCGCCGGCGCGGCCCTGATCGGCATCGGTGACATCCTGGTCAAGGTGTTCCTGCTCAAATAGGCCAAGCACAGCACGAAAAGCCCCTCGCTTCACCAGCAAATCAGGCTGTTTCCGATCTTTCAGTATTTCTTGAAAGTTCGCGAGAGCGCGGCTATTCTTCATCATGACCGTCGCGATCGCCCGCCACTCCGCTCCGCCCTTCGACGCCCATCCCACCCCGGCCGCGACCGATCCCGCGCTCGAGCCCATCCGCGCCAAGGTTCTCGCCGGCGAACGCCTCTCCCTCGCCGACGGCGATCTGCTCTTCACCACGCCCGACATCTGGACCGTCTGCGAGCTCGCCGACCTGGTCCGCCGCCGCCTGCACGCCGACGCCGCGTACTACAACATCAACCGCCACCTCAACTACTCCAACGTCTGCGCCCTCTCGTGCAAGTTCTGCGAGTTCTACCGCAAGAAGGACGAGCCCGGCGCGTACACGCGTGACATGGAGTACGTCAAGGACGAGGTCCGCAAGGCCGTCGAAGCCGGCGCGACCGAGATGCACTCCGTCGGCGGCCTGCACCCCTACCTGCCCTTCAGCTACTACACCGATCTCGTCAGCACCATCCGCGACACCGCGCGATCGCTCGGCAGCGAGCTGCACGTGAAGGCCTTCACCGCCGTCGAGATCGTCCACCTCGCCAAGATCGCGAAGGTCTACAAGGCCGACGATCGTGCCGCGGGCATCCGCCACGTTTTGACGAAGCTCAAAGAAGCCGGCCTCGGCTCGCTTCCCGGCGGCGGTGCCGAAGTCTTCGACGACCGCGTCCACGACGAGGCCTACAAGGGCAAGATCCGCTCCGACGTCTGGCTCGATGTCCACCGCGAAGCCCACGAACTCGGCCTCAACACCAACGCCACCATCCTCTACGGCCACATCGAACAACGCCACGACCGCCTCGTGCACATGGACATGCTGCGAAGGGCGCAGGACCGCGCTCTTGCTCGCATGGGATATTCGGAAAGTGCCACAGTGGCACAGCGGCACAGTGACACAGCGAACGGAAACACCCCGTCGGGCGAGACCGGCCACCTCGGCTACTCCGGCGACGAAGGTGCGGACGTCCCCGTCATCACGCTGACGCGCCCCGGCACGCCGCTTCCCGAACACGTCGCCTTCTCGAACACTCCGTCTCTTCGTCTCTCCGTCTCTCCATCTCTTCCCCACGGCTACTTCCAAACCATCATCCCGCTCCCCTTCTTCCCCGACGGCAGCGAGCTCGAACACCTCCCCGGCCCCGCTGGCCTCGAGAACCTCCGCACCCTCGCCATCGCGCGGCTGATGCTCGACAACTTCCCCCACGTCAAAGCCTTCTGGATCATGCAGACGCTCCCCATGGCCCAGCTCATGCTCCAGTCCGGTGCCGACGACATCGACGGCACCGTCGTCTGGTACGACATCACCAAAGTCAACCACGGCAGCGGCCAGGGATCCGCCGGCGACAACACGCTCACCCACCAGGAAGTCAACGTCTGGACGCTGCAGAAGGCGATCCGCGAAGCGGGGTTCCAGCCGATCGAGCGCGACACGGTGTATCGGCGGGTGCAGCGCGATGGGAAGCGATGGTCCGTCCAGAGCTAGTCGTGCGATAACGCCAAAGCGCACAGGGAGATTGAAATGGCGAAAAGGTCGGAACTGCTGACCCGCACAGCGATTCTCCTGCTCGCCTCGCCGGTGTTGGGTTCCGTCTTCGCAATCGCCGCCTTGTTCGGCATGGCGAATCCGGGCGTCTTCATCCTCGCAATTCCCGCAGCGATCTACGGCGCCGTCATCGGCGCAGCCATGTCCCCATTGCCCGCGCTCTGCCTCCAACGCGGCCCGCTCCGCCAAGCACTCGCGTTCGTTGGCATTTCGACTTCGATCGCCGCCATGCTCGGCGGTTGGTTCGGGCCGATGACGCCATATCCAGCAGTCTGGGCGGGTATCGCCTACATCGCCTCGTGCCTGTCCTGGCTCGTCTTCTCATTGTTCCTGCCCGCCGAACGCCACGCGAGAACCGACACGCTCGTCTGTCCTTGCGGCTACGACCTGACCGGACTCGAATCGACACGGTGTCCCGAGTGCGGCTCTTCGTTCCCAGCCTCCAATGCGAATACGCCGGACGGTTTGCCCATTCCGAAGGCGTGACCGGCAAGGTCTTGGCGTCGCGGCCAATCCACACGCCCGAACGCGGTCTCATCACACTTCCACGCCGTCGCGCCAATCCGACGCCGATAGCGTGATCGCGGCACACCAGCCTTCTTCACGCCCGCCCGCAACCCCCGCTCTCCTCGCCCATAGGATCGCCAGCGGCCCTCCACTCCCCGCGCCGCCCCGATGTTCCAACCCGCATCCCCAACTCCTCCCGCGAAGAACGATCCCTTCGCCGCGATGCGCTTTGCCAACTACCGCCTCTTCGCCTTCGGCTTTCTCACCTCCGCCACCGGCCTTCAGATGATGGGCATGGGCCTCGCGTGGGAGATCTACGAGCGGGCCAAGGCCGAGGGGTTCCTCGGCACCGACGGAGCGGCCCTCGCTCTCGGCCTCATCGGCCTCGCCCGCGCACTCCCCGTCGTCGCGATGGCGCTCCCCGCCGGCTACGTCATCGATTCGTTCGACCGCAAGAAGGTCCTCGTCGTCACGCAGTCCGGCTTCGCGCTCATGGCCGCCCTTCTCGCCTTTGCGTCGTTCTCGACCGCTGCCCTCTGGGTGATGTTCCTGCTCGTCACCCTTTCCGGCTGCGTCCGTTCCTTCAACGGCCCGACCCGCTCCAGCCTCCTCCCCGACCTCGTCCCCGACCACGTCTTTCCGAACGCCGTTACCTGGAACAGCGGCCTTTTCCAAGTCGCCGCCATCGGCGGCCCGCTGCTCGGCGGCCTGCTCATCGCCCACTTCAATCAAGCCTGGCCCGTCTACGCCATTTCCGCCGGGCTGTGCGTTCTCTTCGCGCTGACCGCCGCGGGCCTCCGGCCCATCGCCCACCATCACGCGCCCGCGCCGATGACGGTCAAAGGCATGGTCGCCGGCATGTCGCACCTCTATCGCGAGAAGACCATCCTCGCCGCCATCACGCTCGATCTCTTCGCCGTGCTGCTCGGCGGGGCGACCGCGCTGCTCCCGATCTACGCCAAAGAGATCCTCCACGTCGGCCCGGTCGGCCTCGGCGTGCTCAAGGCTGCTCCCTACATCGGGGCGACCATCATGGCCTTCATCCTCGCGATCTACCCGCTTGAGCGCCGCACCGGCATGTGGATGCTCATCAGCGTCGCCGGCTTCGGCGTCTTCACCATCATCTTCGGCCTCTCCACCAGCTTCTGGCTCTCCATGACCGCCCTCATCATGCTGGGCGGGCTCGACAACATCTCGGTCGTCGTGCGGCACGTGCTGGTGCAGATGCGAACCCCCCGCCACATCCGCGGCCGGGTCTCCGCCGTCAACAGCGTCTTCATCGAGTGCAGCAACGAACTCGGCGCGTTCGAGTCCGGTGCCGTCGCCAAGCTCGCCGCACCGTGGTTCGGCGCCGTCGGCGGCGCGGTGTTCAGCGTCGTCAGCGGCGGCATCGGCACGCTGCTCGTCGTCGCCGGCGTCGCAGCACTTATCCCTGAGATCCGCCGCCTCGATCGGCTTACGCCCAAGGACGAGGCCAAGCCCACGCCCAATCCGGACAACCCGATCCCGAGCGTGGCGGGTTCTCCCGTGGCGAAGTAAAGAGTTCACCACAGAGGCGCAGAGACACAGAGAAGACACTTCAACACAAAGGGCTCAAACAACTCGACGGGGAGAGAGCGAAAGAGGGAGAGCGAAAGGGAGCGAGCGAGAAAATCAGCGTTCTCCCCAAGTCCTTGCTTCGCTGTCTCGTTCGAGTCCCTTCAGTTGAACCTCTTCTGTCTTTCCTCCGTGCCTCTGTGTCTCCGTGGTAAATCTCCCACGCCGCTATACTCAGCCCCGCCGGAGTCCCGGCGTCATTCGGAGCCTTGATCCATGCTTCCCACCCCGATTCTCATCGCCATTTCCGTGATCGTCGGCGTCATCGCCCTGGTCGTCATCATCATCTTCCTGAACTTCGCCCAGCTCTGGTTCCAGGCCCTGCTCTCGAACGCTCGCGTCGGCCTTTTCGAGATGGTCGCGATGCGTTTCCGAAAGGTTGACGTCCGCAGCATCGTCTTCAGCCGCATTCAGGCGGTGAAGGCCGGCATGGATATCCCCACCAACGCGCTCGAAACCCACTACCTCGCCGGCGGCCGGGTCCGCAACGTCATCAACGCTCTGATTTCCGCCCAGAAGGCCCGCATCCCGCTCACCTGGGACACCGCGACGGCCATCGACCTCGCCGGGCGTGACATCGTCGACGCCGTGCAGACGAGCGTGAACCCCAAGGTCATCGACTGCCCCCAGGCCAACGGCCCGCGCAACACCATCGACGCCGTCGCCAAGGACGGCATCCAGCTCAAGTGCAAGGCCCGCGTCACCGTCCGAACCAACATCGCCCGCCTCATCGGCGGCGCTACCGAAGAGACCATCATCGCCCGCGTCGGTCAGGGCATCGTCAGCACCATCGGCTCCGCCAACGACCACAAGGCGGTGCTGGAAAACCCCGACGAGATCTCCAAGACCGTCATGCGCTCCGGCCTCGACGCCGGCACCGCCTTCGAGATCCTCTCGATCGACATCGCCGACGTCGACGTGGGCGACAACATCGGTGCGAAGCTGCAGGCCGATCAGGCCCAGGCCGACAAGGCCCGCTTCCAGGCTGAGGCCGAGAAGCGCCGCGCTCTGGCCATGGCTCTTGAGCAGGAAAACAAGGCCAAGATCCAGGAAAATCAGGCCATCGTGACCCTCGCTCAGGCCGAAGTCCCCCGCGCCCTCGCCGAGGCGCTCCGGTCCGGCAAGATGGGCGTCATGGACTACTACCGCATGCAGAACGTGCAGGCGGACACGTCGATGCGTCTGGGCATCGCCGGCGACACCAACAATCCGCAGCAGTAATCGACGCCGCGGCCTGATCAATCTGTGCACAAACGTCGAGGCCCGCGACTTGCGTCGCGGGCCTCGCGTCTATCTCGAGCTATGACTCGGATTGGCTTAAGGAAAAATCAGTTCCGACGCCGGCGGCCGGCAACCAGACCGCCCAGAGCGAGCAACGCAGCCGAGGCCGGGGTCGGGATCAACTGACCAGCGACGCCCGTCGAGACTTCGCGGAAATCCGCATCCATCATCGAGTTGGCCGGGGTCGCGAGGAAGATCTGCACAATCGATCCATCCAGCGGCTGCACCGCGATCGGCGCACCCATGCCGAACGACGTCCCGTTCTCACCCGTGAACGGCAGCGCCGCCAGCGGATTCGGCGTGAACTCCGCACCGCGGATTGCGCCGTTGAAGAACACCGCCCCGCCGAACATGATCCAGTCGCCCACGAGCCTGCCGCTCAACACGTTCCCCAGCGTGTCCTTCGCCATGAACGAGCCGTTGCCGCTCGCCTGGTTTCCCACGCGGTTGAAGAAACTGATGTCGATCTGGAAGTCCGCGATCGTGCGGCTCGTGAACCCCGGGTTGAAGACCGCCGTCCCCGACCCCACGCCCGGAACCAGACTGACGCTGCCATCGGTCTGCAGTTGGTTGTTCGCGGTCGCGACGGCCCGGAACTGCCCTGTGTCCGGCCCGGCGTTGTACTCGTACCGGCCGGCCAGATTCGTGTACGTGAAGGTCACCATCGGCCCGGCCAAAGCCGCCCCGGTGACGCTCGCGGCCAACCCGGCCGCCAACGTAAGCTGCACTCGAGTATTCACCACTGCTCTCCCATCCTCTCGAAGGACCGGTCAAGACCGGTCGCCTGTTGCACCATGCCCCGCGGACGGGGCGCCAAGTCCCGCACCCAAGCCGCCAAGACGCACGGCAACCTCGGGCGCGAGTCTCCCACTCCTCAAACATGCAACAGCCCGCAGGAACGGCAACGCAAGCGCACGGAAAAACTGGCCCCATCAGGACTTTCGATCCAATCCATGGGGTTTACGGTCCACCAATTGTTATAGGACGTTCATGCGTTGCGGCCGCGCTGCGGCATCGCGATGTCCAAAATCACAAAGACCGACCCGAAGGGTCGGCCTTTGTGAGACTTGTGAGGAAACTCGAAACTCAGCGGCGGCGACGGCCGGCGATCAGGCCGCCGAGACCAACCAAGGCCAGCGTGGCCGGGGTCGGAATCAGCTGACCAGCGACGCCAGTCGACACTTCGCTGAAGTTGTTGTCAAAGAAACCAGCACCCGGAGCGTCCAGGAACAGCTGGACGAGCGAGCCGTCGAGCGGCTGGCCGGGGACGTTGGTGAAGAAGCCACCGGAGCTGCCGACGAAGGCCGGACCGGAGAAGCTGCTGTTGGAAATCGCGCCGTTGAAGAACGTCGCGCCGCCGAAGTTGATCCAGTCACCCGTGAGGGTGCCGCTCAGCGACGAGCCGCTGAAATCGGTGATCGTGAAGGTGCCGGAGCCCTGAGCGGTCCCAAACACGTTGTTCTTGTTGAAGACCGAGAGCGACAGCGTGAAGTTCGCAATGCCGCCCGCGAAACCGGGGTTGAACACCGCGGTGCCAGCGCCGGGGCCGCTGACGCGGGTGACCGAGCCGTCGGTCGACAGCGTCTGGTTGTTCACAGCGCTCGCGCTGAAGGTGGTCGAGCCGGTGTTGTACGAGCCACTCAGGTTCGTATAGGTGAACGTCACCAGCGGACCTGCCACGGCCGAACCCGCAAGCATCGCCACGCCCAGCGCACTGAAAGCAGTCGCATTCTTGATTCGCACGTCTTTCCTCTCTCTCTTCTCTACCTCAGGTCGTCCTCTCCCACGCACGCGCGATGCACCGTGGGCGGCCTGAAGTCTTCCTCCGGGAACCTATTGTCACAAGAACAAGCGTTTTTGCAACCCAACTCTGCTGATTTTACAGTTTTTCTTTCGCAAAACCTGCCTCGATTTCGCGCTTTGTTCGGTCCACCCCGATTATCTCGTCGCCATCGCCTTCGCAGAGGTCCGCGGCCGTGCCTCGGACACGTCCGAGAACACGAAGCTGGCCCAACTTTCTCGTCACTCAACCATTCCGCGACGCTCCCTGGCTCTCGCTTGGCCCCTCACAAGTCGTGTGGGGCGGCCCGACGTTCGTGTCGGGTTCTCGCGTTCGGTCCGCTCGCCGCTGGCGATTGGTGCGGACCGGATGGCCAATGTGCGTCGCGATCAGTCGAGCAGCGTCCGAACTAATCCGTGTTCAGACGCCCGGCAGGGCTCCCTCCCGCTGCCGAGGAGTGACAAGTTTCTCGACCGGGCATCAGCGGCGACGCCCGATCGTCGCGGACTCGATCGCTCGAGCCGCGGGCCTCTGCGAAGACAATGGCGCGGCGGGCGCCGAAGTCCTCCCCCACTTCCCAGTTCCCGGCATCCCCCCACCGCCCCCACCGCTCTTCCCACCGGGACCACCAGTCCCGAGAAAACACGACGCGACGTTTCCGTCGCGTCGTGCGAAGTTCGATTTACGAGCAGCCCATGCTGGCGCCGCAGTTGAGGCACTTGTAGCAGGTGCCGCTGCGGACGGTGATCGTGCCGCAGCCGTCACACGCCGGCGCATCGCCCAGGCTCTCGAGGGCCGCCGAGAGCGTCGAGGAGGCGACGGCCGTAGCGCTCACCTGTGCCCCGCCGCTCATCGACACGCCCTGGGACTTCATCGCGGCGATCGCGCTCCCGGCCTTGGCGAAGCTCTCGGCAAAGGCCTGCACCGACCGCGGCGAATCCACCGTCAGACGTCCGCCATCCTGTTTGCCGTCCTGCTTGTTCTCGGGTGACCAACGAGGATCCTCCTGTTCGGTCGAGAGACGCGGACCACTCACGCTGTGGTCCGACATGTGATTGGCAAGCCGCGGCGAGTTGGCCTCGCGATATCCGGGCACGAACTGCATGCCCATCCAGCGGAAGATGTAATCCACCAAGCTCTTGGCGAACGGGATGTCGGCGTTCTCCGTCATGCCCGCGGGCTCAAACCGCTGGTGGCTGAACTTGGTGACCAGGCTCTCGACCGGCACGCCGTACTGCAACGCGACCGAGACCGCCGTGCCCAGCGAATCCATCAGGCCGCCGATCGTCGAGCCTTCCTTGCTCATGGTGATGAAGAGCTCGCCCGGACGCCCGTCCTCGTAGAGGCCCACCGAGAGATACCCCTCGTGGCCCGCCACGTTGAACTTGTGGGTGAGGCTGGGACGCGTGTCGGGCAGACGCCGACGCATCGGGCGGTGCACGATCTGCACCTGCGTCTGCACCACCACGTTCTGATCACCGGCCTGCACCGCGCTCGCCATGGTGACGACGCTGTTGGCGACCTCGTCCTTGGCCATCGCGAGTTCGGCCTTGTCCTCGTTGGCACCCGACAGCGCCTCGGCCTCGGCGTCCTTCTGCTCGTCGCTCTTGAGCTCGCTCTTGGCCTCGTCGGCGGTGCTGCTCAAGGGCTGGCTGAGCTTGCAGCCGTCGCGGTAGAGCGCGTTGGCCTTGAGACCCAGTTCCCACGAAAGGCGGTAGCACGACTTGATGTCGTCGACCGTTGCCTCGTTGGGGAGGTTGATGGTCTTGCTGATCGCGCCCGAGATGAACGGCTGAGCCGCGGCCATCATGCGGATGTGCCCCTCGGCCGCGATGAAGCGCTGACCAAGCTTGCCGCACTTGTTCGCACAGTCGAACACCGACAGGTGCTCGTCCTTGAGGTGCGGAGCGCCCTCGATGGTCTGCGTGCCGCAGATGATGCGGTTGAGGCCGTCGATTTGCAGGTTGCTGAGGCCCAGCGCCTTCAAGAGATTGAACGAGAAATCGCTCTGGGCCTTGGCCGCGTCGATGCCGAGCAGCGTCAGCGTCTCGGGCTTGACGCTCCAGGCGGTGAAGGCGAAGCCGAGTTCGAAGACGCCGGGCAGGCTCTTGCTGATCGCATCGAGCTCGCCCTCGCTGAGGCCCTTGCTCTTAAGGAACGCCGAGAGCGTCATGTTGGTCTTGAGACCCTTGACGTCGCCGGGGATCGGAGCCTCAAGGCTGAGCGTGCCGAGCAGGTACTCCATGATGTCCTGCACCTGCTTCTCGTTGTAGCCGAGAGCGACGAGAGCGGGGCGGACGGACTCGTTGGCGATCTTGAAGTAGCCGCCGCCGGCGAGCTTCTTGAACTTGACGAGGGCGAAGTCGGGCTCGACGCCGGTGGTGTCGCAGTCCATGAGCAGGCCGATCGTGCCGGTGGGCGCGATCACCGTCGTCTGGGCGTTGCGATAGCCGTGCTTCTCGCCGAGGGCGAGGGCGTCATCCCAGGCCTGCATGGAGTGCTTGGCGAGGGCGTCGACGTTTGAGAGGCGAATGGTGCCGCTCTTGATGATCTTGTGGTCGATCGGCACAGGACGGATCTTGAGCGTCTCGTACTTGCCGCTGTCGCGGGCCTCGCCGTGGGCGGCAAGACGGTGATTGCGGATCACGCGGAGCATGTTCTGCTTGTCCGCGGCGTATCCGGGGAACGGCCCGTGCTCCTTGGCCATCAGCGCGCTCATGCGGTACGAACGACCGGTGAGGATCGCGGACAGCGTCGAGCAGACCGCGCGGGCCTCCTCGCTGTCATAAGCGATGCCGGCCTGCATGAGCATGGCGCCGAGGTTCGCGTAGCCCAGGCCCAGCGTGCGGTACTTCCACGACAGCTCGGCGATCGGCTTGCTGGGGAACGAGGCCATCAGCACCGAGATCTCAAGGACCATGGTCCACAGGTCGATGCCGTGCTCGTACGCGGCGACATCGAACGTGCGCTTCTCGCTGTCGTAGAACTTCAGCACGTTCAGCGACGCGAGGTTGCACGCCGTGTTGTCGAGGAACATGTACTCGCTGCACGGGTTGCTGGCGTTGATGCGTCCCGCGCTCGGGCAGGTGTGCCAGGCGTTGATGGTCGAATCAAACTGCACGCCCGGGTCGGCGCAGCGCCAGGCGGCGAAGCCGATCTCGTCCCACAGCTGGCTGGCCTTGAAGCTGCGAGCCACCTTGCCGCTGGTGCGGAACTTGGTCTGCCAGTCGCCATCGACATCGAGCGCGTCGAAGAACGCGTCGGGGATGCGGACGGAGTTGTTGCTGTTCTGGCCGCTGACGGTGGCGTAGGCCTCGCCGTTGTAGTCGTAATCGAGCTTCAGGCTCAGTGCCTCGCTGGTCTGGGCGATCTCCTTGTTGCCCTTCTTGAGGACCTTCAGGCCCTCCACCAGCGCGGCGACCTTGATCTCCTCACGCACCTTCCAATTGATGAAGGTGTGGATGTCGGGGTGATCCATATCGAGGCAGACCATCTTGGCCGCGCGACGGGTGGTGCCGCCGGACTTGATGGCGCTTGCGGCACGATCGCCGATCTTGAGCCAGGACATCAGGCCGCTGGACTTGCCGCCGCCAGAGAGCTTCTCGCCCTCGGCGCGGAGGTTGGAGAAGTTGGTGCCGGTGCCCGAGCCGTACTTGAAGAGGCGGGCCTCGCGGACCCACAGGTCCATGATGCCGCCGTCGTTCACCAGATCATCCGTGACGCTCTGGATGAAGCACGCGTGCGGCTGGGGGTGCGTGTACGCGTCGGCCGCGAGCGTGACCTCGCCGGTCTTGGGGTCGGGCACGAAGTGACCCTGGGCCGGGCCGCTGATGCCGTAGGCGAACGCGAGCCCGGTGTTGAACCACTGCGGGCTGTTGGGAGCGCACATCTGGTGCACCATCATGTACGCGAGCTCGTCGTAGAACGCCTGCGCGTCCGCCGCGGAGTCGAAGTACTTGTGCTTCTCGCCCCAGTGGCGCCAGCAGCCAGCGAGACGATGGATCACCTGCTTGGCCGACTTCTCCGGCCCGTTCGTGCCGTCAGCCTGCGGCACGCCCGCCTTGCGGAAGTACTTCGACACCATGATGTCGGTGGCGAGCTGCGACCACGACTCGGGGACTTCGGCGTCCTTCATCTCGAAGACGACGGAGCCGTCGGGGTTGGAGATCTTGGAAGAACGCTTGACCCACTTCACGGAGGCGAAGGGGTCGGAACCGGCAGAGGTAAAGCGGCGGGAAATCTTCATGGAGTTGTCCGTACGTGGGGCTTTGTCTTCGGTCGAGAAGAAAACATCAAGACACGGGACATCGAGGTGGGTCGATGCCCGCGTTTCAGTCAACTTTCGGGAGTGTCAATCCAGACTGATCCTGGTACTTGCCGGCCTTATCCGCGTAGCTCTTCTCACAGACGTCATCCGCCTTCAAGAAGATCAACTGCGCCACGCCCTCGTTCGCGTAGACGCGTGCCGGCAGCGGCGTGGTGTTGCTGATCTCGAGGGTGACCTTGCCGCGCCACTCGGGTTCGAGGGGCGTGACGTTCACGATGAGGCCGCAGCGGGCGTACGTGCTCTTGCCGACGCAGATGGCGAGGATGTCGCGGGGGATGTCGAGGTACTCGACAGTCTCGCAGAGCGCGAAGCTGTTGGGCGGGATGATGACGTACTGCTTGTCGGCGGGGCGATCGGCGACGTCGACCTCGATCATCATGTCGTCGCTGAAGGCCTTGGGGTCGACGACGGCGATGTCGCCGGAGTGGGTGGCGGGGGTGAAGATCTTGAAGTGGGTGCCGACGCGGACGTCGTAGCCATAAGACGAGACGCCATAGGAGATCTTGCCCGGGCGCTTCACGGCGTCCTCGAAGGGCACGATCTTGACGTGCTTTCGGATCTGCTTGTCGGACAGAACGGGCACTGAACACACTCCGATCAAAACGGCGAGAATAGCGACGCAGACCCCAGCCGTGCGTCACGCCACGGCGTCACAAACCGAACTTTCTCTGAGCGTCTCCCCGCAGAATCCTGACCCGCGAATCCGGTGGAAGAGCCGCGGTACGGGCGTTCACGACACGCTCGGACCGGCGAGACAGGACCCAGAGCATACCACTACAGATCGTAGGTGCAAGCCATCGAAGCCCCAAAATAGTGTGCCCCGGGTGTGCAGATTCTGTCAAGAACGCGCAAGAATTGGTTCGGAGTTGACTTGCGCGCTCCGTGAAATTTCCGGTTTCGAGTTATCCACAGCTGCAACCGACAGACACCGACACGAACCGCCAAGATCTGTCAGGTGACTATTCGCACGCGGCGTTTGGTTTGTTCGGGTATCCGGCGGTTTTGCAGGGCTTTGGAGCCCTGCCCCGTCAGGGCGCCCCATTGTCCGCGATCCGCCCGTGCCTGCACCCCAGGCCGCCCCGATTCCGTTCGCTTTCGAGAGTTTTCGTCTCCGCGGCGATTCACTGCAACGCCCGAGCCCGGAGATTTCGTACAGTCTGCCGCCCGGTTGAGGCCGCGGTGCTCGGCGGACGGGCCACGCGGAGCCGGATTGCCCGTCCGGCCCTGGTCTTGAGACTTGGGCGAAACCACCCGCGTGCGCGGGCCACATGGCGTTTGCATCGGAGGTCGCTTTGGCGATGAGAAGCGGTGTCGTCGGCGTCGGCTTGGTGGGTCTGATCGGCGCACTCGCGATGCTGCACGGCTGCAGCGCCGACGAGAAGCCAAAGCCGCGCCAGGTCGCCCCCGTCGTCCGCGATGTGCCCCCGCCGCTGCGCGGAACCGTCGGCACCGAGGCATCCCTGCTGAACGTGCGGCCGGTGCTGATCAGCGGCTATGGCGTCGTCGTCGGCCTGAAAGGCACCGGAGGCCAGCAGCTCGATGAGGGCATTGCGGCTGTCGTCGAGCGGGAGATGGGCCTTCGTGGCATCACCGGCTCCGCCGATTACAAATGGGGCGGCGTGGACAACATCACCCCGCGCGAACTGCTCCGCGACAAAAACGTTGCCGTCGTGCTTGTCCAGGCCGCGGTCGCACCCGCGGCTCCCAAGGGCTTCCGCTTCGACGTCTATGTCAAGGCGCTCAACGCCAGCAGCCTGGAAGGCGGTCGCCTCTGGTCCACCGACCTCCAGCTCGGGCAGGTCCGCCCCTCCGGCGGCCCCAAGGCCCGAGTCATCGCCCGCGCCGGCGGCCCGATCTTCATCAACCCTTTCGCCGATCCCGGGAAAGAAGGCCTGGGCGTCACCGCGACCTCCGGCCGCGTTCTTGGCGGCGGAGAGATGATCCAGCCGCTCCCGCTGGAGTTCGTACTCGACAACAACTTCCACGCCCGTGCCAAAGCCATCACCAGCGCGATCAATTCCCGCTTTCCCGACGAGACGCCGGAACGCGCTCCCGTCGCCCGAGGCCGCAGCGGACAAACCGTGGAACTCTCCATCCCCGAGGAGTATCGCGGCGACCCGGTCCGCTTCCTTGAACTCGTGCAGTACGTCCAGATCGACGGCCCGCTCGAGCGCTACGCCCAGCGCTACGTCGAAGGCGCCAAGGCCGAGCCCTATCTCTCCAACGAGCTTTCTCTGTGCATGGAAGCCCTCGGCGAGCAGACGCTGCCCATCGTCCGCGAGCTCTATGAGTACAACGAAATCGCACCCCGCATGGCCGCACTGCGGGCCGGCGCACGCTTGAGCGACCCTCTTGCGGCCGAGCCCCTCAACCGCGTGGTCAAGATCGCGCGCGGCGCCGAGCGGCTCGACGCCATCGCGCTCCTGGGCGAGATCAACGCCGGCCCGACCGTGGACATCGGCCTGCGCGAGTTCCTCAAGCAGCCGCAGCTGCTGATCCGCATCGGTGCGTACGAGGCCCTGGCCCAGCGTGCGGAGCGGGCCCGCCTGAACCGCCTCATCCGCGAGCAGTACACCAACCCCGATCCCAACGCCATCCGCCTCAGCCCTTCTGCGCTGCAAGTCCTTGCCGAATCAGATATTCCAGCCGGCTCGCTGCAGGGAGTCAGCCGTAAGCGACTCGATGGCGAGTTCTTCCTCGACCGCGTCGAAGGCGGCGATCCACTCGTGTATGTCACCCAGCAGGGCACCCCCCGTCTGGTCGTCTTCGGCGATGAACCCAAACTCGTCAAGCCGCTGCTCGTCTCCGCGTGGGACGACCGTCTGCTGATCGACGCGGAATCCGAGAACGCGCCGATCCGACTGATGTACCGAGATTGGAAGTCCGGCTTCGTGACCAAGCAGGAAGTCGACGCCGATCTCACGAAATTGATCGAGTTCTTCGCCCACAAGCCCACCCCCGAAGACCCGCGCCCGGGCCTGGGCATGAGCTACAGCGAGGTCGTCGGCGCCCTGTACGCCATCCACCGCTCCGGCGGCATGAACGCCAACTTCGCTACCGAACGCGATCGCCTGATGGCCGCTCTCAACTCGCTTTCTGCCGGCACGCGACGCGAGCGCCCGGAGACCACCACGGACCGCCCCGAGGTCGTGGTCCTCGAATCGCCCGCCGCCGCACCCGTCAAGCCGCAGGGCGAGGAAGGCCTCAAGCCGATCGTGATCCCCATCCCGCGCGAGGTGAAGAAGAAGTAGCCCAGATCCGCCGGCTTCGACACCCGATGAAAACCGGCGAAATCTGTGTGAAAACGCCGTCGGTGTGGTATCATCCGCGTTCGGTCGGGGAGCGGCTCGCGCTCCCGTGCAGGCTCATGGAATGAGCTGCGGCCGGGAAGCTCGCGACGACGCGATCTCCCGCCGCCCGCGACAGGAGGTTGCCACTACATGCGTCTGGTCAAGCTCACGCTCCACGGCTTCAAGTCCTTCGCGGACCCCACCGAGTTTCATTTCGACGAACAGGTCACCGGCATCGTCGGCCCCAACGGCTGCGGCAAGAGCAACGTCGTCGACGCCATCAAGTGGGTGCTCGGTGAGCGCAGCAGCAAGAGCCTCCGCGGTCAGGAGATGCTCGACGTCATCTTCGCCGGCAGCGCGGGCCGCAAGCCCGCCGGCATGGCGAGCGTCACGCTCACGTTCGAGAATCCAGTGAGGAGTGGAGCAGGGGAGCAGGGGGGCACTGGAGCAGGGGAAGAGGCCAAGGCAGCGAACGAAGCAGAGCCCGGAACGGCCGAGGCCGACCAAGCGCTGGTCGCGGCGGCGGCCTTGAAGCTCGTTGAAGAAGAAGCCCTCGCCGAGAGCGAAGGCTCCATTGTCGATGTCTCACAGAAGGGCAAGCGTGGCCTGCCCATCGATAGTGACATCGTTGAGGTCGAACGCCGCCTCTACCGCGACGGCGACAGCGCATACCTGATCAACGGGCGGAAGGCGCGCCTGCGCGATATCCGCGAGCTCTTCCTCGACACTGGCATCGGCGCCGACGCCTACTCGATCATCGAGCAGGGCAAGGTCGATCGCATGCTGCTCGCCAGCCCGCAGGAACGCCGGGCGATCTTCGAGGAAGCCGCGGGCATCGCCAAGTACAAGCAGCGCCGCATCGAGGCGACCCGCAAGCTCGAGAAGACCGAGCAGAACCTGCTCACCACGCGCCAACAGCTCGAAAGCACCGAGCGGCGTCTGCGGCTGGTGAAGGGACAAGCGGCAAAGGCCCGCAAGTTCCAGACGCTGGACGCGGATCTCAAGTCGTGGCGCACGTCTCTGGCCTTCGAGCAGTACGACGATCTGCGTCAGCGACTCGAAGGCTTGACCAGCCGCCAGGCCGACCTCGAAACCCGCCGCAACGAAGCGAACGCTTCCCTGGCCGAGTTCGAGATCGCGCGCCAGGCGTGCGACGAGGATCGCAACGCCAAGCAGGTGGCCAGCCGCACCCTCGATCAGGAACGCCTGAACGTCGCGTTCAGCGCCTCGCAGGCGAGCCAACGCCGCGAGATGACGCAGCGGGCACTCGATGACCTGCTCACGCGGCTGGAGAACGACAAGACGCGTCTGACAACCATCGACATCGAACTGACGAGGTTGGGATCGGCGCTGGCCGAGACGAGCGACGCGCTCGCCGAGCATTCCGAAAAGCGCGACGAGATGGAACGCTCGATGCAGGCCCTCGCCTCGGAGCGATCGGCGCTCAGCGGCGACGTGCAGGACCTCGAGTCACAGGCCGCACAGAAGCGCCGCGCCATGCAGGAGATCGACCGTGAGCGCGCCGGCCTCATCGCCTCGGCCGACGCGGAGGACCGCCAGGCCACGAACCTGAACGAGCAGATCGCCGGCGTGGAACGGCGACGGTCGCAGATCGAATCATCGCGGGCAACGCTGGAAGAGAACCGCGAAGCGGCGGCGAGCGCGATCACGGCGCAGACCGAACGGCTCAAGCACTTGGAAACCGACCTTGCCGCATCGAGCGGCGAGCTTGAGGGCCTCAGCGGCGGGCGCGAGACGCTGACCAAGCGTGTCTCCGAACTGCAGCAGGACATCGCACGCGTGGAAAGCCGTCGGGCGACACTGCGCGAGATGAGCGAGAAGCACGTCGGGTATGCCGATGCCGTGCGATCGGTCCTGCAGGCGCGAGGCGAGGGCCGCTTCGCGGGCGTCGTCGGCGCTCTGGCCGACCTGATTGATGCCGAGGCATCGGTGATGCACGCTGTGGAAGCGTCGCTGGGATCGACCCTGCAAGCGCTCGTCGTCGAGTCCGCGTTGGCGTTGCCCTCGGCCGACGAACTCGCGAGCCTGGAAGGCCGCGTCACCTTCCTGCCCCTGGACACCGTTGGCCGCAACGCCGCGGAGTTCCCGGGCAGCATCCGCGAAGTCGATCCCACGCTCGCCACCCGTGTTGTGCGCCTCGGCAGCCTCGTCAGCGGGCGGAGCGACGCGCTCACCGGCGCGATCCAGTCGCTCCTGGGCGAAACCTATCTGGTCGAATCGCTCGACAACGCGATCATGCTGAAGGCCAGCGGCGTTGTGCCGGTCACGGCTCGCTTCGTGACCCGCGGCGGAACGGTGCTCGAAAACGACGGCCGCGTCGTCGCCGGGCCCCTCGGGGCCGACGGCGCCTCGGGCGTCGGCGTGCTCGAACGCCGCGAAGAACTGGCTCGCCTGGACGATCAGGCAACCCAGACCCGCGCCCTGCTCGACGCCGCCAAGAGCGAGCTCGCGACGGTCAGCCAGGCCGCGGCTCAGGTCAGCGAACGCTGCGGCGAACTCCGCAAGCAGCTCCAGGAAGCGCAGCGCGAAGCGATCAGCAAGCAGTCATCGCTTGATCGCTTCTCGGCGGACCTTGAGCGTCTGGCCCGTGATCTTGCCGACACGACGCAGCAGCACGATGCTCTCACGCAGCGTCGCGAGCGCCTGACACGCGAATCGGGCGACCTGCGGGCCAAGGCCGCGAGCCTGGCGTCGCTGCTCGAAGATCAGGCCGTCGCGGTGCGCGAGGCCGAGTCGAAGGCAAGCGAAGCCCGTGCCAAGGTTGAAGCGATCCAGGAGAAGTACACCCAGGCCCGCGTCGAGGTCGAGCGATTCAGCGCCCAAGCGAGTGCGGCACGCCGCGAGCTTTCTCGCCTCGAGCTGCAGCGCGACGAGCAGGAACGCTCCCGGCGCGAGTTCCAGCAGCACCTCGAGACCGGCCAAAGCAAGATCAGCGAGTTCCAGGAGCAGATCGCGGCCTGCGAAACCCAGATCGCCGCTGCGACCGTGCAGCTCGCGGAGGTGACCGCACGGGCGGAGCTGGCTTCCAAGGAGTTCTCCGACGCGGGCGAATCGCTCGTCGCCATCAGCGATCAGCTCAACGCCGCACGCGAGCAGGCAATGAACCTCGAGCGCGACTGGCACGCCCTGGAGGTCAGCCGCCGTGAGATCGAAGTGAAGCGTGAGACTATTGAGGAACGCACGCTCGAGGAACTGAAGTTGGATCTGGCAGGCAATTACGCCGAGCACCGCCGGCGCGTCGAAGCCGGCGAGGTAAACCGCGTCGACCTCGCCGCCGCGGCGAAGGCGATCGACGAACTCCGTGACCAGATCAAGGCGCTCGGCAACGTCAACCTCGACGCGCTCGAAGAAGAAGGCACGCTCGAGGCCGCCAACGAGAACCTCGTGAAGCAGGTGGCCGACCTCGATCAGGCCCGCGGCACGCTCATCGAACTCATCCAGAAGCTCAACAACGTCAGCAAGGAACGCTTCGCCGGTGTGTTCACCCGCATTCAGGAGCAGTTCGGCGGCGGCGAAGGCATGTTCCGCAAGCTCTTCGGCGGCGGAAAGGCCGAAGTACGCCTCATGCCGCTCGTGCGCGAAGTCGAACAGGCCGACGGCAGCGTCATCAAGGTCGAGACCGACGAGATCGACGTGCTTGAGAGCGGCATCGAGGTCGTCGCCAAGCCGCCGGGCAAGGAGCCCCGCAGCATCAGCCAGCTCTCCGGCGGCGAAAAGACTCTGACCGCTGTTGCCCTTCTCATGAGCATCTTCCGCAGCAAGCCCAGCTGCTTCTGCATCCTGGACGAAGTGGACGCCGCCCTCGACGAGAGCAACGTGCAACGCTTCGGCGGCGTCGTTCGCCAGTTCACCGATCTCTCCCACTTCATCGTCATCACCCACAACAAGCGGACTATGCAGGCCGCCGACACGCTCTTTGGCGTCACCATGCAGGAGCGCGGCGTCTCGACCCGAGTCCGGGTCAAGTTCGACCAGGTCGGCAAGGACGGCAGCGTGAAGGTCGAGACTCCGGCCAAGACGCAAACCAAGCCGGAACCGATGCCCGAGGCCAAGCCGGTCGCCATGGCCTCGCCCGTCGCCGTCGCAGAGGCGCCAGCCCCGGCCGAGCCCGGCCCGCTGCGTCGAGCTCTGGCGGCGATGCACGAACAGACCCGCGAGAACGCGCCCGCCGACAACTAGGCAGTAACGTCTCGAAAAGGGACAACCCCTTTGGCCCGCCCTTGTTCGCAGCGGATACGGGCACGCAAGCGTGGGTCGCCTCCGGACAGACGCCCCACCGCGCCCGAGTTGCGGGCCCGATTTGTTCATACGCTCTGGCGTGACGTTTCTTGCTCCCACATCCGCCATCCTCGCCGCTGCGGTGGTCCTGCCGCTGCTGGTGGCGATGTACTTGCTGAAACTGCGGAGGCGGCCGCTGCGGGTGAGCAGCATCCTGCTTTGGGAGAAGTTCGGCAGCGACATTCAAGTGAACGTCCCGCTCGCTCGCCCGCGGGCGAGTTGGCTCCTCCTGCTCCACGTCCTGATCGCCGCCGCGCTCATCGCTGCCGTCGGCCGCCCCGCGATCCCCGGTGCTGCGGGCTCTGGTGGCAAGCTCATCGTCGTCATCGATCGTTCCGCCAGCATGAGCGCTCTCGACAGCACCCGCGATGAAGCCCGCATCACACGCCTCGACGAAGCGAAAGAACGGGCGGCCGCAGCTATCCAGCAGGCAGCCGCCTCGTCCGCCGTCGTCGCGGTTGTGACGTTCGGCAGCGCCGCCCAAGTCGTGCGGGAGTTTTCCCCCGATGCGGCCCAAGCCGTACGCGCCGTCCGCGAGATCGCCCCATCCGATCAGCCGGGCAACTTTGCCGCCGCGGCCGACGTCGTCCGTGCGCTGGTCTCGTCATTGGGCGAAAGCGAGTCCGGCCCCGGCGTCGATGTCGTCCTTTTCAGCGACGGCGTCTTCGAAGCCTCGGCCGACTCCACAGAAGCCGGCGGACCCGCCATGCGTCTTGTCCGCGTCGGCGCCCCGCCGGCCAACACCAAAGAGAACCTCGGCGTCGTCTCCCTCGCCGCCCGTCGCATCGAGAGCGACCTCGAAGCCGTCGAGGTCTTCGCCCGCCTTCAGAACGCCGCCCGCGAACCCCGGATCGTGCCAGTCTCATTCGCCGTCAGCGGCCAGGTGCTGGAAACCCGCACCGTGACCGTGCCGGGAGCGGGCACCGACGCCGCCGGCGAACTCGCCATCACCTTCGCGTGCCGCCCGCAGGGTCGCCAGCTTGCCACGGTGTCGCTCGGCGTTGATCCCTCCCGCGATCTCCTCGCGAGCGACAACTCCGCGTCGCTGCTGCTGAAGGGGTTCGTTCCGCCCCGGATCGTGTATGTCACCCGCCCAAGCACCGCGAGCGCCGCCAACGGCGAGAGCACGCTCTCGGCCAGCTTCCTCCTGCAAGGCGTGCTCGCCGAACTCCGCCTGGGCGAACTCAATCGCGTCACCCAGATCGAGTACGAAGAGCTCGTCGCAACCGGACAACTTCGCTTCTTTGACGCCGTCCTCTTCGAAGGCTCCAAACCCAGCACGACGCCGCCGCTTCCCTCGCTCTCCATCAACGCCGAGCTGCCGGAGTTGGAGTTGCTCCCCCCGACCAGAGACGGCCCCGGACGTCCCGTGCTCGCGTGGTCGCGCTCGCACCCGCTGCTCGAGTACATCACGCTCGACGGCATCATCGTCTCTCGCTCCCGCCCGATCCGTGAGGTCGGACCCGAATCGGCCTTCGCTGTGCTCGCCCGCGGCGAAACGGGCCCCCTGCTCCTCGCACGCGATCGTCCTGGCGATCCTCGCCGCATCGTGCTGACCTTCGACCTTGCCGATTCCAACTGGCCGATCGAGCCGAGCTTCGCGATTTTCTTGAACGCCAGCGTCGCTTGGCTTACATCCACCAGCGTCGCCGATGCATCGCGGTTCTACACAACGATCGAGCCGGTCACGATCACGCCGACCACGGCCGCCTTCGAGCGAGTCGGCGGCACCCCAGTTGAACCACCGATCACGCCTTCCCCTGCCGGCCCACAATCCTCGCTCGGCGTGCTCGATCGCGCCGGGGTCTACCTCGCCACCGGCTCGCCCGAGGCCTCTGCTCTGCCCGATCCGGTCGCGGTGAACCTTCTCAATCCGCTCGAGAGTGCGGCGGGCACCAGCGACCGCTTGATCATCGGGCGACGCACGCTCTCCGCCGCCGCATCCACGCCCGCCCCGCTGGAAATCTGGTGGTGGTTCCTCGTCGCCGCCCTCGGCTTTCTCATCGTCGAGTGGTTCGTGTTCACGCGATCCGCGCGGGCATAAGAGCATCGCCACCCACGACATCCGCCTCGCCCGATGTCGCATATGCCCTCGGCCCGGTACGTATCGGCATCGTGCCCCCGCGGTTTCTACCATTCCCGCCCACCGCGATGCCGCGGCGAAAGGACGTGCGATGGACCTCGAACCGCGCCAACACGTGCCCGTGATCACGCCAGCGTCGCACTCGCGCCGTGACTTTCTGGGCCTCTCCGGCGCCGCTGGCCTCGCGACAGCCGCGCTCTTCGCGCCAACATTCGCTCGCGCCGTTTCCGAGCGTACCGATGCGCCGATCCGCGACACACCGGCACGCCGCGCCACCAATGTCATCTTTATGGTCTCCGACGGCATGAGCTTCGGCACGCTCACCCTCGCCGAGATCGTCCGCCGCACCCGCGACAACCGCGGCACGCACTGGCCCGCCCTCTGGCAACGCGATGGTTCGCGCCGCTGCGTTATGCGCACAGCCTCCGCCAACTCCCTGGTCACCGACTCGGCCGCCGCCTCGTCCGCCTGGGGCACCGGCGTGCACATCAACAACGACGCGGTCAACTTCACCCCCGACCGCCTGACACCGGTGCCAATCCTCGTTCAGGCCAAGCAGAACGGCAAGGCGACCGGACTGGTCACCACCACCCGCGTCACCCATGCCACGCCCGCCGGCTTCGTCGCCAACTGCCCCTCCCGAGCCCTCGAAGACGAGATCGCCAAGCAGATCGCAGAACGCAACGTCGACGTCGTCCTCGGCGGCGGCCTCAAGCACTTCCCCGCCGCGCTGCGGTCCCGACTGGACGGCACATCCGTCGTCCTCGCGTCAGACGCCTTGGCCGCAGCCGCGCCGAACGCGCCTCTCCTGGGCTTGTTCGCAGACTCGCACTTGCCTTATGACTGCGACCGCGGCGCGAAAGATCCCTCGCTCGCGGAACTGACCAAGATAGCCCTTGCTCGGCTCGAGACGCGTCCCAACGGCTTTGTCCTCCAGATCGAAGGCGGCCGCGTCGATCACGCCGCCCACGCCAACGACGCCGGCTCGCTCGTCCACGATCAGCTCGCGTTCGACGATGCCCTCGGTGTCGTACTCGCCTGGCTTGACAAGCGCGACGACACGCTGCTCGTCGTCACCACCGACCACGGCAACGCCAACCCCGGCCTCACCCTCTACGGCCCTGAAAGCTTTCGATTCGTCGAACGTCTGGGCCGGACCAGACATTCCTTCGAGTGGCTGTTCGAACAGCTCGCCACCAAGCTCGGATACGACGACCCCGTCGATAACTCCAAGTTCCGCAATGAGGACCGCATTCCCTCGCTGGTTCAGCAGGCGACCGGCATCTCGCTCCTTCCCGACGAGATCACCGCCTTCACGCTCGCCCTCCGCGGCAAGCAGACCGCGCTCTTCCGCCCCATGTCCTCACCCGCCTGCGTTCTCGGCCAATGCCTCGCCAATCACCTGGGCGTCGCGTTTATGAGCCCCAACCACACGGCCGACTTCGTGGAACTCACGGCCTTGGGCCCCGGCAGCGAGATGATCCCGCCGTTCGTCGACAATACCGCCCTGCACGATGTGATCGTCAAGTCCATCGACCTTGCGCCGGCACGAGCAATCTAGAAGACCGATCCAACGCTGAACGTGCGTAACTTCGCAGATGCGAGCAGATGAGGCACGATCACGCGGTCATGAAGAAGCGTCTGTCCTCAAGACCAAGCGACGCAGGTGCACACATGAACATCGTGAGCCTCGCCGCGCGAGTGGTGCGACACCCGCTCACCACTTCGTCAGATCGATCGACGCCCGCCCCGGCTCGGTCTGCCACGGAAACTGCGCCCGTGGCCATGTCGACCGCACATTGCTGCGCACATGCTCGATCGCGAGCCGCAGCCGTCCCGGTCGTTCGATCGCACTATTCGGAATCGGCAGCCGGACGGTCCATCGCCCGTCCCCTGGAACCACGCGTGCACCGGCCAACGGAGCCTCGCCCCGTCCCGGAAACCGCACCGTCGCGCTGCCCTCGCCGCTCTCGGGGATTGCGGTGATCTCGGGCAGCTCCGCCGTCACGATCGCCGCGGCCGCGCCGCTGCTCCCGAACCAGACACGGATCGTCTGCCGCTCGCTCGTGCTCCGCTCCGCCTCGAGATACAGCGACCAACCCGAACCGACGCCGGCGCCCCCCGGTCCGGCGTCGCGCACCAACCGCCCGACCAGCGCCGAGACTTCGCGTGGAGAATCCCCGCCCCCGGGCACCTGCATCAGCGCCGCCGATCGCGACCACGCCGGCGAGGCATGATCCAACGCGAGCGCTCCGATCGTCAACCCCGGGGGAAGCGCCACAAAGTGCCGCCGCTGGGCATCGACGACACTCGTCCACTCCCCGCACCGCACCTCGATCCCCCACCGCTCCGCGCTCCCGTCGGCCGGTGCCGACGTCGCCAATGGCGCAACCGGCATCGTCGTTGCCGAGCGCGGATTCACCGCCACGATCTCCGGCACCGTCACATCGATCACGCCCTTCGCCGATACCAACGCCCGTGTCGCACCAAGATTCGCAACGCCGACACGAACGAGCGGCACCGAGGAGTTCCCATCGAGCATCCCCGCATCGTCCACCACCCACGCGCACGCAGCGGGCCGCGAACGAAGCCACTCGTTCGCCACCGCGACCAAGCGGCGCGGCTGCGCTCGATGCTGCAACAGACGCGTCAAAAGTGCCGCGGCTTCGTCCGCCGTTGCCCACGCCGGCACCAATCGCTTCCTTCCGCCAGACTCGATCTCGACGATAAGCGTCAGCTCATCAACCACCAGCCGCGCCACGTTTGCATCCGCCGCCGCCAACGCCGCGAGCCCGAAGCGCCAGAGCATCGCCGTCTGATCAGCAAGCCGCTCCATGAGTTGCCCGTCATCGGGAGACTCGATCAGGTTGGGCGTCGGCGCAAAGGGAATCGGTATCGCGTTCGTCGGCCGCGGCGTCGGCACATTCAGCAGCCGAGCCCGCCAGAGAATCCGCGGATCGGCCGCCTCAAGGCGCAGACAGTCGCGCACGAACGGGTCCTCGGCACGCTTGACGATGTCCCCCGCCGCCCGCGGCAGGGACGCCTTCTCCTCACCGAGCCACTCAAGATTGACCCGCCGGTCACCAATCCACAGCCAATGACCGAAGGCGTCCACCGGCAATCGCACTTCAACAAGCTCGACCGAACCCGCCGCCGACTCGCTCCACGCCAGCACGCCGCCCAACCACCGGATCGCCGTGTTCTCGGCTGGCACCGACGGCGATACCGACGACACCGCCACGCGATGCCGAACCAGCGGGACATCGCGTCCATCGTCCAGCTTCGCCCGAACCGTCGCGTTCCCAGAGACAATCCCGAGCCGCGCCGCAGGTACGATCAGCGTCCGCCCGAACGCCACGAACAGCGGCTCGTCGCGCTCCTGGCTCTGCGCGACGTCGATGTCCACCCCAAGATCAGAAAACGGCTTGATCTCCGGCTCGGTCTGGCGCGACGGACGTTGCGGCAGCGGCTCGCTCGACGCACAGCCGGCCAGCACGTGAAGGCCAAGGACGACAAGACCAAGGACGCCGACACCCCCGCCGGCGAAACGCGCCGCGGAAGCCATCGATCGACCTGGTGTCCTCGTCCGATCGCGCCGCACCGCGGTTCCTCCGGGCCTTCGCCCGCCCGACCCCAACCCCAGTCTCCTCCGTACCTTCGCCGCCTGTCGCGTCAGGTTCCCTCCAGCGGCAGCGTCTGGACAATGTTGCTCACCACGCCATCGGGAGTCACCCCCTCGGCGCTCGCCTCGAAGTTCATGATCAGACGATGCCGAAGCGCCGCCAACGCCGCGTCCGCGATGTCCTCCGTCGAGACATTCGAGCGACCCTGACGCAGCGCCCGGCACTTACCCGCCAGAATCAGCGACTGCGCGGCACGAGGCGAAGCTCCAAGCCGTACGTACTTCTCCACCATCGGTGTCGCGAACGAGCGCCCGGTCGCCGTCGCGGCTGGCTGCGTCGCCAGCACCAGACGCACCGCATAGTCCCGCACGCTCGGCGCCACCGGAACCCGTCTGATCAATGCCCGGTGCGCCACGATCTTCGCGGCGTCCAGCATCGGCGTCGGCGCCGCCGCCTCGCCGCCGGTCGTGCGTTCCAGAATCTCCGCCAGATCTTCGCGCGAGGGCGCTTTCACCAGCAGCTTGAAGAAGAACCGGTCCAACTGCGCCTCGGGCAGCGGATACGTGCCCTCCTGCTCCACCGGGTTCTGAGTCGCCATCACCAGGAACGGCTCGGGAAGCTTGTGCGTCTCGCCGCCGACCGTCACGCCACGCTCCTGCATCGCCTCCAGCAACGCCGACTGTGTCTTGGGGGTCGCGCGATTGATCTCGTCGGCCAGCACGATCTGGGCAAACAAGGGCCCCGCCCGGAACCGAAAATCTCGCGTCGTCCGGCCGTCGCTCTGCCCTTCCACCACCACGGTCGTGCCCGTGATGTCCGCCGGCATCAGGTCCGGCGTGAACTGCACGCGGCTGAACGACAGACTCGTCGCCTGCGCCAGCGTTCGCACCAAAAGTGTCTTGCCGATTCCCGGCACACCTTCCAGCAGCACATGCCCACCAACAAAGAGACACGTCAGCACCGCATCAACGATCTCGGTCTGACCGACGATCGTCCGTGCAACCTCCGCGCGGGCCTTCTCAAAGTCAGACTGGAACGCCGCGGCCTGAGCGAGCACATCGGCGGTGAAATCGGCTGAAGTCATGGGTCCCCATCGTACGAACCCCACGCGCGAGGGTGGGGCCGGCAACGCGAACATCTGGCACGACCTGACGCCCGGGGTCGGCTACGAACCCCACCCCGGCCCGGGCTTCGGAGCCGCCTTGGCCACGGACGTTGGCTTTGCCGCAGTCACCGGCCTGTACCCCTCCGCCACGATGAAGATCTCCCGCGACAAATCGCGGCTCGCCTTGGGCTTGAGGCCCTTGGCCTTCGCAAACAGCCGCTGACAGTCCCGCAGCAAATCCGGATACCCTCCACCCTCCAGCACCTTCATCACGCACGCCCCGCCCGGCGCGAGCAGCGATGGCAGCAGCTCCAACACCCGACGGCACAGCCGCACCGACAACGCATCGTCCCCGTGCCCGCTTGTGCTCGGGGCCATATCGCTGATCACCGCGTTGAACTTGGCGTCCGGCTCGGGCAAGAGCGCCGCCGCGTCGGTTGTGAAGATATCCCCGGCAATGGTCCTCACGTTCGCGGCCAAACCCGGACGCACATCCTGCAAGTCAATGCCGATCACCAGCCCCTTGGGCCCGACGATCTCCGACGCGACCTGCAGCCAGCTCCCCGGCGCACACCCCAAGTCCACGACCCGCATTCCCGAGCGGAGAATGCGGTGCCGCTCCTGAATCTCCTTCAGCTTGTACGCACTGCGCGCGAGATACCCCTCGGCCTTGGCCTTCTTGAAGAACTCGTCATGCAGCACGCGCCGTTGCGCCATCGACCAAGTCTAGCGGACGCCGACCCGATGCAGCGCGTCAGGCGTCGTCGTCGTCCCTGAGGTCTTCGCGTTCCTCGATCCAGTGCCGCTGGATCTCCTCGAGGATCCGCTCGTTCGACGGATGCCCCGGCTCCTCGGCAAACCCCGGAAGCCCCAGCACCAGCCGCCGCAACTCCGGAAACCCGACCCGAACCGGATCGATATCCCCGTGCCGATCCGCGAGTTCCTCGCCGATCCGCTGAACGCTTAACCACCCAAACGTCTTTCCGCTGGCCATACGAGCGTCCTACTTCTTCTCGGGCTTGCCGGCCTGCGCGGCCTCGATCTTCGACCGCAGCAGCGACAGATTCGCGCCCGATTCCTCGATCTGCTTCACCCACTCCAAGTGCACCGGACGTACCTGCTTGAACTCAGCCGCCGCGTTCAGCATCGCGAACTTCGCGTCCGTCTCATCCTCCAACGCGATGAATTCCTTCGCCAATTCCGCGGCCTTCTCATCCTTCCCTGCCGCCAGATACCCGACGTACACACGCGACCACTTCTGGCGGAACTGCTCCTTCATCGTCGCGATCGCCTGCTCGTTGGGCTCCTCGCCGCGCGCCTCGACCGTCTTCTTGTACGTCTCCGGCAGCGACGCCGAGAGCTTCATCGAGGCGATCGGATCCCCGTAGATCAGCGGCAGGTCGCTCAGCCGGTTGTTCGCGATCAGCATCGGCTCGATCAGGTACGCGATCGGCGCAAACGCCCCAGCCGCCGTTTCCTTCGACTTCTCCTGATCGAACCACTCCAGCGTCCGCTTCTCGTCGCCCACGACCTTGTTCAAGACAATCCAATCCGTCCGATACCGCAGCGTGGCGTCCCGCCCCGCGGCGTTCTTCTCCGCCTCGTCCCGCAGCGCCGCGAACGCTTCCTTCGCCTTGGGATGCCGCGCTGCCAGCGACTCCATATCCGTCGCCAGGAACGAAACCCGCACGCCCGCCATCGACGCATCGATGTTCTCGATGTTCTGCCACAGCCACACAAAGTCCTCGGTCGCGGCGTCCGCCTTGCCCTTGAACACCAGCTCGCGTGCCGTCTGCAGCTGCGCTTGCATGTCCTTGGACGTGCGATCAACGCGGGCTACTTCCTCGGCCTTCCCGCTGAGCGACTTATCCATCCAAGCGATCGTGCGCTTGGCGTCCATGTAGCCGATGGTCCGCCCCACCTCGCCGCCGCCCTTGAGCATCACCATCGTCGGCATCGCCGAGATGTTGAACTGCTCCGCGATCTTCGGTTCCTTGTCCACGTCGACCTCGATCGCGATGCCCTTGGACTTCACCCACTCCACCACCTTGTCGTCGCGCCACGTCGTTTTGTCCATCGCCTTGCACGGCCCGCACCACACCGCCGTGAACTTGATCACCACCACCTTCTCTGTCCCCTCCACCTGCTTCTTGGCCGCGTCGAGGGTGAGGTCGGTGAACGCCGGCGGCAGCGAGGCAAAGGCCGCAACCGAGGCGGCGAGCGAGGCAACAGCGACAATCGCGGTGATCTTCTTCATGCAGAATGCTACGAACGCCGCCCCCGACGCGTTCGCGCCGCAACAATCCGCCGATGTCCACCTCCACGCCACGAATCCTCTCCGGCACCCCCCTCTCCCACGGCTTCACCTTCCCCGCCGAATGGTCACGCCAACAGGCCACATGGTTCTCCTGGCCCCGCCCCGAGGGCATCTCCTTCCCCAGCAAGTACCACACCGTCCCCGGCAACATCGCGCTCTTTATCCGCGAGATCGCCCCGCGCCAGACCGTCCACATCAACGTTCCCAACGAGAACTACGAGAAGATCGCCCGCGAGCAACTCATCGCCGGCGGCGTGCCCAAGCGCTTCTTCGGGCCGCAGACCGAGCTTGACGAATCACCCAGCCGCAGTTCGCGCATCCAGTTCCACTACATGAAGACCAACGAGGCCTGGTGCCGCGACCACGGCCCGGCTTTCGTCACCCGCACCCACCGCGGCGTGCGTGAACTCGCGATCGTCGACTGGGGCTTCAACGCCTGGGGCGGCAAGTACCCGCCCTTCGACAGCGATGACGCCGTGCCGACCCGCATCGCCGAAGAGTTCGCGCAACGCACGCAGAAACTCACCTCACGGCGCTTTGCGGGCATCTTCTATCCGCGCCACCCGCGCACGAACTCCGGCACACCCGTCATCATGGAAGGCGGCGCCGTCGAGTTCAACGGCAAGGGCACCGTCCTCACCACCGAGTCCACGCTGCTCAACAAGAACCGCAACCCGAACCTCTCCAAGAAGCAGATCGAGTCGTTCCTGAAGGACTACTACGGCCAGTCCCACGTCTGCTGGCTCGGCGACGGCATCGTCGGCGACGACACCGACGGCCACATCGACGACCTCGCCCGCTTCCTCGACCCACGCACCATCGTCGTCGCGCTCGAGACCGACCGCCGCGATGCCAACTTCAAGATCCTCCGCGAGAACTACAAGCGCACCCAGGAACTCCGCGATCAGGACGGCAAGCCGTTCAACATCGTCGAGATCCCCACCCCCGGCTTCCTCGAGCACAAGGGCCAACGGCTCCCCGCGACCTATCTCAACTTCCTCTTCATCAACGGCGCGGTGCTCGTGCCGACCTTCCGCCACAAGAACGACCGCCTCGCCCTCGCGATCCTGCAGAAGCACCTGCCCAAGCACAAAGTCATCGGCGTCGACAGCGTCGAACTCATCTGGGGCCTGGGCTCGATCCACTGCCTCTCGCAGCAGCAACCCCGCTAACCGTAACTCTCCCCCACTGCCCCACTGCTCCACTTCTCCCCATGACCCTCCGCCGCATCCCATCGGACTTCCTCGTTGAAGAACGCCTCAGCAGCGAGGTGGCCGATCAGATGCGGGCATCATCGACCGGTCGCTTCGCGATCTACTCGCTCCGCAAGACCTCGCTCACCACACCCGACGCCGTGAACCGGCTCGCGCGGGAGCTGGGCGTGCGCCCCGACACCGTGGGCTACGCCGGTCTCAAGGACAAGCACGCGGAAACGGTGCAGTTTGTGTCGGTACCCGCGAACCCCAAGCGCCCGACACCCGAACAGATCACCCCCACCGCTCGCAGCGAGGCCGCGCCCGACACCCGCTGGTCCGCCACCCTCGCCGGCACGCTCGACCACGAGCTCTCGTCCAAGGACATCGACGGCAACCGCTTCGTCATCGTCGTCCGCGACCTCGCCCGCGAGACTTGCGACGAGATGATCCGCCGTGCTCGCCTGCTCGGCGTCGAATCGCCCGACGGCACCAAAGCCCTCCGCATCGTCAACTACTTCGGTGCCCAGCGCTTCGGCTCCGCCCGCCATGGCGAAGGCTGGATCGCCAAAGCCCTCATCGCCGGCGACTTCGAGCTCGCGCTCAAGCTCGCCATCGGCACACCGGCACGCAAAGACAGCGGCCAGCTCCGCACGCTCACCCGCCTGTGCGCCCAGCACTGGGGCAAATGGGAACGCATCGCCAAGGACGCCCCTCGCATACCCGAGGCGAAGCCCCTCGCCGTCCTTGCCCGCGGCGGCGAGAACCCCAATTTCAAGCAAGCCTTCGCGGCGCTGCCCGCGTTCCTGCAAGCACTCTACCTCGAGGCCTACCAGTCGCACCTTTGGAACCGCATCGCGCACGAGATGCTGCAGTCGCACTCCCCTTCCCAGAGGGAAGGGGCAGGGGGAAGGGCGGAAGAAGCCCCCTTGCCGCCCGAAGCTTCCCTCGTCACCACGAAACGCAAGCCCCGCGACAAAGCCCCCAAGCTCGCTCGCTCCGCACCAAGCCCCATCCTCAAATCCGACGACGAGTTCGGCGAGATGCTCTTCCCCGAGGCCACGGCCATGCCCGTTTGGTGGCTCGAGCTCGACGTTCCATTGCTCGCGAAGAAGAGCGTCCCGGTGCCGCCGTGGGGCGACGCCGCCGAGCGCGTGCTGCAGCGCGAGGAGATCACACTCGCCGACCTCCGCGTACCCGGGCTCGACCGCCCCTTTTTCGGCGAAGCCCCACGCCGCTTCGCGGTCGACGCCACCAACGCCTCGATCTCGCCGCGCGAGGCTGATGATCTCACGCCCAAGCGGTTTAAGTGCGAGGTGCGGTTCGAGCTGCCGCGGGGCAGTTACGCGACGGTCGTGCTTCGCGCTCTCGGACAGTGAACAAGTCCCGCGCCGCGTGGCACCGACCTCCGGTCTGTGCGGCCAGGCGCACGCGATGCACAGGCGGGACGCCTGTGCCACTGAAACATGGACCATGAAAAAACCCCGAGGCGATGGGCCTCGGGGCTTTGGTTTCAAGGGACTTCGAGTTGTCTGACTCAGCGACGACGACGGGTCGCGACCAGACCGCCGAGGCCCAGGAGGGCCAGCGAGCCGGGGGTCGGGACGACGGCCGCCTGACCGATGGAGAAGGCGAGCTCGGCGGTGGTCGTGGTGCCGACCGCGCCGACGCTGCCGATGTCCCACACGAAGCCCGCGGCCAGGTCGCCGGCGGCGCCGATCGTGCCGGCCAAGGCCGCCGCGCCGTCCAACGCCGTGTTGGTGGCGCTGCGCGAACCCGCGAGGAACGAGGTCGCGCCCTTGCCGACGGCCTCGCCGAAGATGCTGCTGCTGTCGGTGAACTTGAGACGACGCTCGCCGACGCCGCTGGTGTTGGTGACGGTGTCGCTGGCGCCACCGTTTGAACCGATGTCGAGGTCGGTGAGCGAGCCGATGGAGAGGTTGTAGGTGGAGGCGTCGTTGAACAGGCCGCCGACGCGGGTGAACTCGAGCTTCGAGTAGACGTTGACCTTCCCGTTGCCAGCGCCATCGAAGATCGTGGTGGTGATCTTGATGTTGCCGCGCCAGGAGCCGGTGCCCATGTTGTTGTAGGTGATGACCGAGGTGTTGCCGCTGTAGGTCTGGCTGGTGATCGAGCCGTAGGAGCCGTCACCGATGGCGTTGCGGGTGCCGCCGGCGCCGGTGTTGCCGTTGATGTACCACTTGAACGCGCTGAGCTGGTTGGTCGTGGTGGTCGAACCGAAGTTGCTCTGGTAGTTCGCGGTCGTGTTGTAGGGCGAAACAACGTCGGTGTAGAGGGCCGCGTCGCCGCCCGAACCGGAGGCGAAGGGCGTGGTCGCGAGCGTGGGGTTGGCGTTGCCGAGCGTATAGCTGCCGAGCAGCGCACCCGACTGCCCGATGCTCAGGGCGCTGTGGTTGGGCGACAGACCGCCCGAGCGGATCAAGCCGTGGGCCGAGGCCACACCGGCGACAGCAACCAGCGCCGCGGCGCTGGCCGAGAACATGGAAACTCGCATTTGTCTCTCTCCTGCAAACACGGTGCTTCGGCGGCGGAAACGCCTCGGCACCACCCCGCGACTGCCGCGGAACATCCGCAGCAATCCCGAAGAAACTCCTATGGAATCCGACGATCACCGGGTGTTTCACCGATGCATGGGTCGTTCCATGTTAACGGACGGGCGTATCCGAGTCGAGCACCCTTCCGCCGAAACGTCGGCAATGCTCGCGATACTCGCGAGATTGAAGTGATCACCCCAACGCCGCGGCACCGGTCATTCGGCAGTTATAGGACCATAAGCTGGCTCGATGGCCCTACCCGACCGGAACACCCGCCGCCTCGTCGTACACCCCGCCCAGCGCGATCGGCTTGATCCAGTCCGCCGCGCCGTAGTCCTTGTACTCATCCCACGGCCGCTTGATGAACTGCTCACGCGTCTCGCCGGCCTGCACCGCCGACTGCGCCTTGATCCGCATCGCGATCCAGAACTGCCGCTGCTTCTGCGCGATCTCGCGATCACCCACCGCGCCGTGGCCCGGCACCACAACGCCCTTCTCGCCCGCGATCTCGATGATCTTCTCCGCGCTCTTCGCCCAGCCCTCGCTGTTGAATCCGCCCGGGCGATCGACAAAGGGCCAGACCTTGTGAAAGAGCAGGTCGCCGCCGTGCAGCAGGTTTTCGTCTGGCAGATACACAATCAAATCGTTGTCGGTGTGCCCGTTCCCGACATGCGTGAGCTCGATCTTCACACCCGCGATCGTCAACGTTTCGCTCGTCGCGATCGTCTTCGTCGGCTCAAAGTCCGACGCCTTCGGCGCCGAGGCAACATATGCCTCCAGGTCCTTGATCACTGCTTCTTTCCCGCTCTTGGGGTTCTTGGCGACCTGGCCGATCGAGTTCCGTCCGCCATCAACCAGCCGCTTCTCCTGGGCGGCGAATCGCGGCTTCGCGTTGGCATGCGCGAGGACCACGCAGTCCTTGGTGAAGGCGCTGTTGCCGCCGACGTGATCGGCATGGTGGTGCGTATTGATCAGCGTGCGCACCGGACCATGGCCCAACGCCTCCGCCTCGCGCCGGAGCGTCGCGCCGAACCCGGGGTTCTTGGAGTCCACCAGGATCAACTCGCCCTTGCCCACGATCGCGATCGAATTCCCGCCCTCCCCCGCCGCGACGTACACGTTCTGCGTCAGCTTCTTCCACTCAAACCACGTCGTCCCGAGCGCAGGCTGGCGCGCCCAGCCGCGCCCCGGCAGCAGCACAGTCCCTGCCGCGGCAGCCGCCGCTCCGAGGAATCCGCGTCGAGACAGCGTGACAAAGTTCGGTTCGGCGAGCATGAAGATCTCCTGATAACGCCGGGGCCGCAAAGGAGGCCCGGATAGCTGCCAATGTGTTCGCCTGCAATGCCCCGAAGAGACGCAGGCGCCAAAGTCGATCATTGAACGCCCGGAGCCTATCATCCGCCCCTCGTTTCGGTCGGGTTTCGGACCCGTCTTGATCGAGGATTCACACCGTCCGCCGCCCCGCAACCGCCGGTCCGAAGGTGACTTGCGAGGCCGAGCCGGCACGGTTTCGGCTCGCGTTCCCGGCGTCGGGTTTCGGGTCGAGTTTGGTCAGCACCGCGGCCCGGCCGCACGGGAAGGCAACGATGAAAGCGAGCGACATGCGTCCGGGTATGGGCTTCAAGATGGACGGCAAGATGTGCGTGGTCGTCGGTGTCGAGCACCGGACACCCGGCAACCTCCGTGCCTTCGTCCAGCTCACGTACCGCGAGATCATCGCCGCCAAGACCCTCGACAAGCGCATGCAGCCCTCCGAGGACATCGAAATCCTCGACCTCGACCGGCGCGAGATGGAGTATCTCTACTCCGACAGCCAGGGTGCCACGTTCATGGACACCGAGTCCTACGAGCAGTACCAGCTCAACGAGCAGCTCTTGGGCAAGACGCTGAAGTACATCCGCGCCAACAGCAAGTGCACGGTCCTGCTCTTCGACGGCAACCCCATCACCATCGAGCTCCCCCCCACCGTCGAGCTCACCATCACCGACTGCCCGCCCGAAGTGAAGGGCGCCACCGTCACCAACCAGACCAAGGACGCCGAGTGCGAGACCGGCCTCAAGGTCCGCGTCCCCGCCTTCATCAAGCAGGGCGAGACCATCCGCATCTCGACCGAAGACGGCAGCTACCAGAGCCGCGCCTGAGCAAGCCCTGACCCCTGGACTCACACAAGGCAGGCCTTCGCCTGCCTTTTTCATTGGTGAACGCGGTGGGGTTGCGATAGGCTGTGGGGAGCGGAATGGTTGGAGGTCTGAGGTTCGAGTCGATCCGATCGTCGCTGAAGTCTGCTCTGACCCTCACAGGTGGCTGCCTCCGCCTCGACTCCACCCTCCGCCCCGACATCTTCTCGCTGTCCTCAAACCTCATCCCTCACACCTTCTTGCTCCCTCCACAAACCATCCTCCTCGGCCTCCGCGGCAGCGGCAAGAGCACGCTCGGCAAGCTCCTCGCCGCTCGCCTCATCACCGACTTCGTTGATCTCGACATCGTCACGGCGGGTCTTCTGCGTGTCGCCTCGGCCGCCGAGGCGATTCACACACTCGGCCTCCCCGCCTTCCGCGACGCTGAGGTCCGCGCGCTCCAGATGCCGCGCTGCGCCGCAGCCGGCGTCCTCGCCCTCGGAGGCGGCACCCCCACCGCCCATGGCGCCATCCCCGCTCTCTCCACACTCCGAGCCAAAGGCGCACGCCTCGTCTATCTCCGCGGCACGCCCGACACACTCCGATCCAGACTCAGCGCAACAGACCTCTCGACACGCCCCAGCCTCACCGGAGCGTCCGTTCTGGACGAGATCGAACGGCTCTTTGCGGAGCGCGACCCGCTCTACCGATCCCTCGCCGACAACGTCGTAGAGATCGACGGACGATCCATCGACGAGTCCGTCGACGACCTCGCCGCGGCACTCCGAAGGCCGCTTGTCCCATAGCCGTCAATGATGTGCTTCGACAGCCGAAATCGTCAACGGGCAACCCCGATTGGTCACCCGTCCGCGGCTTCGCCGCAGGGCCTCTGGAAAGTCCACCGCATAACAACAGAGACGCAAAGCAACGTCGAACGGTTCGCTCATTGTGAATAAGCGCGACAATCTTCACCCACCGTTGTACTGCTGTCAGGGTGCACCGTTGCCGAACCTGCTTCGAGGCACGAGCGGGGATGTCTAGTCACCGGCCATATCCGCCCGCCGCACCGCCTCGCAGAACGCCTCGATCAACGCTGGGTCCTTCACCCCTCGATCGCGTTCAACGCCGCTTGACACATCGACGCCGTACGGCCGCAGCGTCCGCACCGCCTCGCCCACGTTCTCCGGAGTCAGCCCGCCCGCCAGGAACACCGGCTTGGCGAGGTTCTCCAAGTGCGGCTGGAGGTCCGTCCACTGAAACGGCACGCCCGCACCCGGGCTCGGCCCGTCGATCAGGATCGCCTCGACGTTGTCGTTCTCGTTCAGCCGCTCCAGATCATCCGCGATCGTCGCGGGCGAGAATCGAATGGCCTTGATGATCGGCGCGCACGACGCGATCAGTTCCTCGCTCTCCTCGCCGTGCAACTGTGTGTGCGTCGTCGGGCACTGCTCCTCGATGTCGAGGAACGAATCGATCGGCGTATTCATGAACACGCCAACGCTCGCCACCATCGGTGGCAGCATCGTCATCAACTCTGCCGCCTCCGCAGGATCGATGTACCGCACGCTCGATCGCACGAACATAAAGCCAATCGCGTCCGCACCGGAATCAACCGCTGCCAGCGCCGCCTCTTCGTCCCGAACGCCGCAGATCTTGATGCGTGTACGTGCCATGGTCAGGTTGCCTGCTGCTTGGGACCGATCTCCGCGAGAAGACTCCGCGCGAGCGACAGGTGCTCGTCGTCGTTGCCGCGTTCGGTCAGCACGCGGATCGCGTCGTCGAGCACACCGCGGGCCTGGTCGCGCTGCTCCAGATACCGGACCATCAAGAGCGCCAGCATCACACGAACCACTCCCGCTTGCGGATCTCGCTCGTACTGATTCAGAAAGCCTCGGTATGCCCGCGCCGCCAAAGCCCGCTCGCCCAGCTCGAAGAGCCGGTTCGCACAATCGAGCTGCGCACGGCTTGGCATCACCTCGAGGGCCGCGTTGAAGTTCTGCTTCGATGCCTTCGCCGCATCGACCGCCGTCGTCAGCGTGCGGTAATGCGTCACCACGCCCTCTCGGTCGCCGCCGCTGAGCGCCGCGGATAGTGCGGCCCGGGCGCTGGCAATCTCGATCGGCACCTCAGGAATCTCGATCACCGCCTTGCCCCGCTTCGCCTTCGTGTCCACCGACCCGGCACCGCGATACTGCCGCTGCTGACCCTCACGCACCGCCTCGTTGATCTCGCGCCGACGCCGCGCCTGGCGGATCATGTAAAACACGTCGTAATCCTCACGGGCCAGGATCTTCGTCGCCAGCAGCAGCAGCGCGATCGAAGCCCCAAATACATAACCGCCAAGATGGGCCGCGTACGACACATCGCGGCTGCCGTGGCCAAAGCCGATGACGTCCCGGGCGATGCAGAACGCGATGTACCACAGCGCCGGAATGTTGAACACTCCGATCAGGATGAAGAACACAAACGTGCGGATGTTTGCCCGCGGGCACAGGATCAAAAAAGCGCCCGTCACACCCGACACCACCCCTGAGGCGCCCACCACCAACGCGAACTTGCTTGCCGCGATGTGCCCAGCCCCCGCCGCCGCTGCGCCCAGCAGCACGAAGACTACATAGCCGATCCGCCCCAGCCGATCCTCCACCGTGGGGCCGAAAACCCAAAGGAACAGCAGGTTGCCCAGGATGTGCAACAAGTCCGCGTGCACGAACGCGTACGTGATCCATCTCCACCAGTCCATGTGCTCTCGGCTCAGGCCGAACGTCCGGACCACCCACCCGAACTCCTTGTCCGCAAAGCCCGTCAGCGCTGCGCACAGGCAGAACGCCGCGACGTTGAACAGAATGAGGATGTGGTTGACCAGCGTCGGCCGACGCAGCGGCCGATCTGTGCCGAGAGGAAGAATCACGCCTCATGGTACGGGGCAGTACCACGGGGTGAGCGGCAAGAGATGCGAGAAGACGACCGAGAACGAGAGTTGTTGAGCGGGAATTCGCCCGCCCGCTCCCGAGGCCGGGTGCCCCCCCTTGCCCCCTCCATCTCCGACAGGGTCCCGCACCCGTGAATCCGACCCGAAATGCGGCGTCGAACCGCTTCCCGCGCTGGAGGGTTGGCGGCGCGGTTTCTATAGTCGGGGCCCGGGCCGGAGCGGCGTTTTCGACCGTCCGCGACAAGCGGTTCCGGGATGGCTTTCCGGTTCACCTTTCCGCTCGAAGGAATCCCTCATGGCCGCGTACTCCAAAGGACTCGAAGGCGTTGTCGCCGCTCAGACCAAGCTCTCCTTCATCGACGGCGAGAAGGGCGTGCTCGAGTACATCGGGATCCCGATCGGCGATCTGGCCACCCACTCCACCTTCGAAGAAACCGTCTTCTTCCTGTGGAACGGCCGCCTCCCCAAGAAGTCCGAGCTGAGCGACTTCGAGAGCTCGCTGAGGGCCCGCTACGAGATCCCCAAGGGCGTCGAAGATCTGCTCCACACGCTCCCCAAGACCGCCGAGCCCATGCACGCCGTGCGCACGCTCGTCTCCTCGCTCGGCCTGCACGACCCCAAGCCCAACGCGATCGATATCCCCTCCCTCCGCGACAAGGCGCTCTCGATCCTCGCTCAGGTCCCCACGCTTCTCGCCTACTTCCACAACTACCGCCAGGGCAAGGCCCTCGTCCGCCCCGACAAGAGCATGGGCCTGGCCGAGAACTTCCTCTACATGCTCAACGGCAAGAAGCCGACCGCGGCCATGACCAAGGCCATGGACGTCTGTCTCGTCCTCCACGCCGACCACGGCTTCAACAACTCGACCTTCACCGCCCGCGTGCTGATCTCCACTGAGAGCGACATCTACTCCGCGATCACAGGTGCCATCGGCTCGCTCCGCGGCCCGCTCCACGGCGGCGCCAACGAGGGCGTGATGAAGATGCTCAACCAGATCCCCACCGTCGCCGACTGCGAGAAGTTCATCCAAGACAAGCTCGCCAAGAAGGACAAGATCCCCGGCTTCGGACACCGCATCTACAAGGCCTACGACCCCCGCGCCACCCACCTCAAGGTCCTCGCCAAGCAGCTCGCCCAAGACACCGGCAACATGCCGCTGTTCGAAAAGAGCACCGCGATCGAGGCCGTCATGAACCGCGAGAAGGCCGCCAAGGGCATCTACCCCAACGTCGACTTCTACAGCGCCACCACGTACCACTGCATCGGCCTGCCGCTCGACCTGTTCACCCCCAGCTTCGTCATCGCCCGCGCCGGCGGCTGGTCTGCCCACTGCATCGAGCAGCTCAGCGATAACCGCCTCTTCCGCCCCGACGCCGACTACACCGGCCCGCACGCCGTGGCGTACGTCGGCATCGACAAGCGCTAAATCGGACCGCAGCAACAGATCGCGAAACGAGACAACTCAAACAATCAAGCAAAAAGCCGCGGCCACCCGCGGCTTTCTTGTTGCACTGCATGTCTGCCCCACTGCCCCACTGCCACCCTCACATCCCCAGCCGCGCCAGAATCCGATCCAGCGTGATCCGCAGCAGCGTCTCGTCCCACGGGTTGGTCGAGAGCGTGATCGTCGTCTCATCCGTCGCCGTGCTCGCGACGTCGATCTTCATGATCTTGCCGAGGTTGTACGCGGGCGGACGAGCGATGATGCCCCCCTGTTCGGTCGTTGACGCACTCGACTCGATCGCGTAGCCGCGATCGCGCAGCGTCTGCTCCGCCGCGGCCATCACCGCCGGCACCTTGGCGGGTACCACCGCCGACAACGCGCCCATCTTGTACGTCGCAGTGAGCTGCGACTGGCTGCCCTGCTGCTTCGGCGTGGCCTCGCAGCCAGACAGAGCGACAACAACAATGGAACCGGCACAAACGACAAAGCGACTCAGTTTCATGAAGGACCTCCAGACTCGACAATGGTAACGAGGCGGAGGCGGACGCGTCGAGGGCTTCCGAGAGCGGCGTGCATCGGCGGCCTTGAGTCGCCCCAGGGTTCGAGAGACGCCAAACGCCCCGAGCCACTCCGATGCAGACCTCCGAACACACGCGCTTCATTCACAGCATCGTCCAGCCGACTCTCTCGGCGATCTCGGTCGGACTTGGTCCGCTGTCCGGCGAGCGCTCGTGCGTCAGCGCCGCGCGAACCGCCTCGATGATGCGTTTCTCGGACTCGCTGGTGTTGAAGAACACGTTGAGCACGCCGCCGCTGCAGTCCGCGATCCCGCGCGCGGTCTTGAGCAGGTCGTCCCGGAACTCATCGAGCTGCTGAGGCGTGAGCGTCTTGCGGAGCTCCTCGGCGTACCGCCGCCACAGGGCACGCAGCTCCGGCGTCGGACCGCGCCGCAGCCACTCGCGGAGTCGCTCCATCGCCGGTCCGGGCGTGACGCCGAAACGCGAAGCCGCGTGCGCAACCGCGTCCGCCTCGCGATGATCCAACGTGCCATCAGCCCAGGCGATCTCGACCAGCGGCAGCAGCTTGAACGCCGTCATCATCTCGCCCCGAACGTTGAGATCAAGCAGCCGATCCAAGATCGCTTCGTCGCTGAGGCCGGTGATCTTCTTGAGTTCGTCGCGATCCAAGCTGCGTCGGAACACCGCGTGAAGCTTCTCTACGAGCTCGGCGTCCTTCATGTGAAAGTACCGCTCCTCGAAGCTGCGGCCACGCAGTTCGAAGGCATCGAACGAGTGCAGCGCGTTCATCGGAGCCCCCTTTCCGCGGCACAGGCCGCGAGCCCCACCTCTCCCCCACCACTCCCCATCCTCACACTTTCATTTTATCGACACACTCCAACTGATCGGCGCGTTCGATGAGGCGAATCGTCCCGATTTCGTTGCAAGTTTCCGTTCGCGTCGTGCTCGTACGAACGCTGCATGCACACCGAGCGGCCGACCTGCGAACATTTCGCTTGCATCACACCAGCCGTTCTGAGATCATTCTGGACCGGGGTTTCCGCCCCCGATTGACGTTTGTTCGCATGCCACTCTCTGAGAGGACAAGACCGTAAAGATTGCTGCACTCTCGTGCGCCGCTGTGGCGCTTCTTGCTGGCTCCGCCCGGGCCGAGATCGTCTGGGCCTCGTACTCGATCGTCGTGACACTCACACCCGGCGGCGATCTGCTCTCCTTGCCCCAAGCGACCCACACGATTCGCTTCGAAGGGATGCACGAGGTCGAGCTGGTCGATATTGGTGGCACCAGCGACAAGGTCAAGAACAATCCCCTCTACAAGGACAAGGGTGTCCGCGGCAGCAATCCCTTTCACCAACGCAGCCTCCCCTCGCCCCCGAATCCATGGCAAGCGTTCGAGCCCCAGCACTTCGAATCATTCATGTCCTCGTGGACGTCCTCGGCCTTCATCGCTGCCGACGGTGTCATCCACCGCGATCTGGCAGCTCGCAACATTCTGCTCACGACTCGTTACGGCAACTTCGCATCGCTCGCCGACGCGTCGGTGCTGCTCGGTGCCGACGGCATCGATGATCTGAAGACCACGCCCACGGTCGGACCGATCCGCTGGATGCCTCCCGAGTCGCTGCGCCTCTACCACAACGGCGATGCCGCGTCGAACGCGTACTTCGATGCCTCAATCATGGCCGAATTGACGGCGATCCCGACGCCGTCGGCGACCGCATTGCTGGCGATTGCCGCCGCCGCATCGACTCGACGTCGCTACGGCTCGCGGTAGAACCCGCCGCCGGCATCCTTGAGCTTGCCGGCGCGAACCAGCGCGGGCCAGATCTCCATCGGAAAACCATCGGGCGGCTGCATGGCGTCAATCTCGGACTTGCGCCCTCCCGACGTGTAACGCCCGCCAAGCTTGGATTCGTCGGCAAGCCGAGAGACTTTGAGGCGCTTGTGGAACGCCCGCATCGCTGCGTCGAGTTCGGAAGCGGGAAACTCCGGAAGCGGCGCCGCAGCCGCGGCGGCGGCTTTGCCTTCGATGGTGTCCAGCAGCGCCGTCAGCGCAGCCGGATCCTTTGAGGTCGTGACTCTTTCGATGGCTGCCGCGTCGTTGCTGATGCGACCGAGCAGGCGGGCGGCCAGCGCCCAGGATTCAGAGCTGTTTTCTCGCTTGGCGGCGAGATCCGCGGCGATCGATCGGACCTTGTCAACGAGGTTCATGCCGGATGGTAGATTGCTCCCCCGCGGGACCATCTGGGGCATCTTGATGACGGATTGCCCCCGCCGCGGATGACAGTCGCGCCACGATCGGATAGGCTTGCGGCTTGGTCGTCCGATTCATCAATCACTTTCCTGGAGAGTCTTCAATGCAGTCGATCCGAGTCCGCAGTGTTGTCATGGGCGTCGCGTTGGGTTCCGTGCTCGTGCTGGGCGCCTGCAACACCAACAAGCCGGCGGATGAGACGGTGACCAAAGCAGAGACCGACGGCGTGACCACCACAGCTCGGGTCGAAGCGATCGACTCGGCGACGCGCGACGTGACGCTGCGGTGGGAGGACGGCGTTGTCACGACGTACAAGTGCGGCCCGGAGGTACGGAACTTCGCACAGATCCGCGTCGGCGACACGGTGCACGCGATGGTCGCGGATTCGGTCGCCGTTTCAGTCGGACCGAGCCAGGGTGAGCCGGTTGCGGGAACCGTGACCGATGTGTCCCGTACGCGGCTTGGCGAGAAGCCCGGCATGGTCGTGACCAGCACGGCGCTGCTGACCGCCCGCGTGCTCGCGGTGGACTCGGTGTTCCGCACGGTCACCGTCCGCGGCCCGGCGGGCAAGGAGCGCGTGATCCGCGTGAAGCCGGATGTGAATCTCGGCAATGTCACGGTCGGGAACGATGTGACACTGACCGTCACCGAGACGGTGGCGATCTGGGTCACTGGCTCGTAAGGCAAGGCGGCCGCACCAACGCACGAGCAGACGACGAGGTTTCGTCGTGGCGAATCGCCATGGGTGGCGGACGTGATGCCGTCGTGTTCTGAGCGTTACGACTGCAACGCGCCGGACGGAGATTCGGCCGCACCCTTGATCGCTTGCCGAATTCGGGCCTCAAGGGCGGTCGCGTCGTAGCTCGCGGCGGCGGGGATGCGGAGCAATTTCAGTCCAGCGGCGGCGATGGCACGGTTGACAAAGTCGTCGCGATCCTGGCGGCTCTTGCGTTCGTGCGAGCGGTCGTCGAGCTCGATGACGAGTTGCACTTTCAGGCTGTCCGGATCGACGAGCACGAAGTCGACGGACTTGCGATCGATCTTGTTCTGGTAGGTCTGCCAGCGGGGCACGCCCGAGCGCGGGTAGATGAGCTTGCTCAACTGCACCTGCGCGAATATCAGCGAGCGGCCGTTGCAGACGGTCTGCAGTGCGGCGAAGAAGGACCGCTCGGCGGCGGTGAGCAGGGCATCGCGGGTGATGTAGGGGAGAGGCTCGTTGCCGGTCTCGGCGTCGTCGGCTGCGCTGTCGGCGTTGGCCGCGGGCTTGCGGGCTTCGAGTAGTCGCGTGAGGAACCAGAGGACACCGATGATCAGGCCGAGGCCGACGAATGTGAGAATGAGTGGCGTGTTCATAGCAGCACGATATCGAATCTGGCTGGGTGCATCTCAGGCTCGCTGTGACTCATTCTTGTGGAGGTGCTGACCGAGGGTTGATCGGCGATGGCCGCCCGATCGTGGGCGGAGATCTCGCGGGCGCGTGCACGCGGCGCGGCTTTGGCGATCGGAGGGCTCCGCAAGCGAGCATTGCATGCCGCGGGACGATGGAACGTGCATCGATCTGGAAGCAGTCGGGCCTTTTTCGAAGGCACTGAAGCGCGCAAGTGCGGGTGGTTCGCCGCGCGAGGATCGCGGATGGGGCGACTTGCGGTGTGGGGCGGCGACGCGTCGCGGATGCGCGACGGCCGGCGCGAAGCGTTGATCCGCCGCCGCGGAAAGTCACTTCAGCGACTGCTCCGTCCGGGAGGGGCGAGCGGTCCTTCGCGCGGCGCTGGCATTGCTGAGCGCGGAGGAGGGCGAGGGACTCGGCGCGCTTGGTGTCGAGGGCGAGTCGGGCGGTGGCGCGGGTGTGGGTGAGGATGGCGACGGCGGACTTGCGTTGGATGTTGCGGGTGTCGTCGTCACCTAAGGAATCAGCATCGGTGAGAGCGTGAAGGGTTTGCAGAGCGGCGGCGAGTGCGGCGGCCTGGAGGACTTCGGCGCGGCGTTTCTCGAGGGCTTCGACTTGGGCGAGGATGTGTTGGGCCTGGGGTGAGGTGGCGATGGCGACGAACTCAGAGAGAGGGAGGTTGAGCGCGGCCGCGGCGTCGGCGATGGAGTCGCGGGTGTGGAGGAGAGACGTGAGGACTTGGTTGAGCATGGGAGAGAAAAGACGAAGAGACGGAGAGACGGAGAGACGGAGAGACGGAGAGACGGAGAGACGAAGCGACGGAGCGACGGAGTAGCGGAGAGTTGGAGATTGGAAGACGCGACGAGGGGGGTCCCTCTACCTAGGGGGCTTGGGCCTCATTTGTGCGCACAACGGCGGCGGTGTGGGCGCGGGGAATCAGGACTTACGGCGGGCGGAAACGGCGTAAGTCGTGGCCGCGGCGGGGGGCGGGGAGATTGGGTCGGAAAGTCGGAAGGTGGGGAGAAAAGTGTTCGCGTGGTGTGCGCACAACGACGACGTTGTGTAGACGCTGAGAACGCGCCGATGGACCTGCCGATTTCTTGGGATGCGCTGGGTGTTGTGGCGGAAGAGGGAGTAGAGGCGCTCTTGGGGAAGAGGGAGGGGGCGGACTTTTCGCCGGCGGTGGAGGTGGGGAGGAAGAGTTTGCTGGGGCGGTGAGGGGAGTGGCGTGGGCGTGGGGGTTGTGGGGATTGTCACAGAGGTCTGGACCTCGCAGAGCCGAGGTCGGTGGGACGGATCAGTGCAACGCACCCGCTTGCCCGGTCGGCACGATCACCCGCTCCAAGCAGCGGATGATGCGTGGCACAGCGCAGCGTGATTGGGCCGCCTGCCCGCGGCCGATCGACCTGATGCTGGTCCGCCAGAAGCAGCTCGTCAAGGACGCGGAACGGGCCGCGTCCAAGTGATCGTCAGCTCACTGTGTACTGGCCGCGTCCAATCCGCTTGAATATCTTCTTGTGCTTGATGAACGTCTGGTTCACGATCACGCGGAAGTTCGGCGAGGTTGTCACGTAGCCAGAAGCGCGAACCGCGTCGGCAACTTCGCTGACGCCCATCGTCTTGCCACGAAGAACCTTTTGCATCGCATCCACGAGACTGATCGCATTGCTTGCCCGGGTGCCCGCGCCGCGCACCGACCCACCGTGCTGAGCGATCAGAGCGTCGATCTCTGCGAGCTTCTTTGCCGCACGCTCGCGTTTGCGTTGCAAGCTCGCCAGGGTTCCCGTGCGGCGGCGGATCTCCGCCTGCAGTTCCGCGATGGAAAGTGAATCCAATGAACCCGACGACTGTGCCTTCTTGGCCATCTCTGTTCCTATCTCCGCCCGACCTCACAGCAACGACTCGTTGACACAAAGTTGTGTCAACAGAGGCTATCCCCAGTCGGGCGGCAAAGGCCAATCCGGAATCGGGCTTTCGGACGAGCGCGACGGCCTGCCCGCGATCTGAAGGCGGCTGTGGCGGAGCGCGGCCCTTCCGCATGCCACTAGCCCGCGGCGGACGGGCCAACGGACATCGGGCGAATCCAACGCGACCGAATCGCGTCTTGACTCCGACGGAAGAGCCACACTGCAATCGAGATCACGGCCCAATTCGCCACGAATGGAACCGGATGGATTCGCAAAGGAGCAATCCAGCCCCGAAACGGGAGCGAGTCCAGAGGGCGCAACATAAAGCCTTGGTCAAACATCGCCAGCTTCGGGAAATCGCGAGTTCCGGACGGCAATCCCGGTCGGTGCTCCATCCTCAGGTCCACGTATGCCGCGCGCAAAGGAACCCCGAACTCCAAGCGTTGGAACTCAAAGACATCCCCGCCAATCGGGCCCGTCACCACACCGACATAAAGCTCGGTCAGTCCGAACGCGACCCGACGTTCATTGAACGAAGAGAATGCTCCGACCGGACTTGTCGGCCAATGCTGTGGGACGACACCGGGCCACTTCCAATCGCCCGCAGCTACCGGCTCTCGAGCCTTTGCGAGATGCAGCGTCGGCGCAATCAGCAAGACCAAGGCGAGCACTAGTCCCAACGCTACATTACCGACTACTCGTCGAAGGATCATGGACGTCCCCTTGAGCATTCCGTGGCGCCGCATTGCTCGCCTCCAGCGCGTGATTCGCTGGCCATGAGCTGATTCGCCCAGGCTCCTCGTTGGGCCACTTCGCGCTGACGTGGCGCCAGTGATTTGCCGGCCACAACTTGCTGACGGCTCGATCGTGCGAGCGAACCGTCAGATTTCCCAACCCGGCTTCGATCGACTCCGTCTTCTCCCGACGTTCCTGTGCTTGCAACTGCTCGTGGAAGCGGGACTTGGTCTCGTACGTCATGCTGCCCCACCGCTTGGCATCTCGGGCGTCACCAGCATACGCATCTGTCAGAAAAGCCACGATCTGGTCGAGCCTCTCGTAGCTCTGATAGGGACTGATGGCCACCCGCTGGTGCTGCAGACCAACGAAATTGCCGTGCTCATCGATTCCTCCCCTCATCGACACGTACGGATACGCCGCTTCCAGCATCGCCTTGATCGGGAGGTTCGGAGGCACTTGATCGAAAGGACCGTCGTAGTAGCTGTTCCGAGCGATCGCGTCGCTTGACACCGCCACCAGAATACGCCGATTGGTCGGCGCGTCCGTGTAGAAGACAAAGCGTGACTCCACACCCACTTCGAGACGCGGAGCTTCCGGGCGGGCAACCGCGAGTCGATCGGGCAACGGCTGCGCTTCGTTCAGAACGTAGAAGAACTGCTTCAACCGCTCGTCAAACAGAAGCCACAAGTAAAAGCCGGATTCATCGAGCACCCCCGACACGAGCCGCTCAGACTCAAGGAGTGGCACTGCCTCTGCAGACTGTGCCCAACTGCGATCAAGGATAAATCGGCGCTGCAGACCGCGATATACGACATCCACGGTCGCTCCGTCTTCCGATACTCGCACAGTACCGTCACGCCCATCCACAATCTCAGCCAGTCGGACACTCTCCCGATCTGCTTCGTCGAAGTATCCAACATGGAGAATGCCCTTCTGCACGTCGACGAATCGGATGTTCCCACTCACTACTCGCGTCCCCAACGGGAATCTGTAGTAGAAGTATTGCTCTGATGGAAACACTCGTTCTTCGGGCTCCAAGTGCGTCAGAACAAACTGCACCACTGATGCCGGGTCGTCGAAGTCCACCCGTGGACACTCCCTGCACGCCCGCGGCGAGACCGCGTGTACCCCGGAGGACTCCCACTTCGCTCGAACAAAGTCAACGTTGAACCACACAGGACCTTGCACCGGCGTAAGCGCGTTTAGAGTGACTCCCGCTGCCTGTTCTTGACCGAGTGTGTGGCTGCACCCAAGAAAGACAACGGCCGCAGCGATGTGGGCAGGACATTGACGCGTCAGCATGTTTTTCTCACTCTCCTTGGCGACTCGCCCTGGTGACAGATTCGACCGTATCAAACCGCACACACGCCGAGGCAGCGTGCGTGCAGTAACGGGAGCTATTGCCCCCGATGCGGGGCTACTTCCCGGACGGGATCAGCGGAACGACGTCCATAGCGGTGGTCCACCAACTGTGATCGGGCGGGAACACCGGCCACGGCCCAGGGACCGGGTTGCCCCAATCCGCCGACACAGTCGCGAAGTGCGTCGGGGGCCACTGCGGGAACGTCTGAGGCGGCCACGTCGTCGATGCTGCCGAATGGTGATTCGGCGGCCACATCGCACTCACTCCACCATGGTGCTGTGATCCCGGCCAACTGCCGGATACGGACTTCGAGTGGTTCGTCGGCCACTTGGCCGAGAACGCGGTACCGTGGCTGTTGGACGACGTCGACCCGTCATGCCACGTACCAGATACCGCGGTCGCATGGGGTGTTGGACGACGCTGCGCGGACAGATCACCCTTGTGGTTTGGTGGGAACGTGCGGCTGATGGAGTTGTCGTGCTTCTCCGGAGGAGGCCACGACTTGCTCACCTCGGCACGGTGATCAGGCTGATGCTTCCATTCCTCGCTCAAGGTCGATCTGTGATCCCCGGGGTTCACACCCCACTCCTTGGAGACCGCGTAGGAGTGATTCGGAGGCCACTGGTACTGGGAGAAATTGATGAAGTGCGTGCCTTGGCTGATCACGCCGTTGTGACCGCGTGGCAGACGCGGCCACTCCGAGGTGATCGTGAACATGTGATTCCCCGGGTACCAGCCCGAGAATCCGCTTCCGTGATCACTTGGGTATGTCTCACTGATCGACTTTGAATGGTCGCTCGCGGTCGTACCACCCGCGCAAGTCGCCAGAAGAGACGTGGCATCGTACTGCCGGACATAGTCGGCGTACGTCAGAAGCGTCTCCGCCACCTGATCTGTCGCGGCAGCCACCTCGATCCCGACACGATCCGCGGTGATGAGAACATCGCTCAGGTCGGTCATCCCGTCAAGGTTTACGTCGGCTTCGACATCTCCGGTGAACGCCGCCATCTCGAGAACGTGGACGACGTCCGCATCGGATACCAATCCGTCGTTATCGAAATCGGCGACGCTACGACGCACAAGCTGCGCCATATCTGCAAGACGATCCTGATACGTCAGCACACCATCCCCGTCGGCATCGCTCACCGACTGTGTAGCAGCAATGGCATTCAGGATGATGTCTAGCTCGCTCACCCGACAATCGCCGGTGACGTCGATTGCCAGAGAACTCTGCCCGAGCCGCCCAATCAGATCCGTCGGCGCAAGCTCAGCGGGCCCCGTCGGAACACCAGCAGCCATCACGCTGCCGCACGTGCCCGACAAGGCTAGAACCGCAAGAGTCTGAACTGCACGGCATCGTCTTTCCCGGAAACGATTCATACCAACCTCCGTTCGTATGCCGACGCGACCACCGCGTGGCGCGCGGAGTTTACAAACCGGCTCACGATGCGTCAAGGCCTCGCGGCGCGTTCTATGTATGAATAAGTACTACACTTAACGGAGTGACCCTGCCCAAGACTTTCGGACACCGTTGGACCTCGGTTATGGTTCGACAGGAGTCCGAACATGGCACGCAAGGTGTACACCCGCGAGTTCCGTGAGTCCGCCGTCCGGCTGGCCTCGCAGCGCAATGCCTCGATGGAAAAGATCG
>CANHCQ010000024.1 GCA_947459215.1 Phycisphaerales bacterium
CCGCGGCCGCGGACCGGATAGTCCTTGCGGAGCGGGTGCGCCGGGTACGTCTCCCACGTCAGGATGCGACGCAGGTCGGGGTGGTTCTTGAAGCGGATGCCGAACATGTCGAAGACCTCGCGCTCGGTCCATTCCGCGCCGGCCCAGAGGTCGCAGACGCTGTCCACGTAGAGGGCCGGGTCTTCCTCGATGCCGTCGGTCGGGATCGAGGGGTTGAGGTACACCTTCACGAAGAAACGCAGGTCCGTCGCGAAGGCGATCAGGTTGTACACCACGGCGAAGCGGCCCGGCTGGGGCGTCGGGTAATTGAGATAGTCGATGCCGATCACGTCCGACAGGAAGTCGTAGCCGGAGTCGTTCTTGAGGAACGCCATCACCGCGTGCAGATCGGCGGGCTCGACGACCAAGGTCGCCTGGCCCCGGAACTCGGTGGCCCGGAACTTCTTGCCCGGGAACTGGGCCTTGACCTTGGCGAAGGTCGGGTGATCAAGGGTGGGACCAGCAGAGGGAGCCGTCGACATCGGGGAGATTCCTTCCGTACAGAACGCGTTCGAGCCCTCAAGATTAGCCCGCTACGCCCCCATCCGCGGCCCGCGGCAGACGGGAACACGGGCCTCAATCGCAGCCGCGATCACCGGCTCCAGCCACGCGGCGTCCACACCGGCGGGCGTGTCGCTGGCCACGTACACCGCATCGATCCCCGCCGCGGCGTGGGCGACAACCTCGGCTGCACGCAAGAAGAAGTCCTTGGCGAAACGACTCGAATCGGGCGCGAGCAGTGCGACCGGATCGAAGAGCACCCCGATCCCCTCGTGCCCGCGGATCAGGTTCAGCACGCCCGGGATGTCGGAGACCAGCGTCCCCACCCGCGGCCAGAGCACAAGCCGCACGCCCAACGCCGCCGCCGCCCGCTTCGCACCCGTGAGTTGCTCCGCTAACTGCGTGCGCCCGCGCTCGCCCCAAAGCGCAAACGCCGACGCAATGTCATCCGACGCTGTCTGTGCACCACGCGGCACCACGACCACGCGCGCAACCTGCGCGCGTGCGTGCGTCAATCCCGCCCGGGTCGGCAGCTCCGACGCCACTACTCGAGCGCTACCAGATCCCCCTGCCCCGATCTCCGCAAGCGACCGGGCGTCAAACGTCGCCCACGCCGCGTTGGTCGAGGGATCCCCGTCGCCCGCGGCGACCGACACACCGCCACCCCCACCGCCACCCCCACCGCTTGTGGTACGCGCGACGGTGAACCGACTGGTTGATGAATCAAACTCGATCTCGTGCACGCCCAAGCCTAGCGACGCTGCGTGCAGCGAATCGTGGCACCGAGTTTCAAAGCGCAGCGCGCGCGTGTGCCGAAGACTGAACTGAGCGACGCGGGCATGTCCCCCACTTCCGCCGTCGCCACAGGGCGGAGCCCTCTCCTGCAACTCGTGTCGTTCGCGTGGCAAGCGCTTTGCGTCTGCCGCCCGTCCCGTTCGTTCCGTGGTCGAATCCCCCGATTTGGAGAGTGCTCATGGTCGCGACGCTTTCGTCCACTGGTTCCCTGTTCGCCGAAGATTCCATCTTCCGCAACGCCGTCGCCGAGCCGATCCGCACCGAGCCGCTGCCCGCGAAGCTCGAGGGCGACGACCTCTCCGCGCTCACCGTGCCGCAGCTCGTCGAACAGATCCTCCAGATCAACAAGACCGCGAGCACCGCGTACCTGCACCAGTTCGCCCGCTCCGAACTGCGGCATTACCTCGAACACCTCGTCAACGCCCAGCGCCCCCGCGGCCGTGACGCCGTCTGGGTCCGCCGCGAAGCCAGCGCCGGCATCCTCGCCGCCGATCCACTTGATTGACGCAAGGCGGTCCTGGCGTCGCCAGAAACGACATCGTCTCTCTCTCCGCCCCTCGCCTCGCGCGAGGGGCGACTCTTTTTGGACCGGAGCATTCAGCCCCGGAGCGTCCGGACCGCCGCGGCCCGATCGGCCGGAGCCTTTCCGAAGATCGCCGACGCCGCGACCAGGACATCCATCCCCGCCTCGCGACACTTTGGGGCCGTCGTCTCGGAGACCCCGCCATCGACTTCCAGTCGCTGCGTCGGCTTGAGGATCGCCTTGATCCGCCTCGCCTTCTCCAGAACCTCGGGGATAAATGCCTGCCCCGAGAACCCCGGATTGACGGACATCACCAGCACCAGATCGAAGGCGTGGGCCACCTCCAGCACGGGCTCGACGGCCGAGGGCGGGTTGACCGCGATACCCGCAAGCATCCCCGCCGCACGGATCCGGTCCGCAAGGGCGACCGCGGCCTTTTCTTGATGCCGCTCAATATGGAACGTGAACAGGTTCGCCCCCGCCTTGGCGAAGGGCTCGACGAACTTCTCGGGCTCCATCACCATGAGATGGACATCCAGAAACGCCTCCGGCAGTGCCCGACGAACACCCCGGCACATGTCCGGCCCCATCGTCAGATTGGGCACAAAGTGCCCGTCCATGACGTCGAGATGCAGCAGATCCGCACCGGCCCCACCGTCGGCGACCGACCCGAGCACGTGGCGACACTCATCGCCCATGCGGGCGAAGTCCGCGGACAGGATCGACGGAGCCACCAAGACCCGACCCGGAGCTTGCATGAGCGTCTTCATCGTCCCGACTGTACCCGCTCGTTCTCCCAGCGGCGGCTGCACACCGACCCCCACACCCAGCCCCACACGATCTCCCCCGACTGCGTCTCTTCGTCGCTCAGTCTCTGCGTCTCTTCTGACGTTTCTTCCAACTTTCTCGAACCAAACACCCATGCCGCGCGGTAAACTGTGTCGATCTCACGGAAGTTGATCCGATCTCACCCTCTTCACCGCGAGCGGCCGACGCTCGCCACGGAGCGAGGACCGCGTTGGCGTTGGAATTCCGCCATCTCCGCCCCTCTGACCTCCTGCGTTGCGCGGGCCTGGTGGCGATGCTCGCCGCCGTTCCGGCCCGGGGCGATGAACCTCTGATCTCGGCGGCCGAATCGGGCGAGCTCGCCGCCGAACCCACCGCGGGCTCTTTGGCGTCCCTGCCACCGGATCAACTCACGGCCAGCCTGCAGGCCATCGCGGCCGAGCCGACGTCCGATGCCAGCGTCACGGCCCAGTTGATCGACTGTGCCAAACGGCACGCAGGGAACCCGGTTCTCGCCCGCGAGATCGCCCGGGCGCTCGGCTCATGCCGCAGCCGCGCCGCGGCGAATCAACTCGTGTCCCTGCTCGCCGCCGCCCGCGACAGCGAGTCGATCCGAACCATCCAATCAGCGCTCGAACGCTCCACCGGCAAACTCGGCCTCGCGCCCGACGATCACGCCTGGTCGGCGTACCTCAGGACCATCCCCGAGAACGACGCCGCCTGGCAGGCGGAAGTGATCCGCAACATAGCCGCCGCCCGGGACGCCAAGGCCGCCGAGGCCGCGGCCCTCACGACCCGACTGACGGACTCGCTGCGCACGCTGCACCTGGCCACCCCTCCGGAGCAGCGCTGGCCCTTGCTGAGCTCGATGCTCGGCGACGCGCTCCCGCCGGTCAACCTGCTCGCCCTGGATCTCATTTCGCGGGAGCTCTCGGCCAACAACCGGCCGGACGCCACGATCGCGGCAGCGGTCCTGAAACTCGTCCGAAGCTCCGACGACCGCGTGCGCGAGCAAGCCGCGATTCTCGTCGCCAACCTTGCCCCCACCGGGGCGGCCGAGTCACTCAACGACGCGCTAGAGCACGAAACCTCGCCCCGGGCCGCGGCGGCGATGCTCGCCGCGACGTCCCGCTGGCCCGAACCCGCGTTCGAGCCCTCGGTCATCCGCTGGCTCAAGAGCGACGCCGCGGCTTCCAACGAGGCACGAGCGGCACGCGACGGCGCGATCGAGGCCGCGTGGGCGCTCTATCGCGCCGGCTATCTGCGCGATGAAGACGCAGCCGCACCGATCCGAGAAGTTCTTCGCAACATCAGCCTCGGAGACCTCAGCGGCGCCGGGTGCCAGCTCCGAGTCGAAATCGGCGACTCATCGGATCGCGATGCGGTCGCCGTGCTGCTGGGCTCGAAGATACCCGCCCAACGCCTCGCGGCGGCCACCTCGCTCGTCGGCTACCCCGAATTCCTTCCCCGCATCCTCGCCGCCGCACGCGTCGATCCGCTGCTGATCGACCCCGCCGTCCGCGGCGTGCTGACTCAAGCCCCCGGCGTGCCCGGTTTCGTCGCGATCGAGGAAGCCACCCGCAACGCCCGCGAACAGCGTCGCGCCGCACTGGTTGTTATCGCGGCGGTGCTGGAAGAAGACGAGATCATCGAAGCAGCATCGCGCGTCGATGATCCTTCGCTTCGGGAAGCAGTGCTCGCGCAGCTCGCCGATCCAAAGCGGATTATGGCCGAGCGCACCGAGCCAAAGACCCTCTCCACCGTGGCGCGCGGTCTGCTTCAACTCTCGCAGCTCCGCCTCGAACTCAATCGCCCCGGCGACGCGATTGGAGCACTCGACGCGCTGCCGGAGATCGAGTCGCTCATCCCCGCCGAGCAAGTCCGCAACGCCCGCACCCAGGGTTTGCTGCTACTGGGTCGCACCGATCAGGCCCGCGAAACCGGCGGCTCGGTCTCCGCGTGGCTCGAAGCACTCGCCTGTGCGATCCAACAGGCCCCAGACCGCGCCCAGGGCATCGCTTCGGCACTCGAGACCACCATGGCCGACAAGCTCGAAGCCGCCGAACGCACACGGCTCGAAGAGCTCAAGGTCAAGCTCGCCGCACTCGCTAAAAAGTGAATCGCTGTGGCGTCGTCCTACGCCAGCCCGCTGACGGGCTTGGGTGGAAACGCAAAGTCCCACGGCCCGATCAGCGGCCGGGCGTTGGTCGTGGCAGGCGCCGACTCCACCGCCACCGCAGCCTTCTTCAGCGGCGGCTCGCTCGCGAGCACGTCCGCCAGCACCGTCAACAGCTGATCGATCTGTTCGGGCGTGTGCGCCGCGTTGACTGTCACCCGAAAGTACCGGTCTGTCGGGCCGCCCGGGTACATGATCAACGGCGCCAGCACGCCGCGCTCGAGCAACGCCTGGTGCACGCGTTCCATCGCCGGACTATCGCCCAGCACGAACGTGAACACAGGAGCCGGGGTAGGAGACAACTCCACCCCAAGCCTGGTCATGCCCTTGCGAAGCCGATCCGCATTTGCACGCAGCCGCTGAAAGAGCTGAGGCTCACGGTCGATCACGCGCAGCGCCTCGCGAGCGCCCTCGATGATCGCCGGCGGAGCCGGAGTCGTGCCGCGGTACACGCTCGCCACATCCTGTGCGGCTTGCACGATCGACGACGCACCCGCGATCACGCCGCCGTAGCAGCCAAGGCCCTTGGCCAGGCTCGTCGTGATGATCACACGTGGATCGAGCGGCTTGTTCGCCGAGCTCAAGCCGTGGTGATCAGCCGTGCCGCGCCCGGATCGTCCCAGCACGCAGAAGCCATGGCAATCGTCGATGACCAGGAGAGCCGTCTTCGAGGGCAACGCGTCATACAACGCCCGCGCCGGCGCAACCGCACCGTCCGCGGCGAACACGCCGTCGGTCAGGATCACCACGCCCTCTGAGTCGTACTCCGCCGCAATCGCCCCCGCCGCCCGAGCGTCGAGGTGCGGGTACGCGATGACGCGTAGACCCGCCGCGGCAACCGCGTGCGAGACGCTGCGGTGGCTCTTCTCGTCCGTAATCGCCACGCGGTGCGTCCGCGCCAAAGCCTGCCCGAGCGCCACATTCGCCGAATAGCCCTCGGGAGTGATGAGGCATTGCTCGACCTGCAAAAACGCCGCGAGTTCCCGCTCCAGTGCATCGTGCGAAACCGTGTCGCCCGTGGTCTCGCGCGAGGCGGTGGTCGAGAGACCGTAATTCTGCAACCCACGCGTCACCGCGGCGATCACGTCCGGGTGGTGCGCCAGCCCCAAGTAGTTGCAGCCACCAAACGAAAGCACGGCCTTGCCGTCGAGCCGGACGTGGGTCGCAACAGACGCATCAACTGGCAGACGTGGCACGGCGTGAACTCCTCGATCGAGATGCCGCATTATCGACCATGCGGCGCGGCGGAGTGGAATCCGGGCAGCGGATCTCCGCCGGGAGCTGGCACCTATTGCCTCAAGGCCCGGTCCAGCCGGCCACCACCCGCGTCGAGCAAACGCTCCGCCTCTGCCGCGTCGACGCGCTGGCGGTGCATCAGCACCGCAACCTTCACCCGCCCACCGGCCCGGTCCAGCAGGGCCAGAGCGTCCGGGCGCGCCAGCCCGGTCAACGTCCCCACGATCCGCGACGCACGGTCTCGCAGCTTGTCGTTCGTGGCCCGGAGATCCACCATCAGGTTCTCGTACACACGCCCACTGCGGATCATGAGTGTCGAAGAGATGGTGTTGAGCGCGAGCTTGGTCGCCGTGCCTGCCTTCATCCGGGTCGAACCGGTGATCACCTCGGGGCCGGTCTCGAGCACGATCAAATGATCAGCCCCGTCGGGCTTGGGCACCGGGGAGCACGACAACATGGCGGTGAGGGGTCGCGCTGCCAGCGATTTCGTGTAGGCAAACGCCCCGAGTACATACGGCGTTGTGCCGCCCGCCGCAATCCCGATCACCGCGTCGTTGCTGTTCAGCGCGAGTTTCTCAAGCTCCGGCCACGCGCCCTTCGGGTCGTCTTCCTTCGTCTCAGAGCTCTTACGAAGCGCACCGTCCCCACCAGCGATGATGCCAACAACGCGGTCCGGGGTCACCTGAAACGTCGGCGGCGCCTCGGACGCATCCAGCACGCCGAGCCGTCCCGAGGTGCCGGCGCCGAGATACACCAACCGCCCACCCGCCACGAACCCGCATTCCGCGGCTTCGATGAACGCCGCGAGGGACTCACCCGCGTTGTCCAACGCCGCCAGCACGGCACGGTCTTCCTGTGCGATCAACCGCACGCACTCCCGCGCGGAGAGTTCGTGCAACTGCATCGTCCGAGGGTTGCGCTGCTCGGTCAGAATGTGCGAGCGATCGGGAGGAAGCGTTAACATCATGGAACGGTACGTTCAACGACCTGTCCTTGGCGCCGACGTCCGGGCGCGGCGCCGCAACCAGTTCAGTGCGGACGCGTCCGCAGCTCACAAAATAAAAAACGCCGCCTCGTCGGCGGCGTCGGGTCTTGAGTCTGTGGGTCCATTACTTCGAGGACTGCTTGGTCTTCAGCTTCGCGACCAGACGGCTCTTGCGACGGCTCGCCTGGTTCTTGTGGATCACACCCTTGGAGGCGGTGCGATCGATGATCTGCGTCGCCGCCTTCAGGGCCGCGCCAGCATCGGCGGCGCTGCCGTGCAGGATCTTCTCGTTGAAGTCCTTGATCGCGTCACGCATGCTGCGCAAACGCCAGCGGTTGCGGGCGCGGGCGGCTTCGTTCTGACGGACGCGCTTCTGAGCGGACAACGAGTGAGCCATGGTCTTTCCTTCAATCCTTGCAAAGCAGGGCCAGCGGCCCATGTGAGACGAAATCGTTCCCCCGAGCACAAGGCTCGACCGGGTCGAAATGATTGACCGGAACCGAACAGAAATCAAGCCGCACCCCTTCCCAACCCGCGCCTCGGGACGGAATGGTCAGACGCAGCATGTCCGGGGCGGCATGTCGATCGCCTCGCAATCACGCATCCCCGCCTGGTCGCGGTTGGCCCAATGCACGCCAGCAGTTCATCAACGCCGCCTTGAAACGATCCTTCGATCGAGGCCTTCGGCGGCTTGAACCTGAAAAACGGCGACACCGTACCTGGTCCAACCACTTGCCAACGCCCCAGACCCCGCTATCCTTCACCCCTGCCGCGAAAGCGGCGTGTGCGGGCGTAGCTCAATTGGATAGAGCACCTGACTACGGATCAGGAGGTTGCAGGTTCGACTCCTGCCGCCCGTGTTTGACGGCCGCGAAAGTTGGTGGGACGGCACCGCGGCGACGACCGAATCCGAAGGCTTCCCTTAATGCAGTTTCGAGCGCACCAGCCGCTCCAAACGGTGCCGCACCCGCGCGACCACCGGCCCCCACTGATCCACATCCCGTTGCCGGAACAGGGTCATCGTCGGGTACCACGGCGTGTCACGCCGGTCCAGAAGCCAGCGCCAATCCGGCGGGTGGGCCAGCAGCGTCCATGTCCGGACGCCCAGCGCTCCGGCAAGGTGCGCCACAGACGTGTCCACCGTGATCACCAGGTCCATGTGCGACAATGCGGCGGCGGTGTCCGCGAGATCGTGCAATGACGGGCCGAGGTCGGAGATGGTCCAGCCCGCTCGACCGATGCCACTGAGTTGCTCAAGGCCCGGACCGCGCTGCACGGTGAACCACTCGATGCCCGGGACCGCCGCCAGCGGCTGCAATGCCGCCAGCGCTATGGAGCGGCTGGCGTCGTGCATGTGCGTTCGCGACCCCGCCCACGCGACCGCGACGCGCAGGCCGCGGCGTGCGCCGAGCCGCGATCTCCAAACGTCGAAGAGATCCGGCGCAGGTTTCAGATAGGGCACGCCATCGGGCACCACATCCAGCGTCGTACCGAGCACGCCCGGCAGGCTCATCGCGGCGATCGCGAAATCATGTTCGCGCGATTCTTCGAATCCGATCACTTCGTCCACACCCGGAACCGTGGCGAGCAGCCGCCGCAGCGGCTCGGCGGCCTGGACAATGACGCGGGCCGCCTGCGCCCGAACCACGGCGGCGAAGCGGACAAACTGAATCGCATCCCCGAGGCCCTGCTCGGTGATGAGCAGAACCGTCGGAGCCGATCCGTCGGGCCGCACGGCCCCGGGTCGCCACACACGCTCGGCCGCAATCGCAGGTGTGCCTCCCAACACCGCGCGGCTTGTGTCGTACCGCGACCACCCTTTGGTCCAATCGCCCAGCAGCAGCAGCGCGGCGGCATGGTTGAAGCGAGCAGCATCGTGCGTCGGATCGTCCGCGACCGCCCGGGCGTAGGCGTCTCTGGCTTCGACGATGCGCCCCGTCCGCTCCAAACTCACACCCAAGCCGTTCCATGCGTCCGCGTTCGGCGCCGCCGCGACAAGGTCCCGGAAGACCGCGTGGGCCTCCACGAAGCGCCGCGCCCCGAGCAGCGCCGCACCGAGCACGCCCAGTGAAAACGCTGAAAGGTCCGCCAGCCGCATCGAATGCTCCGCGGCCTCGACCGCTCCCGCTGCGTCACGAGTCGCCAGCAACGCGGCCGAGAGATTCGACCACGCCTCCGCGTGCGCAGGCTCCAGTTCCGTCGCCCGGCGCAGCGCCGTGATCGCGTTACCCGGACGCCCAAGCGTCAACAGCATCGCGCCGCGCTGCGCGTGCGCCGCGGCGCTCCGAGGATGGTGCCGACACGCCTCCGCCAGGACGGCCTCGGCTTCCGTGATCCGCTGCACGCGGGCGAGATTCGCCGCGTGCTGCCGAAGCGCGGTGCAGTCCGTCGGAAAGTCGCGAACCACCCGCGACGACACTGCGATCGCTTCGTCGCTCTTGCCGCTTGCGAACAGCACCTCGCTGAAGCCGCCCGCCGCGACCGGTGCAAGCGGCGTCTCCATGAGCGCCTCAAAGCCCGCGATCGCCTCGTCACGCCGGTCGAGCGCCGCCAGGGCGGCCGCTCGCGCCAGCCGCGCCGGCGCCAACGATCCATCAACCGCCAGCACCTCGTCGGCGCAGCGCAGCGCTTCCGCCGCCGCACCCGCGGCGAGACACGCAACGCTCAGGTTCGTCAGCGTTCCCGCGTGCCCGGGACGGCGCGCGAGCGACGACTCGAACGCCTCGATCGCCCACGCCGGTCGCCCGCTTGCCACCAACGTCAGGCCAAGGTTGTTGAACACCTCCGGCGTCCCGCCCCCGGCGGCGATCGCCGCGCGATACTCGGCCTCAGCCCGCTCATGCTCTCCGATCTCCCGATACGCATTGGCCAGATTCGAGCGAAAGTGCGCCGGCCCTGCCGCCCCGTCACCCACGATCGCCAGCGCACGCTCCATCAGGCCGATCGCCTCCGAAACACGGCCTCGGGCGAGTTCGACCATGCCCGAAAGATGCAGAGCATCCGCGTTGGCAGGATCGACGCCCAGCACATGCTGGTACAGAGCCATCGCGTCGTCGAGCCGCCCCTGCTGGTGCTCACGAACGGCGAGTTCCAAGGCTCCCTGAACGGTCAGTCGAGACACGACCAACGGTACCGCGCTTGAGAGGCATGGGATCCACGACGAAACCCGCGGAAATTTGTGCGCCAAACAAAAGTTTGAATCCGCTGCTTGACATCCTGCGGATCAAAGCGATCATCCTGTCAAACGCCTGTTTGAATCGAGTGTTTCATGTCCCTTGAGCAATCATTCAAATCCCCGATCGCTGCCGACGTTCCCGGGGACACCCGCACGCGGCTGATTGAAGCGGCGGGCGAAGTCTTCGCCGAGGCCGGGTTCAATCAGGCCACGATCCGCGACATCTGCGCCCGCGCCGGCGCGAACATCGCCGCGGTGAACTACCACTTCCGCGACAAGGAAACCCTGTACGGCGAGACCGTTGCGCACGCCCATCGTTACTCGATGGAGCAATACCCGATGGATGGCGGCGTCGCGACCACGGCCCCGGTCGAGCACCGCATCGAGGGCTTCATCCGCTCGTTCCTTGCCAAGATCCTCGACCCAAACCGCCCCACGTGGCACGGCCGCATCATGTCGCGGGAGATGCAGGAGCCGACACTCTCGCTGGACATGATCGTCGAGACCGGCGTGCGCCCCAACTTCCACTATCTCTGCTCGCTCATTCGCGAGATGGGGCCGCACCTCAACCCCGTCGAGGTCGAGGGCAGCGGGGCGAGCGTCATCGGCCAGATCCTCCACTACTTCCACTGCCGCCGCGTCATCGGTCGCTTGTACCGCGATCGCACCGACGGCTTCCCCTACGACCTTGAACTGCTGACGGGACACATCACCGCGTTTTCGCTCGCGGCGATCCGTGGGCTTGAACAGGCCGCCAAGGCCCGCGCGAGCAGTCAGGGGGGCCGGCGATGATTTATTACGCACTCAAGATGCTCTTCGGCGACAAGGCCCGCTACCTCGGCATCCTTGTGGGCGTCGCGTTCGCGGCGCTTCTCATCACCCAGCAGGGCGCCATCTTCGTCGGTCTGATGGAGCGGACCTATTCGTTCGTCGCCGACACGCCGCAGCCCGACCTGTGGGTGGTCGACCCGGATCTGCAGCACCACTCCGACAGCAAGCCGCTGGTGGGCCAGAAGTTATTCCGCGTGCGGGGAGTACAAGGCGTGGAGTGGGCGACGCCGATGTTCAAGTCCTTCACGAAGATGAGGCTGCCCAGCGGCGAACGCCGCGGGTGCATTGTGGTGGGCGTGGACGACAACACGCTGGTGGGCGCGCCGCAATCGATCGACTCACGCAACGGGCTCGATCTGCGAAAGGCCGACGCGGTGCTCGTCGATCGCGCCGACATCGAGAAGAAGCTGGCCGTGCGGACGCCCGACGGCGGCACGCGTCCGCTGCAGATCGGCGACGTTCTGGAACTCAACGACCGCCGCGCCGTGGTCGCGGGCACCTTCAGCATCAACCCCAGCTTCTTCTGGGATCCAGTGATCTACACAACTTACTCCCGCGCGATTTCCTACTCGCCCCAGGAACGCAAGCAACTCTCCTTCATCCTGGTCAAGGTGAAGCCGGGGCAGGACATCGCGACCGTCGCGGCACGCATCGAGAGCGCGACGGGTCTCAAGGCGTACACCGAGTCGGGCTTCAAGTGGTTGACCGCGAGCTACATCCTCGAGAAGACCGGCATCCTCGTCAACTTCGGGATCGCCGTACTGCTGGGTTTCGGCGTCGGCACCGCCGTCGCGGGGCAAACGTTCTACAACTTCACGCTGGACAACCTGCGCCACTTCGGCGCCCTCAAGGCACTTGGCACACCGAACAAGACTCTCCTCGCTATGGTGCTCACCCAAGCCCTGGTCGTCGGCCTCATCGGCTATGGACTGGGTGTCGGCGGCGCTGCGGCGTTCGGCGCGTTGATCGGCGGCACCTCACTGGCCTTCAGTCTCCCGTGGCAACTCCTGGTCATTACCGGCGTTGCGATCCTGGGCATCAGCATCTTCGCCGCCGCATTGAGCATCCGAAAAGTCTTGTACCTCGAACCCGGCGTGGTCTTCCGGGGATAGATCGCCCACACATTCATCCCGCAACCCAAGCGCGAGCAACACCGTGTTCCTTATCGCCCTCAAAATGCTCTTCAACGACAAGGCCAAGTTCTTTGGCATCGTCATGGGCGTCACGCTGGCGTCGCTGGTCATCACGCAGCAGGGCTCGATCTTCACCGGCATCATGACCCGCACCTTCGGCACCATTACAGACATGTCCTACCCGGACATCTGGGTGATGGACCGCAAGGTGCAGTTCATCGACGACATCAAGCCGCTCGCCGACACCGCGCTCTTCGAAGTCCGCGGCATCGAGGGAGTCGCCTCCGCCGTCCCGCTCTACAAGGGCATGATCCGCGCCCGCATGGACAACGGGACGTTCCAGAACTGCAACCTCTACGGTCTGGACGACGCGAGCCTGATCGGCGGCCCGGGCGTGATGGTCGAAGGCCGGCTCGAAGACCTCCGACGCGCCGAATCCGTCATCGTCGATCTCGAAGGCGCCACCAGCCGGCTCGCCAAGCCCGGCCCCACGCCCGACGCTTCCCGCGTTCCGCTCAAGGTCGGCGACACACTCGAGCTCAATGACCATCGCGCCGTCGTCGTCGGCATCAGCAAGGGTTCGCGCACGTTTCAGAGCCAGCCGAACATCTACACCACCTATTCCCGCGCCGTCACTTTCGCACCACGCGAGCGCAAGCTGCTCTCGTTCATTTTCGTCAAGGCCAAGCCCGGCGAAGACATCTACGAGCTGTGCGAACGCATCACGAAACGCACAGGACTCGCCGCCTATACCGGCGATCAGTTCAAGATGCTCACGGTGAACTACTTCCTCAAATACACCGGCATCCCCATCAACTTCGGCATCGCTGTCTCGCTGGGCTTTCTCGTCGGCACGCTCATCACAGGCTTCATGTTCTATTCCTTCACGATCGACAACCTGAAGTACCTCGGCACGCTCAAGGCCATGGGTGTCGGCGATGGAAAGCTGATGGCCATGATCATGCTCCAAGCACTCACCGTCGGCTTCATCGGATTCGGTCTGGGAGTCGGTATCGCTTCCTTCTTCGGAACATCCATGAAGGAAACCCAGCTCGCCTTCCGGCTCACCTGGCAACTCGTCTTCGCTGCAGGCGGCGCCGTCGTGATCATCTGCATGCTCGCCGCCATGCTCAGCGTCCGCAAAGTCATCGCGCTCGAGCCGGCCATCGTCTTCAAGGGATAAACGCACACGCGTCCGAACGTTTCGGGAAAAGGGAACCGAATGACCACCCTCGCACCAGCAGTGTCCGCTATCGCCCCCGAGGGCAACACACGCCCCATCGCCGTCCGCTGCCGCCAGGTCACCAAGAACTACGGCAGCGGCAACTCCACCGTCCGCGCTCTCCGCGGCGTCGATCTTGACGTCTTCGAGGGCGAGATGCTCATGATGGTCGGCCCCTCCGGCTGCGGGAAGACCACCCTCATCTCCGTCGTCGCGGGCGTTCTTGATCGCGATGCCGGCGAGTGCTCCGTCTTCGGCAAAGACTTCTCAGCCCTCTCAGGAAGCGAGCGCACCCGCTTCCGCGGACAGACCATCGGATTCGTCTTCCAGTCCTTCAACCTCATCCCGACACTCACCATCGCCGAGAACGTCTCGGTGCCGCTGCTGCTCAACGGCGTCGGCCGCTCCGCCGCGCTCAAGAAGGCAAAGGACATGCTCGCCGTCGTGGGCCTCGGCGACCGCGTCAACGAAGCGCCGAATCGTCTCTCCGGCGGCCAGCAGCAGCGCGTCGCCATCAGCCGAGCCCTCGTCCACGACCCAAAGCTCATCGTTTGCGACGAGCCCACCAGCGCCCTCGATCACGAAACCGGAGGCCGCGTCATGGAACTCCTCCGCAGCGTCGCCATGAGCGGCAACCGCTCGCTCATCGTCGTTACCCACGACAACCGCATCTTCAACTTTGCCGACCGCATCGCCCACATGGACGACGGCATCGTCGACAAGGTCGTCGGCTCCGCCAAAGACCTCTACGGCCCCAACATGGCCGCGAAGTAGTTCCCGCCTCCTCCTCATACCTGCAACCTCAGACCGCACCCCTTCCCGCTCCGCACCGGAGACACCAGATGATCAGAGCCTTCCTCATCCCGATCCTCGCCATCGTCGGCATGCTTTACGCCGTTGTCACGGTTGTGAAGAGCAGCCAGCCCCGCCCGCCCGCGCTTCCTGTGGTGATGCCTCCGACCTCACCGTTCGAGCAGTTCATCGCCGGCTCGGGCATCATCGAGACCGCATCGCAGAACATCGCGCTCGGCACGCCCGTTTCCGGCACGGTGTCGAAAGTCGCCGTCACCGTTGGCGACCACGTGAAGAAGGGCGACGTCCTCTTCACCATTGACACGCGCGAGCTCGACAGCCAGCTCGCGGTTCGTGAGGCCGACCTCGCCACCGCCCGCGCGAGTCTCAAGAAGCTCGAGTCGATGCCGCGGCCGGAAGAAGTGACTCCCGCCGAGGCCCGCGTTGAATCTGCCCGCGCCACCTACGACGACCTCAAGAGCCAGTTTCAAATGCTCGAGCGGGTCACCGACACCCGGGCACGCTCGGAGGAAGAACTCTCCAAGCGTCGCTTCGCCATGATCGCCGCCGAAGGGCGACTCGAAGAGGCCAAGGCCGCGCTCGCGCTCGTGAAGGCCGGTGCGTGGCTCCCCGACCTGCAAGTCGCCAAGGCACAGATCGCCACCGCCGAGGCCGGTGTCAACCAGATCAAGACCGAGATCGAGCGTCGCATCATCCGCGCTCCGATCGACTGCCGCGTGCTCCAGGTGAATGTCCGCCCCGGCGAGTTCGCCACCGCCGCCGCGCTCAACACGCCCCTCATGCTCGTCGGCGACGTCAGCAAACTCCACGTCCGCGTCGACATCGATGAGAACGACGCTTGGCGCGCCAAGTCCGGCGCCAAGGCCGAGGCATTCCTCCGCGGCAACCGCGACGTCAAAACCACACTGCAGTTCGTGCGCTTCGAACCCTACGTGATTCCGAAGAAATCACTCACCGGCGACGCCACCGAGCGCGTCGACACCCGCGTGCTGCAAATGATCTTCTCGTTCGACCCCGCCACACTCCCCGTGTTCGTCGGCCAGCAGATGGACGTCTACATCGAGGCCGACGCGGTCGAGCCGGTCCGCACGGCCGACACCGCCTCCGCCAAGTAAGATCGCCGACAGCGCCGCAAGCGTCCGCACCCGTGTTCTCGCATCTAGCGCCCAGTTGATCCCGCAACCCTCATCCCCATTTCACATGCTCACCCTCACTCGCGCTTTCTCCATCACCATCGCCGCCGGCACGCTCGTTTCGTTGTCGGGTTGCAAAGTCGGACCGAACTACGCCGGTCCGCCCGCGCTGGACACCCCGGCCACGTTCGCCGCGATTCCGGCCACCAAGCCCAGCGATGTCACGACAACGCCGGCGCTCGAAGAGGCGAAGCTCGGCGAATGGTGGAAGACGCTCAACGATGAGCAGCTCAACTCGCTTGTCGAGCGCGCCATCGTCTCCAACTTGGATCTCAAACTCGCACTCGCCCGCGTCCGCGAGGCCCGCGCCGCCCGCGGCGGAGCGGCAGCCAACTGGTTCCCGCAGGTCGGCTCCGGCGCCGGATACTCGCGCAGCCGCTCCAGCAACAACACCCAGCCCGGCTTCGGCAACCAACAGGATTCCGCGGGTGTCGACAACTACAACCTCGGCCTCGACGCATCGTGGGAAATCGACTTCTGGGGCAAGACCGCCCGCGCCGTCGAAGCCGCCGACGCCGAGATCCTGCAGACCATCGAACTCCGCCGAGACGTGCTCGTCCTCGTGCTCGCTGAGGTCGCTCGCTCCTACATCGATCTCCGCGGGCTGCAGGAGCGCCTCGATGTCGTGAACCGCGCCGTCGGCGTGCAGGAAGAGTCGCTCAAGCTCACCGAGAGCCGCTTCAAGGCCGGCCTCGTCGGCGAACTCGACGTCGCGCAGGCCAAGGCCCAGCTCGAAATCCGCCGCTCGCAAGTACCCGGCATCCGCTCGGGCATCGATGTCTCCATCAACCGCCTCAGCGTTCTGTTGGGCAAGCCGCCCCGCGCGCTCGCTGAGGAACTCGCCCCCAGCAAGAACCTTCCCACTGCCCCCACCACCGTTGGCGTGGGCCTGCCCTCCGAGCTCCTGCAGCGCCGCCCCGATATCCGCGCCGCCGAGCGTGCCCTCGCCGCGGCGACCGCCCGCATCGGAGTCGCGACCGCCGATCTCTATCCGAGTTTTTCCGTCACCGGCGCCCTGGGCCTGCAGTCCAGCCAGTTCGGCTCGTGGTTCGACATGGGCAGCCGCTACTGGAGCATCGCCCCCGGCGTCCGCTGGCCGATCCTTGACTGGGGCAAGATCCGCAGCAGCATCGATGTCCGCAACGAGCAGGTCGCGCAATCGCTCATCCGCTACGAGCAGATCGTGCTCGCATCGTTCGAGGATGTCGAAGGCTCCTTGCTGCGCCTCGTCAGTTCGCAGGAGCAGTACGCCGCCCTCGGCCGCGCCGTCGACGCCTCCCGCCGCGCCGTGCAGCTTGCCCAGGATCTCTACCAGACCGGCAACGTCGACTTCCGCACCGTCCTCGAAAACCAGCGGACCCTCTACGACGCGGAAGACCAGGCCGTCGTCAGCCACGCCGCATCTCTCGCCAACCTCGTCGCTCTCTACAAGTCCCTCGGTGGCGGCTGGGAGCAGCTCGAGAACCCGCAGGGCACGCCGCGATTGGTGCCGAGCAGCCCGATCGATGCGATCGTGAACAGCGGCACGTCGACATCGCCGTCCGACGCCCCCGCGGTCGGCGCCGCCTCAGAACCGGGAAGGTAATCTCTGGCCGCGGACGGAATTGCGAAGACTCGATCGAGGACACAAGAGTCCCTCAACCCGCCCAACTGCCTGACCGAAAACGACTTCCCGCCCAGAGCCTTGCCCGACCCGAATAGGCTCCTATAGTTCCTTCACTGGCCGCGGATCGGCGGCCGGGTCGCCCGGGCTCTGTGTCCAGGCAACAGGATTCCAAGACGGCTCGCCCATCGGTCTTCCGAGAGGGTTCGCCGAATCCCGAAGCGCCCTTTGGCGAGTTTCGCGTGACCACCGCCGACCCATATCGGGCGACGGAGATCACGGCCCGATCTCGAAACCTGCCGGTGTCGCTGCAAGATAGAGGTGGCCCATGGCCAACACGCTCGTTCAGGATCTCATCGAAGCCGGCATTCACTTTGGTCAGCGCGCCAGCGGATGGAACCCCAAGATGGGGCCCTACATCTACGGCAAGCGCAACGGCATCCACATCATCGACATCAAGGAGACCGTCAAGGGCCTCCTCCTCGCCAAGAAGTTCATCGCCAAGTCCGTCGCCTCCGGCAAGGACATCGTCTTCGTCGGCACCAAGCGCCAGGCCAAGAGCGTCCTTGAGCAGCGCGTCGGCGATGCCAAGATGCACTACGTCACCGAGCGCTGGCTCGGCGGCACGCTCACCAACTTCCGCACCATCCGCCTCCGCCTCAAGCGCCTCGAAGAACTCGAGGCCATCCAGAACTCCGACAACTTCGCCAGCTACTCCAAGAAGATGGAGTCCCAGCTCAAGCGCGAACTCGCCAAGATCAAGCGCAACCTCGACGGCATCCGCAAGATGGAGAAGCTCCCGGGCGCTCTCGTCGTCATCGACGTCAAGCACGAGATCACCGCTCTCAAGGAAGCCCGCAAGCTCGGCATCCCGACCATCGCGCTCGTCGACACCGACGGCGACCCCGAGCTCGTCGACCTCCCCATCCCGGGCAACGACGATTCGATGAAGTCCATCGATGTCGTCATGCGTGAGCTCTGCCTCGCCATCGCCGACGGCCGCTCCGCCCGCCAGATGTCTGGCGAGACCGCTCCCGCCGGTGGCAACGAAGGTGGCGACGCCTCCAACGCCCCCGGCCGTGGCGACCGCCGCAGCCGCCGTCCTCAGACCCGCGCCGGCGAACTCGCCGGTCACGACGCTCCGGCCGAAGGCGCCGCCGCCCAGTAATCAGTCCCGGGACGGTTCAAAGAGCATTCGGCAAGGGGCTGAATCGTTCCCGGTTTCGCCCCAGTGACCAGTCTCTCGAACCCGCCCACTTCTTCTGTTCGCGTTCAGAAGTTCGCTTCCCACCTCCCACCAACACCCCGCTCGTCTCGATCCGCAATTTGCGATTTGAGATTTGCGATTTGAGATTTTCGCCATGGCCGAGATCAACAGCAAAGACGTCATGAACCTCCGCAACAAGACGGGCCTCCCGATGATGGCCTGTAAGGCCGCCCTCGCCGAGGCCGGCGGCGACCCGGAGAAGGCGGAGGAAATCCTCCGCAAGCAGCTCAAGGGCAAGATGGACACCCGCACCGATCGCGCCGCCGGCGAAGGCCGCATCGGTATCTTCGCGAAGGCTGACGCGTCCGCCGCCTCCATCGTCGAGGTCCGCGCCGAGTCCGACTTCACCGCCAAGAACGACAACTTCGTGACCATGGTCACCAAGGTCGCCACCGCCGCCGCCGATGCCGCGGCCGGCGCCGTCGCCGAGACCCCAGCCATTAAGTCCGCCGTCGACGAGGTCCGCATCTCCACCGGCGAGAACTGCTCCTTCGCCCGCGGCCACAAGCTCGCTGGCAACAGCGCGACCAAGTTCGGCACCTACGTCCACCACGACGGCAAGACCGGCGCGCTCGTCCAGGGCGAAGGCGAGATCACCGTCGAGGTCCTCCGCCAGATCTGCATGCACGTTGTCGCCGCCGTGCCGCGCCCCCAGGGCGTCTCGGCCAGCGAGATCCCTGCCGCCATCGTCGAGAAGGAACGCAAGTTCCGCATCGAGCAGGCCATGGAATCCGGCAAGCCCAAGGAGATCGCCGAGAAGATGGTCGAGGGCGGCATGCGCAAGTTCTTCGAAGAGATCGCCCTCCTCGAACAGCCCTTCGTCATGGACCCCACCAAGAAGGTCAAGGACCTCGTCGGCAAGGGCAAGGTCATCACCTTCCTCCGCTGGCAGGTCGGCGAGACGAACTAAACCCACGAACGACGTGGTGAACAGGCAAACGCCGCGACCGAAAGGCCGCGGCGTTTTCGTTTGCCGTGCATTGAACGTATCACCGTAGAGCGTGGATCGCACTCAGCGAGCGCGACGCCGCCGGACCGCGACCAGGCCCGCAAGCCCCAGCACCGCCACCGACGAAGGCGTCGGCACGATCTCGAACGAGATCTCGTACACCGCCGTGTCCGCCGTCAACTGGCTGTTGAACACATACCCGGCCGCGGTCGTCAGTCCGTTGAAAATCGACAACCCCGCAAAGTCAAAGTTCACAACCCCGTTCTGGGCGATGCGGTCGTCGTTGTTCGAGCCCATGAGAAACGCCGAACCGAACGCGCCGTCCACTTCCGAACCCGCGTCCCAGATGTCCCGCGCCCGCTGCGTGATCGACGTGATGTTCAGGTTCCCGTTCGCGTCAAAGAGCATGTACTGAGTCGCCGAGTCGTTGCCGATGAAGTAGTCGTTGCTCGGCACCACCATCGCGCCAAAGGTAAAGAACCGATTGGCCGCCGGATCAACCGTGAACACCTGCGACCCGCTCATACCCGGCAGCAGCGGCCCGGCCGGATTCGGCAGCACGGTGCCCAGCGTCGCGCCCGGATCCGCCGCGGCGAATGCCGGGAACCACGCGCTGCCGGACCCGCCCTCGGCGATCGAGATGATCGGGTTCCCCGCCGCCTGCCCGCTGTTGAACGCGTCGTACACCCCGCTGTGGAAACCAACCCGCAGCGGCGCAAACGAAATGCTGTTGGTCGGCGCCAGGTTCCGCACATTCACCCGCACCTGCACGGGAGCAGCCGAAGCTGCGACGCCCACCAGCGACGCCAGAACAACCATCGAGAGAACAGTTCGCATGGAATCTCTTTCTGCCTCAAAGAGGCGATCGGCCGCGCTGGAAACTGGACGCGACGCGACATCAGAACACGCCGAGGCTGGGCTTATTCCATGCCAAGCACTCCGTCCTCGCTCTTCTCGCCGCGCACACATTTCTCACGGATAGTCGGAATAGCAGCGCCAGCTGGCGTGTTCCTCTTTCTGGCGAACCGCCCCGCATATCGCCCGCGCTGCACGTTGCAGCTCGACACTGAACTTTGACTCCGGAGAATCCATGGCCTCGATCACCCCCGTCCGTTTTGCCGCAGCCGCCGCTCTTCTCGCGATCGCCGGTATCGCGGTTGCCACCCAGCTCGACGACACCGGCTGCAAGTCGTCTTGTTCATCGACTGTCGACTCCAATCAAGCCGCCATCCAGTCTGTCGCGATGACCCGCGCCGAATCCTCGAGCGCCCGCACCCCCAAGCTCCTCGTCGTCGCCTTCCACGCAGACTGGTGCGGCAAGTGCAAGGTGCTCGGCCCCAAAGTCATGGGCGATGTGGCTCCCGCCTTCGGCGGCGACGTGCTCTTCGTCAAACTCGATCTCACCGACAAGAACTCCCCGCAAGCCGAGTACATGCTCGCCGCACTCGGACTGGGCGATCTCTGGACCGAACACGCTGGCAAGACCGGCTTCGCGCTGATCGTCGACCCCGCCACCAAGAAGGCCGTCGGCACGCTCCGCTCCGACCAGAGCGCCGATGATCTCAAGTCCGCCGTCAAGGCCGCCATCAAGGCCTGATCGCTCCCTCCCGCCCCGCAACGCGCCGTGGGCTCAAGAAACGAACCGCGGCATGGCTCTCCTCCCCGCCCAGCTACTCCGTTCGCTGGGCGGGTTCTCTTTTTGCGGCCCGCTTTCCAGCACACGCGAATCTCGGACCTCCCGGCGCTGTCCAACCATGACACTTGAAACCGCCGGGAATACTCCCCCGCGCCCGCGTGTTTCCTAGGACAGGAGCCCTATTGGAGAGACAAGCCTTCGAGACCTTGGCGCTGGCCGAACTGGACGCGGTGTATCGATACGCCCGCTTCCTGTGCAAGGATGCCGCACGGGCCGAAGACCTCGTGCAGGATGTCTACGTCAAAGCACTGAGATCCCCCGCCGCCGACGCTTTCGATTCCCGCGAGGGCGGGATGCGAGCGTGGCTGCTCACCATCGCCCGCAACACCTACTTCCGCTCGGTCGAGCGCGACACCCTCGCCCGCCGCGCCCTCCGCCTTGCCGCCGAGATCGATCGCGCCGACGCCCCCAACGCCGCCACCTTGGAGCGCATCGACTGGTCCACCGCCGGCCCTCGCCTCGCTCGCGCTCTGGCGCACATGAGCGACGAACTCGCCGAGGTCCTGTGGCTCTGGGCGGTCGGAGGCCTCAAGTACCGCGAGATCGCGGCCACACTCGACACCCCCATCGGCACCGTGATGAGCCGCCTGCACCGGGCTCGAACCCAGGCCGCTCGGGCACTCACTGACGACGGTAGCGAATTCGCCCCGATCGCTCCGACCACCGATTCAATCAGCCGCCGACCCGCGGCAGGAGAGGCACGACATGCGTAATTCTTCCGGTTCCCCTCCCGACAATCCGACAGACGACTCCTTCTCAAGCCGCACCGCGCTGCTCCGCGCCGCCGCCGACAACGAGCTCTCTTCCGCCGAATCGATTGAACTCGACTCCCACCTCCGCGCTCTGCCCGACGATCAACGCGTCATCGACTTCGAGCGCCGCCTCCGCACCGAGGTCGCCGCCGCCTCGCCACACTGCGGCCAAGCCCCCGACGCGCTCCGCCGTCGTCTCGAGGCCATGACAACCGTCGCCCCAGCATTGCCTTACCCGTCGCGCCGTTTCGCTTTCCGCCCCGCCTGGGCCCTCATCGCGGCGTCGGTCGTTCTCGTCGCCACCGGCTATCTCGTCGTCTCCCGCTTTCCCGCCCAGCTCCCCACCCAGGGCGAGATCGTCAACGCTTCCCATCGCGCCGCGCTCACCCGCTTTCTCGCATGGCAGCACACCGACTGCGAAGTCCACGCCGACGCGATCAAGTCGCGCTTCGACATCGGCCCCGCCGACGCCGCTCCCGCCCAACTCGCGCGCATCATCCAGCGCGAGCCCGACTTGGGCACGCTTCGAACCGCCGCCCCAGCCAACTCCGACATCGAGTACCTCGGTGCCGCCCGGTGCGCCGTCCCCGGTCGTGGCGATTCGGTCCACATCGTGCTGGGCTACCGCAACCCGCTCGACCCATCCCAAAGCCGCCTCGCCAGCTTGTTTGTGCAGGAAGACAACAACGAATTGTCTCTTGTCCCCGGCCGAACCTATCACATGCGCCAGCGACCTGGAGACTGGGACGGCCGCCAGATAACGGTCTGCGTCTGGCGGAATAACGGCCTGATCTATTTCCTCGTCGCAACCTCTCCGGAAGTACTCGACGCTGCGCGGATCAGCCTAAACGCTGAACCGGCCACCGCTGACCTGTAGGATCGACGCAACGCCAGACGGTTCCCCCGGCGTCAGCGCACGACGAACGTGTGCGATAAGGCCTGCTCTCTCATCACATGGCGTGACGTATCGCATGCGTCCGCTGAGGCCGGGTGGTTCGAAGCGGACCCGCTCCCGCCACGACGCTTTACCACATCCGCGTTCCGGGCCGGGTTGCTCATGGCGAGTTCCAAAAGTGTTCGCGGAACGACAAACGCTCCACGTCTCCACGAGCGACCGCAAACCCTGGGAACCCGGATCGCCCGTATCGTCACCCCTTGGCCAGATCCTCGATCGGCCGCCCCACCATTCGCCACACATGCCAGCCGGTCATTTCAAACGCCCCGAGCGTCTTGTAAAAGTCCTGCGCCGGCGCGTTCCAGTCCAACACCGCCCACTCCATCCTCTTGCAGCCGCGCTGCGACGCGATCTTCGCAAGCCCGCTGAGCAGCTTCCGCCCGAGGCCGTGCCGCCGCGCATCTGGGCGCACAAACAGGTCCTCCAGATAGAGCCCCGGCGCTCCCGACCAGGTCGAGAAGTTCATGAAGAAGATCGCCACCCCTTGGGGCACGCCGTCGATCTCGCCGACCAACGCCTCCGCACAGGGCCCCCGGCCGAAGCCCCTTCCAAATAGATTCTCCCGCAACGATTCCACGGTCGATTGCACCGCGTCCGGCTCCTTCTCGTACGCGGCGAGTTCCTTGATCATCGCCAGGATGAAGGGGACGTCCGATTCCGCGGCAGGCCTGACAGTTGCATTAGGCATGCCGCACGATACACCACACAAGCGTCCCTTTGCTGCCGTCCGCAGTCGATTTTGTTCGCACTTTGATCGGAACTCACAGATGTTGCGTCGAAATGTTCGGGACCGTCGAAATACATGCTGCGGGCGGGCGTTTGTCTGGTATCACGAGGTCGGATCGGCAGGAGGTCAGCGCGACGTGCAGCATCAGTACCACATGGATGGTCGGCGTGGGGGTTTTTCGCTCATCGAGCTTTTGGTCTCGATCTCCATCATCGCGATGCTGATCGGGATTCTGCTTCCCGCGCTGCCGCGCGCCCGTGACGCCGCACGTCGAACCGCATGCGGCGTGAACATGCGCTCCGTCGGCCAGGCGCTCGAACTCTACAAAGATCGCTATCGCGAAGCGTTCCCGGTCGCCAAGTACATGCCCACGCCCTGGCTCAGCGGCAGCAAGCGTCCCGGCTTCAACGACGCCATGGTCGATTTCCTCGACCGCGAAAGCCCCGCCTACAAGTGCCCCGGTGACCGCGAGATCTTCTCCGTGACGTGGCAAGACACCAGCACGTCTCCCGCTCGTGATCGCATCGGCGGCATGTCGTACACCTACGTCACGGCTCTCTCCGGAGAACGTGTCGAGACCACGTTCTTCGCCGAGTACCTCAAGCTCACCCCGAGTAACACTCCGATCCTCTACGACTTTGACGGCGGCACCTTTGAGACGCAGGACGGTCGTCAGGTTCAGACTCCCTACTTCCATCGCGTCCGCAACGTTCTTTTCGCCGACGGTCACGCCGGCCAATTTGACACCAAGGGTACCGTGAACTGAGCTTCCGCTCGTAACACGCTTCGCACCGGAGCCTCCCATGAACAAGAATCCAAGTCTGCTCGACGGGCTGAATCTCCCAGAGTCCATGACCGGCACGTCTGCCGCGTCACGGCGTGATCTGTCCTCGCCGAGCCAGCCCCTCACCAATGCGCTGAACTACGCGGACTGGTCGCCGACACAGAAGAAGTTCGGTGCCGCCGGTCTTGCGGTCGCCGCGATCGCCGTGCTCATCGGCGGCGCGTGGCTCACCCGCCAGTGGGTTGCGCCGGCGATGCCCAAGTCGTTTGCCGAGGGAGCGTCGGTGATCCAGACCGGCCGCATCAACAACCTCGACGATCTTCGCCGCGCCGACTACTACCGCGAACTCGCCAAGCTCTGGCCGAGCCTCTCCGAAGACGAACGCAACAAGTGGCGCAACGACCCGGCTTACGAGAAGATGATGGAGCAGATTCGCGAGCAGAGCTTCGACGACTACGCAAAGAAGGTCGCTCGCGGCGAGGAGAAGCTCCCAGACTTCGGCCCGCCGCCGAACGCTCGCCCCGCTCAGCCCGCCCAGCAGCCCAACCAGGCACCCGCACAGGCCAAGCCCGGCGACGCTCCGCGTCAGGCTGGCGGCGGTGGCGGTGGCGGTGGCGGTGGCGGTGGCGGAAACGGCCGCGGTGCCGGACGCAACTCCGAGCAGCGTCGGGCCGCGATCGTCAATCGCATCGGCAGCCGCATCATGACCGGAAACGCCCAGAGCAGCGGACTCCGCGGCGAGATGATGCGCGGCGGCGCAGGTGCCCGCGGCGGTACCGGCGGCGGACGTCGCTGATCGCTTCGATCATGCTTCCCAACCATAAAACCGCAGGGCCTTCCCTGCGGTTTTTCCTTTGATCAAGACGCGTGTGAATCGCTCATCGTGGCCGCGATAAAATCCCCCCATGTCCGACACCATTTTCTCCAAGATCATCCGCGGCGAGATCCCCTGCCACAAGGTCTACGAAGACAAGCACGTCTTCGCCTTCCTCGACATCGGTCCGCTGAGCCGCGGGCACACGCTGGTGATCCCCAAGGAAGCGGCGGCGACGCTGGATCAGTTGAGCGACGAGTCGGCGGCGGCGATCGGCCGCGTGCTGCCGCGATTGAGCCGAGCCGTCCTCAAGGCCACCGGCGCCACCGCGTTCAACATCCTCCAGAACAACGGAGCCGCGGCCCACCAGGCGGTGTTCCACGTGCACTTCCACATCATCCCCAAGTTCGAGAACGGGACGGGGCTGGGGATCCGCTGGGAGTCGCAGAAGTTCGACCACGGAGCCGGTGCCGCGCTCGCCACGGAAATAGCGGCGAGCGTGTAGACCTACGACTCCATCGCTCTCCTCACGCCAGCCACTGATCCTCAACCCTCATCCCCGGGCTCACCGTCGCGGCCTCGCCCCGCTCCAGCATCCCAGCGACCGGGTACGCGCAGTAGTCCAAGCTGAACGCCCCTGCCGGCCGGTGGTTGCCGCTGAAGCCCAGGCCGCCGAAGGGAAGCTTGCTCGACGCCCCCGCGGTGCCTGTGTTCACGTTCACGCAGCCCGCTCGGGCCTCGCCGAGGAAGCGCTCGATCGCCGCGGCATCCTTCGTAAAGATCGACGCGGCGAGGCCATATCGCGTTGCGTTCGCTTGTTCGATCGCGTCGTCGAGATTCTTCGCGATGCTGATCCGAAGCAGCGGGCCGAAGACTTCGACATCGGCGCCCGCGTAGCCCGGTGCATCCGAGGACACAAACCGGTCCACTTGCAGCACGCCCGGCGAGACGTAGTGACCCGGTCCGGACTCATCGCCCGTCGGAGCCGGGTTGTCCAACGCCGCGGCCTTCACCAGTGCCTGCGCCCCGGCGCGGAGGAACTGCTCCTGCGCCTGGAGGATCGCGTCCCGCGACGCTCGGCTGATCACCGGGCCCATGAACACCGGGTGTGTCGCGCTCGGGTCGCCGATGATCAGGTTGCTCGCGCTCTTGCAGATCGCGCGGATCACCCGCTCCGCGATCGCTTCGTGCACAATCACGCGCCGTGTGCACGTGCACCGCTGCCCGCTGGTGATAAAGGCGCAGCGCACGCACTCGATCACCGCCTGCTTGATGTCCGCGTCCGCGAGAATCACCGCCGCGTTGTTCCCGCCCATCTCGAGCGCGAGGATGCGCCCCGGATGATCCAGGTTCGCCTGCATGATCGCCCGTCCGACCGGCCACGAGCCCGTGAACAGGATGCCATCCAGGTCCGCGTGCCCGACGAGCTTCTCGGCCACGTCCACGCCGCCTTGCACCACATTCACCACGCCCGCGAACTCCGGCCCCGTCAGCCCCTCGGCAAGCAGCGCTTCCTGATACAGCTCGCCGAGCAACTGCCCCACGCCTGGCGTCTTGTCGCTGGGCTTCAACACAACCGTGTTGCCCATCGCAAGCGCAGGGATGATGTGCCCGTTGGGCAAGTGGGCGGGGAAGTTGAACGGGCCCACCACCGCCATCACGCCGTGGGGGCGGAACCAGGCCCGGCCTTTCCGCGTCGCTGCGAGATCGAGTTCGTAACCGGTCACGCGGCGCATCGCTCCCAGCTCGCCGCTGTCGAGCGTGATGTCAACCTTTGCCCCGAGCAACTGAGCCTCGGCCTTGCTGTCCCACTGCACCTTGCCGGTCTCGTCGCGGATCAGGTTCGTAATTGCATCGACCTTCGCGTCCGCGATCTGCTTGAACCGCTTGAGCACCGCAGCCCGCTTCTCATAGGGCAATCGCGACCACGCGGGCAGCGCCTTGCGAGCCGCAGCGATCGCGGCGTCGATGTGCGCAATATCGCCACGCCCGGACCAAACGACCGAGCCGGGCCGAGCGGGGTTGCGCGATTCGAGCGGCGTGCCGCCGCCGGGAACAACAAAGCGGCCCGCGATCAGGTCGCTGGGCGGGTTCGAGAGGGAAGCGTGCTTCACGCGCTGGCCGCCTTTGCTCGCTTGGTGGACTTGCCTGGCTTCGTGGACTTGCTCGACTTGGCGGACTTCTTGGAAGCCTGAGCCGCAACGACCGCGGGCGGCACATCGGGCGGTGCCACAAGCGTGTAGCCAGCGACCGCGCCGGCATGACCCTCGAGCGCCTCGAACTCGGCCTCGGCGAGGCGCACGGTGTTCTTCTCGATCGCGAAGTTCGTCTCCAGCGCGCGGAACTCGCCCTCGGGGCTGAGCACACTGACGATGCCGTGCTTGTCAAGTTTGCCCGACTTGGCAGCAGGCATGGGCTCGCCGAGCTTGACGGCCTTGGTCGACTTCACGAGATCCACACCGTCGGTAGGGGCATCGAGGTGCGGGCCGCCATCGAATGGATCGATGAAGCCGCGATACTTGAAGCCCATGGATTCGAGCAGGCGTCGGGCCGGGATCGTCTCCTTGCTCACCACGCCGACCATGTTCTGAACCTCAAGCGGAAAGAGCGAGAAGTAGATTTCTTCACGCGGCAAGAGCTCGGGGATGAACTTGCGGTTGTGCTGGCAGAAGCGGTCGGCTTCGGCGTACTTCACCGGAATGAACTTGCGCCCGAAGTGATCCCAGAACACGTTCTCGCCCTCGTTGCTGACCGGCGCCATCATCTCCGCAAGGATGCGATCCGCGAAGAAGCGGCGGTACATGCCGATGAAGTGAAAGCGGACGAACGAGAGAAAACGACCGGGGCGTTTCTCGTGCCCGCGGTACGACGGCTGGATGATGAGGCCGCCGACCTCGGTGGGGCCGGATTCGTCGCCGTAGAGCCGCCCGACCTTGTGCGTGCTGCTGTAGCTGAGTGGCTCGGATCGGAACTGCTTCTCGGTGATCTGCATCGACCAGTTGGGATTCCCCGGCCCGCCCTGGTGCGAGCGCACTTGGCTCGTGCCGATGACACCCTGCAGGTCGGTGTCGAGCATGGAGAACACAAAGAGGTCGGAGTCCTCGTCCATGCTGGCAAGCCCCTGCGTGCCAGAACGCTTGCGCTTCAACGCGGCCTTGGCGGTCGAGCTGGTAGCGCCGTCGCTCACGCCCGCGGCCTTGAGGAACGCCTTGTGGCTCTGCTCGATCTTGGCCGCGATGATCTGCTCGTTGGGGGGCAGGTTGATGAAGTAGACCATCTTCGCGAGCTTGAGCAGCGTCGCGTTGTCGGTGGGTTTGGCTTGGCGAACGACGAACATGGGCCGCCCTTCCTTGGGGGTTCGGGAACGGATTGGGGGACGGTCCGGGGCCGTGAAACAGCCCCGGGAGGCCATGGTATATCGACCCTTTTTCGAGGTCCGGTGAAAGCGTTGGTCGCACCCAAAGCCATTGGCTTCAAGGGTTTGGATCAGCGACGAAACCTGAGTCCAGAAAACGGAGCGTCGCTCACCCGTTTCACGCCGGAACCGCCGCGAACGCCTTCTCCAGGCACGCAAACACCCGCGGCCAATCCGACAGCTTCATCACGCCCATCGGCGGCAGCATCCGGAGGTGATACGGCCCGTGCCCGCAGTAGAACAGCACCACGCCGTGCTCAAAAGCCGTCTTGCAGAACGCGGCGACCTTTTCCTTCTTGCCGCCAAACGGCGTGAACCGCATCATGCCGCCGACGCCGCCGACGAGGTGATCCCCGCCGCCGCCCAACGACTCGACGGGCGTGAAGTGAGCCGGGAACTTGGCCATCAGCTTCGCCATCTCGGCCCGGAACGCGGCCTGGTGCTGGGCGATCATCCCGTTCTCGCCGTAGTAGTTCCCGTCACGCAGCCGCTCGACGATCTTCTTGCCCACACGGAACGAGACACCCTCGCCGGTGAACGTGCCGCTGAGCAGACCCGGCTTGGGGTTGTACTCCTCGGTGAACATCGTGACGCACGCCTGGGTCAGCTTGCCGGCGCAGAACACATCGACGTATTCGCCCAGGTTGAAGTGCTGATACGCGAACATCTGATTGGTGCGGCCAAAGGTCTGCACCTCGTCGTCCCAGATCGCGATCTTGTGGGCCTTGCAGACGTCCATCAGGGCCTTGAAGTAGTCGCGGTCACCGACGTTGAACCCGCCCTCGCCCTGGCACAACTCGAAGATGAAGCACGCGTGCTGGCCCGGATACCGATGGATGTACTGCATCAGGTGATCGACGCACATGTCGATGAACCGCTTCTTGCCCATACGCCCCGCAGCCACAGCATCCCAGAAGGGCATGTAGTCCACGAGCGTCGAGAGCGGGATGCCCTGGCGGTAGTCCGCGGTGTCGCCGATCTGGGCCATCGTCACGGTGCGGCCCATGAAGCAGTCCTTAAACGCGATCACCCGCGTGCCGCCCGGGGCGGCCTTCTGATAGCAGACCTTCACCGCGTTCTCGTTCGCCATCGCGCCCGCCGTCGAGACGTACGCGTACTTGAGCCGGCTGCTCTTGCGGGCCTCGGCGCAGATCACCTCGGCGAACTCGTACGCCTCCATGTTGGACTGGAGGTTGCCGTGCTTGAGCGTGTCATCGAGTGAGCCGAGGAGCGACTCACGGATGAGCTCAGGCTCGCTGTGCCCGAAATAGTGGACGCCGATGCCGCAGATCATGTCCCACTTCACACTGCCGTCGGAGAGCTCGACCAGTGCCCCGTTTCCGATTCCCGACCCGATGTAGGGATAGAGCAGCCCGCGCCCACGGACGTCCGCCGCGCGGGCCATCAGAGCGTCGTACGAAACCTTGAGCGCCGGATCGGCCGCACGCACGTCGGTCACCAGCGCGCTCTTGGCCTGCGCCTCCTTGACGATCGTGTCGATCGCGGCGAGCACCGCCGGGCTGGTCTTGAGCTGCACGCCGACGGTGCCGGCGGGGCGGATCGAGGGTGAGGGCGAGGGCGAAACGGAAACTGCGGCCTGTGTCATGATCATCTCCAAACGGACCGCACGCGGGTGGGTGGGGCGTGGGGCGTCACCGATTATCGACCAACCAGCCGTCGCGATCTCGGCAATCGCGGGGGGCAGAACGGCATTTCACCGGGGAGGACGCGGAGGACGCCGAGAAGAGAGAAGGAGGAGTATCGCTCGACGCCGAACCCAGAATTCCGCCTTGCTATCGCTCCGCGTTCTCTGCGTCCTCCGCAGTGAATTGCCTTTGCATTGTTCGTTGCATCTCCACCCCACGCCATCGCGTGGCTTTCATTTTGATGCCGTCAAGCCGAGAAACCGTTGCGGCAGAGCCTGGCGATCAGAATCGCCAGCAGCTGGCACCGCTCCACCAGGCTCGCCAGTTCGATCCACTCCGTCGGCGTGTGCAGCCCGCCGCCCCGAACGCCCAGCGTGTCGATCGTCGGCAATCCCGCGTCCTGCAGGTTGTTGCCCTCGCACACACCCCCCGTCTTGCTGAACGGCAGCCGCTGTCCGAGGTCCTCCGCCGCCGCCCGCGCCAACCCCGCCAAAGCCATCACCTTCGGCGTCCCCGGCTTCGCCGGACGATTCAGCGTCGACGACAGCGCGAGCGACGCCCCGGGCGGCACCGGCACGCCTCCGACGATGGATTCGATCTCCGCCATCGCCCGCCGCCCCACCTCCGGCGTGCTGCAACGAATGTTTCCGAACGCCCGCGCTCTTTCGGGAACAACGTTGGTCGCCGTCCCGCCCTCGATCACCCCGACGTTCACGATTAATCCGTCGTCGGGCCGGGCCAGAGCCTGAATCGGCTCCACCGTCCGCGCCACCGCCGCGATCGCGTTCACGCCGCTCTTGAAGTCCCTCCCCACGTGCGCGGCCTTGCCCACCGCCTCGATCATGAACTGCCCGCTCCCCGGCCGCTCCACCACCAACCCGCCCTCGGGCGTCGCCGGTTCAAGCGCCAAGCCCACGTCGTGCCGCGCCGCCTCTTCGCGCAGCGTCGCATCCGCCGCGAACGACCCGGTCTCCTCATCCGTCGAAAGCACAAACGACCACGACGCGTCCACCCCGAGTTCCTGCAACGCCTCCAGCGCGTGCACCGCGATCACCAATCCGCCCTTCATGTCCACGCAGCCCGGACCCGTCGCCGTCTTACCGTCCGGCGCGATGTTCAGCGACCGGAACTCCGAATCCGGCTCGTGCACCGTGTCCACATGCCCCGACACCAGCACGCGGCACTTGCTCTTGATGTTCGGCCTCGAGCACACCACGACCTTCCGAGGCGTCCTCGCCGCCGCATCCGGGCTCAGCCACGCGGGCGGATTCGGCCCCACCACCGAGCGCGTCGCTGCGCCAAGCGCTGCCAGCCGCTCGACCAGAAGCCGCACCGACTCCTCCATCGCCGGAGCCCGTGACCCGCCCGTCGGCAGGTTCACCTGCGTGCGCAGATCGGCCAGGAGCGATTCCCGCCGCGCCGCGATCGCATCACTCAGCCGTTTGTCCACAGCATCCAGTGGCATCCGTTCCTCCGATCGTGCAGAGCGTATCAGACGTGGCGTCCTGACGAACCGAGCGAAGCCACCCGGTCAGGATTCGCTCAGGCGTCGAAAAGCGAGCCGGGGCGTCCTCGCCCCGTGCGGCGGCGTGGACAAGTCGCCTTTGGGTCCCGTACCCGGTGAAGACGAGTTCGCCGATGCATGCGTCGCCCTCCGTCTCGGTGCCAGGGCGAGGACGCCCCGGCTCGCTGCTGCGTGATTTCGTAGATCCCACCTTCCAGCGACTGACGCCTCACTCACGCCGGCAGCACGCCAATGACCACGATCAGCCCCACCGCCAAGAACACGCCTAGCACTGTCGCCCATTTGATCCACCGCACCGCCCGGTCAATCGGCAGCGATTCGAGCGGCATGCCCACAAGCGACTCCAAATGCTCCTGCCGCCACGCAGTCGTCCCGTGCCGCCACGTGAACCGATGCCGCGGCACACCGTTCAGCTCCGAGACCGCCCCCAGCGCCGCGTTCATCGCCGCCACGCTCTCGGCCGTCACCGCATCCGACTCGACCGCCGCGGACACGCCACCATCCTCCGTCACCACGGGCTCGGGATGCCGGCTCAGATCCGCCACCGCAAACGCGTCTGCCTGCAACTCAAACCGCCGGCTCACAAACCCCAGTGTTAACACCGCCCCCAGCACCGACGATGCCACGCCGACGAGCGACCACTCCATCGTCTGCGGCAGCTCGAGAGCCCGCGCCAACACCTCAAATGCCATCGCAAAGAGCAACGCCGCCGTCATCATCGAACCCAGCAACCACGGCAGGTGCCTCAGCCGCCCGTGCCCCGCCTCGTGAGCCGCCACCGCCTCCACCTGCCGCACCGGCAGCAACTGCAGAAGCGCATCCGTGAACAACACGTACCGCGCCATCGGCACCACACCCATCAACGCCCCGTTCAAGATCCCGCTCGACGTCTGCCACACCAGCACATTCCGCGCGCTCACCCGGTTCCGCGCCAGCACCCGCTCCACCCGATCGCGCAGCTCCCCACCCTCCAGCGGCACCGTGTCCCACACAAACCGCAGCAGCCACGGCGAGAACGCCAGCACCGCAAAGACACCTGCGACCTGCCAGCCCAGTTCCATCCAACCCGCCACCTCGCCCGTGAGCCCCAGCCCGCGCACCCCGATTCGCCCGCACTCCATCCACACCCGCAGCAACACCAGCGGCACGAGCGCCAGCAAGATCGCATGCCGCACATGCTCCCACACCAGTTGCCACCGCGTCATCGCCCGCCCGATCGGCCGCCCTTCGTGCAGGAACCGAAACAGCACCGCCTCTCGCAACCGCTTCTGGATCGGCGCATAGCCCGCAAACAAAAAGACCAGCGCCACCAGCGCCGGCCCAGCCACAACCAGGTCATCGATCACGGGCACGCCGCCCACCGCCGTCCGCGCCCACTCCGTCCACCCCAGCACAAACACGCCGTACGCGTGCATCCCCACCACCGCTGACCGCGACACCGACAGCAGCCGCTCCGCGCGCACGATGTGCCGCGTCCGGCCGGTCTTCTCCAGCTGCGACTGAAGCACCGCAAACAGCGCCCACGACACCGCGACCAGCGTTCCCATCAACGCCAGAAAGAACCACGGCCGCGGCGCCTGCTCGCCAACCATCGGCCCCAGCGACCCGATCAGAAAGATGAAGATGACCAGTCCGGTCGCCACAACAGTCTCAACATCCTGTGTCGTCCCGCTCCCCCTGCCAGCGGAAAGGGGTCGGGGAGGGGGATCTGCTTCTCTCGAAATCCCGATCAACGATCGCGCCCGCGACGTTACCCCCGACCCGCCTTCGCAACCGCGCGGCATCGCTTCGGATCGATCGCATTCGACCACACGCCGCCCTTCTTGATCGACGACCCCACGATCAACGCATCCGCGTGCGCCCACAGCTCCGGCACCTGCTCGGGCGTGACCCCCGAGCCGACCCAGACGGGCACCTTGACCGCGCCGCGAGCCTCCGCAATGTCGTCCGGGTCCGTCGCTTCGCCGGTGAACTGACCAGTCACAATGACGCCGTCGGCCCCGAAGTACTCCGCCGTGTGGGCCGCATCGCCCAGAGAAATATCACTCGTAATCGCATGCGAGGCGTGCTTCTTCTTGATGTCACACACGATCGAGATCTTCTCCGCCCCAATCTCGCGCCGATACCGCAGCAGCGGCCCCGCCGCCCCGCGTTCCAGCAATCCTTCATCCGCGACGTGCGCATACACAAAGTTCTCGCACCGGATGAAATCCGCCCCCGCCGTCAGCGCGATCGATAGCGACTCACGCTCGCCGCACGACAGCACCTGCACGCCCAGCGGCGTCGCCCCGATCGCCTCCTTCACCGCCAGCGCCACCCGCGTCATCGCCGCCACCGTCACCGGGGCGTGCGGCGGCTGCACGTACGGCCGGTCGTGCATGTTCTCGATCATCACCGCGTCGAAGCCCGCATCCACCAGCACCTTCGCCTCGCTCACCGCGGTCTTCTCCACCGTGTCCAGCCACGCTCTCATGTCCCCCTTCGGCGCGAACGGCGTCCCCGGCAGCGCCCGCACGTGCACCATCCCGATCAGCGACCGCTGCGGCAGCCTCGCTATTCCGTGTGCACTCGACCTTGCCAAAGCACCACCGTTCGCCCGCTTCGCCATCCGCGTCTCCCTTCGTCCTCAAGCCGGCTTCACCGCCGTCGCCGCGACCGCGACCTGCAGCTTCGCCGCCAGGAACATCACGAACCACATCAAGGCATGCACGCTCGCCACGCCCGCCCACTCCGCGATCTCCCACCGAAACAGCACCAACGTCGCGATCGCGTACAAGCCGACCGCGCAGACCCACACCAGAATCGCATGCGCCGGAAGATTGACATTGAGCGTGACGAGCAGAAGAGACACGCCAAGCAGCATCCGCGCCGCCGCGAGCGGAATATCACCAATCTCTCGCCCGAGGGCATATCCGACGAAACCCGCGGCAGCCGCGCCCGTGCACGCGTGGACCACGCCCAAATATGCCGTCAGAAGGCCGTTCGCCCACCACGACGTCCCCGCATTCCATGACGTCCAGATCGATCCAATCACCGCGACCAAGAGCAGCACGCCGCCGGCGATCGCGATGTTCTGCGCCGAGCCCATCCCCGGCTTGATGAACGCCGCCCCCGACACGACCGGTTTCGACGCAGCCGGCTTCGGCGTCGCCGCGGATGGCGATGAAGTCGGAGGCGGAGATGCCGCCGGCTCCGGCAACGGCTCAAGCCCGATCGGCTCCGGCTGCGCCGCCGCGTCCATTCCTTGCTGTCCCTCGATTGGCTTGGCTTCGTCGCTCATGACATCTCTTTGCGATTCGCACCGGGTGTCGTTTCGCTACCGCGAAAAGCCCTTGAGAAACAGCCCCATCAAGTCGTGACCGTGCTCAACCACGAGGCCCGTCCGCTCGGCCTCCGCCTCGTCGAACGCCCCGGCTCCATTTCGACCGATCCCCGTCCCCGCCGCGAGAAACGGCACCGGCGTCGCGTCGTGCTTGCGAGTGCTCACCAGCGTGTAGTGATCCGGCAGCACCAGCACGCGGCAACCGCCTTGCTTCTCCATCCGCTCCATCGCCGCCCGCACTGGCCCCACCACTCTCTCGTCGATTGCCTCGATCGCCGCGCCTTTGGTCTTCCAGTCCGCCTGATGCGAGGCCTCGTCCGGCGCCTCGACGTGGCAGCACACGATGTCGTACCCGCCGCTCTCCACCGCCTCCACCGCCGACCGCCCCTGAGCCGCGTAATCCGTGTCGTGATAGCTCGTCACGCCCGGCACATGCAATCGATCCCATCCCATGTACGCCGCGATGCCCGAGAGCAGATCTACCGCCGTGATCATCGCGCCCCGCAGCCCGAACCGCGACGCAAACGACGGCATCGACGGCTTCTTCCCCTGCCCCCACAGCCACGCCATGGTCGCGGGTCGCTTGCCGGCTCGCACGCGGGCCGCGTTCACCGGATGCTCCGCGAAGACCCGCACCGAGAGTGATCGCAGCGCTTCAAGCGCTGCGAGGCTCTCCGCATTCCGCGCCGCATCACCCGCCTTCTCGCCGCGTGGCACATGCCTCCGCCACGACTCCCCCGGCACCGCATGCGGCGGAGTCGTCACGATCGACCCGTACGACCGCCCCCCACTATCAATCAGAATGTTCCGATACGACACGCCCGGCGTCAGCGCCATCTGTGCCGAAAGCGTCGGATGCTCCGCCGCGAAACGCAACAACAGCGCCGACAGCAACTCCCGCGCCTCCGCGTCCGAGATCGCACCCGCCGAATGATCGATCATCAGCGCATCATCGCCCGCGTGATACGGCCCCTGCACCGACGCGCCCGTCGTCACCAGGTTCAACCGGAAGATCCAATCCGTGTCCGTCGGCTTCAATCCCAGCGACGCCGCCTCCAGCGGCGCTCGCCCAGTGTGATACACCGAAGGGTCGTAGCCGAGTAGCGACATCGAGCACACATCCGACCCCGCCTCGAACCCCGGCGGCGTGGTCTTGGCCACACCCATGGTGCCGACCCGCGCGAGCGCATCCAAGTTCGGCGTGCGAGCCGCTTGGAACGCGGTCTTCCCGCCGAGCTGCTCCAGCGGCTTGTCGCCTCCGCCATCGGGGATGATGATGATGTGCTTCATCGCGTGGTAGCCCTCCATCGAGGAAGCCGAGCAGTCGCGCGCAGGACCATCAAGGATTGCCGGTTTGCTTGGGAGCGATCGCATCGACCACCACTGTCTCGACCGCGCTCACAACCTTCCGCCCGACGCCGAACACGAACGAGCCCGAGTAGAAGAACACCAGCCCAAAGACCAGCAGCCCCGCGATCGCGCCCTTCTCGCCCTCCCACAACCGGCCGTACGCGGGCACGAAATCCGCCAGAATCTTGCTGCCGTCCAGCGGCGGCACCGGCAGCAGATTGAAGATCATCAGCACCGCGTTCAGCATCGCGCCCAGCTCGAAGAAGATCAGAACATTGGTGTAGTACGGCTCGCCCAAACCCTTGGCCGTGAGCACCCACACCACCGACGCAATCACGCACAGGATCATCAGCATCGCGTTCGTCAGCGGCCCCGCCGCCGCGACAATCGCGTCACCGTACCGGCTGCGGAAGTTGTACGGATTCACCGGCATCGCCCCCCAAGCGATCCCGAGAATCGCAAAGAAGAGCAAACTCGTCGGCCCCATGTGCACCAGCGGGTTCCACGTCATGTGCCCCGTCGCCCGCGGCGTGTCATCGCCCTGCCAGATCGCCGCGTAGCCGTGGGCCAATTCGTGCAGGCAGATCGAGAAGATCACCCAGAACACCCACGACCCCAGGACGATGATGCCGCCCTCCATCGCGCTCGTAACCCACCAATTCATGCGAACTCCTTTCGCTGCACAGAGGATAGACGACCGCGCCCCTTCTCCCCGCTCCAGCGGGGAGAAGGTGGCCGAGTCCGCGAGGCCGGATGAGGGGCCGAGCGTACCCAAACGCGCGGCACTATCCGGCGGTCAACGCCGCGCGGGCTCAAGCCCCCCGGGTTTGAAGAGCAAATAAAAAACGCCCGGCTTGCACCGGGCGTTCGTTCTTCATTCTCGAGCTGCTTCAGACCTTCGCCGGGATCGGCTTCGCCGACTTCTTGGCGATGTCCACCAAGCGATCGAAGACCTTGGGGTCGTTGACCGCGATCTCGCTGAGCATCTTGCGGTTGAGCAGGATGCCCGACATCTTCAGGCCGTTGATGAACAGGCTGTAACGCGTCCCACGCATGCGGCAGGCCGCGGTGATGCGGACGATCCATAGGCCGCGCATGTCGCGCTTGCGGTAGCGACGGTCACGCAGGGCGTATACGCCGGCGCGAATCACCGCATTGCGGGCGCGATACCAGTGCTTGCTGTTGGTGCCGAAGTAGCCCCGGGCGGACTTGAGCATCCGCTTACGAGCCTGGGCGCGAGCTGCGCCTTTACGAACGCGTGGCATGGATCCATCTCCAACTGGCCCGAACGGAGCGGAGGACCTCGTCGAGGCTCCGGCTTAGTTCCCGGCGGGCGGTGCGAATGCCGCGGCGAGGTGCCGCGACGACTGAACTTACTTGGTCGCGGAGGCCTTCTTGCCAGCCGACTTGCCTGCAGCCTTGCCCGTCGACCGGGCCGCTGCCTTGGCGGCGTTCTTGGTCATGGGCACGGTGCCCGAGGCCTTCGCCGCGGCCTTCTCGGCCTTCAGCGCCTTGCGCTGCGCGGGCGAGGGGCTCTTGCGGAGCGCCGCGAGGGGCTGGGTCCGACCGCGGAGGCGGCGGAACAGCAGCTTCTCAATGCGCTTGGCCTCGGGGCTCGACATCATCGGGTCCTTCCGGAGCTGACGAAGCCGCTTGCCGCCCTTGCCCGAGCGAAGGTGCTTGTGATTGGCCGAGCGGTGACGCACCAGACCAGACTTGGTGATCCGGATGCGCTTCAGCAGGCCCTTGTGGTTCTTCTGTTTACCCATTGGTCAATACTCGTCCAAGGCTCATCAATAAAGGTACCCGCCCATGCGTTCGGCGTGGGCAGGGTCAGGATGTTAGGCATGTTCCCGGGCGAAGTCGCGTTGGGCACGTCGCCACGAGCCCGACCTCTCCGGCCAGCACCGCCCGATCAGGACCCGAGCAACTCGTCAATCCGCCGGTTCATCGTCGCATCGTCGGGCTTCACCTTGGGGTCAAACCGCCCGACCACGTTCCCGTTCTTGTCGATCAGGTACTTCGTGAAGTTCCACTGCGGGTCGCCGCCAATCGGCTTGGGCTGGGACGCGATCTGCTTGTACAGAGGATGCGCATCCTCGCCCCGCACCGAGATCTTCGAGAACATCGGGAACGTCACGTTGTACTTGCTGCTGCAAAAGCTCTTGATCTCCGCGTCGCTCCCCGGCTCCTGTTCGCCGAAGTTGTTCGCCGGGAACCCCAGAATCACAAACCCCTTCGCCGCCTTCTCCTTATAGAGCTTCTCCAGCCCAAGGTACTGCGGCGTGTACCCACACTTGCTCGCCACGTTGACGAACAGAATCACCTTGCCCTTGTACTGGCTGAGATCAACGTCCTTGCCGTCGATGTCCTTCATCGTGTAGCCCAGCACATACGGACTCGCCGGTGCGGCGTCCTTCTTCTCCGGTGCCTTCTCCGGCGTGCCCGCCGGCTGCACCGCGGGCTGATCCTGCTTCGGAGCGTCCGACTTCGGAGCTTCCTGCTTCGGCGAATCCTGCTTCGGCTCCTCGGGCTTCGCCGGGTCCGCCATCACCGCCGCACTCATCATCACCGCGATCAGAAAGTTCATCGTCATGCTCCCGTGTAATGGCATCGCCCTCATCGCGACGCCTCGAATCTGTCTCGCACCCCGACTCGATATCGTATGAAGCCCGCCCGACGCACACAGTCATGCACACCCTCACACGCACAGTTCGCTTCGCCGTTGGTTCGGGTTCAGATGCCCGCGGCGTCAACGGCTTCGCCGGCAACCCCCACGTCCGAGGACTTGACAGGCACTACGAACTCCAGGTGTCATGCCGCGGCAGCGTCGACCCGGTCACCGGCTACCTCATCGACATCAAGGCCATCGACCGCGCCGTCCGCGACCGAGTCGTCCCTCTCTTCGACCACGCCGTCACCACGAACACCTCGCCCGCCGCCCTGCTCTCGCAAACCACCGACACGCTCCGCTCGCTTCCCGCACCGCTGCTCGCCGTCCGACTTTTCATCACCCCGTACCATTCCATCGAAATGGCCGCCATGGACCCAACAACCGTCCTGCTTCGCCAACGCTTCGACTTCTCCGCGGCACACCGCCTCCATTCACCGTCGCTCAGCGATGACGAAAACCGCAGCCTCTACGGCAAGTGCAACAACCCCCGTGGCCACGGCCACAACTACGTCGTCGAGCCCGCCGTCCGCTGCACCCCCGACACCCTCTCCCTCGCCGACCTCGAAGCCATCACCGACCGCGTCATCATCCAGCCCTTCGACCACAAGCACCTCAACGAAGACACCAACGAGTTCAACGTCGCCAAAGGCGGCGTCCTCCCCTCCGTCGAGAACATCGCCCAGGTCTTCTTCTCCCGCCTCGCCCCCGCCCTCGCCCAGCACCCAAGCAAACCCACACTCGAACGCATCACCGTCTGGGAAACCGACCGAACCTGCGCGACATATCCGAGCTGATCGCGCCCGGACAGCACAGTGCAGCAGTCTTCCCTGCCCCACTGCTCCCCTGCCCCACTGCTCCACTTCCGCGTTCGATGCCTCCCCACTCCCGCATCCTCATCATCCGCCCAAGCGCCCTCGGCGACGTCTGCCGCACCGTCCCCGCGCTCGTCAGCCTCCGCGCCGCGCACCCGAGCGCCCAGATCGACTGGCTCGTCCAGGACTCCTTCGCCCCCGCGATCCGCCACCACCCCGCGCTCTCGAACGTCATCGAGTTCCCCCGCAAGTCCCTCGGCGCCGCCCTCAAGCAACTCAACCTCGCGCCGCTGCGTGCGTTCCTGAAATCACTCCACGACACCAAGTACGACGTCGTCTACGACCTGCAAGGTCTCTTCCGCAGCGGCTTCTTCGCCTGGTCCACCAAGGCACCCCGCCGCATCGGCCTCGCCAACGCCCGTGAAGCTGGCTGGCTCTTCCTCACCGAGCGCCACCGCGTCTCGCCCGACGTCCACAGCGTCGACCGCATGCTCGAAGTCATCGGACGCAGCGGCGTCGCCCTCGTCCACGACATGCGCCTCTACGCCTCGCCCGACGCCCGCCAACGCGCCGCCGCCGACCCCACGCTCGCCAACAGCCGCTACGCCATCCTCGCGCCCACCAGCCGCTGGGTCGGCAAGCGCTGGCCCCTCGAACGCTTCGCCAAGGTCGCCGGCGAACTCCTCTCCCGCGGCTACGACCACGTCGTCATCGTCGGCGCCCCCAACGAGCGCGACCAATGCGGCCCGCTGCTCGAACTCGCCGCAACCAACCCCCGCGTCATCGACCGCATCGGCATGACCGGCATCGACGACCTGCTCGCGCTGGTCGAGCGCTCCGCGCTCGTCATCGCCAACGACTCAGCCGTGCTGCACATGGCCGTCGGTTACGACAAACCCCTCATCGCCCTCTACGGCCCGACCTCCATCGCCCGCGTCGGCCCCTACCGCCGCGCCGCCGACGTGATCCAGAAGGTCGACCCCGGCGAGCCCCTCGACCACAAGAACGACGACCTCGGGCGTCGCTTGATGGCCCGGATACAAGTGGCGGACGTGATGCAGCGGATCGATACGTTCAATCAGAAGTCCTGATGGCGAAAAGAAAATCGGACCTCCTGACCTGTCGCACAAGTTCATTGGTTTCAAGCCATTGGGTGACACATGACGGATTCTTGAAGATTATTCTCGAAAGTCGTGACGGAGCGATATCCTGTGGTAATGGCATGGGGTCAACAACAACTTGCGTTTCTGACGCTTGCCCTTGGCTTGATGGTGTCGGGTTGCACGACAACACCCACGCCAGCGTCGGCTCCGTATCCTTCTGCGGTCATCGCCGATGCCGACAATGGATCCTTCACGCTGGAGTTTGATCCGTCGCTCACGGCGTGCCCGGACTCCGTGCCGGTTCGTACACGCACGAACGGCAAGATCGTGGACGGTTTCTTCCTCCCGCCAAACAGCATCGGCTCTCAACGGTGGATCACGAAGCCACCGTCGGACAAATTTGGCATCGGCTCGCTTTTCATCCCAGTGAGCGTTGAATCAAACCGCGGTGAGTGGGTCGTGCAGAGTGGCGAGTTCAGTTTCGTGGCAGCGACGATCCGCCAGGCCGCGTCGACGCCGCTTCCAGCCAGTATCTCAGTTGTAAAACCCGGTGGTCGCCAAGCAGGGCCTCCGTCATTCCCCGGAATAATGCTGGCTGTTTAGGGGTGCCACATATGAATGTCAACACATTGGGCCTCGGGCTGATCTTGTCCGTAGCTGTAACCACGAACAAAGCGGCTGCAATTTCGGAATCGCACCTGCTCGTCGATGAGCGCGGACTCGTGACGATGAATCTAGACGAGATTGCGTTCAGAGCATCGGGCAAATTGCCTGAGACCATTCCTGTCTACACGGCATTGCCGGACGGCTCACGCCGACCAGGCGTTTGGTACACGCTCCACGAAGCCAACGAATCGCACCGCCCGATTCCGTATCCGGCGTTCGTGTACCGAGACGCGTCGGGAGTCTGGACGGTGCAGAATATGTACCTCGCATTTCAATGCGGCGTTCCGCCGGTTGGGATCGCCCAGCAGATTCCCGGCTCTGAAAGCGCGAAGGTCTTGCTGCGTTCCGAAAGCGGCCAACTTGAACCGATTGTCCCGTTCACCGATCGTTCTCTCAGTATCACGGTCGATTACAGTCACAATGGCGCTCCGGCTGGCCTCTTGGAATCCGCCGTACGAGCTTGCATCGATCGAGCGGTCACTCAGTACCAGAATCTGTTCCGCAATGAAACCGGCTCGCTGACTTTCCAATTCCGTTGGACGGACCTTGGACCGGGAACGCTCGCGGTGGCTCACACCATGTTCGCCGAGGATTCCTGGCCCAACTGGCGCGGCACACTTCGAGACATGATGGACACCGCAGACTACGACTTCGATGAAGTCGATGTCGTCTACAACCTGCAAGGCATTTCTGTCCCATACAGCTGGCGAGGCGGCAACACGTTTACGTCCTCCATTTTTATTTCTGCTCCATTGCTCGTCGCTCGCTATGGAATCCCTGTCAATCCACTCCTGATCCAGATGAACAACAATGCCATCCGCTGGACGCCTGAATCAAGAGCGTCTGGTGTTGATGTTGGCGTACTCGATCTCGAAGGCATTCTAGTCCACGAACTCGGTCATCACTTTGGCTTCGGGTCGCTGGTCGAAGCGAACGACAACTTCGCGTTCAACTCCATCACGTCTTGGGATGTGTACCGGTTCCCGGAGTTCTTGGGACAAGTCAGTCCGATCCAGATGCAGAGCGGCCGACGCGAGCAAACTCTTGGTGCGGCGGCCAATGCTGCCGTCGCATTGAATGCAAGCTCTCGCTTTTTCAGCCTTTCGACGGGACATTTTCCTGACATGACTGGTGACCAGGCTGCTCACTGGATCGCGTCGGCTTTCGGCGCTAGCGGTTACAACGGAATCATGGTTCCGCGTTTCGCTCCGAACATCGGCTATGGCTCCCTTGGCACGTTCTTGCAATTCGCCGACATCCAAGCCTTCGACCTGATGGGCTGGAACATCCGCCAGCAAGGCGGCGTGATTCCGGCTCCATTGCCGCCGGTTCCGACCAGCCCAACCAACAACTCCACAATCGCACCCGGAGCGACGACGCTCATTTGGACTCCGGGTCAGAACTCCACCACGTCCAACGCTGCGGTGATCGAACTTGGACCCGTCGGAGCCAACAGATTCGACGACCGCACTGGCGACCGGAACCGGGTTGTGTTCTTCCAGCGCGACCTCGCGGGATCGTCCGTCCCCGTTCCCGACGGTGCCACTCGCAGCGGCTACCGCTACCGCTGGTTCAGCACCGCCGAAAACTGGCGTGGCGCGATCGGTGCTGACACATTCTTCTCGACCAGCGGCCTGCCGTGCCCCAGCGATCTCAACAGCGACGGCGTCGTGGACGATACCGATTTTCAGATATTCGTTCCGGCCTACGACCTTCTTGACTGCGACGACCCCGTGATGCCCTCCGGCTGCCCAGCCGACCTCAACGGCGATGGGTTTGTTGACGATGTGGACTTCACGTCATTCGTTGCGGCTTACGACCTGCTCGTTTGCCCTTGAGGCATCAACAGCGATTCTGGCTCGAAACCGGTAGCGTTTACCCGGTTTGATGTTTGGGCGGGGGTTCCCTAGACTGTCCCGCAAGTGATGGTCTCCCGAACGGCGGGCGGCGTCATCGGCATTGGGCTGGGCTCGGGAACGTACGTCATGCTGACGGCTGGCAATCATGCTCGGTAACTGCCCCATCCCCGCGGTCGCGGTGCTCCCGCGGCCACAGGCTTGGGCGGCCCGGCCGCCGGTCGGCTCGTGCGAGGGAGACCTCCGCATGAGTTGACGCCGTCGGCATCACCGTCGTCGCGTCCCCGGGCCGCAGCAGGGCACTTTCCGCCCCGCCACGGCCCGATTCGTTTTTGTCCCGCTCACCGGTTCACGACAGGTTCGACAACTCGACAACCTGACAACCCGCGTCTCACTCGAAGGAATCACGTCATGGCTCAGATGAACACCGCTGAAATGCTCCGCATCCTCGACTCGATCGCCCGCGACCGCAACATCGATCGCTCGATCCTCATCCGCGATCTCGAGCTCGCCATGGTCTCGGCCGCCAAGAAGCATTTCAACACCCTCGACGCCGAAGAATTCGCCTGCACCCTCGATCCGGTCACCGGCTCGATCAACATGACCCGCCACGGCGCCCCGCTCGACATGCCCCCCGCCGCCTTCGGCCGCATCGCCGCCCAGACCTTCAAGCAGGTCATGATCCAGAAGTTCCGCGACGACGAGCGCAGCAGCATCTTCGAGGAATTCACCAAGCGCGTCGGCGAGATCGCCGTCGGCACCGCCCAGCGCTACGAGGGCGGCAGCCTGGTCGTCACCGTCGACCGCGCCGAAGCCTTCATGCCCCGCTCCGAGCAGATCCCCGGCGAGCAGTTCAACGCCGGCGACCGCGTCCGCTGCCTCATCCTCGACGTCCGCGACGTCGGCAACCAGATCAAGATCGTCCTCAGCCGCAGCCACCCCGACTTCATCAAGCGCCTCTTCGAGGTCGAAGTCCCCGAGGTCGCCGAACGCATCATCGAGATCAAGGCCATGGCCCGCGAGGCCGGATACCGCACCAAGCTCGCCGTCAGCAGCATGGACAACAAAGTCGATGCCGTCGGCGCCTGCGTCGGCGTGAAGGGCTCACGCATCAAGAACATCGTCGACGAGCTCAACGGCGAGAAGATCGACATCGTCCGCTGGAACGAGTCCAGCCAGGTCCTCATCCAGAACTCGCTCAAGCCCGCCGAAGTCGCCGAGATCAGCCTCTGCTTCGAGCTCGGACGTGCCACCGTCGTCGTCCGCGACGACCAGTTGTCGCTCGCCATCGGCAAGCGCGGCCAGAACGTCCGTCTTGCCGCCCGCCTCACCGGCTGGGACATCGACATCCTGACCCCCGAGGAATTCACCAAGGGCGTCGAGACCATGTACCAGACCGTCCAGGAGATCGAGGGCATCACCGAGCAGATGGCCGACAAGCTCGCCGCACTCGGCATGGTCAGCGTCTTCGACGTCGAGGAAGTCGGCGCCGAGGTGCTCGTCACCGAGCTTGAGATCGACGAGGCCAAGGCCAATCACATCGTCGAGACCTGCGCCTCTAAGGCCAAGGTCGTCGCCGAGCAGCAGCAAAAGGACAAGGAAGAGAAGGAACGCAAGGCCCGCGAAGAAGCCGCGGCCGCCGCAAAGGTCCTCGCCGAGGGCGGCACCGCTGCCTCCGGAGAGTCCGCCGCCGACGCCATCCTCGGCGCCGGACCGGCCACCACCAGCGGCGACGCCCGTGCGGCCGACATCCTCGGGTCCTGATCACACCACCAACTGTTCAATGTCTCACTGTTTCATGCGTCTCAACTGTTCGGGTTTCAAGGTTCATTCGCGGAGCGAAGATTGGCCAAGGTTAAGCGTCTACATGAGATCGCCAAGGAGATCGGCATCGACTCCAAGGTCATCGTCGCCAAGTGCCACGCCGAGGGCATTCCCGAAGCGACGGTGAAGAACCACATGTCCCCGATCAGCGCCGGCCTCGAGGCGACGATCAAGGAGTGGTTCAGCGATCACGCCGCCTCCTCGAGCACCGCCATCGAGACCGCGGAAAAGATCGATATCACCACGGTCAAAAAGGCCGCGCCACGCAAGCGCACCAGCAAGGCAAAGGGCGACGAGACCGACACCATTGTCGCTCCGTCGGCATCGCCTGCCACCGCGCCCGAGTCGCCTGCCGCTCCTGCGCCGAGCGATCCGCCCCCGCCCAAGAAGATCACGCCGGATGTCCCCGCTCCGAACGCATTCGAGCCGTCCACGCTCGCGCCCGAGCCCGTACGCCTCGCCCCACCCGCTGCACCAACTCCCGCGCCGCACAACATTCCAAGCTACGTCCCGACCCCGGTCGCGCCCGCCGCCAACGCGCCGGCGCCGACCAAGATCGAGCCCCCCAAAGCCCACGACCATCCCAAGCATCCGCCGCATGATTCCGGTGGCGACACCGCAGTCAAGCCTGCCGCGCCGGCGCCACCGATCCCACCCCGCCATCTGTCGCCCACCCGCGTCACTCCCGCGCCGGTCAACGTCCCGACCCGCCCCACCATCGTCTCGCCCGCCGGCCCCAAACTCGAGATCAAGACTCCCGTCAAGCTCTCCGGCCCCAAGGTCGTCCGCGTCGAAGCCCCCGACATCATCGACGCGCCACGCCCGCGCCGCACCGGACCGGGAGGTCCCGGCGGCCCCGGCGGCGGCCCACGCGGCCCCGGCGGCGAACGCGAAGACGACAGCGCACGCAACGCCCGCCGAAAGACCGCACCCGGCACCAAACGCTCCAGCGGCACCGGCGTTCCGGATCGCCGCCGCGCGTCCTCCGGCCAGGAATGGGTCGGCGGCACCAACTTCTCCGAACAGGACATCATCGAGCGCGAGGCACGCCTCGCCCGCTCCGGCGGCTTCCTCAAGAAGCGCCGCCAGGACCTCAAGCGCACCGAACACGCCAACGACGAGGACTTCCTCCAGGACGGCAAGGTCAAGATCGCCGCGCCCTTCACCATCAAGGACCTCTCCGAGGCCACCGGCGTCAAGGGTGCCGAGATCGTCAAGAAGCTCTTCCTCGAAGGAGTGATGGCCACTATCAACTCCGGAATCGATCCCGCCAAGGCTCAGGAGATCATGATCGACTTCGACATCGATCTCGAAGTCACCGAGGCACGCACCGCCGAAGAGGCCGTCAGCGACGAGTTCGAAGACCGTCTGGCCGTCGATCTCCGCCCCCGCGGCCCCGTCGTCACCATCCTCGGCCACGTCGACCATGGCAAGACCAGCCTCCTCGACAAGATCCGCAACGCCAACGTCGCCGCGGGCGAGGCCGGCGGCATCACCCAGCGCACCAGCGCCTTCCGCGTCCCTCTCGAAGTCGCCGGCGAAAAGAAGGAAGTTGTCTTCCTCGACACCCCGGGCCACGAAGCCTTCACCAGCATGCGCTCCCGCGGCGCCACGATGACCGACGTCGTCGTCCTCGTCGTCTCCGCGCCCGAAGGTGTCATGCCTCAGACCATCGAGTCCATCAACCACGCCAAGGCCGCCAAGGTCCCGATCGTCGTCGCCCTCAACAAGATCGATCGCCCCGACGCCACCGAGGCTCAGGTCCAGAAGGTCCTCGGCCGCCTCGCCGAGAACGATCTCAACCCCGTCGAGTGGGGCGGCACCGTCGAAGTCGTCAAGACCTCCGCCACCACCGGCGTCGGCATCAAGGAACTTCTCGAAACGCTCGACTACCAGGCTCAGCTCCTCGAGCTCAAGGCCGACTTCGGTGGCCCCGCCCGCGGCACCGTCATCGAGGCCCGCACCGAAGAGGGACGCGGCGCCGTCGCCAACATCCTCGTACAGCAGGGCAAGCTCAAGGTCGGTGACTACATCGTCGCCGGCCGCGGCTTCGGCCGCGTCCGCGACATCACCGACGACCGAGGTCAGCGGATCCGCGAGTCCACCCCGCCCATGCCGGTTCAGATCTCCGGCATCGACGAAGTTCCCAACGCCGGCGACAAGTTCTACGTCGTCGATTCGCTCAAGAAGGCCATGGAAGCGGCCGAGCAGCGCCGCCATCGCGAACGCGAGACCGAACTCGCCCAGCCGAAGGTCACGCTCGACTCGATGTTCGCCCAGATGGCCGACGCCGAGGTCAAGGAAATCCGCGTCGTCATCAAGGCCGCCGAGCAGGGCACGCTCGACGTGCTCAAGAGCCAGTGCGAGAAGGTCGGCACCGCCGAGGTCAAAGTCCGTGTGCTCGAGGCCGCGATCGGCGGCATCACCGAGAGCAACGTGCTGCTGGCCAACGCGTCCAAGGCCATCATCATCGGCTTCAACGTCATCCCCTCCGGCAAGGCCCGCAGCCTCGCCGAGCAGAAGGGCGTCGAGATCCGTCCCTACCAGGTCATCTACGACATCGTCGACGATCTCAAAAAGGCCGCCGAGGGCATGCTCGCCCCCGAACTCCGCCAGGAGGTCCTGGGCCACGCCGAAGTCCGCCAGGTCTTCAAGGTCACCAAGGTCGGCGCCATCGCCGGCTGCTACATCACCGACGGCACCGTCCAGCGCGACGCCCTCATCCGCGTCACCCGCAACGGCGTCGTGGTCGAGAACGACCGCAAGCTCGAGCAGCTCAAGCGCTTCAAGGACGACGCCAAGGACGTTCGCGCCGGCATGGAGTGCGGCATGAAGATCGCCGGCTACGACGACATCAAGGAAGGCGACGTCCTCGAGTGCTACAAGAACGTGGAGGTCAAGAGGACGCTTTAAGAAGTGGAGCAGTGGAAAGCGGGGCAGTTGAGCAGTGAAGCCACTCACACCGCCCAACGCCCCCGTGAGCGCCCTCGCTCCCGCCGCTTTCTGCCCCACTGCCCCACTCCTCCACTGCCCCACTTGCTCCTCCCATGATCCTCGGCATTCTCCATTTCGAGGTCCTGGTCCACGGCGCCACCTCGCTCAAGGACAAGCGTCGAGTCGTGCAGTCGCTCAAGGATCGCCTCCACCGCGAGCACCTCTGCTCCATCGCCGAGGTCGGTGATCCAGACATCCTCAACTGCGCCGTGATGGGCCTCGCCGTCGTTTGCCGCGACGGCAAACGCGCCGGCGAAGTCCTTGACGCCATCTCCCTCAAGCTCCGCGAGACCCGCGACGGCGAGGTTGCCTCGATCCGCCGCCACGTCCTCCACGCCATGGACTCCGCCGAGACGGCCGAGTCCGACTCCGACACCATCGCCGACCCCAAGTCCGGCGACGGCTCCGATCACGAAACCGACGCCCTTATGCTCGACCGCGCCCTCGATGCCGACCTCCTCCGACAGATCGAAGAAGCACATCGCGAGCTCGATCGCTCGCTCGGCACCGACGCCTCCACCCAGGGCTTCGACAACCGGAGGTCCGCATGAGCCGACGCACTGAACAACTCGCCTCCGTCCTCCGCGAGGAAATCCAACGCGTCATCGACCGCGGCATCAACGATCCCCGCGTCAGCGGACTCGTCACCGTCACCGAGGTCCACGTCTCCGCCGATCTCGCCGACGCCACAATCCTCGTCTCTTTCCTCCCCGCCGAAAAGGCCGATCTAGGCCTCCACGGCATCCGCGCCGCCGGCAGCTACATCCGCAACCAAGCCGGCAAGAACGTCCGCAGCCGCAAGCTCCCCCGCTTCCATTTCGACGCCGACGACCGCTCCCGCAAGCAGGCCGAGGTCATGCAGGCCCTCATCAAGGTCCGCGAAGAGAACGAAGCCCGCGGCATCGCGCCGACTCCGGCCATCGACCCCAACGCTCCGATCGACCCCACCGCACCGAGCCCCAAGCCATGAGCCCGACCGATCCCAGCAAGGCCCTCGCCTCGCTGCTCAAAAAGCTCTCGTCCCGCTACCCCGACGCAGCACCCGAGCCGCTCGGCGCCGGCGTCGAAGAGGGCGTCGATCCGCTGCTCCACCTCTACGTGTATTCCTTCCTGCTCTGGGACGCCACCTCCGGACAGGCCCGCGCCGCCTTGAAGCGCCTCCGCGACAACTTCGTCGATTTCAATGAACTCCGCGTCGCCTTCGCCGACGAGATCGCCGCCTCCTTCGGCGAACGCTACCCCCGCGGCTACGAACGCGCCCTCCGCCTCCGCTCCAGCCTCCACGATATCTTCAACCGCGAGCACGCGCTCACCCTCGGACGCATCGCCGAACTCTCAAAGCGCGAGGCCCGCGGCTACCTCGAATCGCTCGACGGCACGCCCGCGTACGTCGCCTCCCGCGTTTTCCTCCTCGGGCTCGGCGGCCACGCCATCCCGGTCGATCAACGCATCGCCGATCTCCTCGCCGAGGAAGCCGTTCTCAGCGACGACGTCACCGACGCCGACTCCGCCGCCTCCTGGCTCGAACGTCACGTCCGTGCGGGCGAAGCCTCGCACACCGCGACGATCCTGCAAGCCTGGTCCGATGACGAGGGCGCAATGCCCAAACGCGATCGCCGCGCCGACGCGCCGGATTTCTCGCCCCCTGAGATTCCCCCGCCCGTCCAGCTCGAATCCCCCGAAGCCGCCAAGACCGCCAAGACCGCCAAGCGGGCCTCCAAAAAGAAGAAGCCCGTCAAGAAGTCCAAGGGCGCATCCTCAAAATCCTGAACTCCCGCCCGCATCCCGGCGCTACGACAGAATCCCTTGACGACTCCAGAACCACACGCCTCTCGGATCGCCCCCACGGAACGACACCAATGAACCGGCCCGCCAGCCCTCGGCACGGATCGCTGAACGCTCGCCGCCTCCTGATCGCGCCAATCGCGCCGCCGGTCGTGCTTCTCATCACCGTCGCCGGGGCCCTCGGCGCCTGCGCCACCGACGCTCGTCACACCGCATCAGCGCCCGCCACGCAGGCTCCGATCATCGTTGATCGCCCCGCCGATTCCACCGTCCCGCGAGCGATCTGGGTCCTCCGAGCAGCGGCCCCAAGCTCCCCCAAGGCGCCGCCGTCGTCTCCACTGCCGCCCCCGCCCGGCATCGACGCCGCCCGCATCACCGCCGCGTCACCGACCGACGCCAACGCCTCACGCCCGCTCGACGAGATCGTCCCCGAACTCGCCAAGTCGATCGCGCTCCCGACGCCGACCGATGCCGAGCCGACCGACGAAGCACGGAGCGAAGCCGTTCGCCTCTACATCAACGGCCGCACCGCCCTCGCCAGCGGCGACGCTCAACAAGCGCAGACGCTCCTCACCGAGGCCGCTGGCAAAGACCCCACCGCCGCCGCCGTCTGGCGCGAACTCGCCGAAGCACAGCTCCGCCTCGGACGTCGCACCCTTGCAACCTCCTCCTATCTCCAGGCCGCACGCCGCGGCCTCGACGAATCCCGCGTCTGGCTCGCACTCGGCCGCGACGCTCAGCAACGCAGTGACTCCAAGCGCGCCGCCGCCTTCTTCGCCAAAGCACGCCTCGCACCCGACGCGGACGCCGACGCCGGCATGCCCTTCGTCATCTCCGCCGAGCTCGGCCAGTCGCTGCTCGCACAGGGCTACATGACCGCCGCGGCTACCTCCCTCGCCAAAGCCGCCGACCTGCCCGACACCTTCACCGCCCAGACCAACCTTCGCCAGGACCTCGGCGAGGTCTACCGCCGTCGCGGAGAACTCCTTGAACTTGCCGGCGACATCGCGCTGCGGCTCGGCGACAATGCAGCGGCACTCGAACGCTACACGCTTGCCAGCAAGCTCCCATCGCTCGACGCCGGCTCCTCCCTGCTCCGTCTCGTCTACGCCAGCGCCCTGCTCGGCGAAGAAACCCGCGGCGCGGAAGCGCTCATCGAGCGGATCCTCGCCAGCGGCGGATGGATCGAAGATCGCCAGCTGCTGCTCGTCAACTACCTCGCCACCAACACCGACCTGGGGCCGGCCCTCGCCCGCGCCTTCGCCGTCCTGCCTCAAGATCTCGTCGACGCAAACGTCGCCCTCACGCCGACGCTCGAGTCGCGGCTCCTCCGCGCCCGCGCCGCCGCCGACACAAGGAACGGCGTGGCCGTGCTCCGCGATCACCTCGCCGCCCACCCCCGCGATACACAAGTCGCTACGGACCTCTTCGCTCGCCTCAGCACCAGCCCCAGCGCCCTCGCGACCCAGTCGCTCGCCATCGCCGACGCCGCACCCCAGGCCGCCGTCCGACTCGCCGACGCGCTCGTCGCCGAAGGCCGCGGCCTCGCCGCCGCACGTGACGCGATTCGTTCCCGCGCCTCGACGCCCGGCCAGAGACTTCTCTCCTCGTGGCTCGAGCTCCGCCTCGGCCGCGCCGACCTTTCGTGGAAGGCCGTCGAATCCCTCAATGCCGCAGCGCTCGCAGACCCCGAAGCCCGCGCCGTCGCCTTGGGTGTCCAGCTTCGTGCCGCACTCGATACCGGCGACTTCGCCGCCGCGTCCGGCGTCGTCGAGACGCTCCGCACCGACGAAGCCCTACCCCTCTCGCTGCGTGCATCGTCTCTGCTCGACGCCGGCGACAGCGACACCGTCAAGAAGCTCGCCGCCGCCTACACCAGCGGCAGCATCCCCGAAGACGCCGACGAACGCATCGGCACCGCCGAGCTGCTCGCCCGCCACGACCGTGCCACCGACGCCGCCGATCTGCTCAATCTCACCCTCGCCGCCGACCGCTACGACGAGCGCGCCCATCAGAGCCTCCTCGCGCTCTACCTCCCCGGCGGCCCGCTCCGCGACGACGCCAAGATCGCCTCGACATCGCGCGCACTGCGCGATGCCATTCCCACGTCCCGCGTCATCCGCTGGCTCGCCACCGGCGAACTCGCCCAGCGCGAACTCTGGACCCAGGCGGAGGCATCACTCATCGCTCTCAGCGAAGAGTCGTCCCCGGACCCCGCGCTCATCGACCAGCTCGTGGTCTGCTGGGAACGCCAGAATGTTCAGCAACGCGAGGCAGTCGGCGACAACCCTGTGCTCAGCCGCGCCGCGGCGTGGCTTGATGCCAAGCTGCAACGCCACCCCGAGAGTGTGTATCTCCTCGCCGCCAAGGCCCGCATCGAGGAACTCAGCGCCCGACCGGCCGACGCCGAGAAACGCCTCGCCGCGCTGCTCGACAAGTTCCCGATCGGCGGCCTCTCCCGCCAGCGCGAGCGCCTGCTCCGCGGCCCGCTCAAGGACTCCGCCGCCGCCGACAAACTCGCCCTCGCTCGCCTCGACCACCTCCCCCGCAGCATTGACGAATCGCTCGAGCTCGCCGAGCTCCACGCCGCCGCCGGCCGCAGCGCCGACACCGCCGCGGCGATCGCCAATGGCATTCCTGCCGAAGCACTTCTGAACGCCTCACAGCGAGATCGCTTGCTCGCGTTCGTCAATCAACAGGCCGCCGCCGCCACCAAGGACGAGCAAGGCGCCGCCGCGGCCGACGCACTCACGCTTCTTGACCATGTCGCCACGCTGAGGCTTGAGCTTCCCCGTGCCGTTCGTGAGGCACGCCTCAATCTGCTCGCCACCCACCGCCCCACCGACATCGACGCGCTCGTCGCCGCCGCGAGCGAACTCGCCCGCCTCTTCCCCGACGGCTCGACCCAGATCATCGCACGCACCGCCGACCGCCTCACCAAGTCCGCGGCTCCCAGCAGCGCCCCACGCTTCCTGCGCGATGCCCTGCCCGCCGTCAAGGAGCCGACCACCCAGCTCTACGCCTACCTCTTTTACTTCCTCACTGCCCGCTTTGGCACCGCCGCCGACATCGCCCCGTCGATCGCGTTGCTCAGCTCAGCCGAGCGGACCCAGATCGTCCCGGAGCTCGCCGCATTCCAGGACCAGGACGAAGTCCCCGCCGCTCACGAAGCGAAGATCACCCACATCCTCTATCGCGTCGCCAACAACGCCACGCTAGAGAACCGCACCGACCTTGCCGTTGACCTCTACAAGGCCGTTCTGACTCGCGACCCCAACCACGCGATGGCCGCCAACAACCTCGCGTACCACTACATCGAGTTCGACGGAGATCTCGCCGAGGCCGAACGCCTCCTGATTGTCGCCTACACGCAGAACCCCACCGCCTCCAGCATTCTTGATTCCTTCGGCTGGCTCCGGTACCACCAGGGCCGCCTCAAGGACGGACGCGACGATGTCGGCAACCTCGTCGAGCCGGGCGCGCTCTCCCTGCTCGCCCGCGCTCTCGAGACGCCCGACGGCGCGGACAACGCCGTCATCGCCGACCACTACGGCGACGCGCTCTGGTCCGCCGGTGAGACGCAGAAAGCCAAGGACATGTGGGAACTCGCCCGCGTCTCCGGCAAACGCACCGTCGATCAGATCAACAGCGCCCGCAGCCAACCCGGCGTCGACCCCGAGGCCTTTCAGGTGCAGCTCAACGAATTCAAGAAGACGCTCAGTGGCGTCGACGACAAACTCAAAGCCGTCGCCGAGAACCGCGAACCCCCCATCACACCCAAGCGCGGCGTGAAGTAACCATCGCCCTGCCCCACTGCCCCACTGCTCCACTTCCCCACTTTCCATCCCATGGCCGGCCACAATAAATGGTCCAAAATCAAGCACCGCAAAGCCGTCGTTGACAAACGCCGCGGCAAGGTGTGGACCAAGTGCTCCAAGGCGATCATCGTCGCCGCCAAGCACGGCGGCGGCGATCCGGTCACCAATCTCGCGCTCCGCTACGCCATCGATGAAGCCCGCTACGCCAACATGCCGCGGGAGACCATCGAACGCGCGATCCAGAAGGGCGCCGTCGGCGGCACCGGCGAGAGCTACGAACCCGTCCGCTACGAGGGCTACGGACCCGGCGGCGTCGCCATCATCGTCGACGCACTCACCGACAACCGCACCCGCACCGTCGGCGACCTCCGCCTTGCCTTTGGCGATCACGGCGGCAGCCTCGGCAACTCCGGCTGCGTCGGCTACATGTTCCAGCCCAAGGGCCGCATCCTCGTCAACGCCCCAGGCGTCAGCGAAGACCGGATGATGGAACTCGCCATCGAGGCCGGTGCCGACGACTGCCTCGCGCCCGATGACCCCACCGAAGAACCCTGGACCATCCTCTGCGCCGTAACCGCCTTCCAGAGCGTGAAGGAAGCCATCGAGAAGGCCGGCACTGCCCCTGGCCAGACCGGCGCCAACCCACACTCCAAAGCCAACGCCGCGCCGCACCTAGCCATGACCATCGCCGAAGCAGAGATCGCGATGGTGCCAAACGACACCGTGGAAGTGACCGGCGACGCCGCGGACGCGCTGGGCGAACTCATCGAAGCCATCGAAGACCTCGACGACGTGCAGAAGGTCTACACCAACGCGGGCTGAGGCCACCGCTGGTTAGCCGCGCCGCAGCCGCATCACCGGCCACGCCCACATCAAGCCCGACGCCATGCCAAAGACGCTGACCAGAAGCGTCAGCATGGCACGAGTGGCATCGATATGGATCGTGTTCAACAAGGCTCCCAGAAGCAACAGGTTCAGCCACGCCCAAACCAGTGCGGCGGCGATGCCGAGCGAGCCCGCGGCCACCAGGCCGAAGAGCCAACGCTGCCGCCGACGCACCGCGAGCACGACCACCCGCGACCGCCCCCACGGCTCCAACACCGCCGCGAGCACGGACACCAGCCACAACACCAGCGGCATCGCGGCGACGATTCCCGGGTGCACGCCGCCGATGACCCATCCACACTGTTCGAGCACCATTCCAATCCACACACCGCAGCCCGGGGCGAGCAGAACGAGAATCCAGCTCTTCCGCCACGATTCGCGCTCGCTCTGGGCGGCAAAGGCAAAGTCAGCCGGGCTCTGGCGTCCGCCGCACTCGGGGCAGACCATGCCTTGGGGGAGCCACGAGACGTCGTAGCCGCACCAGGGGCATGGGAGGGGTTCGGCGTTTCTGGTTGAGGGAGGCATGATGTCCTCCGGCGGGATGGGCTGCAGAAGGTGATTCGTGTGGGGGAGGGGAGAGGTGGCAGTATTCTGGCGACGTCGGCGGAGAAAGGGCAACCCGCCGCGGGTGAGCGGATGGGCGGCGGATGTCGGTTGGATGGGCGGCGCGCTCAGCCGGTGTGCTGGAGTTGGGGTGGGGCGCGAGGGGTGGGAAGCAGGATCTCGCCCGCGGCGGCTTGACGCGGAGAGTGGGCGGAGATGGTGATGGGGACGAACTGGTGGATCAGCGCGGGTTTGGTTGCGGCGGGTGTGGGGGGTGCGGCGGTGGCTTCACGCTTGCGCGTGGGGTTCGTTGAGGCGGGACCCGCTCGCTCACGCTCGGGGCTCGTGGAGGCGGGGATGTAGGGGGTCGGATGTGGGATGTCGGATGTGAGATCGCGAACGCGATGATCGGGGGTTGCGTTTGCTGGAGCGGGCGATGGGTGTGTGGTGATGGGCCGCGGGTGCGGGGGTGGGGGCGGGGGTGGGGGCGGGGATGGGGTCGCCCCGTGCGGCGGCGTGGCATTCGTCACGGCGGGACCCACTCGATCACGCTCGGGGCTCGTGGAGGCTTGGAAGGAAGGCAGCGGCGTGACTGGGGCGGTTGTGGCGGGATTGGACGGTGAAGACGCCCTTCCCCCTGCCCCTTCCCTCCGGGAAGGGGAGTGCGTGGGCTGCATGTAGGAGCGCAGCGGGCGTGGGTTGAAGTGGGCGAGGCGGAGGAGGAGTTGGCCGTTCTTGCGGGCGGTTTCTTTGGCGCGTTCGACGAACTCGCAGGCCTGCATGCTGTTGGGGTTCAAGGGGACGTTGCGGCAGGTGTCGGCGAAGTCTTCCAGGGCGAAGCGCATGGCGTCGATGACGCGGGGGAGCTGGGCGATGGCGATGGCGCGGATGTGGATGGCCTGGGCGAGTTCGGTGTGGGCGAGGAGGGCGAGGCCGCGGTCGGAGGTGAGGAAGGCGCAGAGGGATTGGAGATCGGTGCGGAGCCACTCGGCGCAGACTTCGAGGGTGAAGTCGGGGCGCTGGAGATGCTCGAGGACCTCGGGGAGGGCCTCGTCGGGCGGGTTGAATGGGATCTGGAGCGCGATGGCGAGGGTCCCCCACTGCACCCCGGGCAGGGGCGAGTTGCGGGAGTTTCGCAGGATCGATTGGGTGATTCAACGGGTGAGGAGGGGAAGTCGAACAGATTCTGGTTGCAACGACACGGATTGGCGCACAACGACGGTATTGTGTGAGGGGGTGGGACAGGGGGCTGGGGATGGCCGACGCCGATTGCGATGGGTGGAAGATCCGGCGGGACTCAATTTGCTACAGTGCGAATCCAAACGTGCTTGCCCTGCTCTAAACGCTGAACGATTTCCGCAATCGGAAAGGCCTCAAATCCTGACGGCAGAATCACGTAGGGAAAGACCAGCCGCCGGCGTTCCTGCAGGGTTTGCTCGATGCGTGCTCCGCATTCTTGGCAACGGGACTCCTGATTCAACGGCCGCGATTCGAATGGATGCTCGCATCGCGGACACACGACATCTCCACGGCTCGCGGCGATGTCATTCCTGACAATCTGAGCGATTCGTTTTCTCTGCAACAGCCACACGTACAGGAACAAGTAGAAGCACCCACTGATCGCGACGGCAACAGGCAAGAGCACGGAGGCCGGAACGATGCGAAGAGCAAAGATCGCGGAGAGAGTCCATGCAAGAAGAAAGTGGCTAGCGACGATGCTTCGCCCGAGACTTGGAAGGTACAAGTGACCTGCCCCCAGTTTCTGTACCAGGTGCTATGAGAGTCTGGGGGTGAGGATAGGGGCTGTGGGGAATGACGCTGGCGGGGCCGGAGGGAGGGGCGGAGCCCCGACCGG
>CANHCQ010000025.1 GCA_947459215.1 Phycisphaerales bacterium
ATGGGCGGCGAGCTGCCGCCGGTGGTCACCGATCCGACGCCCGCCGCGGGAGAGACCCTGCCCGAAGCGATCCTGATCCGCGAGCACGGTTGGAGCTTGGAGATCCGTTTGTACGACGGCCTCTCGACAGGGCTCTTTCTCGACCAGCGCGAGAACCGCCGCTTTGTTGCCGACTGGGTGAAGGACCGTGCTCGCGTTGCGGGCAAGCCCCCCACCGTTCTCAACACCTTTGCGTACACATGCGCCTTCTCCGTTGCCGCGGCGACGGCGGGCGCGATCACGGCCAGCGTGGATGTTTCGGGCCGCTATCTCGACTGGGGCAAACGCAACTTTCAGCACAACAACCTGGACCCGGCTCTGCACCGCTTCGCGAAGATGGACACCTTCGAGTTCTTCGGCTACGCCAAACGCAAGGGTCTGACGTTCGATCTGATCGTTCTCGATCCGCCCAGTTTCGCTTCGGGGAACAAGAAGAAGGGCATCCGGCCGTGGAGTTCGGTTGCGGATTACGCGCGGCTGGTGGGCGAGGCGGCGGCGCTGCTGAACCCCCGGGGCGTGATCTTCGCGAGCACGAACACGCAGGAACTTTGCCGCCCGGGTCGGCTGGAACGCGAGATCGTGAAGGGGCTGGGCGGTGGCAGGCCGCCCCGCTGGCAACGACTGCCCGACATGCCGCTCGACTTCGCGCGGGATTCCGAGCGATTCGCGGCACGGGCCTTTACGGTGTAGCGCGGCCGCGGGCGTGGGCTTCCGGGCGGGTGCTATCGACGCCTCGCGCTTCGTTCATCGGGGCTTCACGACGCGCCAAATCGGCGCGTGTCGCTGCAGAGCACGTTCTGGCGAGCGCTCCTTGCCGACCAGCCGCGGCGGCCGGTCGTTGCAGCCGACGCCGGAACTTGGTAGAGTCCGGGTCGCGAGGCCCGGCGTGCGTTCTGGCACGCGGCGCCCCTGTCGAGCTCAACGGGAGCAACGTCACGACTCGACAGCAGGTGGGGGAGGAGCTCGTCGCATGGATAACAACCGCTTCATACTCATCGCCGCTGTCGTCACCGGCATCACGGCGACTGGACTTGCGTTCGCGTATCTCAAGAAAGCCACCGTCACCGCCGCCCCGGCCCAGGTCGAAAGCTCGGTCGAGATCCTGGCGACGGCGCGGGACCTCTCCGGCAACACGCGGCTTGAGCCCGACACGGATGTGCAGGTCATCAAGGTGCCCGAGGAAACCTTCGCGCAGCTTGCCAAGTCCGCCGTGAAGCGGACCGAGCGGGCCAGTCTCCGCGGCCGCAAGATCGCCGGCCCGCTGCCCTCCGGAACGCCCCTCCTTTATTCACACCTCGCGGCCGTGACCGACCTCACGATCACGCCCGGCAGCCGGGCGATGACCATCCAGGTGTCGGAAGCGGGTGCCCTCGGTGGCTTGGTCGTTCCTGGCGATCGCGTGGACATCGTCGTCTCGCGTCGCCTGAAGGACCAGACGACCGCCGCGGCGATACCGGCGCCCCAGGTCGGGCCCAACGGCCAGATCAGCGCGGATTACATGCAGTCCATCGTCGGAGCAGCCATCAACAAGGGCATGGCCGGGTCTGGTGGCGGCGAGTGGGAAGCGTCCATCGTGCTCGCGAATGTCAAGATCCTCGCCGTCGGCACCAGCCTCCAGAAGAGCCGCACCGAGATGCTCTTCGGGCAATCGACCGACACCAGCACGGGCCGCTTCGGCGGCGGCACCGTCACGGTTGAAGTGACGCTCGACGAAGCCCTGCAGCTCATCAAGTCGACGGCCGGAAACAACCCGGTGACGCTGCTCCTGAGAACCGAACGAACGGAAGGCAACTGACGCGCGGGCACGTTCCTCGCTGATCGGTCCCGTGTCCCGCTGCCCCACTTCCCGCCAGGAGCCCGCCTCGTGCGTGTGATCGTCCAGGACACCTTGAAGAACAGCCAGTGGGTCGGCTACGACGGCGTGGCCGGGTTCTCCGTCGGCCGCGACAAGGAGTGCGCGGTCTGTCTGCCCTCGCAGTTTGTGAGCCGCAAGCACCTGTCGGTCGAGCGTGCCGCGGGCGGATGGCGTCTGAAGGTTCACGAGACGGCGTTGCCGATCACGTGCAATGAAGTCGAGGTCAAGGCCGGCGACGCGATCGACCTCAAGCAGGTCAATCAGCTCCGCTTGCCCGGCTTTGTGATCAACATTCTCTGCGACGAGGATGTCGTCGACGCCTCGTCGCAGGAAATCGACGACATCAACGAGCTGCAGCGCGATCTGCATACCCAGCTGCTCCGCCGGCTGGACCTCCGCCGCCAGAGTCAGGCCTCCATGCAGGCCAGCGGCGAAACGCTCGAACAGATCAACCACATTGTCGACGAGCTCCTGCACCACGAGTTCAAGGCACGCATCTACGGCTCGGGCACCACCAAGCGCCGCCTGCTCGAAACCATCTACGAAACACGCATCTTCCAGCTCGTCGCCCAGGACCACCGGGAGACGCTGACGCAAAACGTCGCCAGCCCGGGGATGATCACCGCGCTGGAGGACGAGGCCCACGGGTCGGTGATGCGTCTGGCCCGCAAGCTTGAGCTGGGCCTCAGCGCAGAATCGAGCGAAGACGACGTCCGAAAGGTCAACGAGAACCTTCGATCGGCTCTGCAGCCGATCGTCGACTCGATGCCGGACAACGTGCTGTTCTACATGATCGCAAGGTTCCTCAAGAAGGTTCTGTGCGACATGATCTTCGGGCTGGGCCCGCTGCAGGACCTGCTCGACGCCCCCAGCGTCAGCGAGATCATGGTGGTCAGCCCCTCGCTCGTCTATGTTGAGCGCGCCGGTCGCGTCAGCCGCTCCAACCGCACGTTCCTGGGCGACGAGGCCCTGATGTCGGTCATCGAGCGCATCGTCGCTCCGATGGGGCGGCGCATCGACCGCTCGACGCCGCTGGTGGACGCCCGCCTGAAGGACGGGTCGCGCGTCAACGCGATCATCCCGCCATTGGCGCTCAAGGGCCCATGCCTCACGATCCGCCGCTTCCCGATGCGCCGGATCAACGCCGACGACCTCATCAAGTGGGGATCGCTCACAGCCGCCGCTGCCACGCTGCTCTCGGGCGCGGTGAAAGCGCGGAAAAACCTCGTCATCGCCGGCGGCACGGGCTCGGGCAAGACGACCCTGCTGAACGTGCTCTCCACGTTCATTCCGGGCGATGAGCGCATCGTCACCATCGAGGACGCCGCGGAACTGCAGCTGGCGCAGGACCACGTCGTCAGCCTCGAGACCCGCCCCGCCAACGTTGAAGGGCAGGGCGCGTACACCATTCGCGACCTGGTCAAGAACGCCCTTCGCATGCGCCCCGACCGCATCATCGTCGGCGAATGCCGCGGCGCCGAAGCGCTCGACATGCTGCAGGCCATGAACACCGGCCACAGCGGCTCGATGACCAGCGTGCACGCCAACAGCGCACAGGACGTCTTCAGCCGCCTCGAGAACATGGTTCTGACCGCGGCCGACCTGCCTCTCCAGGCCGTGCGGGCCCAGATTGCTCAGGCCGTGGACGTCATCGTCTTCCAACAGCGCCTCAAGAACGGCAAACGCATGGTGACGCAGGTGACCGAGGTCCTGGGCCTCAACCCCAAGACCGGCGAGCCCGAGACGCGCGACATCATGAACGCCGACGCCCACGATTCGCAACCCAAGCTCCGCGCCACCGGCTCCATGCCCGGGTTCATGGGCGAACTCGTCGACCAGGGACTGATCGATCTCGATCAGTGGTTCAGCCGGGCGACCGAATGAACGACACCGCTGTCATCGTGATCGCGCTGCTCTTTGGCGTATCGCTGTGCCTGCTCATCGTGGCGCTGCGGACCACGATCCTGTCGCGCTACTACGCCGACGTCGCCTGGGCCGAAGCCGCGGCGTACCGCATCTCGCCCGATCGCTACGACGCACGCCGCAACATCGCGCTCTTTTACATCGGCCTCGCCGTCGTGCTGGCCCTCAACGTGCTTTTCTTCCCGGCCCCGCTCGTGGGCGCGTTCTTTGTCGTGGTGCTCTTCTTCGTCCCACGCTATTACGTTGAGAGCGCCTGGCGGAAGCGCCGGGCCTTGATCGACTCTCAACTGCCGCAGGCCGTACAGCAGATGGCATCTTCAGTCGCCTCGGGCATGACACTGCCTCAGGCCCTCGAGCGCCTCGCGGACCGGGCTGACATGCCCATCCGCACCGAGTTCCGCATCATGAACAACCAGTGGCGTGCCGGCTCCGACCTGCCCTCCACCATCGAAGAGGCGAAACGCCGCCTCGCGCTGCCCAACTTCAACCTCTTCGCATCCGCCCTGCTGGTCAATCAGAAGATGGGCGGCAACGTTGTCGAAACTCTCGAGTCCCTGGCCCGCTCGCTCGAGTCCATCGATCGCATGCGTCGCGAGGTCTTTGCCGCGACGAGCGAAGGCCGCATGAACATCAAGGTGCTTGTGCTCGCCCCGTTCATCATGCTGGGTCTTTCATACATCATCGTGCCCGACGGCGTGAAGCTCATGTTCACGACCAACGAGGGCTGGATCGCGGTCGGACTCGCCGCCACTCTCACCGCGCTCGGCGCCCTCTGGGGCTGGAAGATCGTCAACGCCGATGTTTGAACTCGCCTTCCAAACCCTGCTCACGCCGCAGCAGTTCACCCTGCTCGCCAGCTGCCTCATGGTCGGCCTCGCGGTCGGCCTTGGCGTCGCGGGCTTGCTCGGCACCTTCCGCAAAGGCGGGCCGACCGACGTGTCGCTGGACCTCTCCGCCGAGCTTCGCCGCGAGTTTAATCGCATCCTCGTCACCCGCGGCGTCAAATCCGAGGCCGGCGGACTGCTCGGCCTTGCCACCAAGTTCATGCCGTTGGTGCTGCCAATCTCGCGGCGCCTGCCACTGCAGGGCATCCGCCGGAACTTCGCCGAGCAGTACGCCCGCGCCGGCTGGCCCGGCGGGCTCGATGACGACGAACTCTTCGCGATTGCCGTCGTGCTCTCGTGCATTTTCGGCGTTGTTTTCGGCGCGTTCGGCTCGCTCCTTCAAGGTGTGCCCGGGTTCATCATCGCGGGGATCGTCGGGATCGCCGTCGGACCGATGCTCGTGAGCGCGTCGCTCTCGGGCCGCGTCCGAGAGCGCGACAAGGCCATCACCCGCACCATTCCGTTCGTGCTCGATCTGCTCGTCCTCACGATGCGTGCCGGCGCATCGCTGCAGCTCGCGATGCGTCAGGTCTGCGAGGACTACCGGGGCCACCCCATCGGCGCCGAGTTCGCCGCCACCCTCGCCGATATCGAGCGCGGCTCCACGGCCCGACAGGCCTTTGTCAACTTTTCCCACCGCGCCCCGGTGCCGATCGTGAAATACCTCGTCGATGAAATCGTGCAGTCCGACGAACTCGGCCGCCCCATCGCCGTCACCCTCGAACGCCTCGCGGATCAGACCCGCGTCCGCCGCGTGCAGGACGCGACCGCCACCGCCGGCACCGCCAAGGTCGCGGTGCTCGCCCCAGGCGTCCTGATCCTCTTCGCCGTGCTCATCGTGCTGCTCGCCCCCTTCGGCCTCAAGATTCTCTTCGCCAACGAGGGACCGAACTTGTAGGTTCGGCTCTTACCCCCGCCCCGACACTGCACCCCTCAACCCTTCTTATCTCTATGGAGTTTCTCGTCGAAATCGTCACGGGCGCCGACACCGGCAAGGCCATGAAGGTCGGGGACAGACCCCTGCTCATCGGCCGCGCCGATACCGCGGCCATCCGCCTTACCGACGAGACCGTCTCGTGGGAGCACGCCACCGTTCGCGTCTCCGACGGCAAGCTCATCATCGAGAACCTCTCCGCGCTGGGCACCAAGCTCCGCGGCCAGAAGCTCTCCGGCCCCACCCGCCTCGCCATCGACGACGAGGTTGAACTCTCGCCCCAATGTCGCCTCAAGGTCTCGCCCCTCGAGGCCGCCACCGGCTCGCTCTCGCCGCTCACGATCCTGCTCATTGCGCTCGTCGTTTTCCTAGGCGGCGGTGGTATCGCGACGTTCATCGCCATCCAGAACCAGGGCCCACCCCCGGTCGCCGCAACCGACGAGAACTGGGCGAACGCCGCCCGTGAGCTCGAGCAGCGGCTCGAGACCTGGGTCCGCGCCCGCAAGGTGCCGCAGAAGATGCTGGATGTCTTCCAGGACGCCATCCGCCTCGAGCGCGCCGGCGATACGGGCACCGCCGCCATCCGCTGGCGCGCACTCGCCACCGCGCTGCTTACCCAACCGATGCCCGACGCCGTCGACGGACGCCCCACATTCGCCGAGAACTTCAGCGGCACCGGCAATGCTCTCGCGGTGCTCATGGGCCTCCCCGGTGTGGGCTCGGTCGCCGAGGAACGCTGGGCCAGCGACCGCAGCTTCGCCGACGCACTCGTCCGCTTTGTCTACCGCCGCGCTGAACTCAACGAAGGCAGTTAGTCCACGATGCTGCACCTGCCGCGTTCAATCCGTCCACACGTTCTCATGGTCCCGTCCCCTTCCGCCACTGCACCCACCTCCGTCCCGGAGTCCGATCGATGATCAAGAAACTCGGAAACTTCGACATCATCTCTCAGATCAACCACGGCGGCACATCAATCGTCTACGAGGCCAGGCAGAACCTCGGCATGGGTGTCACCCGACCCGCCGCGATCAAGATCCTCGAAGGCTGGCAGGTCAACTCCGAAGCACAGATAGAACAGCTGCGCAAGGAAGTTGGCCTCATGGTCCAGTTCTCCTCCTCGCCGCACATCGTGCAGGTGTGGGAATCGGGGTATGAAGACGGCCTTGGCGCCTGGGTCGCCATGGAGTACCTCGGGACGAGCCTGAAGGACTCCATCAACGCCTCACCCGCCGAAAACGACGCGATACGCCAGGTTCTGTTCGACGTCCTCAACGGTCTGGTCACCATTGAGACCCTCTCGCCCGACACCATCCACCGCGACATCAAGCCCAGCAACATCCTTCTGGGCATGTTCGGCGCGTGGAAGATCTCCGACTTCGGCCTTGCCAAGGTCGGCGCCGCCGACGACACGCTGCGCGCCCTCTCGGTGCAGTACACCGCCCCCGAACTGCTCGATGCCCAACGCGGCTCGATCGGCCCATGGACGGACCTGTACGCACTGGGCATGACCATCTACCACTTCGCCTTGGGTGACAAGCTCTTCCGCGATCAGTTCCCCGCCATCTACACCGATCAGGCGACCAAGGCCTCCGACGAACGCCCCAAGTGGATGTTCTGGCACACCTCGCAGCAGACGCTCAAGCCCCTCGCCGAACTGCTGTCCGGATTCCCCAAGGACCTCTCCGACCTTGTGGCCGCAATGACGAACAAGGACCCTGCCAAGCGTCCACGCTCGGCGGCGGCCGCCATCGGCATGCTCGGCGCTCGGAGCACCGAAGAGGGCATGGTCAATCTCGACGCCGCACGCAAGCGCCTCGAGGCCGCCAAGCCCGCACCGAAGCCGACGATCTCCAAGCCGGTCCTGATCGCTCTGGCCGCGATGATCGCCGTCGCCGCGATCGTCGGCGTGGCGGCGTTGGTCGTCAGCAACTTCCGAGCCCCGGTCTCCATCCAGCTCGCCAACGACGGCAAGTACTCCACCGGCGCCGAGAGCGTCACCGTCACCGGCAAGCTCGCCGATCTACCGCCCAACGCCTCGGGCATGCTGACGCTGAAGAACGGCGACGAGTATCCCATCCGCATCACCGATACCGGCGATTTCTCGGCGGATGTCAGGCTCACCCGCGTCGGCAAGCTGACCGGTGAGATCTCGATCCGCGATGCCAACCGCAACCCGGTTCAGGTCATCGGCCCCGCCAGTGTGGCGCTCGAACGCATCCCGCCGAACGAAGTCGACGTTGTGATCAATCTCTCGCCGCTGATCGAGGGCGCCACGGTCAGCTTCGTCCCGGCGGGCAAGGGCGACGCCCAGTCGCAGACCACCGGCGAGCAGGGCCAGGCCAAGGTGAAGCTGCCCCGGGGCAAGTTCACGCTCGCGGTTGAGCACCCCCGCTACGCCACCTTCAAGCTCGATACCGAAACCGGCGACGACCTCAGCAAGTCGATCCGCGTGCCCATGAGGGCCAAGAGCGCACAAGAGATCGACGCCCGCCGCCAGTCTCTGCTCGCGCAGGTTCAGACCACCGCACTGCTCGCCGCCCAGGGCGACCCTGAAGCGATCAAGCGTCTCGCCGAGATCCAGAAGGAACTCGTGATGCTCGATCCCGATTCCACGAAGCGCGACCCGATGGGCAACATCATGAATCTCATCGGCACCAAGGGCGTCGCCGAGGCCGATCGCGATCGCCTCCAGCAAGCCCTCGCCGATCTCGCCACCGGCGGCAACGGCGCGGCACTTCTCGCTAGCCAGCCTGCAGCCTCGAAGCCCGGAGATACCAACGCGACGATTCGACCGGTCTCGGCCAGCACCAACGCCGATCTTGCGGCCGCTCAGGCCAACACCGCGCTGGCTAACCGCCGCGTCGAACTGCTCAACGAAATGGAGAGCCTGCAGGCCAAGGCCGCCGCCGGCGATCCCTACGCCCAGCAGCGCCTCAAGGACATCGCGAAGGAACTGGCCGACATCGAGGCCCGCACCACCGGTCCCAAGTCCGCCGCGGATCTCCGCCGCGCCGCGCTCATCAAGGAGTATCAGGACGTCGCCGAGCGGGCCGCCAAGGGCGACCCCGAGGCGATCAAGCGCCTCGCCGAGATTCAGAAGGAACTCTCGATGTCGGCCAACGAGGCACTGAACAACGCCCGCGACCGCGAGCGTGCCGTCTCCAGTGCGATCGCCGCGTCGGCGGGCGTCGACCCGATGGCCATTCTGAAGATGACCATCCCCGAACTGCGCTCGTTCCTCTCGCGCCAGGCCCCGCTCGACACCTTGACGATGCAGGACATGCCCGAGATCAACCGCGTCCGTATCAGCGGCCCCGTGCTCTCGTCGCGTGAGCTGCAGCACCTCATCCTGCGCCTTGCCCCCGCGAACGACCGCATCGTCCCCGAAGTCGGCGTCGACCCGCTCGCGGTCTGCCGCCGCATCGAGAAGGCCCTCGAAGGTGCCGGCGCGACCAATCCGCGTGCCCGTGCAGCGATCACGACCATCGACGAGTTCGTGTACGTCCAGATCGACGCCACCGATCGCTTCACGACGCAGCAGGCCCGAGCGATCGCGACGCGGTTCGTCCTGAACCCCGACACGATCATCGTGCAGGATTTCTCCGAGCCCAAGCCCGTTGAGCGGTGAAAAGGACATGCCTGCCGGGCATGTCTAGCTCCCCCGCCCCGAGACGCGGCAAATCGGCTCGGGGCGTTGCGCGTCCCGGGAGTGATCCGGAACGCTCGGACGTCGTCAGCGTCAATGTCGCCGCATTCCCCTGACCTGCTTCGCCTGCGGCGAAGCGATTCTCTCCCCGTTCGCGGGGCGAGGAATCGTCGACATCGTCGAGTTACTGCCCCTTCTCGAACTCCGCCGCAAGCGCCTGGGCCCGGGTGTCAGCCGGGTCCATCTCCGCGGCCTTGCGGAACGCACGGGCCGCACCGGCCCGGTCGCCGACCTGTGCCCGCAGCAGCCCGAGCGTCTTCGCCGGAGTCGGGTCGGTCTTGGTGCGCGCCATCGCTTTTTCCAGGCTCACGATCGCCTGATCGATCTCGCCCATGTCCTTCTGGCACAGCGCCATCGCGACAAAGCCGTCGGGCTCATTGGGTGCGGTTGCGATGAGGGTTGATGCCGCCTGACGCTGCAGCCGCACGTCGCCAAGCTGGCGTCCGAGCTCGAAGAGTCGCTTCCACACCGCCGGGTCCGTGTCGCCGGTCTGAGCGAGTTTGAGGAGAATCTCCCGCGCCTCGACCGGACGGTCCATCTCGCTCAGGCATCGTGCCCGCAGCATCACCAGGTCGCGCCGGTTCTGCATCTTGGGCATCGCCAAGAGCCGCGACAGCGTCCGCTCGCCCTCGGCGATCTGCCCGGCCGCCACCTGCGCCCGGGCCAGATCGTCCAGCAGCGACGGGTCGTTCGGGCTCAGCGTCGCCGCGTCGCGGAAGTACGCCAACCCGGCGGCGGTGTCACCCTGCATCATCTCGATGTGCCCGAGTGTCTGCAGCACGCCCGAACTCCGCCGCACCTCGGGCGACGACGACTCGAGCGCCGCCCGCGCTTCCGCCAGTTTGCCCTGCTCGATCAAGAGCTCGGCCGCCGCGATCGGATACTGCGCGTTCGCGCGATCGAGTTCCCCAGCCTTCTTGTACGCAGCCAACGCATCGTCGTTGCGCCCCAGACGCTCAAACGCCATTCCCAGGTAGTAGTGGGCTTCGGCGTTCTCCGGATCGATCTTCGTCGCCGTCTCGAACGCTACAACGCCCTCCTCGGCCCGCCCGAGCTCTCCGAGGATCCGCCCGCGGAGCATGTGAGCCGCAGGCGTGCCGTTGTGCGACGCGATCGACTGATCGATCGACTGCAGCGCCCGCTTGGGATCGCCCGAGACGAACTCCTGCATCGCCAAGTCGTACCGCGACGCGGCCTTCATGCGCGCCTGGTTCTGCTCCGCGAGCTCCTTGCCCTCAGTCGTGTACTTGCCATGACCGGAGCATCCGTACAGCAGCGACGAAGCAACCACCAAAAACACGCCCGCGGTCAGCGGGCGGGACTGTTGACGCAGGCTCATACATCTTCCTCTCTCAAACACACGAGGGACTCGCTCACCGCTTCGGCTCGGCCGCGGCCGGAGCCTCAGGTGCCGCCTCCGGAACCACCACCGGAACCGCCGCCGGCTCCGCAGACGCCGACGCAGGGGCCTCATCCTCTTTTTTCCTCGACTGCGGCAACATCGGGTCCGCCGGCTTGTTCGCCCGACGCTTCTCGCCCGGGAAGAACAGCGACGGCGCCACCTTCGTCAATTCCGGGAACGCCTTGTCGAGTTCGTCGTTCACCGCATCGTTCATGAGGTTGCGGCTGGGCCACCACATCTGCCCGCCCATCAGGTTCTCACGGATACGAATCGCGTCCGCCTGCGCCGGGTTCAACTCCAACGAACGACGCAGCCGCCAGAGCGCGTCGTCCACGCGACCTTCGCCCGCCAGGTGCAGTGCATCGACGTTCAGCTGCGCGCTCTGGCGCTCGCGGCTCCAGGGCAAGAGGCCCAGTCGCGAACCGGCCCGCACCCGCTGCGAATAGCCAACCGCCTTGGCACCCTGCTCGTCCACCTGCTTGCTCGTCAACACCGTGGGCTTGATCAGGAAGATGATCTCCGATCGATTCACCGTGTTGTCCCGCCCGCGGAACGCCTCGCCGACGATCGGAATATCGCCGACCACCGGCACCTGCGAACGGGCGTTGGTAATGTCCTCACGGAAGAGGCCGCCGAGCACCGCCGTCGAGCCGCCCGGCACCAGCACGTCCGCGGTCACCATCTGGATTTCTTCATCGGGGATCTGCTGCGTGCGTCCCTGGGTGTCGGTGATGTTGCGGAACGTCACCGCCGAAACCTTCGGCGACAGGCGCAGTCGCACCTGACCGTCGGCCATGACGAACGGGCGCACATCCAGCGTGATACCGGTGTCAAGGAACTTGATCGTTTGCGTCACTGCGACCTGGGTCGCCGTCGATTCGAGGTAGCCGACACGGACACCAACGTTCACCCGCGCTCGCTGGCGGTTCAGCGACAGCACCTTGGGGTTGCTCAAGAGGGTGACGTCTGTCACCTCATCGAGGGCCCGGATGAAGACAGCCACATCGCCCGAGACGATGCCGCCCTTGATGTTGCCTTTGCCGGCGCCGGTGTTGCCAGGGCTCACAGCGAGGAAGCTGCTGTTCCGCGGCGTGGTCGAGGGCGTGCCGCCGGTCTGCCCGGTCGCCGACGTGAACCCCAGCGGATTGAACGCCGACGGAAACTTGAAGAAGTCCGTGAACTGGATGTCGTTGAGCATCGCGAAGTCCACGCCGAACGCGTTCGCCTCGGTCAGCTTGGTCTGCACGATCGTTGCTTCGAGCAGCACCTGGATCGGCTGCTCCTCGATCTCGGCGATCATCGCCTCGACCGCGGCCACATTCTCCGGGTGATCGGTGACGACGATCGCGTTGGACAACGCGAACTTCTCGGAGTCCGGCGTGTAGACGCCGTCGGATGACGCGACGATCCCGCCGCTGTTTCCCGAGCCGCTGTCACCGCCGCCGCTCGATCCGCCGCCGGAGCCACCCGAATCGCCCGAGCCGCCTTCCTTGGCGCCGCCGTCGCTGGTCGCTTTCACCTTACCGTTGGGCGACAACACGTCCTTGGCAAACTCGGCTGCGTCCTCGGCGGTGATGTAGTTCAGCCGAATCACCTTCGACACCACGCCGCGGTCCGCCAGCGAGAGCCGATCGATGTCCGACTGCGGGTACACGTACAGAACGCCGTCCCGCTCGATGTACCCGAGTCCCTGCGGCTTCAGCAACGCGTTCAACGCCGTCTCGAAGGGCACCGCGTAGATCGTCGCCGAGATCGGCGTGTCGATCGCCTTTGCCGACACAATGTTCCGTCGCGACTGGATCGCGAGCTTCTGCAGAATGCTGACCAGGCTCGCGTTCTGCGCCACGATATCGACCAGGAAGTACGGCGAGACCCGCACCTCCGAGAAAACCTCTCCGGGTTGCGCCGCGTTCTTCTCGCCGCTCGCCGCCGGTTGGTCGGCCGCCGGCTCCGGTGCCACAATCGTGTTCGGCACCGAGATCGTCGCCTTGTCGGTCGTGATGGTCGTCGCCGCTGGCGCGCTGGCCGGTGCTGGCTGCGCCAACGCGGTCGCCACCGATCCGGCGGCGAGCACCAACGCCGATGCCCCGGCGGCACGACTGCTGAACACACAACTCAACGACGCCCCGCTCGGATTCCTGCGCATGGCGTGACACTAACCGATATCGCGCCACTCCGCAAACCACTGGTTGCCGAGCGGACGCCGTTCTGGTAGCCTGCCGTCGATGTCCGACTCCGCCGCCCACAACGGCAGCACCGCTGTCGCCAACGCCTCCATCACACCCGCACCCGCCAAAGCGCAAAGCGGCGTCCAACGGGCGTATCAGGCCGGCACGGCCTTCTTCCTCGCGCCGATCCTCCACCTGCTCAACGACGAATCGGTCTCCGAGATCATGATCAACGGCCCCGACGCCGTCTACGTCGAACGCGGCGGCAAGGTCGAGAAGACCACCGCCCGCTTCGAGAACGAGCGCGCCCTCATGGCCGCCGCCAACAACATTGCCCAGTTCGTGGGGAGGACCGTCAGCGAGCAGGACCCGATCCTCGACGGCCGCCTGCCCGATGGATCGCGTATCTGCATCGTCCTGCCCCCCATCGCCGCCGCCGGCACCTCGATCAACATCCGGCGTTTCTCCCGCAAGGCCGTCAACCCGCAGTTTTTGCTCGACCGCCAGGCCATCACCCCCGAGGGCCTCGAGTTCCTGCTCCTCTGCGTCGCCGCCACCCAGAACATCATCGTCTCCGGCGGCACCGGCTCGGGCAAGACCACGCTGCTCAACATCCTCTCCACCGAGTTCGACAACTCCGAACGCATTGTCGTCATCGAAGACACACGCGAACTCCAGGTGCAGAAAGAACATGTGGTGCAGATGGAGGCCCGCCCCGCCGACATCTACGGCCGGGGCCAGGTCACGATTCGAGATCTGTTCGCATCCGCCCTCCGCATGCGTCCCGATCGCATCGTCGTCGGCGAAGTCCGCCGCGGCGAGGCTCTCGACATGCTCCAAGCCATGTCCTCCGGCCACCGCGGCTCGCTCAGCACCCTGCACGCCGACACCCCCGGGCAGGCCTGCAGCCGCCTTGAGACCATGTGCATGCTTGCGGACTCGGGACTTCCCCTGCAGGCCCTGCGGCGTCAGGTCGCCACCGCCGTCGACATCGTGGTCCAGGCCGCCCGCCTGCACAGCGGCCGCCGCCTGATCACCCACATCTCCGAAATCGGCTTCGACGACGCAGCGGGCACCTACTCCGTCCGCGACATCTTCAATCTCGACACCAGGTCCACCACCCCGATCCTCAAATGGACCGGCGTGCGCCCCAAACTGGCCTCGGAACTGGAATGGATGGGCCTCACCCCCAAGGTGCAGTTGACGAAATCCATCTTTTCTGGTAGTGTCTCGTGAGGGAAGGTGAACGCAACGTGCGCTTTCGATGGAAGAGATTCCACGCCTCCGAAGGCGGCCAGACGGCCGTCGAGTACGCCCTTCTGCTCTGCCTCTGCCTCGTTCTCGTGATGACCCACAACACGATCATCCAACTCATCACGAACTATTTTTACCGCATCAGCGGCATCATCAGCTCCCCGTTTCCCTGAACGCCCGGCTTCCCAATCGTCAAGAACTTTCGTCCCGTTCGCCGAATCTGGACCAACACGTTACGAACAAGGCACCACGCTCGCAGCCCGTTCCCGGGAAGCCGAGCCGACCGAGAGGAAAGGACCCCCATGGCCCGCAACAGCATCGCCCGCCGCATTTCCGCCCTGCACCGCAACGAGGAAGGCCCCAACACGGTCGAGTGGGTTCTGCTCGTCATCGTCGGCCTGATCGTGCTGGTCGGCATCTACTTCATCGCTCAGTGGGCGCTGGGCGGCCTCAAGAGCAAGTCCGACAAGGTGAACACCGAAGTCACCAACACGAATCCGCAGAAGCCCTCGGCGATGCCCTGAATCGCCCGCGCGGATTTCGCCATGAACGAACAAGCCTCGCCCGCCCGGGATGAGACCTCCATCGACTCGGGCTCGGCGGGGCTTTCTCCTGCGCTGACAACGCCAGCGGCGTCCGAGGCGCCGCCGGACTTGCGCGAACCCGCGCCCGACGAAGCTCGCGGCCTCGCCTGGTGGTCCATCGACAAATGGATCGCCGCCATCTGCATCAGCGCCGCGATCGCCAGCGTCTGGCAGATCGGTCTTGGCCGCAGCGACCGCGGCTTCTTCCTCACCGCCTTCGCCTCGGTGCTCTTGTTTGGTGCCGCCTGGGTGGACGCCGCGTGCCGTCGCATCCCCAATCGGCTCACATATCCGGGCATCCTGCTCGCCCTGTTCTTCAACCTCGCGCTGCCTGCGCTGCTGCTGGCCCTGGATCAGCAAGTCCCGTTGCTCTGGCTGGGCGCCTCGTCACCCGGCGACGCCGCGGCGGGGTTCGCGGTCTGTGCCGTGCTCGGCATCGGCTCATTCATCGCCGGAGGCCTCGGGGGCGGGGACGCCAAGGTCCTCGCGATGACCGGGGCGCTCCTGGGCCTTTCCCAATCGCTGCCCGTGATGTTCAACGCGATCCTCTTCGCCGCCGCGATCGGGCTGGTGAACCTTCTGCTGGGCGGCGCACTGGTCGCCGCCATGCAGCGGCTCGCGTTCTCGACTCTGAAGACCGCGTGGCCCTCCTTCGCCCGCGTCACGCCCCCCAAGTTCCGCCGCAGCGAGGCCCCCTTCGCGGTCTCGATCCTGCTCGGGTTTCTGCTCGCGCAGGTCTATGCGCCGATGGATTTCCTTGTACACTGGATCCGTTCGTTCTCGCAGTGATTCGCCCGTCTCGGTGGCGCCCAAGCGCCGTCCAGACGCCGAAGCTGACGAGTCCGCGAGGAAGCCTCGGATCGATCGCAGCATTGGCACCGCAGCCCGTTTCGAGACCGCTGGCGTAGGTTTCATCTCATCCGAGGCTTCGTCGAAGACTCCTCAGCCTCGGCGTCTTCCAACGACCGTGACGAACAAGAAGCACAGACACCGATGACCCCGCGTCGCGCGACAACCCTGGCCTTCGACGCGATCCTTGTGATCGCCGGTGTCGCCTGCTGCTACGCCTTTGCCTTCGCCGCCCCGCTCGCCGCTCGGATGGGGCATGACACGCCCGACGATGCGATCCGCCTCGGGCTCATGGCACTCAGCGTCGGCGCCTGCTGCTTCGCCATTGAATCCGTGCGTCTCATGCTCCGCATCCGCACCCGGTCGATCGCGGTGTGGAAGAGCCGCCACCATGAGGGCGGCTCGATCATCGTCGAGTTCGCGCTCGCATTCCCGCTCTTGCTCTGGCTGATGTCGATGGTCTTCCAGATGGCGCTCTTCGCGAACGCCTCGCTCATCGTCAAGTACGCCGCCTTCGCCGCCGCTCGCGCCGCCGCCGTCAGCACCGAACGCCAGTGGGGCGTCGCCCCGATCGAGAGCATCTCCAGCCAAGGAGACACCGACGCCCGGAGCGCGGCACAGCTCGTACTCGCCACCATCTCGCCGTGGAATGGCAGCGGTGGCGACCAGGCCGCGCAGGCCATCTACGAAACCGTCGGGCGTCAATCCTCCGTCTATGTCAACTCCGCCTATCCGCGGCGGATGAACTACGCCAAGGCCAACACCACCTTTACATTCGACGTCAAGCAACCGCCGGTCAACCCGCTCGCCTCACAACTCGCGTCCATTGTGTTGCCGCCGCAATTCACCAACCTGATGGTGAACCCCATCGGCAACCGCGAGATCTACGTCAAGATCGACTACAAGCTCTACCTCGTTATCCCCGGGATCGACCTCTTGCCCGGCATGCCCGTTGTCTCGGTCCAAGCCCGCAACGCACCCGCTCGCGCCCTCGTCGTTTCCGCGGCCCACCAACTCCCCACCACCGGCCCCCGCGAGGGCCATCCGCTCCAGGGCATCTGGGTCGGCTGGTTCTTCACGGCGCTGTCGCCCGCAGACGCCAACTGATCGCCTTCGTCCACGCGATTTCCTATGGGATGGATCACCAACATCATCGATCGCTTCCAGCCCCCACTGCGACGCTTTCGCGACGAAGAGGACGCACGCCCATCGGTTGCCGCCCTCATCCGCCACGCCGGCACCACGCTGCCATCGCGCGTCGTCGCCCCCATCCACCGCAACGACCGCGGCGTGGTCTCGATCTTCTTCCTCTTGATGTTCTTCGCCTTCTTCAACGGCACCGCGTTGGTCTACAACACCGGCCAGACACTCGGCCCCAAGATCAAGGCCCAGGCCGCGGCCGACGTCGCCGCGTACAACACCTCGGTCATCATGAGCCGCGCGATCAACCTGACCGCGCAGACGAATTACGCGGCGGTCCGCAACGCGTCCGCATTCTCGTGCGCCATCGCCACCGTCGCGGTATACGTCGGCGTTCCGATCAACTGGCTGCTGTACGTCAAGCGGCAGTTTGACGCGGGAGTGGCGGCAGCGGGCGGAGTCCCGATCGTGTCGCAGGCGGTGGGCGCCGCGTTTGCCGCGGCGGCGATCATCTACATCATCGCGGTCGAGCTCCCGCCGTATATCGAGTTCATCACCGCCACCGCGCCGTCGCTCGTTGACGCGTTCGACACCTTCGGCCGCCCCGGCGACCTCGCCGACTTCCAGAAAGGCCTCATCGCCGCGATCCCCCAGATGATCGAGGATCAGCGCAAGATCACGGAAGAGGCCTTCGGCCCCGGCATCAGCATCCGCCTGAGCCAGCCCATCTCCAGCGGCGATTCCGGCGTTGCGGTCAATTCCCCGACCGGCGGCAACACGGGCCTGATCTCCGCGCCGCTGCAAGAAGGCAACCTGCTCTCCGCCCTGCCCTGGTTTAATCTGCGCTTCTTGCTCGTCGACACCGGCTGGCCCCGGAGCCAGACGCTGCGCAGCATCGTGGAGGGCAAAGCGGTGACCTGCTGGTGGGTCGGCGGCGTGCCGACCATCGAAGCCCTCTCGCTCTTCTACGGCCCGCAGCTCCACGTCCTCACCACCCAGTGGGGCCCGCTCGAGTTCGCCGCCGACAACGACGACGATCGCAAGGCTTTCTCCGTCGTCGCCACGGCCACCGAAGAGAACGAATCCAAGCGGCAACTCTTCCTGAACTACTGGTTCAAGTACGGCATCAACAACGCGCGCGAGACCGTCGCCTACGCACAGGCCGAAACCTATCTTGGTTTCGACTCATCGATCTCCTCCGCCGCCTACAGCCCGCCCATCCCCTGGCGTGCGTGGACGCCCCCCGGCGCCAACTGGGCCGGGCGTCTCACCCGCGCCAACCACTTCGGCGACGCGTTCAGCGAAGACTCGACGATGCGTGACCAGTACAAAGACACCATCCTCCGGCAAGGCGACGTCAGTGGACGCATACCCAAACTCATCAAGCACTAGGACCTTGGCAAGCGACGCCGCGCCTCCTCTCCCCGCGAGCGGGGAGAGGACCGCTTCGCCATCGGCGAAGCAGGTCAGGGGATTGCGGGTGCCTGGTGGCGCTGATATCCGTGCACCCAAAGCCCCTCCCCGGTCTTGCTCCGCTCGACCACCCCTCCCCGCTGCGCGGGGAGGGGAGGCGCACGCATGGCTCTACGCCCGCCGCCGCGGCACGGTCATGGTCGAAATGGCGCTGATCATGTTCCTGATCATCGTCTTCATGTTCCTGCCATTGGCGATCAATCAGTTGTTCATCGCCGACTTCAAGGCCCGCACCGACGCGTACCGCAACGCCTTTGAGTACGTCGGCGCCGGCGTCAATCAGAACTCGATCGACAAAGTCCCGGTCTACGCCATGCGCGGCCTCAACTACCTCCGCGCCAACAAGGTCTCGTCGAAGACCTACGAGATCAAGGACGCCGCGGAACTGCCGGACCTCGAACCGACGCCCGCCGACGACCTGGCAGACTGGAAGGACACGTTCTCTGACCTGAACTACCAGCACATCGGCCTGGGCAGCCGCGACGTCGAGTACTACGCCCCGCCCTTCTTCCGCGGCGCCCTGCACTTTGACCGCACCGTCCACGTCATCCGCGGCCCGTGGGCTCTCAGCGGCATTCCCGTCGGCCACATGGGCACCCAGGACTTCCGCGAGGGCAGCACCATCCGCGAATGGGGCAAGTCGGTCCACGAAGAGACCCTCACCGACGACCTCATCGAGGCGTTCAAGATGAAGCCGCTCAGCGACTTCTACGGCAACTGAGAGCACTGTCGCTCCGCCCGCACCGCCCCACGGCTGCGCCCCACCGCCCCCACCGCCCGATAGAAAGGGTTTTCGGGCTTGTTACATCGCCTTGTGGAACGCCGCACGCGTTGCAACGGGCTTCGCCGCGCGCTGGAGGGACGACGCAAACACTCGGTATTTCGCCCTATTTCGCTACGTTTCAGGGGAATTCACTAGCGGCCGATCCGAGCTGTGGATAACTCAGAAATTCTTTGGAATCACGTTCACGATTGCTTGACGCGTGATGTGTTTCTGATACATTGGAACTGTTCCAACTGTTCCAGAGGAACGGGGCAGACCATGAGCAACGTCCGAACCATCGCGAGCAGAGCAGGCGTGTCGATCGCCACGGTGTCGCGTTCGCTCAACAACCACCCCAACGTCGACCCCGCCACCCGCCAGCGCGTCTTTGAGGCCGCCGCCAGCGTCGGGTACAGCAAGGCCAACAGCGTTCGCCACGGCGTCTCCACCGTCATCGCCCTCGCCTACCCCGGCGACGTCGTTCGGGCCGACTACGGCGGGTTCGAATCCGCCATGCTCGCCGGCATCCTCCGCGGTGTGAACGAGCACCGCTTCGATGTCTGCGTCCTCTCGCTGCGTCGTGACCTCGCCCCCGGCGAGTCCTATGCACGCCTGCTCGACCGCAAGAAGATCGCCGGCGTCATCCTCCGCGTCTTTGAGGACAACCGCGAGATCGCCGAGCAGCTCGCCGGGACCGGCCTGCCCAACATCGTGGTTGCCGATCGCTATGACGCCGCGGACGTGAATTACATCTGCTGCGAGTCCCGCGTGGATTCGCGGCGTGCCGTGCAGCACCTGATCGATCTGGGCCACCGCCGCATCGCGCTGGGTGTCCACGCGGTCCGCGACACCGACCACATGGACCGTCGCAACGGCTACGAGGATGCGTTCCGAGAGAACGGCCTCCCCCTCGATCCGACGCTTATGCACGAGATCGTCGCCAGCCCCGAGGGCGGCGCCGGCCTGATCACGCGGCTCATGAGCTCGAGCGAGCCCCCCACCGCGATCTACTTCACCGACCCGATGGCGACGATCGGCGGCCTGCGCCGCTGCCTGGAACTGGGCATCCGCGTGCCGCAGGACTTGTCGATCGTCGGTTTCGACGACAGCGACACGCGTCGGCACACCTACCCGAGCTTCACCGCGGTGGTGCAGGACGCCGAGATGCTGGGCTTCGAAGCGGCCCGCTGGCTGACCCGCCGCCTGGCCAACCCCGGCGACACCGCGCTGCAGTCGCTGCAGGTGGTTCGTCAGACCCGTCTTGAGATCAATCAGACGACCGGCCGTCCTCCCGCGGACCCCTGTCGTGTCCTACCCGATGGCACGCGAGTGCAGTTGAACAGCGTTCAAGTGATGCAAGGAAAGTAACCCCGTCCGCGGCGTGCCGCGGGCGACCTGCCCGCGACATCCGCAAGAGATTCTCGGAGCAGGCTATGGAAAGCAACGGAAACATTCGAAGCCATGCACGCCGCGGCTTTACGTTGATCGAGCTGCTCGTGGTGATCGCGATCATCGCGCTGTTGATCGGGATCCTGTTGCCCGCGCTGGGCAAGGCCCGTGATTCGGCCCGCACGATCAAGTGCTCGGTGAATCAGCGACAGATCATCACGGCGCTGATGGCCTACGCGAACGACTACAAGCAGCAGTTCCCGCCCGTTATCCGGGGATACCCCGACCGCGAGACCAATAAGGTCAATTCGTATTGGTCTGACATTGGTCGCATCGGTCGGTATCTGCCCGTCTCGGATCGCTCGAACATCGCGAGCGGCAACGAGAACAACACGGTTGGCGGCGGCGTGCTGGTCTGTCCGAATCACGAGGCCGGGGGCCGTTCATACTCGATGAACATCTGGGCCGCTTCGGCACGGACGTACAACGCCACCACACTGCGAAGCTTCAAGCCCGGCGCCGATCCGAATCCGGGTAAGGCGTTCGAGGCGTCGCTCGGGCGTGCGTTCGATCTCTCGGTCGATCTCGCATCGAGAATGCTGCTGCTGACCGAATCATGGGCGTCGTGGCAGGGCGATCTCGAGAGCGGTCAGTCCGCCTCCAGCAAAACGTTCTTTGCTCAAGCCGATATTGGCTTCGACGCGGAGTTCAAGTCGAGCCGCTATCGAACCGCGAGTCGGTTTGGAGCGGGCAACGTTCCAAGTCCGTTCGCGTGGCCCGCTCCTGGCAGGGTTCCTCCGGAACTGTCCGAGGCGAAGTCGACGACTGACATTAAGGGTTACATCCCTTGGTACCGCCATCCGAAGCGGTTCAAGCAGTTCGCAGCGATCAAGGGCTCAGCACCGATGGGATTTGCCGACGGCCATGTGGCATCATGGCAGCCGGACCAGTTGTTTGATGCCTCTCAGAATCCGCCCAAGAGCACCTTCCAGGTCCTGTGGTCTCCTCTCGACTTCAAGATGGAAGAGCCCAAGCAGTAGTGCATCACGTCGTCGCCGTCAGGGTTGACGCGATGTTTCCCGCATCGAGGCGATACCGATCGATTCCGCAGTTTTACACACGGGAGACATTCTGACCGCGACTCGCCCGCAAGCCGTTTGAACACACGGGCGACGGAATTCGGGGACCACGCATTGGCGACACAACATCTTCGCGGCAGTTCGCGCCGTGAGGAAACGCCCAACGCGACTCGACCTCGGGATCGTCACGCGAACACGGGATGTGCACCACCCCTCCCACCTTGGTGCGTTCACAGATTGACACGACTCGTTTTCACGGTTTGTTTTCACAAGGAGCTCAGAGATGAATGTTCGTTCACTTCAACTGGTTGCGGCGGCTTTCGTCGCCGGTGCGGCGCTCTCGGTTCAGGCCGCGGATTTCTCCCCCGGTAAGTCCACCGACCCCTGGCTCGGCTTCATGAACGTGACCGAGCTTCCGTCCAACGGCGGCAACTACGTCTTCGGCAGCCCCTGGGGCACCATCGACCTCCGCGCCGTGTTCGACGACGGCGCCAGCACCCTCACGCTCTATCCCAACAACATCAACGACCCCAGCCCCTTCTGGTACACCCCCGAGGGCCAGCCCGGCGCCGCTGGTAACAAGAACATGGACGCGGTGCTCTACATCCAGCCCGCCGATGGCACCCTCACCGGCGTCACCGTGACCTTCTCGGGTTCGGTGATCTCCAACACGCTCACCTCGGCCCACGTCTCCAGGGCGTTCATCCGCGACTTCGCGCCCGACTACTCCTCGTTCAATGAGGCGTCCGTCGAGCTCACCCCGGGCGCGTTCAACATCAGCCTCGGCACGGCTCCGGACCCGGCCCGCCACGTGCAGTACGGCTTCTACACCGTCGGCCCGTGCGTGTGGGTCACCGATGCCGGTCTCTTCGGCAACGTGGTCATCTCCACCGCCTCGGCCTCGGTTTGCGTTGGCGATCTCAACGGCGACACCTTCGTCGATGACAGCGACTTCGTGATCTTCGCCACGGCGTACAACATCCTCGACTGCGCCGATCCGTCCATGCCCGCCGGCTGCCCGGCCGACCTGAACGCCGATCTGTTCGTCGACGACTCGGACTTCGTCCTCTTCGCGGCCGCCTACAACGAACTGATCTGCCCGTAAGGCCTCTCAAGCTCCCCGTGACGCGGCCTGCCAACAGCAGGTCGCGATGAAGTCCGATGACCCCGAACGTCGCGACGGCTTCGCCGCGACGAACCATCGGACACATCGAGGCCGGCGAGCAATCGCCGGCCTCGGTTTTCGGAGTGGACGCGGTAGAGCGGACCGGTTGTGTTACCGGTGGCCGCGCTCCACTCTCGCATTCCCCCGCGATGGATATCGCGGACCGAGGTACCCGTGACGCGTACCGACGCGCCAGCGAAGGACGGTTTTCTCCCCGCCTGGCTCTCACCAGGCGCGGCGGTGATCGCGTCGCTGGGTCTACTCGCCTGCGTCGGCCTCGCCTTCGCCCCCTCGACCACCTCCGAAGGCCGCGTGATGTGGACGTTTGCACGTCCGCACTACCTCATGTACGAGTCCCGCGTCGAAGCGTGGAACAAGACACAGACGCCCAAGATCGATCTCAAGCTCATCAGCCTGCCCGCGATGGAACGCCGCATGATGTCGGCGTTCCTCGGCGGCGTGCCCTCGGCCGACCTCATCGAGATCGAACGCCGGGCCGTCTCACGCTCTTTCGCCGGCCCCATCGAGAGCGTCGGCTTCTACGACCTGACCGATCGCCTCAAGCAGGAAGGCCTGCTCGACGCGATCAACGCCCCGAGCTTCAGCCCCTGGACCAGCCGCGGGCGCGTCTTCGGCCTGCCCCACGACGTCCACCCGGTGATGCTCGGCTACCGGGCCGATCTCGTGGAAGCGGCGGGCATTGACGTTTCCAAGATCGAGACCTGGGCCGACTTCGCCCGCGAGTTCTCGAAGCTGCAGGTCGACGCCGACCACAACGGCGAACCCGATCGCTTCGCCCTCAACATGTGGGAGACCCACAACGATCATCTCGAACTCCTGCTCGCCCAAGCCGGCGGCGGGTTCTTCGATGAGTCCAACCGCCTCACCGTCGACTCCGACATCAACGCCCACGTGCTCGCGACGATCGTGACCTGGATCGCCGGGCCGTCACGGATCGCGGCCGATGCACCGAACTTCTCCGCCGCGGGCAATCGCCTGAAGGCCGACGGCTACGTCGTTGCAAGCTTCTTCCCCGACTGGATGGGCGACATCTGGAAGCACGAGATTCCGAGCCTTTCGGGCAAGATGAAGCTGATGCCGCTGCCAGCGTGGAAGAAGGGTGGCCCGCGCACCAGCGTGTGGGGCGGCACGATGCTGGGCATCCCCAAGACCGCGGCCGCCACGCCCGAGCAGTTTGAGGAACTCTGGAAGTTCGCGAAGGAGCTCTACCTGTCGCAGGAATTCACCGAGATCCTGTACCGACAGGGCGGGATCGTCACGCCGGTGAAGAAGCACTGGTCGAGCCCGCTGTTCGATGAGCCCAACGCGTACTTCTCGAGCCAGCCGACCGGCCGCCTGTACATCAATCTCGCGCCGGAAGTCCCCCACCGCAACAGCTCGCCGTACAACACGCTGGCGATGAACCGCGTGGCGGACTCGCTCGTGCGGCTGGCAGAAGAAGCCCGTCGCGACAAGGTGTACGACTACGCGTCGCTGAAGGAGCGTGCCCGGGTGCTGCTGAAGAAAGCCCACGCGCAGGTCGCGGACCAGATCGAGCGAAATGTGTTCATCGCGGAGCCCGACGCGGCCGAAACCGTGCGGCCGCTTCAGACCGGCGCCTTCGCGCCTCCCCGCCCCGCGAAGCGGGGAGGGGTGGTCGAGCGCAGCGAGACCGGGGAGGGGTCTTGGTCTCCCGGAACGCAGAACGACCAGATAGCCGCAGTCCCATCACCTGCTTCGCCTGCGGCGAAGCGGTCCTCTCCCCGCCAGCGGGGAGAGGAGGCTCGCGGTCCTCAGTCAGACGTGAAGGCCGGAGGCGGCGCATGAGCGCGAAGGCCGCTGCCATTCCCGCATCCTCGGCCCGCAGCCCGCTGGCGCCGTGGCTGTTCCTGTCGCCTTTCCTGATCTGCTTCGCCGTGTTCACGGTCTATCCGCTGATCCAGGCGGTGCTGCTCTCGACGCAGACGACGTTCGGCCCGGGCGCGACTCGGTTCGTGGGCGCGAACAACTTCGTCGCGCTCTTTCGCGATCCGCTCTTCTGGAAGGCGTGCTCAAACACACTGATCTACACCCTCGGCTCGATCTTCATCCAGTTGCCGCTGGCGCTCGGTCTCGCGCTCTTGCTCGAATCCCCCAATCTCCGCGGCCGCTCGTGGCTGCGGCTGGTGCTCTTCTCGCCGTCGATGGTCGGCGTCGTCTTTGCAGCCATGATGTTCGGGCTGATCTTCGAGAAACGCACGGGACTTCTGAATCAACTACTCCACGGCACGCTCGGCATCGTCGGCATCGAGTGGGATCTGGACTTCGGCTGGCTCCAGCAGCACGTGATGCTGGGCCTGATCGTCGCCAGCCTGTGGATGTACGTCGGCTTCAACATGACCTTCTTCGCCGCAGCGCTTCAGAACGTCCGCAAGGACCTCGTCGAGGCTGCGATCGTCGATGGCGCGGGACCGGTGAGCCGCTTCTGGAACGTGACGATTCCCGCCATCCGCCCCGTCGCCGGCTTTGTCGTGCTGATGAGCGTAATCGGGAGTTTCCAGCTCTTTGAGCTGCCGTACATCATGTTCAGCAGCTCCGCCGGACCCGACAACCGCGCATTAACCATCGTGCTGTACCTCTTCCAGAACGGCTTCGAGGTCGGTGACCTCGGCTACGCCACCGCCATCGGCTGGGCACTCGCCGTCATCCTCGTCGGCTGCACGATGGTGCAGCGGCTGCTCGCCCGCGGCGAGGAGGCCTCTGCTTGAACCCCCAACCCGGCCTCCGCTTCACCCGATTCACCGCCTGGCTGCTCACCCGCTCGCTGCTGCTGCTGGCGGTGCTGATCACGTTCATTCCGTTCATGTGGCTGGTCGCCGCGAGCTTCAAGAGCAACGAGGAGTTCTTCCGTTCCACGTTCCTGCCGATGCGAGAAGGCTCCTGGGCGGTCGATTGGAGCCGCCTCACGTTCGACGCGTACAAGCGTCTTTTCGTTGAGGTCGACTTCGGCCGCGGGCTCATCAACTCGATCTTCCTCTCGTCGGTGACCGGCGTGCTGGCGACGCTCTGCTGCGCGATGGGCGGGTACGCCCTCGCCCGCTTCAACTTCAAGGGCCGCGGCTTCTGCACGGCGCTCGTGCTCGCCGCCGTGCTCATCCCCGGCCCGCTGCTGCTCGCGCCCGGGTACCAGTTGCTGTACAACCTCGGGCTGCTCGATTCGTTCGCGGGGCTCATCCTGCCCGCGATTGCGCCCGCCTTCGGCGTCTTCCTCTTCCGCCAGGCCGTGCTCAGCGGCGTGCCCACCGACCTGCTCGAGGCCGCCCGCATCGACGGCGCGGGCGAGTGGCGGACGTTCATGGTCGTGGTGCTGCCCTTGGTGCGACCGATGATCGGCACGTTCCTGATGATCACGTTCCTGGGCGTGTGGAACAACTTCATCGGGCCGCAGGTCGTGCTGCAGAGCCCCGACAAGTTCCCGCTCTCGGTCGCGGTCGCGGAACTGAAGCGCGGCTACTACAGCGACTACGGTCTGCAGATGGCCGGCACGGTGGTGTCCATCCTGCCGGTGATGATTCTGTTCCTGCTGATGCAGAAGGACTTTGTCTCCGGCCTGGCTGCCGGAGCGGTGAAGGGGTGAGCTGAAGTTGGAAGGGTTGAGCTGAAGTTGGAAGGGGTGATGTCTGGGGGTGAGGTCTGGGGGTGAGGTCGGATTTCGGTTTGCGAGTTTGAGATTTGAGATTTGAGATTTTGCCGCTTGCATTCCCGCGGTGCCCGCACCGCTCGAAGGAGGACGTATGTTCCGCGAAGGATTCGTGTGGGGAGCCGGTTCGAGCTCCTATCAGATCGAGGGCGCGGCGACCCAGGACGGTCGTCTCGACTCCATCTGGGACGCGCTCTGCCGTCGCCAAGGTGCTATTCACAACGCCGAGACCGGCGCGATCGCCTGCGATCACTACAACCGCTACCGCGAGGACGTCGGCCTCATGAAGCGCATCGGGCTGAAGGCGTATCGCCTCAGCATCGCGTGGCCGCGGGTGATGCCGACTGGTGTCGGCCCCGTCAATGAGAAGGGCCTGGGCTTTTACGACCGTCTCGTGGACTCGCTCTTGGCTTCGGGCATTGAGCCGTGGATCACGCTGTATCACTGGGACATGCCGCAGATGCTCTTCGAGCGTGGCGGGCTGCTGAACCGCGACTTCGCACAGTGGTTCGCGGACTACTCCGCCACGGTTGTCGATCGCCTCAGCGACCGCGTCACCCGCTGGATCACCATAAACGAGCCGCAGGTTTTTATCTCGCTGGGCTACGGCGACGCCAAGCACGCGCCGGCGCTCCGGCTCTCGTTCCCTGAGCAGCTGCTCGCGGCCCACAACTGCCTGCTCATGCACGGGCGTGCGGCACAGATCATCCGCACCCGGGCCAAGAAGAAGCCGATCATCGGCTGGGCCCCGGTCGGTCGCGTCGATTACCCGATCGACGAAACCCCGGAGAACATCGACGCCGCCCGGACCGCCAGCTTCTCGTTCAACGGCAAGCATTTCTGGAGCAACAACTGGTTCGGTGATCCCGCGATCCTGGGCCACTACCCCGAGGAAGGTCTGCGTCACTTCGCCGGCGACATGCCCAAGTTCGACCCGAAGGACATGGACATCATCAAGCAGCCGCTCGATTTCTACGGGCTGAACATCTACCAGGGCACGCAGATCAAGCGCGGCGCGAACGGCCAGCCGGAGAACGTGCCCTTCCCGCCGGGACACGCGCTCACGACCATGCGCTGGCCCGTGGCGCCCAAGAGCCTGTACTGGGGCCCGCGCTTCCATCACGAGCGCTACAAGATGCCGATCGTCATCACCGAGAACGGCATGGCCGGCACCGACTGGGTCCAATCCGACGGCCGCGTTCACGATGCCCACCGGATCGACTTCACCCGCCAGTACCTGCTCGAGCTCGCCCGCGCTTCGGCCGACGGCGTGCCGGTGCACGGCTACTTCCACTGGTCGGTCATGGACAACTTCGAGTGGGCCGAAGGCTACAAGGAACGCTTCGGGCTCATCCACGTTGACTACTTCACCCAGAAGCGCACGCTCAAGGACTCGGCCCACTGGTACGCCGAGGTCATCCGCACCAACGGCGATCACCTCTCGGACACCGCGCCGTACCTGACGCTCGATGCTCCGAAGGAAAACGCCGTCGTCATTCCGCCTCGCGAGGTGGCCCGGGAAGTGGCCCGCGATCATGCCCTGGCTGCATCGAACGGCAACGGGCATACGAAGCATCTGGTGGAAGCCAAGGTCGCCGCACGCAAGGGAAGCACACTGTGAAGATCACCCGCTCCGCCGCCACCCGGCTGTTGATCTCGGGTGTGCTCGCGTTGTCGCCTCTGGCGCTGGCGCAGGAACTCCCGGGCTGGAACCTCGTGTGGTCCGACGAGTTCAACAGCCCGACGCTCGACACCACCAAGTGGCGGGCCGAGAACGCGGCGCTCGTCAAGAACAACGAGCAGCAGTACTACAGCCCTGCGTACGTGCAGTTCGCGGGCGGGAACATGCTGATCAAGTCCGACCGCGTGGCGCAGGGCGGCAGGCCCTACACCTCCGGCCTGATTGAGACGAGGAACAAGTTCTCCCAGACCTTCGGGCGCTTCGAAGCCCGCATGCGGCTGCCGGGGACGCAGGGCATCTGGCCCGCGTTCTGGATGCTGCCGCAGTCGGGGGCGTGGCCGCCCGAGATCGACATCATGGAACTGCTCGGCCACGACCCGACGCGGATGTACATGAGCAACCACTGGGGCGTCTATCCGAGCACGTGGACGTATCGCACGACCGGGTACACCGGGCCGAACTTCACGACCGGCTACAACACCTTCGCGGTTGAGTGGTACTCCAACCGGCTCGAGTTCTATGTGAACGGCGTCCGCCGCGCCACGCACAATCAGGGCATCCCGCAGGTCCCCTTCTACCTCATCTTCAACACCGCTGTCGGCGGCGACTGGCCGGGCTTCCCGGATGCGACCACCGTCTTCCCGCAGTGGATGCGGGTCGATTGGGTCCGCGTGTACCAGCCCATCATCCAGAACGCCAGCATCGAATCCATGGGCCCCAACGCCAACGCCGGGCTGTTCGGCTGGAACAACTGGGGCAACGCGTTCTACGACGGCACGATCGGGCGCACCGGCGCATCGTCCGCCAAGATCTTCGGCAACTTCAACGGCGGGTCCAACACCAGCGGCATCTTCCAGGACATCAACGCGACGCCCGGCAAGCGCTACCGCGCTCAGGCCTGGTTCTACACCCCCAGCGGCGACAAGATCGCCAGCCCCAACTTCGCCGCCGTCAACATCGAGTGGCGCAACGCACAGAACCAGTTGATTTCCTTCGAGACGTTCTCCAGCATCGACTCCGCCACCGCGGCCAACACGTGGGTCCAGGGCGAGGTCCGCGGCATCGCGCCCGCGGGCACGACCAAGGCCCGCATCGTCGGCATCTTCGTCCAGAACAACAACGCCAGCGGCTCGGTCCGCGTCGACGACCTTGATATCCGCGAGGTGCAGTGCCCGGCCGATCTCGTCGCCGATTTCAGCGTGGACGACGCCGACTTCGTGCTCTTCGCCACGGCCTACAACGAACTCATATGTGGCCCGGTCTGCCCGGCCGACCTCAACAACGACGGCTTCGTCGATGATTCCGACTTCGTGCTCTTCGCCGACGCGTACAACGAACTGACCTGCCCGTAAAAACGGTGGGAGCGTGCAACGCATGAAACTGCCTCCGATCGCCGCTGTCGCGCCTCCCCGCTCCGCGAAGCGGGGAGGGGTGGTCGAGCGCAGCGAGAGCGGGGAGGGGTCTTGGACGGCCGGACACCACTGCAACGAGCGACCCGCAATCCCCTCACCTGCTTCGCCTGCGGCGAAGCGGTCCTCTCCCCGCAAGCGGGGAAAGGAGGCGCGACGGCGCGCGTGTGAATCAATTCCGTCGGCGACGACGATCGAAGCAAACTCGCTCGTGCTGTCTTTCTTGTCTCCGTTGTGATCGGAGCTCCACGCTCCCTGCTCCCTGCTCCTCGTTCTGTGCTCGCAGAGACCCACCATGCGCACCATCCCCGCCGTCGCCTGTATCGCTGCGTTTCTCGCCTCGTATGCACACGCCGCCACGCGGTTCCGCATCGAGCCCAATGACAAGGGCGTCTGGTCCTACATCGCCCCCTCGGGCGAGCGTTTCGTGTCGATCGCGGTGAACAACGTCTCGCCCGAGCCCTTCCAGCCCAAGCCGGGCACGGACTACTACGACGCGGCACGTCGCCAGTTCAACGGCGATGTCGGCGCCTGGGGCACATCGGTCGCCAAGCTGCTCACCGATCACGGCTTCAACACCCTCGGCTGCTGGAGCAGCCTGAAGGTTCCGACCGACGCCAAGACCCCGCTCTACCGCACCCACATCCTCTACATCGCCGCCCACGAGCCGGATCGCCCGCTGCTGGCCCTCGCGCCGGACTTCGAGAAGACCGTGCTCGAGAACACGCGAAAGGCGATGGAGGGGCTCACCGATCGGGCCAACACCTTTGGCGTCTTCCTCGACAACGAGGCCGCGTGGTTCGGCAAGTCGGGCTGGGACAAGATCCCGACCTACACGCTGCTCGATGTCGCGCTCGAGCGCGACACCGCGGGCGTCGCGAAGAAGGCCGCCGTCGATTTCCTCCGCGAGCGTCACACGACCACCGACGCCATCTCCAAGGCCTACGCCAAGCCCCTGAATTCATGGGACGCGCTCGACGCGGCCTACCTCCGCGGCGTGTCGGAGCCCGCCGCACTCGAAGACCGCGTCGCGTTCACCGCCATGGTCGCGAAGAAGTTCTTCGAGCGTGCCACGCCCGTGGTGCGGAAGGAACTGCCCGACATGCTCATCCTCGGCGTCCGCTTCGCCGGCGACGCCCCCGACAGCGTCATCGAGGCCTGCGGCAAGGCGACCGACGTCATGAGCGTCAACTTCTACGAGCACAAGCCCCGGGCCAACGTCGCCCAGCTCGCCAAGTTCTGGATGCTCGCCAAGCGCCCGATCATGATCACCGAGTGGTCCTTCCGCGCCAAAGAGAACCAGAGCGGCAACCCCAACAGCCGCGGCGCCGGGCCCGTGCTGGCGACCCAGGCCGATCGGGCCGCCGCGTACAGCAGCATGGTCGAGGACGCCATGTCGTGGCCCATGGTCGTCGGCATGCACTGGTTTGAGTTCTCCGATCAGTCGCCTCAGGGCCGCTTCGACGGCGAGGACTCCAACTACGGCATCGTGGACATCCACAACAAGCCCTACCCCGAGCTGCTGGGCGCGATGAAGGCGACCAACACCAAGATGGCGTCGCTCCGCGCATCGATCACCAAGACGGCTCCGACCAAGATCCCCGACCCCGAGAAGGTCGCGTTCTCGCCGGGGCAGTTCCCCAACCGTGCGTCGAGCATGGACCTTCTCGCCGTGCCGATCCGCGAGCCCGAGACCTGGAGCGCGCCCGACGCGGGCGCGGGCTTCTCCCGCCAGGGCGACGGCATCGTGATGGGCTATGACGCGGGCACCCAGTGGGGCGTGGGCATCAATTTCTTCGGCCCCGCCGCGAGCAAGCTCGCCAAGGGCCCCGCGGAGGCGACCGATCTCGACGGCTACAGCACCGCGGTCATCGAACTCACCGCGCCCAAGGGCGTCATGATGAACTTCACCGTGGTCGAGACGGGCGCCGATTTCCCCGGCAAGCCGTCGTACGACGTCGGCACCCCCGCCGACGGTGAGGCCTTCAACTCCAAGGCGTTCTACGGCACGGGGCAGCGCGAGACAGTGCGGATCGACCTGGGCGAACTGCACAAGCAAACCGGCTATGGCAATCAGGCGGGCAACAGCCGGGTGGACACCGCGGCCGTGCGGCACGTCGGGCTGCAGGTCCAGGGCACGCCCCGCAAGGGCGACGTGGTGATCCACGCCCTGCGGCTGGAGAAATAGGTCCGGAAACCGCGAGAACGACCAAACTCGACTCCCCCCGACGGGGCCGGGAGAGGCATTTTCACGGACGTGTCGGCCAGACGTGTTTCACGAGCAGCATCTGCAGTTTCATCCCCCGGAAGCAGGGAAATCGCTAGGAGACAGAGGTTTTTCGGAGTAATCTGAAGGTGCCGATCCGGCGTTTCCACGCCGCGATCGGTGGGCCGTGCTTGGGAGAGTTCGGCCGGTTTGGATGGAGTGCGAAGCAAGCGAGTGCACCGCACGTGCACGGGAGAGCGGCGTCGTGAAGACGCTCGTTTCGTAGGAGAGATTCATGCAAACTCGTTGTGTTCAAATGTTGGCGATCGCCATGATCGCCGGTGCCGCGGCGTCCTCGCAGGGCGCGACCGTGTACGTCGATCCGTCCGGCGCTGGCTGGAACGGCTTCATGAACGTCTTTGACCTCGGCGGCGGCTACCAGTTCAGCAGCGGCTGGGGCATCAACGACCTGAACGCCTCGTTCAACGACGGCGCGAACAAGCTCAAGCTCTCGCCCAACACCATCGGCGACCCGAATCCCTACTGGTACATCGGCGGCGGCGCCCCCGGCAACCCCGGCAACAAGATCATGGAGGCCAACCTCTACCGCCAGGTCAGCGACGGCTCGCTCAGCGGCCAGACCGTGACCTTCCAGGGCACCGTGCTCTCCAACTCGTTCACCTCGGCCCACACCGCCATCATCTTCATCCGCGACTTCGCCCCCGACTTCTCGTCCTTCACCGAGTCCACCATCGCGCTGACGGCCGGCGCGTTCAGCTTCAGCCACAACACCGCCGCCGGCGCTGGCCGCCACGTGCAGTGGGGCTTCCAGGTCAAGGGCGTCAACGTCTGGACGACCGACACCGCTCCGTTCGGCTTCGCCGAGATCGCCACGATCCCCGGCCCGGCCACGCTCGCCCTCGGCGCGCTCGGCCTCTTCGCCGGCCGTCGTCGTCGCTGATCAAGTACACGATTGCTTCGAGCGGATATCTCGAACCATCTCCGAGCACGCCGCACCCGCGGCGTGCTCGCTTTTTTGCCGCCGATCGCCATCACACCGCGGCGCGGATCGCCGCCAGTTGCTTCAGCAGTGCCGGCACGCCCGCCAGCGGCAGCATCGTGCTCGCGTCGCTCAGCGCCTTCGCCGGCTCGGGGTGGCACTCGATGAACACCGCGTGCACGCCCGCCGCCACCGCGGCTTTGGCGAGCAGCGGCGCGCGATCGGGGCGGCCGCCGGTCTGTTCGCCCGCGCCGGGCAACTGCGTGCTGTGGGTGCAGTCGAAGCACACCGGGGGCGGAGCCTCCACGCCCTTGCCCTTGAGCTCCATCAGATCGCCCAGGCCCAGGAAGTCGTTCACCAGGCGGCCGTAGCCGAAGAACGTGCCCCGCTCGGTGAGCATCACGTTGTGGCAGTTCGTCTCCGTCAGCTTGCGCACCGGGCCGGACATCTCGCCGGGGCTCAGGAACTGGCCCTTCTTCACGTTCACCGCACGACCGTGGGTCGCCGCGGCTCGCCCGGAGGCGACGAGAAGATCGGTCTGGCGGCAGAGGAACGCGGGGATCTGCAGAAGATCAATCCGGCGTGCCGCGGGCTCGGCCTGTGAGGGCTCGTGGATGTCGGTCGTGCAGGGCACGCCCAGTTCCCCGGCGATCGAGCCGATCCACTCCACGCCCGTCTCCAGCCCCGGGCCGCGGGGCGAGGCGATGCTGGAGCGATTCGCCTTGTCGAACGAGGCCTTGAAGATGTACGCCAACCCCAGCTCGCGGCACGCATCACGCAGGGTGCGGCCGATCGCCAGGCCCATCTCACGCGACTCGATCACGCACGGCCCGGCGATCACCGCCAGCGGCCGTCCGGCACCGATCTCGATGTTCTTCACGCGGCACAGTCGGGACATGGCGGAGGGTAGGAAGAGCCGACAGCTCCGCGGGGTGCGGCACCCAGCTCGGGCCGCGCCACCGGGCTCCAACACCCCAAGGCCCCAGCCCCACGCGCACGGGGGTCGGGGCCTTGCGTCGCGGCACGTTGGCGGGCCACGCGGCACGGTGGCGGGCCACGCACACGCCGCGGATGGCGGGTACCGTCTGCCTTGCCCAGAACCCGCCTCGACGTCTCCCGCCCCAACGCCGCACCGCAGTCGTTCTCGCTTCCATGCCCCTCTCACTCGCCACACCCATCGCCGAAGTGCCCGGGATCACCGAGCGGGTGGCGGCGCAGCTGCGCGAACTCGGGCTGGTGAACCTCGGGCGTCTGCTCGCCCACTTGCCGCTTCGTCACGAGAAGATCGAGGCCGAGACCTCGGTCGCCGAGCTGCTGCCCGATCGCATCGGCTGTGCCCGGGGCGAGATCACCGCGACGCGGGTGGTGATGAAGAAGCCGCGGCCGCGATTCGAGGCCGTGCTCATTGACGAGGGCCAACGCCTCGACCTCGTCTGGTTCAACCAGACGTACCTGCGTGACAAGGTCCGCCCCGGTCTGCGGCTGCGAGTCCAGGGGCCGGTGAAGCGCTTCGGGCCCGGCGTGCAGATGTCCAACCCCAAGTTCGACGTGCTCGCCGAGGACGCCGATCCGCCCAGCACCCAGGCCCGCATTCGGCCGGTGTATCCCGCGAGCGAGCGGGTGAAGTCGCTGGTGATCGAGAAGGCGATCGACAAGGTGCTCGACCTCGCGCTGCCCTTGCTCGAAGAGCACCTGCCCGAGCCGCTGCGTGTGGCCCGCGAGATGCCGACGCTCGCCGACGCGTACCGGCTGATCCACAGGCCGCAGAACGAGGGCGACGCCGAGCACGCGCTGCGCAGGCTCGCGTACGACGAACTGCTCATGCTGCAGATCGCGGTGCATCTGAAGCGCTCGCGCCTGCGGCTGGAGCTGCAAGCCCCGGCCCTTGCCGCGACGCCGGAGATCGACCGACGCATCCGCGATCGCTTCCCGTTCGAGCTCACCGCGTCACAGAACGAGGCGTTGGCGGAGATCACGCCGGACCTGGCGAGCCGCACGCCGTCGAATCGGCTTATCCAGGGCGACGTCGGCTCGGGCAAGACGGCGGTGGCGCTCTACGCGATGCTGCTCGCGGTCGGCGCGGGGCATCAGGCGGCGCTCATGGCGCCGACGGAGCTGCTCGCCGAGCAGCACCTGGATTCGATCGAGGGGATCCTGAAGGGCTCGCGGGTGCGGATCGCGCTGCTCACGGGCTCGACGCAGAACGAGCAACTGCTCGCCGACATCGCTGCGGGCAAGGTCGATCTCATCATCGGCACGCACGCGCTGCTGGCCGAGCAGGTGCGGTTCAAGAGCCTGGCCCTCGCGGTGATCGACGAGCAGCACCGCTTCGGCGTGCACCAGCGGGCGACGCTGCGGGAGAAGGCGAGCGACGAGAAGAGCACGCCGCATGTGCTCGTCATGACCGCGACGCCGATCCCGCGGACGCTGGCCTTGACCGTGTTCGGCGATCTGGACGTCAGCGTGATCCGCGGCCTGCCCCCAGGCCGCAAGCCCACCAAGACGCGTGCGGTCACCACCGACCTGCGCCCCGAGGTCTACGACTTCGTCCGCGAACGCCTCGAGAAGGGCGAGCAGGCGTTTGTGGTGGTGCCGGCGATCGATTCGATGTCGGAGGTCCCGATGTCGGATGTCGGAAGTGGGATGTCGGATGTGGAAGGCAAGCCATCCGAGATCCGACATCCGAAATCCGACACATCCGACATCCGACATCCCACATCCGACATCAAGAGCGTCCGCGATCTCGTCCGCGAGCTCTCCGCCGGCCCGCTCGCGGGTCTGTCGATCGCGCCGCTGCACGGCCGCATGAATCACGACGAGCGGCAGCGGACGATGGAGCAGTTCCGCAGCGGCACGATCCAATGCCTCGTCGCCACCACGATCGTCGAGGTCGGCGTCGATGTGCCCAACGCAACGATCATCGTGATCGAGCAGGCCGAGCGCTTCGGGCTGGCGCAGCTCCACCAGCTGCGCGGACGCGTGGGCCGCGGCAAGAAGTCGGGCGTCTGCGTGCTGGTGTCGGACCTGGCGGCGAGCAAGGCCGCGGAGGCGACGGACGCGCAGCGGCGGCTGCAACTGCTGGTGGACACGACCGACGGCTTCCGCCTCGCCGAGGGTGATTGGGAGCTGCGCGGCTCGGGCGACTTCTTCAAGGCGGCCCAGAGCGGGCGCACGCCGCTGAAGGTGGCGGACCTGTTCCGTGATCGCACGCTGCTCGACCTCGCCCGGCGCGACGCGATGGAATGGGTGATGCGCTCGCCGCGGCTGGATCGGCCGGAGGAGGCGCTCTTGCACCGACGCATGATGAAGGCCTTCGGCACGACGCTCGGGCTGGTCGTGGTCGGATAGCCACCCCCACCCCCACCCACACCCACACCCACACCCACACCCACACCCACACCCGACGCACTTACACCGATCCCGACCGCAAGGCCCCAACCCCCGTGCGCGCGGGGCTGGGGCCTTGGGCACGGTCCTCTCCACGCGCACAACGGCGCCGTTGTGCGCACAAGCAGCGAACACTTTGGGAGCCCCCTCGCCAGATTGTGCAATTTTCGCATCTCGATGCGCCGCCGGTGCTTCGACGCGAATCCCCACGCGCCCAACGACACGGTTGTGCGCACAAACGTGACGCACGGTCCCTCTGTAGTGGGGCGCTGTGTGCGCTCGGGTCCGGGCTGTGCCCGGCGTCGACATCTTGACCGTGTGGCGAACCCAGCGCCCTTGTCTCTGCCCGCTCAACACCACCGAGCGGCGTGCGAGAGAGAGGGCGCTGGGCCGCCCGCGGCCGCGCTCGTGCTTGGGGCACGAGCGCGTGATGTCTCGATGTCGGATGTCGGATGTGGGATGTCGGATGGAGATGCATGAGCGCGAACCACACGCTGCCTGCCCTTCACGTCCGACATCCGACATCCCACATCCGACATCCCGAGCGCCCTCGCGTCCCGAAGGAGACTCGTTATGTCAACTCGTCCGCGTCTTGTTCTCCGCTGTGCCAAGAGTGTCCAGGGTTCGCCGGTGCGCTGGCTCTGGCCGGGGCGCATTCCCTCCGGCAAGCTCACGCTCATCGCCGGTGATCCGGGGCTGGGCAAGAGCCTCGTCTGCGCCGACATGGCCGCTCGCGTCTCCACCGGACGCGGCTGGCCCTGCACGAGCGATGCCGCTCGCGTCGTCCGCGAGCCGGGCATGGTCTGGATCCTCTCCTGCGAGGACGACGAGGCCGACACGCTGCGCCCACGCCTCGAAGCGGCGGGCGCCGACTGCGCCCGCGTCTACTTCCCCCAGGGCGTCAGCGGCGATGACAAGCACGTCCGCCCGCTCCGCCTCGACACCCACGTCGTCTGGCTCGAGGAGTTCGTGCAGACCACCGGCGGCGTGCCGCAGTTGATCGTGATCGATCCCATCACCGCGTATCTCGGACAAGTAGACGCGCACAACCAGGCCGAGGTCCGCGGCATGCTTGCGCCGCTATGTGCCTTCGCCCAAAAGTACGGCGTGGCCATCGTCGGTGTCATCCACCTCAACAAGCGCGAGGACGCCTCGGGCGTCTACCGCATCAGTGGCAGCCTGGCGTTCCCCGCCGCCGCTCGCGCGGTGTGGTGGGTCAAGTGCGACCCCGATGATCCCAACTCCCGCGTCATGCTGCCGACGAAGTTCAATCTCGGCCCGCCGCCGTCGGGCTTGCGGATGACGATCCAGTCGGCCGCAGGCGTGGAACCCGGAGGACTCGGCGCGCCGCGGGTCTGCTGGGAGGAAGAGATCGCGCCGGACACCTTGCTCGCGCCCAGCACCCCCGAGTCACTCGGCGCGATCGACGACGCCAAGGACTTCCTGCTCAGTGCGCTCGAAGACGGCCCACGCCCCGCGGCGGAGATCCTCGCGCTCGCCGACAGCCGCGGCATCAGCAAAGGCACGCTCTCGCGGGCACGCAGCGAGCTCAACATCATCACCAACCGCGTGCAGGGCCGCTGGCACATGCGCCTGCCCCCCACCATCCGCAAACGCGCGGGCCTGTGGGTGCAAGACGCCCCCACCCCCACCCCCACCCCCACCACCCCCACCCCCACCGGCCGCATCACCGAGCCCTGCGAGGTCGCCATCGAGAACCCATTCCCCGATCCGCCCGCGGACGAGATCGTCACCGGCGCGGGAGCCGACTGATCGGCCTCGGCTCTGATCCGGCATGCCTTCAAGGCCCCAACCCTCGTGCACGGGGGTTGGGGCCTTCCTGCGTGACAAGGCATTCAGCGCTTCCCGCTCAGCTCCGGATCGATGCTCCGCAGATAGACCCACGAGTAGATGCCCGTGTCGTGCCCGTCGCTGAACGTGATCTTGAGCGCGTAGTTGCCCACCAGTTCCGCCCCCGTCGCCGTCAGCGGCCCGCTCCCGCCCGTACCCGCCGGCAGCACGGTCAACGGGTTCTTCGCCATCTCCTCGCGGAGCTGCCTCATGTCCGCCGAAGGCGACATCCGCCGCAGGTACGTGATCGAGTAGTACGACGTCGTCCCGTCGGCCCATTCGATGGTCAGGCCTTTGTCCTTCTTGAGGTCCAGTTTGGCCGGTGGGTCCACGAACGGCGTCGGCAGCGGCAGCGGATCGCCATGCGAGGGGCCAGCCGGGCCCGCCGGTGGGTCGCGTTGTTCTGGGGCGTTGGATCGAGCGTCGGGCAAAGCCATGCGATTCGCACGATAGCCCCGAACGCCCGCCCACGCCCGCGCGCTCCAGCAGTATCCTTTGCCGCACCTTCCGGAGCCCCCGATGCACCCCCGCGCCCTCCTGGCATCCCTCGCCTCGCTCGCCGTCAGCCTCGGCGCCGCCGCCCAACCCCCATCCCAGCCGACATCACCGGCCGACCCCGCCGTGGCGGCCCGCCCCGCCCCGGCGTGGACCAAGTTTCCCAAGCCCAAGCCGGTGCCGATCCAGGCGTCGATCGTCAAGGGGACCGGCCCGCTGCCCGTTGTCATCATCGGCGACCTCGGCCCCGAGCCCGTTGCCTACGACCGCTTCGCCCAGCGCCACGCCGATCGCTTCACGACCCACATCCTGGCGCTGCCCGGGACCACCAAGGACACCAAGGGCCCGCAACTCCATCGCGGCGACGTGAACGACCCCGAGTGGCTCCTCAACGCCGTCACCGCCGTCGCCGCGTACATCCGCGACAACAAACTCGACAAGCCCGTCGTCCTCGGCCACGGCATCGGCGGCATGGCCGCGTACATGCTCGCGGTCACCGAGCCCGATCTCGCCGGCTCGTACGTCGTCGTCAACATGCTCCCCGCCCGAGGCGTCGGCGGCCCGGGACGCATCCCCTCCCGCGAAGAACGCAACGGCGAGGTCGATCGCCTCGAACGCGCGGGGCTGATGGAACTCAAGCGGAACATCTGGCTCAATCAGGTGCGCGACAGCGTGCCCATCCAGTGCCGCGACTTCGCGTTCGCGGAAGAACTGGTGAATCAGTACTCGCGCGTGAACGTCGTCGCAATTCGCCGCTACCGCCTCGAGTCGCTCTACCTCGACCTCCGCGACGACCTGAACGCCGTGAAGACGCCGATGCTCGTGGTTGCCACGATCCCGGACTGGTCCGAGCGCCTCGACCGTCAGGTGCTCGCCGCCGCGTTCCAGAACGTCGGCTACAACCGCCCCAACGTCACCGTCGAAATCCTCGACAACATGCGCAGCTGGGGCATCATCGAAGAACCCGACCGCTTCGATCCGCCGCTGCTGAAGTTCCTGGGCTTGCCCGTGCCCGAGAAAGCACCGGAACACAAGCCCGAAGTACCCACCGAAAAGCCCACCGAGAAGCCCGCCGAGAAGCCCGCCGACAAAAAGGCCACGCCGTGACCGCAGCCCCCACCGCCCCCACCGCCCCCACTTCACCCACGGCTTCCCTGCAGGCCGACGCCCTCGTCGCCGCCATCGCCGCCAAGGGCTCACCGGTCTGCGTGGGGCTTGATCCCACGCTCGAGCAGATGCCCGCCGCGGTACGCCGCGACGATCCCTGCGCGTCCATCGAGCTCTTCACCCGCGGCGTGCTCGACGCCGTCGCGCCCGCCGTCCCCGCGGTGAAGTTCCAATCCGCGTGCTTCGAGCGTTTCGGCTGGCGGGGCGTGCGCGTCCTCGAAGCCTGCATCAACCAGGCCCGCGGCCTCGGCCTCGTCGTCGTCCTCGACTTCAAACGCGGCGACATCGGCATCAGCAGCAGCCACTACGCCGCCGCCGCCGCCAGCGCGGGCGCTCACTTCGTCACCGTCAGCGGCTACCTCGGCCTCAGCGGCGTCGAGCCCTTCCTCGCCGCCGGTCTGGGTGCGTTCGTCCTCGTCCGCACCAGCAACCCCGACAGCAGCGCCGTGCAGAGCGAGAAACTCGCCACCGGCCCCACCGTCGCCGAACACATGGCCGCACTGGTGAAGAACCTCGGCGAGAAGCACCGCGGCACCAGCGGACTTTCCGCCGTCGGCGCCGTCGTCGGTGCCACCCAATCCCGCGAAGCCGGCGCGCTGCGCGCACATATGCCCGATCAGATCTTTCTCATCCCCGGCTACGGCGCCCAGGGCGGCACCGCCGAGGACATCCGCATCATGCGCCGCGCATCGCAGCCACCGGAAAAGTCCGGCGTGCTGGTCACCGCCAGCCGCAGCGTGATCTACGCCAAGGCGAACGAAGGCCAGCACTGGCTCGAAGCCGTGGGCACCGCGGCGAAGAACCTGGCACACGAGATTCGGGACGTGGTTGCGTGATCGGCGCGCCTCCTCTCCCCGCAAGCGGGGAGAGGACGACTCGATGCGAAGCGTCGAGTCAGGTGAGGGGACTGCGCGTCGCTCAACGAAACAACGTCCGAATACCTCTCGCCCCTACTCGGTCTCGCCGAGTCTCGACCTCCGTGGGCCGGGGCGACCCCGCCCAAACCAAACTCAGACAACCCCCTCGCATTTCCCCGTGCTGTGTGTTAAGCTGCGGATTGCTCGCCGCCCCCTACCCGCCGCGAGAGCGTGGAGTGCCCATGTCCGCTTCGCTACCACCTTCGCTACCACCTTCGCTACCGCCCTCGCTACCGGCCGATCGCTCCGAGGCCGCGTTCACCGACTACAAGCTCCCGCTCGCCCGCGAGCACGCGATCGCCGAGGCCAACCGCTGCCTCTTCTGTACCGACGCCCCCTGCGTCAACGCCTGCCCCACGCGGATCGACATCCCCCAGTTCATCCGCAAGATCTCGACCGACAACGTCAAGGGCTCGGCCAAGACCATCTTCGAGGCCAACATCCTCGGCATGTCGTGCGCCCGCGTCTGCCCCGTCGAGGTCCTCTGCGTCGGTGCCTGTGTCTACAACAACATGGACAGCCCGCCGATCCAGATCGGCAAGCTGCAGCGCTACGCCACCGATGCCGCGTTCGAGAAAGACTGGCGCTTCTTCGAGGCCGGTCCCGACACCGGCAAGTCCGTCGCGCTGATCGGCGGCGGCCCCGCCAGCCTCGCCGCCGCCCACGAGCTCCGCCGCTTCGGCCACCGCTGCACCATCTTCGAGAAGCGTGCCATCCTCGGCGGCCTCAACACCACCGGCGTCGCGCCGTACAAGATGCGGGCCGATCAATCACTCCGCGAAGTCGATTGGATCCTCTCCATCGGCGGCATCGATCTGCAGCTGAACACGTCGATCGGCGAGCAGATCGCGCTCGCCGACCTCGAGTCGACGTTCGACGCGGTCTTCGTCGGCGCGGGCCTGGGCGCTGACTCCGCGCTCAACATCCCCGGCGAGTCGCTCCCCGGCGTCGTCGGCGCGGTGCAGTGGATCGAGCACATCAAGCGGGCCAAGGCCACCCTCGACGGCGTCTCCCGCTGCGTCGTCGTCGGCGGCGGCAACACCGCCATCGACGCCGTGCGACAAGCGATCGGCCTGGGCATCCCCCGCGTCACCATGCTCTACCGAGGCAGCGAAGCGGGCATGTCCGGCTACCAGCACGAGTGGGACGCCGCCAAGCAGCACGGCGCGATCGGTGAGTGGAAGGCGCTGCCGGTGGCCTTTGAAGGTTCCGGCCCCTCTGATACAAGCAAAGTCCAGCGCATCCGCTGCCAACGCCTCGACGATGCGAAGAAGCCCATCGCCAACTCCGACTTCACCGTCGACGCCGATCTCGTGCTCGTCGCCATCGGCCAGAGCAAGCTGGGCCAGATGCTCGGCTCGCTCAGCGGCATCACCATCGACAAGGGCCGCGTGGTCACCGATGCCACCGGCTACACCGGCCGCACCAAGTGGTACGCGGGCGGCGACTGCACCAATGGCGGCAAGGAAGTCGTGAACGCGGCAGCCGAGGGCAAAGCCGCGGCACACGCGATGCACGACTTCTTGATGACCACCAAGCGCACGTGAAGAAGAGAAGGCATTGCACCGCGGAGGACGCGGAGATCGCAGAGAAGAGATGGAAGAGATTCGATTCAATTCCCTGAAGCCAAACGCCTCGTGCGTGATCGACACCCTGTCCCTGTCTTCCTCCGCGCTCTCCGCGCCCTCCGCGGTGAAACGGCCTTTGCTTCTTCCCAGCCTCGCGAGAGGAGCCCGCCATGGCTGATCGCGACATCAACACCTCCACCAAGCCCGACCTCCGCGTCAACTGCGGCGGCATCAACGCCCCCAACCCCTTCTGGCTCGCCTCCGCCCCGCCCGCCAACTCCGGCCTGCAGGTCCAGCGAGCCTTCGAGGCAGGCTGGGGCGGCGCCGTCTGGAAGACCCTCGGCACACCCATCCAGAACGTGTCGAGCCGCTTCGGTGGGCACACCATCCGCGGCGTGCAGGGCGCGGGCTTCAACAACATCGAGCTCATCACCGACCGCCCCCTCGAAACCAACTTCCGCGAGATCGCCGAAACCAAACGCCTCTTCCCCAAGCACGCCATGGTCGTCTCGCTCATGGTCGAGACCCGCCAGGAATGGCAGGACATCATCAAGCGCAGCATCGACGCCGGCGCCGATGGCCTCGAGCTCAACTTCGGCTGCCCCCACGGCATGTGCGAACGCGGCATGGGCTCTGCCGTTGGGCAGGAACCCAAGATCAATCAGGAAATCACGTCCTGGGCCGTCGAGTACTCGACCGTCCCCGTGCTCGTGAAGCTCACGCCCAACGTCTCCAACATCATCCCCCACGGCATCGCCGCCAAACGCGGCGGGGCCCATGGGGTGTCGCTCATCAACACCATCAAGAGCATCATCGGCGTCGACATCGACCGCTTCGTCCCCGAACCCCGCGTCGGCGGCCTCTCCACCAACGGCGGTTACTGCGGCTCCGCCGTCAAGCCCATCGCGCTGCACATGGTCGCCGCCCTCGCTCGCGAGAAGGAGTTCGGCCTCCCCATCAGCGGCATCGGCGGCATCACCAACTGGCGCGACGCCGTCGAGTTCATCCTCCTCGGCTCCTCGTCGGTTCAGGTCTGCACCGAGGTCATGCTCAAGGGCTACCGCATCGTCGAAGACATGATCGACGGCCTCGAGAACTACATGCAGGAGAAGGGCTTCGCCACCATCGACCAGATGGTCGGCAAGGCCATCCCCGCCTTCAGCGAATGGGGCGACCTCGACCTCAACTACGAAACCGTCGCCAAGATCGACGCGAGCAAGTGCATCGGCTGCCAGGTCTGCGTCGCCGCGTGCCACGACGGGGCGCACCAGTGCATCCATCCGACCACCAACGGCACCCGCGTGCCCATCGTCGACGAGTCCGAGTGCGTCGGCTGCAACCTCTGCCAGATCGTCTGCCCCGTCCCCGGCTGCATCACCATGCAGCCCGTCACCAACGGCTACCAACCCGCCACCTGGAACCAGCACGTCCACGACGGCAAGTCGCTGCGACCGAAGAAGGGTGCGCACTAGATTCTCAGGTCTCATGATCAAGACATTCACCACGGAGGCACAGAGACACAGAGAAAGACAATCAACTCAAAGATCTCGAAGGACTCGAAGCGGTGGAGCAGAAGTCCATCAGAGTCCTGAGTGCTTTGCCTCTTCCTTGCTTCGACCTTCGAGTTCTTGGAGCCCTTTGAGTTGAAATGCCTTGACCAGAAGTTCTGCCTCTGTGCCTCTGTGTCTCTGTGGTGAACCGTCTTGAACAGCATCGAAGAAAGGCCCCCATGTCCAAGATCGTCCGCTGCGGCCTCATCCAGTGCAGCAACCCCATCAACGACGAGTCCCGCCCCGTCGCCGAAATCCAAAAGGCGATGGTCGATAAGCACATCCCGATGATCGAGGAGGCCGGCAAGAAGGGCGTCCAGATCCTCTGCCTGCAGGAGATCTTCAACGGCCCCTACTTCTGCCCCAGCCAGAGCACCCGCTGGTACGAAGCCGCCGAGGAAGTGCCCGGGCCCACCACCAACCTCATCGCCTCGGTCGCCAAGAAGTACAACATGGTCGTCATCGTGCCCGTCTACGAGCGCGAGATGAGCGGCGTGCTCTACAACACCGCCGCCGTCTACGACGCCGACGGCACCTACCTCGGCAAGTACCGCAAACAACACATCCCGCAGGTCAACCCCGGCTTCTGGGAGAAGTTCTTCTTCAAGCCCGGCACCGGCGGCTACCCCGTCTTCAAGACCCGCTACGCCAAGGTCGGCGTCTACATCTGCTACGACCGTCACTTCCCCGAGGGCGCCCGCTGCCTCGGCCTCAACGGCGCCGAGATCGTCTTCAACCCCTCCGCCACCGTCGCCGGCCTGTCCCAGTATCTCTGGAAGATCGAACAGCCCGCCCACGCCGTCGCCAACGGCTACTTCATGGGCAACATCAACCGCGTCGGCACCGAGGCCCCGTGGAACATCGGCAAGTTCTACGGCACCTCCTACTTCGTCAACCCCCGCGGCGAGATCCTCGCCCAGGGCTCCGAAGACAAGGACGAACTCGTCATCGCCGACCTCGACTTCGCCGTGCTCGAACAAGTCCGCGCCACCTGGCAGTTCTACCGCGACCGCCGCCCCGAGGCGTACAACGAAATCGTCGAACACTGAAGCGCCAGAAAAGAGACAGAAAAGAGACAGAAGAGAGACATTCACCGCGGAGCACGCAGAGGACGCGGAGAGAATCAACAAATATGCGCAAGCAATCATCACCTCGTTCACATGTCTTGAACAACTGACTCTTCTCTGCGTTCTCCGCGTCCTCCGCGGTGAAATGCCTTTCGTCGGAGTAACCCCCATGTCCATCGTCATCCGAGGCGGCACCGTCACCAACGCCGATCGCCAGTTCCGTGCCGATGTCGTCATCGCCGGAGAGAAGATTCACGCTGTCGCGCCCGACGCGGAGGCGCCCGCAGGCGCACGCGTCATCGACGCCTCCGGCGCCTTCGTCATCCCCGGCGGCATCGACCCGCACACCCACATGGAACTGCCCTTCATGGGCACCGTAGCCTCCGAAGATTTCTTCAGCGGCACCAGCGCCGGTCTCGCCGGCGGCACGACGATGATCATCGACTTCGTCATCCCCGCGCCCAAGGAATCCCTGCTCGGCGCATACAAGAAGTGGCGCGGCTGGGCCGAAAAGGCCGCCGCCGACTACTCCTTCCACGTCGCCGTCACCTGGTGGGACGACACCGTCAAGGCCGACATGGGCACGCTCACCCAGCAGCACGGCGTGAACAGCTTCAAGCACTTCATGGCGTACAAGAACGCCATCATGGTCGATGACGATGTGCTCATCTCCAGCTTCATGCGGGCCCGCGAGCTCGGCGCCCTCTGCACCGTCCACGCCGAGAACGGCGAGCTCGTCTTCCGCCTGCAGCAGGAAATCTTCAACAAAGGCATCACCGGCCCCGAGGGCCACCTCCTCTCCCGCCCGCCCGAGGTCGAGGGCGAGGCCGCGAACCGCGCCATCCGCATCGCCGAGGTGATCGGCGTCCCGCTCTACGTCGTCCACACCTCCTGCATCGACGCGATGGAGGCCATCGCCCGGGCCCGCAGCGAAGGCCAGCGCGTCTTCGGCGAAGTCCTCGCCCAGCACCTCGTCATCGACGATTCCGTCTACCAGAACCCCGACTGGGACAAGGCCGCCGCGTACGTCATGAGCCCCCCCTTCCGCCCCAAGGAACACCAGGCCGCGCTCTGGAAGGGCTTGCAAGGCGGCGTGCTCCACACCACCGCCACCGATCACTGCTGCTTCTGCACACCCCAGAAGCGCGCCGGCTTCGGCGACTTCCGCAAGATCCCCAACGGCACCGGCGGCATCGAGGACCGCATGAGCGTCGTGTGGCACCACGGCGTCGGCCAGGGTCGCCTCACCCCCAGCGAGTTCGTCGCCATCACCAGCACCAACACCGCCAAGATCTTCAACCTGCACCCGCGCAAAGGCGTCATCGCCCCCGGCAGCGACGCCGATGTCGTCATCTGGGACCCCACAAAGACGCGAACCATCTCGGTGAAGACCCACCACCAGAACGTGGACACCAACATCTACGAAGGCATGAGCGTCACCGGCAACGCCGCGGTGACTATCAGCCGCGGCAAGGTCGTCTGGGAAAACGACCAGCTCAAGACCGAAAAGGGCGCCGGCAAGCACATCGACCGCCCCTGCTTCCCCGACTACTGGACGGCCCAGGAACGCCGCAACGCGGCGACGGCGCCGGTGGGTGTGAAGAGATAAGGCACTTCACCGCGGAGGACGCAGAGGACGCGGAGAAAAGAAAAGAGAAAAGACAGAAGAGAATCAGATGAGAAGACACAGATCCTGTGGCTCGAACCAATTGCCTCTCTCCGCGTTCTCCGCGTCCTCTGCGGTGAATTGCCTTGGCCAAAACTCGCATTCGTCTCGTATGGAAAGCAACTCATGACCACCACCTTCCCCGCCCGCAGCTACGACTTCACCGCGGTCGGCCCCGCCCGCAACCTCATCGGCGGTGAATGGCGCGACCCCGCCGCCCCGGGCGAGAAGCTCGACATCCTCAACCCTCGCTTCGGCAAGGCCATGAGCACCGTCACGCTCAGCGGCAAGGCTGATCTCGACGCCGCCGTCAAGGCCGGGCTCGCCGCTTTCCCCGCATGGCGCGAGTGGCCCATCCGCGAGCGTGCTCAGGTGCTGTACCGCCTGCGTGAACTGATGGTCAAGAACCTCGACGAGCTGTCGTGGCTCGTCAGCCACGAGAACGGCAAGACCTTCGGCGAGTCCAAGGCCGAGGTCGAGAAGGGCATCGAGTGCGTCGAGTACGGCTGCGCACTCCCCAACATCGCCAGCGGCAACCAGCTCGAAGTCAGCCGCGGCGTCGCCTGCGAGCTCGTCTACGAACCCCTCGGCGTCGTCGCCGGCATCACGCCCTTCAACTTCCCGATGATGGTCCCGCTCTGGATGCTGCCGCAAGCCCTCGTCGGCGGCAACGCGTTCATCCTCAAGCCCAGCGAACGCGTCCCGCTCAGCACCCAACGCCTCGGCGACCTGCTCGCCGAATCCGGCCTGCCCAAGGGCATCTTCAACATCGTGCAGGGCGGGCGCGAGATCGTCGAGGCGATCTGCGATCACCCGGGCATCAAGGCGGTCGGCTTCGTCGGCTCAACGAAGGTTGCCAAAGCCGTGTATGGCAGAGCCTCGTTCGAGGGCAAACGAGCCCTGTGCCTGGGCGGCGCGAAGAACCATCTCGTCGTCGTTCCCGATGCCGATGTCGAGCTCACCGCCGAGAACGTGGTCGCATCGTTTACCGGCTGCGCCGGCCAGCGCTGCATGGCCGCGAGCGTGCTGCTCGCGGTGGGCAAGGTCGATCACATCCTTGAGAAGGTGCGCGAGAAGGCGGCCAAGATCGTGCTCGGCAAGGACCTCGGCCCGGTGACGACGCAGGCGGCCAAGGCTCGCATCACCGGGTACATCGATGCCGCGGAAAAGCAGGGCGCGAAGATCGTGCTCGACGGGCGCAAGGGGCAGGCAGAAGCCGGCGGCTACTGGGTCGGCCCGACCATCATCGATCACGCCAAGGCCGACATGCCCGCCGCCCGCGAGGAAATCTTCGGCCCGGTGCTCACGGTCGTCCGCGTCGACACGCTCGAGCAAGCCCTCGAGATCGAGAACTCCAACCCCTACGGCAACGCCTCCAGCGTCTACACCTCCAGCGGCGACATCGCCAAACGCGTCATGGACCGCGTCGAGGCCGGGATGTGCGGCGTGAACGTCGGCGTCCCCGTCCCCCGCGAGCCCTTCGGCTTCGGCGGCTGGAACGACTCCTGCTTCGGCCACGGCAACATCACCGGCTGGGACGGCTACCGCTTCTGGACCCGCCAACGCAAGATCACCAGCAAGTGGGCCGTGCAGAAAGACCAGACTTGGATGAGCTGACCTCTATCTCCCCCTCCCCGCTTCTCCCCCTCACACCTCACCCCTTCCCACTTTCCCGACCGATCACCATGCACACCGCTCCCCACACTCCCATGTCCTCCAAAGAGATGGTGGACATCTGCCTCAAGCACTCCCTCTTTTCGTGGTCGGCCACCGGCAAGGTCGATCCGATCCCGGTCGCGCGGGCCGAGGGCATCTATCTCTACTCGCCCGAGGGCAAGCGCTGGATCGACTTCAACAGCCAGCTCATGAGCGTCAACATCGGCCACGGCCACGCCCGCGTGATCAAGGCGATCCAGGACCAGGCCGCCACGCTGGCGTACGCGTACCCCGGCATGGCGACCGAGGTGCGGGCACGGCTCTCGCTGAAACTCGCGAAGCTCGTCCCCGGGGATCTGAACACCTTCTTCTACACGCTGGGCGGCGCGGAGGCGAACGAGAACGCGATCAAGGCCGCACGGCTCTTCACCGGCCGGCACAAGATCCTCGCCCGGTACCGCAGCTATCACGGCGCGACCAACGGCGCGATCTCGCTCACCGGCGACCCCCGCCGCTGGCCCACCGAACCCGGCATGCCCGGCGTCGTGCGCGTGATGGACCCCAAGCCCTACAACTTTTCCTTCGGCACCACCGACGCCGAGATCGTGGCGAACAACCTCAAGTACCTTGAGGAAGTGATCGACTACGAAGGCCCCAAGAACATCGCCGCAATGTTCATCGAGACCGTCACCGGCACCAACGGCATCCTGCCGCCGCCCAAGGGCTACCTCACCGGCCTCAAGCGCCTGCTCGAGAAGCATGGCATCCTGCTCGTCACCGACGAGGTCATGTGCGGCTTCGGGCGCACCGGCAAGCTCTTCGCTTTCCAGCACAGCCAGGACGACCCGGGCAACCCCGACGGCATCGTGCCCGACATCGTGACCATGGCAAAGGGCATCACCAGTTCCTACATGCCCCTCGGCGTCATGGCCTTGTCGGACCGCATCGCGAACCACTTCCGCGAAAACGTCTTCTGGGGCGGGCTGACGTACAACGCGCACCCGATGTGTCTGGCGGCGGCCGAGGCCGCGATCGACGTGCTGATCGACGAGGGCATGATCGAGAACGCCGCGGCGATGGGCAAGGTGATGCGTCGCCACATGGACGCGATGCAGCAGAAGCACCGCTGCGTGCGGGAGTGCCGCAACGCCGGGCTGTTCGGCATCATCGAGCTGCGGAAGAACGCGAAGAACGACTACCTCGTCCCGTACGGCGGCTCCCACCCGGTGATGGCCAAGGTGGGCAAGCACTTCCGAGAGAACGGCCTGTTCACCGTGCTGCAATGGGGCGGCGTCATGTGCAACCCGCCGCTGTGCATCAACGAGCAGCAGATCGGCGAGGCCTTCGCGATCATCGACCAGGGCTTGGCGATGGTGGACGAGGTGTTCGAGGGGTGAAGAAAAGGGCCAAAGGGCCAAATAGCAAAGGGCCAAATGAAGGCAGGCGAGAAGAGCCCCCACTTCCACATGCCTTGATTTGGCCATTTGGTCCTTTGGCCCTTTGGCCATTTCAACACTCCATCCGCCGCACAGCCCCGTCATAGAATGTGCCATGAGCCGCGGCCCGCGCCGCCGCTCCCCCCACTCCCATGCCCGACGACCCCAACGAACTTCCGCTCCCGATCGAACCCACCCCCGTGCCGCGCACGCGGGAGGACCAGCGTTTCACCTACGAACGCCGCATCATCGCGCTCAAGCGCCGGCTGGTGCGTGAAGCCAGCATCGCGATCTCCATGCTCGACGCCTCGGTCGAGGCCCTCTTCAAGCAGGACATCGACGCCGCCCGCGCCGTCCGCCGCGAGGACGACCGCATCGACGCCGAGGAAGTGGCGATCGAGCAGGAGTGCTACGAGATCCTCGCGCTGCACCACCTCTTCGCCCGCGACTTCCGCGCCATCACCTTCGTGCTCAAGGTGAATTCCGACATCGAACGCGTCGGCGACCACGCCAGCTCGATCGCCAAGGTCGCGTCCAAGATCGCCCAGAAGGCTCCCGTGACCCCGCAGTGGCCCACCTCGCTCATCGAGCTCGGCCAACGCGTGCCGATGATGTGCCACCAGTTGCTGCGTGCCGTGCTCGACGAGGACGTCGCCGGCGCTCAGGCCCTGGTGGCCAGCGACGAGATCATCGACCAGCTCGATCGCAAGTTGTTCGAGGAGATCCAAGACTTCATCCGCGCCGAAGGCAACACCGACGCGGCCCTCTCGACGGGCATGTACATGTACCGCCTCGGCCGCGAGCTCGAACGCGTCGGCGACCTGATGACCAACATCGCCGAGGACATCGTGTATCTGGCCACCGGCACGATCGTGCGACATAAAGAAAAGCGAAGAGCACGCACCGGCACTTAAAGCCGTTTTCCACGTCGCCGCACCGAACACGCCATGAAAAGCAAACGGCGGCGTCTCGCGACGCCGCCGCTGTGTGTGACGAATGACACGGACACTCAATTGTCCTGCGACAAGATGATCACCGCGTACGGCCCGATTCCCACATTCCCGTTGAAGCCCAGCCCGTCCTTCGCGCCCGCGTTCGCGGTGGTGTCGTAGCTGTTGGTGTTGCCAAAGTCGGAGCTGTAGCCGTTCCAGTCGCTGTTGAAGCGGACCTTCCAGGTGCCGCCGCGGGGGAAGCCGATGTTGTAGCTGGGATAGCTCGTGTTGGCGAAGTTGGCAACGATCACGACATCGTCCTTGGCCCCGCCGTTTTGCCATCGGTGGTAGGCGATGACCTTGTTGGTGTTATTGATGTGGAAGACGTTCGTGTTGTTGCCGCGCAGGCCGCGGGTGGTGTCGAACCAGTTTCGGCGGAGGCGGATCATGTCGCGGTACATGGTCTGGATGCCCGCGTAGGTCGTGAGCTTGGTCCAATCGACGGGGTCGGTGTCCTGGAAATACGTGTCTTCGAGCACCTCCTGACCCTGGAAGATCATGGGGATGCCGGGCGATGTGAAGACGATGCCCGCGCCCAGCGTGGACCGCTTCTTGCTGAACCAGGAGCCCGCGTTGCCGGGCCAGATCTCCTCGGGGACGCGGGCGTGTCCGTTCGCGACCTCGTCGTGACTCTCGGTGTAGATCACGCGCTGCGTCTGGCTGCCGTTGTAGAGGTGCGTGATCGCGTCGCGCACCGCGAACATGTCGCGATTCGCATCATTGCCCTCGATGACGGCGGCACGGATCGGGTGCACGAACTGAGCGTCCCACTGGCTATCAAAGCCAGCGCCGCCTGCACCCGTCGTCTTGGTGATCCACTCGTTGTTCTGCAGGTCCTCGGCGATCGAGATCTTGCCCGCGTGCTGGACGTCGACCTCGTTGTTGCAGTACTGCAGCAGGCTCCAGCCATCGGGGATGTCCGTGCCCACACCGTTGTTGGTGTTGCGGATGTTCACGGTCGAATCCCAGCGCAAGCCGTCGATGCGATACTCCTGCAGCCAGCGGATGACGTTGTCGCGGATGTAGCCCCGTACCTCGTTGCGGCCGTAATCGGGCCGCGTATCGCCCCACGGCGTGCTCGAGCGGTAGTCCTGATAGAAATAGATGCCGCCCTTGTTGTTCTGCTGCCAGCCGTCGAACTGCCACATGCCCAGGTCGCTCGGGCCGTAGTGGTTGTGCACGACGTCTTGGATGACCGCGATGCCACGCTGGTGGCACGCGTCCACAAACGCCTTGTAGCCGGCCATACCGCCGTAGATCGACTCAATCGTGAACGGATCCGATGGGTTGTACCCCCACGAGAAATCGCCGGCGAACTCGCCGACGGGCATCACCTTCACCGCGTTGATGCCCATGTTCTGCAGCTGGGTGAGACGAGAGATCGCCGTGCTGAACGTGCCGGGCGTGCCGCCGGCGGTGTCGTTGAACGTGCCGATGTGCATCTCGTAGATGACCATCTCGTTCCAGTTCGGCGACACGAAGTTGGTCTTGGGCTTGCCGGTCACCGAGACATCGTCGATGGCGATGCCGTCGCTGGAGAGCGGCGAGTTGTCGTACTGCTGCCAACGAACCTTGAACGCCGACCCCGGCGTGTACCCGGCGGCCATTGCGCACTGGGACAGGTGCACGGTGTAGGTCGAGAACGTCGAGCCGATCGCCGGGAACCCGTTCACCTTGGTCCAGGTCGTGCCGTTGTTGGAGATGTAGACGCCGTCCTGCGACTGGGTTTCGTCGCCCACGTTGCGGATCTTGTACGTCAGTAACAACTCGTCGTGGTTAACGCAATTGAGCGTCAGCGTGAACTGGCTCGTCGCGTACGTCCCGCTCACCGAGCTGTCGAAAGCCACGCCCCGCGTGCCCGCGGCCCTGTACGTCGTCGAGGACACGACGCGGAACGGGCCCGAACCCGACGTCGCCCACGAAGGACCAAAGGTGGCGGACTCAAAGCCATCGGAGAAGATCGTGGCCGTGGCGCCGTAGTCCGACCACGCGTACGTGCTGTTGCGGATGATCGAGTTTCCGGAGCTGTTGGTCACCTCGCGACCACGTGGGTCCTTGCGCCAGTACGAGTTGGCGCCGTTGGTGACAAAGAACTTGTACTCGTGCCCCGCACCCGCCCCCGAGACATCCGCCGACCAATTCCCGTTTCCCTCGTTCACCAGGGGATTCGCCGTCGTCGAAAAAGCGTTGAATGTTCCCCCAACCGACACGGCGGAGGCGTTCGGCGCCCAGACACGGAACGTGGTGCCGCCGGAGTAGATGGTGGCACCCATCCCAGGCCGCAGCGACTGCGCCGACGCCCCGGCGGCCAGCAGCAATGCGACCACGCCCACACGACAGATTCGAGTGATCCCACGTTGCATGAAGATCTCCATTGGCCAGACCCGCACGAGGGGACCGGCGATCGCTGCTCAGGCTGATGCACGGAGAGCGGGTTTAGCCTACCGAATCATGCGGAATTGTGGGAAACAATCCGTGCGATCGCCGCAGAATCAGAGCATGCGATCGGAATGATTCCGGAGATGGAGCCCGCCTCAGCAGCGAGTCGAGCACGCGTCGAGCGGGGAATCCCCGAACAACGTGTTGCTGTGACAAAACGAAAACACCCCGCCGTAAAGCGGGGTGTATCGCCGGCAAATGCCGGGTCAGCAAAGAACAGTTGGGTCGCCGGGACTTGCGTTGCCGCTCGTCCTCACGCGGGTCGAAACCCGCGGCGAGAATGTGTTGACATACCAGAGTGAGATCGCTCTCGGGTTGGATAAATCCAACCATCTGGTCTAAGGAAATCCCTTAGAAAGGAGGTGATCCAGCCGCAGGTTCTCCTACGGCTACCTTGTTACGACTTCGTCCCAGTCACCAGCATCGCCGTAGACACCTTTGAATTAGGGCGGCTTCGGGCGCTTCTGGCTCCCATGACGTGACGGGCGGTGTGTACAAAGCTCAGGAACATATTCACCGGAGCGTAGCTGATCTCCGATTACTAGCGATTCCGACTTCATGCAGGCGAATTGCAGCCTGCAATCCGAACTGGGGTGCATTTTTTGCGATTTGCTCCGCCTCGCGGCCTCGCGTCGCTTTGTATGCACCATTGTAGCACGTTTGCAACCCTGGATGTAAGGGCCATGAGGACTTGACGTCATCCCCGCCTTCCTCCGGTTTGACACCGGCAGTCTCGCTAGAGTACTCAGCATTACCTGTGAGCAACTAACGACAGGGGTTGCGCTCGTTAAGGGACTTAACCCGACACTTCACAGCACGAGCTGACGACAGCCATGCAGCACCTGTGCTTGTTCCACCCGAAGGGCGTGGCCTCTCTTTCAAGAGGTTAATCCAAGCATGTCAAACCCAGGTAAGGTTCTTCGCGTTGCCTCGAATTAAGCAACATGCTCCACCGCTTGTGTGAGCTCCCGTCAATTCCTTTGAGTTTTAATCTTGCGACCGTACTCCCCAGGCGGCGCACTTA
>CANHCQ010000026.1 GCA_947459215.1 Phycisphaerales bacterium
GACAAAGACCGGGCCGGGATCGAGCTCTCCCACGGCGTGCGACGCCGGAGGACGAAAGATCTCGCGGCCCAGAGGCTGCGCGAGCCGCCAACGACGGCTCATGTTCAGGATACAAGGACGACTTGAGGCGAAGCCTCAAGTCAGGTGAGGGGACTGCGGGTCCCGTCACGCGACGACAAACGTACGGCCGATGCCCCTCCCCGGTCTCGCAAAGCCTCGACCACCCCTCCCCGCTGCGCGGGGCGGGGTGGCGCGTGGGGCTGCGGCGATGCTCGAATCACGGACACACGACCGCGTCGTACGTGACAACGAACACCTGAAAGTCGCTGTCGTCGGTGATGCTGTCGCCGTTGAAGTCGGCGTTGGTGTACTTCGCGGGGGCGGTGAGGGTGTTGTAGAACGCGGCGAACTGCTGGAAATCGAGGTCGTCGACGACGCCGTCGGCGTTGAGGTCGCCGGGGCACTTGATGCGGCCGTGGAGGTAGTTGCCGGCGGCTTCGACGTTGATGATGCCGTGGCCGAAGTAGTCGTCGCGGCCGGGGGTGCCGGCGTCGGAGGCGGTGCGTTCGAGGACGTAGCGGACGGTTTGCGGCGGGAGCGCGGGCAGCGGTGCGGCGGGCTTGAAGGCGGAGAAGAGGAGCGTGGCGGCGCCGGCAACGTGGGGCGTGGCCATGGAGGTGCCGTCGAAGAGGTCGTAGTCGTGGCCGCTGGAGGCCTGACCGATGGTGACGGTCGCGCCGTCGCCGAGAGCGAGGATGGCGTTGCCGTCGGCTTGTGAGACAGTGACACCGGGGCGGAAGGTGGAGTAGCCCATGTCGGCGGTGAAGTTGCCGCTGGTGTTGTTCATGAGGATGACGGCATAGGCGCCTGCGTCCCAGGCGTTCTCGATGACGTAATCGACGCCGATGAAGTCGGAGATGAAGGAGCGTTGGATGAGGGCGATTTCGCCGCGGACGCTGCTGGGAAAGTCGAAGAGGAAGCCCTCGGCGCAGTCGTAGACCTTGCCGGTGTAGGCGCGGAGGGGCGTGCCGAGGATGTGGTTGGCGGGCTTGGTGGTCGTGCCCCACTTGACGGTGAGCGACCTGAGCGGGACGGTGCTGAGGACAGCAACGCCGGGTGCGGAGACGGAAACGTCGGGCCGGAAGTTGGAGAAGTCGGCCCAGGCGCGGCTTTCGTCGACGGCGGCGATGGCCATGACGGACGGGAAGGTGCCGGGGTACGCGTTGGAGTTGTCGCCGTCGTTTCCGGCGGCGGCGACGATGAGCGAACCGGCGGCGAGTGCGGCGTCGCAGGCGTCCTTGAGGGATTGCGGCGCGGTGGGCCCGCTGAGCGACATGTTGATGACCTTGGCGTTGTTGGCGACGGCCCAGTTGATGCCGTTGATGATGTCGGACCAATTGCCGAAGCCCTCGTTGTCGAGGACTTTTCCGACGAGGAGCTGGGCCTGGGGCGCGACGCCGACGACGCCGATGGTGTTGTCGAGCGCGAGCGCGGTGCCAGCGACGTGAGAGCCATGCTGGTCGATGTCGTCGACGGAGAGGCCGGCGACGAAGGACTGAGTGAGCGTGGCGGCGGGGAGGTCGGGATGGGTGAGATCGAGACCGGTGTCGAGGACGGCGAGGCGGGCGCCGTTGCCCGTGCCGTACTTGGGCCAGAAGGACGGGGCCTTGACCATGGAAATGCCGTAGGGCGTGGACTGGGCCATCTTGCGGGCGAAGCCGTCGAGCTCGGCGTAGCGGACGCCGGGTGTGGTGTTGAGGGCCTGTGCGATGGCGGCGGCGCGATCGGGATCGACTTTGAGGATGGTGAGGCCGGGGACGAGGTCGATGGTGGATTCGACGCGTTCGACGCCGAGGGATTGGAGCGCGGCGTCGGAGAGCGGGCCGGCGGCGCGATCGGCGAAGGGCTCGAAGCGGACGAGGACGCGGGAGGGCTTCTTGAGCTCGGCGGCGATCTGGTCGAGGGTGATGAAGCCGCGGCCGGGTTGATCGCCCTCGCGTGCGGCGGGGGAGTTGAGGAAGATGGCGTTGGGATGCGAGCGCGTGGGAAGACCGGCGAGCGCGGCGGAGCCGGCGCAGGCGAGCACGGCCGCGACGGCGGCGCGGCGGAGGAGAGCGTGAGGCATAGGTTGTCCTTGTGAAGCCGAGAGCGATGAAGCCGAAAGCGGAGAAACCCAACACGAGATAGCAGGCCCGGAATCGGGCTTGGAGATGCTCACGTCCTATTAGAACGGGGGCGTCAAGGGTTGCGGGAAAGTGGGAAAATGCTGGCCTGCGGCGCGGTCGGTGCCATCAGTCCGCCGGCTTGGTAACGCCACTGATGGTTGCGCGGATGGGAGCGGTGGTTCGAGACGCACCAGTGGCGCGGTTCAGGGGAGCCTCGGACCGGTGGTGCCGACTTGGTGTGGAACCTGCAGAAGCGGGTTTCGTTACGGGCAGAGCAGCGCGTTGTACGAATCGGCGAAGATGACGAAGTCGGAGTCTTCGGTGGAGGCGTCGCCGTTGAAGTCGCCGGCGGTGTAGGGCGCGGGGGCGATCAGTGCGTTGTAGAAATCGGCGAACTGGACGAAGTCGGCGTCGTCGACGACGCTGTCGTTGTTGAGATCGCCGGGGCAATCGATGCGGCCATGGAGGTAGCCTGCAGCGCCGACGACGTTGATGATGCCCCAGCCGTAGCGCTTGTCGAAGCCGATGTCGCCGGCCTCGATGGCGGTGTCTTCGAGAACCCAGCGGACGGTGCTGGGACCGAGGGCGGGGAGCGGGGCGGCGGGGATGAAGTTGCTGAAGAGCAGGGCGGCGGCGGCGGTGACGTGGGGGGCGGCCATGGAGGTGCCGCTGAAGTTGGCGTAGTCGTGCCCGTTGTTGAACTGCGAGATGGTGACCACGCTGCCGTTGTTGGCCTGCAAGAGGTCGCCATCGGCCTGGGAGACGGTGACGGCGGGAATGGTGGACGAGGCGGCGCCCATCGAGGCCTGGTTGAGGCCGGCGACGTTGTTGGAGATGACGACGCCGATGGCGCCGGCGTTGAAGGCGTTGGTGATCTTGGTGGCGAAGGAGAACGAGCCGCCGCGGCGGATGTGAGCGATGTTGCCGCTGACCTGGGGCGGGAAGTCGATGGCGTTACCGCCAAAGCCGCAGAAGTAGGCGGGGGCGGAGACGGTGCGGGTGGTGCTGCCGGTGATTTTCAGCGAGGCGCGATCGGAGCCGACGAAGTTGGATTTCCACGCGATGAGCGGCACGGTGGAGGGGATGCTGACGCCCGGTGCCGCGACGGAGCAGTGCGAGCCGCTGGTGGAGGAGTTGGAGATCATGCCGAAGCCGTCGACGTTGGCGACGGGCATGGCGAAGGGATAGGCCGCGGGGTAGCGGATCTGCTCGACGCCGGTGTTGCCCATGGTGCAGACGGGTAGGGTGCCCGAGGCGTGAGCGGCGGCGATGGAATCCGCAAACGCCTGGCTGAACGCGGTGCCGCTGAACGACATGTTCACCGCGCGAGCGCCCTGAGCGACGGCCCAGTCGAGGCCGGCGATGATGTCGCTGGTGAAGCCCGAACCGCTGTTGGCGATGACCTTGGCGGTGATGAGCTGGGCCTGGTGGGCGACGCCGACGATGCCGATGTCGTTGTCCACGGCGACGGCGATTCCGGAGACGTGCGAGCCGTGGTCTTCGAGGTCTTCGGGGCCTTCGACGACGGGGTTGGTGACGAAGGACGAGATGGCGACGGGCGCGGGCAGATCGGGGTGACCGGTGTCGAGGCCGCTGTCGAGGACGGCGAGTTTCACGCCGGTGCCGGCCTTGCCGTAGGTGGACCAGACGGTGGGGGCGCCGATGAAGAGCACGCCGTAGCCGGTGGACTGGGCATCGACGTGATGGACGCCGTCGAGTTCGGCGTACTGCACGCCGGGGGTGTTGTTGAGAGCGGCGACGACTTCGGCGGCGTTGTCGCCGGTGGTGCGCAGGACGGCGACGCCGGGGACGAGATCGATGGTGCGAGCGACTTCGCGCACGCCTGCGGCTTGGAGCGACGGGCCAAGCGCGGCGCGATCGGCAAAGGGCTCGAAGCGGACGATGACGCGAGAGGGATGGAACGCGGCGGGCGCGGTGAGGACGTCGCGCGAGGCGATGCCCTTGCCGGGGGTGTAGCCGGCGAGCGAGTCGAGCGAGGCTTTCTCAAAGGAGGCGGGCTCTTGCTGCGCCTTGGCAGAAATCCCGAGGGTGAGCCCCGTGAGCGCAACGAGAGCGAGCGAGCGGCGGAAGTGGATCGGCATGGTGTGAGTCACTCTCAGATTGGCCCGCGTTCATGTGTGATCGCGGCGGGGCGCAGTGTATCAGAGCCCGCGCACGGCGCGAAGTGTCAAAGCACGAAAGGGCCGCAGAATGAGGGTCAGAATGAGCGTCAGAATGAGGTTTCGAATCAGGGGCAGATCAGGTCGTTGTACGTACCGGCGAAGACGGAGAAATCGGCGTCATCGCAGTTGCCGTCGCCGTTGAGATCGCCGCCGGTCCAGGGGCCGCCGGGGCTGATGAGGTCGTTATAGAGACCTGCGAAGATCGTGAAGTCGGAGTCGTCGCAAACGGCGTCGGCGTTGAGGTCGCCTCGGCAGCGGACACGGCCGGCGAGGTAGTCGGCGGCGGCCTTGACGTTCAGGAGGCCGTGGCCGAAGGTGTCGTCGCGGCCGGGGGCGCCGAGGTCGGTGGCGGTCTGTTCGAGGATCCAGCGGGTGCTGGCGGGCGGGAGCGCTGGGGTGAGGCCGGTGGACTTGAAGAGGCCGATGAGCAGGGCGGCCCCGCCGGAAACGTGGGGGCAGGACATGGAGGTGCCGCTGAGTAGTTCGTATTGGTGGCCGACGTTGGTCTGGGACATGGTGGCGGTGATGCCGCCGGCCTGGAGGAGGTTGCCGTCGTTCTGGGAGATGCCGAAGACGGGGATGACAAAGGTGTCGTTGAGGTTGCCGGTGAAGGTGGTGGTGCCGCCGCTGCTGTTGGAAATGAGCACGCCGATGGCGCCGGCAGCGAGGGCGTTGGTGGCTTTGACTTGGAAGGTGGCGCCGCCGCGACGGATGTGGGCGATCTTGCCGTTGACGGTGGGCGGGAAGTCGGCGGCGGTGAGACCTTGGCCGCAGTCGACCACTTCGGCGGGCGGGAGCGATCCGCCGCGGGATCCGGAGAGGTTCTGTGCGTTGCGATTGGCGCCGTTGAAAAAGACGCGGGTCTGGACGATGGGCGTGCTGGATTCGACGCCGACGCCCGGAGCGGAGATCGAGAGGAGCGGTCCGAAGTTGGAGAAGGATGCCAGAGTGGAATCGGAGTTGAGGGCCGCGACGGACATGACGCCCGGGTTGGTGGCGGGGTAGCGCGGGTTGGCGGTTGCTTCGTTTCCGGCGGAGGCGACGAGCAGGACGCCTGCGGCGGCGGCGGCGGCGCAGGCATCGGTGGCGGCCTGGTTCGGCTCGTCGTCGCCAAAGGACATACTGATGACGTCGGCGCCGTTGGCGACGGCCCAATCGATTCCTTCGACAATCCACGCGTCGGTGCCCCAGCCGCCGTTGTTGAGAACCTTGCCGATCATGAGTGAAGCGCCGGGGGCGACGCCGATGACGCCTTGGTCGTTATTGAGGCCGAGCACGGTGCCTGAGCAGTGGGTGCCGTGGCGGTTGAAATCTTCGACGGTGAGGCCGGGGACGAAGGACTGGGCGGCAACGGTGGGGGGGAGGTCGGGGTGGGTGGTGTCCACGCCGGTGTCGAGGACGCAGACTTTGGCGCCGGCTCCGGTGCCGTGGTTGGCCCAGGCGATGTCGGCGTTGACCATGGGGATTCCGTAGGGCGTGTTCTGGGCGTGCGCGAAGCGGACGCGATCGGGCTCGGCGTAGCGGACGCCGGGGATCTGGCGGAGTGCGGCACAGGTCTCCTCGACCGTGCCGGGCGTGATGGCGAGGACCTGCAGGCCGGGAACGAGGTCGAAGGAGCGGACGACCTGTTGCACGCCCGCGGCTTCGAGGGCTGGGGCGAGGGCGGCGCGATCGGCGAAGGGATCGAAGCGGACGAGGATCTGGGAGGGATGGAACTTGGGGACGGCGTTGAGCACGTCGGCGGCGATGAAGCCGTTGCCGGGCGCGTCGCCACCGATCGCGTGAGCGGAGTCGCGCAGGAGCGCCGAAGGACGGTCGTTGGGCGACGCGGCGAGCGCGAGGCCGGATGAGAGACACAGCACGAGCGCGGCGGCGCGGGAACGGTTCGACATGCGGGGAGTCCTCCTCGAAGGGAGCAGTGTCGCAGGAAGCGGGGGGAAATGCAATCGGAAAGAGGGAGGTCCGGAAACTTCGCGACACGGCACGGGGAACGGATACTGGCCTTTAGCGTTCGGGTGACTTGGATCGAACCGACCCGCCATCCCCTCACCCGCTTCGCCTGCGGCGCTTCTCCCCGTAAGCTGGAAGATGAGGCGCATTACGGGCAAACGAGGGTGTCATAGAACTGGACGAACTGCTGGAAGTCGGTGTCGTCGCACACGGCGTCGCCCGTGAGATCGGCGCCGGTGTAGGTGCCAGCGGGGCTCAGGAGGTCGTCGTAGGCGACGGCGAAGAGGGAGAAGTCGGCGTCGTCGACCTGGTTGTCGTTGTTGAGATCGCCCTTGCAGCGGATGCGGCCGTTGAAGTAGTCGGCGGCGGCCTTGGCGTTGAGCAGGCCGTGGCCGGTGGATTCGTCGAAGCCGGGAGCGTCGATGTCGGTGGCGGTGTGCTCGATGGCGAAGCGGATGGCGCGGGGCTCGATGACGGACGGCGCGAAGGCTGCGCGGAGCAAGGTGGCGACGCCGGCGACGTGAGGCGTGGCCTGCGAGGTGCCGGTGAGCACGCCGAAGAAGTGTCCGGAGTAGCCCTGGCCGATGGTGATGGACTCGGTGGTGACTGTCAGGAGCGCGTCGCCGTCGGCTTGGGAGATGAGGACGCAGGGGACGGGAAGGAAGAAGGGTGCGAGCGAGTCCTGGATGAGCGAGCTGGGAGCGTTGTTGGAGATCACGACACCAATGGCTCCCATGATTGTGGCGTTGTCGAATTGCTCGGCGAAGGTGAGTGAGTTGCTGCGGCGGATGTGAGCGATCTTGCCCCAGACCTCGCGGGGAATCTGGGCTGGCAAGCCTTCGCCGCAGTGCACAACCTGGGCGGAGACGCTGCCGCCGAAGCTGCCGGTGAACTGGCTGGCCTTCTTGGATCCGGCGGACCAGGAAACGAAGGACGTCGCAATCGGGATTGCGCTTGGGATGTTCTCGCCTGGCGCGGATACGGAAAGGTGTGGGCCGGTGTTCGAGAATATCGAGTGGACGGCGGCGGCATTGACCGAGGCGACGCCGAGAACACTTGGATAAGCGGCGGGGTAGTGCGGCGTGTTGACAGATTGGTTTCCGGCGGCTGCGACGAGGACCACGCCAGCGTCGAACGCGGCTAGACAGGAATCGGCGAGCGCTTGCGAGTTCTCGTCGGTGGAGAGTGACATGCTGATGACCGAGGCGCCCTGAGCGACGGACCAGTCGATGCCCTCGATGAGCCAAGAGAGGGCGCCCCAGCCGCCGTCGCAGACGACCTTGCCGACCAGGAGCGTCGCGTCGGGTGCGACGGAGAAGGAGCCGAAGATGGAGTCCTTGCCGACGATAATGCCCGCACAGTGCGTGCCGTGGAAGTTGTAATCGTCGGCAGTCTGGCCGGGGACGAACGACGCGCTGGCGGCGGCTGTGGGCATGCCGGTGTGAGCGAAGTCCAGGCCGGTGTCGAGGACGGCGACCTTGATTCCGGAGCCCTTGCCATAGGAAGGCCAGGCGGCCGGAGCGTTGATCATGTTGAGGTTGAAGGTGGGTGTTGCGGCGAGTGTCGAGGGAGCGGGCTGCAGGGCGGGCGGCGCGGGATCACGTGAGGCGACGGTCAAGATTCGATCTGGTTCGGCGTACAGGACTCCGGGGACGGCGCGGAGTCGGGCGAGGGCTGCGTCGAGGGATTCGGTGTCGTGGACGCGGGCAATGGTGAGGCCGGGCACGAGGCGTGATTCGTGCTCGATGGTGAGATTGGAGAACGCAGCGGCGCGGTCGATGAAGGGCGCGACGCGGACGAGGATGGTGCGGGGCGGCGTGGCTGGCACCGGTTGGGCGGCGGCAAACGCGCCGGGGAGAGTGAGAAACAGCCACATGCGACCAAGGCCGTGCATTGGGAGACTCCGCGCTGGCCGAAACTGGGACGGATCGAGAAGGGTCGTCGCGAGCACCTGAGGGGTGTTCCGGGACGAGCATGCCACGAACCCTCGCAGAACGCAAGGGATTTCCATGTGGTACGCGGCGAAAGCGGGTGAGGTTTCGTGCTTGCGCGGATCCGGGGTTTCAATGGGGTTACTTCAGAACATCGAACGCTGCCACGGTGCAGCAGGCGTTGCCCGCTCGGTCTGTGATCGGGAAGGATCGGGACGACATGGAAGCGATGGCCGCGGCGTGGTCGAGGCAGCGGTTGGCGGCGGCGACGAGGTCGTTGCGGGCTGTGCGTTCGTCGTGGGTGAACAGAACGAGAGCCACGAGACCTTGGTCGATGGCGGTATCACCGGCGAGTTTGTCGAGGTCGGTGCGGAGGGCCTGAACGAGTTCGGATGAGTAGCCGCGGTTGGGGCCAGGGATGCCATTGGTGTACGCGAACTGGGCGACGGTCTTGATCTCGATCCAGAGACACTCGTGCGGCGCGACGTGTGTGCTTTCGTTGGTGGGTGGCTCGAGGTTGGCGAACAGGGTGTGACGTTCGCGTTCGCGCCGCTGATCGAGCGCGTCGCTGAGCGATTGACCGGGCATGGGCGTGAGCACGATGTCGCAGCGGGGGCGGGCGGAGTGTCGCGTGGCGGAGTGGAGCGTGGGATAGCCGACCTCGCGATGGACGCCGTAGCCAGCGTGTGCGCAGGTTTGGGCGAGCAGTTCGTGGAGTTGTAGTTCCTTCAGCGCATCGAGGCCGCGGACGGACTGCTCTTCGCGCAGAGCGCGTTCGTGACACGCGAGACCGGCGCTCAGGACTTCGGCGGCGTCGAAGCCTTGCCACATCGCGGGCTCCGATCAAACAGTGGGCGAGCTGACGCTCAGTTCGCTGCGCACGCGCTCGGCGAGTTCGCGGGCGGATTCCTCGGCGAGGAGTCGCGAGCGGCGGATGGCGGTCTTCCAGACCCAGGGCATGGGGAGGATGGTGATCGGAAGATACCAGGCGCAGGTCTTCCAGAACTCGTGCGGGTACCAGGTGAAGTAGGTGGAGAGCATCGAGTCGGTGATCCACACGCCCGGCCAAATGGAGAAGGCGAGGAGCGCGAGGACGATGGCGGGCATGCGGCGTTTGAGGACGAGCGCGGGGGTGAGCGTGCAGCCGCCGGGCGAATCGTCGATGCGGAAGACGAGGTCGAAGTCGAAGACCCAGCCATAAGCGAGGGCCTTGAAGCCTTCGGCGGTTTCTTCGAAGCCGGGGAGCTTGCCGCGTTGGCTCAGGGCACGCATGCGGCGGACGACTGCGAGTTTGTCGGGCGGCGCGACGAAGGGCGCGGGCAGCTCGCTGGAAGAGGTTTTGGCGGGTAGTCCGGCGTCCATGCTTACGGTCGTCTTTCCGCAGTTTGAGCCCTGGAGTTGCACGAGCGGCGCGATTGCCAGCAGAACCCGCGCGTTCGTGCACCAGTGTTTCGGCTTCTCGGCCGGGAATGTGTTGGATTGCCGGGCAAGAAGTGCGACACAGGTTACCATCTTCTCGGTGGCTCTCTGGTGGCGTCCTGGTGGACGTGGAAATGGACTGGCACGGCCTGTGCCATGGTGGTTGGTATGAAGACGAATTCCAAGAGTGGCGATAATGTCGCCGGCCCTGCGGCGCCGGCCCGGAACGCGGATGCTCCGCGGTTGCGGTACGTGGATGTGGTGGATTTGGATCCCCGCAGTGTGTCGCGTTCCCGCGGCACGCCGGCGCAGACGGAGCAGCCCCTACAAGCCGAATTTTTCGGATCCGGCGGGGTTCGGGCGCTGCGGCCGGCGGGGCTTGGGGGGCCAATGGGTCGGGGCCATGCGCGATCCCTGCGACCCGTGGAAGGTGGTGCCGCCGAGCGACCCGGACGGACCGAGCCCGTGGGGGGGCCAGGGGCCGTGGCCGAAGCGCGGCGCCTGATTGAGGAAGCGAATCGCGAGTCGAGCCGGATCGGGCTGGGGGCGCGGTTCGCGGAGACGCTGGACCAGACCCGGCGTGCGACGCCCGCCCTGATGGGCGACGATGCGCGCTGGGTGTTTGCCGTTCGGGTGCGGCGCGAGGTGCAGGGCGGGCACGCGGCGTTGGTGACGCCGGAGTCGCGGAAGCGGCTGCTGAAGCTTGCGAATCGGCTGGGGCTGCGCGACTTTGATGCGAACCTGGTGATTGCGATCGTGCAGGATGATGCGCGAACGCACGGCGGGACGCTGCCGGTTCCGTCGGACGCGGTGCGCGGGCCGCTGGCTCTGGTGCGTCCGGCGCAGACGCCGCGGACGCGGTTTGATTGGCGTGCGGATCACATCCGGGCGTTGGCGCCGCTGGTGGCGAGTGTGGCATTGGCCGCGGTGTTCTTTGTGGCGGCGGTGCGGTGGTTGTTGCAGGGGTAACGCGCGGACGAGGCGCCCCGTGTATTCGCGGTCCTCTCCCCGCTCGCGGGGAGAGGAGGCGCGGGTCGTGTGGGCGCGACCCTTACTGGTCTTCGGCGCGGCGGGCCCACTCAAACTCGAGGGGCTCGAGCTCGGCCGCGAGCCGATGGCGTTCTTCACCGAGCCGGTGGGACTTGGCCTGATCGCGCCATGTCGCGGGATCGTTTAGTTCCTTGTCGATCGCACGCATCCGGGTCTCGATCTTCTCGATCTTCTCTTCGAGTTGTTCGGTGCGCAGGCGGGCGAGGGCGTTGTTGCTGGGGGCGACCGGCTTGGCCTTTTTGCGTTCCTCGGCTTCCTTGCGGGCGCGTTCGGCCTGGTCGCGGCGTGCCTTGGCTTCGGCCTCTTCGCGGTCGGCGGCACGCTTGCGCTGGACGTCCTTCTCGTGCCACTCGCTGTAACCGCCGTGGAAGACCTCGACGTTGCCCTTGCCGTCGAGGACGATCAGGTGCTCGCAGGTGGCGTCGATGAGGGCGCGATCGTGGCTGATGAGGATCATCGTGCCCTCGTAGCCGCCCTCGTCGCACAGGGCGTCTTCGAGGCGCTCGGCGCTCATGAGATCCAGGTGGTTGGTGGGCTCGTCGAGCACGAGCAGGTTCTTCGCGGAACACAGAAGGGCGGCGATCGCGGCACGGCTGCGCTCGCCGCCGGAGAGCTGGCCGAGCGGGCGGTCCTGATCGGTGCCGCTGAAGAGGAACGCGCCGGCGAGATCGCGGGCCGCCTGCTCGCTCATCGAGACGCCAGGGACTTCTTTCTTGATGGTGTTCTGGAGGTACAGGTACACCGGCGATTCGGCGGGCAGGTGCTCGTGCGTCTGGCGGTAGTAACCGGTGGCGACGTTGGAGCCGAGGCGGATCATGCCCGTGTCGGAGGCGAGATCGCCGAGCAGGGCACGCACGAGGGTGGTCTTGCCGGCGCCGTTGGGGCCGATGATGCCCCAGCGTTCGCCGCGGGAGACGGCGACGTCGAACTCGCGGAAGAGCACCTTCTCGCCGCCGCCGTCGAGCGGGTACTTCTTGGAGATGCCTCGGGCGGAGATGACCATGTCACCCGAGCGCGGGGCCGCGGGCAGACGCACCTCGAAGGAATGGGCTTCGACGGGGCGATCCAGCGTGTTGCTCGCCTTCTCGCGTTCGAGGCGGGTGTTGCGGCCGCGGGCCTGGGCGGCCCGCTGGCCGGCCTTGTACTTGCGGATGTACGCCTCTTCCTGGCGGAAGCGCTGCTGCTGGTTCTCGTACGCGCGGAGCATGGCCATCCGGCGCTCGGCCCGCAGCTCACGGAACGTCTCGTAGTTGCCGGGGTAGTCGATGAGCCGCCCGTCCTCAGTCTCGATGATCCGCTTGACGACGTTGTCGAGCAGGTAGCGGTCGTGGCTGATGAGCAGCACCGCGCCCGGGAAATCGTGGTTCAGGAAGTTCTCAAGCCACAGACGCCCCTCGATGTCGAGGTGGTTGGTCGGCTCGTCGAGCAACAGCACGTCGGGGTTCTCGAGCAGGAGTTTCGCCAGGGCGAGGCGACCCTTCTGGCCGCCCGAAAGCCCGCCGACCTTGACCTGGAACTGGGCGTCTGTGAACCCCAGGCCGTGGAGCACCTCGGAGATCTTGTGGTCGATCGAGTATCCGCCCGCGGCCTCCATGTCGCGTTCCAGGACCTCCTGATCCTTCATCAGCTTTTCGAGCGCGTCCCCCTGCGCGGTCGCCATCTTCTCGAAGACCTCGTCGAGCTTCTTGTGCAACTCGTGCAGGCGAGCGAACGCGCTCTCCGCCTCGCCCCACAGCGTCTCGTCCGGGTTTAGCTTCGGGTCCTGGTGCAGATACCCCGCCCGGGCACCGCGCTGCAGCGACACCATGCCTTCGTCGGCATTCATCAGTCCCGCGAGCATCTTCAGGAATGTGCTCTTGCCGACGCCGTTGCGTCCCACGACGCCGACACGCTCGCCCGGTTCGATTGAGAACGAAACCCCGTCGAGGATGACCCGGGTGCCGAACGAGTGCTTGAGGTTGGTGGCGGTGAGGACTGGCAAGGGGCCAATGGTATTGCACGGCAGCGTGTGGGCACGGCGAAAGCCGCGGCATTCCAGCGGCCGGATTCGGAGGGCCGATAGCACCCGTGCATGGCTGTTTCTGGGCAATCTCTGGCCTCGCACGATCGACCCGAGGCCATCGAGGCCCGACTGGAATCTCGCGGCGGCGACTCCTCCTTCCGGACTTCCGACGGCCGGTTGCTTGGCGTCGTTCCGGGCTTTGCGTCGGGAATCTTCCAGCGGGATCGTGCCGTTGTGACCAGCGGCACCGGGTACGCGGGGGTCTCGGGTCAGGTCGCGGGCGAGATGGAAGGCGTGCGCCGGCGGGTGAAACTCGGTCTGCACGTTCTGGCGACGCTCGCCGGAGACTGTCCTGTTTCCGACGCTCTGGTGTTTGGGGCGAGCGACGGGCGAGAGTGCATCTGGGTCGCCCAAGATGGACGGATGCGGGTTGTCGGGATGGACATCCAGACGCCCGTCACGCCGAGCGACGAGGTCTGGAACGGACTCGCCGCGTGCGAGCCTGGGGCGGAGTTGTCGTCCATTCAGCAACGCATCGAACTGCGGCGTGATGACATGAGCCGATCGACTTTGGCCTCAGCCTCGTTCGATCGCGTCTTCAGTTGGCAGACCTTTGAGCACGTGCTCGATCCGGCTGGCGCGCTGCGAGAGATTTGCCGCGTGCTCCGCCCCGGCGGACTGGCGTATCTCGAGTACAACCCCTTTTTCTCGATCGACGGGGCGCATTGGGCGGCGACGATCGATATTCCATGGGCGCACGCCCGGCTCGATCTGGCCGATCTCCGCGTCGCTGTGCGTTCGCTTCATCCCGAGCCGCAGGCATGGGCGGCCGACTTCGTGCACAACGGCATCAACCGGCTGTGTCTCGCCGAACTGACGAAGTTTGCGGTCGACGCTGGGCTGGAGACCGTTGCGCTACTGCCCCGGCTGCGGACCGAGGATCTGTTCGCCCTGGATCGGACGATTGTGAATGAGATCCGCGAGCGATTCCCCGCCGCGGAGCTGTTGGATCTGGGTTCCCGGATTGTCCGTGTCGTCCTGAGGCGGCCCGAGCGGGTGTGAGCCCGGCGGCGGCTTCCTGTCCCGGTCGCTACGATGCGAGCGCCTCGGCATCGGCCGCGGCGTGGGCCTTGTTCGACCCTGATGGGCGGGAGCGGATGTCGCGATGACCGAGTCCTTTCGGGCCTTGTGCTCGGATTTTTACATCAACCAGAAGATCGCCGTGAAAATGGACCTGCCTCGGGGGCGGGACACGGTGCTCGAGTTGTTCGAGCGGGTGCGGAAGCAGTTCCCGACGATGTCGACATTCCGCCGGTACAAGGAAGAGCTGGCGCTCGAGTCGCCGCAGTCCGAGGGGGTGCATCGATGGCTGGCGGTACGGCCGTCGAACATCCGGTCGGGGGTCGTGAACCCGGCGGAGCCGAGCGAGGGATACTCGCTGCACCGGCACGTGCTGGACGCGGCACCGTTCTTTCTGAGCATCAGCCCGCTGGACATCGATTACATCGAGTTGCTGTACGGCTTCGATCTCGTGGCGGGCGGAAACCACGACGCGATCGTGTACGAGGCGTTGCTGCAGGGGTCGCCCCTTGCGCAGCTGGCGGACCTGCACGGAGCGGTGTCGGTGGACTGTCAGCCGCTGCTCGGGTTGCGGATCGCGGGGCGTGAGGACACGGAGATCTACTTCGAAGTGAAGACGCGGGCGGGGACGGCGACAGGATTCCGGGACGCGGACGCTCCGCCGGAGCCGATCAGCGTGTACCTGACGCTGCGGCGTTTCGGTTCGGTGAGCGACATCAAGGAATTGGGGGACGTGTTCACGAAGATGAGTCGGCTCGGTGAGGAGCTGGTGGAGTCTCGTGTGGTGCCGACGCTGCTGGTGCCGATCCGCGATGCGATCGGGTCTGGGCACTAGACCCGAGCTGAGACGGGCGACGCATGCAGATGATTTTCGCGCAAGCTGCGACCAACGACGTGCTGTTCTGGGTGGCGGTGCTGCTCGGGGCGGTGCTTTCGGCGTCGATCGCGATTCTGGGACTGCGAAAGAGCTTGTTTGCGCCGGCGCGCCGAGAGGAAGATTCAGGCTCGTTGATGGAGCAGGTCCGCGCGATGCGGGAGCGTGGGGAGATGTCGGAAGCGGAGTACGACCAGGTGCGTCGGAAGCTGGTGGCGAAGGCGGCGAGCCGCGCGTCCGAAAAGATCGACACGGGGCGTGGACGAGGTGTGGATGAATAATCGCGAGCGGACGCGGGAAGGTCCGCTTTGGGTTTCCGCCGGGGCGATGTGAGGAAGTCGTGAAGGATGACCGATAGACTCCTCGGATACGCGCCGATCCCTTCCGTGCACGAAAGCGACGCCCAATGGCCAAAGGCAAGAACGACGACACCAACCCGCCCGTCAGCAGCTCCGGAGCGGGGGATTCTTCCTTCCGTGGCCGCAAGGTGACGACCTGCTCGTTCTGCGGCAAGACCAGCCGCGACGTCGGCCCCATGGTCGAAGGTCCGAGCGAGGTCTACATCTGCTCGCACTGCACCGAGCTGTGCCAGAACATCTTCCGGCAGGAGCGTCGTCGGGTGAGCACGGTGAGCTCGGCTCTCCGCGAGGTGCCGGCGCCGCGCGACATCAAGGAATACCTCGATCAGTACGTCATCGGCCAGGACATGGGCAAGAAGGCCCTGTCGGTCGCGGTGCACAACCACTACAAGCGGTTGCTGCACCTTGAGAGCGCCGAGGCGGGCTCGGTGGAACTGGACAAGAGCAACATCCTGATGATCGGACCGACCGGCTCCGGCAAGACGCTGCTCGCCAAGACGCTGGCGCGGATGTTGAAGGTGCCGTTTGCGATCGGCGACGCCACGACGCTGACCGAGGCCGGTTACGTCGGTGAAGACGTCGAGAACCTGCTCCTCAAGCTGCTGCAGGCCGCGGACTTTGATCTGGAGGCGGCGCAGCGCGGCATCATCTACATCGACGAGATCGACAAGATCGGCAAGACCTCGAACAACGTCAGCATCACGCGTGACGTGTCGGGCGAGGGTGTGCAGCAGAGCCTACTGAAGATGCTCGAGGGCACGACCAGCAATGTGCCGCCGCAGGGCGGGCGCAAGCACCCCGAGCAGCAGTACATCCAGATGGACACGACGAACATCCTGTTCATCTGCGGCGGCACGTTCGTGGGGCTCGAAGAGATCATCCGGCGTCGTCTGGGCAAGACCCGCATCGGCTTCAATGTCGATACGGACCGGGCTCGCGGCGAGGAGACGGCGTCGCGCGTGCTGGCGCAGGTGACCGCGGACGACATGATCGAGTTCGGGATGATCCCGGAGTTCGTGGGTCGTCTGCCGGTGCTCGCGCCGCTGATGCCGCTGTCGGTGGATGCATTGATCAACATCCTGACCGAGCCGAAGAACGCGATCGTCCGTCAGTACCAGCACCTGTTCGGGCTGGAAGGCGCGAAGCTGACCTTCACCGACGGCGCGCTGCGTGCCCTGGCGACCAAGGCCGTGAAGCGTGACACGGGCGCCCGTGCACTGCGTGCGGTGATGGAAGAGCTGATGATCGATCTGATGTACCAGCTGCCGGACCTTGATAACAGCGGCGCGGAGTACGTGATCGACGAGGACGCGGTGCGGACCAAGCGCCCGCTGGCCGAGATGCGCCGGCGTCGCGAGAGCGCATAAGTCAACCAACAGCATTGGGTGCCACTGCCGAGCGCTTCGCTCGGCAGTGTTCTTTTTGGCGGCAGTTTGTCGGCGTTGCACCGTCCGCCCGCGCACTGCCCAGCGAAGCGCTGGGCAGTGGCACCCGGGGCATGCGTCCAGAATCGAGTCTCAGCGTTCGGCGCTGATGTACGCGATGTAGCAGCGGCAGGCTTCGCCCTTGGTGGTCTTGCGGAAGATGCCGTTGCCGCCGCCCTTCTTGTCGTCGCCTTCCCAGTAGACGCTGACGTTGCGGAAGCCGGCCTCGCGGAGCAGTTCCTGCACCTCGACGAGGGACCAGAGCCGCCAGTGGTAGGTGAAGGCACGCATCATGGGCGGTCCTTTGTGGAACTCGAAGTGGATGTGACAGGTCTTGTCGCCGGTGACCGGGTTGTACGAGGCCTGGTCCCAGACGTAGGTGTAGCCACGCCGCGGGCCGCCGATGCGGCGCCGCTCCTTCACCTCTTCGTACGCGTCGCTGCCGCCGTAGTGATCGAGGAAGAAGACGCCGTCCTTCGCGAGCGAGCGGTGCACGGTCTCGAAGTAGCCCCGCAGGATCTCCCGGGTCTTGAAGAGCCAGTACGAAAAGTTCATCGCCAGCACGATCTGCGGCGAGCCGCCCAGTGCCTTCACGCTCGCTGCCCCCGGGTCGAGCACGTTGCGCTTCAAGAGCGCGATCCGAGCCTGAGCGTCTGGCGTCAGCTTCGCGATGTGCCGTTGCATCCCGTTGGCAAGAGTGGGGGCGTCGAGATCGAGCCCGATGGCCCGATTGGTCTTGCGGCGGCGAACCCACTCGCACGCGCTGGCCCCAGTGCCGCAGAAGTCCTCGCGGAGCAGGGTCGCGGGCTTGCCCTTGATCTTGCGGTAGGTGGCGTCGACAAAATCGATCTCGGCCTCGGGCGATTGCACCGCCCGCTCGTAGAGATCGTGCTTGTCGGAGTTGGCGCGGGTGAGGATGGGGAGGCGTGGCATGGGCGGGAAGATACGCCGCCGCCGAGGACCTGTACAGTGACGCCGATGCCCGCAGACGTGATCAGATCCGACTGGCTCCCCTTCGCCCGCGCCCTGCCACGCGCCAGCGTCGACCTCTGCTACGTCGACCCGCCCTTCAACACCGGCGTCAAAAAGACCGCCACCCGCCCCATCCGCGGCACGCGCGCCAGCCGCCCCGCCAGCTACCAGGACAACTGGCCCACCATCGACGCGTATCTCGCCTGGCTCCGCGAGCGACTCGCCGCCACCATCCCCGCGCTCAGGCCCACGGGAAACCTCCTCGTTCACGTCGATTGGCGCACCAGCCACCGTGTCCGCGTCCTGCTCGATGAGCTCCTCGGTGCCGACCGCTTCGTCAACCATCTCATCTGGTCCTACGGCCTCGGCGGCTCCTCGCCGCGCATGTTCGCCCGCAAGCACGACGACATCCTCTTTTACTGCGTCGATCCCGCACGCCACTACTTCGACCCGCCACGAATACCCGCCACCAGCCGCCGCTTGAAGGGCCAGACCAAGAAGGCGACCGACGTGCTTGATATCCCCGCGATCAACAACATGGCCGCGGAACGCACCGGCTACCCGACGCAGAAACCCCTTGCGCTGCTCGAACTCCTTGTCGCGGCGTGCGCGCCGCCGAAGGGCACCGTGCTCGACCCGTGCTGCGGCAGCGGGACGACGCTGGTGGCCGCGAAAAGGCTGGATCGATTTCCGATCGGCTGCGACATAAGTGCGGCGGCGGTGCGTCTGACACGGACACGGCTCTCCGAATTGGCCTGAGCAGAAGCGGCCTCACGCATCGATGCCTTCTTCTACGATGAGAGATTGATGTCGCCCGAAGACCCGAATCACCCGATCAAGAACCCCGCGTTGCGGGCGCTGGCGCACTGGTACGCGCGGCGGATCGTGAACGTCAACGTCAACATCATCGCGGCGGGGCTGATCGCGCTCGTGCCGGTGGCGCTGGCGGTGTACGCGATCCACAAGACCGGGCTTGTGACCAACCCGTGGTGGATCACGGCGATCACGTTCGTGCTGGACGTGATCTTCGACTTCTCGATCTATTTCGTGCTGCACTACCTCGCCAACCATGGGCCCCTGCAGAAGATCGTGTCGGCGAACCCGGCGTACCGGGGGATGTCGTTCATCCACGACGCGGGGATCGTGCAGGTGCAGCGGGCGATTCTCTCGCCGCTGCTGTACGTGCTGTGGCTGGGAACGCAGAGCTATCTGCTGCACCACCAGATCCTCAACGGCTTCTGGGCAACCGTGGCGGGGGGCGTGCTGGGAATCGGGGTGAGCCGCGTGATCCACACGGTGTGGATGCTGCAGGAAGAGAAGCGCCGGGTGGCGAAGCTGGCGGCAACGACGGTGATTCAGCCGTAAGCTGGTGCGGACGGCTCGCGCTGGAGCCGGGTGCGCCCACCGCGAGCCGAGGCGTCCCCGCCCCGGCACCGTGACGATCGAATCGCCGACTGTTTCGCTTCTCTCCGGTTGCTGTCCCTCCTCTTCGGCTCCCGTCCGCCTCTGTTCTACCTCCTCCCCCATGTGCGGCATCGCCGGCATCCTCAAGGTTCACCCCGTTGGAACGCCGCCGCCGGCGCCGGAAGTCGCGATCCCGGAAGCGTGGCTGGATGTGCTGGATGACTCGATCAAGCACCGCGGGCCGGACGGGCAGGGGCGGTTCCGAGACCGCGTGACGCGACCCGATGGCTCGGTCGTTGATGTCGCGTTCGTGCACCGGCGGCTGTCGATCATCGACCACGCTGGCGGGCGGCAGCCGATGGTGAGCGAGCGCGGGCCGTGGCCGGAGAAGCCGCGGAACGGGCGGGTGGCGGTGGTGTTCAACGGCTGCATCTACAACCACCGCGAGCTGCGGCGGGAGTTGCAGAGCGCGGGCCATCGGTTCGTCAGCGATCACAGCGATACCGAAGTCCTCATCCACGGCTGGCGAGAATGGGGCCACGAACTCTTCGCCAAACTCGACGGCATGTTCGCGGTGGCGATCTGGGATGCGAGCAGCGGAGCAATCGTGCTGACCCGGGATCGGTTCGGCGAAAAGCCGCTCTATGAGACCGATCACGGCACCATGTACGTCTTTGCGTCGTGTGTGCCGGGGCTGGTTCGAATCCGTCACATGAGCGTCCCGCGTTCGAGCCCGTTCAGCCACGCCGCTCAGTTTGATTGTGTGGCAAGATGGATGCGATTCGGATGGGACACCGAACTACCCGTTGCACGCATCATCGCAACGCCGCCCGGCTTTGTCCACCGTAATGCCACCGACGTCGTCGTCTGCGAGACGGGGGTGATGAACGATTGGGGCACCAGACTTCAGTTCGACGGCCGCCGTGAGTCGATACGCGTGATGGAAGTTGATGCGCTCTTGTCGGCCGCGGTCCGTTCAAGGCTCGACGCCGATGCGAGCGTTGGCGTCTTTCTTTCGGGTGGAATCGACTCCGCGCTCGTTGCCGCATTCGCACGCGAGGACTCAAGATCAGTGGACGCCTTCACGGTCAGGATGCCAATCGCTCAATTCGATGAGTCAGAGGCCGCGGCACAGACGGCGCGCCATCTGGGAGTTCGCCACCACGTTCTTGCGTGTGATGCGAACCCCGCAACCGACCTTGTCCAGACGGTCACTCAGTTGGGGCTTCCCTTTGGGGACAGTTCGTTGCTGCCGTCCGTTTGGGTTAGCAGGGCAGCTCGCTCCGCGGTGAAAGTCGCCATTGGCGGAGATGGGGGCGATGAGCTCTTTCTCGGATACGAGCGGCATCGCATCGCCGGTATTTTCTCAAGACTGAAAAGGGTTCCATCGAGATTGCTCCGCTTCGGAGCGAGGCTCTTCGGCGGATTAGATGTGGAGTTCAATCGGCGCAGACGCGTCGCTCGATTCTTCGACGCGGCGGCACACGATGGCTATGTCGATCTGCTTTCCATCTTCCCGCGCTCGCTCTACGAGCAGGTGACGGGTTATGACGCGCAGAAGTCCGCTTCGAGGCACCGGTCTGGAAGAGCGCTTCGTGGGCACTGCGAAGACCCTGAGCTGGCGGCGAACGAGGCTTACGAGGTCGATCTTCAGGGCTACCTCCCCGAAGACATCCTCCGCAAAACCGACACCGCCTCCATGGCCGTCGGCCTCGAGGTCCGCGCACCGTTCCTCGCCCGCGAGCTCGTCGACCGCATGATCCGCGTCCGGCCCGACGTCCTCATGCCCGACGGCGAGCGCAAGGGACTACTGAAGCAGGTAGCCCGCAAGTACCTCCCCGACTCCATCGTCGATCGGCCAAAAATGGGCTTCTCCATCCCCATCGGCGAGTGGTTCCGCACCGACTACGGCGGGATGAAGCAATTGCTGCTCGACACGCTGGGCGGGCCGGATCCGTTCCCGGAGGACTTGCTCGGCATCACCATCAACCGCCGCTTTGTCGCGACGATGGTCGAGGACCACATGAGCCGCCGGCGCGACCATTCGCAGCGCCTCTACATGCTGCTGGTGCTGGCGATCTGGGCGGAGTGGCTGCGTGGCGTTCAACGCGGCTCGTGAGCAGGCGAGCGCGGCGGAGGCTCGTTGCGGTTAGCGCACGCGGCGGAGGAGGCGGGTGACGAGAACCGCCGCGAGCCAGCCGACGATCATGCCGAGGGCGACGTCGCTGGCGAAGTGACGGCCGGCCCAGAGGCGTGTGATCGAGCAGCCGATGGCGACGGGGATGAGGATGACGCCGGTGCCGGGGAAGAGGCGGGAGAGGGTGACGGCGGCAGCCATGGAGACAGCGGCGTGGCTGCTGGGCAGGCCGAGGTTGTGGCCGTTGAACCACTGGCCGTCGTGATAAATGCCGGCGAAGAGGCCGCGCCAGACGTGGCCCTGGTATTCGAGCGACTTCTCAACCTGACCGGCGACTTCGACCATGACCTCTTCGGCGGGGCGTTCGCGACCGAGGATGAGCTTGAGGAGTTCGGCGAGGATGCCGCCCGCGGCGGGTGCGGCGAACACGGCGATGACCGAGCCGGCGCGGATGGCGCGGCCGTTGCCGGAAAACTGGCGATAGATGGTGTGGGCGGCGAGCGCAAGGGCGACGATGAGCCAGGTGCGGACGTCGCCGGTCTGGCGGAGGATCTGGTAGTAGGCCTTGGACTCGAACTCGCCCATGCGGGCGGGATCGACGAGGAAGAAGTGGAAGAGGGCGCGATCGGCGACGTTGCAGATGATGACGGCGGCGACGGCGAGGATGGCGAGCACGATGCGGCGGCGGCCGCGCTCGCGGCGTTGGGTGGCGAAGAAGTAGTCGTGCTTGATGGTGGGACCGCGGGTCATGGGGACTCCGCGGGGGTGAGTGCGGAGGGACGCCCCGGCTCGCTTTTGCTGGCGTGCTCGGGCGCGCCTTGCGGCGCCGATGAACCCACCCCCCGGCCCCCTCCCTTGGGGAGGGGGAGTCGGAACTGGCGACCGAGGTAGGTCCAGCGGTCCTTGCGGCGGTCCTGCGGCAGGTTGCCGAGCGATTCAACGGAAGTGAAAAGCGTGGACCACTGGGATTCGGCGGCGCCGATGAGGATGGCGTCGCGGTTGATCAGCTCGGGGTTGTCGAGGGAGAGATCGGGCCAGAGGTCCCACTGTGTGCGGCGGTAGCCGAGGCGGCTGCCGGCGACGCGGACCATGGGGTGATCAGGCAGGTAGAAGGTGAGTTGCGCTGCCACGCCGTAATGGTACGAGAAAAGGAGCGGGGCTGCGCCGTTGCGGGTTTCGCGCTGGCGGAGTTGGTCGATCGCATTGGCGAAATCGGGCGCGCCGAGGAGGCGGTGCATGGCGACGGGCTTGCCGAGTTTCTGGAGGGTGAGCGCGACGAGGTCGAGGCGGAGGAAGAGGAGCGTGGCGAGGATGCCGTAGACGAGGGTGGCGTGCCAGGAGATCTGCGCGAGGGTTTCGGGGCGCTTGAGGAAGATGCCGGCGCGGGGGCGGGGTTCGGGGAGGGCGCGCCAGGCGGTGAGTCTGGAGCGCCAGTCGTCGAGGCCGCGGACGAGAGCGATGGCGGCGAGGGAGGTGAGCGAGAGGAACGCGGCCATGGCCCAGTTGCCCTCGACGCTGGTGAAGACGGACATGAGCGTGTAGAGGGTGAGGGTGGGGAGACCGAGGGCGAGGAGGAAGCGGGCGGCGGGTTTGGTTTCTGGATCGGCGGTGAAGCGGCGGGCGGCGAGCATGAGGCCGAGGGCGGGGCCGACGGCGGCGAGCTGGATGCCGAGGAACTCGAAGAAGTGCTTGAGGGTGAAGGGTGCGCTGGTGGGAGTTGGGGCGACGTCGCCGCCGGGGAGTTTGGCGTGGCCGAGGAGGTGCTTGACGGCGGGCCAGTCGTGCTGGGCATTCCAGATGGCGATGGGGACGAGGCCGAGGAGCGCGACGGCGAGGGCGGCTGGGGCGAGGGACTTCCAGCGTGAGTGCAGCGCGGGGTGTGCGAGCGCGAGGGCGATGAGGGCGCTCGGGATGAAGAGGGCAAGGGTGTACTTGAAGAGGAAGCCGACGGCGACGGCGGCGGCGGCGATGAGCCAGGCGCGGGCGGAGGCGCGGAACGCGGCGCGGAAGATGGCCCAGCATGCGATGGACCAGAAGGCCAGCAGCGGGCCGTCGATGGTCATGAGGAAGAGGCCGTTGAGGAGGAAGAGGGGCGTGAGGAAGAAGATCGCGGCGGCGGCGAGTGCGGCGAGGCGGTCGCGGGCGGCGTCGGCGGCGAGGCCGGCGAGCGCGAGTGCGGCGATGGCGGAGTAGATCGGAGCGAGGGCACGAACGCCGAACTCGGACACGCCCATGGCCTTGACGGAGAGCCAGATGGACCAGGCGATGCCGGGACCCTTGGAGTAGTACGACCAGTCGGGGCGGGTGCTCCAGACCCAGTACTGGGCCTCGTCCTCGATGAGGTGGTAAGGGCAAAGGAAGTAGATGTAGAGAAGACGGGCGAGCGTGACCGCGGCGATGAGGGCGAGGGCGCTGGGCGTGAGGCAGCGGTGCCACGAGGGGGAGTCCGGGAGTGAATGGGGGCTTGCCGCCATGAAGAGGAACGGTAGCGGGAGGTTGTCGATCGAGGGGAGAGAACGCGGAGGGGCGGAGAGGGCGGAGTGGCGCGGAGAGGGGAGTGGGGTGAAGGCATTGTGAGGATGCGGATCGCTGGCAGCGCGGTGCCACCAGTCCGCGGCTGCTCGGAGCCGCGCGACTGGTGCGGTTGGAAGCTTCGTCTCCGGGCCGCATCAATCGCGCCGCCGAGCCGGCGGGCTGATGGCACCAAGCCACCAGACTGCGGCGGGGTCATACGCTGGGTCGATGCGAGCGATCGGTGCGAGAGTTTGGACGTGGCTCGGAGCAATCGTGCTCGCGGCGGCGGTGTCGGGATGTGGACGCGAGCCGAGCAAGAGTGATGCGACCGGGACGCAGATCACGCCGGCGCGGGAGTTGCGGATTGTCGCGCACAGCCCGGCGCTCGCGGTGATTCTGAAGGACTTGGGGTACGAAGCACAGATCGTGGGGCGGCACGCCTATGACCTGGTGCTGGATCCGAAGGTGCCGTCGTGCGGGGAACTGGGGACGATCGATTACGAGATGCTGATCCGCGTGCGGCCGACGCATGTGTTTATTCAGTGGGGGGCGCGGGATCTGCCGGAGCGGCTGACGGAGCTGGCGGCGGCGAATCACTGGGTGGTGATGAACCTGAATCCGCTCGGGCTGGATGAGATCGAGTCGTGTGCGCGGCAGATGGATGAGGCGGTGTTTGCGTGGACGGTGGGGGATGAGGGAGAGAAGACGCCGGGGCCTGGAAGGCCCCGCCCTCCGGAGCACGCGAAGCCGCCGATGCCGTTTGAGGAGGAGATGAAGCGGGCGTGGCGAGATCGGGGCGCGGGGATGAAACGGGCGGGGCGGATTCTGATTCTGGGATCGGCCAAGCCGCTCGGCGCGATGGGCCCGGGGAGTTTTCATCATCAGTTGCTGGAGCGCCTCGGCGGCGTGCCGGCGCTGGGTGGGGAAGGCGATGGCAAGTTCAAGGCGGCGTGGGTGACGCTGGATTTGGAGGACCTGCAGAAGCTGGCCCCGGATGGGATTGTGATTTTCTCGCCGAGGCCGCCGCGGACGGCGGAGCCGGAGAAGCAGCCAACGGCGGAGGAGTTGATCGCGCTGATGGGGCGGGCGGCGGAATTGAATGTGCCGGCGATCAAGAACAAGCGGGTGGCGGTGATCGATGATCCGCTGGGGCTGACGCCGAGCACGGCGATGATCGGGGTGGCGGATGAGTTGGCGGGGATTGTGCTGGATTGGGCCATGCAAGAGAAGCAGGCGGGCCAGCCGTAAACTTCGCCCCTATGTCTGACGCTTCCTTTGTTGATCCGATTGCGTTGCTCGATGCCTCGTTCCGGGGCGCGATTGCGCGGGCGTTCCCGCAGGCGGCCGATGCGGAGCCGCTGATCACCGCGAGCAAGCAGATCGCCATTGCGGACTTTCAGTCCAACGCCGCGATGGGGTTGGCCAAGCGCGTCGGCAAGCAGCCTCGGGAAGTGGCGGCGGCGATCGTGGCGGAGGCGGCCAAGGACACGGCGCTGGCGTCGATCGCGGAGCCATTGACAGAGAAGTCGATCGCGGGGCCGGGGTTCATCAATGTGAAGCTGCGGGGCGAGGCGATCGCGGGGTTGGTGGCGTCGATGGATTCGGCAGCGCTCGGCGTGGCGCCGGTGGCGACGCCCTTGCGGGTGGTCGTGGATTTGATGGGTGTGAACCTGGCGAAGCAGATGCATGTGGGGCACCTGCGCTCGCCGTTTGTGGGCGATGCGATCGCGCGGGTGCTGGAGCGGCTGGGGCACACGGTGATCCGGCAGAACCACGTGGGCGATTGGGGATTGAACATCGCGATGGTGACGGCGCGGCTGATGAAGCTGGCGAAGTTGCCGGCGGGCGATCCGCGGCGGGTGGACCTGGAGCGGTTGACGCTTGACGGGTTGGACGCGGCGTACAAGGCAGCCCAGGCGGCGTGTCAGCGCGATCTGGCGGGGCTGGAAGCGTGCAAGAAGTTCGGGCTGGGACCCAAGGCCACGGCGGAGTGCGAGGAGCAGGTGAACGGCGCGACCGAGGCGTTTTTGGACGCGCGGCAGGTGCTGGTGAAGCTGCAGTCGCACGACGCCGAGACGTACGGCGTGTGGAAGAGGATCCAGAAGATCACGATGGATGTGTGCCTGGCGGTGTGCAAGCGGTTGCACGTGAACGTGACCGACGAGCACAGCGCGGGGGAATCGACGTACGCCGAGGAACTGGTGCCGATGGTGGCCGACCTCGAGAAGCGCGGCATCGCGGAGCTCGATCAGGGGGCGCTCGTGGTGCGGGTGGATGCGCCGGAGTTTGGAGGGATCAAGGAGCCGTGCCTGGTGCGGAAGACCGACGGCGGGTTCTTGTACGCAACGACCGACATCGCGGGCATCCGGCGGCGGGTGCAGACGATGCACGCGGACCGGTTGGTGTACGTGATCGATGCGCGGCAGAACCTGCACTTGCGTCAGTGCTTCGGCGCGGCGAGCAAGGCGGGGTATGCGACGAACCCCAAGACGGGCAAGGTCGCGATCATGGAGCACGCGGCGTTCGGGAGCGTGCTGGGTGAGGATGGAAGGCCGTTCAAGACCCGCAGCGGCGAGAACGTGAACCTGCAGTCGCTGATCGACGAGGCGGTGGAGCGGGCGAGCGCGGGGATTCGCGCGCGGGCGAAGGAAGGCGACGCGATGAGCGACGGCGAGGTGAAGACCTTGGCCGAGTCGCTGGGTGTGGCGGCGATGAAGTACGCGGACCTGTGCAACGACCGCGTGAAGGACTATGTGTTCTCGTTCGATCGGATGCTGGCGTTTGAGGGGAACACCGGGCCGTACTTGCTGTATGCGCTGGTGCGCATCAAGAGCATCTTCCGCAAGGCGAAGGAGCGCGGGGTGAGCGTGGAGGGCGGCGTGATTTCGATTGCCCAGCCGCAGGAGAAGATGCTGGCGTTGGCGCTGCTCAAGTATCCGGGCGCGTTGAAGGCGACGGGGGATGCGTGCGAGCCGCACCGGTTGTGTACGTATCTGTACGAGTTGGCGGGGGCGTTCAGCAGCTTCTTTGATGCGTGCCCTGTGCTCGCGGCGCCGGATGAGGCGACGATGCGGGCGCGGCTGCGTCTGTGCGAGTTGACGGGGAAGGTGCTGGAAGATGGCTTGAAGACGCTGGGGATTCCGGTCGTCGAGCGGATGTGAGCGGGGTGACGCGGTCGGTCCGGACGCATCTGCAGCCCAACGGGCTGCGCAGAGCCAAGCCGAGGGTGGAGCGAGTCCGCGAGCGACACCCTCAGTTCGGTGCGACATGGGATTCGCTCGTGCTTTGCGTTAGCACTCCAACGGAGTGCAAGAAGGGCACGGCGATGAAGCGGTGATCGGACGGCTTTCGCACTCATTTGGAGTGCGTTGGAATCCTGGCAGTGGTATGGCGAAATGGGGACTGTTCCGGGGCTGGCGTTCCTCGCGGACTCGTCGCTTCAGCCCCGGCTGGGGTCTGGAAGGCCGTTGGCCTTCGAGGCAGGCGATCAAGTGGCGGTGCGAACCTTGACGTGCGTGGGCGTGGGCGTGCGTGGGCGCGGGTGGGCGTTTCAGCGGGCGTCGGCGAAACCGTTCCGGCGTTTTGGAATCGGAGCTGGATGAGGGCGCCACGATTGACGCGATTTCTGGAGACTGCGATCTACGTCGATGACGTAGCAGCGTCGCGAGCGTGGTACGAGCGGGTGCTGGGCCTGCGGCCGCTGAATCCGGCGAGCGACGATTCACGCATCTGTGCGCTTGGCATGCCGAGTGGACAGGTGTTCTTGCTGTTCAAGAAGGGCGGGTCGGTGCAGACGCTGCGGTTTGCAGGCGGGACGATTCCGCCGTCGGACTCGCAGGGGACGACGCACTTCGCGTTCGCGATCGAGGAATCGGAGCTTGCGGCGTGGCGGGCGCATCTGGCCGCCGAGGGCGTGGCGATCGAGGGCGAGATGCGCTGGGAGCGTGGCGGGACGAGCGTGTACTTCCGCGACCCGGATGGGCACCTGGCGGAGCTGGTGACGCCGGGCGTGTGGCCGACGTACTAGTTGCGTAGAGGTGGGTGAGATCACTGCCCAGCGAAGCGCTGGGCAGTGGCACCCTTGGTCAGAGTGCGCATGGGTTGAAGGGCTGCCACTCCACGGGTTGGTCGCGGAGCTGAGCGAGTTGCGTGAGATACTGCTCGGCGGGGATTTGCTCCATACCGAACTGGGCGACGTGGTCGTTGGCGATCTGGGAGTCGAGGATCGCGAAGCCGCGGCGGCGGAGATGGTGGACGAGGTGGACGAGGCAGACTTTGCTGGCGTCGGTGCCGCCAAGGTCAGGGCGATGGAACATGGATTCGCCGCAGAAGACGCGGCCGAGGGCGACGCCGTAGAGCCCGCCGACGAGGACATGGGGCGTGGACTGCGGGCCGAGGTTTCGGACGAGCAGGAGCTCGGCGGCGGGCTTGGGGGTTTGGTGGATGGGCAGCCAGGCCTCGATGCTGTGGGCGTGGCCTTGGTTGTGGAGCGCGAGGAAGGCGTTGATGATGCCGGGGCTGAGCCAGGTGGCGGATGTGCCGTCGTCGTCGCAATCGCGCGGGCGGGGGACTTGGGCGCAGGAGCTGATGACGGTGGGGAACGCGTGGTCGGTGGTGATGAGGAAGCGGCGGGAGCGGACACGCTGGGCGAGGGAGCGGCGGATGCGGAAGCGATCGTCGAGCGGTATGAGGGCGCGGTGGCGGGGCTGGACCCATTCGATGACGTCGGTGTTGTCGCGCGGGTCGGCCATCAGGAACCAGCCGCGGCGGTAGCCTTGGAGGACGAAACTCACCAGCTGCTCGTCGGTGCGAAGCGGGCCGTCGGGAGACGGCGGCGGCTCGGGTTGGTGGGCGTCGACGGGCACGGGGCGATTATCACACAACGAGGCGAAGAACGGAACGGGGAAACCCGTTGCTTTGGACGGGAATTGTGCGATACTGAGGGTGCTGAAATAGGGCCCGTCGGTTTCCGAACAAGCGACGGGGTGGACGGGGCGGCTGATAGGGATGGGCTTCGGCTGGGGAGGACCTATGGAACTGCTGGCGCAGGTGGGTGAGACGTCTGTGGTGAAGGAGATCGTGCGGAGCGGCTACTTGCCGTGGGCATTGATCTGCGGCACCATTGTCGTGATATCGGTCGTCAAGGCGATCGCGAACGCGGCGGTGGGGATTGCGCGGGAGCGGACGCGGCGGGAGATCGCGGCGTTCATCGCGGAGGGGTCGCTTTCGCCCGAGCAGGGCGAGAAGCTGATGGCGGCGGGGAAGGCGAAAGAGTCCTGAGAGGCCGATTTTGGCAGAGCGGAGACGACGCATGTGGACGCTGGCGCTTGAGAACAACGACATTCTGAAGGTGATCACGCTGGGGATCGGAGCGGTGATCGCCGTGACGTGGATTATCGCGTCCAGCATCCGGGCTGCGGTGGTGGGGCGGGCCAAGGAGGCGAGCCGCCGCGAGATCGCGGCGTACATTGCCGAGGGCTCGATGACGCCTGAGCAGGGTGAGAAACTGCTGAGCGCCGGAACCGACAAAGGCTCGTGCAAGAACTGCTGAGGCGCCGAGAAGGACACGACCATGACACCAATGTTGACACTGGGCTCTGATGTTGAGATTCTGATTCCGATTATCGCGATCGTGGGCGGCGTCGCGGTGTGGATCATCCACACGATCATGGCCACGATCACGCAGACGCACGCGACCAAGCAGCGGGAGCAGTCGCGGCGCGAGATCGCGGCGTACATCGCCGAGGGCACGATGACCCCGGAGCAGGGCGAAAAGTTGATGGCGGCGGGGGAGCCGCCCAAGAAGCCCGAGGCATGAGCGCGGCGACGGGCGACTGATTCTTTTGGAGGGGATGAACCGTGGTGATCTCGTGGTTTGAGATCCTGGCGATGGCAGCGTTTGGCTTTCTCGCGGGGTTGGGCGCTGTGACTCTTGTAGCGGTCGTGGTATCGCGGCGGAAGAAGTGATTCATTTGGTGGGCAACGATGCTCCGCCGCATGAGTCACGCACTTCCCCAACTCGAATGGTTCGATCGCCCCGATGACACGGGCGAGGCGGGCCTGCGCTTCTCGTGCACGATGTGCGGCAACTGCTGCAGTGGGCCTGAGGGATATGTGCTCATCGACGACGCCGAGGCGGCGGCGCTGGCGAAGCGGCTGGGGATCTCGCTGCAGGAGTTTGTCGAGCGCTACACGCGAGCGACGAGCGCGGGGCGGTCGCTGACAGAGCGCGTGACGGATCTGGGCAACGACTGCGTGTTTCTGGATCGCGAGAAGATACCGGGCAAAGCCGTCTGTGGCGTGTACGAGGATCGGCCTAAGCAGTGCCGTACGTGGCCGTTTTGGAAGAGCCTGCTGCATTCGAAAAGACACTGGGAACGGGCCAAGGCGATCTGCCCGGGGATGGACCGTGGTGAGCGATTCGGGCCCGAGGTGATTCGGCAGCGGCGGGGCGTGATCGATATCTGACGAATCTGCCGGGGGCGGCGGGCCGAAACCTATCCTCAGCCGTGCTGCGGATTGCGATGCAGATGCTGTTCGGCGACCGCACGAAGTACCTGACACTCGTGCTGTCGCTGGCGTTCGCCACCATGCTGATGAACCAGCAGGGGGCGATCTTTTTGGGTCTCTTGCGGCAGGCGACGGGCCCCTTGCAGAACGTGGGGCAGGCTGACCTGTGGATCGTGGACCCGAGCACCGAATGGATCGCGGAGTACCGGCCGCTGTCGGACACAAAGCTGCAGCGGGTGCGGAGCGTGGAGGGCGTGGCGTGGGCCGAGCCGTTCTTCAGCAACTACGCGATCACGGAACTGAACAACGGGACATTCAAGCGGGTGCAGATCATCGGGATCGCGCGGTCGACGCTGGCGGGACGGCCGCCGGAGATGATCGAGGGCCGGATCGAGGATCTGTGGACGCCCGACGCGATCATCGTGGAGCAGAAGAGCCGGGTGAAGCTGGGAAACGTGAACATCGGGGACGTGATCAAGATCAACGACAAGCGGGCGGTGGTGGTGGGCTTCTGCAAGGCGCGGCAGGGCTTTGAGAGCAACGCGATCATCTACACGACGTACGACAACGCCACGCGGTTCACACCGGTGGGGCGCAAGGCGATCAGCTACATCCTGGTGCGGGCGAAGGAAGGCGTGGGGCTCGATGTCCTGAAGCAGCGGATCAACGCGCTGGGCGACGTCGCGGCGTGGACAACCGACGAGTTCCGCGTGAACACCATGCGGTTCATCACCATCGCCACAGGAATCGGGTTCAACTTCGGGATCACGATCGCGCTTGGGTTTGTCGTGGGCCTGCTGCTTTCGGCGAGCGTGTTCTATCAGTTCACGCTCGAGAATCTGCGGCAGTTTGCGACGCTCAAGGCTTTGGGTGCGTCGGGGTGGCTGCTGTCGTGCATGGTGCTGCTGCAGGCACTGGTGGTCGGGTTCATCGGGTATGGCATTGGCGTGGGGATGGCGGGGGCGTTCACGCTGGTGACGAAGTACTCAGAGAGTGAACTCGCGGCGATCTTGCCGTGGGAGCTTTTGGTGATCTCGCTGGTGGCGATGTTGATGACGGTGATGCTGGGGAGCGTGTTGAGTCTGCGGCGGGTGATCACGGTCAGTCCGGGTGCGGTGTTCAGTTCGGCAAGTTGAGGTTCGCGAACGAGGAAGGCAGTCATGCTGCGATGGTTGACGATTGTGCTGTCGGTGGTGGGTCTGGCGGTCGGCGTTGTCGCCGTGGCGGTGGGAAAGCAGGAGATTCCCGACACACCTCTGGCGCGGCCGGCGAGCGTGAACCCGTTCGGTAAGGGAGTGGCGGCGCTCGGGATTGTCGAGCCCTCGGGACGCGCGATCGAAATCGCGTCGGCCGATCCCGGGCTGGTGGCCGAGGTGCTGGTCGATGTGGGCGATGTGGTGAAGAAGGATCAGGTGCTGATGCGGCTGGACGCGCGGGCGATCGAGTCGCAGATCGTGGCGGCGAAGGGCGAGTTGGCGGGAGCCGAGGCGGAGGTTGCGCGCTGGCACGCGATCCCACGGGCGGAGGATGTGCCGCCGCTGGAGGCGGCGCTGCTGCGTGCCAAGGCGCAGTTGGTGGATGCCCAGGACAAGCTGGCGCGCTCGGCGGACGCGGTGAAGACCGGAGCGATGTCGGCGCGCGACGTGGCGTCGGCCGAGGCGGCGGTGCAGATCGCGCGGGCGGAGTTTGCGTCGGCGCAGGCGAATCTGGATCGGCTGAAAGCCGGTGGGTGGAAGGCGGATCTGGTGGTCGCGGAAGCAGCGGCGGCGACGGTGCGGGCGCGGATCGTGTCGCTGGAACTGCTGAAGGATCGCCTGACCGTGCGTTCGCCGCGGGATGGCACGGTGCTTCGGCGTGAGGTCGAGGCGGGCGAGTACATCCTCGGGCCGGTGAGCCGCACAAGGGCGCCACTGGTGATCGGTGATCTGACGAAGCTCCACGTGCGGGCGCAGGTGGACGAGGAGGACATCGGGCTGGTGGCGATGGGTTCGAAGGCGATCGGCCGGACGCGCGGTGCGGTGCAGCGTGAGTTGGAACTGAAGATCGTGCGGATCGAGCCGTACGCGCGGCCAAAGCCGACGCTGTCGGGCTCGAACATCGAGCGAACGGATACGCGTGTGATCGACGTGGTGCTCGAGGTGGTTGAAGCCGTCGGAGGGAAGGGTGCGTACCGGATCGTGCCGGGGCAGGCGGTGGATGTGTTCTTGGATGCGGCGAAGTAGTGGAGTAGTGGAGCAGTGGAGCAGTGGAGCAGTGGAGCAGTGGGGCAGTGGGGCAGTGGGGCAGTGGAGGAGTGGGGCAGTGGGAGAAACTGACATAGACCGGCCGGAGGCCGGTCCTACTGGAATGACTGGGCCATGGCGATGGCTGCGGCGACCATGACGTTGAGGGAGTCGACACCGGCGCGTTGCGGGATGCGGACGCGGTGGATGGCGTGTGCCATGGTGTCGGAGGCGAGGCCGGGGCCTTCGCTGCCCAGGAGCAGGGCGATGCGACGCGACGGTGGGATGCGGACTTCACGCAGCGGCGTGGCGGCAGGATCGGGCGTGAGGGCGAGGGTGTCGAATCCGGCGGCGTGGATGCGGGCGAGGGCGGTGTTCCACGGCGCGAGGGTGACGAATGGGACGCGGAGGGCGTGGCCCATCGAGACGCGGATGGACTTGCGGTAGAGCGGGTCGGCGCACTGGGGCGAGAGGACGATGGGCGTGCCTTCGGGTGCGAGGGCGGAAACGCAGCGGAAGATGCCGCCGACGTTGTCGATATTGGTGAGATCCTCGAGCACGACAAGCGCGGGTGCGGCGGCGATCAGGGCATCGGTCAGCTCGGCCGTGAGCGGCGCCGGTCGGCTGCCCGCCGCGAGGATCCCGCGGTGGAACTTGAAGCCGACGATGGACTCCATAACGGTCTCCGCGACCGTGTAGACAGGCACCTCGAGCGGGAGCGGCGCGAGCAGATCGGAATAGGTGTCGGTCTTGGACTCGGCGACCAGGATGCTGCGGCAGCGGTGGCGGCCGTGGATCAGATGTTCGACAACAAAATGGCCCTCGCAGATGAAGACCCCGTGGGGAGACTGAGCGTCGAGGCCGCGGAAGAGATCCCCCTCTTTCAGGCCGAGGTACTCCCGCACCCGTGGATCGGCGGGATCGGAGATCGGCGTGAGTCTGTCCGCGGGGAGGGCGGCCACGCGGTATTGTTCGCGTCGGTCTGCGTCGAAACCCGATCAAGATTCACCACGGAGGCACCGAGACACAGAGAAGAAGCGTCTTGTTGATGCTGCGGTACGTGATCCGAACGTTTCCGCCACTCTCTTCCTGTCTTTCTCTGTGCCTCTGTGTCTCTGTGGTTCAACTTCCATGCAACTCTGGCAAGCCGTCATACTGGGTCTGGTCGAAGGAATCACCGAGTACCTGCCGGTGTCATCGACGGGGCATCTGATCATCACCGGCGATCTGCTCGGGCTGGACAAGCCGGAGACGAAAGACGCGTTGAACGCGTTCAACATCATCGTGCAGGGCGGTGCGATTCTGGCGGTGCTGGGGCTGTATTTCCCGCGGTTCGTGCGGATGCTGATGGGGCTGCTCGGGCGCGACCCGGTGGGCTTCAAGATGTTCGCGAACGTGGTTGTCGCGTTCCTGCCCGCGGCGGTGGTTGGCTTGGCGCTGAACAAGGTCATTGAGGCGAAGCTGTTTCATCTGGGGCCGGTGGTGTTCTCGCTGGTGGTGGGGGGGCTCTTCATGATCGGGGTGGAGATCTGGCGGCGATCGCGCCCGCCGCGGAAGGGCGGCGTGGAGGGGATCGGCGGTAAGTCGGTCGAGGACATGACCGTGTTCGATGCGCTGTTCGTGGGCGTGCTGCAGATCGTCGCGATGTGGCCGGGCACGAGCCGCTCGATGATGACGATCACGGCGGGCTATTTCCGCGGGCTCAAGCCCTCGGCGGCTGCGGAGTTCAGCTTCCTGCTGGGGATGCCGACGCTGCTCGCGGCGACGATGTACAAGCTGTACAAGGACGTGAGCAACAACGACCCGGGGCATCAGTCGTTCATCAAGGTGCTTGGCGTGACGCCGGTGCTCGTGGGTATCGCGGTGGCGGCGGTGAGCGCGGCGATCGCGGTGAGGTGGTTGGTGCGGTTCCTCACGCGGCACGGGCTGGCGCCGTTTGGGTACTACCGCATTGTGCTGGGCGTGGTGATGCTGATCCTCGCGGTGAGCGGGGTTGTGACGGTGAACGCCTGATCGGTCCGTCAGAGCGAAGCGCGGGGCCGAAAAACATCAGGCCCGCACGCTTTCGCGTCCGGGCCCGCTCGAAGGAGGACAGTCGAGCGGGATACCGGGTTCGCGACGGACGCGATGCATTGGACGCCGCGGTTTTCGGTCGGCGACTGGCTTGTTTGCACAAACATCACGCGGTCAGCGTTCGATGAGGCCGTCGCGGACGGCGACTTCGCCCCGCGCCGCCATTTGACGTATTCCCTCGTAGGCGGCGGCGCAGACGGCGGTGGCGAGGTTCAGACCACGCTCCCCGGGCACCATGGGAAAGCGAAGGCAGCGGTCGGCGTGGCGGGTGAGGAGCGACTCGGGCAGGCCGGCTGTCTCTTTTCCGAAGACGAGGTAGTCGCCGCGATGGATGTCGGCGTCGAAGACGCTTCGGGGCGCGTGCGCCGAGAAGAACCACATGCGCAACGGGGATTCCGTGCCGAGGAAGGCGTTCCAATCCGAGTGCTGCTTGACGCCGAGACGGGGCCAGTAATCAAGGCCAGCGCGGCGACAGGCCTTCTCGCTGACTTCAAAGCCAAGGGGTTCGATCAAGTGCAGCCCGCACCCGAGCACGATCGCGGTCCGTCCGATGTTCCCAGTGTTGTTGGGAATCTCCGGCTCGTGGAGCACGATGTGCATCAGCGGCGACGACACGCGGTTACTTGCTGTCCTTCTTGATCGTCTTGATGTACTCGAGCTCGACCTTGCGGCGGGCCAAGACGCCGGGGTCGACAGCCAAGATGCGGTCGAGCGCGCCGCGGGCCTCGGTGGCGCCGGCGAATCCCCACCAGCGGATGACGCCGTCGCTGGAGGCGATCGCGACGTAGGGGATGGGGATCGTGCGATCGCTCGTCGCCTGCTGCAGGAGCGAGCCGGAGAGATCGACGACCATGGTGTGCTCGTACTTCCGTACGGAGCGGAACTCGTTGATCTTCTGAAGTGCGCTGTCGGCGGTCAGGTTGCGCTTCGCCTTTTCGGCGTCGGTCATGTTCTGGGTGTCGCTGGAATCACCGAGGCGTTCGAGGTTGGTGAGCGCGCCGATGACCACGACGTCGCGCTGGTTCTGGCGCTGCACGAGGTCGGCATAGGGCTGCATCTGCTCGAACGTGGCCGGCCAGCCTGGGTGCCAGAAGTACATCAGGATCGCGCGGCCGGCAGTCAGCGGGGCCTGCGGCGACCAGCCCGAGGCTGGCATGGTGAGCCGCTTCTCAGCGGGCGTTTCCCCGCTGTTGTTGTTCTGGCTCTTGGGGAGCTCGGGCCACTTGGCGTCCTTGTAGTCCTTCTCCGTCGGCTGGGGGAACGACAGCTCGGGCAGGTTCTTGAGCAGTTCGGCGTCCGGGTTGATCGAGGCGCTGCGGAGAGCCTCCCGCTCGCGGGCCAGCTTCTCGGCGGCCTCGCGCTCGTTGAGCGTGGCGGCTTCCTCGCGTTTCTCTTTCACGAGCGCGGCGACCGCGTCCTCGACCGATTCGTTGGCGATGTCGGCGAAGCGGAGCTGGCCGGAGCGGTCGATGAGGTAGAAATTCGGGTCCTGCGCGCTGAGCATCGCCTTGCGGAACTCGCCCTTTTCGTCGTGGGCAAGAAGCATGGTGGTGCCGGCGGGGGCTGCGGGCTTGGCGGCGTCTTTCCAGCCTTCAGGATTGTGGGCTGCGATGACGACCAGCCCGTCCTTGCCGTGGGCTTCCAGGACGCGACGGGCGATGGCGAGCCCTCGGGCGGCGGGACGGTACCAGTCGGAATAGGTGACGACGAGAACGACCTTGTCATCAAGCGACTGCGCCGTCGGCGTTGTGCCGTTCTTCCAGTCGGTCAGTTTGCCGAGGAGTGAGAAGTTGAAAGGCTTGCGCTCCATTGCGTTGAGCTTGGAGCGGACATCGCCGGCGCCCTTGCGGACCGGGTCGTACCCAGCGCGGACTGATGGCCCGGCGAGGGCGACGCCGGCGGCAAGGGCGAGCGACAGGGCCAGTCGAGTCAGGCGAGAAAACGGCATGAGACCTCCGGGGACCAAAGGAACAGCGAGGCACTTCGGTCGGCAATCGTACAGGCACAGGCCGCCGGAGTCCTCGGGTATTTAGACCCCGAACCACCTGTCGGGTTCGTTCGGACGCTGTTTCGGATCGATTCCGGCGGAATAACCCGGTTTGGCGGCGTTGGGGGGAGCGGAGCTGATTCAGGAGCCGTTGGGGCGTTGGCTCTGGGGCGCTGTCGAGGTTTCCGGCTCCAGTGGCGGGACTCGGCGACCGTCGATGTGGGCGCGGGCACGCTGCATCAGCATCTCCCAGCGCAGGGCGGGACCCGGGTCGATCTTGTCGTCCTGCACGTGGAAGTGACCGAGCACGCCGCGGAAGTCCCTGAGTTCTTCATCGTTGAGGTGACGGGTGAGGAGCTTTCCGTCGGCGTCCTTGGGATAGGTGAGTTCGATCTTGGGAAGCGCGACGTGGAGTGCGGCGATGAGCCGGGCGAGGGATTCGTACTGCTCGGGGGTGAAATCCGGCTGCTCGAGGATCTCGCCGTGGATCTCGCCGCGGATGCGTTCGTTGACGAGCGGGCGACCGACGAAGTTGGGTGTTCGGACGCCGCCGTCGCCCTTCTCAGGCGGGATGGTGATGCGGACGTTGCCGAGTTCATCGGCGGCGTACCACTTGGCGAGGGTGGCGTTGTTGCCGGGCTTGTAGGCGCCCATGTGGGCGATCTCGATGCCGACGGAGCGGGTGTTGCTGACGGTGGCATGCCAGCCGCGTTCCTTGGCGTCCATGGTCTGGTAGATGGTGCCGTCGATATCGAGCATGAAGTGGACGCTGAGGCGGCGCATGTCGTGGAGGACGCGGAAGCAGGTGCGGCTGGTGCCGCAGACGTCGTAGTGGAGGACGAACTGATCGACGACGTCGCGAAGGGAGTCAAGGTCCCAGCCGCCGCCGCGGAACTTCTCGATCTGCTCAGGGGTGAGGCCGGCGCTGCGCAGGTCGAAGCGGTTGGGGCCTTTCATGGAGTCCTTGGACTTTTCCCAGCTGGATTCCTCGAAGGGGACGAAGCGGCGTTCGACGCGGTAGGCGTCGTAGCCGCCGGGGTCGGTCCAGAGGACGACGGGTGCACCGGTGTGGAAGTACTGACCGGCGACGACGATCTCATCGCCCTTGCGCTCGAGGCGTTCGCCCACGCGTGGGGCGGACGAGCAGGCGGGGAGCAGAACCGTCATGAGGGAAAGAAGAATGATGCAGGTCGATCGCATGTGAGAAGAGTACCGAGTCGCCGCGTGGAGGCGAGTGACGCGTGCTCGCTTCAAGGTCGAGTGATTCTGGAGCGGCGGTGTGTCAATTTCGTGGGCACGAACCGAAGGCGGCAACGGCGGCGGCAAAGGCTCGTAGAATCGTCCGGCGCGGGCCGATCGGTCTGCGCGAGGGCATGCATGTCTGACGTTGCGATCATCGCGGAAAACCTCGGCAAGCAGTACCGACTCGGCGAGATCGCGGGTGTCGGCAAGGGCCGCATGGGCGAGGGGCTCACTCGGTCGGTGTTGAACCTGTTCCGCGGGCGGACGCCTCGGGATGCGCACGCCACCCGTGAATTCTGGGCGATCCGTAACGTGTCGTTCGAGTTGCGTTACGGCGAGGTCCTCGGCGTGATCGGTCGCAACGGCGCGGGCAAGAGCACGCTGCTGAAGATCCTGTCGCGGGTCACCGCCCCGACCGAGGGCCGCGGCGAGATCCGCGGACGGCTTGGGTCGCTCCTGGAAGTCGGGATTGGGTTTCACCCGGACCTGACGGGGCGGGAGAACGTGTATCTCAACGGCGCGGTGCTCGGCCTCACGCGGAAGGAAGTGGCGCGGCGGTTCGACCAGATCGTTGAGTTCGCCGGGATCGAAGAGTTCATCGACACGCCGGTCAAGCGGTACTCGTCGGGCATGTACATGCGGCTGGCGTTCTCGGTGGCGGCGCACCTGGACACCGAGGTGCTGATCGTCGATGAGGTGCTGGCGGTTGGCGACGCGGCGTTCCAGCGCAAGTGCACCCGTCTGATGCGGGATGCACGGGCGGAAGGGCGGGCGATCCTGTTCGTCAGCCACAGCATGACCGCGGTGCAGGGATTGTGCACGCGGGGGCTGGTGCTCGATCAGGGCACGGCGGCGTTCCTGGGCTCGACGGACGAGGCTGTGCAGAAATACTTCGAGATCTCGACGACAATGGAGCGCGAGGACGACGAGAAGGCGCTGGCCCGCGCGGGCGGCGACGAATCCAGACTGCCTCCGACGCTGGCGCCGTTCCACCGCCGCAAGGACCGCCAGGGAGACCTCAAGATCCGCCTGACGGAACTGGAAGTTCGGGACGCGAGCGGACGGCGCGTGCGGTCGATCCGCACCGGCGAGGCGTTGCAACTGCACATGCTGTACGAGGTGGAGCCGGGCGCGACGGTCGACAACCTGATGGTCGGGTTCAACATCCGCACCGACATGGACCTGCCCGCGCTGCACCACAACAACCGGCTGACCGGCGAGGACCTGGGCGCGTTGTCGGGGAAGGGCCGGATCGTGTTCACCCTGCCGAGCGTGACGCTGATTCCGGGTTCGTACCTGATCAGTTACGCGCTGATGCCCGAGTGGGGCTTGGGCGGGCGGTACCACGACTGCATCAACATGGCGAGGGAGTTGCACGTAGAGCCCGGAGATTTCTACGGCACGGGCCAGTTGCCGATGGCCGGGCACGCGGTGGTGGTAACGACGGGCTCGTGGGCGCTCGCGGGCCTGGAGGCGCCGGACGAACGCGCGACGGGAGCGGCGACGTGAAGCGACTGCGGGACCTGCTGCACGATCCCAATGCCCACATTCCGCCGGCGTGGCTGGAACAACTCCGGCATGCGATCGCGGAAGGGTCCGAGCACGCGGCACTCTACGACGCGCTCTTCGAAAAGGCTCGATTCGCCGGTGTCGACAAGCTCGTGCAGTTGCTCGATACCGTGGACGCGACGAGGGGTTTCGGTCACGGCGAGACGCGGGCGACCGGCAAAGCGCTCGACGCGGCGGGGCGGCCCATGCCTTGGATCACGTACCCGGCGTTTCACTATCTCGATCAACTCGACCTGTCGACGGCGCGTGTGCTCGAGACGGGTGCGGGGAACAGCACGCTGTACTGGGGCGAGCGCGCACGCGAGGTGGTGACGATCGAGCATGATCCAAAGTGGCGACAGTGGGTGACGGCGGATCTGCCGTCGAACTGCCGCGTGGTGCTGACGGACGAGAGCGTCTATGCGAAGGCCTTCGCGGCGGAAGTCGCGGCGGGCGAGTTCGACGTGATCGTGATCGATGGGCGCGAGCGTTATGCGTGCACGCGGGCTGCGGCGGGCCGCGTGAAGGGCGGCGGGTTCGTGGTGCTGGACAACTCGGAGTGGTATCCGAACTGTGCTGCGGTCTTGCGGGAATCGGGTTTGATCGAGGTCGACTTCGCGGGGCTTGGGCCGGTGGTGGATTTCTCGTGGACGACTTCGCTGTTTCTGCATCCGGCGTTCCGGCCCAAGCCGCGGGCGGTGCCTTTCCCGCGAGTGAGCCCGGGTCAGCAGTGGATTGAGGCAGCGGACGATCGGGCGAGCGAAGGGGCGCAGGCATGAGGAGCCCGCTGGACATCCTGGGGAAGGTCGCACGCCGCGTAGCGGATCGCTTGGCACCGTTGCCGCCGCCGCCGCCGCCACCACCTCCGCCGCCGGAGAACGCGTATCTCAAGCGCTGCCTGAGCGTTGAGGGCGAGGACCTTTTGATTGATCTGTACCTGCGGCGGATGCCGCCGGGGTACTACGTCGACGTCGGGGCCCACCATCCGTTCCGATTCTCGAACACGTTCCTTCTGAAGGAGCGGGGCTGGAGCGGGATCAACATCGATCCGAACCCAGAGTCGATCGAGGCGTTCCGGCAGTTCCGGCCCGGCGAGGCGAACGTACAGGCGCTGGTGAGCGATTCGACCGAGTCGGTGACGCTGTACCGATTCGATACGCCCGCGCTGAACACGACGGATCCGGCGTTCCGCGATGCGTCGCTGGCGGCGGGGGCGAAGCTGGTGGGCGAGCCGGTGACGCTGACGCCGCGGCGGCTGTCGGAGATACTGGACGAGCACCTGGCGCCCGGCCAGTCGATCGGGCTGCTGTCGATCGATGTCGAAAACGCGGAGATGGCGGTGCTGCGGTCGATCGACTGGACGCGGCATCGGCCGGCACTGATCGCGATCGAGGTGACCAATCGCCTGACGATGCGGGACGTGCTGGAGGCCGAGTCGTGCCGCGTGTTGATCGGACAGGGATACGAGCCGGTGGCGCGGACGTACTCGACGGCGTTCTTTATCGATCCGGCGCAGTTTCGCGGCGTATTCGACGGCGACCTTCACCACGCGGTGACGCCCCGCGAACTGGTTCGGCGCCAGATCGAGCGGGCTGAGCCGAGGCGGGTGTGTCTGGGCGCGAGCACAATTCATTACCGCGGCTGGGTCTCGACGGATGTGGACACGCTGGACATCACCAGCGATTCCGACTGGGCCGCGGTGTTCGAAGGGCGACAGGTCGACGTGATGGTGGCCGAACATGTGTTCGAACACATCCCGGTGGATCGGATTCCGATCGCGCTGCGGTTGTGCGCCGCCCATCTGAAGCCAGGGGCACGGCTGCGGATCGCGGTGCCGGACGCGAAGCGCACCGATGAGCGGTACACGCAAGAGAACATTCCCCCGACCTCGGGGCACACGATTTACTTCGACGTCGATTCGCTCTCGGCCGCGATCCGCGCGGCAGGGATGGAGCCCGTGCCGCTCGAGTGGTTCGACGACCAAGGCGCGTTCCAGCGCCGCGCGTGGCGGCCCGAGGACGGCATGATCCGACGCTCAGGGCAGTTCGATCGTCAGAGCGATTTCCGGATCGAGCACCGCGGCGAAACGTTGCACTACACGTCGCTGATCGTGGACGCGGTCAAGCCAGCGTTGCCGCGAGGGTGACGATCTGGAACGGGCGGACGGCGATCGTGGTGGTGTCGCCGGAGTGGGTGATCTGGACGTCATCGAGCGGGCGTTCGAGCAGGTCGACGGCGTGGACCGACTTCACGGGCAGGTGCCACTTCACGCGGAGGACGCCGCGGGAGTTGTGCGATTCGTGCAGGCGGATGATGAGACGCTTGGTATCGAGCGAGCGGTTGACCGCGCTGACGTGGGCGTCGCAGCCTTCGGCGCTGAGAGTGAGCGGCGTCCACTCGCGGCACGGACCCTTTTCGTCGGCATTGAGCGCTTCGGCGAAGAGCGGAGTGTTGAGCGCTTCGGCCTCCTGGGTGGCGTGGGCGGCTCGCCAGTCGCCTTCGTGGGGGACGAGGGCGTATGTGAATTCGTGGTCGCCGCGGTCGGCGCCTGGGTCCGGGTGCGTCGGGCTTCGCAGTAGCGAGAGGCCGATGATCCCGTCGTAGCACGAGTGGCCGAACTTGGCCTTGGTGACGAGCGCGATGCCGCGGCCGCGTTCGGAAAGATCAAGCCAGCCGTGGGCCGGGAACTCGAAGCGGGCGCGTTCCTGGCTGTTGTTGCGGGTGGTGGGGCGGGTGAGATGGCCGAAGTGGCAGCCGGTGGTGCATTGCGTTGCGGCGATGCCGGTGGAGAAAGCGGCGCGGAGCAGGGTGTGATCTTCCTTCCACGAGACGCGGCTCTGAATGTCGAGGCGCGAGGCACCGGCGCTGAGGATGAAGTGCTGGGTGATGCTGCTGGACTTCCCGACCTTCTGCGTGCGTTCCAGCACGACGCGCAGGGGCGAGGACTCGACGATCTTCAGGGCCGCGGGCGAACTGGCGACGCGGGCGGACTCTTCGTAGTAGTGGTCGATGTCCCACGCGTCCCACATGGTGGGGCGGTCGTCAAAGAGTCGCAGTTCGTTGAGCGCGACGCGAGGATCGGCGGCGTGATCGAAAGCAGCGCTGGAGCCGACGCGGGCAAGGTGGGTAACGACGCCGCGGCTGTCGATGGAGGCGGTGATGACGCCGTTGGAGAGCGTAATGACGCCCTTGTCCTTGGCGCTGAGGTCCTTGCCCTTGACGGACACCGGCACCACGCCGTCCGGCTTGGCGCGATCGATGACCTTGACGCCCAGTGCAGGAACGTTTTTGCAGTAGACGGGTTCAAGCTCGCCCTGCTCGTTGATCGCGTCGAGAACGGCGCTCTGCGTGTGGCTCGCTGGGTTGAAGACGGCAATCGGCCGCGACGCGCCCTTGGTGTCGAGCGGGGCGATCCAGGCGTTGGTGGCCTTCTTGGTCAGCTGCTCGCAGACGCGCTGCACGTGGGCGTAGTCGCGGCGGGAGTCCTCGTAGACCCAGGCGATCGAGGAGCCGGGGAGGATGTCGTGGAACTGGTTGAGCAGGACGAGCTTCCAGAGTTCGTCGAGCTTGGCCGCAGCCTTGTCGGCGACGCCGGAGTCCGACTTGCTCTCCGCGTGCGGCGCGGCGAAGGCGAGCCATTCGACGGCGCGGAGCGATTCCTCGCACTCGCGATTGAGGCGCTTGTTCCAAGACTGGGTGGTCATGGTGCCGCGGTGCAGTTCGAGATAGAGCTCGCCGTCGATGAGCGGGAAGTCCTCGCCGACGGAGCGGAGCTTGTCGCGATCGGCGTGGAGGGCTTTGCAAAAGTCGTCCGCGCGGCCGAGCGTGACGCGGGGCAGGCCGTCGCAGTTGGAGGCGAACTGCGCGAACTGGATGCTCCAGTCGGTGACGCCGCCGCCGCCGTCGCCGTAGCCGAAGGGTTGGAGCCAGCGGGCGGTGTCGGTCTTGGTGGCGTCGCCCTTCTTCGAGGGGACGGTGATGTGCTTGTCCTTGTGTGTCGCTTCGCCGCGGCGGAGTTCTTTGGGCGTGTTGACCGCGTTGTAGTCCATGCCCGGCGTGTTGTGGCCGAGGACCTCGGTGCCGTCGATGCCGCGCCAGCGGAAGGTGGTGTGCGGGAAGGTGTTGATCGCGTTCCAGTGGAGCTTGTTGGTGATGAAGGTGTCGAGCCCGCTCAGCTTCATGATCTGTGGCAGGCTTGCTCCGAAACCAAAGGTGTCAGGAAGGAACAGGAAGGACTGGGTGGCGGCGGCACCGAAGCGGCTGGACCAGTAGCCGACGCCGTGGTGGATCTGGCGGACGAGCGATTCGCCGGAGATGCAGTTGACGTCGGGTTCGATCCACATGCCGCCGTTGGGCTCCCAGCGGCCGTCCTTCACGCGCTTCTTCACCTGCTCGAAGAGCGCGGGCGCCTGCTGCTCGACCCACGCGTACTGCTGAGCCTGGGAGCAGAGGAAGCGGTACTCCGGATAGCGCTCCATCAGCGCGAGCTGGTTGCTGAAGGTGCGGAGGCACTTGCGCTTGGTCTCGCGGATGGGCCAGAGCCAGGCGGTGTCGAGATGGGCGTGACCCACGGCGGTGCAGCGCGTCGCGCTGCCGGCGGCGGGGTGCGCGAGGACCTCGGCGAGAATGGCGGAGGCGGTGGCGATGTCCGCGCTCTTCGCGATCGCGTTGCTGGCGCGAGCGAGTGCGGCGATCAGCTCGCCAGCGCGGGTGGAATCGAGGGGAAGCTCCTTGAGCAGGCCGAGCGCAAAGGCGAATCGCTGGCGAAGCATCCAGGCCTCGTCGTCGAGAACCGCGACTTCGCAGCGATCGAAGCGGCCGGGTTCGGTTGAGCTCCAGCGGGCATGGACTTCGGGGTCGTCCCACTCGAATCCGGTGACGCCGAAGGGATGATTGCAGGCGGCTTCGATGAGTTCGTCGATGGATTCGCCGCCTTTGGCCTTGTCGAAGAGTCGGAGAGCGTCGCGATTGACGTCAAGGCCGTGGATCGGAGACCAGCCAGCCTTGTCCTTTCGCCAGACAAGGCCTTCGGTGGCGGTGCTGAAGCGGAGCACGACCCGTTTGCCGGCGAAGTCCTTGGGGACGGCACCCTTCACCTTGAACCAGGCGGTGGCCCATTTGGGCCCCCAGCGCCAGCCGGGCTTGACGGGCTGGAAGTTGAGCTTCACGGCCTCCTCGGGCGTTGGCGGCGTGGCCTTGATGTCGGCGAAAACCGCGGCGTGGGCCTCGAGCGGTGCCGCGGCGGGGTAGACCAGCGGCTCGACGACATCGCGCAGGACCACGGCGAAGCGCTTGAGCTGGATTTCCAGTTCCTTCATGGGACAAAACGGTAGGGATCGCTCCTGAGTCGGCCTTGAGTTGCTCCGCGAAAATGCCGACTCTTCAGGCCTCCACCCCCAACAATCCGCCTCCATGGCCAAAACTTCCTTTCCCAAGAACAAGATCAACGTCGTGCTCGTCGAGTCGATCCACCCCCGTGCGGTGGAGATGCTCGGGGCCGAGGGTTTCAACGTCCAGACCATGGCCGGGGCGCCCGACGAGAAGAAGCTCGCGGCGCTGGTCAAGGACGCTCATGTGCTCGGCATCCGCAGCAAGAGCGAGGTGACGCCGACGATCCTCGCCGCGGCTCCCAAGCTGCTCACGGTCGGGTGCTTCTGCATCGGGACTAATCAGGTCGCGCTCAAGGATGCGTGCGAGCAGGGCGTCGCGGTCTTCAACTCGCCCTTCAGCAATACCCGCAGCGTCGCGGAACTGACGATCGCCGAGACCATCTCCCTGCACCGCTGCCTGGGCGACAAGACGCTGCAGATGCACAAGGGTGAGTGGGACAAGTCAGCCGCGGGCTCGCACGAGGTCCGCGGCCGCACCATCGGCATCGTCGGCTACGGCCACATCGGCAGCCAGGTCAGCGTCCTCGCCGAGGCCATGGGCATGCGGGTGGTGTTCTTTGACATCATCCCCAAGATGGCGCTGGGCAACGCCCGCGCAGTGCGCTCGCTGAAGGAACTGCTCGAGGTCAGCGACGTGGTGACGCTGCACGTCCCCGCGACGAACGCCACCAAGAACATGCTGGGCAAGGGCGAGATCGCCCGCATGAAGAAAGGCTCGTACCTCATCAACAACGCCCGCGGCAGTGTGGTTGACGTGAACGCCCTCGCCGCGGCGCTCAAGAGCGGGCATCTCGCCGGCGCGGCACTCGATGTGTTCCCGGATGAGCCGGCGGGCAAGGGCGATCGGTTCGAGAGCCCGCTGCAGGGGCTGGCCAACGTGCTGCTCACGCCGCACGTCGGCGGCAGCACCGAAGAGGCTCAGGCGTCGATCGCCGAGGACGTGTGCGACAAGCTGATCAAGTTCATCAACGTGGGCAGCACGAGCGGCGCGGTGAACGTGCCGGAGGTTGACCTGCCCGAGCAGGCATCGGCGACCGAGAAGGCCAAGCGTCCGCACCGGATCCTGCACTTCCACCGCAACGTGCCGGGCGTCTTGAGCAAGATGCACGCCCTGATCGCGGGGATGAACGCGAACATCTCGGCGGAATACCTGCGCACCAACGAAGAGATCGGTTACGTGGTGCTCGACGTCGATCCGACCGACGGCGTGGCGATCCACAAGAAGCTGAGCGAGATTCCCGAGACGATCCGCGTGCGGCTGCTGTGGTAGCGGGGGCGGGGCCTTCCAGGCCCCGCCGCGCGTACGCTCGTTCCTATGTGCGGGATCGCGGGCATCTTTCGGGCGGCGGGCGCGGGCGAGGCGGATCGGGCGTCGCTCCAGGCGATGCTTTGCGCGATGCCGCACCGTGGCCCGGACGGAAACGGCACATTTGTCGAAGGCCCGGCCGCGATCGGGATGGTGCGGCTGAGCATCATCGACCTCGCCGGTGGGCAGCAGCCCCTGTACAACGAAGACAAGTCAGTGACCCTCGTCTGCAACGGCGAGGTGTACAACTTCGTCGAGCTGCGGGCGGAACTGGAGCGACGCGGCCACCGGTTCCGGACCAGCAGCGACTGCGAGACCGTCGCTCACCTGTACGAGGAGCACGGCGACGACTTCGTCCAGCACCTCCGCGGCATGTACGCCGGAGCGTTGTGGGACGCGAAACGCCAGCGGTTGGTCGTGTTCCGAGACCGGCTGGGCGAGAAGCCGCTGCACGTATACGAGTCCGACGGCGTGGTGGTGTTCGCTTCGGAGCTCCGGACGCTGATGGCCGGGATGTCGTCCAGTGGCGGGATCCCGCCCGAACTCGACGCGGCGGCGATCAACGACTACTTCCATTTCGCGTACCCGGTCGAGCCGCTGACGCCGCTCAAGCACGTCCGCAAGCTGCCCGCCGGACACCTGCTGATTCTGGAGCGCGACGAGGCCGGCAAGGTCCGCTCGACCGAGCGTTGCTACTGGAACCTGCTCGACGCCCCGGCCCTCGACGGTGATCCGCGGCAGTTGATCGAGCTGCAGCTCGACGAAATCTCCCGGCTCATCATCCGCTCCGACGTTCCCGTTGGCGTCGCACTCAGCAGCGGGCTGGACTCGAGCCTGATCGCGCTGCTCGCGGCCCGTGCCGCCAAAGAGACCGGCAAGGGCGAGATCCACGCCTTCACCGTCGGCTACAAGGGCCGTCCCGAGTGCGACGAACGATCCGACGCCAAGGCGCTGGCCGATCACCTCGGTATCCCGTTCCACCCGATCGAGATCGACGAGCGCGAGATGCTCGATCAGTTCGTCGACATGGTGATCGCACGCGATGATCCGATCGCGGACATCTCGGGCCAGGGTTACTTCGCCGTCGCGCGGGCGTCGCGTCAGGCGGGCGTGCCGGTTCTCCTACTCGGCCACGGCGGCGATGAACTCTTCTGGGGCTACCCGTGGGTGCGCGACGCGGTGAAGGAGACCGAGCGCAAGCGGCGTTTCCGCGCTTCGCGGGCGAAGGGCTTCTTGTCCTATTCGCCCTTCAAGTCCGTCGCGCAGATGGGTGGCAGGCGTCCCTGGGCCCGCTCGCTCGGCGGCCTCTCTCACGCCTGGCCGACCATCCGGCGCGATCTCAGAAGCCCCAAAGGCCAGTGCGTCTTCTACGACATCACGCCGGACTTCTCGCGCGTCGCGGCATCGACCGAGTGGTTGTTCACGCGCGATTTCCTCAGCGCGGTGGAACAGACGCCGCCGCATCGGTGGTTCACGTACGAGTCCGATCCGCCTCGCGCGGACCTCGCGGCGACCCAGCAGATCATCGACATCTACCTCCGCGAGAACGGCTTCGCCCAGGGCGATCGCCTCACGATGGCAAGCTCGGTCGAGGCTCGGCTGCCGCTCTCGGATTACCGCCTCGCTGAGACTGTGATCGGCCTGCGCAAGACGCAGCGGGACGATCACCTGCCGCCCAAGCACTGGCTGCGGCAGGTGATGGAGGACGTGCTGCCGCCGTGGGTGCTGACCCGACCCAAGCGCGGCTTCTCGCCCCCGACGCAGACGTGGGTCGCTTCGCTCACCGCCCAGTTCGGGAATCTGCTCCCCGAGGGCGAGCTGGTCAAGCGCGGGATTCTGCGGGCCGAGGCGGCGGAGAAGCTGGTCCGCGAGGGCGTGCGCCCGGGCGAGATCATGCCCCTGGTCTTCAAGGCGGTGGTGCTCGAGATCTGGCTTCGGCGGGTGCTGAGCCGCTAAACACCGGGCGCACGTCGCCGCCGGGTCCAAATCGACTGCAAATTGGCGGTCGCACCGACCTTCCGCGTCTGCGGAAGGGTTCGTAGAATCCCCACTTCGCGGGAGACGACTGCATGCCCACGCTCGATTGGCTTCGCAAAGAATTCCACTACGGCTACTCCAGCGGCGACGTGCTCGCCTGGTTCCCGGACAAGCACCGGCGCGAGGAAGAGCGCCAGATCGTCGGCTCCTACCGGCGTTTCTTCATGCGCGAGGTCAAGCCCCGTCTGCGGCCCGACTCCAAGGTCCTCGAGCTCGGCCCCGGCCGCGGCTCGTGGAGCCGCTCGCTGCTCAAGTACCTGCCCAAGGGCGAGTTGCACACCGTCGATTTTCAGGACGTGTCCCAGTGGCTCCAGCCCAAGCTCTACGACGGCCGCCTGACCTGCCACCAAGTCACCGACAACACCATGGCCCCGGTGCCCGACGCGTACTTCGATCTCTTCTTCTCGCTGGGTGTGCTCTGCCACAACAACTCGTCCGACATCCAGGCGGTGCTGACCAGCGCTCGCAAAAAGGTGAAGCCCGGCGGGATCGCCATCCAGCACTACGGCGACTGGAAGAAGCTCGACACCCTCGGCTGGGCTACCCGCCACAACATCCCCAAGGACTTCAAGGACAAGCGCGACGACGAGATCTGGTGGCCCCGAAACGACCAGGAGACCATGCGTCGCTGCTGCGAGAACGCCGGCTGGAAGGTTGTCTCCATCGACCTCGGCAGCTTCGGGCGCGACTCGGTGGCGCTCCTCGAGAACCCGCGCTAATCCGCTGTCAGCCGCCCGCGAGCCACGCCCATGCGACTGATGCGCATCTCCACCGCCTACGACGGCTTCGTCCGCTCGTTCTACGCCCAGCGCCCGGAGCTCGCCGCACGGCCGTTCCGCGAGCAGTACGAGACGATCATCGACGAGCCCTACGGCTGGTGCGACCTGTGGACCCGCTTTGTCGGGCCGCTCGGCTACGAGTGCTTCGAGCCGATGACCAACATCCAGCCGGCCCAGTTCCAGTGGGCCAAAGAGAACGACGTCGAGGCCAACCCCGCCGATTGGTTCCTGCCGCTGACGATGGCGCAGATCGAGTGGTACAAGCCCGATGTTCTCATCTGCAACGACTACGCCTCGTTCAACTACGACTTCCTGACCGAGGCCCGCAGGCGGGTGCCGAGCATCCGCGTGATCGTCGGCTGGTGCGGGGCTCCGTACCGCGACGAGAAGGTCTTCAGTGCGTACGACCTGACGCTGACGAACCTGAAGTGCCACATGGAGCGTTTCCGCGAGATCGGCGTGAACGCCGCGTACATGCACCACGGGTTTGACCCCGCGATCCTGTCCAAGATTGACACCACGCGGCCCAAGCAGTTCGACTTCTCGTTCGTCGGCTCGATCGTGAAGCGGCCCGGCTTCCACAACGAGCGGGAGCGCCTGCTGCTCGCCCTGCTGGAGAAGACCAACCTCACGATCTTCGCGGACCTCCCGCCGCGTTCATCCACCAAGGGCCGTCTGACGCGGCGTGTGATCGATCTGGTGCGGAAGGTGCCCGGCGGCACGAAGGTGGTTCGCCGGCTGCCGCGCATCGGGCACCTGGCCGACGAACCGAGCCTCGCGCCCAGCGCCGTGGAGCTCGCCGACTCGATCCATCGCGCCTCCCGCCCCTCGGCCTTCGGCCGCGCGATGTACCAGGCCATCCGCGATTCCAAGCTCACGCTCAACACCCACATCGACGCGGCGAAGGACAACGCCTCCAACATGCGCATGTTCGAGGCCACCGGCGTGGGCACCTGCATGCTCACCGAACGCCAGAGCGACCTGGCGGACATCTTCGAGCCCGATCGCGAGGTCGTCACCTACGCCTCGCACGAGGAGTGCGTCGAGAAGGCCGTATGGCTGCTCGGGCACGACAAGGAACGCGAAGCCATCGGCTTGGCGGGCCAGAAGCGGGTGATGAAGGACCACCGCTGGGACCAGCGGGCGGCGTGGTTGGACGGGCAGATCAAAAAGCTCCTCGCAACGCGAGCCTGATCGGTGCCACCAGTCCGCGGCTGCTCGGAGCCGCGCGACTGGTGCCGTTCGCGCGGCGATCCCGCGACCGTTCCAGACCCATCAGTCGCGCCGCCGAGCCGGCGGACTGATGGCACCCTCGTTGGTCCAACTCCGCGCAGGGCGGGGCCTTCCGGGCCGCGTGCTTCTACGATCGAGCATGTCCTGGGGACCCAAGCAACTCGCCAAACGCGTCCTCCGCTCCATCCCCCGAAAGGGCGAGGCCGAGCTGGCACGCCTGCAGAACGCGCCGCGCTACACGCCCATGGAGACCACGCTCCTGGGCCCGACGCTCAAGACCCCCGACGGGCCGTCGTTCCGCTCCGCCTACCGCTCGATCTTCGAGCACCGCATCTACGAGTTCGCGTCCAACGAGCCCGCGCCGCTCATCATCGACGGCGGGGCCAACATCGGGCTCTCGGTCATCTTCTTCCGCTCGCTGTATCCAAAGTGCCGCGTCATCGCCTTCGAGCCCGATCCCGAGCTCGCGTCCTACTGCCGCGGCAACATCGACGCCATGAGCTTCGAGGGCGTCGACGTGCGTGAGTGCGCGTTGTGGTCCTCCAACACTACCCTCACCTTCCACCGCGAGGGCGCCGATGGCGGTAGCCTCTCCAACAGCGCGCTCGAGCGTCAGGGCACCGTCAGTGTCCCCACCCAACGGCTTCGCGACGTGCTCGCGAGTGCCGAATCCCGCGTGGCCCTGCTCAAGCTCGACATCGAGGGCGCCGAGACGGAAGTCCTCCGCGACTGTCGCGACGCACTGGCGCACGTTGACCGCGTCTTCGTCGAATACCACTCGTTCGCCGACCGCGAGCAAACCTGCGACGAGATCCTCGCGATCCTGCGCCACGCCGGCTTCCGGTTTCAGGCCATCCCCGAGAACCATGCGCCACGCCCGTTCATCGAACGGCCGGTGATGGGAGGGATGGACTTTCAGATGAACATCTTCGCGTATCGGTGAGGAGTTCACCGCAGAGAAGAGACGCAGACACCAAAAGACGGAGAGACGGAGAGAGAGCGTTTCTCGCGGAGTGCGGCCTGCATCGATCCGCTTCTTAACCAAACAGCCTCTCTCCGTGCCTCTGGGCCTCCGTGGTGAATCTTTCCCGGCTCCCGGATAAACTTGCCCCCATGCCCGCCACCGCTCCATCCGCTCCCACTTCCCACGGCTCCGTGCAAGGAACCGTCGGCTACTACGACGACAAGTACTTCGCCTGGCAGGCCCCCCTCGGCGAGTTCGGCGGCTGGGCCAACCTCATCAAGTTCCGCGACTACATCAAGCCCGATGACAAAGTCATCGACTACGGCTGCGGCGGCGGCTACCTGCTCAAGCAGCTCACCTGCAAGGAACGCCTCGGGATCGAGATCAACGAGACCGCCCGCAAGACCGCGGAGAGCATCGGGATCCGCACGGTCGAGACCGCCGCAGAAGTGCCCGACGAGTGGGCCGACGTCATCATCTCCAACAACGCGCTCGAGCACACGACCCGCCCGCTCGACGAGCTCAAGGCGCTCCTGCCCAAACTCAAGCGCGGCGGCCGCATCGTCTTCGTCGTCCCCAACGAGTCGATCATCTGGAAGTACGCCCCCAACGACGTCAACCAGCACATCTACGCCTGGAGCCCGATGAGCATCGGCAACCTCTTCACCCACGCGGGCTTTGAGGTCGAGGAGAGCAAGGCGTTCCTGCACAAGTGGCCCCGCAACTACCGCTTCTGGGCCAAGGTGAGCCCGGCGGTCTTCCACTTTGTCTGCCGCCTGTACGCGCGCTGGGAGCGGACCTGGTTCCAGATCCGCGTCGTCGCGCGTCGCCCGAACAACTAAGCCCATGAAGACCTGCATCCTGGGCATGTCCGACATCTACGGCGGGGCCGCCATCGCCAGCTACCGCGTCCACCAAGGTTTGCTCAAGGCCGGTGTCGATAGCCGCATGATCGTCGGCTACCGGGGATTGCAAGATCCCCGCATCGAGCAGGCCCCGATGCCCGGCTGGCTGAACCGCAAGGCCGAGGTCGTGGCCCGAAACCTGGGTGTGAAGTTCACGACGATCCAATCGTCCAAGCGCATCGCCAGCATGCCCGCGTTCCGCGACGCTGATGCGGTGAACCTGCACAACCTCCACGGCCGCTGGTTCAACTACCTCGCGCTGCCGAAGCTGCTGGCCAGCAAGCCCGCGGTCTTCACGCTCCATGACATGTGGTGGTTCACCGACGGCGAGTACTACGACCCGCGCTTCGAAGCCAAGCCCGAGGGCTACCCGCCCGGCACGTGGGAGTACCGCCTCAAGAAATCGGTGATCGCGAAGCTCGACGCAACATTCGCGTGCCCCAGCCGCTGGCTGACCGAGATCGCGCGCAAGTCGTTCCTGGGTCAGCGTGCCGAAGTGCACCACGCGCCGCTCGGGCTCGATCTCTCGCTCTTCAAACCCCTCGATCGCGAGCAGTGCCGGCGTGAGCTGAAGGTCCCCGCGGGCAAGACGGTGCTCATGGCGATGGCCGAGACGCTGAGCGATCCGCGGAAGGGAATCGATCTCTTGGTCGCGGCATTGAAAGAACTCCCGAGCGAGGTCCGCTCCCGCTGCGTGCTCATGCTCGCGGGCCACAACGCCACCGCCGCGACGAAAGATACCGACATCGAGAAGATCGACTTGGGCTATCTGAAAGAAGAGCACGACAAGTGCCGCGCGTTCTCCGCGGCCGACGTTGTGATCTTCCCGACGCGGATGGACAACCTGCCGCTGGTGGTCCTCGAAGGCATGGCCTGCGGCACACCAGCAGTCTCGTTCCGCGTCGGCGGCGTCCCCGAGATGGTCCGCCCCGGCCAGACCGGCTTCCTCGCCAAGCCCGAGGACGCGAAAGACCTCTGCGCCCGGATCGTCGAAGCCGTGAACTGTCCAACGCTGGCAACGACCATGCGCCACGAATGCCGCCGCGTGTGCGAAGCCGAGTTCTCAAGCGAGCGCGAGTCAAGGCAGTACCGCGACCTGTTCGAGGCGGGAATCGAGCGCAAGAAGCGCGGCCGACGCTGATTCGAGTCACGTAAAGAGCCGCGTCCCCGCGCCTCCCCGCCCCGCGAAGCGGGGAGGGGTGGTCGAGGCTTTGCGAGACCGGGGAGGGGTGAGGATCGCTCGTTCGTTCGTTCGTCGCGTGCCGGTACCCGCAGTCCCCTCACCTGACTCGACGCTTCGCATCGAGTCGTCCTTGTATCCTGAACATGAGCCGTCGTTGGCGGCTCGCGCAGCCTCTGGGCCGCGAGATCTTTCGTCCTCCGGCGTCGCACGCCGTGGGAGAGCTCGATCCCGGCCCGGTCTTTGTCGGCCCGATCCCGCACAGTCGCCCGGA
>CANHCQ010000027.1 GCA_947459215.1 Phycisphaerales bacterium
ACGCCCACGACGAGATCTTCCGCTTCATCGAAGGCTTCTATAACACCCACCGCCTGCACAGCGGCATCGGCTACCAATCACCCGCCCAGGCCGAGGCCGCTACCGTCTGACGCTCATTCACCACTGTCCGAAAGTCTTGGGCAAGACCAGCGGGTAATCGTGGCACGGCGCAGCGTGATCGGGCCAGCTGCCGAGGTCCATGGTGCGGGGGTCGTGCCACTTCCGCTCTTATCCAGCCAAGTTCATCAGAGCCCAAAACAGAAGGGCTCCGAAGACGACGCAACCGCTGACCGCGGCCCACCACGAAAAGGCAAGCCAGTAGATCAGTGCGTCTGAAACTCTCTTCCGACGGAGTCCCCAGACAAGAAATGGAATCGAGGCAACGACCAGGGCGGAAACAAAATACATGCCCAGGGCACCGCGAGGGCTGAGGAAGGGTGCCGCCGGGACAACGATTACGCCGTATGTCAGCCCGAGCACCTCGGGCCATCGTGGGAATCGTGAGACTTTCCACGCGCTTCTCGCCGTGAAGACGAAACCACATTCGGGACAGGTGTGCGGCTCGGTTCCGGTCGCTGGATAGTCGCACTTGGGGCAGTTGGGTAGCGAGGTGTTCATGCTTGCGGCCGAGCAGGCGGCGAGAATCGCATGGTTGTTCAAGGAGCCCCGCAGCTCACCATGACGGTCCCCACCGATCTCAGGACGCGGCCTGATAGATCGCCGGTCGGTACCTCGGCTTAGGGATTCGCTTCCCCGCGGCCTTTGCCGTCTCAAGCCAGAGTCGCATCGCGATCATGACTTCTCGCAGTGCTTTCTCGGGCGTCTCGCCGAAGGCGGAGCAGTACTCCAGGTCGGGGACATCGGCGATGAAGCCCTTGTCCTCGGTGCTGAAGAAGATGTTGATGTGATATCGCGGCAGACGCATCAGGCGGACTTCTTTGACGCGCGGGCATGGTCGCGTTTGGCCTGCATATCTGCGTAACGCTGCTGCCAATACGCGATCTGTTGCTCGCGAGTCATGCCCTTGAGCCGTTCGCGGACTGCTTCCTGGCCTTGACGCTTCATCTCGACGGCGTCGAATTGCTTAGCCATAACGGACCACCTCCGCCGGGGAGTAGATGCCGATGGTCGGCAGGCCCCGGAGCGTGTTGACGGCATTGTATCGCGGGGCCTTGTCCCGATGGACGATGTGCTTGAAGTTCCAGCTGAGCAGAAGGCCGCAGGCTGCCACAGTTGCGGATGCGACGTGGAGGGCGTCTTCGGCCGAGTTTTCGGACACAATGCCCGCGGTGAGGTACGCGATCTGCAGCTCCACAACGCTGGGGTCGATCGACACAACTTCGGTCGTGGGGCGCAGCGACTCGAACAAGGCTCGGACGTTTTCAGGGGCTCGCACGAGCTCGTCTTCGACCAATGGCGACGTTGTCAGCGCAAACCTTCCGAGTCGCCCCATTTAACCCCTCTTCCGGCTCATCCAACGGGTCAGCTCACAATTGACGTGAGATAAGCTTGACAATACGTTCCCGTATGTCCTCGACGCGGCCGCGCCGCCAACGAGATCCCGCGGATGGCCAACAAAGCCGTAGACCTGGACCTCATCTGCAAGCCTGCCAAGCCAATCCGCTAGCGATACCCCGACCCTCACGCGCACGTCCGCGGCGTGATTGCAAAACCAGACGGACCCTGCTTCATCCGAATCTGTGAGTATTGCGTCGAAGTCACCATTACCCCAGTTCTGAATGGCTGCAATGCCTCGGTCCATCCAGTGGCATTCTGCCGTTGAAAGCAATCGCATCCCCGCGATGTTCATTCCGTTGTGCTGGGCGAGCAAGGTCTGATAGGCAGCGAGTGTCCCTGAAAACTCTCGTGAGAACTCCGACAGCTGAGCTTCCGTTGCCGGTTCGCCAAGTTCCAACTCAACGCCGCGCTCGCGAGCGGCATTCATTAAACGCTGCAAGGCGGATTGCTCTGGCGTCTTCATTGTGCACCCATGTTCGAGTGATCCCCACTCCGAGTCATGACCGGCTGAGCGGGTTGTCGCGACGGATAAGGAGCGGCACTGGATACAGGTTCAGATGGCGGCCGCCAAACTCAGGCGGATGACTCAATCCCCCTGATCCAGCACCGCCATGAACGCTTCCTGCGGGATCGTCACAGAGCCCACGCTCTTCATCCGCTTCTTGCCTTCCTTCTGCTTTTCGAGCAGCTTGCGTTTGCGGCTGACGTCGCCGCCGTAGCACTTGGCGAGGACGTTCTTGCGGAAGGCCTTGATCGTCTCTCGGGCGATGATGCGGCTGCCGATGGCGGCCTGGAGGGGGATTTCGAACTGGTGGCGGGGGATCTGTTCCTTGAGGCGGGCGATGAGGTGGCGGCCGCGGGACTCGGCTTTTTGGCGGTGGACGATGATGGCGAGGGCCTCGACGGGGTCGCCGTTGATGAGGATGTCCATCTTGTGGAGGTCGTCGGAGCGGTAACCGATCACCTCGTAGTCCATGGTGCCGTAGCCGCTGGTGAGGCCCTTCATCTTGTCGAAGAAGTCGTAGATGATCTCGGCGAGGGGGACTTCGAACTGGAGGAGTTCGCGGCCGGCGGAGACGAAGGACTGGTTTTTGTAGGTGCCGCGGCGGTCGAGGCAGAGCTTCATGATGTCGCCGATGTATTCCTTGGGCACCATGATCTCGACGCGGCAGACGGGCTCGCGGAGTTCTTCGACGAGCGACATGTTGGGCAGGTCGGCGGGGTTGTGGACTTCGAGGAGCTGAGAGCCGGCGGGGACGCCCTTGTCGTTCATGCCGTTGATGAAGGGTGAGGCGGGGTCGACGGGCTTCAAGGACTGGCCGTTGGCGCCGGTGATGGTGTCGGTGCCGCGGACGAGGACGTGGTAGGAGACGGTGGGCGCGGTCTGGATGATCTGGACATCGCCCTCGCGTTCGAGGCGCTCCTGGATGATGTCCATGTGCAAGAGGCCGAGGAAGCCGCAGCGGAAGCCAAAGCCGAGGGCCTCGGAGTGAACGGGTGAGAAGGTGAAGGACGAGTCGTTGAGGCTGAGCTTCTCGACGGCCTCGCGGAGTTCTTCGAAGTCCGAGCCCTTGCCGTCTTCGGTGGTGGCGGGGTAGAAGTCGCAGAAGACCATCTGACGCGGCGGCTGATAGCCGGGGAGGGCCTCGGCGGCGGGGTCGTTCTCGAGCGTGATGGTGTCGCCGATGCGGACGTCTTTGAGGGTGCGGATGGCGGCGACGATGTAGCAGGTCTCGCCCGGGCCGACCTTGCCGTCGGGCAGGCGGTAGGGCTTGGGGTTCATCTTGCCGATCTCGGTGACGAGGAAGGAGCGGCCGATGCCCATCATGCGGATCTTGTCGCCGACTTTGAGTTCGCCGTCGAAGATACGGGCGTAGACGATGACGCCGCGGTAGTCGTCGTAGACGGCGTCGAAGATGAGGGCGCGGAGCTGCTTCACCACAGGCTTGCGGGGCGGCGGGAACTTCTCGCAGATGGCGGCGAGCAGTTCGGGGATGCCCTGACCGGTCTTGGCGGAGACGAAGATGGCGTCGGCGGCATCGAAGCCGAGGGTCTGCTCGATTTCCTCGGCGACTTCGTTCGGACGCGCGGAGGGCAGGTCGATCTTGTTGATCACCGGGACGATGGTGAGGTTCTCGTTGACGGCGAGATACGCGTTCACCAGCGTCTGGGCCTGGACGCCCTGGGTGCTGTCGACGACAAGGATGGCGCCGTCGCAGGCCTTGAGGGCGCGGGCGACTTCGTAGTTGAAATCGACGTGCCCGGGGGTGTCGATGAAGTTGAGCATGAAGAGGTCGCCGTGGGATTCGGCGGCCTCGCCCTTTTTGGTCTTGTGAGCGGGCGCCGCGGACTCGGCCTGATTGGTGGCGCTGGAGGTCGAGCCGGAGTCGTCGATCGGGGCTTCGTACTCGTTCTCGAGTTCGTCGGTCTTGCTGCCGGCCTTGTGGCGGTGGAAGACGGTGACGGCGGAGGCCTTGATGGTGATGCCGCGTTCGCGCTCGATGTCCATCGAGTCGAGGATCTGCTCCTTGGCTTCGCGCGCGGAGACGGCGTTGGTGGCCTGGAGGAGCCGGTCGGCGAGGGTGCTCTTGCCGTGGTCGATGTGGGCGATGATCGAGAAGTTACGGATATGTTCGGGGCGTTCGGCCATGGCGAGGGGATGGTAGGAAAGGACGCGGTTCGTGGGGGACGAATCGTGCCATCCCGGCGTGGGTTTCGAGCGTGGTTGTGGGGCTACTTCCCGGGGTTCTGGGGGAGGTGCTTGGGGTCGATGCTCTGCAGGGGTGGGTAGGGACCGGCGATGCCGAAGTCCTGCTGGGGAGAGTCGGTGTCCACGAGCACGACGTAGTCGTCGAGGCTCTGCGAAAGCGCCCCGGCGATGCCCCTCTGGCGGCAGGGTTGGAAGCGCGAGATGCCGTACCCCTTGATCGCGAAGTAGATGTCCCAGTCGTCGGGGAAGAGGCCGTCGATGAAGAAGGTGCCATCGGGGTTGATGGTGCGTTGGATGGGTTCCCACGAGGACTTCGCACTGAACATGAACGTGGAGCCTTCGGGGATGGGCTTGCCATCGGCGGTGATGACGCGGCCGCGGATGTGGAGTGCGGGGCCGATCTCGATGTCGCCGAGGTCGATGTCTTGATCGTGGCGTTCGACAAGGACGGACCGCGGGGCGACGGCTCCGTTGCCCTTCAGAGATGCCATGGAAGCAGCGAGCCACCAGCGGTTCTTGGGGCCGAAGTCGTTCTCCAGATTGACTTCGTCTGGCCATTTGGTAATGTCGGCAATCGGGATGTTGACGAACGTGAAGTAGCCATCGGAATCGGTCGCGATTTTTTCGTCGCCGAGAAACTCCATGGCTCGGTAGCCATGGGTCAGGATCATCTGCACGCCGGACACCGAAGCGCCGGCCCGGAGAAGCCGCCCGCGCACGGTCGCGCCGGGGCCCAGACGCAGGTGGGTGTTCGCGTTGTATTGATCGATGCGTTTGAAGTACTGCGTAGCGTGGCCGCGGGCGGAGATCTCGAGCTCCCACCGGGTCACGGGTTTCTTGGAGTAGGAGAGGACGAACTCGCCATCGGAGTTGGTAAGCGCGAGCGTGTCCAGACCTTCGACCGCGCCGCCGGCGCCGCTCGGCTGGTTCATCGGCGCTTTCCAGTAAATGAAGCGCGGCTGTACCGTGGCGTGCGCGATCGGCTTGCCGTCGAAGTCGAGCACGCGGCCGCGGAGCGATTGCTCGGGATCATCCGGCAGCGGCGGCTTCTTGTCGAGCGCGATGGTCTGTGCGGGCGCGAGCGGGTCGATCTTGCCCTTGGTTTTGGGCGCGAAGGACTCGTGCACGATCATGAGCTGGTACTTCAGATCGGGATCGACGGTGGGGATCGTGAATGTGCCGTCGGAGCCGGTGGTGGCGGACTTGCCGCAGTCGGGGTAGCAGGACGGGCACATGGTGCTGTAGCCGGTCTTGACGGCGGCAGTCCACACGATGACCTTGGCGCCGGCGACCGGATTGGAGGAATCGTCGACGACGCGGCCGGCGAGATCCGGGCGCGGCGGGGCGGGGGTCGCTGGAGCGGCGAGCGAACTCGTCGCGACCGCGAACGCAAGAACGGCACCGAGAACGCGCAGCAACATGTGTGACATCCGCACCTCCCACGGCAGTGTATCAACGTGCGGAAGGCTACCGATCACGACGATCTGGCGTCAACCCACCTGCGGCTTGTCGAAGCGGTCGGCGGCGTAGGCGTTGAGATCTCCGGACCCAACCCCACCGCGAAGCCCGGCAAGGACGTGGCGGACGTAAGCGGCGCGCTCGTGCCACATGATGTCCATGTCCCAGACGCAGAAGGATTCGCGTTCGGAGAGGCGGAAGGGTGTGGCGGGATCGCGGGTGGCGGCCGCGGCGTTGCGGGTGAGGACGCGGGTGAGCAGTTCGTTCTCGTTGTCCCACCAGCAGACGACGAGGTAATCGAGCGGCGTGGCGATGTGATGGATGACGAAGGCGACGCCGGGGCGGGACTTGGTGCGAGCGGGCTCAGGAAGCGTGGCCTCGATCACGGCGAGGGCGTGGGGGTCGAACAGGTCGGCGGCGGAGTCGCGGCCGAGGATGGAGTAGGGCTTGATGGTCCAGTTGCTCTGGTGGATAACGGCGTGGGATCGCGCGGGACGCGGGGCGAAGGGTTTGCAGGGGAAACTGGGTCGGCTTTGTGCCAAAGCGTTCTTGCTGCGGTCTACTTCCACGTTCGCCACTCCGCTTGCAGTTTACGCCACAATTGTGCTCTCTCCGAGGTCATGCGCCATTTAGAGTCGTCGTCATCAGCATAAGGGAGTTTACCGCCGAGAAGTCTGTCGAGGTGCCACTCCACTGCTCTCGGGCTTGACAAAGTGCCAAGCAGATTGCCCTCCCTTGCCAAGTCGTCGAATCGCCGCGACCTTCCGGCGAGCGTGAGATCCTTCCATGTTTCAAAGCAGTCGATGCAGATCTCTCGCCGTGCAGCGGATCGTGGCCCGTTTCGACGCGCATGAGGGATGACAGGCCAAGAGTCGAACGAGAAATCGGATACCGCGCCAATGCGTTGCCATCGCGACCCACCAACAACATGGTCGACCGATCGATGGACAGAGACTGCTCGCGTCACAGAGATTTTGTCGATCTCATCCATCGATGGTGGACGCGTGAATCGACAATCGAGCCCAAACCATATCGCCCAGCCATTTCTCGGGTGCTTTGGCTCGCGGCGGGCGACAACAAGAACTCCGAACCCACCGGTCGGCAAAGGAATAGCGACAACATCTCCGGGCAAGACGTTCGGCGACGACTTCGGGCGTTCTGGCGTGTGGGGAAGACCGGCGCGGCCTGCGGGATTCTGGCGCGGCCGAGCTCGCACCCAGAGGGCGATTGCCTTCGAATTCATCGCAACAGCGGCTACACGATGGCCGAAGAAGCCGGGCGGCTCGTTCTCGATGCAGTCCTTGATACCACGCTCAAACTTGCGGACAGCAGAAACCACATCGTATTTCGGAAAGCGATTCCCCACGTCCGGTTCGCACGACTCGCACGCCAGCACCTGCATGCAGCGGGTCGGGTTGTGATACTCGAGAGCAAAGGGTGGTTCGTCAGCGCTGCATAGCGGCGGGACGGGCCATTGCTGCGGGTCGAACGATGCGATCGAGCCGGCGCGGCGCCAGAACCCGGATCGCAGTGCCTTGCACTCGACCAGACCGACCCAGCCGTTGCCCCACGTTGCCGGAGATTGGATGGAATCGGCGCGGACCGCGTCGGCTTGTGGCCGCAGCGTGCAATAGCAGACGCAAGCTTGCATCGGATCGGCAGCATCAGGCGGTCGCACAACGATCATCGCGACAAAGCCATGTGACTTCACCGGAATCTCAAAGACTTCCCCCGCGGAGAACGTGCGATTGGATCGCGCCGCCTTTGCCATCCCCTCACCTCCTGCCGATGCTCCTGCTGAACTGATTAGCCGTCCTTGCCCACCTTCGCCCAACTGTCCTTCAGCGTCACCGTGCGGTTGAAGACGAGCTTCGAAGATGTCGACTCGCGATCAACGCAAAAGTAGCCGAGGCGTTCGAACTGGAAGCGGGTGCCGAAGCCTGCCCCACCACCCCCACCACCACCTTTGCTGGCGTCGAGCGATTCGGGCGAGCCGTCGGCAAAGTACTTCGCGTTCTGCGCGATCCACGGCTCAATCAACGCCTGCACGGTTTCGAGTGAATTGGGGTTCAGGTCGTCCTGCCAGTTGCCGGTGCGGTCGCCGGGGTGTTCGGCGCTGAAGAGGCGGTCGAAGAGGCGGACCTCGGCGGGGACGGCGTGATCGGCGCTGACCCAGTGGATGGTGCCTTTGACCTTTTTGGTGGGCAGGCCATCGGGGCCGAGGGGGGCGTCGCCGCCGCGGGTCGCGGGGTCGTAGGTGGCGAGGACCTCGATGACGTTGCCGGCGGCGTCTTTCTTGACGCCGGTGCAGGTGATGAAGTAGGCCCAGCGGAGGCGGACCTCGGCGCCGGGGGCGAGGCGGAAGTACTTCTTAGCGGGGACTTCCATGAAGTCCTCGCGCTCGATGTAGATGACCTTGGAGAACGGCACCTTGCGCTTGCCGGCGGCGGGGTCTTCAGGGTTGATGACGTAGTCGAGTTCATCGACCTTGCCTTCGGGCCAGTTCTCGATGGTGACCTTGAGCGGGCGCAGCACGGCCATCGCGCGCGGGGCGGTCTTGTTGAGCACGTCGCGCACGGCGTTCTCGACGCGGCCGACGTCGATGAAGCTCTCGACCTTGGTGACGCCGACTTCGGTGCAGACGTTCTTGATCGCGAGCGCGGGGAAGCCGCGGCGGCGCAGGGCGCTGATCGTCGGCATGCGGGGGTCGTCCCAGCCGCTGACGAGCTTGTCCTCGACCATCTTGAGCAGGTTGCGCTTGCTGAGGACGGTGTATGTCGGGCGGAACTTGGCGAACTCGATCTGCTGCGGGTGGTGGATCGTCTTGCCCCACGGGCCGCTGCCGTCGGGCGTGCGGCCTTCGTTCACGGCGTCGAGGAACCAGTCGTAGAGCGGGCGGTGGTTCTCGAACTCGAGCGTGCAGATGGAGTGGGTGACGCCTTCGAGCGAGTCCTCGAAGCCGTGGGCGAAGTCGTACATCGGGTAGATGCACCACGCGGTGCCGGTGTTGTGGTGCTCCTCGTGGACGATGCGATACAGGATCGGATCGCGGAGGTTGAAGTTGGGCGAGGCGAGGTCGATCTTGGCGCGGACGGTCATCTTGCCGTCGGCGTGCTTGCCGGCCTTCATCTCTTCGATGAGCTTGAGGCTCTCGGCGGCGGGGCGATCACGGAAGGGCGAGGTGCCGGGGACGGTGGGCGTGCCGCGGCGGGCGGAGACTTCGTCGCCGCTGAGCTCGCAGACATAGGCCTTGCCCTTCTTGATGAGCTCGATGGCCCACTGGTACATCTGCTCGAAGTAGTTGCTGGCGAAGTAGAGGCCGCCGGCGTGAGGGCCGGAGTCGAAGGAGCCGGTGTTGAAGGCGGCGGTGATCCACTTGACGTCGCGGATGATGGAGTCGACGTACTCCTGCTCTTCTTTGGTGGGGTTGGTGTCGTCGAAGCGGAGATTGAACTTGCCGTCGTACTGCTGGGCGAGGCCGTAGTTGAGGCAGATGGACTTGGCGTGGCCCATGTGCAGGTAGCCGTTGGGCTCGGGCGGGAAACGGGTCTGGACGCGCGGCGTGTTGGCTCGCGACTTGTCCTCGGGCTTGCTCGCGGGCCAGTCACCCCAGGTGCCCCACTTCTTCGCGGCGTTGTCGGCCTCGATGATCTGCTCGAGGAAGTTGAGCGAGCGCTCGGCGGGGGTCGGCGCGGCGGGGTCGGCTTTGGCAGGGGCGTTGTCGTTCATGAGGGGTCGCACACAGAATCTGGGGCTGGGATTCTACGAGGTGCGGAAGGCGGCAATCTCTCGGGTTTGCTGCATGTGGAGGTTCCGAGCACACCCGGGCTTTCCGGCATCTTTCGCCCCTCAGGGGCGGGAGCGATGACTTTGGATGACATCGCCGGCGGTTGAAACCGCCGGCAACGGTCGTGCGCCCTCCGGGCGGAAGACAGCGATCGCACGCGAGGGGCAGTAATCTTCACCGATGCAAACCCCTGCCCACCGCCTGACGCTTCGTGTTGTGGAAGGCGTGTACTCGTTCTGCCGGTTGGACGCGGCGGCGCCGCTGCCGCCGTGGGCGCACGATGCGACGCTGTCGATCGTGCTGCGGAGCAAGGGCGAACTGAGCATCGTGTGCCCGGCGCGAAATGTTCCGCCGGCGGTGAAGGTGGAAGGGCCGTGGAAGGCCCTGGTGATCGACGCGGTCTTGGATTTCAATCAGGTGGGGATCATCGCGAGCCTGGCGGGCCCGCTGGCGGCGGCGGGGATCAGCATCGCGCCGGTGGCGAGCTTTGACACCGACTATGTGTTTGTGCGCGAGGAGTCGCTCGACAAGGCGATTGGGGTGCTCACGTCGGCAGGACACAATGTATTGCCGATCCGCGCATGAAAAGACCCGCCGAAGCGGGTCGTGAGGTGCGCAATCGGACGACGGCTGTTCAGCCGCCCTTCTTTGCGGCGTCGATCGCGGCCTTGACAGCCTTGTCGAACGAACCGCCGCCGGGAGAGCCGATGTACGCGACCTTGCCATCGCCACCGACGATGAAGGCGGTCGGGATGCCGTTCTGGCGTGCGGCGTCCATCCAGGCCTGGCTGACCTGATCGTCGGTCTCGAAGGCGACGCGATAGTCCATCTTGTCGCCCTGGTCTTGCACGAATTTCTCGAGCTTGGCCTTGCGGTCGTCGGCGCCGGACTTGGGCTTGCGCTCGAAGCTAGCCATGCCGATCACGATGAGGTCCTTGTTGTCCTTCTGGGTCTTGGTGAGGTGCGGGATGGCGGCCTTGCAGGGGCCGCACCATGTGGCCCAGAACTCAACAACGTAGACCTTGCCCTTCTCGAAGCCGCTGACGGGCTGACCCTTGATCCATGCATCGGGCTCGAAGCGGGGAGCGACGTTGCCAACGCCCAGGGACGACGCTTCCTTCGGCTTCTCGGCGGGCTTGTTTGCGTCGGGCTTCTTGGCCTCGGGCTTCTGGTCGGCTGGCTTAGGTTGCTGGTTGGCGGGCGTGCGTGGGAGCGACTGGCCCATCGGTTCGGGGCTTTCCTCGCTTCGCGCGGACCCAACGCCCGCTGCCACGATGGCCACCGCAAGCCCCGCCACCAACGCCGTGCCGTGAATGCCTCGCATACCCAGTCTCCCGAAGTGAAGCGATCGGCAAGGCCCGGGGACGGAACAATTCCGGCCGCATTGGGCTCATGGCCAAACCGCTGGGTTATGGTATCAGATGTTCTGGGAGGCTCTCTCGTGGCGGCGGTTCTGAGGTACGACCGGTCACAAGGACGATCCAATCGTCCTTGAGCTCTCCCGGAGCCACCGGGGATGGTGTCTGGCCGGGGGCGAGGTTGCAATCGGCGTAGACCTCGGTGAAGACGAATCCCGCTTCGGTCATCGCGTCGCGCAGCTCCGCGATGGACCACAGTCGCCAGCGGTAGACGAACGCCCGCGGCATCTCTTGCACGATTTCGCCGTCAATTTCGACACGGAAGGAGATGGAGTTGGTGACCATCGCGGTCAGCGGGTCGGCGTCTTCGTGCTGCCAGTGGTAATGGATGATCTCGCGAGCACGGCTGGGGTGCTTGCGGGTGAGCGAGCCGAGCTGGAACGCGGACGCTCCGCCGTAGGTGTCGCAGACGAAGACCCCGCCGCCGAAGCCGGCGTTGCCTCGGTCGAGGCGGGAGCGGGAGAGCTGCAGATACTCGACGAGTTCGCGGCGGGTGTGGAGGTAGCCGATCGAGAAGTTGCCGACGAAGATGACGTCGCACCCGGGATCGGGGTTGGAGGGTTTCGTGGAGTCGGCACAGAGGAGCTGCAGGGACGGAGACAAAGAGGAACGGGAAGAAGAACCAACCCACCCTGCGGCACCCTCTCTCGGGGAGGGGGCGTGGGATGCGGCCTTGCGTGCGCGATCGATGGCTTCGGGGTCGAGGTCGATCGCGATGGCGGAGGCGGCTTCGCCGAGGCGGGCGGCGTCTTCGAGCCAGCGTTGGGAGAGGGCGGCGGTGCCGCAGAAGTCCTCGCGGAGCACGACGGGCTTGTTGCCGTGCACGCCGCGGAGGAATGCGCTCACGTGGCGTGGCGACTGCACGCAGAGTTCGTAGCACGCGAAGCGGTCGAGGCCGTCGCTCATGCGGGGATTGTTGCGTGGGTGAGCCGCCTCGGTGCCGATCGCGGCGGCGTTTAGCGATTGGGGCTGTCGGACTTCTTGGTCGGCTTGGAGCCGGGCTTGGAAGTGGACTTCGAAGCGGGTGCCGCGGGCTTTTTCGTGGTGGCCGGCTTCTTGGCGGCGGGCTTTGTGGTTTGGGGCTGGGACTTTGCGGTCGTGTTGGCCGGCTTCCTGGCCGGAGTGTTGGTCGAAAGAGCGGCCTGATTGCTGTTTGGCTTGCTGGTTGGCCTGGTTGTTGGCCTAGTGGTTGGATTGGTTGTTGGCTTGGTGGTTGGCCTCGCCGCCCCGGGTTCCAGCTCGGGGATCGTGAGCTGGTTCGCTGCGGGCGTGCGCTGTTGGGCGCGAGAGCTGCTGGAATCGGGCACGAACTCGATTCGGATCTCGCGCAGCTGTGACGCACGGGGAGCGGCGGAGGCCTGCGGCAGCGGATCAAGGCGGGGCGTCGTGATGGTCGACGTGACGGGCGGCGTGACCGAAGGGGCGACGTTGGGCGTGACGACCTGAGAAGACGCGGGCGGCGTCGCCAAGGTGCGCGGCGGCAGCTGCGTGCCGCGGAGCGCGGCGCCGGTGAATCGCGTTGGGGCCGGAGTCTTGTTGACATCGGGACGAGCGAGCGTCGCGGCAAGCTCTTTTTCGAAGTCGGGCACGAGCGGGTTGCCGACCCAGGTCACGCGACCGTCGGGACCGACGATGAATGCGGCGGGGATGCCGCCGCGCTGGGCGGCGACCATCCAGCGGCGCCAGGTTTCGCCACTGCCGTCGTACGCCATGGTGTAGCCGATTTCGTCGCTGCGCTTGGTGATGTAGTTCTGCACCTTCTCGAGTCGGTCGTCACGGTTCACCGTCGTTGCCTGCTCGGATGCGGCGACGCCGATCACGGTGAGCGCCGGGTTGTCGCGTTGCAGCTCAGTGAGCTTCGGCACGACGAGGTGGCAGGGTGTGCACCATGTGGCCCAGAACTCGACAACGTAGACGCGGCCGCGTTCGAAACGGGTGACGGGCACGCCGCGGGGCCACTGGTCGATGACGAGCGGGGGCGCGGCGGAGCCGACGGCGAGGCTGTCGGCGTCCTGTGCGGCGGCGCGGGGCGCGAGGGCGGCGAGGAGACAGAGACAGACAAGGATGAGCTTTCGCAGCATGCCGCGGCTCCGAGGCTGGGGAGAAATCGAGATGAGCAGGCACGCGCTCCGCGCGTGGAAACGGAGCATCGGCGATTGCGATCGATCCGCATGCAAATGCGGGATGCGAACGAAGGCCGAGCGGGGCACGAGGATGAGGTGCCTAGGTGGCGAGGTGGCGAGGGCGCAGGAATGGGTGCGTCGCGCGGGTTCTGCGGGTTGTTCTTGCCCGATACCTGATGCCTCTGTCTTCACGTCGCCAGCGTTTTCTGGCACGTGTCGATGCGGGCGAGCGATGAGCGGCGGCCGAGCACGGCGAGCGATTCGCCGAGCGGCGGGCTGACGGCGGCGCCGGCGATTGCGACACGGATCGCCTGCGACACCGGGCCGAGCCCGGTGCCAGCCTGCTGGCCAACTTGCTCGATCAGCGCGTGCAGCGTGGCGGCGTTCCAAGTCGCTTCGTCGACACCTTGCAGACGCTCGAAGGCGGTCCGGAGAAGTGTCAGGCCTTGGTTGTTGTTGGCCTTGAGGTTCTTCTCGACGGCGGCGGGGTCGAAGTCGGTGGCGGCATCGTCGCGGAGCACGAAGGCCGAGGACTTCACGCCGTCGCGGAGGGTTTTGGCGCGGGCCTTGACGGCTTTGGCGAGGGCGAGCCAGCGGGGAGAAGAAGGAGAAGACAGAACCCTTCCCCCTGCCCCTTCCCGCTGGGAAGGGGAGTCGACGCCGTCTAGTTTCTGAGCGAAGGCGGGCTCGAACTCGGTGCACCATTCGCGCCATCGCTTGGCGAACTCTTCGTCGCTGAGGCCGTTGATTGCGTCGGCGTTGAACGACAGCAGCTTGTTGCGGTCGAACTTGCTGGCAGTCTTGCCGATGCGATCGAGGCCGAAGTGCGACGCGAGGAAGGCGTTGTCGAACTTCTCGAGGTCCTTGCCGTCGGGGGTCTTGAGGCCGGGGTTCCAGCCGAGCAGAGCGACGAAGTTGCAGATGGCCTCGGGGAGGTAGCCGTTCTTCTTGAAGTCCCAGACTTCGATCTCGGGCAGGGCGATCTTGAAGTGGGCGGCGAGGGCCTCGGCGACTTGGACGTTGTCGTTGTCGCCGGAGAGGAAGGCGGGGAGGAGTGACAAGTCCGCACCCACCGCCGAGGTGCCTTGAGAAGTGCCCTGATTTGAGCTTTGCTGCTTTGAGCTTTGAGCGTTCATCGCTTCGATCAGACTCTCTGCCGTCACGCTCTTGTCCTTCGCCATCGCGTCCTTGGCGGCCTTCCGCGCGGCCTTCGCCTTGTCGCGCTTGCTCATCTTGCTCGCGTCCATGTTGCAGATGATGGGCATGTGGGCGTAGAGCGGGATGCGGAAGGCGGTGCCGTCGGGGTGCGTGAGGGCTTTCTGCAGCGCGACGTGGCGCGGCGTGTTGTTGAGGTGTTCCTGAGCGCGGAGAACGTGGGTCACGCCCATGGTCTCGTCGTCGATGACGACAGCGAAGTGGTACGTGGGGAAGCCGTCGGCCTTGCGGATGACGAAGTCGTCCATCTCGCCCGGGGCGTAGCGGACATCGCCGAGGACTTCGTCGTGGACGACGATCTCCTCGTTCGGAGCGGCGAAGCGGACGACGTGGCGCTCGCCAGCCTCGGCACGCTTCCAGCGCTCCTGCATGGCGGGCGTGTACTTGCCGAACTCGATGTCGGCGGGGCGTGGGTAGCGGTACGTCTGCTTGGCGGCGACGGCGGCAGCGCGTTGCTTCTCGGTTTCCTCGTTGGTGTCGAACGCGGGATACGCGCGGCCGCTGGTGATGAGGCGCTCGAGGTACGCGTTGTAGATCGCGACGCGCCGGGCCTGGAAGTACTCGCCGACGGGCGGGCGGCCGCTATTGGGTTCCCAGTCGTGCTGGCCGATGGTGCCGTCGGGTTTGATGAAGGGGCCGAGGTCGTTGACGATGCCGAGCCAGTGGAGGTCCTCGATGATGCCGCGGGCTGACTCAAGGCTGCTGCGTGCGGCGTCGGTGTCCTCGATGCGGAGCATGAAGCGGCCGCCGGACTTTTTGGCGAAGGCCCAGCAGAAGAGGGCGGTGCGGGCGCCGCCGATGTGGAGGTGGCCGGTGGGAGAGGGGGCGAAGCGGGTGACGAGGGGGGGCATGGGAGGCAAGGGTACGCGGCGAACTGATGGCCCCCGGGCCGTCCGCCCATAGATAGACGGACGCGCGATGCGCCCGCCGCGGCGCTGCGATACTCCATCTGGGCGACCAGCGGCGCGTTGCAACAGTCACGACCGCAGGTCGATCCGCCGATCCCGCGAACCACGGCTGTTCATACGACCAGATTACCAACGAGTTCATTCTCGGGCAAAGCGATCGTGCTTTCTGTGCACCATCCACACTTCCGCCCCTTCCACCGGGCCGATGCAACAGGTAGAATGCGATGAGTCCTCGCCTCCGACACCTCGCGGCGTGCGTTGCTCCGCGATCTGTCTTGGGCGAGGGCCATCGGGCCGCACGCGAGTCTTTCGGGCTTCGGCGTCGGGTTCCTGGCTTCTTCGGTTCCATCACCAACCCGCGCGTCGCACCATCCCACTCGCCGGCGGCCGGAAAGGAACCCATGTCCAATTCTCATGGATCTGCATCCGCCCGCTCCGTCGCCGACGTGCGCAACATCTGCCTCGTCGGGTCTGGCGGCAGCGGCAAGACGACACTTACCGAGAAGCTTTTGTTTTCTACCGGCGCGCTCACCCGCGCCGGTTCTGTTGAGGAAGGCAACACCGTCAGCGACTTCACCGACGAGGAAAAGCACCACAAGCACTCGCTGCAGCCCGCGTTCGTGCACTTTGACTACGAGGGGCACGAGGTCCACCTGATCGATACTCCCGGCCTGGTTGATTTCCTCGGGCACGCCATCGCGTGCTTTCCCGCCGTCGAGACCGTCGCGGTCGTGATCGATGCTCACAAGGGCATCGACTCCACGGTGCGGCGGCTGATGAGCATCGCGGGTGATCGCAAGATCCCGCGGATGATCATCATCAACAAGATCGAAGAGAATCAGAGCGGACTGCCCGACCTGGTCGCCCAGATACGCGAGACGTTTGGGAACATCTGCCTGCCGATCAATCTGCCCACGCTCAAGGGCAAGAAGGTCATCAACGTCTTCGAGCACGACGGGCACGACAGCGCGGGAGATCAGACCGATTTCTCCAGCGTGCACGAGGCGCACAAGAACATCGTCGAGCAGGTGATCGAGGTCGATGAAGAGCTGACGATGGAGTATCTGGAGAAGGGCGAGGGCGCCGGCTTCGATCCCGAGAAGCTGCACGCGGCGTTTGAGAAGGCGTTGGGCGAATCGCACCTGGTGCCGATCTGCTTTGTCTCGGCCAAGACCGGGGCGGGCGTGGACGATCTGCTGCATGTGTTCGCCAGCCTCTGCCCGAGCCCCCTGGAGATTTCGCCGCCCGAGCTTGAGATCCGCAAGGGCGAGGACGAGAACGGCCAGCCGATCGAAGAAGACTACGTGCCGCGGCCGGACCCGAAGGGCAAGGTCATCGCGCACGTGTTCAAGATCACCACCGACGCCTTCGTCGGCAAGCTGGGCATCTTCCGCGTCCACAGCGGCACCATCAAGCACAAGCAAGAGCTGTACATCGACGACAACAACAAGCCCTTCCGCGTCGGGCACTTGTTCAAGCTGCAGGGCAAGGACCACGTGGAAGTGAGCGAGGTCGGCCCGGGCGAGATCGCCGCGATCAGCAAGGTGGATGAACTCCACTTCAACGGCATCCTGCACGAGGCCGCGGAGGCGAGCACGGTGCACCTGCGCCCGCTGCCGTTGCCCAAGGCGTTGTACGGGCTGGCGATCCAGCTCAAGAACCTGGCGGACGAGACGAAGTTCTCGTCGGCGGCGCACAAGATGATGGCCGAGGACCCGAGCCTCAAGATCGAGCGGATCGCGGCGACCAACCAGACCGTGATGCGCGGCCTGGGCGAGCTGCACCTGCGGATCGTGTGCGAGAAGTTCAAGAAGCAGTACAACATTGATCTTGTGACGAGCCAGCCCAAGGTGGCGTACAAAGAGACGATTACCAGTCAGGCCGACGGCCACCACCGCCACCGCAAGCAGACCGGCGGGGCGGGGCAGTTCGGCGAGGTGTTCCTCCGCATCGAGCCCTTGCCGACGGACCATCCGACCGGGTTTGAGTTCGCCAGCGAGGTCGTCGGCGGCACGGTGCCCCGCCAGTTCTGGCCGGCGGTCGAAAAGGGCGTCAAACAGATCATCGACAGCGGCGCGTTCGCGGGGTATCCGATGCAGGGCATCCGCGTCGCGCTCTACGACGGCAAGTATCACGACGTCGACAGCAAGGAGATCGCCTTCGTCACCGCGGGCAAGAAGGCATTCATCGACGCGGTGGCGAAGGCCAAGCCGAAGTTGCTGGAGCCGTACGTGATCGTCGAGGTGAACGCCCCGAGCCGCTACATGGGCGACATCACCGGGCACCTTTCCACAAAGCGTGGGCGCGTGCAGGACTCGCTGGTGCAGTCGGGCGATTCGTGCCTGGTGCGGGCGGTGGCTCCGCTTGGCGAACTCCAGAACTACGCCAACGAGCTCAAGAGCATGACCGGCGGAGCGGGCACGTTCAGCATGGAGTACAGCCATGATGAGCACACCCCGCCGCAGGTGCAGGCAGCGGTGGTGGCGGCGTACAAGCCGCATGATGATGGGGAGTAGGAGAGGGGTGAGGGCTTAGGACTTAGGGCTGAGGTTTGAGGTCAAAACACCCGCGCATGGGCGCGGGTGTTTTCGTTGGGTGTTCAAACAGACAACCTGCTGGTTTGCCTTGATTTGCTGCTTTGAGCTTTGCCGCCTTGAGCTTTCCGCGCAACCCCCTCCCCTCGCCGCCGTCTATGTGATAGTCTTTGGGTATCGGGCCGTGGCATCCGGCCTTGGCCCGTCGGGAGACTTCCCATGTCGGATCGCAAGCCGTTCTCGTTCATCATCACCGTCGGCGCACTCGCGGCCGCGGGAGCTGTGTTGTACTACTCCATCCGCCAGTTGCCGCAGGATGTCGGCGCCGCGCCGTCGGCATCGGTCACCGGCGTGTCGCTGCACGCGTTGGCGGAGGCGGGCAACATCGCCGGCCTTGAAGCGCAGTTGAAGGCGGGAGCGAAGATTGACAGCGGGCTGGAAGACGGCCCTCTCGCCCAGCGCGGCATGACGCCCCTGATGACCGCGATCTTTGCGGGACAGGAGAAGGCAGCCGAGATTCTGCTGGCGGCCAAGCCGCAGTTGGAGGCTCGCAGCCGCGACGGGCGCTCGGCCCTTATCTGGGCCGCGGGCTGGGGCACGCCGGCGATGGTGCAGAAGCTCTTGGACGCCGGGGCGGAGAAGAACGCCCGCGACGAGGCGAACTTCACGGCGCTGATCATGGCGGCGGCCCGCGGCGACGCGAAGAGCGTGGACATCCTCATCAAGTCCGGCGCCGACATCAACGCCAAGAACAAGTGGAACCACACCGCCCTGATGACCGCGATCCGCACCGGCAACAAAGAGAAGATCGACGCGCTGCTGACCGCTGGCGCCGGCGCCAACGACGCGGATCTGGACGGGCTGACGCCGGTGCACATGGCCGCGGAGAGCGATGCACCGGTCACCACGTTGGAGATGATCCACAAGCGCGGCGGGAACCTTGATACGCAGTCGGCGGCAGGGCTGACCGCGCTGATGATCGCAGCCGACCGCGGCGACGCAGAAAAAGTGAAGATGCTGCTGACGCTCGGCGCCAAGGCGTCGCTGAAGGACAAGGACGGTGCCACGGCGCTCGACTGGGCCAATCGGCGAGCCGACGACACGGGAAAGGCCGTGGCGGAGCTTTTGCAGAAGGCCAAGTGAACGCCGCCTGATCGCAAACACACCAACCCCGCGCAAGCGATGCGCGGGGTTTTCGTTTTTGGTCGGGTGCGTGCCGCGCGATTCGCGCCGAGTTTCGGCTTGGATGGCCCACGCCGGCGTCAGCGTCCACTATGCTGACCGCCTCGATTGCATGGAAGCGATCGCACGGACGCGATCTGTCACCTGGATGGAACCCGACGCATGACGCGGATCGATCCCAACGCCCTCCGACTCGCCGGCGCGTATCAGACGGCGGTGAGCCGCAAACCAGCGAGCCCGACCCCCTCGACCTCTTCGACACCCGTCGGGCAGTCCTTTGACTCGCTCCGCCGTGCCGACAGCGTGGTCGATCAGGTCGCGATCGCCCGCCCGGAGAAGCTCGCGGCGTCGGTCAGCAAGCTTTCGGCGGCGACGGTGGCGGGGTCCGCTGTGAAGACCATCGCGGTGACTGCGCCGGCCGCGCCCGCGGCTTCCACGTACACGGCCCGCGGAACGCTTTCGATGTATGGCCAGCCGGGCGAACGCAACACGGCGGCGACGGGCGTGGCGATTGGACGCGTGCTAGACGCGCAGGGCTAAGTAGAGCTTCGTGCCGGCGTGGTGCGGGGCGGGCGTCCCATGTGACGAGTATGTCATCGGGACCCTTCGCGTGCGCGAAAGGGTTCGCTACTTGCCGTTCTGCATCGCCCCGAGCCGCACGTCTATGACGCGGCCGATGATGAGCGAGCAGTCGGCCTCGAGATCGACGCGGCGAACGACTTCACAGTCGATACCGACGGCGGCACGCTTCAGGATCGGCGACTGGCTCTGGAGCGATTCCCAGGGCGTGCAGTCGAACGGGTCCTGCTCGTGCGGGGCGTCGTCGCAGAACTTTCTCAGGCTGAACTTGTCGTCGCGTTCGATGACGCTGATCGCGAAGGCACGGCTGTCGCGGATGAGCGGCTCGATCCAGTGACCCCGCCGCAGCGAGACGCAGACGAGAAGCGGGTCGTCGGCGACCACGGCTGCGGCGCGTGCGACCACTCCCGCGCGGACCCCCTCGAAGCCGGAGGCGATGACAAAGCATCCCGTCGGCAACTGGGAAAGGGCCGCCAGCGCGTCCGAGCGTCGACTCTCGGGAAGCGGGAGGTACTCAACCACGGTTCCTGCTTCGGCCAGCCGAAGGGGTAACCCGAGGGGACTTGGGAACTTGCGCCGTACTGGGACGTGGTCTCAGCACCGCGGTGCGGCGCAGGCCTTGCGCGAAGCGACGCGTTTTCCACACCTATCCACAAAGAGCACGACTTCTGCACAATTTGCAGGTCTGGTGGGGCGAAGTGTTGCAAAGTGTCGAGAAGTGGGTAATCTTCCCAAGTCGGAACGCGAGCGAGCGGGTCGCACGTTGCCGACGCGGGAACTCACCAAAGACATCGGTCGGGGGCTTCCTTGCTGTTTACCGGGCACGCTGAACTGACCATCGACGCGAAGCAGCGTCTGGCCATTCCGGCGAAGTACCGGGGGCAGTGGAACGAGTCCGAGCACGGCAAGGCATGGATCGTCGTGCCGTGGGCGGACGGGAAGCTCCTGAGGCTGTACCCCGAAGGCGTGTTTGAGCGGTTGAGCAACCTGCAGAACCAGGGACGCGAGACGCTCATGCCGGCTTCGGATCAGGCCTCGCTCGAAGCGGATTTCTTCTCGCTTGCGGAGCGGATCGAGCCGGATTCGGCAGGGCGACTCACCTTGCCGAAGCTGCACCTGGAGTTGGCGGAGATCCCGAGTGAGGTTGTGGTGATCGGTGTTCGCGATCGACTGGAAGTGAGAGGTCGTGCATGGATGCAGACTTTGAAGGAACGGTTCCAGAAGATGCCCACGCTGGCGGAGAGCCTGCCACGCTGGCGCGGCACGGACGCCGTGAGGAGCTGAAGAGCGCCGAGCCGCGGCGGATCAGCCCCTCTCAGTCGTCCGACGAGTTCGGGCGTCAGGAAGGCCGCGTCGGATGGGGTCGGACGGCGTAAACCACGCCTTCGGCCAGGTTTGCTGACCCGTTTGGCCCGCGGTGTGCGAGGAGACTCGCCGCCTGGGATTCGGCCCCTCCCCACTGCATTCAAAGGCGGTGGATGGGGCAGACAAGCAAGTGATTGTTTTCAGCGCCGGATCCTCTCCGGCGCGGGGATCTGCGAAGGGAATTGCCTCGCGGCGCAAGGATGCGCCGGTCTCCACCCCCCGCGTCACCGAGAGGCCCCGACCAAGGACGGTCGGAACGGAGCCGAAGACAGGATCCACGCCGTGTTGTGCGAAAGCACGCCTCGGCACTTTCGGCGGAGAGTGCAGCGACCTCGCTCTGAGGCACGCGTGCTCCGCCAACAAGCAAGGCAGGACGTGTGTTTTCCGTCTGCCGCCAGGATGGTGCCTTCCCACCAGAGGTCACCACAAGGCGACGGGGCGTCCACTCCCACCACCACCAATCCCGTTGCCGAATACGACGCCGCCCCGGCCCACCACCGGGGCGGTGTTGCTTTTGCGGTGCCGGTTCGCCACGACGTGGCAGGATCCGCTCACCCAATACCATTGGCGAGGTGAAACCATGACTGAGACGAGACCCAAACCCGAAGTCCGCGCCTTGACTGCCTTGACTGTCTTTGCGGCGTTCGCGGACGGCACGAAGTCCGACGCCGAACGGGCCAAGGTCCGCGAGATTGTCGAGGGACTCGGGGACGCGAACACCTCCGAGGCGGTGCGGCGAGTGCTGCTGAAGCAGACGACGATCGGTGCGGAGGCAGCGGTCCTGACGCATGACGCGTGGCGTCAACTGGCCTGGGAGAGCGCCCTTGGTGTCTGCGAGGCAGACGGCAAGACGACACCGGAGGAACGCGCGTTTCTGCAGGAGTTGGCGCTCGCGCTCGGGCGGTCACCGACAGAGTCGCAACGGGAGATCGCTGAAGCAGACGCCATCGCGGATGGCATACAGGCGGATCCCGTCCTGCAGGCACCCCCACCGCTTCCGGTGCTGGCGAGCGCGGCGGCGGTCGGCGTTGGGGTCGCGGCCTCGGGAGTCGTGGATCCGCGCGACACGGAGACTGATTCGAGTGTTCTGCGCTACGCGATTCTCACCGCCGCCGTCGAACTGCTTCCGCAGAACCTCGCCACGCTCGCGATCATCCCGCTGCAGACGAAAATGGTCTACGCCATCGGTCGCTCCTACGGCCATCCTCTCGGAGCGTCGTCGATCAAGGAGTTCCTTGCGACGATCGGCATCGGCGTCACCGCACAGATGGTCGAGCAGTACACGCGCAAGTTCCTCGGTCGCCTCGCGGGGAGCGTGCTGGGCAAAACCATCGGTGGCGTCGGGCGTTCGGCCGCGAACTGGGGAACCGGTCCGGTGCTGACGTTTGCGACGACGTACGCCATCGGCATGGTCGCAAAGCAGTACTACCGCGGCGGACGTCAGGTCACTGCCATCGATCTCCGTTCGCTCTTTGAAAGCGAGTCGCGCCGCGCCAAGACGCTTTACGACCAGTACGAGCCCCAGGTCCGAGAGACCGCCGCGAAGACCAACCCGGCTGAACTCTTGCGCTCGCTCCGCGGAAACTGAGCCAGCGGCGTCGGTGCCGCGTGAATCACACGCACAAGAGCGCGTTGTACGCCTCGGCGAAGAGCACGAAGTCGGCATCGTCCACGAATGTGTCTTGGTTTAGGTCGCCGGGACAGGACGGCGGGAGGCCGGGAATTCCCTCGGGGCAGAGCAGGTCGTTGTACGCGTTGGCGAACTGCACGAAGTCGGCGTCGTCGACCTGCAGGTCGCAGGTGAGATCGGCGGTGCAGAGGGCGACGCGGGCGACGCTGGTGTTGACCGTGCCGCAGGGGTTGGTGACGCCGACGACGACCTTGATGTCCTTGATCCACGACGGGGCGCGAGCGCCGGTGATGGTGATCTCGGGGCCTTCCCAGCCGGCGACCTCGAAGGTGAGGCCGGTGGTATCGGCGTACGTCGGGCCGGTGATGGGCTCGAAGACGCCGCTGTTGGGGGGCGATTCAACGCTCCACTGATACGTCACGTCGCCGGGGGCGTCGATCGTGGTGGCGAGCAGGGCGCTCGACGACGGCGCTGAACAGACGGCGGTGTTGATCGGGTCGGTCACGATCGTCGCGGTGCTGGGGCAGGGCAGGCCCTTGATGAGGAACGCTCGCGTCGCACCGTTGAAGGTGCCGGTGCCGGCGATGGCGGAGCCGTCGTTGGAGACGCCCCAGGCGTCGAGCAGGACCCAGCCGGTAAGGTTGCCGCCGAGCGATGTGAAGTAGGCTCCAAGGTCTTGAATCCCGGCGGTTGTGCTCCAGTATGCGGCGCGATACGTCACGAACGCGATCTTTGCCCGCCCTGTTACCACCTTGCCGTCGTAGTTCGTGCTGCGCGCGTACGAATCGGTCGAGCCGAGCGGCGTGCCCAGATTCTGCATCGCGCCGACCCATCGGAACATGCGGTCGCCGGTTGGGATCTGGCAATCGCCGACGATGACGGCGTTGTTCTTGCTGATGCCGAACGCGCGCGAATCGGTCCCGCCCGGGAGGATCCCGAGATTCTGAATGATGTTCCCCGGCAGCCAGCGGCACGCGCGGTATCCCGATCCGCTCCACGAACTGCCACCAACGATCGTTGATCCGTCAGAACTGATCCCGTACGCGGAGTTTCCTTGGAAACCTCCCGGCAGCGTCGGCAAAGCGACAAGCCCGCCTCCACCGGGATGGACCCAGCGCACGCCGTACGAGTTGCCGTCGGGCGCGTTGCTCCAGCCGACGACGATCGTTCCATCGCCGCTGATTCCGGTTGCCAGGCCGAGCGTGCCCCCCGGGAGCAGCCCCAGGTTCTGCATGCCGCCCGAAACGGTCCAGCGAAAGAGCTTGTTGCCCCCATTGCCGGCGATCGCCAGCCCCGCATGATCCATCGAGTTTCCCGCGGTCGTTGCGATCGACACCGGCGTTCCCAGATTTACAAGGCCGCCGGCGATGCTCCATCGGAAGGCGTAGTAGAACGTCTGGTTGTTGAAGATGTAGTCGCCGAACCCGGTGACGTACGTCGCGTCGTGGCTTACCGCCGCACCGTGCGATTCGGTGCCGCCGGGGAAGATGCCGAGGTTATAGATGACGGGTGCGGAATGGGAGAGCGCCGCCACGCTCATCGCGAGGCCACTGACGGCGATCCGTGCGATGTGATTGCGAGCGGGCGACAGGCGCGTGGGCATGGTGATCTCCAGTGGTTTCCCAAGGAGATCACGCACAACACCCAAACCTTGCAGCGGAAATCAGAAAGATCTGCCTACGGGCAGAGCAGGTCGTTGTAGGCGACGGCGAAAAGCTGGAAATCGGCATCGTCGACGTAGCCATCCTTGTTGATGTCGCCGGTGCAGGTCTCGGGAAAGCTTGGGCAGATCAGTTCGTCGTAGGCGACGGCGAAGACCGAGAAGTCTGCATCATCGACGAGCAGGTCGGCGTTGAAGTCGGCCAGGCAAGGGCCGAAGTCGAACGTGACGGTGGCGCTCAGCGTTTCGGTGATGCTGAGAGAGCAGGGACCGCAGTTGGGCCCGCGGCCGTTCTCGATCCGCATCACCCACTCGCCGCGGTCGATCGGGATGATCGTCGAGCTCGCGGTGCGGCCGCTGAAGACCTCGCGCCCCGAGAACTTGTTCACCACGATCCACCATCCGTCGCCGGTGATGTCGGTGGTGAGGTGCATGTCGGCGTTGGCGGGTGTGTAGAACCGGACCTCGAACGCGAGCTTGGCCTCGGATCCGCCGAACGTGTCGCCGCTCGCGGAGATGAAGTTGTACATGGTCAGCTGGCACTCGATAGTCGCATCGGTGGCGGTGCTGTGCTGCACGGCCTGAGCGGTCGAATGCACCGAGCCGAAGGGGCTACTCGCCACCCGATCGGCAAGCGCGTTGCGGGTCCAGAAGCCGGAGGTGTAGTTCTGATCGGCGTCGTAGTCGCAGAAGGTACCGGCGTTGGTCGTGCCGCAGGCCCGCGCGTGCACGGAGCGGGCGACGTTGGTGACGGTGATCCCGGCGTGCGCGAGCAGCGACAGGCCGAGCAGCGGGAGAACGGCGGGAAGGGAACGGAGCATGTTGTGCCTCCTGAAGTTTGACCCCTGTGGGTCCAACTTCAGTCTAAAGGCGAAGCGGCAATCGCTCGCATGCAGGATGTTCGCTCATGCGAACGTGGTGCGAACTGTGCGACACGAGCGATACGGGCGACACGAGCGGTCAGCGCTCCCGCACCACGCCCTTGCCCTTCACGATCTCGCCGATCACGAAGACCTTCTCGCCCAGCTTCTCGAGCTGTTCCTTGATGCTCTCGGCAAAGGCCTTGCGCACGATCACGCAGTAGCCGATGCCGAGGTTGAAGACCCGCTTCATTTCTTCGTCGTCGATGTGGCCGTGCTGCTGCAGGAACGTGAAGACCGACGGCACGGGCCACGAGGAGCGATCAATCACAGCGTCGCAACCCTTGGGGATCGAGCGGACGAGGTTGTCGGCGAGGCCGCTGCCGGTGATGTGGGCCATGCCGCTGATGACGTTCTTGACGCGGTAGTTGCGTTGGAGCTTGACGATGTTGCCCGCGTAGATGCGGGTGGGCGTGAGCAGGACCTCGCCGAGAGTCTTCGGCGCGCCGTTCCCGTTCTTCTTCTTTGGCCCTTTGGCCCGTTGACCCTTTGGCGATTTCTCGTTCAGCTCCTCGTACACCTTCCCCAGATCCAGCCCCGCGTGCTTCACGACCTTCCGCACCAGCGAGTAGCCGTTGCTGTGGATGCCGGCGGAGGCGAGGCCCAGGACGACGTCGCCGGGTTTGACGCGGGTCGGGTTGATCGCTCGCTTGAGTTCGACGACGCCGACGCAGAAGCCGGCGAGGTCGAAATCTCCCGCGGCGTACACATCGGGCATGTTGGCGGTCTCGCCGCCGAGGAGCGCGCAGCCGGACTGCTTGCAGCCCTCGGCGACGCCCTCGACCAACGCGGCGAGCATCTTCTTGTCCACCGTCGGCACGGCGATGTAATCCAGGAAGATCAGAGGCTCGGCACCCTGCACGATCAGGTCGTTCACGTTCATCGCGACCAGGTCGATGCCGACGGTGTTGTACACGCCCATCTCGGCGGCGAGCTTCACCTTCGTGCCCACGCCGTCGCAGCAGGCGACGAGCACCGGGTCTTTGTAGTTGCGGCTGAAGAGCCCCTTCTTGTAATCGAGCCGGAACAGGCCCGCAAAGCCGCCGGGGTTGGGAATGACCCGCGGCCCGAAGGTGCGGCGCATGGTGGACTCGAGCGACTCGGTGAACGAGTCCTTCTCGTTGATGTCGACGCCGGCGGAGGCGTAGGTGAGACCGTTGCGGCGCGAGCCGTTGGAGGAGTCGGCGGGCATGGGGGCAGGGTATCGGGGGAGAGGGAAGGACGCAGCGCACGGGTGACGCAGCGGCCAAGTGGCGGCGTACAGGGCGATCGCAAGCTCTCCAAACGAGCCCCGAGCGTGAGCGAGTGGGTGCCTTTGCCTTCTGAGAAGTGCCCCACTCGCTGACGCTCGGGGCTCGTCCAGACGGATGACGAGATGGCCCTGCGGTGCGTCGGCGGAGCAGACGAATGCACGGAAACATGAGAACGCGCGAGTGGGCGCGATGTCACCTCGGCGCCGCAAGTTCAAGCGGGGTCAAGGGATCGATGCTGGGGTCCGCGCGATCGCGGATGTGGAGGATGGCATCGCGAGCGGCGGCGCGGTCGGCGGGGGTGCGTGAGGTGTCGCTCACGACGGCGGCGAGTTGTGTGCGAAGCTCCTTCTTGGCGTCGCCGCGTTCGCCGAGCCAACGGGCCGCGGCGGCGGTGCGGGCTCCGGGGTGTTGCAGCATGCGGGCCAGGAGCGCTCGCAACTCCGGGTTCGCCGGGCCCGGGCTTTGGGGCTGCCAGACGATCCCGGTGGCTTCGTCGGGGAAAAACGCCGCGAGTGCGGCGTCGAGCGCGGCGGCGTCATCGATCGTGTCGAGGCACGCAAAGACATCGGCACGGAGCGGCGTGAGTGGCGTCGGGACTCTGGCGCGAAAGACCTCGATCGCGTCGAGCCGCCGTTGAGGGTCCTGCTCACAGAACCGACTGGCGAGCAGTTCCAGGAGGATCTGGTTGGAGCCTTCGCTGAGTTGCAGTCGCGTCAGGACGCGCTTGGCCCAGGTACGGGTCTCGCCGACCTCGCTGGAAAGGTGAGAGACCAGGGCGGGAAGCGCGGGGAGGATCTTCTCGCCAAAAGTCGGATCGGTCACATCGCGGCACACCGAGCGGAGTTTGGGGTCGGCGCTTCCGAGCAGCTCCGCCGCCGTCTTCACGATCTCGTCGCGTGCCGTTGACGGCGTGGTGGAGGAACGAAGCAGCATGTACATGGGAGACAGGACGTTGAACACGTCTTCACCCTGCGCTTCGCGGAGGTTCTCAAGGATGCTACCAAAGAACACGTCCGCATGAGCGTTCATGACGGGATCGATGTCGCCGAACCCCATGCGGGACGGCATGCGTTGCGTGACGTCCGCGATCGCACGCACGCGTGCGGCATCCATCGGTCCCTTCAGCATCGCCCCGAACAGTCGACCGAGCAGGCGGCTGTCACGTTGCGGGCCGAGCTGCTTCAGGGCTTGTTCGGCAGCGTACGTGGGGCCGCGAAGGTTCAGACCCCACGCAACAGCCGGGGTGCTGGGCATATCGAGGTTCGGAGTCGAAAGAACATAGTCAACGGCCGCGTTGCCGAATCGAACCCGGTCGAGCGGCTCGCGGCCGAGCATGTAAAAGCAGTCCAGGAGGACTTGCTTCTCGTACATCGGTGCTCCGCTGTCCTCGAGGCTCTCGACAACGGCGAGCTCGATCGCTTGAAACTGCGTGTCCGAAAGATCACTGCCCTTGACCTTGTTCCGACCGAGCGAGAAAAGAGCCGGCTGCGCACCGATGACTTCGATCAACCGGATCTGTGCCCAGATCGGCATCGCGTTCATCCAGCCTCGCAACTGTCCGAGCGCGACGAGATTCAGAACAAGTCCGCCGATCGCCGCCGCAATTCCGAGCGATGCGATCCGCCACCGCCTCCTCGACTTGTGCAACCCCTTCTCACTCTTCGCCTCGCGCCCACACTCCGGGCACTTCAGCCCGACCACCGCGCCCATGTCGTACCAGCATTTCGCACAGCGGCGTTGTTTGCGATGGCCCGCGAGCCAGTCGGAGAGCAGCGCCCAGGTGGAGAGGAAGAAACCGACGCCGCCGAGGGCGGCTCCGATGATCCAGTAAATCCATGCTGCGGTCGTCATGCCGCACCTCCACGCCGGTGAAGTCTGGCCGAAGCTGAACGATCCCTCGCATTGATCGTCGGGCGTGGGTGAGAACGAGCCCAGAGCGTGAACGACGGGGCCTTGCGCGTCCGGCCAAAGACCCGCTCGCTCACGCTCGGGGCTCGTTCATTTGGCGTTTGCACTCGCTCTTGCTCCACCCGCCGACCTCTACCTGTCCCGCTGTGCGCTCAACACCCTACCACGTTCCGACTGAAGAGGTTCGCTGCTTCGGACTCGTGCGGGCGACCCGGAATCGCGACGCACCGGAGCACGCCAGAGAGGGGTGGTTCGGAGTGTTGCGTTCGAGTGTGAGGCGGCCGGCTCGTCGGCGTCTTCATCGAGGCCGGCGATATCTCCGCCCTCAGCGCCCCCGGCGGCATGTCCTATCCAAATCTGGCCAGCTATCAGCAGGCCAGCTACAGCCCCGGACTGCGCCAGGTCTTCTTCATTGGGGACGGCAAGACCGGCACCGGCAGCGGCACGACCCAGGCGTTCTCTGTCCCGGATGGAGCGGGCTTCCTGGTGCTGGGGATCGCAGACGCCTTTGGCTTCAACGCTTCGGCGGGGTACTACGACGACAACGTGGGCGGGTACGAAACCAGCTACACGATCATCCCGGCCCCCGGCTCGCTCGCCGCGGCGGGGCTGGTTGGCGTGCTCGCCGCCCGCCGTCGCCGGGCCTGAACATCGCCTCTGCATCGCTCGACCGGACGCAGGCAGCCTGCGTCCGGTTTCTTTTTGGTGCCCGGAGCGTCTTGTAACGCTGTCCGCGGACCGACTTTTCCGACGATCTTGTCTCGAACGTTTGGAACGACTGGTCGGGTTGTGCTTTCTGTGGCATGTTTGACGCGAGCCGTCACGCCGTCGGTGGGAGACTGTGATTGCGCTTTTTTAGGAGCTCGACTATGTCCAAGCGTTCCGTTCTTGTTGTTGTCGCCGGCGTCGTCGGGCTCGCCTCGATGGCTCAGGCCGAGTTCATTATGAACAACGGCCAGTCCGGTCAGATCACCGTTTCCTCGGCCCCGGCCGCGTTCCCCTCGAAGGCCGCTGACGCCGCCACGATGACGGTCGTCATCGTCGACGAGTCAGCGATCAACGTTCCCGCTGGCCTCGGCAACGCCGCCATCTTCGCCCCCGCGGCCGAGATGGGCAGCGTTGGCTCGGACGAGAGCAACCCCGGCGTTGGTATCGCCGTGATCCCCGCCCCCAGCGCGCTCGCCGGCCTGGGCATCGCTGGCCTCGCCCTCGCGCGTCGCCGCCGCTGAATCGAGTGACAACTCGAACACACGAAACCGGGCGCTCGTCGCCCGGTTTTTCGTTGCGCGGTCGTCAATGCGGGAGCTCGCCAACGACCACATTCATCCGCTTATGCGGATGAATGGATGGATAGTTTCGACCCTTCCGCCTATGGTCTGGGCCTCAAGGGGACGATTGAATAGTCCCCTTCCGCGGCCCGGGTCGGGTCGCGTTCGCACGTCACTCTCGGAGTCCATTTTCATGGCGCGTTCGCAGCTCTTCACGTCCGAGTCGGTCTCGATGGGTCACCCCGACAAGGTTTCGGATCAGATCTCCGATGCCATTCTCGATGCGATGCTCGCGGACGATCCGCGCAGCCGCGTCGCGTGCGAGACGCTGTGCGCCACCGGCCTCGTCGTCGTCGCCGGCGAAGTCACCACCAACACCTACGTCGACATCCCCGACGTCGTCCGCGCCACCGTCCGCGACATCGGCTACACCAGCGGCGACATGCGCTTCGACAGCGAGTCCTGCTCCGTCCTCGTCGCGCTCAACAAGCAGAGCGCCGACATCGCGATGGGCGTCGACAAGGAAGGCGCCGGCGATCAGGGCATGATGTTCGGCTACGCCTGCAAGGACACCCCCGAGCTCATGCCGCTGGCCATCCAGCTCAGCCACCAGCTCGTCGAGAAGCAGGCCGCCGTCCGCCGCAGCGGCAAGATCAAGGGCCTGCGCCCCGACGCCAAGAGCCAGGTGACCGTTGAGTACGTCAACGGCAAGCCCAAGCGCGTCGACACCGTCGTCCTCTCCACCCAGCACGGACCGGAGTGGAACAGCAAGCAGCCGGCGCTCAAGAAGGCCGTCATCCAGCACATCCTGAAGCCCGTGCTCGGCCGCTGGTGGAACAACAACATCAAGGTGCACGTGAACCCCACCGGTCGCTTCGAGATCGGCGGCCCGCACGGCGACACCGGCCTCACCGGCCGCAAGATCATCGTCGACAGCTACGGCGGCATGGGCCGTCACGGCGGCGGCGCGTTCAGCGGCAAGGACCCGACCAAGGTCGATCGCTCGGCCGCGTACATGGCCCGCTACATCGCCAAGAACGTTGTCGCCGCCGGCCTCGCCGAGCGCTGCGAGATTCAGCTCTCCTACGCCATCGGCGTCGCTGAGCCGACCAGCGTGTACGTCGACACCTTCGGCACCAGCACCGTCGATGAGGAGAAGATCAGCGCCGCCGTCCGCAAGGTCTTCGGCCTGACCCCCCGCAAGATCATCGAGACGCTGAACCTCCGCACGCCGATCTTCTCCCCCACCGCCAAGCACGGCCACTTCGGCCGCAAGCCCGGCACGATCGTCTACAAGGGCAAGAAGTACGACACGTTCACTTGGGAGCGCACCGACAAGGCCGAGGCCCTGCGTCGCGCGGCTCGGTGAGTGAGCGATTGAGTTGATTGCAGAAACCCCGGGCACAGGCTCGGGGTTTTTTCGTTTTGGGAGTTGGCACGAGTACGGGGGCGGGGCCTTCCAAGCCCCGGCGAGTAGCGGCTGCGTGTCCTGATCGCGCCAGTGGGACCGGCCTGCGGCCGGTCTGCACAGATGGGAGCGTGGGTCGACCGGCCAGAGGCCGGTCCCACTGGTGCTATGGGGCGCGTTGTCGTCATTCGCCGGGGCCTGGAAGGCCCCGCTCCGGTTCGGCGACGGCGTTCGCTGTTTCTACCATCCCGCATGACGCACGCTCTTCGCGAAGCTCTGTCCTCGCTTTCGCTGATCGATCATCCCCGCCTGATCCTCAATATCCCGGCGTCGCAGGACAAAGGCCTTTCGATCGTGAGCAGCCCGACGACCGGTCGGCCGATCGCGGCGGTGCGGCTGGACGATGAGCGGTCGTACGAAGAGACGCTCGGGCGCAGCGTTGCAGCGTTCCGGAAGTGGCGCGAGGTTCCGGCACCAATACGCGGCCAGGTCGTTCGTGCCATCGGCGACGAGTTCCGCACCCACAAGGACGCGCTCGGCGCGATCATCACGGCGGAGGTCGGCAAGATCACCAGCGAAGCACGGGGCGAGGTGCAGGAGACAATCGACATCGCCGACTTCGCGGTGGGATTGTCGCGCCAGCTGTACGGCCTGACGATGCCCAGCGAGCGCCCCGGCCACGCGATGCGCGAGCAGTGGCTCCCCCTGGGCCCCGTCGGCGTTATCAGCGCCTTCAACTTCCCCAACGCCGTCTGGGCCTGGAACGCCATGCTCGCCGCGGTCTGCGGCGACAGCGTTGTCTGGAAGCCGAGCTTGCTGGCGCCCATCATCGCGATCGCATCAAACACACTGGCGCAGCGGGTCGCATCGCGTTTCGGGCACGAGGACCTGTTCACGCTGGTCATGGGCAGTGACCAAGTGATCGGCGAGCGCTTCATCGCGGACAAACGGCTGCCGCTGATCAGTGCGACGGGCTCGTGCCGCATGGGGCGGCGGGTCGGCGAGGTCGTCTCCAAGCGCCTCGGGCGCAGCCTGCTCGAGCTCGGCGGCAACAACGCCGCCATCGTGCACGAGGACGCCGATCTGGATCTCGCGGCCCGCGCGATCGTGTTTGCCGCCGTCGGCACCTGCGGCCAGCGGTGCACGACGACGCGCCGTCTCATCGCCCACGAGTCGATCGTCGACCAACTCCTCGCCAAGCTCACCAAAGCGTACCAGTCGGTCAAAATCGGCGATCCAGCGCAGGATGGCACACTGGTCGGCCCGCTGGTCAACGCTCGCGCGGTCGAAGGGTTCGAGCAGGCGATCGCCGCCGCGAAGCAGCAGGGCGGCACAGTTCTGGTCGGCGGCAGCCGCGCACCCGTCACCGGCCTCACTGGCCACTTCGTCCAGCCCACAATCATCCGCGCCCCTGCGAACAACCAGCTGCCCATCGCCCGCGAAGAGACCTTCGCGCCCATCCTCTATGTGTTCACGTACCGCGACATTGACGACGCGATCGCAATGCAGAACGGCGTCGACCAGGGCTTGTCGTCGTGCATCTTCACCCGCGACGCCGGCATCGCCGAGCGCTTCCTCAGCCCCGCGGGCTCTGGCAGCGACTGCGGCATCGCCAACGTCAACCTTGGCACCAGCGGCGCCGAAATCGGCGGCGCGTTCGGCGGCGAGAAAGACACCGGCGGCGGCCGCGAGTCCGGATCAGATTCGTGGAAGGCCTACATGCGGCGTCAGACCTGCACCATCAACTTCAGCGGGAAGCTGGAGCTGGCGCAGGGAATCAAATTCGAGTAACGCGCCACCCCGCCCCGCTTCAGCGGGGAGGGGTGGTCGAGGCTTGGCGAGACCGGGGAGGGGTGTTCCGCATCCGGACACCATGTCACTCAGGTACACCCAATCCCCTCACCTGACTCGATGCTTTGCATCGAGTCGTCCTCTCCCCGCATGCGGGGAGAGGAGGCGCGGCGGGTACGTTCACAGCAGCGGATTCTTCGCGCCGATCAGGTACTCACCCTGCGGCGAGAGATTCGGCTGCGGGTTCACAAACACATCCGTCCAGAGCTCGCGCTCGTCCGGGATCGGCGAGTTCTCGGCGAAGTCCATGGCGGCCTTCACGGCAGCCTTGACCTCGGTCTGGATCTGCATGAACTGAGCTTCGGTCAGGATCGGCTTCCCGTCCGCACCCTTGCGCTCGTTCATGAGCTGGCTGGCGAGGCGGTCGATCGAGTCCTTGGCCTTGTACTGATCGACCTCTTCCTTGGTCCGGTACTTCTGGGGGTCGGACATCGAGTGGCCGAGATAGCGATAGGTCTTGAGGTCCACGAACGCCGGCTTGCTGTTCTCGCGGCAGTAATCCACCACCGGCTTGAACGCGTCGTAGAGATCCACGATGTCGAGGCCGTCGATGATCTCGCCGCGCATGCCGTAGGCCTCGGCCTTCTTGCGGAGGTCGTGGGCCATCGTGGTGCCGCGCTCGATCGCCGTACCCATCGAATAGCCGTTGTTCTCGACGATGTAGATCACCGGAATGTCGTAGAGCCCGGCGAGGTTCATGGCCTCGTGCAGCGCGCCCTGGTTGAGGGCGCCGTCGCCGAGGTAGGCGAGGGAGACTTTCTTCTTGGCGGGGCCGCCGTCGATGCCGCGCTTCATGACTTCGACTTCGTACTTGGCGGCGAACGCGAGGCCGGTGCCCAGCGGGGTCTGCGCGCCGACGATACCGTGGCCGCCGAAGAGCCAGTTGGGCTTGTCGAACATGTGCATCGAGCCGCCCTTGCCCTTGGCGCAGCCCGTGGCCTTGCCGAACATCTCGGCCATACACGCCCCCGGGTCCATGCCGCGGGCCAAGGCGTGGCCGTGGTCGCGGTAGGCGGTGACGATCGGGTCGTCGTGGTTCAGGGCGCCGATGGTGCCGACGGCGACGGCTTCCTGGCCGGTGTAGAGGTGGCAGAAGCCGCCGATCTTGGCCTGCTGGTAGGCCTGGGCCGTGCGGTTCTCGAACTCACGGATGAGGAACATGTCCCGGAGCCACTTCACGAAGGTCGAGGCCGGGAGCTGGTCGGAGGGTTTCATGGTTTTGGCAGCAGAGGACCCGCCCTGCATCGAGGGCCGGTTCGAGGCGACGGTCGTCATAGTCCCAAAGGGTAGGTCGTTCACCAGCGCCGGGCCGCGCGGGAAGGCGGGGGAACGTTGGGGAAGCCCGCGAATAATCGCGGGCCGAGACGTGTCATAACCGATGGAATCGTCCCTGTTTCATGGTTGGGCTACGTGTTTCGCGGCGGTCACTACGCTTGAACGTGAAGTCAAACGCACCCAAACTCGGATCCTCGGCCCTGACGACGCTGGGACGGCCGCCCAGTGCCGCGGCGGATGCCCCCGAACGCGGCCACATCCGCGTCGACGTGCTGCCCGTGTTTCTGCCCGATCAGTCGGACGCGGTTGAGGGCGAGTACGTCTTCGGGTATCGGGTGCGGATCAGCAACAACTCCGACCGCATCGTGCAGGTGCTGTCGCGGCGCTGGATGATCATCGACGCTCACGGGCGAGCGCGGCAGGTGGAGGGCGAGGGCGTCGTCGGGCGGCAGCCCATCCTCGGCCCAACGCAATTCTTCCAGTATGAAAGCTTCTGCCCCATCAAGACCCAGTGGGGCACGATGGAAGGTTCGTACACGATCCGCGCCCGCGAAACCAGCGTCACCGGCGAGAGTGCGTCGAGCATTCTGGACACGCAATGGCCGGAGACGCTGGACGTGAAGGTGGGACGGTTTTATCTGGTGGTGCCCAAGGACAGCGACGTGGAGGTCGGGATGAGCGACAGCGGCAAGTAGAGGTTTCCAGACGGGACGATCACGGCGTTTCCTTCATCGCGATCGCCGCCGGCTTGTCGAACGGGATCGGCGACAGCTCGACGTTCTTATTGCGCTCGCCGAAGAACCGCAAGGGCCATTCGTCCGTGAAGAGGACGAGGCAGCGGCCGCGGTCGTCGAAGGCGAGGCGGGATCCGTCGGGGAGATCGAGATTGTCGAGGTCGGCGGCATTCTCTCGAGTGGGCGAGGGCTGGCCCTTGACACGCCACCAGCGGGAGATCTTCCAGGGCGTGCTCTCGACGCGGGCCTCGGCGCCGTACTCGTTTTGCAGGCGGTACACGAGGACCTCGAACTGGAGCGGGCCGATGGCGGCGAGGAGGGTGATCTTCTGGGCGCCGCCGACGGGTTCGAAGCGGCGGGCAACGCCTTCCTTGAGCAGTTGCTCGAGGCCGAGGTTGAAGCGTTTGTAGTTGCCGGGCTGCGGGTTGTGCAGGTTGGCGAAGACCTCCGGCGTGAACTCGGGGATCTCGTCGAAGACGATGGAGCGGTCGTCGGTGAGGGTGTCGCCGATGCCGAAGAGATCGTTGCCGACGAGGCCGACGACGTCGCCGGCGACGGCGTGCTCGACGGTCTCGCGCTGGTTGCCGAAGAGCTTGGTGGCGTTGCCGAGGCGGACGCGCTTCCCGCTCTGGGCGTGGACGACGAACATGTCGCGTTCGAACGTGCCGGAGACGACGCGCAGGAACGCGATGCGGTCGCGGTGGCGGGGATCCATGTTGGCCTGGATCTTGAAGACAAACCCGCTGAAACGCGGGTCGTCGGGCTGGATGGGTCCGGTGGTGGACTTGCGGGGCGTGGGCGGGCTGGAGTAGCGGAGGAAGCCGTCGAGGAGGAGCTGGACGCCGAAGTTGTTGATCGCGCTGCCGAAGAAGACGGGCGTGACCTCGCCCCGCAGCACGGCCGCCGGATCGAGCGCGGCACCCGCGCCGCCGGTGTCGTCGAGCATGCGGACCTCGTCGATCGAGTCGGCATGCTCGGGCGCGGAGAGCATGGCGAGCAGAGCGGGATCATCGAGGCCGCCGACGCGGGACGGTGCGGCGAACGCGCCGCCGGAGGTGCGTTCGAAGAGGTGCATCTGCTTGTCGAGGCGGTCGTAGACGCCCTTGAAGACCGGGCCGGTGCCGATGGGCCAGTTCATCGGATAGGCGCCGATCTCGAGGATCTTCTCGAGTTCGTCGAGCAGATCCAGCGGCGGCCGGGTGGGGCGATCGCACTTATTGATGAACGTGAAGATGGGCACGCCGCGGCGGCGGCAGACCTCGAAGAGCTTGCGGGTCTGGGATTCGACGCCCTTACCGGCGTCGATCACCATGATGACGGCGTCCACGGCGGAGAGGACTCGGTAGGTGTCTTCGGAGAAGTCCTTGTGGCCCGGAGTGTCGAGGAGGTTGACGCGGAAGCCGCCGTAGTCGAACTGGAGGAGGGTGGAGCTGATGGAGATGCCGCGCTGCTTTTCGAGTTCCATCCAGTCGCTGGCGGTGGCGCGTTGGTCCTTGCGAGCGGTGACGCTGCCGGCGAGGGCGATGGCACCGCCGTAGAGAAGGAACTTCTCGGTAAGCGTGGTCTTGCCCGCGTCGGGGTGCGAGATGATCGCGAAGGTGCGGCGGTCGAGGATCGGCGAACGGCTCATCCGGGGCTCCGAGGGCGGGGTGAACCGGGATTCTTCGCAGGCTCGGCGGGGGTGCGGGGAGCGAATGGGGGAAACGGCACGAATTCTCGGTGCGGCGAGTGATTTCGGGGGAAACAAAGACGCCTGCGACCGAGGGGCGCGGCCGCCAAATCGGGGTTGGCCGGATCTACACTGTGGCGACTCTACAGGAGCAACACCATGACCGAGCGCAAGCCCTTCGTCGGCGGCAACTGGAAGATGAACACCAACCGCACCACCAGCGCGGATCTGACGCGCCAGGTGGTCGATGCTCTGAACACCGTCCACGGCGTCGAGACGGCGGTCTTCCCGCCATTCCCGTATCTCCTGGCGGTGCGGACGATCCTGCGCGACCGCGGGAGCGCCGTGAAGCTGGGTGCCCAGGACTGCTACCACAAGCCCGACGGCGCATTCACCGGCGAGGTGTCGCTGGAGATGCTGAAGGACTGCGGCGTGCAGATGGTGCTCTGCGGGCACAGCGAACGGCGGCACGTGATCGAGGAAAGCGATGAACTGATCAACACCAAGATGCGTGCCGTCATCGATGCGGGGCTGACCGCGGTCCTGTGCATCGGCGAAACGCTGGACCAGCGGGAGTCGGGGCACACCGATCCGGTGAACCAGCGGCAGTTGCGGACGGGGCTGTCGGACATCTCGGGCGATGCGATGGCGAATGTCATCATCGCGTACGAACCGGTGTGGGCGATCGGCACCGGCAAGACCGCGACTCCCGAGGACGCCCAAGGCGTGCATGCCAAGCTCCGCAAGCTGCTGGCCCAGATGTACAACAACGAAGTGGCGGATCGGACCCGCATCATCTACGGCGGGAGCGTGAAGGCGTCGAACGCGGAAGAGCTGTTCCGCTGCCCGGACATCGACGGCGGGCTGATCGGCGGGGCTTCGCTCAAGGCGCCGGAGTTCGCGGGGATCTGCAAGGCGGCGGTGAAGCAGCCGAAGTGAGATTCACGGATTCGCCACAGAGACGCAGAGGCACAGAGACAGGCATTGGCTTCAGGCATCGCTGCGTGGCTGGCGGTTCTTCGCTTCGGCGGTTCTGCCGAAGCGGCTGCCTTGACCTGCTGCCTTGACCTGCTGCCTTGACCTGCTGCCTTTACCTCTTGCCTTGACCCGATTTCTCTCTCTGTGGCTCTGTGTCTCTGTCGTGACTCCCCCGAATCCCTGAAATCCGCCGCGTGATCCACTAGAATCGGCCCCTTCGGGAGCGACTGTGGCCACGACCTCGATCAAAGCACAACCCTTGCGTTTGTCCGTCGTTGCCGGTCCGGCGATGGAGACCATTGAGGTCGCGCCGGACAAGCCGGTGGTGCTTGGTCGCGCGGGGATCGCTGATGTGCGGCTGCTGGACGAGACCGTGTCACGGCGTCACACGCAGGTCGCGCTGCGGGCGGATTCGTGGCTGGTCACCGACCTCGAGTCGCGGCACGGGACGACGCTGAACGGCGTGCAATTGGCGCCCAATGCGCCAGCTCCGCTGCAGCACGGCGACCTGATCCGGATCGGGCCTTGGATCTTCCGGGTGCTGTTGCAGGGCGGCGGACCGACGACGAGCATTGTTGCGACGACGGACGATGCGGGCACTTCGATCAGCCGCGTGCAGAAAGTGCCGGAGAGCGAACTGGCCATCCGCGCCCAGGAGCGGCTGGACCTGTTGATCGAGGCCGCGGCGAACATCGCGGGCGCGGACAGCGAGGCCGCGCTGGCGGACACTGTGCTCGACGTACTGGTGCGTGCGACATCGTTCCCGCGTGCGGCGTTCATCAAGCGCGTGGGCGACAGCGACGCGGTGGAACTGATCGGCTACAAGGGCGTGGACAACCCGGGCGGCACGCCGGTTCCGGGTGCGGCGGGCGCGACGACCGCGAAGCAGACCGAGGGCGGCTTCCCGACGACGTTCGGGCGGCAGTCGCCAGCGGCGAAGGCGTTCTCGCCGAGCCGTTCGCTGATCCGGGCGGCGAGCGAGGGGCAGGTCGTCCGTATCGACGCGGGGAGCAGCGCGAACTACGGGCAGTCGATCATCGACATGGGGATTCACAGCGCGATCTGCGCGCCTGTGATGGTGGGCGCGGTGCCGGCGGCGTTCTTGTATCTCGACAGCCGCGGCAGCGAGGACGCGATCGCGCCGGACTCGGCGGCGTTCTGTCAGGCGTTGTCGAAGATCTGCGGCCTGTCGATGGCGAAGATCAGCGCGTTGGCGTTGGCGGATCGGCAGAAGAAGCTCGAGTCGGACCTGCAGGCGGCACGGGACGCGCAGAGCCTGATCATGCCCGTGCCGTCAGCGACGGTCGGGGCGTTCACGTACGCGATGCACAACGTTCCGGGCCGCATCGTGGCCGGTGACTTGTTCGACGTGATCGCGATGGAGCCGGGCAACCCGCGCGGCAAGGTAGCGGTGCTGCTGGGCGACGTGGCGGGTAAGGGCGTCGGCGCAGCCCTGCGCATGGCGACGGCCCAGGCGTTCATCAACGCGATGCTGCAGCACACGACCGACGCCGCGGCGGTAATCAACGCGACCAACAAGCACATGTCGGCCCGATGCGACCCTGGGCAGTTCATCTCGCTGTGGTTTGGCGTGTTCGAGCCGCAGGACGGCGGTAGCTGCAAGATCACGATCGTGGACGCGGGCCACGGGTACTGGCTGCTCAAGCCCCCGGGCGGCGAGCCGAAGCGGATCGAGACCACAGGCGGCGTGCCGATCGGCGTCGACGGCGACTACGAGTATCCGTCGGAGACCGTGGAGGTGCCGTCGGGTTCGCGGGTGGTGCTGTACAGCGACGGAGTGCACGAGCAGCCGAGCCCGGCGGGCGACGAGTTTGGTCTCGATCGCACCGTGGCGGCGTTGTCGAGCAGCAACAACCCGGAAGAGGATGTTGTGAATCTGATCCAGTCGGTGAAAGCGCACGCGGCACCGCAGCTCGTGGCGCAAGCCGCAGCGGGACCATTCAGCACCGGGCCGGAAGTCGCACTCGCGGACGACGTGACGGTCGCGAGCGTTCTGATCGGTTGACAGCCGACGCTAGACCTGACCGACCCAGTTCTCGGGTGAGGCATTTTTCCACGTTTCGCGGATCGACTTGTGCTGTGCGTCGGTGAGCGGGCCGGCCTTGGTGAGGCCCGCGTTCTGGGCCCAACGCTTGGGGTTGCTGGTGCCGACGATGGCCGTGTGGACGTGCTGCATGAGCGTGAAGCGCAGAGCGATGCCGGCGGCGCCTTCGGGGCCGGCGTCCTTGGCCCGCTCGCCCTTGGCGAAGTCGTAGTTGAGTTTCTGCAGGCGGCTGTAGTACTCGCTGTGGTAGTCGTTCGCGGGCGGGGCGTCGTATCGCCACACGGCGTTGGCGATCGGGCGCTTGGCGATCACGCCCATGTTCTTTTCTTTCGCGAGCGGGAGGGTCAGCTCGATCGACTGCTGGTCGCAGATGTTGACCGAGGTCTGCAGGGTGTCGAAGCGGTCGGACTCGACGGCGAAGCTCGCGGCGGCGGAATCGCCGGAGTAGCCGATGAAGCGGGTCTTGCCAGCTTTCTTGGCAGCTTCAAGGCCCTCGATGCACTCGCCGCGTTTGAGGATGTCGACGTTGCAGGAGTGAAGTTGGACGAGTTCGAGCACGTCGGTGTTGAGCCGCTTCAAGCTGCGCTCGATGGACGCGAGCACGCCGTCCTTGGTCCAAGCGAAGTCCTTGGGCTGGCCGTCGGGCACCCAGTGGCCGACCTTGGTGAAGAGGTGGTACTCCTTGCGGCGGCGCCCGATGGCGCGTGCGATCTGCTCCTCGGAATTGATGTAGCACTCGGCGGTGTCCACGACGTCGAGACCGGCGTCGAGTGCCGCGTTGAGCAGCTCATCAACCGTCTTCTGGTCGGTATTCTCGTAGCCGATCTCGGCTCCGCCGAAGCCCAGGACGGCGATGGAGAGGCCGGTCTTGCCGAAAGTGCGATGTTCGATGGTGTCACCTTTGATGGAGGATGCGGAGTTGGATGCAGCGTGAGCGGCGAGGGATCGCCACGAGAGGCCGCCAACGGCGAGAGCGGCGGAGGATTGAAGCAGCGTTCGACGGGAGAAGTCATTCATGGATCACCTCGTGCGGAGTTTACAGGTCGCGCCAACTGTGGCTGCACAAGTCGGGAGAATGGCTGCACCCGCTTTGGGAGTGCGGCATCGCCAGAACGGTGCAGGCCGCACCGGCAGCCAGCTCTCGGCTGCGAACGGCGAAGCGGTGATGCCCGGGCGCGATTGAAGGAACTGGCGCATGAAAAAGGACCGGCGGGAAGCCGGTCCTGCTGGTGTTTCGAGGCGAAGTGATTAGTTGCCGCCGCGCGGGCCGCCGCCACCACCGGGGCCGCCACCGAACCCGCCGGGGCCGCGCATGCCGCCCATGCCGCGGGGGAGGGCTTCTTCGAACTTGATGGCTTGCTCCTGGGTGAGCATGGGCTTGACCGCGTCGATGCACTGCTGACGGGCCTTGTCGGCTTCCTCGCGGAGCTTCTGGCCGCCGCTCATGTCGCCGATCTCGAACATGGCGCGGGCCTTGGCCATGATCTCGCCGCCGGTGACGACGTAGTCCTCGAGGGCTTCGAGGGCCTTCTGCTGCTTGGCGGCGTCGAGCTTGAAGAACGCCACGGCATCGACGGCCTGATCCCACTGGCGGTTGAACGCGCCGAGGGACTTCATGGCTCTGTCGAGCTGCTCGCCCTTGAGGACGCCGGCGATGCTGGTGCGAAAGGCCTCGCGACTGGTCTTCTGCATCTCGTCCTGCTTGATCATCATCTTCCGCATGGCCTCGCGGCGGTCACCACCGGCATCGTTTTCCATTTCCTTGCGCATCTCGTCGCGGAGCTTGTCGGACTCGACTTGGTTGCCCTTGCGTTGGGTCAGATAGGCATCGACGAGCGTGTTCGTGCTCGTGGGGTCGAGGTCGAAGCGTTTGGCGACACCCTCGGCCTGGAGCTTCCACGCGGCGGCGGAGCGCTCGGCGCTCAGCTGCGGACCTCCCTGCCGTCCCCCACCACCCCCACCACCCGGCTGGCCATCCTGGTTGCGAGGTCGCTGTGGGCGGTCGCCCTGAGCGGGTTCGCTGGGGCTGGCGGGTTTCTGTGCGTCCTGTGCGAGCGCGGGCAGCGCGAGGACGGCGACGAGTGACGTGATGATGAGTGAGTCGCGGCGCACGGAGTTCTCCTTTATTGGCGGGACAGCATATCAGCCGGGATGGGCGCAGCCATCGCGCGGTGGCCCGGATCGGAAATGAACGGACTTTGCAGCGTCGAATTGCCCGACGGAGTGAACTTTTCGATAAAATGGGATGCTTTACTCTGGTACGCTCCGTCGGAGCGTGGCTTTGGCATTCTCGCCTGATTTCCAGGAGATTCTCGTATGCGCGTCTGTCCTCTGTGCCTGGTCGCCGCCGTGGGACTTGTGGCGGCCGCCCCGATCGCCTTCCTGCGTCCGTCGGCTCCGATGGTCGCGCCGGTGGCGTTTCAGCAGCCAACGGAGAACCAGGGTGGTCAGCCGGGTCAGCCCGCCGAGCGTGGACGGCAGGGCGGAGAGCGCCGCGTCAGCGTCGAAGGATCGATGAAAGCGATCCAGCGCAGCCTGGAGGCGCTGGAGCGGCAGATCGGAGACGCGAGTAAGCGGGACGAGAATCTCAAACTGATCAACGATGCCCAGCGGGGCTGCGTCCAGGCCAAGGGCGCTGGTATTCCGAGGGACATTCTCGAAAAGGCAGCGACCGACGCCGCGTCGAAGGCAAGGCTCGCGGATGACTATCGCGTGCACCTCGTCAAGACGCTCCGGAAGCTGATCGACCTCGAAGAGTCCGTGGCGGCGGGCAAGGCCGGCGACGCGAAGGCGGCGATGGAAGCACTCAGCAAGATTCGAGACGAGGGCCATAACGCGATGGGAATGCATGAGTGATCGGCGTGCCGCTAGCATGTGGCGATGCCAGCGAGCGACGAACGCGAGATCGTGATCGAAGGGCTGCACAAGGCCTTCGATGGTCGCCCCGTCCTCCAAGGCGTCGATCTCACCATCAAGCGCGGCGAGATCGTCGCCATCGTCGGCGGCTCGGGCTGCGGCAAGACGGTGCTGCTGCAGCACATCTTCGGGCATCACCAGCCGGATTCGGGGCGTGTGTTGGTGGCGGATCACGAGTCGCCGGGTTCGCCCTTGCGCGATCTGGCCACGCTCGACGAGGACGAGATGGACCGCATCCGCGTCCACTGGGCGATTGTGTTCCAGCGGAACGCGTTGCTGTCGGGCACGGTGTTTCACAATCTCGCGCTCTGGCCGCGGGAGATCCATGAATGGGATGACGCGAGGATCATGCCGCTGGCGCGGAAGGCGCTGGAGGCGGTCGGACTGGATCCTGACGCGGTCATGCACCGCGATCGCGAGGAACTGTCGGGCGGAATGGCCAAGCGGGTGGCGATCGCACGGGCGATCGTCATGGATCCGGTTCTGGTGCTCTACGACGAGCCGACGGCGGGGCTGGACCCGGAGATGTCGCGACAGGTGCACGAGTTGATCCGGCAGACGCACGAGCGGTTGCCCGGGCTGGGCGTGCCCCGCACGACGCTGGTGGTGACGCACGACACGGGCTTGCTGCGAGCCCTGCGGCCTCGGGTGGTCATGCTGCACGACGGGCGGGTGCGATTCGACGGTGACTTCTCGCACTTCCTGGCCAGCGATGACCCGCACATCAAGCCGTATCTTGAGCAGATGGCGTTTCTGCACGAGCAGAAGCGTGCGTGAATGGAGATTCGAGCGAGACGGGTCAGTCCTCGTCGGACTCTTCGTCCTCGCCGTCGCGCTTCAATTCGCCGGCGAGCAGGGCGCGCCAGGCTTCGGCGGCGGGCTTGCCGCGTTCGGTGAAGAGGCCGCTGTCGGCTTTGCGGATCAGCGCCTGGACCTCATCACGGGAGAACATCCACTCAAGCCCGCCGTGGGACGGGCCCTTGATGCGTGCGGCCTTGCGGATGGAGTCAAAGACCTTTGACGAGATGTCAGCAGCGTCGAGCAGCTCTTGCTTGCTGATCGCTTCGGGGTCGTGGTCGTTGGGTCGGTAGCTCTGGCCGCGGCGCATGTTTGGTGTGAAAAAGGGGGGGGCGAGTGCGGGGATTAGAGCAGCGACTTGTTGTCCTTCATAGCGTTTCGCCAGGCGGCGAACTGGGCCGCGGCGGGCTTGGCAACGCCGGTCGGCGAGAACAGACCGCCGAGGGGCATCTCGGGCAGTCGGGGCGAGAGCGGGGCATCGGCGAGGTCCTGCCAGCAGATGCTCTGGACACAGGGTTTGCTGGCGATGATGCCAATGGCGTCTGCGATCCACGTAGCCTGGACGGCGTCGGTCCAGGGGACGCGCCAGAAGCCGGCGACATGATCGCGGCTCTTGAGCGTGAGCGGTTCGTCGTCGTCCTCGTCCTTCTTTGCGGGCGCGGCTGCCGGGGCAACGCCGCTGGGCACGCCAAAGGCCGTGACGTGGACCAGACGCTCCATCGCGGCATAGCGATCGAGGAGGTTGGACAGCGCCATCAGATCGCGGGCGCTCTGGCCGGAGGCGGCGGCACCGAGCTGCAGTCGCAGCGCGACGGCATCAACAGCGAGGCCGGAGTTCAGCACGCTCTCGGCGTAGAACGTCGGAGGCAGGCTCTTTCGGTCGTGCGCGAAGTACTCGCCCCAGGGCTCCTGGATCTCAACGGCGATCTTGGCCTGCGGGTGGATCTTCTTGGTGAGCAGCACGCAGACCTTGGTGAGGTCCATGATCTGCTCATAGCTGAGCTTGACGTTCGAGTTGACGTGCAGACCCGAGCAGACGGTCCAGCGCGTCACGGTGCGCCGGTAACGCGTCACCACCTGCGTGATGTGCTCGATCATCATGTCACGCAGCGTCTCGTAGTCGTTCTCCCAGATGTACGTCCACTCGGGGAGGCACTGGGGACGCAGATCGATGATCGGACCGGCGACGACCGGCAGCTTGGCCGAGCGGATCGCCCACTCGATCCAGCGGTCCGTGGCGGCGAAGCTGAGCTTGCCCTCGACGGGTTCGAGGTCGCTCCAGCGAATCGGCATGGTGACAAAGTCGAGCCCGGAGACGTACTTCTGCAGCGGCTCGGCGAACTGGGCTGGATTCACTGCGACGCCGAACTGCGGTGCGCCCTGCACGACGGCGTGCCCGGAGCCGGGAACAACGACCGCGGCGCCGGGGGACGGTGGGTCGCCGACGAGCTTGGTGTAGCGGGACTTGGCGTCGTCGTAGGTGTGGCCGCTGAGGCGAGCGGGCACATCACGCTGGGCGGCGAGCAGGGCGATCTTTTCCGAGCAGTCGAGAGCGAGGCCAAGGGCTTCCCAGGCGAGCTTGTCGGCCCAGGCGCGCTGGCTGGGCTGGCCCTTGGCGATGGAGCCGGTGGCACGGTCTGCCACGATCGCCTCGCTGAATTTGCGGCGGGCGTTGTCGAGCTGGGCCAGCACCGGGTGATCCGGCGCGAGGTCGAACATGCCCCACTCTTCGAGCTTGTTGAGCACCAGCATGATGCGGTGGCGGGCGAGCTCGATCGAGAGCAGGTAGGGCTCGTCGCGCTTGGGAAGGAAGCAGGTGCGGAGGGCGAGCTTGCCGAGGATTGCGCCGGGGTTGGGCAGTGCGGGCACGCCGGCGACCGGTGCGACCGCGGGCGGGGCGGGAACATCCACAACGAGACTGAGTCCGGCGGCGTCGGCGGTGTCCTTGGTGACGCGGATCAGGCCCTCCGCGAACTTGATCTCGCCCGCAGCCGGCATCTCGTCGTTGCCGATGAGGTGCTCGCCGCGCAGCTCAAACCCGCTGCGGGGCACGCCGGTCTCATCGAACACCGCAAAGCTGAACATGCCGGGAAAACCTCCGGGCGGCCACGGAACCCCGGGCCGGGTTCGGAGTGTAGTTCCACCCAACCCGATAAGCCCCGAGCGAGCGGGAGCTACGCTTTCTCAATGGCCGCTCCAACTCCACGCCCGGTGGTCTCCACCGACCTTTCTCTTCCCGGCAAACGCTCCGGCAAAGTGCGTGACGTGTACGACCTGCCGCCGGATTCCGCCGGGCCGCGGCTGCTCATCACCGCCACCGACCGCATCTCCGCCTTCGACGTCGTCATGCCGACGCCCATCGACGGCAAGGGGCGGCTGCTCACCGAACTCTCGACGTTCTGGCTCCGACTCATCGAGCAACGCGGCGTGTGCAAGACGCATCTGATTTCCACCGATCCGACTGACGCCACCGCGGTGCCCGAGTCGGCGTTCCGCGGGCAGACCACGCGGGCCGATCTGGTCGGGCGCTCCACGATCGCGCGAAAGGCTCGCGTGATTCCCATCGAGTGCGTCGTTCGCGGCTATCTCGAAGGCTCAGGCTGGAAGGAATACCAGCAGAGCGGCCGCGTCTGCGGCGTGTCCTTGCCGCCGGGTTTACGCCAGTGCGACCGCCTGCCGCAGCCGATCTTCACGCCCGCGACCAAGGAAGAGTTCGGCAAGCACGACGAGAACATCACGTTCGAGAAGGCGTGCGCGTTGGTGGGTGCGCCGATCATGGAGAAGCTGCGGGCGCTGTCGATCGCGATCTACACCCTCGCCGCCGAGCACGCCTCGCGCCACGGCATCCTGCTCGCCGACACGAAGTTTGAGTTCGGTTTCCCGATCGGTGCCGACGGACGCGAGGGCGCGGAGCCAATCCTGGTCGACGAGGCGCTTACGCCAGACAGCTCTCGCTTTTGGCCAGCCGACCGCTACACGCCGGGCGGCCCGCAGCCGAGCTTCGACAAGCAGTTCCTCCGCGAGTACCTCGAAACCCTCGTCGCCAAGGGCGCGTGGGGCAAGCAGGCACCGGGCCCCGACCTGCCGCCCGAGGTGGTGGCACACACGGTGGACAAATACCGCCGGGCCCGGGATCTGTTGGTTGGGGCGTGATCAACGATGCAGAGTGAGGTGTCTCACCAGACGCCGAGGCTGACGAGTCTTCGAGGAAGCCTCGGATGGGTCGGAGCTTGAACGATCAGGTTTGACTGGTCGGTCGCGTGTGTTGCAGGCGATCCGAGGCTTCGTCGCAGAGCCTCCTCAGCCTCGGCGTCTTCTCGCAGCGACCACCGTTTCCCGAGTGCCCACGATCACCTCGTGCATCGGGCAAAACGCTCACCCGCCCGCTGCCCCAAGCCGGCGCACGGTGTTCAACCACTTCTCTCGCTTCTTCTCGTCCGCCTTGCGGACCTGATCGAAAACGGTGGTCCGAACTGGGCGCACGCCGCTGAACTTGAGGATGGGGGTTGCCATGGTGTGGCGCGAGGTCGCGCCGTTGATGATCGTGTCGTACCACCACGGGGCGTCCATGGTGACGATCAGCCGGGCGGTGCGTCCGGCGAGCAACCGATCCCAGAACACCGAGTTCTCGCGGTACTTGAACGCAAACCCGGGCAGGAACGTTCGATCGACAAAGCCCTTCAAGAGCGCTGGCAGCGAGCCCCACCACGTCGGATACACAAAAACCAGGTGCTCGGCCCAGCGGATCGATTCCTGAGCGGCGACGAGATCGGGCTCGAGTTCCATGCGGTTGTGATACCCGCCGTGGAGGATCGGATCGAACTTCAGCTCGCGCAGCAGCATCACGCGGCAGACATGCCCGCCAGCGGCGGCACCGCCCTCGTACGCGCGGCAGATCGCCTCGCAGAAACTCTCAGCCGCGGGATGACCACAAACAACAAGAATGCGACGAGCCATGCGAGAACGTAGCCCAACACCCACTCAGCAGGACCGGCTTCCAGCCGTTCCGCCAGCCATCGCAGGAGGGGAGGGGCCTTCTAGGCCCCGGCGCAAGACGCTCCGGCGCGCGTGGTGCACGGTCGGTTCGTCGACCGGCCGAAGGCCGATCCCACTGCTTCTTTGTGATTGCCGCCGCACCCTTCCCCCGCCGATTCCGTACCATCTCCACGGAGACCTTCCCCACATGACCACCGACCCCACCCCCACTTCTCCCTCCCCCGAACTCCACGCCACCGCGGAGGACATCGCCCACGTTCGTGCGGCGTACGCCAAGCTGCGCGAAGAGATCCGCAAGACCATCGTCGGGCAGGACGAAGTTGTGGATCAGATCCTGCTCGCGATCTTCTGCCGCGGCCACGCGGTGGTCGTTGGCGTTCCCGGTCTCGCGAAGACCCTGCTCATCAGCACGCTCGCCAAGACGCTGAGCCTGCAGTTCAGCCGCATCCAGTTCACCCCCGACCTGATGCCCAGCGACATCACCGGCACCGAGGTCATCCAGGAAGACAAGGCCACGGGCCATCGCCAGCTCCGCTTCGTCCGCGGCCCGATCTTCGGCAACGTCATCCTCGCCGACGAGATCAACCGCACGCCCCCCAAGACCCAGGCCGCGCTGCTGGAAGCGATGCAGGAGCGCCACGTCACCGTCGGCGGCATCCAGCACGACCTGCCCTCGCCGTTCTTCGTGCTCGCGACCCAGAACCCGATCGAACAGGAAGGCACCTATCCGCTGCCCGAGGCGCAGCTCGACCGCTTCATGTTCCAGGTCCAGATCTCGTATCCGACCGCGAGCGAGGAAGAAGAGATCGTGAAGCGGAGCGCGACGCGATCAAGCGTGCAGACGACGGCGGTGCTGTCAGCCCCGGACATCAAGAAGGTCCAAGACCTCGTCCGCGCCATGCCTGCGCCGGATCACGTCATCCGCTACGCCCTGCGGCTGGTCCGCGCGACGCGCGTCAAGGAACCCATGGACGGCGGCGGCCCGCGCCCGAAGCTCGTCGAGACCTATCTCGCCTGGGGTGCCGGCCCGCGCGCGAGCGAGTTCTTGATCCTGGCCGCCAAGGCCAAGGCCATCCTCAGCGGCGCGACCCACGTCCTGCCCGAGCACGTGCAGGCGATCACCAAGCCGGTGCTGCGGCATCGCCTCATGACCAACTTCAACGCCGAGGCGGATCAGGTAACGACCGACGCGATCATCGACAATCTCTTGAAGGAGATCCCGGTGGACGGGGCGACGCCGCGGGAGAGGAAGCAGATGAATGAGGTTTTGAGGTAGGTCACGAACTGCCCCC
>CANHCQ010000028.1 GCA_947459215.1 Phycisphaerales bacterium
CCCGCCGCCAGCATGGCGTCGGCCTCACGCAGCTTCGCCACGATCTGTTCCGGTGTGTGCCTGGTTCGCTTCATCGAGAGTCTCCTGGCCGCGACCGGCGGCTCGCGGGACTCTCATAGTTGCTGGATCAGGATTCGGGGGGCAGGTCAAGAGCACGGAGGCCGGAACGATGCGAAGAGCAAAGATCGCGGAGAGAGTCCATGCAAGAAGAAAGTGGCTAGCGACGATGCTTCGCCCGAGACTTGGAAGGTACAAGTACCGGGGCACGCTGCATTGTGGGATGTCGTATTTCGATGACATCGAACATTTGCGAAATGACTGATTGCCCAACGTCGCTGTATGTGCCCTGATCGCAGCTCGATCCGGGCCAGCGAACGGACAGCTTCAGTAGTGTACAAGGCCCACAGTCCATTCGCTCAAACGCCGCGACGCTCACGGAGTTCTCTAAGTCTGTAGGAGGACCTATCCATCGCGCCGGGACGGGGATCGCCTCAGCGCGACCGACCCAATCAAGCGAAACAGACCGCGATAGTGGGCTCCAAACTCGCAAGGCCGAGGTTGGCGGACCGGGTTGGCGCCACCCCGCCGCGGGGTTCGCGCCGCTCAACCCACACCACGGCGTGGCTGGTCCGTCCGCCGCCGCGAGATCGTCAACGCAGTCCACATCGCAACTTGGTCGTCACTTGTTTTACTACTTCGTGTTGGCCAGAATCCTAGACCAGACACGATGAAGCGCTACCAGGTCAGTCTTCTCTCCGTTGCGGAAGGCACGCCATGCACAGTTGCTCACGCAGACCCACGGGATGAATGCCTCGGAGTCCCGTCGCTTTCCCGTTGCATCGATCGGGATCAGTCCGACGTGGTTCTGTTCGACCCCACCTCTTGTCCGAACGGTTCCCCACACGAGATGCCCGTGCTCTGCACGAAGGATCTCGGCGAACACCAATGCGGCATCGAAGAAGAGAGACCGCGTGCGGCGGTCCGGAGTAGGCGGATTCGGACCGAGGACTTTCTTGATGAAGTCCGGCGTTACAAAGTCGAGCTTGTCAGCATTGATTGACATCCGAATCGTTTTGAGTGGCACCGCTCGAATGTTGCCGTCGATACGTTCTGACAATCGCTTCAGCAGGACAACAACGTCAGATCTTCCGCGGAGCGTCTCCAGCCGTGACACGCTCAGGCACGTCAAGAACATGCGCATCCGCTCGTGTCGGATCCGAAGGAAGCTCCTAAGCGTTTTTTCACCGTCTCGTTTCGAAACCGTCTCCCATTCTTGACATAGTCCAATCTCCGGAAACAGCTTCAACTGGCCCTTCTTCATAAAGAACACTCCACATCGATCCCGGCCGGATCCCCTAGCGACAGCCTGCCCGCTGCCATGGTCAGTAATTGAAGCACAGAATCGGAGCGGATCGAAGAATGCGTTCCTGATACACCAACACCGCGGTCGAATGGATCCGTCCGCGATTCTTGAATCGAATCTGGCAAACCATTGAGGCGGGCAGCGAGCAGAACGTGGCGAGTGGACAGGTGACCGCAAACGCAGTGTTTCGAGTTCGGAAGCGGAAGCCGAGCGTGTCGCGACGCCGAAGCCAGACCGCCATGATGGATATCTCATCGATCGGGCGCACTCGCCACGCCGCGGCGACCGAAAGCAGTGTGTTGAAATTTTCAGCTGTCGTCGCCCACGCAGGAACCCATGTGGCAGGAAGTCGGCCGCTCGACCGCAGCCTCGCGATCACACGCTCGGCTTCGCCACGTCTGTAGAACGGACCCGCAAGCGCTTTTCGGAGGAACTGCTGGCTTGCGGCTTCGGATGCGTCCGAGACCGTCCAGCAGGTCTCTGCCTGTCTCCGGTACTCGCCGAGATTGAATTCATCCACGATCATGGGGCTATTGCATGTCTCGACCACCGCGCGAACGTCGGCCTTCGACCCCTCACCGGCCTCGCGGACTCGGCCACCTCTCCCCGCCGTGCGGGGAGAGGTGGCGCGTGCGGGGTAGGCTGACTTGCCGCAGGTCCTTGTGGAGCACCGTGAGTCAGTTTACCTGATAGCGATTCAGCGCGAAGGAACTCATCGCTTACTCGCCCCCTTTCTTCCGCTTCTTCGCGGGCTTGTTCGAGTCGCCGGGCTTGAGCCCCTTGGTCCGCTCCACCATCTTGTCGAAGTCGCTTGTCGGTTCCGCCGCCGTGCGTGCGAGCCGTGCCCGGTCGTACTTCTCGAACTCGCGTGCGGCGTGCTCTTCGGCCATGGCCGCCGAGACCTTGCCGGCGTTGGTGAGGATGTTTCGCTCGTTGAACGTCAGGAATGCGTCGAGTTTCTTGATCCAGTCGGCCATGTGCATGGGATGCTGGCGTGCCGCCTGATCCTCGGCGTAGTCGAGGTACATGGTCACGATGCGGTTGAGGGCGGCGATCTCCGGCTCGCTCAGGTAGTTCTTGGCGACGCTGACATCGCCCTTGCGCACCGGGCCTTTGGGTGCGTTCTTCCATGTTGTCAGGCCCATATTGGGCTTGGCGGAGTCGGCGCGGGAGACGATTGTTTCCGCCGCGGTGCGGCCGGTGATGGCCCAGTGCAGCTTGTTCTGCACGGTGGCGTAGAACTCCTGCGTGAGTGGCGCGTGGGGGTCGTAATCAATGCTGGTGGCGTAGATGTCGGTGATCTTCTGATAGAACCGCCGCTCGCTGGCGCGGATATCGCGGATGCGGGCGAGCAGCTCGTCGAAGTAGTCGGCTCCCCAGTTCTTGGCTTCCTTGAGGCGGGTGTCGTCGAGTGCGAAGCCTTTGGTCAGGTACTCGGCGAGCGTCGCGGTGGCCCACTGACGGAACTGCGTGCCGCGGGCGGATCGGACGCGGTAGCCGACGGCGATGATCATGTCGAGCGCGTAGTGCTTGGTGGCATAGGACTTACCGTCGGCGGCAGTTGTCAAGTATTCCTTGACAACTGAATCTTCGGGAAGTTCCCCCTCGTCCAGCACGTTCTGGACATGCAGGCTGATGTTCTGCTTCGTGGACTGGAACAACTCGGCCATTTGAGCCTGCGTCAGCCAGACCGTCTTGCCCTCTAGACGCACCGCCAGCCGCGAGCGACCATCGGGAGCCTCGTACAGGACAAAGCCGGGCGTACCGGGGTTCGCGGGGGTGTTCTCTTTGGACATCGACGACACCTTGATCTGTTGCGGAATCTGGTACGGGATGTGGCGGAACGTGACGCCCTCGCGCTTCAGGCGGGCGGCACGTCTCGATGGTGCACGACCACGGCCTCCTTGCCGATCCACGGAAGACTCGACAGAGGCGCAGAGCGTACCGCCGTAGACGGTGCCATGTCTTCCTCTGCCTCTTCGGGGCAGGTGTGATTGGGGGGAGACGCTTTCCACGGGTTGCGCTGCGCCCGGCTGGTGCCGGGCTGCGCTGCACCCGTGGCTACAGGCCGCGGCCCCGTTGGGGCCGGGGTTTGGGTTGGTGGTGCGGGGTTTGGAGGCGTTGGAGACCCGCTCGCTTCCGCTCGGGGCTCGTTGAGGCGGGGAGGGAGGGCGGTGATGGATTGGACCGCGTGGGTGTTGAGGTGCGCGCGGTTCCCCTCACCTGTTTCGCCTGGGGCGAAACGGTCCTCTCCCCCCCAACTCCCGCGTGCGGGGAGAGGGGGCGCGGAGGACCCGCTCGCTTACGCTCGGGGCTCGTGGGGGCGGGGGCGAACTGCGCGTGGTGGACGGGGATCCTTGCGGGAGGTGGCGCGTGGGGTTCGGTGAGGCGGGGTGGTGTGCGGTTCGCGCGCACGCCGCAGATCGGCCCCTACCGGCCTCGCGGACTCGGCCACCTCTCCCCGCTTCACAGGGAGAAGAGACGCAGCGGTGGCATCACTTCATGGCGACCTTGACCGGGTGACCATCCCGGCCGATTGGGGGCACCAACCTCGCAAAGCCGAGGTTGGTGGCACGGGTGAGGCTCGCTACGGCACTTCGTCGGGACGCAGGGAGCCGCGTTTGTCCTGCAGCATCTTCTTGGTGTTCTTCCGCAGCTCGTCGCGCTTGCGGGCTGGCTGGTAGGGGTCGTCGGGGAACCGGTTTGCCATCTCACCGAGCATCGCCGCACGTGCGGTGGACACCATGGCAACCTCGCCGAGCGCTTGCACACGCTCGCCCGAGAGGAGGATTCCGCGGAGTAACTGGTCGAGAGCGATGTAGAGCTCGCGCTCGCGTCCCGGTGCTCGGGTGGACGACTCGGCACGGAGTTCGTCGCGCCACAGAGAGAGCATCTCGGGCGAGATGGAGAATCGGGTGTTCCCGACGGTCAATCGCTCGTCGGTTTGTGGGTCCAGCGTGTCTTCCTGTCCGGGCGGGGAGGAGTACACAGCGGCCTCTCGCTGCGACGGCGTGAGCTTTTGGAGCTTGTCCATGGCCGCCCAGAAGTCGTCTTTCGTGCCGGATGCCAGAAGCTTCCACACGGCCTCAAGAGGCTCGACCGCGGTTGCCTGATTGGGCGTGCCAGAACGTCCGGCGGACGTACCGCCGGCCGACGGGTCCTGACGCCCGCAGGCGACGAGAATCGCCGTCGCGATCAGGAGGCAGCAGAAGGCAGACCATCGCGCGAGCGGCGCGGCCGCAGGACACGGCTGGACGAACTTCGTCTTGACTATCGTGATCACCCTTTCCCCTTCCTCACAACCGATGGACTCCTGCGAAAGCTACACCGCAGCGGGCACCAACGTCGCAACGCCGAGGTTGGTGGCACGGGTTGGCGTTACCCCGTCACGGGCGGGTTTCCTTGGTGGTGATCTTGATCGCCTGGCCGTCGGTACCGGTGGCACTCGTCGTAGTACCGGCAATCTGCACCACGACCTTGCGGGACGGGCGTTCGCGTTTGCCTTCGGTCTTGCTCACGCTGACGGTGATTTCGTTGCCCTTCTTCTCGGCGACGTAGGTCGTGAGCAGGTAGTCGCCCTGCTTGTACGACCAGCCGTCGCCGGCGTCTTCGTAGAGGGTGCCGGTGGCCTTGCCGCTGGCGTCGAGGTTGAGGAGGAGCGTCAGCGTGTCCAGCGGCTTCTCGTCCACGTACTGCATGACGGGGCTGATCGGCACAATCGCGCCGGGGCGGATGTAGAGCTTCGGCAGATCGGGGTCGGCCTTCTCGGGGTTGTCGGCACCACTCTGGGCGGTGAAGTCGAACTGCTTCCAAGTCGCTCCACCACTTGCCTTTGGCATCGCGACGGCGCGGGTGCGGTCGGGGACCATGTCGGAGACGATCAGAACGTCGTTGCCGAGGAGGAACGAATCGTCTTCGCTGCGGAGGGCGGGGTCCTTGAGGTCGGCCCAGTAGGTGGGGCGGGCGACGGGCATGCCGTTGATGCTGGCTTCGTGGAAGAGGGTGTAGAAGTACGGCATGAAGCGCATGCGGCGGTTGATGGCGTCGCGGCAGGTGCTTTCGACTTCGGGGCCGAAGGACCAGGGTTCCTTATCGATGTTGCCCTTGCCGGTGTGGCCGCGGGCGAAGGGAAGCATGGCGCCGAAGCCCATCCAGCGGGCGAAGAGCTGGCCTTCCTGTCCCTTGGGGCCGTTGCCGGCGAAGCCGCCGATGTCGGGTCCGGCGAAGGGCTGGCCGGAGAGGCCCATGTTGATCGCCATGGGGACGGAGGTTTCGAGGTGGTACCAGTTGGCGGAGTTGTCGCCGGTCCACGTCGCCGCGTAGCGGTGGCCGCCGAGGAAGTTGGCGCGGCTGAGGACGAAGGGGCGCTTGTCGGGGTTGGCGGCCATGATGCCTTCGCGGCTGGCCTTGACCATGAACATGCCGTAGACGTTGTGGTATTGCAGGTGCGAGCCGGTGCCGCCGAGCTCGGGGTCGGCGCGGTGGATGTTGTCCTCGGGCATGGTCTTGGCTTTGACATTGAAGACGGCGGGCTCGTTCATGTCGTTCCAGACGCCGTCGATGCCGTAGGCCATGAAGTCCTTGTAGAGAGTGGCCCACCAGTCGCGCGTCTCCTTGCGCATGTAGTCGGGGAAGACGCACATGCCGGGCCAGACTTCGCCCTGGTAGGTGGTGCCGTCCTTGGCCTGGACGGCGTGGTTGCCGGCCATGGTCTGCTCATAGACAAAGTACTTGCCGTCGCGGAACTTGGTTTTGTCGCTGCCGATGCCGGGGTCGATCATCCAGACGTTGTGCACGCCGCGTTGCTTGAGCCAGGTGTTGAGACCCTTGGGATCGGGGAACTGCTTCTCGTCGAAGGTGAAGACGCGGAACTGATCCATGTAGTCGATGTCCATCCAGATGACATCGAGGGGGATCTTGCGATCGCGGAAGCCCTGGGCGACTTCCTTGACGCGCGAGTCGGGGTTGTAGGAGTAGCGGCACTGGTGGTAGCCGAGCGCCCATTTGGGGGGCATGGTGATCGTGCCGGTGAGTTGCGCGAGGGCCTGGACGACTTCCTGCGGCGTGCTGCGCTCGATGAGAACGACCGGGGGCTGCGGGCCGCCGTCGACGGTGATGACGATGTCGCCGCCGGCGAGGCTCGGCTTGGCGATGTGCATGCGGAAGGTGGAGTCGATGAGGATGCCGAAGGCGGTGCCGTCGGGGCGGACGGCGAGGACCCAGGGGTGCGACTGATAGAGCGAGGCGTTGGTGTCGTCGTAGCCGTAGGCGTCGGTGTTCCAGAGCGTGACGGTGCGGCCGTTGCGAAGCAGCGGGCCGGAGACGGAGCCTGTGCCGTAGAGAGACGTGTCGGGATCAATCGCGATACGGATGGTGGGCTTGTCGGCTTCCGTGCTGAAGCGCGGGGTGACGGCGAAGGGGCCCTTGCTGGGGGTGTGTGCCGCGCGGGGCTTCTCGAAGCTGAGTGATGGCAATGCGGAATCGACCGCGGCCTGGTCGGCGAAGTGGATCGAGATGCGGTCGCCGATGGTGCCGCTGACGCCGGCGGGCGTGCCGGCGGCTTGGGCGGCAGTGACGGTCTCGGCATGGGCCGCGAGACCGGCGGTGGCGACGAGGGAGGCGATGAGGCAGCGAGCGATAAGGGTGGTCATGGGAGTGAGTCCTTGCGATAGGCGGAAGGCCGTGCCCGAGAACATAGCAAGCGGCGAGGGGTGTCTGGGGCAAGAAAGCCCCGAAAGATGCGTTTTCCGATTGCGGGTGGGTCGGACGGACGGTATCTTGGATGGGTTGGAAGGTCTTCAGAAACGGACGTACCGGTCCTTGAATCAGGGAAAAGTTGGTTCGGGTCAACTGGTACGAACCGTGTCACGGAGAGGATCGAAGAGAGGTTGTGCCGACACGAACGAATGCGTGCCGCGGCATGGGAAACGGGCGTGACTGCGCCCGGAGCCGATGCAGGCGTTGCGCGGTCGGTGTCGGAGTGATTCGAGGACTCGGGAAACGGACCCACCAGCAGCGTGCCTGAGGCCGCTGCACAAGAGGAGCAGAACCGAATGTCGACTCGTGGCAATGGAATGAAGCGTGGCCTGCAAGTTGTGATCCTGGTGAAGCTCGCGGGCGCAACGATGAGCATGACGGCGTTTGCGGCGCCGGTGGTGGCGGGCGACAACCCGGCAATGTTGCAGTGGTTCGAAAACCGGTGGTACGACATGGAGCGTCGCCTGCCGGACTGGTTCACGTATGGCTGGGGCTCGGTGTGGCTGCCGCCGGTGACGAAAGGGCGGGACACCTCGAGCGCCGGATATGACCCGTTCGATCGGTTTGATCTGGGCTCGCCGAGCTCCCCCACTGCGTATGGCACCGCTGCGTACTTTGACGCGTTGGTGGATGAGTTCCATCGCGCGGACGGCTTGGTGTACATCGACTCGGTGATGAACCACAACTCGGGGCGCGACGGCTCGAGCGGGTTCCAGCAGGCGGGCGGATGGCCGGGCTTCTGGATGAGCCCGAACCCGGGGTTCACGACCAAGCAGGCGACGGACAACTGGGGCGACTTCCACAACGGTGTTGCGGGCGGGTATCTGCAATCCGAGAACCCGAGCGGCGCGCGGTACGACCTGTACAAGGGCGATCTGGTCGCGCTCGTGGACATTGCGCAGGAGAGCAACAACCAGTTCATCCGTCAGCCGGTGGCGGCGGGCAATCCGCTGAACATTCCGGCGGGCACGGTGTACAACCAGCCCAACCCGGCGAACGCTCAGTTCTATCCGAATCGCAATCTCCCAGGCGCGTCGTTCACCAATCCGGGCACGGCGCGGAACCCGGGCACGAACAACTTCACGCTCTATCCCTTCGACGGCATGAACGGCACGCCGGTCGCTGAGAACGGCACCGGCCTGCTCTTGCGCTGGTCGCAATGGATGATGGACGTGCACAAGGTCGATGGTTTCCGCATCGACGCGATCAAGCACGTGCCGAGCTGGTTCTGGGACACCTTCTGGGACGCGGCGGTGTATCAGCGGCGGACGACGCCGGACGGTCGGAAGGTGACGCCGTTCTCGTTCGGTGAGAGCGTCGAGAGCAATCAGTTCACGTACGACAACTTCATCCGCAAGACCAACAACATCTTCCGGCAGGGCGACTCGTGGGGCAACCGCGATGCGCTGGACCTGAACGGCGCCGGGCAGCTGCGTGACCTGATCAACGGCAACGGCCTCGGCTCGTGGCAGAACGTTCTGAACGCGCACCTCGACAACCAGGACGGATTCAACGACGGCACGCTGGGCGTGAACCACGTTTTCAGCCATGACAACGGGAGCGCCGGCAACGGCGGATCGCTGCCGCCGCTGCCGAGCGCCCAGGCGCAGGGCATGTACGCGCACGCGTACCTGCTCACCCGCACGGGCCAGCCGAAGGTGTATCACAATGCTCTGGGACTGACCCGCGCGAGCGGCTTCTTCCCGCGGCAGGGCATGCCGACCGCGATGGGCTGGAATCCTTCGACGAACTCCGCTGATCAGACGCTGATCCGGCTGGTGCAGATCCACAACTGGGTCTGCCGCGGCGAATTCAACGTGCTGAACAGCACCGATCCGGGCAACACCTCGACGGCGGATGTGCTGGTGTTTGAGCGGCGGACCAATCTGGGATTCAACTCCTACTCCGGCAACGCGCTGATCGCAACCAACGACCGCTACGACTCGGGCACGCAGACCCGGTTTGTGCGTACCTCGTTCTCGACCGGCACGCGGCTGATCGAGTTGACCGGCAACGCGGCCGATCCGACGGTCGATCCGACCAACGCCATCCCCGACGTGATCACCACCACCAACTTCAACTCCACCGGCGGCTGGGCGACTCTCGTGGTGCCGAACAACGTCAGCTCCGCTGGGCAGCACAACAAGGGCTATCTCGTCTACGCGCCATCGATCCCCAGCGGCACGCTGACGCTGACGCCGACAAGCAGCACAATTGCTGCCGACACGAACTTCACCCCGACGTTCCGTCGACGTTTGACGCCGCTGCCGGTCGTCTCGGCCAACAGCTTCAACATCAACCTGACGACGTCCAACGGCGACGTGGCCCTGGTGGGGCAGCCGGGCGCCAACAACAACACCGACGACAACGCGCTGTTCAAGATCGGCGGCGGGTACCGCGACTTCAACGCCAACGGCGTGGTGGACTTCGACCACACGACCGGCATCGCGGCGGGGTACGAGCAGTTCCTGACGCTCAAGGACCCGCTCGCGGGCAAGCCGCAGAACGTGAACCAGGGCAACTACTCGCAGACCGTGAATACGACGCTCCTGGATGAGGGCGTGCACTACCTGTCTGTGGTGGCGTTCCGCAAGCGGACGATCGCGGGCGAGGCGGCGTTGTTCCGCGAGTTCCGCCAGGCGTTTTATGTGGATCGCCTGCCGCCGGACGCGAGCATCTTGAACGTGCCGATCGTGCCGAGCGGCGCCCCGACGTACGCGTTCACCATCAAGGCCAACGACCGCACGGTGAACCGCACGCACCTGATGCAGAACCTCGCGGCAAACGCCAACCCGGTGACGAGCAGCAACTCGTTCAACCAGGCGACGCAGAACGACCGGTTCGACTATTCACGTTCGGTGTCGTTCGTGAACGGCGTGAACCGCATCACGCTGGTAGCGTTCGAGCTCTCGGGCAACAACGCCGTGAAGGACTACTACGTCAACTACTTCACGACGTGCCCGGGCGACTTCAATGCCGACGGCTTCGTGGACGACACGGACTTTGTTTCGTTCGCGGACTTCTACAACGAGCTGACCGCGATGCGCGGCGACCTGAACGGGGACATGCAGACCGACGACTCGGACTTCGTGATCTTTGCAACCGCGTACAACGAGTTGATCTGTCCGTGAGGCTCTTGCAGCCTTGCAGGCTGCGGGAGGCTGAGGCCGCTTGATATCGAGAGGACCATCTTTCCGGGGGTGCCAAAGCGGCACCCCCGGCTTTTTTCTGGCAGGCCGTTGACCTGCGGACGCCATCGAGTGCGCACAGCAAAGCCGGCCACACTGAGAACAGCCGCGTGACATCAGTCGCGCCGCGGAGCAGGCGGACTGATGACACCGTGAACAGTTGATCGCTGGCTACCGCGACATCGCAGGCTGTGGCTTGCTGTTCTCCGCGGTCGCGAGCCGCAAAATATTGGTCTGCGTCATCTGATCCCCGTTGAGTTCGCCGCTCAGGCGGCCGTCGGCCATCACGAGCAGACGATCCGACAGCGCGAGCAGCTCCGGCATCTCGCTGGAGACGAGGAGCACGGCGGTGCCGCTGTCGGCGGCGGCGCGGACGAGCTTGTAGATCTCGGCTTTGGTGCCGACGTCGATGCCGCGGGTGGGTTCGTCGAGCAGGAGCACGCGGGTGCTGCCGCCCATCCAGCGGGCGATGAGGAGCTTTTGCTGGTTGCCGCCAGAGAGTTCGCCGGGGAGCGAGGCGCGGCTGGCGGCCTTGACCTGGAACTCGCGGAACTTGGTCGAGATCAGATCACGCTCGGCGCTGACGGTGCGGAAGCCGAAGAGCCGCGCGAGCCGGGGCATGAAGGGGACGACGGTGTTCTCGCCCACGCCCAGCAGGAAGAAAAGACCTTGCAAGCGGCGGTCTTCGGGGACGTATCCGAGCCCGGCGTCGATGGCGGCGCGGGCGCCCTTGCCGCTGACGTCCTTGCCCTTGATGATGACCGTTCCTTGAGCGTTCGAGTCGAGCCCGAAGATGGCGTTGAGCAACTCCGAGCGGCCGCTGCCGACGAGGCCGCCGATTCCGAGGATCTCGCCCTCACGGAGGGTGAGTGATACATCTTCGAGCTTGCCGGGCGAAGAAAGGTTCTTGACCTCGAGGGCGACGCCGCCGGCGTGGGCGTGGTGGGTGCCGTTCTCGGCGGCGAGCGAGGGGAGCTTGCCGCTGGGCGTGCTCAGGCGCCGGCCGATCATCTGCTCGACCAGCGTGGGCTCGTCGAGGTCCTTGATGCGCGTCGTCGCGACGTACTTGCCGTCGCGGAGCACGCTGACGCGGTCGCAGACGGCGAAGATCTCGCCCATGCGGTGGCTGACGTAGATGATCGTGATGCCTTGCCGCGCCAGCTCGCGGGTGATCTCGAGCAGGCGATCGGTCTCGGTCATCGAGAGCGAGCTGGTGGGCTCGTCGAAGACGATGACGCGGGGCTTGGAGCCGCCGGTGGCGGAGCGGTCGTCGAGCGCGGCGGCGATCTGACAGATCTGGCGGCGGCCCGGGGCCAGGCTGCCGAGCGGAGCGGCGACGTCGATCGAGGGGTCGAGGCGGTGGACGAGGGTGGCGGCACGGCGTTCGAGTTCGCGGCGGTCGAGCAGGCCAAGGCGCGTCGTCGGCAGGTCGTGCAGGCCCAGGTTCTCAGCCACCGAGAGGTTGGGGCACTGGGCGAGTTCCTGATGGACGATGCGGATGCCGTGGGCGAAGGAGTCTTCGATGTCGCCGGGGGTGAGCTCGTGGGTGGCGCCGGCGTCGGTGCGGACGGCGACGGTGCCGGAGTCTTGCGTGTGCAGGCCGCTGATGACCTTGCCGAGGGTGGACTTGCCCGCGCCGTTCTCGCCCATGAGGGCGTGGACCTCGCCCGCGAAGAACGAGACGGAGACGTTGTCGAGGGCCTGGGTGATCCCGAAGCGTTTGGAGATGCCGCGGGCCTCGAGGAGGACAAGCGAGTCGGAGGATGGGACGTCGCGATCGGTCATGGGGGTAGTAGATGATACAGGGCGACGGGGGAAGGCGGAAATGAAAACGCCCGGTGAAAACCGGGCGTGTGGGGAGTGATCGTGATCTGCGAGATCGGGGCCAACGGTGGCCCCACGCTCGCGCGTGGGGTTCGTCTTCCGGATGGTCGTTTACGCGTCGTCTTCGACGTCGGCCTCGGCGTCACCGGCGACGGCACCGACGGGGCGGCCGCCGACGGGGTGGGTGGCGCGGATGTCGAGGACCTTCTTGCGGATCTCCTGGAAGAGTTCCTGGTTTTCCTTGAGCAGGGCGCGGGCCTGTTCGCGGCCTTGGCCCATGCGCATCTCGCCGTAGGAGAACCACGAGCCAGACTTCTGGATCACCTTGCTGTCAACCGCGAGGTCGAGCAGGTCGCCGGCGACCGAGATGCCCTCGGTGTACATGATGTCGAACTCGGCGTCGCGGAACGGGGGAGCGACCTTGTTCTTGACGACGCGGGCGCGGGTGCGGCTGCCGACGGTGACTTCGCCTTCCTTGATCGCGCCGGTGCGCCGGACGTCGATGCGGACCGAGGCGTAGAACTTGAGGGCGCGGCCGCCGGTGGTGGTCTCGGGGCTGCCGAACATCACGCCGATCTTCTCGCGGATCTGGTTGATGAAGACGACGGTGCAGTTGCTGCGGGCGATGACGCCGGTGAGCTTGCGCATCGCCTGGCTCATCAGGCGGGCCTGGAGGCCCATGACCGAATCGCCCATCTCGCCCTCGATTTCGGCCTTGGGAATCAGGGCCGCGACCGAGTCGATGACGATGAGATCGACCGCGTTGGAGCGGACAAGCAGCTCGCAGATCTCCAGGGCCTGTTCGCCCGAGTCGGGCTGGCTGACGAGGAGGTCGTCGATGTTGACGCCGATGCGGCGGGCCCATGACGGGTCCAGCGCATGCTCGGCGTCGATGAACGCGGCGACGCCGCCGTCCTTCTGAGCCTGAGCCGCGATGGTGAGGGCCAGCGTGGTCTTACCGGAGGATTCCGGCCCGAAGACCTCGACGATGCGGCCGCGGGGGATGCCCTTGCCGCCGAGGGCGAGGTCGAGCGAGATCGACCCAGTGGAGATGCCGGGGATGTTGAGATAGGCGGTCTCGTCCATGCGCATGACTGCGCCTTTGCCGAACGCCTTCTCGATCTGGCCGAGGGTGTTGTCCAGGGCCTTCTTCTTCTGACGGTCCTCCATCTTCACTTCGACTTCCGGCATGTGAAACCCAATCTCCCGCCTGAGGCGGGTTGACCGGTGGTTGGCCGATTGGTCGGTCGTGCGAACGAATCCCCCGCCCCGAGGTCGCTCACACGTCCGCCAGCCGGGACCACGAGTCGGCCCGACGCTGAGCCCGGTGCGGGACCTCCTTGGCCTCGCGGAAACCGGGGGACAGGGGCGGCGTCGGTCGCGGGCCTGTCTGAGGCAGAGCGTACCGAAACCAAACAGGCTTGTCAATGTTTGGTCTTTGAGCGGAAGCCGGTTTTCCGTAACTGCATTCTTGCAAAGACCTTACGCTGTGGAAAACCGAACAGATCGGAAATGAACGCCGGTCCCGTTTGGATCGCAAGCAGGCCGCGCCGAATCCTTCGAATCGCACCGGCTGCGGGTGCCTTGCAATACGCCGGTTACTCTCCTGCGATGAGTCGATTGCTGCCGCGTATTCCCGCGTCGTCCACTGCGGCGTGTCTGGTCTCCACGCTCCTGATCAGCGGGTGCGTGTGCCAGACGCAGCAGTCCGAACACACTCACGCCGGAGTTTCGATGTCCACGACCCCGACAACCGGCTTCCTCTTCCGCACCATCACCGTCGAAAGCAACGGCCAGTCGCTGACCAGCAAGTACGCGGTGTATGTGCCGCGGGGGTACGACGGGTCCAAGCCGGTGCCGCTGATTCTGTTCCTGCACGGGCGGGGCGAGTCGGGAACCGATGGGCAGAAGACGATCGCGCAAGGCATTGGCACGGCGATCCTGTTCAACGAGGCGGCGTGGCCCGCGATCGTGCTCTTTCCGCAGAAACCGACGCAGGAGTCGCGCTGGATCGATCACGAGGGTCTCGCGATGGGCGTGCTCGATGAAGCCCGCAAGACGTACAACATCGACGCGTCGCGGATCTATCTGACGGGATTGTCGCAGGGCGGCGCAGGCTCGTGGGCGATCGGCGCGAAGCACGCGGACGTGTTCGCGGCGGTGGCCCCGATCTGCGGGTTCACGGGGACGTGGGACAAGGGGAATGTCACGCCGCAGTCGGTGGCGGAAGGGATCAGCACGCTTCCCATCTGGGCGTTCCACGGCTTGAAGGACGACGTGGTGCTGCCGAAGGAGACGGAGGCAATCGTGGCGACGGTGCAGGCGAAGCAGGCGGGTTTGCCCGGCGTTCCTGCGATCAAGGCGACGTACTTCCCCGATGCGAACCACAACTCGTGGGACGCGGCGTATCGCTCGTCGGAGTTGCCGCGGTGGTTGTTTGAGCAGCGAAAGCGGTGAGGTGTCTTCGCGGGAAGGAGCTCAACGCCTCGAACGACGCGAAATCCCCTCACCTGCTTCGCCTGTGGCGAAGCGGTCCTCTCCCCGCAAGCGGGGAGAGGAGGCGCGAGGGCGGAGCATCACCCGACTCCTTGCGGCACGTTTATGGCGCGAGGTGGATCACATCGCCCCGCATCGGCAACTCCGCGGTGACGCCGTAGCGGTCCTTCAGACCCGCCGCGAGGGCGGCACGCGGGCCGTCTTCGCCGTGCGTGAGCACCAGCCGCGGGCGGCCCCTCATCATCTTTTCTGGCCAGGCGAGCAGTTCGCTGCGGCCGGCGTGGGCGCTGAAGCCGTCGAGCTTGTGGATGTCGGCCCGCACGGCGATGGGGTCGTTGAAGATGTAGACCTGCTCGGCGCCGTCGGCGAGCTTGCGCCCCAGCGTGCCCTCGGCCATGTAGCCGACGAGGACGACGGCGGTGCCGCGGCGCCAGAGGTTGTGGCGCAGGTGGTGGACGATGCGGCCGCCCTCGCACATGCCGCTGCCGGCGATGATGACGCAGGGGTCCCAGGATTCGTTGAGGGCACGGGACTCGTTGGCGGTCTCGATGAGGCGGAGCGATTTCAGACCGTCGACGAGGCGTTGGCAGCGGGCCAGCCGGGTCGCTTCGACGTCATGAAGGTTGGTGTGCTTCATGTAGACCTCGGTGGCCCGCTTGGCGGCGGGGCTGTCGAGGTAGACGGGGACGTCGGCGAGTTCGCCGGCCTCATGGGCGCAGATCAAGTGGTAGAGCAGGAGCTGCGTGCGCCCGATCGCGAAGGCGGGGATGATGACGCGTTGCTTGTTGAAGATGGTGTCGCGGACGATGCGGATGAGTCTCTCGACCGAGGCGGACGTACCTGGATGTTCCTTGTCGCCGTAAGTGGATTCGAGGAACACAAGATCGGCCTCACTGGGCGGCTCGGGATCGCGGAGGATGGGGGCGTCGCGAGGGCCAATGTCGCCGCTGAAGACGATTTTCTTTGTGACACCCGCGTCGGAGACGGACATGGCGATGGAGGCGCTGCCGAGGATGTGGCCAGCCTCGTAGTACCGGATCTTGACGCCGGGTGCGACCTGAGCTTCCTTGGCGTACGGGACGTCCTTGATGAGCTGGTAGACGGCCTCGGCGTCCTGCTTGGTGTAGATCGGTTCGAGCGGATCGAGGCCGGCACGCTCGCGCTTACGGTTCTCGCGCTGGGTGTCCTGTTCCTGGATGCCGGCGGAGTCGCGGAGCACGGCTTCGGTCAGGTCGCCACTGGCGGGCGTAGCGAAGATCGGGCCGTTGTAGCCGGCGCGGGTCAGCATCGGCAGGCGGCCGGTGTGATCGAGGTGGGCGTGGGTGAGCACGACGGCGGCGAGCGCGCGCGGATCGATCGCACCGAGCGAGGCATTGACGTCGACACGTTCGCCGTTGCCGTTGGTGCTGCGGGCGTCTCTGCCCTGAAACATGCCGAGATCGACGAGAACCTTGGTCTGAGAGGTCTCGACGAGGTAGGCGGAGCCGGTCACGCCTCCGGCGGCACCGAGAACGCGGACTTGGATCATGATGAGCTCCGGGGACGGGGATCAACCACAGAGGCACAGAGACACGGAGAAGAGTAAGGCAGGGGATTCGAACTCAACGCGCTCGAAGGACTCGAAGGGGTTGAAGGCACGGGAAGGGACATCATGCGTGAGTGCCCGTGGACACCGCCCGCATCGGGTTCCTCACCCGCTGACGCGACACCGACGCGGCGGCCCTCCACGGCGAAGGCCCCTCGATTCTTTCCCCTTTGAGTTCTTCGAGCTCTTTGAGTTGAACTCTCTTCTCTGTGCCTCTGTGTCTCTGTGTCTCTGTGGTGAACTCCCCTACCACGCCGCGGCACCGTCGCGGCTGTGCGGGGCCCAGGCGAGCACCACGGCGCGGACGTTGATGTCTGTCTTCTTGGGGCGGAGACTGATCTTCTCGATTGATGCGGGATCGACGTCCATGCCCTGCAGAGCCGCGATCTCGTCGTCAAACTCTTTCTTGAGTGCTTCGAACTGGGCGGTGACCGCGGCGACGTTTTCCTCGGCGCGGGCGACGTCCGAGGATTCCTTGCTCGCTCGCGATACGCCGCGGGCGGCGGTGGCGGCGCGACCGATGTTGCCGCCGCTGGCAACCTTGCGGCCAAGCAAGGCGCCGAAGATCGCGCTGCCGATCGACAACGCCGTGCCGATCTTCGCGCCGCTGGCCTGCTCGCGCTGGACTTCGGCGGCCTGCTCGGCGCGGCGGACTCGATCCTGCAAAGTCTGCACCTTGGGGCCGTACTTGGCTTTCAGCTTCTCCATCGCCGCGTCGCGCTTCTCTCGGACGGCGTGGCTGACGCGTGCCAAGAACGCGGCCTCGGACTCACCGGGCTCGGACGCGAGCTTGTGCTCGGCGCTCCGGAACATCTCGAGCGAGCGGGAACGGAAGATGCCTTCCGTGAGTTCCTTCTTCCACTTGTCGTAGGACTTGGCCTTGGCCGCATCGGGCGCGAGCGAAGCGAACGAGGCGCTGGCGAGCGGCTCTTTGTCGAGGTCTTTGTCGGAGAGATCGACGGCCTGGGCGTGCTCCCAATCGGCGGCGACAGCGCCGTCGGTGATCGGCGTGAGCAGGGCGAGCTGTTCTTCGTGTGAGAGCCCGGCGCGGGTGCCGCCGTAGAAGACCTTGGCGAGACCGAGCAGCATGGGCCGGTATTCGACGGCGTCGGTGCTGCGGGCCGGGATGAAGAACTCGGGGACATCGCCGGAGAGCACGGGGCGGCTGGAGTTGCTGGTGCTGACAGCGTTCGCGGCATTGGAGCGATTGGGCGAGATGGACGACGGCGATGCGGCCGCACTGTTCGCAGCAACCGCCGCGGCGGCGGTGGCCGCGGCGCTGGGCATCGCGCCGCGTGGTGCGCCAGACATGTAACGATCCCGCACCGGGTCCATCAGGACCTTGATCTGATCGCGCGTGAGCGGGCCGCGGAGGTAGGAGAGGCACCAGCGCGATTCGAGCAGCACCGGTCCCGGCTCGTGCACGTTGTTCATGAGGAAGACGCGGTTGCCGAGTTTGCTGATGAGGGTGTCCATCTGGGCGCGGTCGAACGCCGCTCCGGCAGAGGCCGAGGCGCCTTCCAGACCGTCGAGCACGCGCTGCTTGTCGCGATCGGTCTGCAGGCGGCCGATGAACCACGTGCCGGCGTTGGAGAGGCCCTTGTAGTCGAGATCGACGGGGTTCTGGGTCGCCAGCACGACGCCGACGCCAAAGGCGCGCGCCTGCTTCATGAGCGTCAGCAGCGGGCGTTTGCTGGGCGGGTTCTGCACCGGGGGGACGTAGCCGGCGATCTCGTCCATGTAGAGCAGGGCGCGGAGCGAGGTGGTGCCGCTCTGTTTGCGGACCCACGAGAGCATCTCGTTGAGCAAGAGCGAGACCACGAACATGCGTTCGTTGTCGCCGAGGTGGGCGATGCTGACGATCGCGCAGCGCGGCTTGCCGCCCTCGGCGAAGAGCATCTGCTGGATGTCGATCGGGGCGCCTTCGCCGAGCCGCTTCATGCCCGGAGAAGCGAGCAGACTGTTGAGGGCGACGGCAAGCTGGAAGCGAGCGTTCGCGGGGAAGAACTCTTCGAGCGCCATGGCGCCGACGTGCGTCATCGGCGGCTTGTTCACGGCCTGGATGAGCTTCGCGAGGTCGAGGTCTTCGCCCGCCCCCCACCACTGCTCGATGAGCGCGCCCAGGAACGCGCTCTCCGGCGTCGGGCTCGAGGACTCGCGGCCGAGCATCGAGAGGATGCCGCTGACGGTGGTCTCGACGCGTTCGTGCAGCAACTCCGCCTCATCGCGGATGGCCGGAGGTGGGGCCGCAAAGCTCCGCAGCACGCTCAGCGGCACGCCGGCGGTCGAGCCGGGCGTGTAGACCACGAACTCGGCCGAGTCACGCAGACGCTGAATGCGGGCCGCGTCCTGGCCCCAGGATTCCAAGCCCTTCTTCCACAGGTCGGCTTGCTGCTGCGCGAACTCGTCGGGTGAGATGTTCTTGCGGCGTGCGTCGTCCTCGTTGATCCACGGACGGAAGTCCGCGGCCGCGAGGTTGGGGAAGGTGAGCAGCAGGTTGGCGAGATCGCCCTTGGGATCGATGATGAGCGAGGGAATGCCGTCGATGGCGGCTTCTTCGAGCAGTCCGAGGCACAGGCCGGTCTTGCCCGATCCGGTCATTCCCACGCACACGCCGTGGGTGACGAGATCGCGGGAGTCGTACAGCAGGTAGTCGTCGGTGCGCTTCCATGCGGCGGGGTCGAAGACTTTGCCGAGGTAGAAGGCGCCCAGTTTTTCGTAGTCGGTCGTGGACATAGGTTCTCCGAGCCAAACTGTACCGGCGATCGCCACGGCGTGTCCGGGGCGGAGGACACCGCCCGGCGGTACAGTCTCGCCGTGCAACGCGTCCTTGTTCGTCTGGCATTGGCATTCGTCCTGCTCGCCGCCACGTTCGGCGTCGCGATGACGCCGTCGTGCGCCCGTCGCGTCGAACGAGGCGTCATCGAACTTGAGTTCTGGACGATCGCCCTCGCCACGTTCGACACCTACATCCGCGGCCAGATCGCTTCATTCGAAGCCGCACACCCGGGCGTCAAGGTCCGTTGGGTCGACGTTCCCTACACGGTTCTGGAGCGCAAACTCATCTCCGCCGCCGCGGCTGGACGAGCACCAGACGTCGTAAACATGTCGGACGTGAACTACGCCCGCTTTGCGGCACTGGGGGCGTTCGTCGACCTGAACCCGCTGGTGCCGACGGATCAATCGCCCGAGGAGCGTTACCTGCCCGGCGCGCTGTTCCTGTGCAAGGTCTACAGCGCGAGCACGGCACGCAAGCCGCTGCTGGCCCTGCCGTGGTACGTGAACCCACAGGCGAGCATCATCAATACGGAACTGCTGGAGGCCGGCGGCTTGACGCTCGACACGCTGCCGCGGGACTGGCGGGGTGTGCTCGCGCTCGCGTCCGCTTTTCGCAGTCGCACCGGCAAGTTCTTGATCAGCCAGCCGCTGGGCGAGGAGAGCCAGCTGCCGGTGATGCTGCTGGGCGAAGGGCTCGTTCCGCTCCGGCCGCGCGATCCCGCGGATCCGACCAAGGGGCTCGAGGCCGATCTCACCCGCCCCGAGGTCCGCGACTACATCGCTTTGTGGGTCGATGCCTTCCGCCGCGGCGATCTGCCCCGGGCCGCGGCGACGCAAGGGCACAGCCATCTGCTCGATCTGTATCAAGAGCAGGCGATCGCGGTGATCAGCACGGGGCCGAACTTCCTGAAGAATGTGCGCGATGTTTCGCCGAAGGTGTACGCGCGTTCGACGGTGCGAGAAGACGTCCGTGGAGCGCTGGGGCGGGCCCACATGCCGATCATGGTGCTGTCGGTCACGAGCCAGTCCCGGCACCCCAAAGAAGCGGCCTCGCTCGCGTGGTGGATGACCGGGCCACAGGCTCAACTTGAGTTCTGCAAACTCGTGGCGATCATGCCCAGCACCGCCGCCAGCGCGAGCGATCCGTACTTTCGCCCCACCGACGCCGAGATGAACGGCCCCGACGGCGTGCTCGCCCGCGCCCGCAAGGTCGTCGCCGACAGCCTCCCCACCGCGGTCGGATTCACTGCGGCACTGGAGACCTGGCCCGATCTGCGGCGGAGCTTCGAGGAAGCGATCAAACGCTTGCTCGTGGACAATGCCGATCTGGACGAGACGCTGGGGCATCTGAACGACGAGTGGAACCGAATCCTGCGGGAGGCGCCGCCGGCAACGATGGAAGCGGTGCCGCGGCCGGAGAGAGTTCCGTGACAACCGTTCCCACTACTTCTCACGTTCACCGCACCGCCGCGATTATCTCGCAGGGTGACGAGATCGTTCTCGGCCAGACGCTCGACACCAATAGCCGCTGGCTGAGCGCACGCCTGCTCGATGCCGGCGTGCTGCCGATCGAGCACGTCAGCCTGCCCGACGATCGTGACGCGATCGCCGCCGCGTTCCGGCGCCTGGGTGAACGCGTCGATCTCATCATCTGCTCGGGTGGACTTGGCCCCACCGCGGACGACCTGACCCGCTTTGCGCTGCTTGATGTCGTCGGGGGCACGATGGTGGAAGACCAGCCGTCGCTTGCCGCGATCCGCGCGTACTTCGAATCCCGCGGCCGCGTGATGAACGACCTCAACCGGGTACAGGCCATGCGCCCTGATGGCGCGGTGATGATCCCCAATCCGCACGGCACGGCCCCCGGCCTGTGCGCCAGCCTCCCCGGCGGCTCTGAGCTTTTCTGCCTGCCCGGACCGCCCCGCGAGATGATGCCGATGTTCGAGCAGCACGTGCGTCCACGTCTGCGGCTGGAGCCCGGACGCGCCGTCGCGACGCGCAGCCTGCACACGATCGGACTGGGCGAATCAGAGATTGCGGCGCGGCTGACAATCGCCGGCGACATGATGGCCCGGACGCGCAACCCGAGCGTCGGCACGACCGCGTCGCAGTCGATTGTGTCGGTGCGGATGCGCTACGAAGGACCAAGCGACGCCGCGGCCGCCGCGCTCGACGCCGATGAGGCTGCGGTTCGAGCGCTCCTCGGCAGCGCTGTCTTTGCCTCGGGCGAGCAGTCGCTTGCCGGGGCGATCCTCGATCACCTCCGCGCCGTTGGGCAGACGCTCAGTGTCGCGGAGAGTTGCACCGGCGGCTTGCTGGGCTCGCTGCTCACCGATGTGCCCGGCTCGTCGGATGCGTTCATCGCCGGGTGGCTGACATACTCCAACCAGGCGAAGCGCCGCGACCTCGGCGTGCCCGCGGCGTTGTTCTCGGAGAGCGGCCACACGGCCGCGCCTGGCGCGGTGAGCGCGGAAGTCGCCTCGGCGCTGGCAGAAGGTGCCCGCCGCGTCGCGGGAAGCACGTTTGCGCTTTCCATCACCGGCATCGCCGGCCCCGGCGGTGCGGTGCCGGGCAAGCCCGTGGGCACGGTGTTCATCGGGCTCGCTGGAGAAGGATGCCCAACCAAGGTCCGCCGCTTCGCGATGAGCGGCGACCGCGCGACGGTCCGCGACTGGTCGGCGCGTGCGGCACTCGCCATGCTCTGGTTTCAACTCGTCGGCGATGCAACAACCACGCTGCTCCGCGAAGTGCAGCTGGACGGCACGCCGTTCGCCATCAAGTAGCGTGACGAGCCGCGATCACCCGCGACCAAAAAGCTTGTCGAGTTCGCGGATGGTGAGCCGGACGGTGGTCGGCCGGCCGTGCGGGCAGTTGCTGGAGCGCTCGACGGCTTCTCGCAATCGCATGAGCTCGTTGAGCTCGAGGTCCGACATCGCGTCGCCGGCCTTGATCGCCGCCTTGCAGGCCATCATGTCGAGCACATCGCGGAGCAGGCGTTCATCCCGCGGGCCGGTGTCGCCGGCCTTCAGCCGCGTGTCTCGAGAGGCTTCCTCGTTGTCATCGGTGAGGGAAAGCAGATCCGCGATGAACGGCCCGGGTTCCACGCCGCGGGAGAAGAGGAAAGACGGGAAGGCACGGACCGCGATCGAGCGCGGGCCGGCGGGCTCGGCCTCGATGCCGACGCGTGTCAGCAGCGGCCTCATCTCTTCGAGGCGGCCGAGCTGGTCTGCGGTTGCTTCCACGACCTCGGGCGTGAGCAACTGCTGGCTCTCGAGATTGCCCTTACCGACGCGAGCAAGCAAGGCCTCGAACATGACGCGTTCGTGCAACGCGTGCTGATCGACGATCACCACGCCCTGCGCGTCCTGCGTGACGACATACGAGTTGTGCACCTGCAAGATGCGATCGGCGCGGCGGACTTCGGGAAGGACCGCGGCCGTGTCGGGGATCGGAGCGTCACTGATGGCTGGGCCCGCCGGAGTGCCACTCGGCGCCGGAGCGGCCGCGTCCGCACTGCCCGGGGTCTGGCCTTCGGTTGGGAGCAGCGGCTGAGCGGTGCTCGGCTCGAAGCGCTGCAAGTACCCGACAAACGCCTCAACCTGCTGGGGCGACGGAGGCGTCCTCGGCTCGACCATTGGCCCCGACGGCACATTCGGCAGCACGCCCGCGTGCGGCGGGCTCGATGCCGGGCCCGCGTTCCCGCCGAAGGAGAAGTACGTCGGAGTGAGATCCGCCGCACGAAGCGCCCGTGTCACGGCGTGATAGACCACCGAGTGCACGAGCGACGAGTCGCGGAACCGCACCTCCGCCTTGGTCGGATGCACGTTGACGTCCACCGCTTCCGGCGACATCTCCAACATCAGTACTGCCGTGGGATACCGCGACGGCTCGATCAGCCCGCGATAGGCCTGCAGCAGTGCATGCTGCACCGTGCGATCCCGCACCGGGCGGCCGTTCACAAAGACATGCTGGCTCTTGTTGGTCGCACGCGCGATCGACGGCGTCCCGATCAGCCCGAAGAGCGACACGCCCCGCACATCGTGCTGATCCGACTGCACCACCAGCAGTTCGGGCTCCAGCTCCTTGCCGATCAGGTCGAGGATGCGCTGCTGCGGCGTCTGATCCGGCGGCAGGTCGAAGACCACCTTGCCGTCGATCACCAGCCGCACCCCAATCAGTGGATGTGCCATCGCGATCGCCAGCAGCGTGTCGTGGCATCGGCCCTGCTCGGTCGAAGTCGTGCGCAGGAACTTTCGCCGCGCCGGCGTGTTGAAGAAGAGATTGCGCACGCTCACGCTGGTACCGACCGGGCCCGACGTCGGCCGGATCGGCTGCACGACATCGCCCTCGCTTACCAGTTCAAACGCCTCGTGCGATGCGGCGGTGCGCGATCGGATGGTCAGCCTCGACACCGAAGCGATCGATGCCAGCGCCTCGCCTCGAAAGCCCAGCGTCGCGATGTGATCCAGATCGTCGATGCTCGAGACCTTGCTGGTGGCGTGCGGGGCGATCGCCAGCGGCAGGTCGCCCTTGGCAATGCCGCCGCCGTTGTCCGTCACCCGGACCAGTTCCACGCCGCCCTGTTCCAGTTCCACCGCGACCCGTGTCGCCCCCGCGTCGATCGCGTTCTCGGCGAGTTCCTTGACGACGCTCGCCGGCCGCTCCACCACCTCGCCCGCGGCGATCTGGCTGGCGACCAAGTTGGAAAGCACCCGGATCGGGCGGGTTTCCGGCACAGATGATGCTTCCGCGGAAGTCACGCCGCCATGGTACGGCGCGGCAATCGGGACGGACACGCGGCATCCAGCGTCCGGCACGGGTCGAACCGTTGCAGTAAACTGCCCGCCCGACACAAGACCGACCGCATGGCGAACACACCAACAACACTCCAAACCGCCGAACGCCTCGACGCCCGCGACCCCCACGCGTTCTCGACGCCGCAGTCGCTGTATCTCTGGCTCAGCGGGGTCTACGTGACCTCCTTGGTCATGGCCAACGTGCTGGGCGTCAAGTTGTTCTCGATCCCGACCGGCGTCGCCGCCCTCGGCAGCGAGAATCTCCGCATCGAGCACACCGTGGGCATGATCCCGTTCCCGATCACGTTCCTGCTCACCGACCTCATCAACGAGTACTACGGCCGCAAGGCCACGCGGCGGGTGACGTATGTCGCGTTCGCGATGGCCTTCCTCGCGTTCGTGCTCATCAGCATCGCACGCCGCATCCCGATTCTCGAGGGCATCCCCGGCACGGCGAACCAGGCCTCGTTCGAGAACATCTTCGGCAGCGCGACGCTCATGTACATGGCGTCGCTCGTCGCGTTCCTGCTCGGCTCGCTTCTGGACATCTTCGTCTTCGCGGTCTTCAAGCATCTCACCGCGGGCAAGATGGTCTGGCTCCGCGCCACCGGCAGCACGATCATCAGCCAGATCTTCGACAGCTTGATCGTGACATTCCTTTTCTTCTGGCTCTTTCCCAAGATGCTCGGCCAACCCAGTGCAGAACTGAGTTTCGTGCTCAAGACCGCGGCGACGGGCTATGTCCTCAAGTTCTTCATCGCCGTCGGCATGACGCCGCTGATCTACGCCGGACGTGCGTTCGTGCAGCGGGTCTTCGGCCTGCGTCCGATCGCCGCGGACCTCTCCTGATCACCTCGACGGCATCGAAGCAGCCAACGGACCTAGATCAACCCGCGTGCGTGCGCGAGCGTGATCGCAAGGATCGACTTGCCGTCTTCCATGCTTCCGCTGGTCGCGAGGCGAATCGCCTCGGCCGCGTCCAGAAGCCGCACCGTGATGGACTCATCGTCTTCCAGATCCTGCCCCACGTGTGTCAACCCTGTGGCCACGAACAGGTGCATCCGCTCGTCGGTCATTCCGGGCGTCGGATAGAACTCCGCGAGCCGCTCGATCCGTGCGGCGCGGTAGCCCGTCTCTTCAATCAGTTCGCGTCCCGCGCACACGCCGACGTCCTCACCCGGTTCCAAGGTCCCCGCCGGAATCTCCAGCAGCGTTCTCCCAATCGAGAAGCGATGGTTCTCGACGAAAACGATCTGGCGTCGGCCGCCCGATTCGAGGATCGGCAGGATCACCGCCGACCCGCCGTGCCGGACGATCTCGCGCTCGAGTTCCTGCCCGCCGGGCATCCGGACCCGCACGACCTCAAAGTCGAACTTGCGGCCCTTGCGGACGGTTGTTCTGGAAAGTTCCCGGATACCCTCGCTCGCGTGGCTCATCGAAGCGGAGCTTACGCCAGGTCCACCATGTCCACCCCCACCGCCCCCACCACCTCCGACGCGCCCAGCCAGAGTGCGGACGCGAGCTACCACGCCGCGAACCGCGCCGATCGGCTCGCCGCCAGCGTTGCGCACCCGACGGGTGCCCCGATCATCGAGCTTCGCGATGTCCACAAGGCGTTCGGGCCGCAGAAGGTGCTCGCGGGGCTGAATCTCGCGATCGAGCCGGGCAAGACGACGGTGGTCCTCGGCCCCTCGGGCTCGGGCAAGAGCGTGATGCTCAAGCACATCGTCGGGCTGCTGCGTCCCGACCGGGGCGAGGTCTTTTTCGACAGCCATCGCATTGACAACCGCCGCGAGCGCGATCTCACCGAGATCCGGCTGCAGATCGGTCTGGTCTTCCAGATGAGCGCGCTCTTCGACTCGATGACCGTCGAGGAGAACATCGAGTTCCCGCTCCGCGAGCACACCAAGCTCACCCGCGAAGAACGTCACGAACGCGTGCGTGAAGCCCTCGCCACCGTCGATCTGCCCGGCATCGAGCACAAGCTCCCAGCGCAGCTCTCGGGCGGGCAGCGCAAACGCGTCGCCCTCGCCCGGGCGGTCGTCCTGCAGCCTCGGGTCGTCCTCTACGACGAACCTACGACCGGCCTCGATCCCATCCGCTCCGACGGCATCAACGAGCTCATTCTCAAGCTCAAGAACACCATGGGTGTCACCGGCATCGTCGTCACCCACGATCTGGTCTCGGCCCGGAAGGTCGCCGATCGATGTGTGCTCCTGCTCAACGGAAAGGTCGCCGCGGACGGCACATACGACGAGCTCGAGAACCACCCCGAAGCCCGCGTCCGCCAGTTCCTCATCGGCCGCTACGACCACGAGGACGAACAGGACGACGCCCCCGGACGCAGCGGCAAGTGAACCCGCGCCGCTGAACTCATACAGTCGCCCGTTGGAAGCACGCCCCGAGCAGGACGCTCACAGGACCGAAGATGAACCGCGCCGTTGTTCGTGACTTTCTGGTTGGACTCACCGCCATCCTCGGCGTTGCCGGGCTGGTCTTCATGCTCATGCTCTTCGGGGAACTCCGCAAGGGCCTCGAACGCGTCTATCCCGTCAAGATCTCCATGCCCGACGCCTCCGGCATCAGCGGCACCTCGCCCGTCCTCTTCAACGGCGTCCGCGTCGGCACCATCACCAAGCTCGAAGTCGCCGATCCCCCCACCGACGGTATGATCGCCACACTCTCCGTCGACCGCGGCGTCAAGATCCCCCGCGATCTGGCGGTGTCCGTCGAAACCCGCTTCATCGGTGACTCCGCCCTCGCCCTCGGCTTCGCCGACAACGCCGACCGCTCGCAGTACATCGGCGAAAGCGAATACGCCGCGGGCGGGAGCGCCAAGCCGATCCGCGTCGTCCCCCGCACGCTCTTTGGTGACCTCAAGAAGCCCATCGAACAGCTCTCCGCCACCGCGACCAAGTTCGAGAAGTTTGCGGACACCTACACCAAGCTCGGCGAGAGCCTCCAGGGTTTGCTCGGCAGCCCGAAGACGACGTCGGACATGTCGATGAGCAATCCCTCCGGCGGCGGCAAGGAACCCGTCACGATCGCCGATCTGGTAGCCCGCGCCGACACCACGCTCGCCGCGATGCAGAAGTGGCTGACCGACGAGCAGCTGCTCGCCAGCATCAAGGACTCCACCAACAAGCTCGGCACGCTTCTGGACGAGGCAAAGGCCGCCGCCAAGTCGATCGACGACGCTGCCAAGGGAATCGACACCAAGGCCGAGCGTGCCGCCGTCGCCGTGGAAGCCCTCGCCAAGGACGCCAAGGCCACACTCGCCACGCTCGACACGGCGCTCGCCGACGCGGGCGAGATCGCCGCCAAGATCAACCGAGGCGAAGGCACCGCCGGACAGCTCGTCAACAACCCCGATCTCTATCGCTCGCTCAACGGCGCAGCCGAACGCCTCGATAAGGCGCTCGCGGACTTGCAGCTCGTCCTGCAGAAGTTCAAGCAGGAAGGCATCAAGATCGGGCTCTGAGCGACCTTACTTCTTGATTTCGTTCTTCAGTTCGCCCATCTGGCGGTAGCGCTCTTTGTACTTCTCGTACAGCTTCGTCTGCTTGTTCGAAAGGTCAAGCCGCTTCCCGTCCACGTACGCGTCCACGATCTGAGTTGTGATCTCCAGGGGCGAGCCAGTCGTCACGATCACGGTCGCGTCCTTGCCCTTCTCCAGCGAGCCGAGGTGATCGGCCACACCGAGGATCTCAGCCGCGGACAACGTGACCGAGCGAATCGCATCGTCGTGGCTCAGGCCGTGCGCCATCGCCATGCCCGCCGCATAAGGCGTGTTCCGCTCGTGCGGCGTTTCCTCGCCGCTGCTGATGGCGAACCGCACACCAAGCTCCTTCAGCTTCGCCGGAAGCGCGAAAGTCTGGTTGTAATCCGAGTCGTCGCGCTTGGGGAACCGCAGCGTGCCCTGCACGATCACCGGCACGTCATGCTTCTTGAGCAGTTCCGAGCACAACGGCGCGTCGTAGCCGCCGACGATCACGCAGCGCAGCTCATGTTCGGCCGCCCACGCCACCGCGGCGTTGATCTGATCAACGTCGTTCGCGGTGATGTAGACCGGCTTGCGGGTCTTCGGCTCGCCTTCCACGCACGCCCGCAGCGCTTCATAGCGCAGGTCCGTGGGTGTCGAGGGATCGGTATTCTTCGCCACCACATAGCTCTTGGCGGCACGGAACATCGCGTCGATCGTGTCGATCTGCTGACGCGTCCTCTTGCGCTGCTCGGCCTCGGGCGTGCGGACGAAAAAGCTCTGCACCGGACGCATCGACGGCCACTCGATCACGGTGCCGATCGAGCGTGAAACCGCCATGTCCTCCCACGTCCAGCCCTCGAGCTTGATGACCGCCGGCTGCCCCGGCATCGTGCCGCCCTGCGGGAAGACGCCCGCCGCCAACACGCCGTTGGAGCGCGTCACCGTCAGGTTGTTCGAGTCCGCGTTCACCGCGGCGATCGCCCGAACCTCGGGCGAGAAGTCGCCGGCCTCATTGAAATCGCGGCTCGCGTCGAGCATCGCGATCTCGTCGAGCCCCAACTGCGTGTACGGCGCGATCATGCCCGGATAGACATGCTTGCCCTTGCCATCCACAAACAGCGGACCGGGCGCCGCCCACGACGCGACCTTCTCCATCTCCGCGAACTGCTGCTCGGTGTAGAGCCCTTCGATCTTGCCGCCCGAAAGCATGATCACGCCGTTCTCGATCGGGGCCGCGCTCACCGGATGGATGGTCGCTCCACGAATCACCACCGCACGGCTTTGGGCCGGGGCTTTCACCGTCAAGTCCTGCCCCCACGCCGTGGCGCACGCCGCAACCACCGCCGTCACCGCCGCCACACCGATCACACGCCGCATTACCGCTGCACTCATGACAAACTCCAATCAGCACGCCACCAACCAACACATCCCTAAGTCCTAAGTCCTTCCCCCCACCCTCCCCACTACTCATGCAACACCCCGCACCCGCACACCCCGGGCATGTTCGGGTCGAGAGAGCCGCGGCGATTCAGGCGATCGATGATCCACCGGTCGCGGGCCCGATCGGCCGCGTCCAGTTCCACCGCGTCGGCTTCGCTGGCATCCCTCGAACCTTCGTCCCCGCCGCCGCGGCTTGCCGGCTCCTTTTTCAACTTCTGCACGATGCGCTCGCGGTGTGACTTGTTCTGCTCGCGCAGCGCCTTGTCCATCTCGATCGAGAACATCACGCGGCCGTCGATATACGTCCGCTCCGCCCGCGTCGCCACCGACATCGGACTCGCGGACCAGATCACCACGTCCGCGTCCTTGCCAACCTCGAGGCTTCCCGTCCGTCCCTCGATCCCGAGCTGGATCGCGGGGTTGATCGTCACGAACTTGAAAGCCTCCGCCTCGCTCAGCCCGCCGTACTTCACCGCCTTGGCTGCCTCCAGGTTCATGCGTCGGGCCAGGTCGTCGCTGTCGCTGTTGTAACTGACGACCGCGCCCACTTCGTGCATCAGCGTCGGACCCTGCGCGATGGCGTCCTGCACTTCAAGCTTGAAGTTCCACCAATCGGAGAACGCGCTCGCTCCCCGCGCCGAATCGCGGACCTCGACCGCCGCCTTGTAGCCCTCGAGGATGTGCTGGAACGTACCGATCTGGAATCCGAATTCCTTGGCCACGCGTGCCAGCATGACGATCTCGTCCTGGCGATAGCTGTGGCAGTGCACCAGACGTGTTCCCTCCAGCACTTCTGCCAGAGCCTCCAGTTCAAAGTCCCGCCGCGGCGGCAGCACCGGCGCATCCTTCGTCCCGCGTGCCCCCGCGGCCCACGCCGCCCAGGCACGCCGATACTCCCGCGCTGCCGTCAGGCGATCGCGGATAATCGTCTCCACACCCATGCGCGTCTGCGGATACCGCCGCCTCGCCTCGCCCGCGCCCCAGTTCACCGCCCGCGGATTCTCACCCAGCGCCCACTTCACGCCCGACGGGATGGCGTCCCGCTTGGACGCTCCCGGGGCATACGGATTCGCATCGGAATAGGTCGACCGACCTGCGAAATGCAGATCATCCGGGGCCGTCGCACCCCAGCGGTTCTTGTTCACCGCGTTCTGTCCGCCGATCGCGTTCGCGCTGCCGTGCAGGTTGTTCACCGTCGTCACGCCGCCGGCGAGCTGCCGGTACCACGAGATCGAGTCCGGATCGGTGACATCCTGGATCCGCACCTCGCTGGTGATCGCCTGCCCGCCCTCGTTCACGCCGCGGCTGATGCCGGTGTGGCTATGACAATCGATGATCCCGGGCGTCACATGCTTCCCGGTCGCATCGATGATCGTCGCGCCTTCGATCGTCGGAGCGGCACCGTCGCCCACCGCCTGGATCTTTCCGTCCTTCAAGACCACATAGCCCTTGGGAATGATCCCCTTGGGGCCGGAGGTCCACACCGTGGCGTTCGCGATCACGATCGTCGCGGACGGCGTGGCGTACTCGGCCCGGTCTTCACGTGCGTACGCGCCGAACGGATAGCCGAGCGCCTCGGGCAACTCGGCCAGCATCTCGGGGTCGCCGGCTCGCTTCTCGCCCTTCCACGCCCGCGTCGAACCATCGGGCAGAACCATCGTGCCCGACACGCTGTCGCCAGCGATGGTCGCTTCCACTTTCACCAGCGTCTTGCCGTTCTCGGCCGCCGGTCCTTTGTTCATCTTGTTCATGTCCACGACATAGCGCACCGTCGCGCCGTCAATCACAACGTCATCCGCGTCGATCGCGGTATTCCCCTGCCGCAACGTCACCTTGCGGTCCTTGCGGATGCTGATCAACGCCCCGTCGTTCGCCGTGTCGTCGATCTGGGTCAGCTTGTACACCCCGATCACCGACGCCTCACGCGGCTTGGCCTCCGCCTCGCCCCCACTGGCCTTGCGTTCCGCCCGCCACTTCAGCACATCGCCGCTCGCGGTGCGCGCCAACCCGCTCATCGAAGTGTTGTTGGGCGCCACGGTCGCCGTCGAGGTGTAGATTCCTTCACCACCAAACGGCGCGTGATCGAACGAGAACTGGACACGCCGAGAGTCAAACGCCACGCCCTTGGCCTTTACCGTCGCGACCTTGGGCTTGCCCTTCTCGTCCTTCGCTTCGATGAACGACTTCTTGATCGAGAGTTCGCCGCTCTCGGTAAAGATCATCTCGATCGTGCCGTCGTTGATCCGCGCCGGCGGCTCGAGCGTCAGGTCCCACGTGCCCGCCAGCGTTCCGGCGTTCACCGGCGCGACTTCGTAGCGCACGCCGTCGACGTACACCTCGCGGATCTCGGCCTTGGGCTTCTTCGCGTCCTTCTTCTCGCCACGCTCGTCGCCGGGCTTGCCAGAGTCCTTGTCCGCGTCCTTCGCCAAATCCTTTTCAGAAGCCTTTTCGGAAACCTTTTCGTCTTCCTTGTCGCCCTTCTTCTCGCCGGCCTTCTCCTCTGTCTTCCCGTCGGCCTTCCCGTCGGCTTTCTTCTTCTCCGCGGCCTTCAGGTCGCCGAGGTCCAGCGTGAACAGATCACCCGACGCCACGACGAAGCTCGCCACCTTCCCGACGTCGAGCGTGCCCAGGTCCTTTTCCACCCCCAGGATCGCCGCAGGCTCGGTCGTCAACATCGCCAGCGCATCCTGCCCGCTCAGCCCGTAGCGCATCGCCTTCTCGAGATTGCCTCGGAACTCGCTCTTGCGCCGCAGATCCGCCGTCGTCACCGCGACCTTGACGCCCTTGTCCTTCAGCCGGCGCAAATTGCTCGGCGCCTGCTCCCACGTCATCAGCTCCCGCAGCCCCGCCGCCTCCGCCGCACCGAACGTCGCCACGTCCGGCGTCCGCGGGAACGCCAATGGCACAACGACCGGCGTGGTCGTCCCCGCCGCCTCGACAATCGCGTCGAGCCGCCGGAACTCCAGCCCGCTGCCCTTCAGGATCAGCTTCCGCCCGAACTCCTTGGCGATCTTCGCCGCTCGCAGGGCTTCGAGTTCATCGCCGGTCGCAACATACAAGGGCACGTCCTTCGAGATCAGCGCATCAATCGCGCTCGACGGCACGTCGAACCCGTCCTTGCGCGTCTGTCCGGTCCAATCTGCATCGCTCAGCGTCTGGCGGATCATCGCGATCGCGCCCATCTCCGACGACGGGTACGACGGCCAGCGCTCCGGATCGCTCATGTCCACCGCCGCACGCCGCCCGCCGGAAAGCTCAAACGCCAGGGCGTGGAAGACTTCCTCCCGATACACGGGCGGCCGTTCGCTGCCCACGCCCTCGGGCTTGCGTCCAAGGCTCACCACCGCGCCGCGACCGCGGAACACCCCGCCCTGCCGCGAAGGCTGCGGCCCGACATCTTCGTCATCCCCCGCGCCCGAGCGACCCGCCTCGGCGTTCACCGGCACCAACGCCGCCGCGACAAACCCCTGCGACCGCAGCGCGTCCGCATCTCGCTCACCCAAGCCGTTTCCGTCGAGCACGCTCCGCTGCGGCAGCACCTTGCTGCTCCAGTGGGCGCCCGGCGCGGTCACGTCCGGCAGCGGCGTCGCCGCCTCCACAAACGCATCGATGAACCCCGGGTAGATGTGCAGCCCGGTGCAATCCCGCACCGTCGGCCCGATCGGAGTCGGCGCCGGCTTGCCGCCCTCACCGATCAAGATCGCCGCGATCCGACCGTCGCGAACCACCAGCGTTGCATTGGGCACCGACTTACCCGGCGCGACGTGCAACGTCGCGTTGGTGAAGGCTTGCCAGCCCAGGTCCGTCCGCCGCACGCCGTTCGTCGGCGCGGCCGTGGTCGCTCGACCGCTCGGCGCGGTCTGGGCGCTGCTCAGACTGGAAAGAACCGAAGCTCCGACACACGCCGCGAACGCGGCAACGACCGACACGAGGTGACGCATGGTCGGGAGTGTACCGGATCACAAGGCGTCCGATGCAACCGGGACTTCCCGGGGGTCGGGCTCCCTCGCCACGCCTGTCCGAACCCGCGATCAGCCTCGCCGCCCGCGCCGGACAACAACGATCACAGTCATCGCCGCCAACCCCAGCACGCCCGGCGTCGGCACGAGTGCCGTGGACACCGCATCCGCTTGCAAAAGCCGAATCGCGGCACGCATGTTGTCTCCACTCGCGGTACCGCCTTGGAAATCAAACTTCATCGTGCCCCGGGCACTCAGCGTCGTCACATCCTGGGCGAGATAGATCCGTCCCGAGGTCACGAGCGTGCCGTTGCTCGAAACCAGCGACCCTAATCCCGCGACACTCGCGAACCCGCTGCCGTTGGCGGAGAGTTCAAGCCCCTCCACCGCCGTCATGAAGCTGCCCGCCTTGCTGCGAGCCTCGAACTGCAGCGCCGCGAGCCCTTTGCCGCTCCCCAGAGCCAGCGTCGTCGAGACGGTGCGGTTGTTGATCAACCACGTCGCCAAGCCGGTCGCGACGTTGTAGTCAAATTGGAACTGATACGTCTGGCCGCTCACCCAATCCGAGATGTAGTTGCCGCTTGTGGCAACAGGTGCCACCGTCGAGCTTCCCCAGATCGCCGTCTTCCAGCTTCCGGCACCGGCGTTGTCGAGCCGCGCACGGGCTTCCAGAAGCGTCACGTACGTCGCGGACGAGTACCGCCCCGGATCCGTCATGGTGAACGACGCGGACGCCGCAGACGCCAGAAGACCTGCACCAGCCGTGGCCAGAATCGCGCGAACCACACGCACCTCCCCGCGGCAATCGCCGCCGGGTCAATGGTCCTTTTCGAACTGCCAACGAGCAACCGTTTGCAGCGTCTCGGGTGATCCGCCGGTTCGTCTGCAACACACGTGCGACCTGAAACGTTTATTCCGACTGGGTCCGATCGCATCCCCCGGGCACACCTCCCGGATTCGCGGGCAGCCGAACCGCATCCGCCGACTTGCCCACACACCCGACGGCACGCCAAGCCGATACCCCTTCATGGACCTCGCGGTGCACGCTCACCCTGCCATGCCAGCCTCCGCTGAAAACGCCGCCCGGCCCTGCCCGCAAAGCAGCCCGCTCGCGCCCGAGCATCTCCAACAACTCTCCGACGCCAAACGCCGCGCCAGAAAGGTCCGCCGCGCCGCCTCGGTCGCCGCCCTCAGCGGGTGGTCCATGCTCGTCTTCGCCTGCATCTCGCTCGCCTTGGCTTTCTTCAGCGACTGGTCCGCCTGGGCCGTGGGAATCGGACTGCTGCTCGTCGCCCTCAACGAACTCCGCGGCAGCGCGATGCTCCGCCGCGCCGACCCAGCCGGTTCCAAAGTCCTCGGCTGGAACCAGCTTGTCCTCGCCGCGCTGCTCGTCGCCTACGCCACTTGGTCGCTCGCCTCCGCGCTGCGTCAACCGCCCGGAGCGTCGCTGCAGAGCGGAGACCCACAGATCGACGCCATGGCCGCCGGCATCACCTCCGCCGTCACTTACGGCCTCTACGGCACCATGGCCATCCTCGGCCTGCTGCTCCCCGGGCTCACCTCCATCTATTACTTCACCCGCGCCCGCATCGTCCGAGCGTTCCTGGCCGACACCCCCGCGTGGATCGTCGAGATCATGCGGCGGAGCTGATCGCGACAATCTCCAGTGGCGCAGGCGTCCGCCCTCTGCTCCAATCCAGACACTGTCACATCCACCGCCCGCATCGACAACCCTCTTCAGTGCCGTCGCGACGCTCCGGCGTGCCAATGTCGATCTCCCTCCGTAACATCTGTCACTACACGGAGGTTCTCTCATGGCAGGTGCAAAGCTTCTCACGGGCAACGCCGTCGTCGGTCAATCCGGCGGCCCCACCGCGGTCATCAACCAGTCCCTCGTCGGCGTCGTCGAAGGCGTCCGCTCCGGCCTCATGGCCACCGGCAACGTCCAGAAAATCTTCGGCATGCGTCACGGCGTCAACGGCCTGACCAAGGGCGACCTCGTCGACCTCTCCGAAGTGCCGCAGGATCGCCTCGAACGCATCGCCAACACCCCGTCCGCCGCCCTCGGCTCCTCCCGCGACAAGCCCGACAAGGACTACTGCGCCAAGATCCTCAAGGCCTGCGAACAGCACAACATCCGCTACTTCTTCTACGCCGGCGGCAACGACAGCAGCGACACCTGCCGCATCGTCAACGAACTCGCCCGCAGCAGCGGCTACGAGCTGCGCTGCTTCCACGTCCCCAAGACCGTGGACAACGACCTGCCCGTCAACGACCACACCCCCGGCTTCCCGAGCGCCGCCCGCTTCGTCGCCACCGCCTTCGCGGCCGACAATCTCGACAACCGCTCGCTCCCCGGCGTCAAGATCAACGTCATCATGGGCCGCCACGCCGGCTTCCTCACCGCCGCCAGCGCCCTGGCACGCACGGTGTGTGGAAAGGACGACGACGGCCCGCACCTGATCTACGTCCCCGAGGTCGCGTTCGACACCGATCAGTTCATCGCCGACGTCGAAAAGATCTACAGCAAACTCGGCCGCTGCCAGATCGCCGTCAGCGAGGGCATCCAGGACGCCAAGGGCGAGGCCATCGGCGCCAAGCTCATCAAGAACGCCCAGACCGACAGCCACGGCAACGTCCAGCTCTCCGGCTCCGGCGCACTCGGCGACCAGCTCTCTGATCTCATCAAGAGCAAGATCAAGGGCAAGGACGGCAAGCCGCCGCGCGTCCGCGCCGACACCTTCGGCTACCTCCAGCGCTGCTGGCCCGACGCCAGCGTGGTGGACAAGCAGGAAGCCCGCGAAGCCGGCCGCGTCGCCGCACGTGCCGCGGCCGCCGGCGAGCTCGACGGCTCGATCGCTCTCATCCGCGCCCCCGGCACGCCCTACCGCTGCGAGTACAAGCGGATCGAACTGACCGACGTCGCCGCCAAGACCAAGCACATGCCCAAGGAGTTCCTCAAGGGCACGAACGACGTCAGTCAGGCCTTCATCGATTACGTGAAGCCCCTGGTCGGCGCCCTCCCCGTCTTCGAGCGCCTCTGAGTCGAAGGGAGCATGGGGCAGGTCCTTCCAGGCCCCGGCGTCCAACCTTCCCCAACAGCCCAATCCGGCATCCGATAAAACGCCGCCCCGATTCGTCGGGGCGGCGTTTTTCTGCGCCGAATCACATGGATTCGAAACACCTTCTCGACCCCAAAGTCCCCATGCGATAGTCTCCACGACTCAAGTTCTTCCCTTGTGGAGCAACTTTTATGCGTCTCTCAGTCGCCCTGATGTTCACTTGGCTCTCGTCGTCCTGCCTCGCCGCCAACTGCGATTGGGTCTACCGCGCCGTCTTGCAGTCTTTGCCTCAAGCCCAAGGCTGGACCTTTAATGGCTCCACCGCTTCCAACGCCTCCGCCGCCAGCGGCGTGCTCACATACGGCCCGGCCGGAACCAGCTCCACAACATACTGGGACGCCAACGTCCCCGCGGGCGCCATGGATTTCTCCAAATTCGACTGGAGCCTCGAGGCCGAGATCCGACTCACCGGCGCCACCCACGGAAACGTCAGCGGCTTCCGCCGCGGCGGCTTCATCCTCTTTCTCACCGACAAAGCCGGACGATGGGTCAGTGCCGACATCGGCAGCTCTCGCCTCAGCCTCCGCAACGACAACAACGGCACCAGCGACCCTCAGGCCGATGTTGATCTCGCCAGTGGCTTTCGTGTCGTCCGTCTCACCGCCGGCCCCTCGGGCGCACGTCTCTTCGTGGACGGCACACAAGTACTCACGCTCGCTCTGGGCACCGGCCTCTCGCCCAACCGCGTGAACTTCGGCGACGCATCCGTCCTCGCCAGCGCCACACTCACCGAGATCAAACGCGTCGATCTGATCCCGGCGCAAGAACCCTGCCCCGGCGACATCAACTGCGACACCTTCGTCAACGATCTCGACTTCCAGACCTTCGCCTACGGCTACAACGTGCTCCTCTGCTCCGAACCCGCCATGACCCCCGGCTGCCCCGCCGACCTCAACGGCGACACCGTCGTCGATGACGTCGATTTCCAGCTCTTCGTGCAGATGTACGACGTCCTGCTCTGCTACGGCGAGTAATCGCACGTGTCAGCGCCTTCCAGCCACCGCGTGAAACACACAGACGGAGGCGGGGCCTTCTACGCCCCGGCGTTTCCGCGCACGCGCGGAGCTTTCAAGTCCCCGCGCACCAACCCCATCAGCTTCGCCGCGAACCGCGCACTCGCACCCTTGTTCGCCACCACCGCTCCCCGCGCCGCGGCCCCCATCGCCGCACGCTGCGGTGCATCACCAAGCAACGCAGCGATCACACCAGCGAGCCTGTCGCGCTCCACCACCATCAACCCGCCCGCATCGCGCAGCGTGTGCACCGTCTGCTCGAAGTCCCCATACCGCGGCCCGATGACCACCGCTTTCCCCAGCGCCGCCGCCTCGATCGGGTCCGACCCGTGCAGATCACCAAACGACCGCCCGATCACCACCACATCCGCAAGGGAGTACGCCAGCCGCAACTCCCCGATCGTGTCGAGCAGGAATCGCGACGCCCCCACCGTAGAGCCTATCGCATCAGCGAGAGGTCGCTCCGCCTTCGTCACTGACCGCCGCACACACCCTGCCATCGCCCCCGCCGCCTCATCAAACCGCTCCGGCTTCCGAGGCGCACACAAGAGCTGCACGCGTCTCCCGATCTTCTTCTCAACCTCCGCGCACGCCGCGTGCAACAACGCTTCCTCACCGGGCCCCGTGCTCCCACCCACCACTAGCAACGCCCCGCGATCAATCCCCAAGTTCTCCGCCAACTCCCCCGCACCCGGCAGCAACACCCCCGGCTCACCCAGCGCCGCCGCGTCCCACTTCATCGTCCCCGCCACCTCAATCCGCTCCCGCGGCACGCCCATCGCCTCAAACCGCGCCGCGTAATCCGCATCCTGCGCCGCCACAAATGCCAGCCGCCGGAACGTCGCCCCCACCACCGCCCGCACCCGCCGATAGCCGCGGAAACTCCGCGCACTCAGCCGCCCGTTGATCACCCCTACCGGCACACCCCGCCGCTCGCACTCCTTGACGAAGTTGGGCCACACCTCAAGCTCAACCAACCCCACCACATCCGGCCGCACCGCATCCAGAAACCGCCGCACACTCCGCGACAGATCCACCGGATACCGCAGCACGATCGCCTGATTCGCAAAAAGCTCCCGCGCCCGCGCCAGCCCCGTGTCCGTGCTCGCTGTCACCACCAACTCGATCGGCTCGGCCACCAACAGCGGCACCAGATGCCGCAACGCATTCACCTCACCCACCGACACCGCATGCACCATCACCCGCGGCCTGCTCTTGGCGGGAATCCCCTCCACATGCCCCAACCGCTCGCGCCACCCCTCCCGCTTCTTCCCAAGAAGCAGAGGCGACGCGGCAAGATAAGCCAGATCAAACCCGTTCAAGTCCGCTCCGCGATTGCCTGCCCGACGGTTTCGCCGACCGCCACACGATCAGCCATACCACCCGCCTCATCCCCCATGCGCTCCCCCCGCAAGGTCGTCGGCCCAGCAGCGACCGGCGAGCGCGAAGACTCTAGCCCGGACGAGCCGGAACTCACGCCGCGGCGGCACCGGCGGCCCCGCCCCGGCTGCCACTAAAGCCGCCACTCGATCTGTCCAGCACTGCCACCCGCCGAGCTCGGAGCCGGAGGCGTGGCTAGCTTCGGTACCCAGCGCGGCGGCCCGCAGCCCCGGACCTCGGGGTTGGCACGAGGATCAAGGCCACACTCCAAGCCAAAAGACACTGCCCACCAAGGTGCCTCGTCACTCCAGATTTCCGACCTGGACAGATTTTCTGCAATCCCGCGCGCACTGCGACCGGGAGTTGTCGCCATTGCATTGATGGCCGCCGTGGGCCGACGTCGCCGCGCGACACCCCGGCTGCCTGATCGCTTCATTGGAGACAGTTATGCGGACCAGCACGGGCAAGTGGAAACTGCTGTTGGGATTCCTATCGGTGACAACCGCCGCGCCATGCTGGGCCCAGCCCGTCCTCATCACGTCACCTCAGACGCTCAACCCGGGGGCGACGACGATCACTGCCTCTGCCGGCGGGCCGGCCGTGCCGCTCGCGACGGCCGAGATCACCGTCCGGGGTACCACCCTCACCATCAACGGCCGCCACAACCTCGCTTCGCTGCGTCTGGAGACCGAGGCGACCACGCGGCGCCGAGCGATCGTCACGCACAATGCAAACTTCACGCACGACTACTCCGGCGGCGCGGGCACGGATGTGGTCAACGGCATGTGGCTCATCCTGACCGGCGATGTGATCGTCGATCCGACCTGCGAGATTGATGTCACGGGCCGCGGCTTTCCGTCGGGGCAGGGCCCGGGCACGGGCAACAACGGCGGCGTTGGGGGCCAGGTCGGCGCCGGCGGCAGCCACGGCGGCCTCGGCGGACCGGGTATCTTGATCGGCGGCTTCATCCTCCCCACGGTCACCTATGGCTCGGACTTGATGCCGACGACGTTCGGATCGGGGGGCGGCGAGTTCAACCCGGCGGGTGCGGGCGGGGGATGCGTGCGCATTCAGACCCCTGCCCGAGTCATCGTGGACGGATTCATCCGTGCCGACGGCGGGGCGGCTCCGGGGAACAACATTCCCGGCGGCGGCGGGGCGGGTGGCAGCATCTGGATCGAAAGCGGCCTGATCGCGGGTCGCGGGCAAGTGATCGCCAGCGGCGGCAACAGCGTCATGGAGTCGGTTCTAAATCGCACCTCCGGTGCCGGCGGAGGCGGGCGCGTCCGCCTGCAGTCGTGCTTGAGCGCTCTGTCCAACTGGGCCGCGTTCGGTGGAGATCGGTGGAACTTGACGTTCACCGGCGGTATGCAAAATGCCTCCGGGGGGCCGCAAAACGGTGTTTTGTCCGACGCCACGACGGCGAGCGCGATCGTGCTGCGGTCTGACCGGCGACTCTGTCCGGGGGAGTCTGTCACCCTCAACGCCGCGATTTCGCTGACCAACATCACGGCCGTTCAATGGCTCAAGGATGGTGTGCCGCTCTCCAACTCGGCTCGCATCGCGGGGGCCAACACCAACAGCCTGACGATCACCGGCGCCGAGGCAAGCGACGCGGGCCACTATGCACCGCAGGTGCAGACAACGTGCGGGACGTTCTTGCTGCCGGGCACCAGTCTCGTCGTGGGCTCGCCAATGATCGCGCGGCTGCAGACCACGGCGACGCCCATCCCTTTCGTCCACTCGGCGATCGCCTACGACCGCAACCGCCAGCGGCTGGTCCTCTTCGGCGGCATCATCGGCACGAATGCGACGGGCAACTCGATTTACTCCAACCAGACATGGGAGTTTGACGGTTCCACCTGGACCCAGCGCCTCGTCCCGCCTCCGGGGGACTATGGCGGGGCCTTCGCCTACGCCGACATGACCTACGACGAGGCCCGCGGGGTCTGTGTGCTCGTTGGTGGCTTTGCGTGGGGAGCGACCTTTATCGATCCCCCTCAGTGGTCCGTCTGGGAGTGGGACGGTTCTGACGCCGGTTGGCAGAACCGGGGGACAGTGACGCCTTCTTACGGTTATTGGGGTAACCCCGCCATTGCCTACGACCCGGTTCGGCGTGTCAGCGTGATCAGCGGCGGCCTTTTCCTTGGCCAGTATAAACGCGGCCGCCTAGGCGGGAAGAACGGTTTTCCCACGTTGTCGGGGTTGTTTGAGTGGGATGGAGCGACCACCCGTAATGTGGACTATTTCTCCCCCTACGGCGGGCTGAATCCCATCGCCCCGAGCCGGATGGTCGGGGGCAAACTCTGCTACGACCGCGCCCGCAACCAGATGCTCCTGTTCGGGGGCATGAGCGACTACGGCACGAGCGGTCAACTCTGGGCGTGGAACGGTTCGTCCTGGACGCTCTTGTCCGAAACCGGGCCCACTGCCCGCTGGCTGCACGGCATGGTCTACGACGAAGCCCGCCAGCGGGTGGTGGTCTGGAGCGGCGTTGATCGCGGCCGCCCTCTGGGTGATCTCTGGGAGTGGGATGGCCAGCAATGGACGCAGGTTCTCGGCGTGGGCTCAAGGCCTCTTCTCGGCCCGGCCGCGGCCGCCGTGGCCTACTTCCCGCCCAACCGCACCACCTACCGCTTCGGTGGGGCCTTCACCGACCAGCAGAGCCAGATCACAGCCTACGCGCCCGCCCAGGCGTGGGTGAAGTCCTCGCCATCTTCCATCATCGGCTGCAGCAATGGTTTGTCGGACATCACCGTTACCATCGCGCCGCAAGCGGGGATCTCCTTCCAGTGGTATCGCAACGGCGTCGCCGTTCTGAACGGCGCCGGCGGCGCTGCCCCGGGCGGCGGCGTCGTCTCCAACGCGTCGGGCACCGCTCCGGCCGACGGCCTGATCACCCTTCGCATCGTCAACGCCAACAGCAACGACCTGGGCAACTACTTCGTGACGCTCAACAGTTCGTGCGGCGCCGTCAGCAGCGCGCCCGCCGCTCTCACGCTCCAGGCGTGCTGCCCCGCCGACCTCAACTCCGACAACTTCGTCGATGACACCGACTTCGTTCTCTTTGCAACCGCATACAACCTGCTCATCTGCTCCGACCCCGTCATGCCCGTCGGTTGTCCATCGGACCTGAACGCCGACGACTTCGTTGACGACACGGATTTCGTGCTGTTCGCATCCGCGTACAACGAGTTGCTCTGCCCCTGAGCGGGACGTAGCCGACGCCAAGGAGATCCCATCGACGAACTCCGATGTGCATCGCCGCGCAGATCACCCGACGCGCCTTGGCGTCGCGGCCCAGCGCGCCCGAGCTCAATACGGAGCGACGCGATCCAATAGGCAGGCCGGGACTCGAACCCGGGACCCTTCGCATGTAAAGCGAATGCTCTAGCCAACTGAGCTACCCGCCCGAACCTCCAAGCGTAAGCAATCAACCAGTAGGACCGGCTTCCAGCCGGTCGACCTCCTACCTCAGTAGGACCGGCTTCCAGCCGGTCTGCCTTTCCTTCCCAGTAGGACCGGCTTCCAGCCGGTCGACCTTCCGCATCAGTGGGACCGGCCTCCGGCCAGTCTGCCTTGTCCCTCCTCGGTTCCGCTCGAGCCGACCGTCCGGAGGCCGGTCCTACTGTCGTCCCGGTCAAGCCCTGATCAACACGCACGTTGATCGAGCGCGTTCGCGCGCCCGTACCTCGACCGGCCGGAGGCCGGTCCTACTGAAGGGCTCCCATGTTCGAGAAACTCTCCGACTCCTTCTCCGGCCTTCTCCGCAAGCTCAGCGGCAACGCCACCATCACCGAGAAGAACGTCGCCGACGCCATCGACGACGTCAAGCAGTCCCTCCTCGAAGCCGACGTCAATCTCGAGGTCGTCAACTCCTTCATCGAAGCCGTCAAGACCGACGCCCTCGGCAAAGAAGTCACCAAATCCCTCAAGCCCGGCGAAGAGATGATCGGCATCATCCACGCCCGCCTCGTCCAGTTCCTCGGCGGCACACCCGATCAAGCCGACCCGCGTGCCGCACTCCAGTCCACCGAATCCGCCATCCTCAAGATCTCTCCCGGTCCCACCATCGTCATGATGTGCGGCCTGCAGGGCTCCGGCAAAACCACAACCTGCGGCAAGCTCGCCGCCTATCTCAAAAAGCGCGGCCGCTCCGTCATGCTCGCCGCCGCCGACCTGCAGCGCCCCGCCGCTGTTGAACAGCTCCACACCGTCGCCACCCAAGTCGAAAACGACTTCCCCGGCGGCGCTCAGGTCCACTTCTACTCCGAGCCCGACAAGGTCGCCGCGTACGGCAAGGCCGTCGGCGTCGCCGTCACCGTCTGCCAGCACGCCGTCTCCGCCGCCCGCGCCAAGGGCGTCGATGTCCTCATCCTCGACACCGCCGGCCGCCTCCACGTCAACGACGAACTGATGGGCGAACTCACGAGCATCAAGAAGCTCGTCCAGCCCCACCACATCTTCCTCGTCACCGACGCCATGACCGGGCAGGACGCGCTCCTGTCAGCCAAATCCTTCCACCAGAAACTCGAAGTCGACGGCCTCATCCTCACCAAGTTCGACTCCGACACCCGCGGCGGCGCCGCCCTCTCCGTCAAGCACGTCACCGGCGCCACCATCAAGTTCGTCGGCGTCGGCGAGAAGCTCGACGCCCTCGAGGACTTCCACCCCACCCGCTTCGCCGGCCGCATCCTCGGCATGGGCGACGTCGTCGCCCTCGTCGAGCGCGCTCAGGAACAGGTCAACGAAGACGAAGCCAAGAAGCTCGAACAAAAACTCGCCAAGGGCGAGATGAGCATGGACGACTTCCTCGGCCAGCTCCGCGCCCTCCGCCGCATGGGCCCGATCCGCCAGTTGTTGGGATTGCTCCCGGGCGTCGGAAGTGCCATCAAAGACCTCCCCATCGACGAGTCGCGCTTCGACAAGGTCGAGGCCATGATCCAATCGATGAACAAGACTGAACGCAAACGCCCGAGCTCCATCGACTTCAGCCGCCGCAAACGCATCGGCGCCGGCAGCGGCACCGACCCCAACGAAGTCGGCCAGATGGTCAAGCAGTTCGAGATGGTCTCCCAGCTCGGCAAGTCCTTCGCGGGCCTCACACCAGCCCAGCGCAGCGCCATGGCGGGCCAGATGCAAAGCGGCAGCCCACCGATGGGCGGCATCCCCGGCTTCGGCCGCGGCAAGTCCACGTTTACCGCCAGCCCGAAGTCGAAGTTCAAGAAGCGGAAGTAGTCGCGATGTACATCAGAACGAACCCTCCCGCGCAAGCGAAGGGCCACCCCGCGCCCGCAGCACAAAAAGAACTGCAGGAGCCGCGACGCGGCACCGGTCCCAAGCCCGGATCGTCAGCCCAAGGTGTGCCGCCCCCACCGACTCAGCACCGAAGCTGCGCCAAGCTCTTCGCGCACACGCTCGCTCCACACGGCGGCGACCACATGCCCGGCCACACCGCCGCCCTCACTCCCGCTGCAACTCCACCTGCAGCCATGATCGCGCAAACTGCCACGCCCGCTTCACAGTTCGATCGGACACCCCAAGCGCCAGCGCGGTTTCCTCCACGCTCAGCCCCGTGAACAACCGCAGCCGCAGCACCGTCGCCGCCTGCCGATCCTCCGCCGCCAACCGCTCCACCGCCTCGTCGAGCGCCAACAGCCCTTCCGCGGCGACCACCGCCGCCGCACTGTCGTCCTCGATCACCGCCAGCGACTCCGCACCCGTCAATGACAACGCCGCCCGTCGGCCCGACGACGTCATCCCCGCCCCACCCGCCCCACCGGCGCCACCCTGCGCCCGCCCGAACTTCGCCCTCGCGCGATCGATCAGAATCCGTCGCATCGCCTCCGCCGCCGCCGCGTAGAAGTGGCCCCGGCCCTGCCACGGCACCTCCCGCGGCCCCACCAGCTTCAGGTACGCCTCATGCACGAGCGCCGTCGCCGACAATGTCTGGCCCGCGCCGCCGTGCCGCTCACGCGACAGCTTGTTCTGCGCATCGGCGCGGAGCTGGTTGTACACCAGCGGCATCAATCGATCAATCGCAGGGGCGTCCCCGCGCGACGCAGCCATCAGCAGCACGGTGACATCAGTGTCATCAGCAGTTGGATCATTCACGGCGGCCGACTCCATAACCGAAGGGATCCGTCGCCACGCCGCGGAAACGCGGCACCCACGTCGTCGCCGACGCACCCACACACCCTCACGGGCTCGCGGCCCCAAACAGCGCCTCCGCCTCAGCGAGCAGCACCTGAGCGTCTGCATCGTCGGCCCAGGGACTGGGCGTCCCGTCCGGTGCGGGAGACATCAGAGCACGGGCCTTGGTAAGCGACTCGACGCCGGCCGCACGATGCCCGTCGCGGTCGAGGACCTTACCGCCAGTGAGGCTGCCGGGCTTGCCGTCAATCTCGGCGACGGCGGCGAGTGTGGTGTCGTCGGCGGTGGAGAGGTGATGGCGGATCATCGCCACAACGCCCTGTTGCAGCACCGGGTTACAGCGGCTCGGTCGCGATCCATCGTCGGACGGGGGTGTTGAAGTGCAGAGATCGATCGATCGATGAGCCGCCGTGAGCGCGTCCAGGAACCTGTTCTCTCGATAACGGTACAGCGCCAGTGGCAGGTAGACTCGAGCATCGCTTGGGAGAAGCGTCACGAGCCGTTCCGCTTTTTCAAAGCCCAGCAAGTACGTTCTGGCATTTCCATTGAAAGTCGCGACACTCCGGCCGATCCAAGACCCACCCCGCATGACGGCTTCAGGCACGCCGATGTTCAAGACGGCGACGAGCTCACGTCGAAGGGTCTGTCTGGCAATTGGAACCGATACGTCATGGTTCCGCGACGCCGTCAGACTCAGCAGTGACTTGCCATGAAACGATGGATCAAACCCATTGCCGTCCGACTCAGGGCCCCAGTACTCAAACGAGATCTTGGACGCATCTGCCTTTTCGTCCGTGTCGAGATCATCGAGGGCTTGCCGGAGCGAATCTGATGCTTCAGACATCTGCCCAACCCAAGCTTCCGCCTGAGCGAGGGCGATCTGCATGCCGAAGCCGGTGTTTGACAACCTGTTGGCCGCGCGGTGCTGACTCAAGGCCTTTCGCATCAAGGACACACCGCGCCGCTCCGTATCGAGGTCCTTGCCACGCGCGAACGTGTAGATGCCCAACATCCACCTCGCCTTGGCCGAGTCCGCGTGCCCCTCGCCGAGCAACTCGTCCCGAGTTGCTACAGCCCGCTCCAAATCAGCGAGGTCACCCGGATAGTTCGGCGTGTCCCACGACTGGAACCGTTCGACAGTCAGGGTTGCCTCTGCCAATAGCCGCTGCTTGTTCTCCTCCGCCAGCTTCTGCTCCGTTGTCGCTTCTGGCTGCTTGTACTGCCACGCCGCCGCCAACGCGATCACGCGGGTCTTCACGCGCTTGGGCATATCCGCCGCGGCGGCCGCCGCACGCACCGCACTAGTGATCGACGCGGCGTCGGCCGCGGGTGCCACTCCGTCGGGCGCCGCGGCCTGCTTCATCTTCGTGAACGCCTCCTC
>CANHCQ010000029.1 GCA_947459215.1 Phycisphaerales bacterium
GGCTTGACGGAACGGTCCTGCTGGCCCGGGTTCTTCGACTCGCTGCTCATGCAACTCTCCTGCGTAGACGCACCCTCGGGCACGCGCCTCGGCCGCCCGTCCCCTCCCGAGGCGGGCGCACCGAAGCCCACCGCCCCAATCGTCCTGAGGCGGCCACGGCTTCACTGCGGTCGGGCTTCGCGTGCAGATGGCACCGCGGGCGTGCGGGCGGCGCCGGGCCTGATCGCGACAACGCCCGAGAACCGCCGCGATCATCGGCCTTGGAGCAGCGTGCGGCGTGCAACAAAAAACCCCTCCGATCGGAGGGGCTTGGGTGCATGGGGGATCGATTGGGGCCCGGCGCGGTTCCGGGCAGGGCACTGTGATTACAGGTCGTCCTCGTCGTCGTCCTCGTCGTCGTCCTCGAAGCCGTCTTCGTCGAACTCCTCCTCGTCGTCTTCGAGGAAGTCCTCGTCATCGTCGAGGTCGGAGTCATCGTCGCCGGCGGCGTCTTCGTCCTCGCCCGCGTCGTCGAACTCCTCTTCTTCGTCCTCGTCGTCATCGTCGTCATCGAACATGACAACACCGGGGGTGCCGGAGGTCTGCCAAGGCTGCTCAGCGCGGCCGGGAACGGCTGGAACCCCGAACGGCTCGCGGCTGTCGTCGCGTTCCGTGCCACGCCGCTCGTTCGCTTCACGGGCGTATCTGCTCATCATCGCCACCATCGATCAAGCCCTCTCAATGTCTCGCGGCTCGTGCAACACGCCGCGATTGGTTTTGCTCGAACACACGAACCCGGCCGTTCGTCTGACTTCCGCACCACCCCACCGAGGAGGCGGTACAGTACTGCCTTTTCCGCCGCTGTCAATCGGTCATCGGGCACACGCCCTCTGAACCAATCTTCAACGCACGCCTTCCCGGCGGCCGATCTTTCCCCCGCTCCCGCCCCGCGTCCACTGTCCGTTTTCGGGACTTGCATGACCCAACCCGCCCCCACCCCCTCTCCCACCCCGGTCGCCAACGGCTTCAACCCCCTCGCGGGTGTTTTTGCGATCGCGGTCCCGGGCCTCGGGCATGTCTTTCTGGGCCAGTTCCGCCGCGGAATGCTGGTCGCTCTCGGGGTTCTGGGACTGTTCTTCAGCGGGCTTCTTATCGGCGGAATCGACGCGGTGGACAAGGAAGAGGACACACTCTGGTTCTTTGGCCAGGCCCCCGTGGGCGTCGTCACCTTTGCCACCAACTACATCCACCAGACCAAATACAAGGGCATCGACCCCAACCTTCGCGGAGCCCCACGCCGCATGGCCGGGCCGGCCGAGTCCATCAACGCCAACGGCATGATCGTGCCCGGCGGGACGCCCGGGGCCCAGCGGTCGCTCTCCCGCGTGCACGATATGGGCATCCTCTTCACCGTCGTCGCCGGGCTGCTCAACGTGCTGGCCGCCATCGACGCGATGTTCCCGCCCCTCAACCGCAAGTCCTGAACACCACCGCGTCATCCGATCGATCCGAATTCCCCGGCCTCGGACGAACATCCCGAACCGAAAGCCTCTGATGCACGGCCTCGCCCCCACCATCCTCGCCTACACGCCCTTCATCGATCCAATCTCGACCCTCTGGCCCGGGGCGTACTCGTCGCCGTGGTTCGTGAATGTCTACTGCCTCGCGTTGATCTCGGCGCTGACGGCGGTCGCGTACAAGGCGATCCGCGTGCCGGACCTCTCCGGCCCGCTGGCCCGCGCAATGACGTCGTTTGCCCGCCATGTCCTGATGATGGCGTTCCAGATCTTCTTAGGCGTGCTGGGCCTGGGCGTGCTGACGCACGTGCTCGTCTTCTACATCGTTCCGCACATCGCGCCGGCGTAAGCCGCTGGCCCCGGCGCAAGCCGCTAACCCAAACCCTCATCCCACCGCCGTCGCCCGCTTCAGCGCCCCGCGGAACTTCGCCTCCGCTTCGGTCTCCCGCAACCGATTGGTGTCCAAGGCCACCGGCACCATCAGGCTGAACATCGCGCCGCGCCCCAAGTCGCTCACCAGCTGCAGCTCGCCCTGCAGCACGCCCGCGAGCTCCTTGCAGATCGTCAGGCCCAGGCCCGTGCCCGCGTGCTCCTTGGTGTGCCCGCGGCTGAGCTGCGAGAACTTCTCGAAGATCTTGCCCTGATCCTCGATCGCGATGCCCGGCCCGTTGTCGATCACGCTGATCCGCACCCGATCCGAATCCGCCGAGGACTGCTCGCCCGGGCGACCCGCAACCAATCGCTCGGCCCGCAGCGTGACCACCGCCTTCGCCCCGCTCCCGCCCGCCTCCTCCGCCGTCGGGCTGAACTTCACCGCGTTGGACAGGAAGTTGAACACGATCTGCCGGAACTTCTTGGCATCGGTCTCGATCAGCGGCAGATCGCCGGCGATCTCGAGATTCACCTTGATGCCCTTGGTCGAGGCCAGCGGGAAGATCAGACCCGCGAGCGCCTCGCAGGTGTCGTGCACGTTCACCTTTTCGATCCGCAGCTCGTACTTGCCCGCCTCGATCTTCGCCATCTCGAGCAGACCGTTGATCATCTCCAGCAGATCGCGGGCGGCGTTCAGGATGTTCTCCAGGAACCGCACCCGCTTGGCCAGGCGGGTCGAGTCGTCGCCCGCCGCCAGCTCGGTCCGGGCGATCTCCAGCAGCAAGTCCGCGAACCCGATGATCGAGTTCAGGGGCGTCCGCAGCTCATGGCTGACGTTGGCCAGGAAATCACCCTTCAGCTTCGCCGCTTCATAGAGCGCGCTGTTCGACGCCGTGATCTCGTCGAGCTTCAGGTTCATCGCGGAGTTGATGGCCCGCAGCTGCGCCTGCTGTCCTTCCAGATCGCCCAGCATGTGGTTGAACGTCTCGGCCAGCTCCTCAAACTCGTCGCCGGTGCTGATCTCCGAGCGGATCTTCAGGTCGCCCTGACGCACGCTCTCTGCCGTCTCCTTCAGCGTGCGCACCGGGCCCAGGATCAGGTGGTGCGTGATCAGATAGAACACCAGCACCGCAAACGCCGAGACAAACAAGCCCGCGGAGAACAGATACGCGGTGTTGATGAGCAAGAGCCGCAGCGGCTCACCGGTCGTGCGATCCAGCAGCACGAGACCGATCACCTGCTGCTGACCATCCACATCGGCCCGCACGGCCTTCGCGTAGCGGTACTCGCGCTTGGTGCCCTGCCACCGCGCCTGCTGGAAGTCCGACCGCTTCGGATCCTTCTGAAGCGACTCGAGCGCGCGGGCGACGAAGCGGTCTTTCTCCGCGAACTTCTGCGCGTCCTCCAGCCCGATGCGCGTCGCCGGGACGCCCGCGTACCCCTCGGTGCCCGGCTTGGGGTCGGCGTCGCCGAAGACATACCGCTCCGGCTGCGGCGGGCGCGACGAGATCACGTTCGTCCCGCCCAGCGCGATGATCGCCGCCTTGATCTGCCGCTCCGCCTGCTCCCAGTGATCCACCATCTGCCGCGAGTTGTCGAGCTGGCCCTCATCGACCAGCGAGTTCATGCGGAAGAACGGGAACATCAACGCCGCAACCACGATCGCGGCCACGGCTCCGCCGAACAGCAACAGACACTTGTTGGCGAGCGAGATTCCTCGGAACACGGAGCAAGTCTATTTGCACCGCGGCGGCCGCGCCTCGAGTCTCCAAAGGCGAGCAGGCACGCCGCAATACCCTTCTCCGTGCCCGACGCCGACCTCCACCCCGATCCCAACCCCGACCTCCACCCCGATCTCTACTGGATGGACCACGCTCTCGACCTCGCCCGCCAGGCCGCGGCACTCGGCGAGGTGCCCGTCGGCGCCGCCCTCGTGCTCGATGCCGGAACCCCAACCCCGCGGCTCATCGGCGAAGGCTTCAACCGCCGCGAGATCGACAAGTCGCCCTCCGCCCACGCCGAGTTCCTCGCCATCCAGCGCGCCTGTGAAGCCATCGGCGACTGGCGCCTCGAACGCACCACGCTCTACGTCACCCTCGAACCCTGCGCCATGTGCGCCGGCCTCATCGTCAACGCCCGCGTCCCCCGCGTCGTCTTCGCCACCACCGACCCCAAGGGCGGCTGCGCCGGCACCCTCTACAACCTCCTCGCCGACCCACGCCTCAACCACCGCGCCGAGATCGTTTCCGGCGTCCGCCGCGACGAGAGTGCGGCACTGCTGACAAACTTCTTCCGCGCGCTACGAGCCCAGTGACGCGCCTCCTCTCCCCGCCTGCGGGGAGAGGACGATTTGAGGCAACGCCTCAAATCAGGTGAGGGGATTGCGGACACCTGCACACCGCCAACATCCGGTCGCTCCGAACCCCTGCCCGCCTCGTGGGACGAGGAGTCGCTTGCTCACTTCTTTCCCACGGCCACCGCATCGCCACGCCCGCGGCCTCGCCGATCGCGTACTCCGTGTGGTGCATCCGCGAACATCCACTCACAACGTGCGTCACGCCGATCCCTTGCGCGCCGCGATGAGTGTGTGACGTTGCCGATGTCGTTCTACCACGACACCGCTCGATATCTCTGATCCCGAGTATCGAAATCACAACTGGAACCGTCCTGAGACACGGATGCAAATCGGACACATCGCGCCGCCGCGCCGGACCCAGCGGTTTTCATGCCCCGTTCATAGCCGGTTCGTACGACCGCGCACCATGTGCGGCAGAGAGCTGCAAAACTCGTGGTCGCGACGCCGACTTTGCTCGGAATCTCTGCAGAGCGTGGTATATTCAAATAGTGAGCGATGCCGTGAGGTGAGTTGAGCTCGCTGAGACCACACGCGGCGCGGCCGAAATGAACCGCCGCACCGCCCGAGCTCGATTCCGCCCCCGACCGCATCCCACGCTGAACGTAAGGAGCAATCCATGCGTTGCCGGCCGGCGAAAGCCGGGACCGAAATGCCGGGTGACGGCGCCTGCACGGTGCACACGCAAGCCACCGGCAACCGAGGCGCGATCGATCCGTTGTGCGACGCGCCCAGATCTGGAGGCACATTATGAACACTCGCATCGCAATCCTTCGCGCCGGCGCGGCGGCCATCGTGCTCGGCGCAATGTCTTCGTCCGCGCTCGCCGCTCCGACCTGGCGCTGGCAGCCGCACTTCGACTGGCGCATCCCCTTCCTCTGGTGGTGGTCGATCGATACGACCGTGACATGGACCGACGCCTACGGGCTTGCCATGCCCAATCCCACCAAGCACACGCTGCCGTTCTGCACACGCCAGTCGATCACGCCACCCGATGGTGCCGAGGACCTCGATCACTACACCCGCTTCCGCTTCATCAACGAGCAGTACTGCGATTCAGAGGGCAGGATCGAGGCCCCACGACGCAGCCGCGGCGCCTGGATGTCCGACATGACCGGCTTCTACGCCATGATCCGGCAAGACGGGCTCAGCGAGTTTGACTTCCGCTCCGGCTTTGTCAGCGAGACCGTGGACCACATCTATTGGAGCGTCGATCTGTTCGCCCACTACGCCGGCCGAGCGGGCGCCCCGAACTTCGCACCCGGCACACAGTTCAACGTGGTGGACGGCCTGTGCGACGCTCTTCCCGGCTACCTCTTTTCGAACAGCCCGATCGTCTTCAGCACGGAAACCGGCCTCGCAATGCAGGGTGCCGGCTTCACGGGAACACTCACCTCGGCGATGGATGAAGGCATCTGCCCGACCCCGGGACCATGGGCCCTCGTCGGACTCGCCACCGCCATCGTCGCACGCCGTCGCCGCTAGCGCCGGCAGATCCCGCCGGTCGCGACGGGATCACACACATCGATGAATGCGCCACCGACCTGGCCCCCGCCCAACCGCGGCACCGCCAGGTCGGTGCTTTCGCAGTCTGGTCTCTGCTTCACGTCTCCCAAGGCCAGCGCATCGCCACCCCCCGCGCCGCCAACCGCTCCTGCAACCCCTTCACCCGCTCCACGCTCGCATGCACCGCCGCCGGTGCGAGGTTCTTCTCTACACACTCTGCCGCCAACACCCCCGCCGCCTCGCCGATCGCGTACTCCGTGTGATGCATCCGCGAACATCCGTTCGCGACGTGCGTCACGCCGATGCCCTTGCCCGCCGCGATCAGGTTCTCCACCCGCACCGGCACCAGCGAGCCCAGCGAGATCCGATACGGCGACGCCGGCACGTACACCGAGTTCCGCCCGCTGCACGACGGGTGCAAATCCAGCGTGTAATGCCCGATCGCGATCGAGTCGCTGAACGCCTCACCCATCCCCAGCCGCCCCGTCTTCTCGTTCATGCCCGGCGGCACAAAGTCCATGTTCGGCTTGCCGTCGCGGCGCCGCTGCTCCGTCCCTAGGTGCGCCTCGCTCAGCATCGTGCGCGCCAGCAGCCGCCGCGGCTCGCGGATGTACGCCGCCTTCGCGAACCCATCACTCGTGCCCAATTCATCGCCACGCAGCTTCAAGCCCGGAAAGCCCACACCTTCCTGCATCCCCACGCCCGACGGCCGCGGAGCCTCGGTCTGCATCCAGTAAAAGAGGCACAAACTCTGCTCCCGCGCCTCGCGCAGCGCCAGCGCGCGATCCGCCGCCGACACGCCCAAGAGCGGCCGCTGCCAGTAATCCATCTGCACCCAGTTCACCAGGCATACGTCGGGATGGTCAACTGCTTGTTGTTCGAGGTAGATCGCGCGATCCACGATCCGGCGATACCGCCACATCTCCCACTCGCCATTCCGCGGCTCATGCGGCCAGGGCACAAACGGAAACGTGTGCTTCCCCGCCTCATTGTGGCTCGCCACCGTCCATGACAGCAGCGTCCCCGGCCACGCCGCGCCCGCCAATCCCGGCTCGCGGCAGATCGTCGGCACATACGACCGCCACCACTCGTACCCCGCGGGCTTGGTGATGGTGTGATCCTCGCCCGGCCGATGCTCGAGCGCAAAACACCAACTGATGCCCTGCTGGTCGCGCCAGTCCGCGCGATCCGTCCGCCCGTGCATCTCGCCGAAGTCGTTCTGGTGTTCAGCGCCGATGAGGTGCTCAACGCCGCCGAGGTCGTACAGGTCCCCAGTCTCCGTCGCGTCGAGCACGATCGTGGCGCGGACAACCACCGCGCTGCCCGCGTTGTGCGTGCCCCCCGTCGCGCGCAGATGCACGGCATCGATCCGATCCCCGCTCATCTCAACCTTCACCGGCTCGTGCTCGAGCAGCAGTGTCAGCCGCCCCGACTCCACATGCGGCCTCAGCTTCTCCATCATCACCGCATGCCACACCCGCGGCTCGGCACACAAGTGGCTCACCCACCCGTTGCCCGGGTTCAGCCGCTCATGGGCCGCGGCCGCTGGAGTCAGCGTGCGGTTGGCGCGATACCACTCCCGCACCGCACGCCGCAGCTCGATGTAGCTGCGATTGCCGATGGCGTCTCCACCTTGGGCCTCGATCCACCGATGCTCATCCGGCGGCACGGCCTGGCTCGTGAACTGCCCGCCGATCCAGTCCGTCGGCTCGGTCATGACCACACTGCGACCGGCCTCGCACGCCGCCACCGCGGCGGCAAACCCACCCGCCCCGCCGCCGATGATCGCGATATCCGCCGAGAGCTCACGCATGCCGCCGAGCATAGCGGCACATCCGCAGAAAGACCCAATGTTCGGTCTTTGTCCGAGCGCCCGGTCACCCCCGTCGCTCCCGCTCCGGGCTCATGAAGAGTTCCCCAGTTCCAACGCCGAGTGCGCCCGGTGCCGCAAGCCCGCTCGCCCCGCACGACATCTGCTGCGGTTTGCTCCTGCGTCGACACCCCGGTCTTGGTGGGTCGGCCGCGGACCACAGAGGAAGGGATTGTTCATGCGCCGTTTCGTCGCCCCGCTCGCGCTTGTGATCGCCGCCGCCGCCCACGCCGATCTCAACTTCACCCTCGTCTCGCCCCGCGCCCACGCCAACAGCCAGTTGCACACGTCGCTCGGCGTCTTTCCCTTCACCGACACGGTGACCACCGGCGCCTACCCCTCCTTCGTCGGCTCGGTCTCCGGCGCGCCCGCGTCCGGCGGCGTGACGCTCACCACCCTCGCCGATTACAACCTCTTCCTCACCCCCACTCAGATCATCGCCAACGGCTTCGCCGCGTCCGATCTCGCGCCCCTCCCCGCACCGCCCGCGCTGCTCGATGCCAACGCTGCCGCCGAGTCGGGTCTCGAGATCCACTTCTCAATCGAAGGCCCGCACCACGTCGAACTGCACTCGATCGAGTCGCAGTCGAGCAACGCCGAGGGTTTCGCGTCGCTCGTCCGCGCGGGGCACCATGCCCGCCACTCCGAGCCCATCTTCCTCTACCAGCACGACCACGTCCACGGCGTGGTCTACAACCTCGAGGCCGGTGACTACGTCCTCCGCCTCGTTGCCAACACCAGCACCAACACCGCGACCGGTGCGGCGGCGTCCACCGCGTTCTATGAGATCGAGTTCGAACTCTTCGAAGGCTTCGCCTGCGCCTGCGATCTCAACGGCGACACGTTCGTCGACGACGCCGACTTTGTCGTCTTCGCCGCCGCGTACAACGAACTGGTCTGCCCGCCCCCCGGCCGCGGTTTCACCGACCGCCACGCCGGCTGCCCCGCCGACTTCGACGGCAACAGCGTCGTGGACGACGCCGACTTCGTCATTTTCGCCGCGGCGTACAACGAGCTGATCTGTCCGTAAACGATCGTCGGATGCCATCAGTCCGCCGGCTCTGCGGCGCGACTGATGCGTTGCGGATAGGTGTGCCGGCTCTTCCAGCCACACCAGTCGCGCGGCCCCGAGCCGCCGCAGACCGGTGGCACCCGGCGCACTCACACCCCCACCCATCAATCATCCAACCCCGTCCGCTCCCGCCACGCCTGCACCAATTCGCCCCCCAAGGTCCCCGGCTCGCCCGCCCCGATGCCGTGCGATTCCACCCGCACCACCGGCAACACGCCCCACGACGAGTTCGTCAGCAGCACCTCGTCGGCGTTGAGCACATCATCGATCGCCACCATCCGCTTCACCACTTCAACGTCATTGGCGGCACACCAGTCGAGCGCCCACCTTCGCGTGATCCCCGGCAGCACCGGACTCGGCATCACCGCCCGCCCGCGCCCGCTCGTCTCCGCGTCGCCCACCACGCCATCATGCCCCGCCGCCTCGCTCTCCTCGCCCCGCGCGATCGGCGTGATCGCCACGCCGTCCTTCACCAGAATCACGTTGCTCACGCACCCACCGGCGAGGTGATTGCTCACCTGAAAGATCAGCGCCTCACCCGCCCGCTTGCTCGCGGCGATCTGCAATTCGCGCAGCCGCGCCCAGTAGTTCACCGTCTTGTGCCCCTGGAAGATGTCGAGCGGGTTGGCCTTCCAATCCGCGATCGTCACCATCACGCCGCGGTCGAACATCTCGGCCGGATACTGCGTCGCCGGCGTCGCCGCGATGATGAGGGTGGGCTGGTGCTCCACCGCGTCTTTGGTCGCCTTGCCCTCGCGCACCTGCCGCGCCTTGTCGAGCAGATTCAGATCACCACCCGTGATCGTCAGCCGCACCCGCAGCCGCAGCGATTCCGGATACGCCGCACTGGCCTTCGCCGCCGTCCGCTTCACCGCCTCACCCAATGCACCCGCCCGCAGACTCTCCGACAACCCCAGCTCCCGCGCCGACACGATCAACCGATCCAGGTGCGCGTCCAGGTCCACCACGTCCCACGCGTTCACTGCCGAAAGTTCATCCCCCGGCTTCACCTCGCCGCCGTTGTTCACGGCGAGCATGGTCTCGAACAACCCCACCCCATGCTGCATGGCGGCGTCGAACGCCGAAACCGTGGCGCTGTCGCGATCGATGAACTGGCCGTTGAGGAAAACCGAAGGCATCGAAGAGCGTAGACCCGCGAGGATCAGTCGCTCGTTCGCTTCAGGACGCCATGACCGCGGCTCGCTCGGGCTCCGCAAACCGGTACCGAGTGAGTGCGACGACCCCCAAAAGCACCGTGCTCGCGGTGTTGCGCCACGCGATCCAAGACCAATCCTCCACGGGCGCTTTGGAGAAACCACAACCACACCCGGCCGGCTTCGTCGGCGGGCTGGCGACCAAGAACCACGCGTACGCGCTAAAGATCCCGAAGAGCAATGCCGCCGCGAAGATTGAACGACGAAGCCCGTATCCGTTCGCCGCGCTCCACAACGCGCCAACACCCACAAGAACTTCGATCCAGGGTAAGGAGGAGGCAACAAACGTCGCGGTCGGCGCCGAGACAACCCCGTGGGCTTGAACGGTTGTGATGAATCCTTGCGAATCCGCGACCTTGGCGAATCCCGAGAGCATGAACAAGGCGGCAAGCCCAATACATATTGCGGCTCGAACAGTTGCGATGTGTCGGTCTGCCTTCATCGCTTCCTCCACCACGCACCGAGCCCGACGGCAACGAACAAAGCTCCGGCAATGCCGACCAGTCTCCAGTCAAAGGAGCGATCCGTGCGGGTCGCCTCGGGCGATTGGCCCACGACAATCGGTCGGCCCGCATGGTCCTTGCCACTCGCCGCTTCGGTCAAGGACGGGACGCGCTTGATCGCCTGCACGGAGCCGCCACGGAGCGGTTCCGCGGCCGATCGAACCGCTTCCAAAGTGAATCGCTCCGGCGCACCAAGCGGGACGAATTCCGCCCTCTGCAACACCCAGCCGCCCCGCGTCCGTCTCGGCAAAGGCAGAATCGCCGGAACACCTTCGACGGGTTCCATCAACCACTCGTTCCCATCCTGAACTTCCCGTTCAAGCGAGAGATCAGCAGAGTAAATCTGCTCCAAACTCGAAGAGCCGCGCATGTTCTTGGTCTTTCGATCCCACGCTGTCAGAGTGGATGGGTCGATTCTGACTCGATACCCGTTCGCAGTCCGATCGACGGCCAGAATGGACTCGGGGTACCGAGATAGATTCCACAATACCAACGCAGGCACAACGATGTTCAGCCGTGATTCCTCAAGCGGTTCCGCGGCCTCTCCGGTCACAGGATCGAACGTTCTCGATCGATCGTCGAACGCAAAAAGGCGCCCGTCAGGTTGCCGTAAAGCCGTCCTGGCAACTTCCATGTCTCGGAATATTCGAAAGTACGCACCGGTCGCAAAGTCGAATCCGATCCGCACGCCGAGGTACTCCGCGCTCGGACCCTTGAAATCGACGAACAACGATCCGCGTTTGGGAAGCTTCTGCTCGATCGCCATGAGGAACTCCGACCGAGCGTCATCAGGTGCGGCCACGGCAACACCGTGTGCCGCGAGGGCAAGCAGAAAGCCCAAGGCAGTCCATCGCAACCGCGTGGTCATGGAAGGCAAGCCCTACCTTTCGTCCGGTCCACAATCAACCATGCGCGGTGATGGGCCAACACATGGGCCGATCCACGGCGTCTCGAAGTACGTGCCTTCGGTGAGCGGAGGCGGTGGCAGTCCAAGATCCAGGTAGCAGCACTTCTTGATACCAGTTCCCGGCTGTTCGACCGTGCAGTCACCGACGAAACCAAATCCGCTCGGTGGAGCATCGCAAGCTGCAAACGCCCATGCGTTATCCGGATAGCTTGTCGGCGCGTAGGTGCCACAGATGGAAGGTTCGACCAATCCGCCTAGCGTGTCGTGTCCAGACTCGTTCGCTCTCGCATGCCGAGGGACGCCATAGCACACCGTCAGGCCACGACACGGAGCGGCTTGAGTACCGCCGCCGGGGAGACAGACGTATCCCTTCACATAGCAGGTCACCGGGCACTGCTCTGGCGGTGGGTTCGGAGCGTGATCCTCGCCGCTGGCAATCATCGCAAGCAGCGCCAAACCTCCCGCCGTTGTAAGACGCTTTCTTCCGGAAAGAGGCATGTCAATACTCCTTTCGCTGCAGATTACTTGCCAACTGCACCCGATCGATCAATCCCCAGCACCCCACGCCACGTTGCAACAACTGGCAGTCCGATGCCGTTCTCCAATCGATCCGGCACGCCCGGCACCAGGAACGACGTCCACGGCTCGAACATCACGCTTCCATCAGCCATCGCCACCTCGCCGCGTGCACCAGGCGACTGTGAGCAACACCAGTACGAAACGACGCCATCGCCGTTCGTGACGCGAGAGCGAAACAAGAATCCCTTGGCACTCGGATGGGCGACATCCGAAACCCGAATCGGAGCCGGCTTCATCTCATCGGGATTCACCGTCGCCCCGGGCGTCATCAACGCCGCTGGGTACACCATCGCCATCGACATCCCAATCCCGATCGCGCCCTCGAGTTTCACGCCGTACGGATCAATCGCCTTCGCGCCGCCCTGCAGGTAGCCCTTCGCCGTCATCGGCAAGTACCAGTACTTCGCCGCGCGAACTGGGTGCTCCGCCTGATACGGGAACACGCCTCGGTAATCGTTCGTGTAAAGAAGAGCGGCGGCCTTATGCTGACGCAAGAGCGATGTCCGTGCCACGACTCTCGCCTCGTTGATCGATCGTCCGAGCGACGGTGCCAGCAACGCGATCAGAATCATGATCACGCCGAGGCACACGATCAGCTCGATGATCGTGAATCCGCGCCCTGACGCGCTTCGTTGAGTGATGAATCCCCGCATCCGCATCCCCGCGCTCCCTGGTACCCACGGACGCGAGCAGCATACCAGCCCCCGGACTCCTGTCAAGGGCCTTGAAGTCAAGTGTGAATTGGTATGAACGCTCGCCACACATCCGCGGAGCTTGCTCGCAGTCGACGACCGAAGCCGCATGGTCGGAAGGGTGTCGTCATCGTCGGGCTAGGGAATCCCTAGTCCATCCTCGCATCCTTCCAATTCGTGAACTCCCGCCCTCTCCACGTCATCGCCGACGGCTGGTACGCCGCGAACGACGCCGCGTGAATGTCGAGGAAGAGCAGGTTCGTCAAGCCCCCCACGCCACGCCGCGCTACCGCCGCGTGTCCTCGATCTTGTACGTGCTGAGATCCTCCGGGATGAGAGGCTCTGCATCTCCACGCATCGGTTCCGTGTTCCAGTGCTCAACCTTGTAGCGGTTGAGGCGCATCGGGGACCCATCCGGCTTGTACTCTTGAACCGCAAACGCAACCGGTCTGCCGTTCTCGTCGGTCATCGTCACCTCGCGTGTGTATACCGGAGCGCCGGTCGTCGCATTGCGGATCATCAGGCGCTGAACGGTCCGAAACGATTCGTCGTTGAACGTCGCTTCGAGAACGGGTTCGCGGAGATTGGCCTGCGAGAAGGTCAGCAACCACGTCTGATCCGGCTGCTGCTGCAACTCCACATCCCAGTTCCAGTTCGGTATCGACCCTCGTGGTGCACAGAAGACGCTGATCGTGGCCGGGCTTGGGGCTTCTTCGGTTGCGACCGCGGGACCGACGGCGGGCGCGAGCGACGATCGGAGAAAGAAGCCCATTACCGCCGGGCTGTGACCACCGTGCGTGATCCAAGCCGGGTCGGCAAACCTTCGGTTCGACAGCACGATCCGCTTCGCGCGGTGGTCGAGCGATCGGCTGCTCTGTTCGCCGTCGGCGACAAAGTGAACCAGACTCTGAGTTGCCGGCGCGGCGACATCGACCGCTTCCCCGACTTCAAAGACACGAAAATCGTTCCGGGAACCCTCGGACGTTCGGCGGTATCGATCGACGTAGAGCCTGCCGCCCGCTTCAATCATGAAGAGCCGCTCCGCGTTGCTCTCGATATCTCGCTGACGAGCCGCCTCGCCCTCAGGGCTGTTGACCGGGACCCCGCGGAAGAACTCCTGCGCGGTCTTCAAGCTCTTCGCCCGCGATGCGCTTGGATTGCCCCCCTCGGAGACGAAGACGATCGCCGATGTCGGTCGATCCGTTGCGAAGACGGTTCGCAAGATGCGATCGGCTTGCTCCGGCGTCGGGTTCGCATCCGTTATGCCGGTGTCTGCCGCCATCGCCATGTGAACGCAGAACGCCGCCACGATCGCCGTCGGAACCGATCCATACCCGCTTGCATTCATGGGGCTTTCTCCCAAGAGAACCATGTTTGAACGTCGCCCGACACCGCTCTCACACCCGATGGAACGCGAACTCGCCGCCTCGTTCCGAATCCTCGCGCGGCGGCATCTCCGTGTGATCTCCCGACCACGGCGGCAATCGCGTGCCATCGATCCAGCGTTCTACGCCTTCCACCCATACTCCACATACCGATTCTCAAACGTCCCGTCGCTGTACAGATCCACCAGCGTGTACCCCTCGCGGCATTCCCGGTGCGGCCCCTTCCACCACGCCGCGCTCGCCGCCCCGTTGCAGCAATACGTCACGCCGTTGTACTCCACCCGATCGATCAGGTGCATGTGCCCGCTCAGGCACAGCTTCACCTGCGGGTTCTCCAGGAACAGCTTCTTGATCCGGCCATAGTCGATACACATCCGCCCCGGCGTGACGATCCGCTCGCGCCGCTCGTTGGGCTCGCGGTCGAGCACCGTCGCCGTGAAGATCGGGATGTGCGACAGGATCATCGTCGGGTACATGCGATTCAGGCTCAGATCGCCCTTCAGCCACTCGAACTGCTCATCGTCCAAGCCCGCGTAATACCCGTTGGGCTCCGGCCGCACCGTGTCGAGCACGATGATGTGCCAGCCCGCACCACTCACCACTTCATCAAACGAGTAGTACGCACCCTTCGGCACCGCGCCCTGCATGCCCAGTGTGTCCAGTGCCAGCTGCTTGCCCCACCCCGGCTCGTCACCGGTGGTCTTGCTCCGCTCCTTGTTCCAGCCCCACACGTCATGGTTCCCCAGGCAGTAACGGACGCGGCCCTTCCAACTGTCGCCCAGCACCTTCTGCCACAGCGCCCACAGTTCCTTCGACCGCTCCAGGCTCTGGTCCATCGAATCAAACACGATGTCCCCGCCGTGCATGATGAGATCCACATCCTTCTGTCCGCGGATGTGTTCAAAGCACGCGGCCACGCCCTCGGGCGCCCGCAAGTCCTGCATGATGTGCGTATCCGTCACGTGCGCAATGCGGATCACCCGCCTGCGGCCAGCGCCGCCGCCCGGCGCCGCCACGCTCTGCCCCACACCCCGCGCCAACCCCCGCGGCACCACCAGCCCCGCCGCCGCCAACGCACCAAGCCCGAGCACACCACGACGCGAGAATCCATCAGCAGCCATGCAGCACCTCCGCCGCACAGCATACCGCCAGGCTCGACACAACACCAAGCCCGGCCACTGGCAATCACGTCTTCACCAAATCTGCACGCTAACGACGCCGCCGCGGCGCCACGCCGCCAACCCCGCTGCACCACTTGCATCGTGCGGCGGATCCCCGCTCTCCTCGTTCAAAGGCGCCAACTCGTTCGCGTCCTCTCGTTCTCGTTTGAAGACGGCCGCGGTTCGTTTCGGCGGTTCAGCTCACGTCCGACGCCGCCGCGACACCCACCCCAAGCCCATTCCAGCAATCGCGATCCCGCCCGGTGCCGGCACCGTGAACGCGAACGATCCCTGTTGACCGATCGAGTTCGGGTATCCGGAAGGCCAGTACTCGCCGTACTCGTACGGCGCAGTCGCTGCGGCGTCGGCACGAGCCGCGAGCGTGTAGTGTCCCGCAGGCAAGAACCCGATGATCTCGTTGTTGCCAGTGCAATCGGCGTACGTCATGTTCCCCGGCCCGACGATCGTGATCCGCCCGATGCCCGTCGTCTTGAACGAAATACCAAAGATGTAGTCCGAGTCGAAGCTCAGATCGACGGACGAGCCCGCCGCCGCGCTTGCCCCGTTCGGGCCGCTCACCCCCACCGATGCGGACCCCGAACCGCTGAACGAGCGATACACGGGCGGCCATCCACCCTGGTACCACGGCTCATAGGTCGAACTCGTTTGCACGCCGCTCCGGGCCAAAGCGCCGCTCCTCTCTGCACTGCCGTCGTACGACGAGAAGATGTGCCCGCCGCCGCTGTACTGATCCGACCACGGAAATACAAGGCTACTGACGCTCCCTCCCGCGCTCGCACCACCGACGAGGGTTGTGATCGCCCCCACCGCGACACCACTCACCGACATCGCCAACGCCCCGCACAAAGCCATCTTGGTTCGCGTCGTCACCATGACACACCGCCTTTCTTGTTCTCTCCCTCTCAATCCTGCCGCGGCCTCGCCGCCCCGATCAACCCTCCCGCGACGATCTCTCGCCGCGGGATCGCAACCACCATCCAATCTCTCTCCCCCACTCTCACTCCCCCGCTCTCACTCCCACCACTCTCACGCTCCCCCACACAAGTCACCTTCTCCGCCACGCCGTCGCCAAGACCACCACACCCGCACCCAGCAGCGAGAGTGCGCCCGGCGACGGGATGACGCCCTCGATCTGCTCGTCAAAGTCCTCCGTCAGCGACAGCACCCGCGTGTACGAGTCCGTGTCGTTCATGATCGAGTCCGGAATCACGTACTGCAGGTCGAAGTTCACCTGCGACAGATTCAGCGTCGCCGACACCGCGCGGCCCATGACGTCGGTCTGCACCTGCCACAGGTTCGCCCAGAACCCGCTCGCGGTGAACAGCCCGCCGCTCAACGACGCGCTGAAGTCGCCCAGCGGATTCAGCAGCCACGAGCTCTTCGCCGAACCCGACATCGTGACGCTTCCGAGCCACTCGCCGCTGTTGCCGCCGCCCGCCACCAGCGTGAACTGCGACTCGGTGATGCTCCAGCTAGCCGAGTCGTCGGCGAAGTCGGCATCCAACCACAGGCCAAAGAGTTCCTCGGAGATCTCTTCCTGCGTCCGGTCATTGATCAGACGAAAGTTGATGGGGTCCGCCCACCGCGCGGTGTGGCCGTTCTTCGTCTTCACCGCCTGCGTCCCCTTGCCATCACCCTTGCCCGACCGCGGCCGGATCGCCACGCCCTCCACCTGCCCCGACAACTCCCACTTGAGCGCTGAACCGGCGCTCAGCTTCGACTCGCCGTGCAGCCAACCCCGGCTGCTGCTGCCCGGCGACGGATCCGGAGCAATGTTCATCTTCGTGTCCCACTGCTTCCGCAGCACCGTCTGGTAACGCGTGAAGCCGTTTCCCGGCGGCGGCCCCACCGCCTTGGCCGCATCCGCCGACATCTGCACGTTCGTCGTCGTCTTCGCGTGCGGCACGGCCGCTGTATCAGTAATCACCGGCCCCGCAAACCCCGTAAGCCCGTTCCACTGGCCCTTGCCGTTGGCGCCCGCCGCATGCTCATTCGGCCCAGCCACCCCGTCCGCGCACGCCGCCCGCGCACGAGCCCACGCCGACCACGACCCCGTAATCACATTCGGCGGCACCTTCGCTTGAAACGACCACGTCACTTCCTTCTTCCCTTCCGCGTCCGCGTAGCACACCGCGCTCATCACCCCGCCGGCGACAAGCGACAACACCGCGCCCCAACGCATGGTGCAAGCCGTTTTCATGTTGTTCCTTTCCCCGCGCCGTCATGCACCGCGACGCGGCTTCAACCCCGTGCAAGCCAGGCGAACCTGGCGCTACACACGAGTCGGCTCTTCGCCGCGCAACTTCACCTCGCGAGAGCCGCAGAGTCAAGCCACGCGAGCGCGATTCCATCAGATGAGACGGCGTCGCACGCCGAGGCCTTTCCATCGCTCGCGGCCGCACCGAAACCCATGCTCACGCGAAGCGACCAGGAAACGAGCGGGTTGCAAACGACCACCTTGTGCGCGTCGAGATGCCGGTTCAGTCGCGGTTCAGGATGTTGATGTACTCGTCGTACCGGAACACGCGGTCGCGCATTCTGCCCGTCACCTCGCGGAGAATCCCGATCGATTCGAAGTCGGCCACCAAAGCATTTGCGGTCGGGTTCGTGACATCCAGCAGCATCTCCGTGACGAGGACGTTAACGCGGGGCGTTCTGAGCAGGTGGTCGAGCAAATCCATCGCCTTTTTTCGGTGAGGTAGCTTCTCCCGAATCAGCCTTGCGTGCTTCTCTCGGAGTTCCGTGATCGCGCGGGCCTTCGCGACCGCGGCATTGGCGACATCGCGCACGCCGGTCAGGAGGAACACAAGCCACGCCTCCCACTCGCCCCGAAACCGCACCGCCATGAGCCGGTCGTAATACTCCTGCTTGTTCGCCGTGAGATACGCCGACAAGTACAACAGCGGGCGACGAAGCACCCCTCGCTCACACAGCATGAACGTCATCAGCAGGCGACCAAGCCTCCCGTTGCCGTCCAGGAACGGATGGATCGTCTCGAAGTGCGCGTGCGCCATCCCCACCCGCACCAAGACCGGCAACTTTTCCGGCACCCGGAAGAACTTCTCCAGATCGCCCATGTGATCAAGCACCTGATCTGGCGGCGGCGGCACGAACGCCGCGGTCGCCAGCGACGCCCCGGGCGGACCAATCCAGTTCTGGGATCGTCGGAACTCCCCAGGAGTTTTGTCCTTGCCGCGCACACCGCTCATCAGTATCGCGTGCATCTCGCGCAGCAACCTCAGACTCAGCGGCAGGCTTTCAAGCCGACGAAGCCCGGCGCTCAGCGCCTCGACGTAGTTGTTCACCTCGCGGACGTCCTGCCGCTTCTCTTCTCCGGCGTCGTCCGCTTCCCCCACTTCCGCAGCGAAGATGTCATCCAGACTCGCCTGCGTTCCCTCGATCTGCGAGCTCAGCACCGCCTCCTTCTTCACATACATGCGAACGAACAGCTCCGGGTCCGGTACCACATCCGCAACGCCATCCAAGCGGCCCAACGCCAAGTTCGCCTCGGAACTGATCGGCTCCAACGCCGCCAGATCGGCACTCGGACTGGGTGGTAGCCGAATCGGCACATATGCCCTATATCCAGTAGGCATCGAAACCATGACCCCACATCTTGGGTGTCCGGTTGCAGCACCATCTTTGGACGTACTTGTCGCCGCTTTCTTTGTTGGCACGATAAACTAAATGCTGACCGTTCCATTTAGTCAAGCCCGTCGCCGAACAAAGCCCGCTTTCCCAGCGCCTATCGCCCCTTTTTGAACGTAAAGCTCTTCCCCTCATACTCCACCTTCACCCCATCCCCATCCCCGAACTCACCCGCCAGAATCCGCGACGCCAGCGCATTCTCCACCCGCTGCTGGATCGCCCGCTTCAAGGGCCGCGCACCGAACGCCGGGTCCCAGCCTTCTTCCGCCAACTGCTTCTTCGCACCATCCGTCAGCGTCAGCGTCATGCCGCGCGCCGCCAGCCGCTCGCGCAGCTTGCCCAACTGAATCTCGACGATGTTCCCGATCGCGTCTCTGCCCAGCGGCCGGAACACAATCGTCTCGTCGATGCGATTCAAGAGCTCGGGCCGCATCAGCCCGCCGCCGCCGGCGCCCATCATCGCCATCTTCTGCATCGCCTCCGCGACCTTCGGCGACAATCCCGCGGCCTTCGCAAACTCATCCGCCGCCAACCCCGCCGGCCCACGCCGCAGCATCTCCCGCATCATCGCTTCGATCTCCCAGTCCTCCGCACCCTGCTGCGTCAGTTCCTGAATCTGGGCCGAGCCGAAGTTGCTCGTCATCACCACGATCGTGTTCTTGAAATCGACAGTGCGGCCTTGCCCATCCGTCAACCGCCCGTCATCCAGCACCTGCAGCAAGATGTTGAACACATCCGGGTGCGCCTTCTCGATCTCGTCGAGCAGCACCACGCAGTACGGCCGACGCCGCACCGTCTCAGTGAGCTGCCCGCCCTCGTCGTAGCCGACATATCCCGGCGGCGCGCCGACCAACCGAGCCACGGCGTGCTTCTCGCCGTATTCGCTCATATCGATCCGCACCATCGCCTCGTCGGTATCAAACAAGAACGACGCCAGCGCCTTGCACGTCTCCGTCTTGCCCACGCCCGTCGGCCCGAGGAACAAGAACGACCCGATCGGCCGCTTGGGATCGCCCAGCCCCGCGCGAGAACGCCGCACCGCGTCCGACACCGCTTTGAGCGCGTGATCCTGCCCCACCACCCGCTTCTGCAACTGCTCTTCCATCCGCTGCAGCTTCTCGCGCTCACCCTCGACCAGACGCGACACCGGAATGCCCGTCCAACGCCCGACGATCTGCGCGATCTGCTCGGCGTCCACTTCTTCCTTCACAAGCGTGCCGCCCTTGGCGACGCGCTTGGCCCACGCCTTCTCGGCATCCGCGAGCTGCTTCTCGAGCTCGCGCGACACGCCGTAGCGAATCCGCGCCGCCGTCTCAAGGTCGCCACGCCGCTGGCTCTGCTCGAGCTCCACGTGCTTGCGCTCGATCTGCTCCTTGATGTCCTTGATCGTCTCGAGGTCCTTCTTTTCCTCTTCCCACCGAGCCGTCAACGCGCGGTTCTTTTCTTGCAGCTCCGCGAGTTCACGGTTGATGCGGTCAAGCTCGCGGCTGCTGCCTTCGGTTGCCGATTTGCTGCTCTGAGCTTTGCCCATTTCCTCCGCTTCGAGGCGGAGCGTCTCGCGCTCGAGTTCCAACTGCATAATCCGTCGCCGCAGTTCATCGAGCTCTGTCGGCATCGAGTCGTTCTCGATCCGCAGCCGGCTCGCCGCCTCATCGATCAGGTCGATCGCCTTGTCGGGCAGGAACCGATCGGCGATATAGCGATGGCTCAGGCTCGCCGCCGCGAGGATCGCGCCGTCGAGGATCCGCACGCCGTGGTGCGCCTCGTACTTGGGCTTGAGCCCGCGCAAGATCGCGACCGTCTCTTCCACGCTCGGCTGATCCACATACACCGGCTGGAAGCGCCGCTCGAACGCCGCGTCCTTCTCGACGTGCTTGCGATACTCGTCCAGCGTCGTCGCGCCGATGCACTTGATCTCACCACGTGCAAGCGCTGGCTTCAGCAAGTTGCCCGCGCTCACCGCGCCCTCGGCGGCACCCGCACCGATGATCGTGTGCAGTTCGTCGATGAACAGAATGATCTTGCCGCCGCTGCTCGCCACCTCGCGCAGCACGGCCTTCAGCCGCTCCTCAAACTCGCCCCGGAACTTCGCGCCCGCGAGCAACTGCCCCACATCCAGCGCGATGATCCGCTGCGACTTCATCGCGTCCGGGCAATCGCCGTTCACAATCCGCAGCGCCAAGCCCTCCGCGATCGCCGTCTTGCCCACGCCCGGCTCGCCGATGAGCACTGGGTTGTTCTTCGTGCGGCGGCTCAGCACCTGCATGCAGCGCCGAATCTCCTCATCGCGCCCGATCACCGGATCCAGCTTGCCCGCCTGCGCCCGTGCCGTGAGATCGATGCCGTACTTCTTGAGCGCCTCGTAACTGCTCTCCGCCCCCGGCTCGGTCACATTGGTCACGCCCGACGCCGTGCGGATCTCCTTCACCGCCTTCTCGAGCACGCCCCGATCCAGCCCGACTGTCTTCAGCACATCCCGCGCCGGCCCCACCACTTCCGCCAGCGACAAGAGAAGATGCTCGCTGCTCACCAGCGAGTCGCCCATCTTCTTGCTGATCTCCTCGCTCTTAGTCAGGATCTCCATCAGCGCCCGACCCGCGCTCCCCGCCCCGCTGCTGGACTTGGGTTGCCGCGACAGTTCTGCCCGCGTCAGCGCCAGCACCTTCTGCGGCGTCGCCCCCGCCCGTGCCACGACAGCGCCACCAGCCCCCCCACCGCCCGCCGTGTCGCCCGAGTCCGACAACAACCCCGCCAGCACATGCAGGCCGTTGATCTCGGGGTTGGAAAGCGACACCGCCTCGCTCTGAGCGCTGGCAAGTGCTTCCTGGGCCGCGTTGGTCAACCGATCTGGGCGCATGAGAACCTCCGGCAGAGCCCTCGCCCCGCCGCCTCGATCAGATGCAACCCACGGGCCAGTCGCAGACCACGCCTTGATTCCAAACCAGCCCCAAGCGTGAGCGAGCGGGTCCCCGCCGCGTGCCCGGCTCGCCCCCAAACGACAAGACGCTGCCAGTCAGGCAGCGTCCTGCGATCTCGTTCGGAATGTGATAGGACGATCAGGCGTAGACGTCGAGCGCCTGGGTCGCGGAGCTGACCATCTGCTCGGTCGCGGCATCGCCGGCCTGAGCCGCCTTGGCCGCCGCCTGGATCAGCGCAACCGAGGAATCGCCGCTGTCCTTGGCGATGTCCATCACCCGTGCCGCCACCTTATAGGAAAATTCGGCGGCAACCTGGGCAGAAATGGCAGAAGCGTCCATGTTCTGTCTTTCGGCGGTTGGGAGGGCCAAGATCGGGCATTCCCACGGAACCGATGGCAAACCCTGCCCGAAAATCGATCTGGCGCGACTGTGCGGCCGATGTCCTTGCCGCCGGAATGAAGCGTTCCGAGCCTTTGCCGCTTGACGCCGCCGCGGCGAGGGGTTACAAACTGCTCCCCCACCGCCATTCTCCCCGGGCCGCCCGGGGTCGACCAACCGACTCGAGGGGCTTGGAGTCCACCATGAAGAAGAAGATCGCCCGCACGCTCATCGTCCTCGCCCCGACCCTCCTGCTCGTCGGCTGCAGCTCGTCGGCCCAGAAGGGTGAGTCGCTCACCGCGATCCGCAACAACCTCACGCCCGGTCTCAACACCGAGAACGAGCGCTACTCCGACGTGCAGAGCAACATCGACTTGGTCAACAACGACAACATGCGCAAGTTCCACTCCGACAACATGCGTTTCTGGCTTTGGGACCGCCCCAGCCGCATGAGCCCGGCCCCCGACGCTCGCTGAAGTCACTCCGAACACGAACGAAAAAAGCCCGGCACAAGCCGGGCTTTTTCATTTTGATTGCATCGACCGCATCACGATGCCGTGTAACGACCGCGCGACACCTTCTTGAACCGGCTGCGGTTCTTGATGAACGTCTGGTTCACGATGGTGCGGAAGTTCGGCGACGTCGTGACGTAACCAGATGCAAGCACCGCGTCGGCTGACTCGGTGACGCTCATGGTCTTTCCGTCCAGGACCTTCGCGAGCGCATCGACCAGGCTCACCGCGTTGCTCGCACGCCCGCCGCCGGGAATGTTGCCGCCCTGTGCGGCGATCTGCTGGCGCAGCTCGTTCAGCTTCGCAGTCAGCTTCTCGTACTTCTTATGCAGCGCGTTGCCCTGCTTCGAGCGACGACGGATCTCCGCCTGCAGCTCGGATGTCGAGATCGTGGTCAGCGCGGTGGACTTTGGTTTGCGACCCATGTGGACTCCTCTGATTGCATAAAGATGGAACCCACACCCAACACACGATTTAAAACTATAGCACAACCATGTTCAGAATGCCACAAGTGCGCCACGTTCAACGATCCAAACATTCAACAAACATGATTTACGTTTTGTATTACTTCAAGCCCATCTTCGCGAGCAGCCCGTCGAAGTGATCGATGCCGTAGAACTCGATGGTGATTTTGCCCTTCGACCCGCTCGCGTCGGTGGAAATGAACGCCTTGGTACCCAGATGCTGCGAGAGGCGCCGCTCGAGATCGACAATGACCGCCTGCCGCGCCGGCGGCGTCAGCGCATCCTTCGCGACGGACCGAGGCGAACCAAATCGCTTCACCGCACTCTCAAGCCGCCGCACCGACCACTGATCACGCGCCGCCTCCCGCGCCAGTTCCACCCGCGGCGGCCCCCCCACCATCGCGAGCAACATCTTGCCGTGGGCTGATGTCAGGCCGTTCGACGCAATCAGCTCCGCGATTTCCGGCTCGAGCTCGGTCAGCCGAATCAGATTCGCGACAGTCGCCCGCTCCAAACCAACCTTCTCCGCCGCCTGGGTCTGGGTGAGCCCAAATCGCTCACACATCATCCGCAGCGCATGAGCCCGATCCATCGCGTTCAGATCTTCACGCTGAACGTTCTCGATCAAACCAAACTCCGCGGCCTCTTCATCTGACAAAATTCGAACAACAGTCGGAATCGTCTTGAGTTCTGCCAACCGCGCCGCCCGCCACCGCCGCTCGCCCGCCACGAGCTCGTAGCGATCGCCCACAGGGCGGGCAACAACCGGCTGCATGATCCCGGCGACGCGAATTGAATCCGCAAGGCCGCGAAGCTGCTGTTCATCAAACGAGCGCCGCGCCTGAAAAGGACTCGGAACAAACCGGTCGACTTCAACGTGCCGAATACCAACATCAACCGGCGTCTCCACAGCGAGAGGTGTCGCCACGGACACTGCCGGCGGCGCGACTGCGACGGGTGTTTGAAGAAGAGCTGCGAGCCCGCGACCAAGTTTGCGGGTGCCTGCGTCCTGCGTGGTCATAGATACCTCCGTGTAGTTGGGATGGTACCACCGCCGGGGTTCGCGATCCAAGTTGGAATGTTCCTTGAGGAACACTTACGTGTGCGATGACGCGTCCGAAACCGGAAGCACCACAACCTGGTTCGGATCGACCCCGACACCAACACGCGAACCCACCTCCGCGCGGACGCCCCCACCGACACGTGTGAAGCGAAGGGACTCAGATCCAATCGAGACATGGCCCTGCTCGAGTTCCCCGAGGAACATCGAGTCACGCACGGTGGCCTGAAGCGATCCCGAGCCGCCGAATGTGACATGCTCCGGTCGCAGGGAGACCAGGCAAGACTGGTTGATGCCGAGCTTTGGTTCAACGAGCACGCCGCGAAGTGTGCCGGCGCCGGTTTCAACTTCCGCGATCGATCCCTGGATGGCGCGGACGATGCCGCTCAGGATGTTTGTTTCCCCGAGGAACTCCGCGACGAACCGATTTCGCGGCCTTTGGTACAGGTCGATCGGAGAGCCCATCTGCTCCAGTTGGCCGGCCCGCATGATCGCCACGCGATCCGCCATCGACAACGCTTCCTTCTGGTCGTGGGTCACATAGACCGTTGTGATCTCTGATTCCTTGCAGATGCGGCGGATCTCTGAGCGGAGCTCGAGCCGAAGCTTGGCGTCGAGATTGGAGAGGGGTTCGTCGAGGAGCAGCACGTCCGGCCTAATGACCAGGGCGCGTGCGAGGGCGATGCGCTGCTGCTGACCGCCGGACAATTGGTTTGGCTTTCGTTTGGAATACTGCTCCATCCGGACGGCACTGAGGGCCGCTTGGACTCGGGTGGCGGCTTCGGCGGCGGGGGTCTTGCGGACGTCTAGGCCAAAGGCGACGTTGGCCTCGACCGTCATGTGCGGCCAGAGGGCGTAGCTCTGGAAGACCATTCCGGTGTTGCGCTGGTTGGGGGGCAGGAACGTCACATCGCGCTCGCCGAAGCGGATCTCGCCTCCGCTTGGCTCGATGAAGCCGGCGATCATGCGCAGCAGCGTGGTCTTGCCGCAGCCTGAGGGGCCGAGCAGGAAGAAGAGCTCGCCGGGGGCGATCTCGATGGACACGTCGTCGACGGCGCGGGTGGTGCCGCGGCCGGCGATCGAGGGGAATTCCTTGACGACATGGCGGATGCTCAGGGGCAGGGGCATGGCAGGGCAGAATAGCAGTGGGGGGGCGGCGGCGTGAAGAGTTGATTCTTCGTATTGAGAACCGCCACCTGGCGCGGTAGGCTGATGTCAGCGGCGCACGCCGCGGCGGGAGAGATCAAAATGCGTACCTTCGCGCGTTGGATCGGCGTTGTGGGCTGCGGCTTTGCGGCGTGGTCGGCCTCGGGCCAGATCACACTCGTGAGCGACCAGCGTGCTGTCACGGTGGAGGCGGCGGGACAGGTGCAGTTTGCGTTTCCCGCGCCCGCGTATTCCAGCTTCAATCGCGACCTCAGCCGCAACGTGCCCAGTGGTGGCGGCAATGGCGTCGCTCGGGCGCAGCAGACATCGAGTGTTTCAACTTCCGCAATGACCGCGACCGGCTTGGTCCGCGCCGAGAGCAACGCCGGGCCGAGCAACTGCATCCTCACGCAGGCCACCTCGGATTTCCGCGTGCTTTTCAGCGTTCCCGTGATCACGCGGCTTCAGGCGACCGGTAGTGTGACCGGCGCGCAGTTCCGGCTTGGGAACAATCTCGACGGCGCGGTCGCGCTCGTCGAGTCGCTCGGAACCACGGCGCTCCCGATCGCTTCCACAAACGTGCTTCGGCCGGGGCGCACCTACACGCTCTTGACGCAGGCGAGCGATCTCTCGAACGCGTGCAATGGTGCGGTGGTCGTCCAGGAAGGTTCGTACTCGGTGTCAGTGACGTTCGCGGCGATCACGCCGTGTCCGGGCGATCTGAACTTCGACGGCCTGGTCGATGACAGCGACTTCACGATCTTCGCCGGCGCGTACAACGATCTGCTCTGTGCGCCGCCGCCGACGTTCTGTGATGCGGATCTGAACTCCGACAGCGTCGTTGACGACGTTGATTTCGTGATCTTTGCGGCGAGCTACAACGAGTTGATCTGCCCGGAGTGACGCCCAGCAGCGGGGCTCAGGCTTCAGAGCACCACGGCAGTCGTGGGGGACTCTCGGCGACGCCAGTGCAATGCACTGCCGGTGCGCTGGGATTCTCTGAATAAACCCTTGACCAAACCCCAATAATGTGTTAAGAAATGGTGAAGCCCACTCGACGGTCGCGCCGAAGTATTTGATTCTGAGGCAGTTGCGGCGTCGGGTTCGAAGCCGCACCGGGACGGTTGGGGTGGCGGCGGTTTGGGTGGTGGGGGGTGGGTGGGGAGGTGGGTGGTGGGGGGTGGGGGGTTTCAGGTGCGTGCCGGGGGGTTCCGAGCAAGGAACGCGGCACGCGGCGGCAGGGAGTGCCGCGGACGCCCGGGTTGGTGAGAGATCGCGCGTGGCGTGTCAATGCCGAATCGCGCGGCCCTCGGGATGGAATCCGAGGCTGATGGAGATGGATGGATGATCGAGTTCATGCAGGCTGCCGGCGGCATCGCGCTGCTGCTTTTCGCCATTCGGTTCCTCCGCAAGGGGCTGGACCGTCTCATTGGCGATCGCCTCGATGTCTGGCTCGGGAGGGTGGCGGGCGGGCCGGTCCGTTCTGTCTTCGCCGGCGCCGGGCTTGGCGTCGTTGTGCCCAGCAGCACCTCGCTCAGCTTGCTCACTGTTTCGCTCGTGAAGGACGAGCGTCTCTCCCTGCATCGCGCGATGGCGCTCATCCTGGGCGCGTTCATCGGCATCACGCTCACGGTGCATCTCATTGCGATCAACGTCTTTCACTATGCGCCGATTCTCGCGCTCTTTGGTGTGCTGCTCTTTCAGGGCACGAGCCGTGAGTCGTGGCGAGCGGTGGGGCAGATCATCCTCGCTGTTGCGTTTCTGTTCTTTGGCGTGGGTGTGATCTCGGACTCGACGAAGGTGCTGGCGGCGACGAAGGAACTGCCGCAACTGCTGGAGATGGCCGCGAGCAATCCGCTCTTACTCGCGGTGCTCGCGGCGGCGTTGACGGTGGCTGCGCAGTCGAGCACCGCGACGATCGCGGTGCTGGTGGCGCTGGGCATCACCGACGAGCGGCTGATGACCGATTCGGTCGCGCTGCCGTTCATTGTCGGTGCGAACTGCGGGCTGGCGGCCACGCTGACGATCGCGGGCTGGACGCAGGTGGAGTCGCGCCGGCTGGGTCTGGGCGTGCTTTTGTGCCGCGTGATTGTCGCGGGCGCGGTGATCTACACCTTGCCGCTGCCGGTGGAGTGGATGCAGAAGATTCCGTTCGGCCTGGCGGGTCGGATCGCGACGGCGCACACGGCGTTCAACGTGGTGTGTGCGTTCGCGCTCCTGCCGCTCCTCAAACCTATCGCGCTGTTCGTCACGGCGCTCACGGGCAACGGCGCCCGCGAGCCTGGTACGACGGCGCTCAAGATGACCCGGTGGCCGGACGATCCGGCTGTGGCGCTCACGCAGAGCAAGCGTGAGATCGGGCTTGTGTGCCGCGAGATCGTGGACATGCTGCAGGACGCGTGGGACGCGCTCAAGACGGGCGACGAGAACATCGTGCGCCAGATTCGCAAGCGCGATGACCAGGTGGATCGGCTGGATCGCCAGATCAAGCGGTTCCTGACGCAGCAGTTGGCCGCGGATCTCTCCGTCGAACTGGACAAGGACCGGGACCGGCAACTGCGATTCCTGACCGACCTTGAGACGATCGGCGACGTGATCGACCGCAACATCGTCGGGGCCGCGGTGAAGAAGACCCGCAAGGGCGTGCGCTTCAGCGAAGCGGGCTGGGAAGAGATCAAGTCCTACTTCCGCGGCACGCAGGCGACGCTTGAACTGGCGAGCGCTGTGTTCATGTCGAACTCACAGGACATGGCGAGGAAGCTGCTTGAGCACAAGACTCGCATGCGCGACGAGGAGATTCGTCTCCGTGAGACGCACTACGACCGCCTGCAGCGCGGTGGGCAGCAGACGCTCGAGACGACGGAGCTGCACCTGGAGCTGCTCAGCCAGCTCAAGCACATCAACCACGTCGTCAGCGGCGTGGCGTACGGCGTGCTGAACGGAAGCCTGGAAGCAAGCCCGCTGCAGTTGCGGCAGGGGTTGCACTCGGCGATCTGATCAGCCCATGATGCTCACTTACTCGGGTTCGCCCGGTACCACTCGATCGTGCGCTTCAGGCCTTCTTCGAAGGTGACCTGGCTCTTCCAGCCGAGGAGCTTCTCGGCCTTCTCGACCGACAGTTTGCGGCGGGGCTGGCCGTCGGGCTTGGTGTGGTCCCAGGTGATGCCGCCCTTGAAGCCGGTCAGCTTCACGATGAGTTCGACGAGGTCCTTGATCTTGATCTCGAAGGACGCACCGAGGTTGATCGGGTCGGGGTCGATCATGACGTCCGCGGCACGGCAGATGCCTTCGGCGGCGTCATCGACGTAGAGGAACTCGCGGCTCGCGGCGCCTGTGCCCCAGCAGACGATCTCCTTGTCGTTGCGCTGCTGGGCCTCGATGCACTTGCGGATGAGGGCCGGGATGACGTGGCTGGAGTGCAGATCAAAGTTGTCGTGCGGGCCGTAGAGGTTGACCGGCAGGATGTATGCGCTCTTGAAGCCGTACTGGAGCTTGTACGCGTCGAGCATCTGCCACGCGGCCTTCTTGGCCACGCCGTAGGGCGCGTTGGTCTCTTCGGGGTAGCCGCTCCAGAGGTCGTCTTCCTTGAAGGGGATGGCGGCGAACTTGGGGTAGGCACAGATGGTGCCGGTCTGGATGAACTTGCCGCCGCGTTCGGACAGGCCGTCGAGGCGGGCTTCTTCGATGAGGTTCACGGCCATTGCCATGTTGGCGAAGAAGTAGCGGCCGGGGTTCTTCTGGTTGGCGCCGATGCCACCGACTTCGGCGGCGAGGTGGATCACGACATCGACCTTGTCCTTACCGAAGGCGGAGCGGTAGAGGTGGGCCGTCGCGGCACGGTCGGTGAGGTCGAAGTCCTTGCGGCGGGGGATGAAGATGTTGTCCTTCTTGACGCCGCGATTGGCGAGGCAGGCCTGCACGGCCTTGCCCAGAAAGCCGGCGCCGCCGGTGACAATGACGCGGGCTTTGGACCAATCGACCTGTGACGACGTGGGGGTGGTGGACATAGGGTCGGGAGTTTATGCGGTTCGGATCGGATTCCCAAGGGCTTCGCGATCACGCAGCGCCGCAAAAGGGGCCGCCGGTCGGGCTGCGTTCGGACGCTGCGCCGTGAAATCTCTCGCCCACACGCGGTTATGGCATACCCATCGAGCCAGCCGCCATTGAGCCCACCGCCCGCCGCGCTCCAAGCTTTCGCGACCTGCGAAGGTTGATCCACACCAACCCGACAACGACCCCGCCAAATCCGAGCAGCACACACGCACCAAAGACCGACGTGCCGGGGCTCGGAACAAAGGTGGATGCACTGAACGACATGCCTTGATACCGGCGCATGCGATCCACCACGGCGAACCCTTCCATCGAAACCAAGTTGGTCAGCCTCTGATAATCGGCCGGAAGCACCGCGCCGTTACGTCGCCAGAGCGCATCGAGCAAGGGCACATCCTCCGGCACGACGCGGCCCGCGTCATCGAGTCGCACCACGACCGCGTCGATGTCGCCCGGGGGTGTGCCTGCCTCCACCGCCACCCGGACCCGAGCTGGAGGCAGAGGCATTCTGGGTGACCCTTCGCCCCAACCGGCCCGCCATGTCGCAACCTGCACCACGCCGATCCGTCGTACCGAGGCCATGACGTTCTGCCGAAACTCTGCCGCGACGATCCGCCCGTTCCGCGCCGTCACCTCAAAGGAGCCCGGAAACGCTTTCGTCAATCCGGAAAACACGGAACAGATCAAGGTCACACTGAGCAAGATGCTCCACAACGCCACATCCCGGCGCTGCATGGACTCGGTCTTGTCAACGTTGAGTCCACACTCCGCGCACGCGTTCGAAGCATCGCCCGGACGCGGATAGGCGCACGCCGCACACTGACCACGGCTTGTGCGGGATCCGTAACTCCACAGCCGCATGACGACGCGCAACATCATTCCGAGGCACGCCAGCCCGAGCAGTATGGCCCCCATGCTCTCCATCGCGAATGGGTCGTACCGCCACCACACATGCCCGAGTAATCGTTGATCCGCGATCGGTTCAGACAGCGCGTCAGCGATCTGCAGCACGACAAACCACGCGCGCAAGCCAATCGCAATGGCGATGAAGCCGGTGCCGACCAGGATCAGCGGCGGTCTCTCGCGAATGTGCGGTTTCCGGCCTTGCATGCCGGAGCGAGTCTATCAGCACCTGCCGCACCTTCGGCCGCGTACCCTTGCGGTTCATCGTCGTCGTCGGCCTTTCGGAGGATTTGGATGCGTCTGACCATGGTCGGAACCGGGTACGTCGGCCTCGTCACTGGGGTCTGCTTTGCCAATACCGGCAACCACGTCACCTGTCTCGACATTGACGAGAAGAAGATCGCCGCGCTCAAGGCGGGCAAGTGCCCGATCTACGAGCCGGGGCTCGAAGAGCTGCTCGAGCGCAACATTAAGGCCGGACGGCTGACGTTCACGACCGACGCCGCCGCGGCGTACGCCGACGCCGACATGGTCTTCATCTGCGTCGGCACGCCGAGTGATGATCGCGGGCATACGGATCTGAAGTATGTGATGGGGGCGGCGGATGATGTGGCAAAGGCGATTGCGAGCGACGGGGCGACGAAGCGACGAAGCGACGGAGGAGGGGGCACGCTCACGGTGGTGGTGAAATCCACCGTGCCCGTTGGTACCACGCTTGCCGTGCGCGATCGGATCACGAGCGGGCTGGCGGCCGCGGGGTCGAAGGCGACGTTCCAAGTCGCGAACAACCCGGAGTTCCTCAAAGAGGGCGACGCGGTCAACGACTTCAACAAGCCCGATCGCGTCGTCGTCGGTGTGGAGAACGACGCGACCGCCGAGGTTTTCCGGCGGCTCTACGACCCCTTCGTGCGCAACGGCCATCCCATTCACATCATGGACATCCTGTCCAGCGAGATGGTGAAGTACGCCAGCAACAACTTCCTCGCCACCAAGATCTCCTTCATCAACGAGATGGCCAACCTTTGCGAGGCTTACGGCGCCGACATCGCCAAGGTCCGCGAGGGCATGTGCGCCGACAAACGCATCGGCACCCAGTTCCTCTACCCCGGCCTGGGCTACGGCGGGTCGTGCTTCCCGAAGGACACGCTCGCATGCATCATGATGGGCGAGAAGGCCGGCGTGCCGATCGGGCTGTCTCGCGCGGTGCACGAGACCAATCAGCGCCAGCGCGAGCGCTTCTTCGACAAGATCCAGGCTCACTTCAAGTCCAGCGGCGGGCTCGCCGGCAAGACCATTGCGTTCTGGGGATTGGCGTTCAAGCCCCGCACCGACGACGTGCGTGAGGCGCCGGCGTTGACGCTGATCCGCCGTGCGTTGGGATTTGGGGCGACGTGCCGCGCGTTCGACCCGGTCGCGATCGAGACGGCCCGTGCCGAACTGGGCACGCAGCCGATGCTCACGCTCGCGACCGATATGTACGACGCGGCGAAGGGCGCCGACGCTCTGGTGGTCTGCACCGACTGGGACGACTTCAAGAGCCCGGACTTTGACCAGCTCCGCAAGCTGTTGAAATCGCCGGTGATTTTCGATGGGCGCAACCTGTATCGCACGGCCGATCTGCGTCGGCTCGGATTCCATTACATCAGTGTCGGCCGCCAGCCGATCAAGCCCAACACGTGAGCACCGCCGCCACCAACTCCAACGCCCGAGAAGTCGCCGGTGCGGTCGCCGCGCCGGTGGAGACCATCCGGCTTGCGGTGTTTCAGCCCGCGCTGCCGAAGTACCGCCTGCCGGTGTTCCAGGAGCTCAGCCGTCGCCCGGGGATTCGCTTCAAGCTGTTCTACTCGTCGGACGAACCGGTGAAGAACGTGACGCCGGTGGGCTTTGACGCCGAGCCGATCACTTCGAAGGTGCTTCTCAAGAGTCCGCGGCTGATCTGGCGCCAGAAGCAGATCGACGTGGCCCGCTCGGGCGATTTTGATGTCGTCATGGCGGGATGGAACACCCGGTACATCAGCCTGATCGCATCGCTGCGGATCGCGGCCAAGCGCGGGTTGCCGACGATCGCGTGGGGCCATGGCTATTCCAAGCAAGAGAACCGAGCGAAGCAGAACTTCCGCGACTGGGTTGGGAACAACGCGACGGCGGTGCTCTTCTACGGCAGCCACGCCCGCAACGAATTTGTGCGTCGCCACGACTCCGAGTACCGCGCGTTTGTGGCGCCCAACTCGCTGGATCAGTCCGAGGTGGTCCGTCTGCGGAGCGAGTGGCTGGGCGATCCGGCGCGGCTCGCGGCGTTCAAGCGCGAGAAGGGGCTTGATCAGGGTCCGACGCTCTTCTTTGTTTCGCGACTGATCCACGAGAACCGCACCGACATGCTGCTGGACTGCGTGCCGGGGCTGATCGGGGAGTTTCCGCGGCTGCGGGTTGTGATCGTCGGCGATGGTCCGGTGCGGACGGCGCTTGAGGAGCAGGCATCGCGGCTGGGTATCGCTGACCGCGTGACCTTCACGGGCGCGATCTACGAGGAGTCGCAGCTCGCGCCGTGGTTCCTGTCGAGTGATCTCTTTGTGTATCCGCGGAACATCGGCTTGAGCCTGCAGCACGCGATGGGCTATGGCTTGCCGGTGGTCACGACCGATGATCAGGCGTCGTGGGCGCCGGAGGTTGAGGGGCTCAAGCCGTGGATGAACGGGATGTTCTATCGCGACGGCGATGTCGAGGATCTGACTGAGGTTGTTCGCCTGATCCTCGCGGACCGTGAGCGTCTCGACGCGATGAAGAGGCAGGCCTACAAGACCGCGACGGAGGACTACAGCGTCATCAAGATGGTGGACGGGATGGAGGCTGCGATCCGATACGCCTTTTCACAACGTCGCCGCTGAGTGATCGTGCCTTCCTGTTGCTTCACTTCCGAACTGCTTCTCTTCCGCACTGCTTCTCTTGCGAACCATGCACGTCGTCATCTACGAGCCCTGTCCGCGCGGCCACCGCTACACGTATGTGAAGCGGATTGTGAACGCGATGCAGGGGCTGCCGATCAAGCTCACGCTGGCGACGACGCCCAATCCGCAGGAACACGAGACGTGGCGACACCAACTCGAGCCGCTCAAGGATTCGTTCGCGCTCGCGGACAACTACAAGGAAGAGGATCCGACGGGTAAGTTCTCGTTTGCGTGGAGAACCGCGGCGGGTTTCGCGCGGGCGTGCCGCGAGCTGAAGCCCGACCATGTGATCATCCCTTCGGGCGATGGTGTGGTGGAAATGATCGCGGCGCGTCGACTGCTGCTGCAGCCCTCGCGGCCGGCGTCGGTCGAGACCGAGGCGATGTTCATGGGTGTGTCGTGGGTGTACATCAACCGCGGCACGTTCCGGCGCTGGGCCAAGCGTCGCGCCTGGGCGTTTGCGCTTGGGGCCAGCGGCATCCGCACGTTTCACTTCATCGACCCGCTGGTGGTGCGCTCGATCAAGGCGCTCACGCCGGGCATCGCCGCACGAACGGTTCTGGTGCCCGACCCGGTGGAGGCGTTGCCGGAGGTTTCGCGTGCCGAGGCCCGCACGCGGCTGGGGATCGAGGAGAGCGGAAGGCTCATCGCGTGTGTCGGCCGCATGGACGAGCGGAAGGGCATCGATCTGCTCATTCGGGCGTTCATGAAGGCGAGTCTTGCGAGCACGGATCGCCTGCTGCTGATGGGCACGTTCATGCCGGAGATCAAGGCGATTCTCGCGGGAGAGGCCAAGCCGCTGGTGGACAGCGGGCGCATCGTCGTGGTCGACGGCTACGTCAGCGACGAGCAGCTCGCGCTGGCGATCGCCGCAGCGGATCTGGTCGCGGTGACGTATCGGCGGCATCTGGGCTCGGCGAGCATTCTCATTCGGGCGGCGGCCCAGAAGCGGCCGGTCGTCACGTCCGACCGCGGGTTCCTGGGCGAGACGTGTGCTCGTTTCGGGCTGGGCACGGCGTGCCACATCCGCGACATTGATACGTTGGCCGCGGCGCTGCGCACATCGCTCGAGAACAGCCACGGGTTTACGCCGTCGCCCGCGGCGGCGCGGTTTGTGGAGTTCCACTCGGTTGCGAACGCGCAGCTCTACTGGGCGCGGCGTGTGCGCGAGCGGCTGGGACTGGCGGCGCCGACGGCGCTGCGCACCTGGGACAGCGTGCTCGAGACCGCGCTTCCGCTGCCGGGTGGGGAACCGGCGGCGTGAGAGGGCGGCGCGATCACTTCTGGATCGGGCAGCTTTCGTCGCCGAGCCATTCGCCCATCGACATGTAGTAGTTGGTGACGTTGGTGTATCCGGCACGTACCGCGGCGAGTGCGGCGAGCGAGGCGCGGCCGCCGGACTGGCAGTAGACCACCACTTCCTCGTCGGTCTTCAGGTTCTTGGCGCCCAGCATCTCGCGGAGCTCGGGCGTGGGGCGGAGGCGGCCGCTGTCGTCGAGCATGTCGCGGTGGGGGAGGTTGGTGGCGGTGGGAACGTGCCCGCCGCGTTCGCCTTCCTTGGCGCTCTTGCCGGTGTACTCATCGATGGTGCGGACATCGAGCACGGCGGCGGACTTCTTGGCGGCGATGGACTTGAGGTCGTCGCGGCTGGTGACGCCCACAGCGCTGGATTGGACGCGGGCGGTGAACGACGCGGGGACGACGGCGGACGATGTGCCGCGCTGCAGCGCGGTGTCGGCGAGCAGGGGCTGGAGGTTCTTCCACCCGCCGTTGACCACGCGCACGTCGCGGACGCCGAAGCGTTGCAACAGGAACCAGACGCGGGCGGCGTCGGTCATGCCGCCGGCGTCGAGGACGAAGACGCGGCTGGAATCGGAGATGCCGAGCGCGCCGATGCGGTCGGACCACGCGGCGGCGTCGTCGAGCCCGCCTTGGCTGCGGCTGAGTTTGCTCCAGTCTGCCAGATCGACGCGGCGGGAGCCGGCGATGTGCGCGGGGGCAAAGTCTTCGAGTTTTCGGCAATCAAGGATGATGCGGCGGTCGTCGGCCGCGGCGAGCGCGGCGGCGAAGGCCTCGGGCTCGATGACCGGGTCGGCGGCGGGGGTCGAGGTGGTGGCGGATGCCGGGCGCGAGGCGGTGCTGTTGGCGCAGCCGGCGATGAACCCGGTGGCAAGGGCGGTGAGGGAGATGGCGGCGAGACGGGCGAGGCGCATGGAGGTGCTCCGAGGGAACGGGTCGGCAAGTTCGGGTGCCACGGGTTGACCGGCTCGGAGGTCACGCGTGCTGCCCTGCGAGCGGGTGCAGCGCGGGAAGGTGGTCCGGCGTTCGAAAAATGTGCCGGGTGCGGGCAGTCAGATGCAGGAAGTCGGGTGCCAGCAGTCTGCCGGCTCGGCGGCGCGACTGATGCAATCGGGTTGGAACGTCGGTTGTTCCAGACGCATCAGTCGCGCGGCTCCGAGCAGCCGCGGACTGACGGCACCCGACGCGTGAAAGTCATGTGCGCCCGCAACCATCCGACATCCCTCACCTCTCCGCGTCCAGATCATCCGCACGGATGTCCCGGGAGATCGTGTACGCGCCGGTGAACCACTTGTTGAGGTCGGCGAGGCGTTCGCGTTCGCCCGCGAAGGGGTAGGAGGGGCGCGTCGGTTCGACCCATGTGCCGGTGGTGGGGCAGCGGATGGGCTCGCGCTCGAGGAAGGCTTCGGTGCCGGGGCGGCCGCGGAAGGACTCGGGCAGGTCGATGGTGAGCAGGCGGGTGGTTTCGTCGGCGTGTTCGATCGTGACCTGCACGCAAGAGTCCTTGGGCGGCAAGGCGTCCTCGATGCGTTCGGGCCATTCGCAGACGACGGCGTGTCCTGGCGCGGCGCGGCCGTGGAGCATGAAGCGGTCCCAGCCCAGCGTGTCGATTTCGTCGCTGCCGCGGAGGCGATAGGCATCGACGTGGATGAGGTGGGCGATGCCGCGGACGGGCGTGGTGAGCGGGTAGTCGTTGACGAAGACGAAGGTGGGGCTGCTGGCGAGCCCGTCGGGGATGCGCAGGGCGCGGCCGAGGGCGCGGACGAGTGTGGTCTTGCCGGCGCCCAGGTCGCCGACGAGGCGGATTACGTCGCCCTCGTGCAAGAGCGCGGCGAGGCTGGCACCGAGGGCGGCGGTGTAGTCGGTGCTGGAGCTTTCGCGGGTGACGCGCACGGGGAATGGTTCGCCGCCGGCCGGGCCGGTGGAGTGTGTGTCTCGGCGCGGATCAAAGAGCCGATTTGCGTCAAGAGAAAAGTATGAAATTCACCGGATCCCCACAAAGAAGCAGGGCACCATCGCTAGACAGTGCCCCGCTGGAGGAGAGAGAGATCAGTGGATAATAACGATTTATCGGTCGTCGCTACGAACCTTTACGATTTCTGAAGCCGCGTGGCCAGGGTTTTTGACCGAAAACCGCAAGAATTGTTGCAATGTTCGCATTTTGTTATTATTCGTCCGAGAAAACGCTGTTCAAAAACACGCCCGCCGAAACAACCGTGGTCGTTTCGGCGGGCAGCTTCGCGGGCGTGTTGAGGACCGGCTTGTGGGGACGCTGGTGCGTTTGGACTCGATGCGGATTTACTGATCCTTCGGCGGCGGGGGGCGGTTGCCGCGGCGGCCTTCGGGCGGGCCCGGGGGGATCTCGCCCTTCTCGATCGCCTGATCACGCAGTTTGCGGAAGAGGTCGCGGCGTTCCTCGGGCGTCATTGATTCGAGCTCGGCCTTCTGCTCGGGCGTGAGCTTCTCGAGCATCTTCTCCATGCCCGGGCCGCCACGACCGGGGCCGCCGGGGCCGCGGCGCTCGCCCATCTTCGCGCGGAACTGTTTGATGGCCTCGGCCTTCTCTTCGGGCGTCATGCCTTCGAGCTTTTCCTTGAGCTGGGGCGGGAGGTTGTCGGGGTTGAACTGGCGACCTTCGGGGCCGCCCTTGCCTTGAGGTCCACCCTTGCCGCCCTTGCCACCCTTGCCACCCTTCTCGATCTGGCGCTTGGCGTACTCGCGGGCGGGGCCTTCGAGGCGGCGCTCGGCCATGTCCTTCTTGATCTCTTCGAGGCGGGCCTGCACCAGCGGCTTCTGGGCGTCGGTCAGGACGTTGAAGACCGCGGCCTGGGCGTCCTCGGGCTTGGGGGCCTGGGCCATCAGTTCTTCGAACTGCTGGCGCTTTTGGCCATCGGGCTTGGGACCGGCGGGGCGATCTTCGGGGCCGCCAGCCTGGCGGCGTTCGCCATCGGGGCGTGGGCCCTGGCTGTCGCCACGGCGGGGACGGATGGCCTCGAACTCGGCCTTGTGTTCTTCGTGGAACTTCTGCATGGAGGCGCGGAAGTCGTCCATGATGGCGCGGATCTTCTGGTCCTGCTCGGGGGTGAGGCGGACGGCCTCGTCGACCTTGTCGCCGCGGACGGCGTCGAGGGCGCGGACGAAGGCCTGCGGCGGCATGCGGTTGGCCATGCGGCCCTGCATGTTGCCTTCATCACCGAAGTGGCGACGCATGCCGGGCACGCCGCCGTCGCGGACGGCGGGGCCGCGGAGCGCGGGCTCGCGGTCTGTGTTGGTGTTGGCGGGCGGTTCGGCGAGGGCGGTGCCGCTGAGAACGATGAGGGCCGCGGCGGTGAGAATCTTGTTGAGACGGATCATGTTGAATACTCCATTCCCGCGAGGGACTTGATTGCAGTTCCACACCGCTAGAGGAACGGCAGACGGGGGCGGGTATTGCAGGGCGGGACGTGATTTCGTGCTGGGTTGGGAGTGGGTTGGGAGGGGTTTGGGGCCGGAAAACGGGGCGTGCGGCGTGGATTGAGCGTGGTGGTCTGTTTATGTGGTGTGGGCCATGTGGCGATGGACGCCGAGGCCGACGCGGAAGACTCGGACGCTGCGGCGCGGTCTGCGCGGCAATCGAATGCGACTGTTGCAGATCATCCGAGGCTTGCTCGCGGACTCGTCGGCCTCGGCGTCTTTGACGCGTGTGTGCGGATCGATCGCTTTCGCTGCGTTGGTCGCCGGTTGCGCACGGGGCGAGGACGCCCCGGCTCGCTGTTGTGCGGAGCGAGGCATGGGACTGGGACCGACTCGCGCGGTGCCACGAGTCCGCGGCGGCTCGGGGCCGCGCGACTGGTGTGGTTTCGGTGTTGCTTCGGGCGGCATCAGTCGCGCCGCAGAGCCGGCGGACTGATGGCACCTGATCGCGACTGCTCGCACCGCTGCTCAGACGTTTGCCATTGCTGGTTCGTGCGACTGAGAGCGCGGGCCGGCAGTCTGGGAATTGGTGGGAGGCGTGGTGGGGGAGGTCGGATTCGACGGCGAGTCGCCGGCGTAGCGCAGGCCGCTGGCCTCGCAGAGCAGGCGCGACGAAATCTGGGCGGAGAGGAAGATGGTGGGCAGGCCGCTGCCGGGGTGGGTACCGCCGCCGACGAGGTAGACGTTCTCGGCGAACGGGAGCTTGTTCTGCGGGCGCTTGTGGAGCATCTGGCCGAGGTTGTGCGCGAGGTTGAACGTCGCGCCGAAGTTGATGTTCATGCCCTCCCAGGTCTTGGGGGTGTAGACGACTTCGGTGCGGATGCGCTGGCGGAAGTTCTTGCCCAGGTGCTTCTCGCCGAGGAGTTGATCGAGGCGGTTGAGCGTGAGCTCGCGGTACTTGGCCTTTTCCTGCTCCCAGTTCACGCCCTGCTCGTCGGAGTGCTTGAGGTTCGTGATGGGCACGAGGACGTAGAGCGCGCTGTGGCCGGGCGGCGCGAGCGTTGGATCGAGCGCGCTGGGGTTGCAGACGTACACGCTGGGGTTCTGCGGCAGTTCACCGGTGGTCGTGATCTGCTTCAGGTTGTTCTCGTAGTCGTCGGCGATGCAGATCGTGTGGTGGGGCAGGTCCACCTTGCCCTCAATACCAAGGTAGAGCATGAACGTGGAGCACGAGTAGCGGCGGGAGTCGAGCGTCTTGTCGCTGTAGGTGCGGCCGGAGTTGGCGCGGACGCTGTCGGGGATGAGGTTCTTGAGCGCCCACGCCGCGTCGGCGTTCATGACGACGTGATCGAAGCGGTGCAGGCGGCGGGCGCTGTCGCCCTCGATGTAGATGCCGGTGGCTTTCTGGCCTTCGAACTCGACCTTCTCGACAGGCGACGAGGTACGGATCTCGACGCCGAGTTCGGTCGCGACGTCGGCGAGGCCTTGCATCAGCGCGTTGCAGCCGCCGATGGGATGCCAGATGCCGTATTCGTATTCGATGAACGGCAGGATGGTGAAGAGGCTGGGGCACTCGTAGGGGCTCATGCCCAGGTACTTGCTCTGGAAGCAGACGGCGAGCTTGACGTGCGGGTCCTTGAAGTACTTGCCGAGGAGCTGGTGCACCGACAGATGCGGCTGGAGCACGGGCGCGACCTTGAGCGTGTCGAGCCAGGTGTTCTTGGCGAAGAGGTCCAGCGGCGTGCGCATCGGGTTGCGGAGGATGCTCTCGCTGTGGCGGAGCTTGTAGCGGTTGTCGGCGATGAACTTGGGGAACGCTTGGCCGTCGGGGCCGTGGACGGCGCCCAAACGCTTGGACATCTCGGCGATGTCCTGCGTGGTATCGAGCTGCAGGGGCTCGCGGCCGGGGCGGCCGATGAGCAGGCGGTACATCGGGTCGAGGCGCTCGAGCTTGACGTAGTCGGCCATGCGCCGTCCGGCGGCGGCGAAGATCTCTTCGAGCACGTAGGGCATCATGAAGAACGTCGGGCCGGTGTCGAAGTGGTACGCGTCGCCGGTGGAGGACGTGCTGGTGATGCGGGCGGTGCGGCCGCCGATGACGGGCTGGGACTCGAAGACGGTGACCTTGGCACCGCTGGCGGCGAGGAGCACGGCGGAGGCGAGGCCGCCGGGGCCGGAGCCGACGATGGCGACGGTGGGGGCGACCTTGGGGGCGGCGGTGGGAGTGCGGGGCGAAGAGGTGGGCAAGTGGGGCATCCGTTGGCGTTCGCGTCGCGGTTCCGAATGGATGCCGCGGCGGGCGGGGAAGGGTACGGCGATCGAGGGGCTTTTGCGCCTCCCCGCCCTGCGGAGCTGGGAGGGGTAGGCGAGCGCAGCGAGACCGGGGAGGGGTGAATCGCGTTCGGATGTTTTTTGCGATCAGGTACCCGCAGTCCCCTCACCTGACTTGATGCTTTGCATCAAGTCGTCCTCTCCCCGCAAGCGGGGAGAGGAGGCGCGCGGTGGGCGTTCTTTGTTATGCTTGGTTCATGCGGTTTCGAGCACGCGATGAGCGCGGTTCGGAGAAGGCACGGGTGGGGGCTCGGGCGTTGCGGCAAGAGTTGACGCCGCCGGAGCTCGCCCTCTGGAAGTCAATTCGTGATCGGCGCGCGGCGGTGATGAAGTTCCGACGCCAGCATCCGATCGGGCCGTACTTCGCGGATTTCTATTGTGCGGCTGCGAATTTGGTTGTTGAGATCGATGGGCGGCTGCACGATGTGGAGCATGATGCTCAGCGCGATGCGTACATGGCGGAACGAGGTATTGAGGTGTTGCGAGTGCGGGCGGTGGATGTGCGCGATCGCAAGGGGGATGTGGTGATGCTGATCGTGGCGACGGCGGAGCGTCGGATGAAGTAGCTTGCGGGTGCGCCTTCCCGCCCTGCGGAGCGGGGAGGGGTGGGCGAGCGCAGCGAGACCGGGGAGGGGTGAATCGCGTTCGGATGTTTTTTGCGATCAGGTACCCGCAGTCCCCTCACCTGACTTGATGCTTTGCATCAAGTCGTCCTCTCCCCGCAAGCGGGGA
>CANHCQ010000030.1 GCA_947459215.1 Phycisphaerales bacterium
GGCTGGTTCGACGGCCGCCCGAGCGTGCTGCGCGGCGAGGCGCAGGAGATCGTGATCAAGGGAAGCTGGCGGATCCCGGCCGCGGTCGTTCGCTTCGCGCCGACTCAGGCCCCCGGCGAGACGGCGACGGAGACGAAGGACTACCTCATCAGTTGGGATGCTCGGCCGATGCCGGTGGTGTATCCGGAGGGCAAGTCGGGGCTGCTCGTGATCCGCGGCGTCTCCAATGGTCCGGCCAAGGACGCGGGCGGCGCGATCGACTATCGCGCGGCATGGCAGGGCGAAGATGTCGAGGCCGGGATCGAACTACTGCGCACGCTGATGAATCAGCCGTGGCGATCGCAGGTGGCCGGCATTGACGTCACGGATTACGCGAGCAGCAAGCAGCTCACGATCGAGACGATCCACAAGTCGCGGCTGATCTGGGGCGGCCGGGCCAGCAAGCCGCTCGCCGGCGAGTGCTCGACGCAGGCGAAGCTCGGCAAGATCAACGACCTCGTCGCGTACACCAGGCGCATCGACGGCGAGAAGGGTGAGATCGAGATCTGGTGGCCGATCAACAAGACGCTGGAGATCGATCGCACCGCCAGCAAGCCGGTGGGTACGAGCGGCGAAGCGACCGCGAACGCCGAGACCCCGCAGCGTTGATCGAGCCCACGCGCAAGCGTGGTGGCTGTTGTTCCCACGCTCTCCGCCGTTCCCTTTCCGACCGATCCCGTTCGCCACTGCTTGCGTACGAGTTACCGCAATGTCATCCCAGGACGCACAACCGCCGATGGATCCGTCGAGTGCGCCGACGGGCGCGCCGCAGTCTGGCGATGAACCGCTGCTGGCGGAACCGCAGCGCCGACGGCACCGGCGTCCGCTGGAGTGGCTGCGCTCTGAACTCGCGATCGCGGGGGGGAGTGAGTCCGATCGCTGGTCGCATCGGCGGGGGGAGCCGCGGACGTTTGCGTTCCTCTGGGCGATGTTCCTGATGTTCGCGGCGTTGGTCGCGTTGGGGGTCGTGCTGACGGGCGGCATTGTCTCGCTCGACGCATACCAGCCGCTGTCTCGCGGCCTGGTTGTGACGATTGCGGTCGGTGTGCTTGTCTTCTGGCCGCTGCTGAGGCTGAGCCAGGATGTGCCTGAGGAGGGGTCGATCCGCGCCACGCTCAAGGACCTGTTCATTGTCCTGGTGCCGGTGCAGGCGGTGATCTGGCCCCAGATGTTCCTGGCGCGATGGAGCGTTGAGACCGTGCTGGCGATGAGCCTCGCACTGACGGCGTGGACCTTGGTGATCGGAGCGGTTCTCGTGCTGGCGCTGCGGCGTCGGGCCACCCTTCGCACGGCGTGGATGCTGTTTTGCGTGACACTGGCGATTGGTGGACTGTTGATCGGCATCGCGACCGGCGCTTCGGCGATGGACCCGCTGCGGCCGCGCGAGCCTCGGGCAGCGCCGGCCATCGTGCTCGCCTCCGGCGTGGGGCTGGTGAGCGATATCTCGGCGGATCGATCGTGGAGCGGCGCGTGGGCGCTGACAATGCCGGCGCACTGGGCGGCGATCAAGGCGACATTCGGAGCGAGCGCGGCGTTGTGGATCGCGGCCTTTGTGCTGGGCGGGCGGCGGATGGCGTGGCCTCTGCACGACGTGGGCTATGGCGAATCCGGCCTAGACTCCTCGATATTAGCAGATGGTGACGGGGCGGTGGGGGAACGTGTGACAACTGGCGATGGCGACGCGGTGCGGGCACCGGCCGCGGGAATGGCCGTCGAATCGACGCCAGACGACGTGAAACAAGACCGAATCGATTGAGGATCGAGCGATGGAACTGTTGAGCAAGACCGAAAAAGAGCAGCTGGAAACCCGTCTGGCGTTCCTGATCGCCAACCGCGCGGTGATCTCCAAGCGCATCGCCGAAGCCCGCGAACTGGGCGACCTCAAGGAGAACGGCGACTACCACGCCGCCCGTGAGCAGCAGGGTCTTGAGGAGGCGGAGATCCGCCGCCTTGAGCAGCGCCTCGCGCAGGTGAAGGTGATCGACGAGGCCATGCAGAAGGCCGCGGGCGGCACCGTGTTCATCGGCAGCACCGTGAAGATGAAGGACCTCGACGACGACGACGTGGACACGTACAAGCTCGTCGGCGAGACGTCGGGTTCGTTCGACTTTGTCGAGGTGACCGCCAACAGCCCGATGGGCGAGGCGATGATGAAGGCCCGCGTTGGCGACGTCATTCGCGTGAGCGCTCCGCGCGGCACCAAGCGGTTCGAGATTCTCGAGATCGCCTGAGGACTCCACGGCAATGAGCTGGGATGGAACGGGAACTTCTCGGTCCCATGTGTTTGCTCGGGGTAGTTTGGCCTTTTGGATGCTTTGATCTCGCCTGCGACAGAGCTAGAGTTTTTCGATGGTCTCCGTTCTTCTCTCACACTCGTGTTGTTGCGACGCCGCCCCGGTTCGGCGGTGTTGCACTGCGTGTGTCTGAGTGCGGAACGCGGCTGACGCCTTCTGCCCCCAAGATGCCAGTGCCGCCGCCGATTTCGGCGGCGGTTGTGTTTTTGGCTCTCGGGGGCGGGCGACGCACACGCGAACGTTCACCCCCGAGCGATCGTGGCGGGACCGATGTGTGACGCCGTGCGGTGTCGAGGTCTCGCCCGGAATCGGGCCGGTCGTCCGGCCCAAAGCTCTGGAGTTTGAGATGTCGCTCTTTGAATCCATCGACAACACCGTCAACACCCGCGAGAACTGGGCCCTGCGCCGCCGCAAGGGGATCCCCAACAACAAGAGGCTCTTCGTGCTGACCTGCATGGACGAGCGCATCCCCGTCGAGCATGCCCTGGGTATCCAGCTCGGCGACGCGCACATCTATCGAAACGCGGGCGCACTGGTCACCGACGACGTGATCCGATCGGCCACGCTCACCACCAACTTCTTCGGCACCCAGGAGATCATCATCCTGCTGCACACCGAGTGCGGCATGATGACCACCACCGGAGAGAAGGTCGTCGAAGCCTTAAGAGAGCGGCTCACCAAGGAGGGCGTCAACTTTGACCAGGTCGCCCTCGATCCGGCGATCCCGCAGCTCAAGATTCCCAAGGCGCAGCTGGCCGAGTGGTTCCGCACCTTCGAGGATGTCGACGACGCGGCGGTGCAACAGGTCAAGCTGCTGCGCGAGCATCCCTTCATCCCCAAGTCGGTGAAGATTCACGCCTACATCTTCGAGACCGAGTCGAACACCCTGCGGCGTCCGCGCGAGCGGCTGTCCGAGCAGGTCTCGACCGCGCCCAAGCCGCTTCAGCCCGCTCGCTGATCGGACCGCTGGCGATTCCCAAACGCAACGGCCCACCGGCGCCGAAGGGCGGCGGTGGAGCCTTCGTGGTTCGTGACCGAGATCAGGACGCCCCGCGTTCGCCGAGCCACCAGGAACGCTTGGGCTTGTTCTTGGCCCGCGTTGCACTGGCCTCGATTCCTCGGCGGAGGATGTCCCTCGCCTCCGCTGGCGAGTCGGTGACGCTGATGAGGTCGATGTCGGTGGGGCTGATTGTGCCGCCGGCGACGAGGCGGCGGCGGAAGAACTCGAGCATCGGCTCCCAAAAGTCGCGGCCCATGAGGATGATCGGAAAGTTCTCGACCTTCCGTGTTTGCACGAGCGTGGCGACCTCGAAGAGTTCGTCGAGCGTGCCGAAGCCGCCGGGAAGGATGACGAAGCCGTACGAGTACTTCACGAGCATGACCTTGCGGACGAAGAAGTAGCGGAACTCGATGAAGCGATCGACGTACGGGTTGGCGTGTTGCTCGTGGGGCAGGACGATGTTGCAGCCGATGCTCTTGCCGCCGGCTTCTTTCGCGCCGCGGTTGGCGGCTTCCATGATGCCGGGTCCGCCGCCGGTGATAGTGGTGAGGCCCAGTTCGGCGATCTGCGCGCCGACATCACGAGCGAGCTGGTAGTAGCGGTGTGTCTCGTCGAAGCGGGCGGAGCCGAAGACGGTGACGCACGGCCCGACGAAGTGCAGCGAGCGGAAGCCACGGATGAACTCGGCTGTGATGCGGCAGACACGAAGGAGCTCGGCGGTGCGCGACTGCGGTCCTTCGAGGAACCGCCGGGCGTCGTCGGTGGACGGTCCCTTGCCCCAAGCGCCGCCGGTCGCGGGCGGGCCGAACTGCGTGAGCGTCATGTCTTCGTGGTTTGATGGGTTTGTCGGCGCGTCGTGCGGCATGCACTCACTGATCGGTCCGCGCGGGCGAAGACAAACAACGGATGCTGTTGTCCATGTTGAAACGCCGTTTCAGATATCGAACGGTGCAATTCGCTTGAGCGGCGTTGCGTCAGATTCTCAGAATCTCATGCATACATCACTTGACGACATGCGAAAAGTTGGCGGAAGATGACGTCGCGTCATGGAGCCTTCCGGGGGCTCCATGCATGCGCTCGTACGCGATGCGTTCTGGCATCCGCGCGATGGGTCTGGTCGCAAAAAGAAGGCGGGGCTTGGAGCATGACCACGGGTCACGGAGCGATCGCGGCACTCAGCGAGGGCTTGTCGCGACACAATGCGTTCTGGGAAGCACTGGTGCACGATAGTGGTGCGCACGTGATGGTGATCGATGTCGATGGCTTGGTGCATTACTCCAATGCGTCGATGGCCGCATGCTTCGGCACCGAGATCGTCGTGAATCAGCGGCTGCACGATCTCATCGATGTTGCTCTGGCCGATGAGCGGCTTGGGCTGGTGCGTCGCGTCGCCCAATCAGGCAAGGCGTTGACTGTGGACGGGCGGGTGAAGGGCGTGATGCTGCGGTGCGTGATGCGGCTTCTGACTCCTGCCGAGTCGCCGCGGAAGGTCTTGATCGTGGCGCGTCAGCTCGCGCCGGGCGTCCCGCCGGCCTCGGATACGGAGCACGTCGTCGCGTCGGTGGATGACGCGGGAATCCTGAAAGACCTCACGGATCGTGAGCTCGAGATTCTTCGGCTGATCGCCGAGGGGCTTCCGACGTCTGCGATCGCGGCCAAGCTGGGCCGAAGCGTGAAGACCGTCGAATGGCATCGTGTGTCGCTGGGTGAGAAGCTCGGTGTCAGCAACCGTGTGGAGCTGGCACGCATCGCGATCCGGGCCGGGTTGACGGGCCTGGGTGATGCCGTCGCCAAGTAGATTTCCAAGGCTCCGGCACCGGGTGACGCATCCTTCGGGGCCACGGGCTCCCGAATGGGTCCGACGCACCCCGGTGTCCGGGTTTGGTTCCGGGTCGATTCGATCCGCGGCGAGTGATCCTGTGCGAATTCTGGCGATCGCTCTTGCGGGCGGGCGGAAATGCGGCTATGCTCACTATTGAGAATGACTTCTCAATATCGAAATCGTCGACTCCCAGCGAAGCCGCGTGCGGTGCGGGGTGGCGCGTTCACGCTCATCGAGCTCTTGGTCGTGATCGCGATCATCGCGATTCTGATCGGGGTGTTGCTGCCGGCACTCGGCAAAGCACGGCAGTCGGCGCGCACGATCGTGTGTCTGAATCAAGTCCGCCAGCTCGAAGTCGCGAACCAGCTTTATTCTGACGTCAGCAAGGGCCTGTACGTCGACGCCGGGCTGCCGCACGGCGGTCCATCGAGCCTTGCGTCGGTGCGGCGCTCGTTTGTGTTTACGCTCGAGCCGTACTACTCGGGGACGATGTCCCTCCGCTCGCCGGTGGACAAGAGCCCGCGGTGGGCGGTGAGTCAGGGCGGCGAGGACGACGGCCAGACGCTCGCGGAAGTGCGAGGTTTGCTCGAGCGTGGGCAGACGGTCAACCTGAAGAAGTTGGCACGGTGGACGAGTTACGGCATCAACGAGTGGACCAGCCGCAGTTTTCCGCCGGGGCTTGATCCACGTGAGCCGTTCGATCGTCAGAGTCGGGTCGAGACGCCTTCGGCGACGGTGCACTTTGTGCAGATGACGCAGGGCTTTGACAAAAGCTCGTTCGCCAAGAGCGATCACGTGCACGCGGCGGACTGGAGCAACGCGGGCGACGACGGAGCGGCGACGATCGCGGCTTCGCAGGCCGACACCAACGCGCACGGCGGCAAGGCCAAGAGCAAGGACGCGCTTTCGAACTACTCGTTCCTGGATGGGCACGCGGAGACGCTGCGTTTCAAGGCGGTGTACGCGGGCGAAGAGACGAATCGGTTTTTCCCGCCACGGGCCCACTAGCCGCGGCGATTGGAGTGTGATCTCATGAAGATGCAGGCTCTTTCAATGGCGGCGGCACTTGCACTCGTCAGCGCGGGCGCGAGCGCGCTGCACCTGGGCGATCTTGCCGTCGGGCTGAACAACGGGCGACTCGCCACTGGCGTGTTCCTGATCAATGGCGACAATGCGATCCCGCTGCTTTCCGAGCGGGTGTTCATCTGCACGCTGGGTAAGTTCCCGGGCTTTAACGACGATCCGGGCATGGATTCGCTCGAGAACACCTTCGCGGCCAGCCAGGCAATCGGCTATTCGATGCGGGGCAGCCTCCGAAAGTGGACCGGGAGCGGCCTCACGACGGCGATCGACGAGCGTCTGCAGACCCGCTTTGGCACCGCGGCCACGATCCGCGTGTCATCGACCGACGACACGCCGGTGGTCGGAACGACCCGCACGGCCAGCAGCGTCGGTGTCTGGCACCATCACATCGGCTACACGCTTCTGACGCCCGCGACCGGGGGCGTGTACGTGTTGGAGTTCGAGCTGTGGGCACCCGGAGGGTCGCTTGCGACCAGCAAGCCCTATTGGTTCGTTTTCAATCAGAACAGCGACGACGCGACGGTGCAGAGCGTGGTTGCGTATCTGAAGCAGAATGTCGTGCAGGAGACGTGTGCCGCGGACATCAACGCCGACGGGCTTGTGGACGACAGCGACTTCACGCTGTTCGCCTATGGCTACAACGAGCTGCTCTGCAAGCCGCCCGGCTGTCCGTATGACTTCAACGGCGACGGCGCTGTCGACGATTCGGACTTCGTCGTGTTTGCGCAGCAGTACAACGAACTGTTGTGTCCGTAAGTCCCTTGCGATTTGTTCATGGCGGGCGGGGCACGCCGCGGCCTCGTTCGGGCTCACCCGTGTTGGGTGGATGTGTGCGCGGCACGCGATAGGAGATTGAGTGATGAAGATTGCAGCGTTTTCGTTGCTGGCAGCCGCGGGTCTCGCGGCTCCGGCGTTGGCCGGTGGCGACATCTCACTGGTGATTTCGGGCGGCCAGCTCGTGACGACCAAGGTGAGCGAGAGCGGCGACCCGCTCGGGCCCGCGCGGGTTTTCAGCGGTCTCTTGACGGATGTTCTCGGCGATTTGTACAGCGATGAGCCGGGCATCCAGATCGAGGACGGCACGCTCACGCCGGGAACCGACCTGCGGTTCTACTTCAGCAAGGCCCTGCGTCAGTGGAACGGCAGCAGCTTCGCGACCGTTGCCGGTGGTTCGCTCTCAGCGACCTTCGGCCCGGCTACCAACAGCATCGTGACCCCCGGCAGCGACACCAACTCCGGCAACCTGCTCTTCCCGGTTGAGACCCTCGGCGGCCTGCACGATCACCCGGACTGGGTGCTCGCCGGCCACACGCCCTCTGGCAGCGCGGAGTTCTTCCTCGTCGAGGCTCGATTCTCGTACGACGGCAGCACCGACTCCGATCCGTTCTACATCGTCTTTGGCCTGAACGCGACTGAGGAGCAACTGGAAGAGGTCGAGGCCTGGGTCGAGACCAATGTCGTTCCCACGCCCGGTTCGCTCGCGCTCTTGGCGATGGCAGGCCTTGCCGCTCGCCGTCGTCGCTAAAGGACACTCGTGTCTGTAGATCGGGCGGTCTTGACCGCCGGGTTGGACATATCGCGCGGCGTTGGAGGGGACGCCGCAGATTCTCGTCGTGATCCCGCACTCGGGCGCTCCCAGCCCCGGGTGCGGGATTACGCTTTTGAGAACGCGTTCTCAGGAGCACCATCCGCATGTCAGAAGCCGCCCTTTCGATCCGGGATCTCGTCTTCAAGTACCGTGCCGCGGAGTCGTTCGAGCTGCGGCTCGGATCACTCGACCTCGCGGCTGGCGAGCAGGTGCTGCTCGCCGGTGGCTCGGGCACGGGCAAGAGCACGCTGCTGCAGCTCATCGCGGGGCTGATGGACCCGGTCGGCGGATCGGTGCAGATCGCGGGGCGGGACATCCACTCGTTGCACGGCGCCTCGCGTGATCGCTTCCGCGGCACGCATGTCGGGATGATTTTCCAGACGTTCAATCTGTTGCAAGGCTTCACCGCGCTCGAGAACGTCCTCGCGGCTCTCATGTTCAGCGAGCTGCCCAGCGGGCAGCACCGCGAGCGGGCCGAGTCATTGCTCCGCTCGCTCGACATGCAGCGGATGCACGCGCGGGTCGAGGAACTCAGCGTCGGCCAGCAGCAGCGCGTCGCGGTCGCGCGAGCGGTGGCGTGCAAGCCGAGTCTGGTGCTGGCGGACGAGCCGACGGCGAGCCTCGACCCGGAGAACGCGGGGGCGGCGATTGATCTGATTGTCAAGACCTGCCGCGAGAATGGGGTGGCGCTCTTGTGTACGAGCCATGATCCGACGATGCGGCAGAAGTTCGGGCGCGTGGAAGCTCTGTCGGACCTGATCGCGGGAGGTGCGCGGTGAACGACTTCACAATCATCCGCCGAAGCCTGTCGGCACGCACGCTCTCGACCGTCTTCACGACCCTTTCGGTCGCGGTTGCGGTGGGACTCATGCTGGTCCTGCTCATGATGCGCGACAGCGGGCGCAAGGCCTTCGAGCGCGGCAGCGGCAACATGCACCTGCTCGTCAGCGCGGAGAGCGATCCGCTTACCAGCATTCTCAACTCGGTCTTTTACGCCAATCCGCCACGCCGCCCGATCGAGTGGCCCAAGTTCCAGCAGCTCCAGCGCGTCGCGCCGTGGGAGTTCTTTATCCCCGTGCAGATGGGTGATTCGTACCGCGGCCTACCCGTGATCGCGAGCACGTCGGAGATCTTCTCGAAGTTCAAGCCCGATGCCGAGCAAGCCTGGAAGCTGCGCGACGGGCGGTTCTTTGAGAAGGAGTTCGAGATCGTGCTGGGCTCCAAGGCCGCGGCGGAGACGGGGCTGAAGATCGGCGATGAGGTCGCGCTGACGCACGGCGCTCCCAAGCGCGGCGAGGCCGACAAGGACGCCCCCGCGCCGCATGTTCACGATGAGTTCAAGTTCAAGGTGGTGGGGGTGCTCGAGCCGACCGGCAGCGCCCACGATCGCGCTCTGTTTATCGATGTCGTCGGCGGATGGATCATCCACGCCCACGACCGCCGCGAGGCAGAGGCCCACGCGGCCCACGGCGGCGATGAGCACGATCACCACGACCACGGCCTCGAGACTACCGCGGAAGACCTGACCGACGAGGATCGCAAGATCACCGCGGTCTACGCCCGCGTGGCGACCCGCCCCGGCAGTGATGCCTCGGCCATGATCCCGCCGACCTTCGCCCGCCTGCGTGCCGACCCGACCATCCAGGTCGCTCAGCCGACCCAAGAGATCAACAAGCTCTTCCAGATCGTCGGCAGCGTCGATCAGATCCTGCTCGCGATGGCGGGCGTGGTGATGGCTAGTTCGGGCGTGTCGATCTTGCTCGCGCTGTACAACTCGATGGAGCAGCGGCGTCGGCAGATCGCGGTGCTGCGGGTGCTGGGGGCGAGCCGCGGCAGGATCTTCCGGCTCGTGCTCGCCGAGTCGATCGTGCTGGGACTGATCGGCTCGGCGATCGGAGTCGCGGTGGCGTTCGTCGGCGTGCGGCTTGTGACCGCGGCCATGAAGGAGCGGCTGGGCCTGGTGATCGACGCCGGGATCGAGCCCCGGATCGGGGCACTCGTGGTGGCCGGAGCGATTATGCTGGCCGGGGTCGCCGGGCTCTTGCCAGCCATCGTGGCGTACCGCACGAGCGTGGCGAAGAATCTGAGGCCCTTGGGGTGAGTCGATGTCGGACTTCGGATGGGCGATGGCGGATGGGAAAGCAGGCAGCCAGTGGCTGGCGAGCCTGTAGAACGAACTTGTCGAAGGTGATTCGGACGATGTCGTTGGTTGGGTTGTCCTAGGTGGGTTGTCTTGGGTGGGTGCAAGGGAGCGAACATGCTGAGCCTGGTTGTGATGATGGGTCTTCACGTGTCGCTCGCCGCCGAGCCCGCTGCGATGACGTCTCCCGAAGCGAACCGGGGCGTCCCCGCCCCGGCGCAGGTCGCCGCCGAACCTGCTTCGAGCCAGACCACGCAAGCGAAGACAGAAACGACACCCGCTGCCGCGCCCGCGGCTGCAACGCCTGCCGCCAAGCCCGAAGCCAAACCGGAGGCCAAGCCCGAAGAAGCCAAGAAGCCCGCCGCCAACCCGCCCGCGACGCTTGCGGAACTGAAAGAGCAGTTCCCGACCATCAAGGCAACGCAGAAGGACGACGGCACGTTCGTCATCGACGAGAAGTTCGCCGTCACCGGCAAGGGGACCACGGACAACCCGTACGTCGTGACGTGGGAGCATCTGGTCTCGGTGTCGGAGCTCTACGACCCCAAGCGCGGCCAGAAGAAGCTGCCAGACCGCGTCATGTTCCTCGACGGCGCGTACGTCACCATCACCGGCTACGTCGCGTTCCCGCTGTATGTCTCCGAGCCCAAGGAGCTGCTCTGCATGCTCAATCAGTGGGACGGCTGCTGCATCGGCGTGCCCCCCACGCCCTACGACGCGATCGAGGTGAAGCTGAAGGACTCGGCGACCAAAGAGCAGCGCATGACAACCTTCGGGACGGTGAGCGGCAAGCTGTTCGTGAAGCCGTACCTGGTAGGCGACTGGCTGGTGGGGCTGTATCTGATGGAAGAGGCGAGCATGGGCAAGCCGAAGCCTTCGAACGCGGGGACGTGAGGAGGGGTGGGGTGAGGGCTGAAGCGGCACCGAGTCAGCGTTTCTCTGTTGCGATTCCAATCGCTTGCGCGACGATCGCGACGCTTGGGCTCGTGGACGCGGTCGTGCCCTGGATCTTGGAGCCGGTCTGGCTGGTGCAGGGGCTGGTTCGTGTCTGGTCGCGGATGTTGCCGCTTCTGGTGCCGTGGCTTCTCCTGTTCGAGACGCAGAGACGCCGCGGCGAATCGTTGCATTGTCCGCGGTGCGACTACGAATTCGATTACGGACCCGATGGATCCGTTGATCATCCTTCGAATTGCCCAGAGTGCGGGGCCGAGTGGCTCGAGAAACTCGTGAAGGGCCGCAAGGCGCCCTCCCGATGGCGACTCTGGGTTTATACCGGCAGCCTGCTCTGCGGTCTCATGGTGCTGCTCGCGTCGGCGAGCCGCGAGCGATCGTGGATGACGGCGTACGCGCCGACCCGTGTTCTGCTGCACCACCTCGCGAGCGCGCCAGCGATCGGAGCCCGGGAAGTGGACGCGGTTTGGGGCGAGCTTGCGAATCGAACACTGGACCCGAGCACGGAGGCGGCACTGGTCAACCAGATCGTGGATTCGGTCCGCGGCAGCCGGCGTGGACCAGCAAGCGTCGAGATGCATCGGTGGTTCGAGGGCGTCATCCAGACCGGTCGCGTGCCGCAGAATGTTGTGGACCGGTACCTTGAAAACCGTGTCTCCGCGACGCTCGAGCTCAGCTCGCTTACCGATGGCGCTGCGGAAGTGTTGCTGCGCGTCATCGATCACGATTGGGAGGGCTACGGCAAGCTGAAGCCCGTCTTGGCAAGGTGCTGGATCGAACCTTCGGGTGTTGAGCTTGCCGCACAGGACGGCTGGTACGGGGCGCGTTTTGGGTTCCCGGCGACCGACAAGCTTCGTGGCTCGTTCGTGATGACGGCTCCCATCATCGCGCCGACGCATCCTTCCATACGAGTACCGATCCCGCCTGACTTGGTGACGCCCCAGGGAATAAAGCAGAGAAACGAGCAGGCCGGGAAGGTGCGTGCAACCGTGTGGCTTTTCTGGTCGCCACAAAACGTCCGGTCGAGCCGTGTGCCGCCCGAGGCTCTGGTCGCGGACCAAACGCTCGATCCGACGATCCGGCTCATTCGGACCTTCGAGCTTGAGGTATCGCTCCCAACGGCGACACCCTGACGCTGTCTGGCGTGTGCAATCTCAGGTCCTCGTTGCTACCCTCGACCATGCCCCTCACCCGTGAACAGATCACCCAGCGTGCGGCCAAGGAACTTCGCGACGGATTCATCGTCAACCTTGGCATCGGCATGCCCACGCTGGTCGCCAATTACGTCCCCGCCGGGATGGACATCTGGCTGCAATCCGAGAACGGGCTGCTCGGCATGGGACCCTTCCCGAGCGAGGCCGAGGTCGATGCCGATCTCATCAACGCGGGTAAGCAGACCGTCACCGCCCGCAGCGGGGCGAGCTTCTTCTCGAGCGCCGACTCCTTCGCCATGATCCGCGGCGGGCACGTCGATCTCACCATCCTCGGCGCCATGCAGGTCAGCCAGGAAGGCGACCTCGCCAACTGGATGGTCCCCGGCAAGCTCGTCAAAGGCATGGGCGGCGCGATGGACCTCGTCGCCGGCGCGAAGAAAGTCATCGTCACCATGGAGCACGTCGCCAAGGGCGACGCGGCCAAGGTCGTGAAGCAGTGCTCGCTGCCTCTCACAGGCAAACGCTGCGTCGACATGCTCATCACCGACCTGTGCGTGATGGAGATGGATCCCGACAAGCGCCGATTCATCCTCACCGAGCTCGCTCCCGGCGTCACGGTCGAAGAGATCAAGAAGAAGACCGAGGCCGAGTTCATCGTGAGCCCGAACCTGAAGACGGTCGCGGTGTGAAGTCGTGACCGTCTTCGACTCCCATCTCGATCTCGCGTACCTCGCGGTGAACGGCCGCGACATGATGCACGCCGATCCGCTGGCTTCGGGCGGGCCGGATCAGCCCGGGTGTGTGACGCTGCCTTCGCTGCGTGAGGGCAACGTGCGATTCGCCTTGGGCACGATCTTCACCGAGGTTGGAGGCAAGGGGCCAGAGTCGTATCCGCCGGGGGATTCGCCCGAGGCGATCGAGCGGGCGTTTGCGGTGGGGCGGGCGCAGCTCGAGGTGTACCGCACGTGGCGGGACCGCGGGCTGATCGCGATGGACCTGCGGGAATCGCTGCGGGTCGAGGCCGGGACGGGGGCGATCCGCGGCGGGATGGGTGTGGCGGAAGTCGTGCCGCCATCGTTGCGGGAGCGGATCGACAAGGCGACCGGGCCGCGGCAACCGGCACTTCGCATCGGCGTGCTGATCGAGGGCGCGGACGTCATCAAGACGCCGTCGCAGCTCGAATGGTGGGCCTCGCAGGGCGTCGTCGCCATCGGTCTCTGCTGGGCCAAGGACTCACGCTACGCGACCGGCAACGCGATCGACCCGGCGACCAATCGCGTCGGGCTGACGCCGGCCGGGCGTGAACTGATCAAGGAGATGGACCGCCTCGGCGTGGTGCCGGATCTGGCGCATCTGTCGGACCGGGCCTGCGATGAACTGCTGGAAGCGACGAGCAAGCCGGTGATCGCGTCGCACTCCAATTGCCGCGCGATTGTGGGGAGCGAGCCGCAGGTAGCGTCGCCGACGGCCCCGAACCTCCAGCGCCATCTCCGCGACGACACGATCCGCGAGATCGCCCGGCGGGGCGGGGTGATCGGGATCAACCTGCTCAGCCAGTTCATCTTGCCCGGCGGGCGCCGCGATCGGCGGGCGACGGTGGACGAGACGATCGCGCACATCGAGCGGGTCTGCGAGCTGACCAACTCACGCCGCCACGTGGGCCTGGGCAGCGACGCCGACGGCGGGATCACCCGCGAGCGGCTGCCGCTGGGGATTGACCTGCCGCGGGACTACACGAGGCTGCTCGACGGCCTGGCCCGCCGCGGGTGGAGCGAGGACGACGTGCGGGGGTTCGCATGCGAAAATTGGTGTCGATTCTGGGCTGACCGTGGCTAAAGGCTTGCGGCTGATCGGGTTCCGCGTCCTGAACGTTGCGTGAATCGCGTCTGAAGGTCCTATAACAATATGGTCTGTCGGAATCTGGATACGCAGAACTTGCGGGACGCATCCGCCGTATGTATATTGAAGACTAACATCGTACAGCAACGCGGGCCCGGTATGGCGGTGTATCGCACGCCGGGGCCGCACCAGGAGCGAGTCATGTTCAGGGGTCAAGTGAGCCATCGTCGGAGTTCCCTGCCGGGCGTCAAGACGCTGTCCGCGGCGGTGATCGCCGGCGGCCTCACGCTGGGCAGCGCGGGATGCAACAACGCCTTGGAGGGTGGCCTCAGCGGCGCCGGTCTCGGTGCCTTGACGGGTATGGCCGTCGGCAGCGCCTTTGGTCACATGGGCAGCGGTGCGGCGATCGGTGCCGCGGCGGGTGCCCTGGGCGGCGTGATCATCGGCGATCAGAACGAGCGTCGGTCGCGCGGCTATTGAGCCCGCGGGTGCAACGTTGTTTTCAATCAACCCCGCAACTGCGGGGTTGTTTTTTTTTTGGCGAGATGGCCGGAGAAGCGGTGGGCTCAGCAGCGTTGGTCGTCGGTCTCAGCGCCTTCGGAGCAGGCGAACTGATAGGTGTTCATCTTCTTGATCGGCGGGCTGTAGATGTGCAGCGTGATCAGATCGGTGCCGGGCGATTGCATGTTGGCAACCTGATGGATGTCTTCGTCGGCGGCGGCGCAGACGTAGCCCGGCGTCATCGGGTTGGCAAAGACGGGACAGACCAAGCCGGACGGTGTCGGGGCGAAGCGGATCTCGGTGCCGGTGCCCTCGACGACGCGGAAGGCGCACGAGCTGCCCTTGTGGTCGTGGATAGGGGTGCAGTGGCCGCTGCGCCAGGTGAGGGCGAGGAGTTCGTGCCAGTCGCCTCGGCTGATGATGTTCCGGCGGTAGCCGTGGGTGCCAAAGACGCAGACGGATTCGATGTCGCGGCGGGTGATTTCCTGGCGGCTCAGAAGGTCAGCGAGGGTCTGGAGGTCGGCCCGGCCGCGGAGGCCTTCGAGATAGGCGATGAGCGGGGCCAGTTTGGGGAAGCGCTTGGCGGGGTGCTCGGTTGTCATCGCAGCGGTGGTCATGTGCAGAGCGTACCCAATGTTCGGGATTTCGCCAACGGGAACCGCGCGGGAAGTCGACGGAATGGGCCCGATATCAGGCCCGAGCCGGGGATTTGCCGCCGGCTTGATGAACGCGGCCGTCGCGGGATTTCTTCTCGTCGAGGAGCCGCTTGGCCTCACCGGCGACGTAGAACGAGCCGGTGACGACGATGAGATCGTCGCGTCCGGCGGCCTTGGCAGCGATGTTGATGGCGTCCTTGATGCTGCCGGCGGTCTGGGCCATCTTGCTGGAGTACTCGGAGAACTTGCGGAGCAGTTCCTTGGGTTCGCAGGCGCGGGCGTTGTTCTCGGCCCGGGTGAAGATGACCTTGTCGGCCCCGCTGCCGAGCTGACGGAGCATGGCATTGACGTCCTTGTCGCTGGCACAGCCGAAAATGACGATCAGCGAGTCGTAGCGCATGTGAGCGCCGAGCGACTTCATGAGCGCCTGGATCGATTCGGGGTTGTGAGCGCCGTCAACGAAGATGCGGGGTTGGGTGAAGACTTGTTCGAGACGTGCGCTGGTGCGCGTCCGCGCAAGGCCGTGGATCGCGTCGCGTTCCTTGATGGGAACGCCGCGTTCGCGGAGGCGGTCGAGGATCGCAAGAACGAGGCCGCAGTTGGCGGCCTGATGCTCACCCTTGAGAGGTACGGGGACGTGCTCGAACTCGCTGCGGGGCGTGGTGACGGAGATGAGCATGTGCGGCCCGAGCTGGGCGGTGGCCTCGAAGCGGGCGGTGAAGTCGATGTCTGCGCCGAGCACGGCGAGCGGAGCGTTGATCTTGGCCGCAACTTCCTTAAACGTTTCAAGGATGATGGGCTTCTGCTGAGCGATGGTGAGGGCGGGGACGCCGGGCTTGAAGATTCCGGCCTTTTCGCGTGCGATCTTGTCGAGGGTGTCCCCGAGGATTTGGGTGTGCTCGAGTTGGATCGCGGTGATCGCGGCGACCTCGGGGGTGATGACGTTGGTGGAATCGAGTCGACCGCCGAGGCCGACTTCGATCACGCCAACGTCCACCGCCTGCTGGGCGAAGTGCAGGAACGAGGCGGCGGTGAGCAGTTCGAAATAGGTGGCGGCGCCGTGACGGCGCTTGACACCGTCGGCGGCGAGGGCGACCTCGGAGACGAGTCGGACGAAGTCGCGTTCCGTGACCATCTCGCCATTGAGACGGATGCGTTCTCGGATGTCGACGACGTGCGGGCTGGTGTAGAGTCCGGTGGTGAGGCCGCAGCCGATGAGGGCGGCGGAGAGCATCTCACAGACGCTGCCTTTACCCTTGCTGCCAGCGACGTGGACGCTCTTGAAGGCGCGGTGCGGGTCGTCGAGGGCGCTCATGAGGGCATGCATGCGCTCGAGTCGCCAGACGGTGGGCTCGACTTTCTTGGGGCGCAGCATCTCAACGTTGATGCGGCTGTAGAGGAAGCTCAGCGTTTCCTTCATGTCCGAGAAGGACTTGAAGCCGGGGCCGACGGCGGGCACGGCGCCCGGCTCGGCTTGCTTGAGGCGCAGCTTCGTGGGGCGTTTGCGCTTCGCGGGCGACTTGCCGCGGGATGCTTTGGCCTTGGGAACGCCCTTGGAGGATTTGCGAGACGGCGACATGCTTCGGGGCGATCGTACCGCGGAATTCGCAAAGAAAGAAGCAAAATCCGGCGGCTGGGGTGCTGCGGGGTTCGGCGAGGCCCCCAAGCCTGTGGCGTGACGCGGGTTGCGTCCCGGGACTCAGAGCTTTCGACGCGTGAAGATGATGAGGTCGGTAGCCGCCCGGGTGCCGCCGAGTTGGTGAACGATGCGGGCGATCTGGCCGCGGTGGTAGGTGGCGTGGTTGAAGACGTGGGCAATGACGTCGGCGATTTTGCTCTCGGCCTCGGTGCCGTCCGACATGCGATAGGTCACGGCGCGATCGAATCCGCCGTCGGCGACGTCCGTGAGGTATGTACGCCAGGCGGCATCGGTGTCGGCGGCATCTGCTCGGGCTTGCTCGATCGACCACGCCGGGAATCAGTCGGCGACCTTCCAGGCCTCGCCGCGGACGCGGAGCATCCAGACCCGCTTGGCGATCATGACATGGGCGATGACGCCGAGGGCACGCTGGTAGGACTCGCTCGACTGCTGGATCGCCGGAACAGTCGCGAGGGAGTCGAGCGTGCGCTCGTTGGCCTGCGTCTCGGCGGTGAGCAGGGTGAAGAAGTAGTCACGGAGGGTTTGGGTGCGGATGTCGGGCATGTGTGGGAGTGGAGCGGGAAGGAAGGGTGCAGGGTCTAGAACCACGTGGAGTGGGGGCCTTCTAGGCCCCGGCGGACGACGCGCCCGCGAGGAGCGACTTCATCTCACGGACAGCACGCTCGAGCCCCACGAACACGGCGCGGGCGACAATCGAGTGTCCGATGTGCAGCTCGCGGACGGCAGCGCGAATTCCCGGTACCGCCAGAAGCGCCGGCGTGTTGTCGTAGTTGAGCGCGTGGCCGGCGTGCACGCGGAGGCGATCATCGCAGGCTTCGATGGCATCCTGCAGGGTGCGGATTGCGGCGGCGAGCGGGGCGTCGGCGGTCACGCCGTCGATCAGGTCGCGGCGACTCGCGGCAAAGGCGTGGGCAAAGACGCCGGTATGGAACTCGACCGCGTCGAAGCCGCACGCAGCGGCGGCATCGATCTCGCGACGGTCGGGCGTGATGAATGCGCTGGTCATGATCCCCGCGGCTTTGAGCGGCGCGAGATACAACTTCCAGTGGTCCTCGCGTCCCGCGACGGCGAGGCCGCCCTCGGTGGTCACTTCCTGGCGACCCTCGGGAACGAGCGTCACCTGATGGGCCTTGATCCGCTGCGCGATCGCCTGCATCTCGGGGGTGCCGGCCATCTCGAGGTTGAACTTCACCGGGCAGGTCTGGCGGATCAGTTCGACATCGCGATCGACGATGTGACGACGGTCTTCGCGGAGATGAACGGTGATGCACTCGGCCCCGCCGAGGACCGCGGCGTGGGCGGCGTGCACGGCATCGGGCTCGCCATACCCGGCGGAAGCGCCGGGGCCGGAGCGGTAGCGGGCCTGACGGATGGTCGCGACGTGGTCGATGTTGACACCGAGGTGGATCACGTCGGATTGTTAGCGGTGCCCGGGCGTGCGGCAGGGCCCGTGCCAACCGCTCGCCGGGGCACGCCGACTGCGGTCCGGCGCGGCATCGACGGCGCGTCCCGGATACCCTCGCACTCAATGTCTCCCCTGCGCCGCTACCTCGCCTCGCGCCGACCCGACGCCACGATCGGGCAGGTGCTGTTCTATGGACTGGTTCGCACGGTGGCGGCGCTGCTGTTCGTGCTCTTCTACCGCGTGCGGGTGTTCGGGGCCAAGAACGTGCCGCAGTCGGGCGCGGTGCTCATCGCGGCAAACCACCAGAGTTTTCTCGACCCGCCCTTGATCGGCTCGTTTGCCCGCCCGCGGCACATGAGTTTCGTCGCCAAGATCGGGCTGTTCACCTTCAAGCCGTTCGCGTGGTTCATCGGGGCGCTCAACGCAACGCCGATCAAGGAAGAGGGAGGCGACGCGGCGGCGATCAAGGAAGTGATCCGTCGCCTCGGGGCGGGGCACGCGGTGGTGATCTTCCCAGAAGGCTCGCGCACGCCCGACGGGCGTCAGCACGCGTTCAAGCGCGGGGTGGCGGTGCTGATGAAGCGAGCCAAATGTCCGGTCGTTCCTGCCGCAGTGGTGGGTTGCTACGAGGCGTGGCCGATCCAACAGAAGATGCCGTCGCTCGTCGGTCACCGGATTCTCGTCGCTTATGGCGAGCCGATCAGCCACGAAGACCTGCTGCGCGAGGGCGCGGACGCGGCGCTCGCCCGCATCGAGCGTGAGGTGACGCGGCTGCGGGTCGCCCTCGAAGCCGAACGCGATCGGGACTGACTGTTGCGACTGCGGCCGAGGCGCGAAGCCGGGGCCACGCAACGCAATCCGGTCTCACCACGAACGCGTGAACGGGTCTTCATCGAGTGACTTGCCGTTGGTGGCGATGACGTTGCCGTACCAGCGGGCGGAGTCCTTGACCGTGCGCTTCAGCGTCGTGAAGTCGACGTGCACCAGGCCGAAGCGTTCCTTGTAGCCCTCGTTCCACTCGAAGTTGTCGAGGATGGACCAGTGGAAGTAGCCGCGGAGATCGACGCCGTCGGCAACGGCGCGGCGGAGTTCGAGCAGGTAACGACGTGTGAAGTCGATGCGCTGCGGGTCGTGGACCTTGCCGTCCATGCTGACCCAGTCGATGCACGACAGGCCGTTCTCGGTGATGTACACCGGGATCTTGTAGCGATCGTGGATGAACTTGGGGCCCCAGTAGAGGCTCTTGGGCTCGACGGGCCAGCGGTAGGCCGTAAGCGGGTGGGTGGGCTCGCGGGTGACGAGCTCGGGCTTGCCATCGCGCATGCGGACGGGAGCACCCTCGTAGATATTGACGCCGATGAAGTCGCACTTTTGGGAGATCAGTTCCATGTCGCCCGCGGCGGGCTTGGGTGCGTCAGCACCGAAGCGGCGCAGACCGTCCTCGGGGTAGTGCCCGAAGAAAATCGCGTCGTTGTACCAGGTGTTGCACCAGATATTGTGATCCTCGAGGCTGGCCATCACCTGCATCGCCGCGGCCTGATCTTCCTTGGAGTCGGTGAACGGGTACTTGGTGACGCAGACGGGCGCGTAGCCGACTTGCTGCGGCCCCTTGCAGCGGGCGCGGAGCACCTGCACGCCGCGGCCGTGGCTCATAAGGGCGTGATGGCACGCGAGCAGGAGTTCCCGCGTGCCGAGGCGCAGACGCGGAGCGTTGTGCCCGTCGCCGTGGCCGAACTGCAGGAACACCTGCGGTTCGTTCAGCGTCATCCAGTGCTTCACGCGGTCGCCCAGGCGGTCGGCGACGACCTGCGCGAACTCCGCGAACCACTGCACGCTGTCGCGGTTGAGCCAACCACCCTTGCGGAAAAGGGTTTCGGGATAGTCCCAGTGGAAGAGCGTGGTGTACGGCGTGATGCCCGCGGCGAGCAGCTCGTTCACGAGCCGGTCGTAGAAGTCGAGGCCCTTGGTGTTGATCGAGCCGATGCCATCGGGCAGCACGCGACTCCAGGAGATCGAGAAGCGATAGGCCTTGAGCCCGATCGACTTCATGATCGCGACGTCCTCGCTGCTCTTGTGATAGTGGTCGCAGGCGACGTCGCCGGTGTGGCCGTTCCAGATCGCGGGCTGCGGGAACTTGTTGACGGGGCCGCCGACGGATGGGCGGGCGTGGCACATGGTGTCCCACACGGACTCGCCGCGGCCGTCGGTGTTCCAGGCGCCCTCGATCTGATAGGCGCTGCTGGCGGCGCCCCACACGAAGTTGTTCGGGAAGGTCATAAGAAGACTCTAGCGAAGTATGAGTGGTTTCGCCCGCCGAACGGCCAAATCGAGCCGACCCTTCAGGGACAGATCAACTGGTTGTACGCCTCGGCGAAGATCACAAAGTCCGCGTCGTCGCAAAGCGCGTCGCCGTTGAAGTCGCCGTCCTGGAACGGCCCGGGCGTTATGAGCGCGTTGTAGAAATCGGCGAAGAAGACAAAGTCGGAGTCGTCCACAAAGCCGTCGCCATTGAGGTCGCACGGGCACGCGGCGCACGAGACCAGCGGCGATGCCAGCACGCGGTCGATGATGCCGGGCTTGACCAACTCGGCCATCCCCAAGGCACCGAGAGCGACATCGGGCAGGCCCGCGGAGTTGGGCACCCACGTCGGCTGCGTATTGGAGCGGCGATAGAGCATGCTCGCGCCGGTCTTGAAGAGCACGCGAGCCCCGGTGCGGTACGCCTGATACGCCCCCGCAGCAGCAGGCACATGGCCGCTGTCGCCCGCGCCCGTTCCGGCGGCAAACGCCATCAGCGACGGAAAGTGCGCGATGTCGTCGGGGTGGTTGCTAAGGCTGTCGGCGTTGTAGCCGGTGATCGTCGTGCCGGCGCCGAAGACTGTGTTCCAGCGCGGGCCAAAGTCATCGGTCCACGCCATGTTGCTGAGCCGCAGGTTGAGCATCTGCGTCCGCCACGCGCTTGACGCACGGAAGTCGGGGATGAGCAGCGATGAATACTGGCTGACAAACGCGCTCTGGAAGGAACCGTTGCTGTCGCCGGTGACCGGCCGCGGCAGGGCGAAGGTTGCGGTTGGCCAGAGAGAGCGATTCAGCCAGTTGGCGTACGCGGCATCAGAGTTCGAGCCGCCGTAGAACGCGGCTTCGTACACGAACAGGATGCCCTCGTTGTACGCGAAAGACGCAGAAGAAAGGGTCGGCCCGCCCCCGGCGTTGCCGAGGTAGTAGAGCACGCCGGGTCCGGCGACGAGGTAGCTATCCCAGTTCTTGACGCCGCAGGCGATGGCGCGAGCGGCGGCGCGAATGCGGGCGTCGCCCGGGAAGTACGCCGCCGCAGCTCCGGCGGCCTTGACGATCTTCATCGTGGATAGTGTCGCGTAACTGTCGCCCCAGCCCGCCTTGGGGCCGCCGGTGAACGGGTTAATCCAGTGCCAGTAGATTCCGTCGGCGGAACGCAGCGGCTTGATGCCGTCGGCGGCAAGGCCAGCGTAGCGCTCAAGGATGGTGGTCACGAGCGCTTTGGCGTTGGGATCGCCGTTGAGATCGTCGTTGACCAGCAGCATCAGCACAACCCACGCGGCGGCGTCCGGCGAGGCGGGGTGGAAGCGGTTGATCGATGGCACCACGTCGGCATCGATCACCCAACCCGACGGCTCACCATCGGGTGACACGAGGCCCTTGGCGTAGACCGTGACCTGCGCAATCTCGTTGGCCAGCCAGCTCTCGAAGGGCAGGCGTGTGTCGGAGTTGTCGCGTATGCGACGCGCGCTGGAAACACCGGAGGTCAGCCCTGCGGTCAGCATCGAGCCGTCGCAAGTCGCCGCGAGCGTGTGGCGACGCTCGCTCGGTCCGGCGTAAAGCGTCGGTGCGAACGGCTGCGTGCCCCGGGCCTGCGCGAGCGGGACGGACGTGATGGCGCTCGACGTCGTAGACGAAGAAAGAAGGTAGAGCCCGGCGTTGGCGCTTCCGCCGAAGTGCTCGCTGAGGGCGAGATCGCGGATGTTGCCGACGGTGCCGAGTTGGGTGAAGGTGAGCGAAGAGGTTCCGATGACCGAACGCTGCACGGTGCCGGACCACGCCGCGAGCAGAGCGTTCTGGGTCCGGTCCACGGCGAGCGCAACCGGCGTCGCGCCGCCGGGAATCGATGTCGCGAAGAACTGGAACGAGAAGAAATCGTCACGTCCCGCGGCGTAGCAGCGGATGAACCCGGGCAGGCCCACGTAAAGCCGTCCCTTGAAGTGCGTCATCGCGACCCGCGGGAAGTTCGCGTCAGACGGAGACAACTCCACCCGCAGATAGGTTGTCAGCGTATCGGTCTGCGTGTCGTAGCGCAGCACCGCGTCGCCGGGCTGGGCGTCGCCGGGCGTCACGTTGTCGTGGACCGCGATGAAGAGCAGGCGGCCGGAGTCGCTGAACGTCAGCCCGACCGGGCCGTCGCCGGAGGCGTCGAGTGTCATCCAAGGCAACTGGGTCGCGAAACGGGAGCGTGCGAGTGACTTGAGTAGGTTGCCGCGGGTGTCGCGGATCTGAACCTCGTCGGTCGAGGTGTCGGCGGCGGCTTCGTAACCGGAGAGGGCGGCGGCGGCCACGGCGGTGACGTTGGGCGAGGCACTGAAGCTCCCTGTCCACGCACTCTCGATCGGCGCGGCCTTCAGCGGCGATGCCGCCAAGAGGCCGCTGGCGAGGCAAGCGCCCGCAAGCAGGAAGCGGAATGGAGCGGTCGGCAGTGTCATTCGGTGATTCAAGGAGATCAGGTCCTGAAGGAAACGTACCGGATGGTCCCGAAAAGGCCAGTGGAAAATTCCTAATTGGAAACGTTTTCATGCTTTGAAAACGCGTGGTATGCTAGTTCCGATACGAGAGCCGCTGCGATGCGGTTCGGACCGGTGCAGTCGCATCGGTCCGGCATCGCGCGGCACCGAGGGAAGCGGTTTGCGGACCTTCGGCGTCACACGGTTACCTCAGGAGTCGGACATGGCACGCATCGGTTTGGGCTTCGTCGTCGGGCTGATCGGTGCGCTCGCCTGCCGCGCGCACGCCCAGCCGATCTTCACCGATTCGTTCTCCGATCCTTCGGCGTGGACCTTGGAGGCCAGCGATGGCGTGGTCGCGGAGATCGGGCCGGCAAACGGCGGCGGGCTCCGCCTCACGTACAACTTCGAAGCCGGGAACGGCTTCGTTGTCGTCCGCCGCAGCGTCGGTGTGAAGCTGCCGGAGAACTACCGGCTCTCGATGCAGGTCCGAGGCAGCGGCCCGGCGAACAACTTCGAGACCAAACTCCTCGACCCCAGCGGCGACAACGTGTGGTGGGTGAACCAACGTGATTACCTTCCGAGCGAGCAGTGGTCGCCGGAGATGTTCAAGCGGCGGCACTTCTCGTTCGCGTGGGGGCCCAGCGGCGGCAAGCCGCACGAGACGCTCGGGGCGATCGAGTTCGCGGTGGCCGCGAGCAGCGGCGGCGCGGGGACGATTGAGTTCGCGAATCTCCTGCTGGAGCAAGTTCCGGCGGCCGCGTCGGGCACCGGCGTGGTCACCATCAAGGACGCGACCGGGGCCGTTGATGCGAAGGCCGCGGCAAGCGTGATGCGGTCCGGCGGCGCCGTGATCGGCTGGAAGCCCGGCGTATCCGAAGGGGTACTCACGCTTGACCTCGGCGGCACGCGCGAATTTGGCGGCGTGATCGCTGCGCTGGACGGAGCCGCTGGCGCTCGCGTGGGGGTGGAGCTTTCGCTCGATGGCTCGCGATTCGAGCCGGCCGCGTCGATTCGTGTGCCCATTTCCGGGCGGATCTACGCACCGATCCGCGACGCCGAAGCCGCGGCGGTACGGGTCACGGTCACTGGCATGTCTGCGGATGCAGTGCTGCGCACGCTTGAGCTTGCACCGCTGGAGTTCGGCGCGACGAAGAACGGTACCTTTGCCCGCATCGCCAGCGATCAGCCCCGCGGCGTGTTTCCACGCTACTTGCTGAACGAGCAGTCGTACTGGACCGTGGTCGGTGTGCCGGGCGACACCAAGGAGGGCCTGCTCGCGGCCGACGGCGCCATCGAGGTCGACAAGGAACGTTTCAGCGTCGACCCGATCATCCAGCGCGACAGTGGCGAAGTGCTGACGTGGGCCAACGCCGCGATCGCCCACGAACTGTCCGATGGCGAGTTGCCCCTACCGACCGTGGTGCGTAAGCACGACACGCTGTTGCTGCGGGTAGATGCGTTCGCATTTGGCGAAACCGGTGCGAGCGTGCTCGCAGGGCGGTACACGATCACGAACACCGGCACCAAGCAGGAAAAGGGCACACTGCTGCTGGCGGTGCGGCCGTTGCAGGTGAACCCGCCGTGGCAGGACCTCAAGACCAGCGGCGGCTACGCGCCGATCGACGCGATTGAGTGTTCGAGCGACACGATGACCGTCACGCGTCGACGCCCGGCCGACACCAAGCGACTCCACGTCCTCGGCGGGCCGATCGCGATGCACGCGAGTTCCTTCGATGCGGGCGACGCGGCGCTGCGGGTGCTCGCGGGCGAGTCGCTGCCGTTGGCGCCCGGTGCCGCAGTGGCCGCGGACAGCGGCGTCGTCGTGTGCGCCTACGACCTCGCGCCCGGAGCGTCGAAGTCGTGGGCTGTCGTCGTGCCGCTGCACGATCAGGCGACGCCGGTGCCGAGCTCGCTCACCGATCTCGCGACGGCCGAGTCCCAGGCCAAATCCCAGTGGCAGCAGTCGCTGCGTCGTGTCGAACTGTCGATTCCCGCCAACCGCGATCTCGAACGCGCGTTCCGCACGGTGCAGGGTCACATCCTGATCAACTCCGACGGGCCCGCGATCCAGCCGGGCTCGCGCACCTACGAGCGTTCGTGGATCCGCGACGGCTCGCTGACGAGTAGCGCCCTGCTCGCGACCGGGCACGCCTCGGAGGTCGCTCGCTTCATCGACTGGTACGGGCCGTATCAGTACCCCAGTGGCAAGATCCCGTGTGTCGTGGACAAGCGCGGCCCGGATCCGGTTCCGGAGCATGACAGCCACGGCCAGTTCATCTACCTGCTTTGGAAGTACTACCGATTCACGGGCGATCGCGCGATGCTGGAGCGGCATTACGACCGCGTGGGCAAGACCGTCGAGTACATCCGCTCGATCCGGGCGGAACGCATGACGCCGCAGTATGCAGAGGCCGACGGCCTGCTCCGCGCCAAGTACGGCCTCGTGCCCGAATCGATCAGCCACGAGGGCTACAGCGCCAAGCCGATGCACAGCTACTGGGACGGCTTCTTCGTCGAGAAGGGCCTGCAGGACGCGGCATCGATCGCCAAGCTTCTGGGGCGCGAGGCCGACGCGGCGTCGTTTGCACAGACCGCCGGTGAGTACCGAGCCTCCATGCTCGACTCCATCGTCCGGGCCCGCGCGTTTCACAAGATCGACTACGTGCCCGGGTGCGTGGAACTGGGCGACTTCGACGCGACGAGCACGACCGTGGCGCTCTGGCCGTGCAACGCCGATCTCTGGCTGCCGCGCGAGCCGCTGGTGGCGACCTTCGACCGGGTGTACCACTTCTTCAAGGGCCGCATCGACGGCACGCAGGCGTATCGCGAGTACACGCCCTACGAGTGGCGGATCGTCGGCGCGATGGTGCGGCTGGACCGCGCCGACGGCTGGCGCGAGCGGGCGTGGGAGTTGGCCACGTTTTATATGAACGATCGCCGCCCGGTTGAGTGGAACCAGTGGGGCGAGATTGTGTGGAAGGACGCGGCGACGCCGAAATTCATCGGCGACATGCCGCACACGTGGTGCGGATCGGACTTCCTCAACTCGGTCCGCACGATGTTCGTGTATGAAGAGGACGAGGCGGAACGGCTCGTGTTCGCGGCCGGTGTGCCCGTGTCGTGGCTGGATCAGGGTGTGTCGATCAAGGACTGGCCAACGGTCTTCGGTGTGCTGTCGTACGACCTCAAGCGCAGCGGCGACGCGTGGACGCTTACGTACGAGCTGCGCGGACGGGATGGGAAGCCCACGCAGCCCAAGGGCGGCATCACGCTGGCGCTGCCGCGGGGTGCGGCGGTGGAGTCGTTGAGCATCGATGGCGTGGCGGCGGAGATCGCAAAGACACCGGGTCGCGTCACGCTTCCCGCGGCGAGCGGGACGGCGGTTGTGCGATTCAAGGCGAAGTGAGTCGCAGCGCTTGGGATGAACTCGAGAACGCTGCGATCGCGCCTCCCCACCCCGCGAAGCGGGGAGGGGTGGTCGAGGCTTTGCGAGACCGGGGAGGGGTGTTGGGTGTCGGAGTCACGCCGCGGGTAGGTACCCGCAGTCCCCTCACCTGACTCGACGCTTCGCATCGAGTCGTCCTCTCCCCGCAAGCGGGGGTGAGGAGGCGCGGCGGCGCGTATCGGTGGACTCAGCAACCCAGCGCGTCGCACAACTCCGCCAAGCTCTGCACATGCAGATCGGGCTCGACGCTTGCGATCGTGCCCGGACCCGACGCGCTGGCGTCGCGCTGCCGCTGCACCCACGCCGTGCGGAAGCCCAGCCGGCTCGCGGGCTCGATGTCGTGGTAGCGGCTCTCGGCGACGTGCAGCACTTGGTGCGGCGGCATCCGCAGTGCGTCGAGCAACGCCTGGAAATTGGCTTCGGCGGGCTTGTAGCATCGGACCTGCTGTGCGGTGACGACGACATCGAGTCGCAGCGGCGTCGAGTCGGACGCAGTGGGGGCCCCCAGCCGCGCGTGGGACGCGGCGAACAGATCGTCGTCCACGTTGGAGAGCACCGCCAGCGTTCCGAAGCGTGATCGAAGCCGCCGAAGCGACCCGGGCGTATCGGGGAACGCCGGCCACTCGCCGAGCGAGCGCCACAGCGCGTCCAGCAAGTCACAGGGCCCGCTCACGCCGAGCAATCCCGCCGCGAACTCGCGAAGGACATCCTTGTAAGGCGTGTACGGCGGCTTCTCCGCTTCGCGTTCCAGTGCGGCGAAACGCTCGAAGAGCGAGGGCCCTTCAGGGATTGACGGCATGCCTGCCCGCAACGGCGCGACCGCCGCTTCGATACCCGCTTGCCAGTCGATGAGCGTGCCGTAGCAGTCGAAGGAAACCGCGCGGATCTCGGACCCGAGCTTCTTCACGTTCCGATCTCGCCCGTGTTTGTTCTCCACGAAGCTACGACGCCTCCGGCGGCTTCGTCACGGTCTGCGCTCGGGCGATCTTCTCGTGAGCGGTCGCGATGCGCTCGGCGGCCTCGACGAACCTCCACGCCAGATACACGAGAATCGCCGTGACAGTCAACTGGATCAGAATCGCGAGAACTGCAAGGAGTCCACCAGCCGCACCCATTGTCGTCTCCTTCGCTCGTCGATGTGTTACTTCCGAACCGTCCGCTGCTCGATGCGTTTCTCACACTTCGTCTGCACCACCCGATCCACATAGCTCCCCGGCGTGTGCACCTGATCGGCGTTGAACGCGCCCAGCGGCACGAGTTCATCAACCTCCGCGATCACGAACGCCGCGGCGGTCGCCATCATCGGATTGAAGTTCCGTGCCGTCATGCGATACTGCAGGTTGCCAAAGCCGTCGGCCTTGTGCGCCTTCACGAGCGCCATGTCGGCGTAGAGACCAGTCTCGAGCACATACTCGCGGGGTGTCGCGCCGGCCCGGGGTGACGGCGCGAACTTGCCCGGCACCTTCCAGCCGGGGATCGTGCAGCCGCCCACGCCGTCGTAGGGACGGAAGAGCTCGCGGGTTTCCTTGCCCTCGCTCACCTTGGTCCCGGCACCGGTCGCGGTGTAGAACGCGGGGATGCCCGCGCCGCCGGCGCGGATGCGCTCGGCCAGCGTGCCCTGCGGGTTGAACTCGACCTCGAGCTCGCCGCTGAGGTACTGGCGCTCGAACTCGGCATTCTCGCCCACGTACGACGAGATCATCTTGCGGATCTGGCGGGTCTTGAGCAGAAGTCCAAGCCCGAAGTCATCGACGCCGGCGTTGTTGCTGATACAGGTCAGGTCCTTCACGCCGCTGTCGCGGAGCGCGAGGATGAGGTTCTCCGGGATGCCGCAGAGCCCGAAGCCGCCGACCATGACGGTCATGCCGTCGCGGAGGACGCCCTTGGCTTTGAGGTCGGCGAAGGTGTCGGGGGCGGAGGTGAAGGTCTTGCTGGCCATGAGCGGATGGTACCGCAGGGCGGCGTGGCGGGTTCGTTGGGGCGCCATCGCGATCCCGGCGCGGACTTCGCACGCAACTGTCCGCTTTCGGGGAGCGAACCGCTACGCGACCGCCGCCGTCGATACCATCTCTGCGTGCCGCCCCGCGGCTTCCTGTGCGTCCCATGAAGAAGTTCTTCCTCACGATCTTCCTTATGACACCCATCATCGCTGTCGCGTCCGTGCTGTACATCTTCGCCATCGGGGTGAACAACCCCAACAAGCAGATCGCGCACGTGCCCGCGGTCGGCGCGGGGGCGGGCAAGACCGGCGGTGCCAACGCCATCGGCGAGATGCTCTACGGCCGCACGGCGACCGGGGAGACCCGTGAAGCCAAGGCCGCGGGCGCCGTCGAGGGCACGAGCGCCAAGGCCTCCGATGCGCAGGCCGAGCCCAACATGGTGAAGCCCGAGAGCCTGCCCCAGGGCTTCATCATCGTCGTCGAGGACAAGGCCAAGCTCGCCACGCAGGCCTCTCCGATCTATCTGGCTGGCAGCTTCAACGGCTGGGTCGCGGGCGATCTCAAGCACCGCCTCACACCCCAGAGCGACATGAAGTGGCGCATCGAGATGCCGCAGTTCAACGGCGGCGGCGAGTTCAACTTCAAGTTCACCCGCGGCTCGTGGGAACTCGAAGAACTCCAGGACGACATGACGCCGCCAACCAACCGCAAGCTCCCGCTGATCGACGCGAGCAAGCTCGCGCCGGGCGAGAAGCCGATCCTCGAGTTCAGCGTGTCCAAGTGGGGCGACCAGCGCGAGAACTTCAAGCAGAGGGAAGCGGCGAACCCCTACAACCCGATGCAGATCACCGGCACCCACCGGCGCGTGCAAGTTTCGGGCGCACCGAGCTTCGTGCCCCCGAACCCGGGCGAAGCGCCGGGCGCCGCCGCGGGCAGCATCGCGACCCCCGCGGGCGCGCAGCGCGAACTGATCGTCTGGCTGCCCGCCAACTACGACCAGGCCGTGGCGGCGGGCAAGAAGTTCCCCGTGCTCTTCCTGCACGACGGGCAGAATCTCTTCGCCGAGCACCCCGGCATCAAGTCCGAGTGGGGCGTCGACGAAGCCGCGACCGCCCTGATCGCCTCGGGCAAGGTCGAACCCCTGATCATCGTCGGCATCCCGCACGCCGGACCCGGCCGCATCCGCGAGTACCTCCCCGCCCGCATCGGCGGCGCGCTCGAGAAGGCCGACCCCGCGGGCGACGCCTACGTCGCCTGGCTCGCCGAGGAGATCGTCCCCAAGATCCGCAGCCTCTTCGCGGTCGAGACCGACCCGAGCCGCGTCGCCATCGGCGGCTCCTCGCTCGGCGCCGTCATCGCGCTGCACGCCGTCGACAAACACCCCGAACTCTTTGGCGTGGCCCTGCTCGAAAGCCCCGCCCTCCGCGCCGGCAGCCCCGAGTCGTGGCAGTCATGGCTCAGCGGCATCCAGCACTGGCCCAAGAAGGCCTTCGTCGGCGTCGGCACCAAGGAACTCGAGAACCAGGCCGACGGCTCGCCGGAGAACAAGGCCTACGTCGATGCCTCCACCGACCTCGAGCAGCGGCTTAAGAAGTCCGGCGCGGCGACCAAGCTCGTCGTCGATGCCGGTGCCGTGCACAACGAGGGCGCGTGGAAGAAGCGGTTCCCCGGGGCGCTCGAGTATCTGTTCCCGGCGAAGAAGTAAGGCTTACGCCTTGTTCAGCACGACCACCGGCTTGTAGGTTCCGCCCAGCACCTTCTTGCTGTCGGCCTGCAGCCACTGATCCAGCACGCCAGCGTACACGCTGCGGAAGTCGATCTTGTACTTGAGGTCGCCCTGATCGAGGTCGGTGAGCGATGGGTGATCGCCGATCACGCCCGGGCGGATCATCGGGCCGCAGATGAACATCGGCGCCGCGGTGCCGTGGTCGGTGCCGCCGCTCGCGTTCTGGGCGACGCGGCGACCGAACTCGCTGAACGTGACCGTCAGCACGCGCCCGTCGTTGCCCTGAGCCTTGAGATCCTTGTAGAACGCCCGCAGTGAATCGGCGAAATTGGCGAGCAGGTTGCCGTGGCGGCCCTGCGCGCCACCCTGGCCGCTGTGGGTGTCGAAGCCGCCGAGCGTGACGTAGTACACGCGGGTCTTGAGCCCGGCGCGGATCATGCTGCCCACCATCTGCAACTGGCGGCCGAGTTCGTTCCCGGGATAACCAACCAGCGGCTTCTGGGCCACCGCCTTGCGGATCTTGTCGCTGCTGATCTGAGCATCAAGCGCGGTGCGCATCAGGAAGTCGGCGTTGGTGTTGCCGCCTTCCGTGCCTTCGACACTGCCGCGCCGATTCAGATCGTGGTACGGCTCGCGCAGCGCCTCGTGTATGTCCTCGCCCGACCAGCGGAAGAGTTCCGCGCTCTCGAACGCCACAGGCTTGCTGCCGCGGCCCTGCAGCGCCAGCGGCGCGTTGCGACCGATCGAGATCGCCGGATCGAGCGTCGGCGTGTCCGTCTTCTCAACCTGGCCGCTCTCGCCCTTGCCGAAGCCGCAGCACTCGCTGTCGTAATAGCGGCCCAGCCATCCGTCGCCGGTGGCATCCGTGTCGGCGGTGTGCCAGATGTCCATGCTCTTGAAGTGCGAGCGATTGGGGTTGGGGTATCCCACGCCCTGCACCACCGAGAGCATGCCTTCGTCAAAGAGTTCCTTGAGCGCGGTCATGCGCGGGTGCAGACCGACACCGTCGGCGCCGGAGAGCTTGAGGACCTGATCGGCCCTCACGCCGATGCCGGCGCGGGCCTTGTAGTACTCGCCCATGCCGAACGGGATGACAGTGTTGAGCCCGTCGTTGCCGCCGGAAAGCTGGATGACGACGAGGATGCGGTCGTCATCGACGCCCGGTGTGCTCGACAGGCCAGCGCCCAGCATCTTGGCCATCGCGTCGGCGGAGGAGCCCAGAAACGCGGGGATCGTCCACGCCGTCGAAGCAAGCGTGAGCCCGCTGGTGAGGAACGAGCGACGGGTGAAAGCGGGGGAGTTGTGGAGGTCCAAGGGAAAGCTCCAAATGGCAAATGGCAAAGAGCGAAATCAATCAGATCCAACGTACCGCATTCGACCGCCAAGGCATTTAGCGATTTGCCATTTGCCCTTTGGCCATTTCAGCAAAGCTGATACTCCGGCATCGCCGTGATCAGGAGAAGGTACCCGATCACGAGCTCGCGGGTGACGCTCCCGCCGGTGGTCTTCGACAATGAAACAAGTTCGGTCTTGGCCGCGTCTGGGGCATTCCCGAGCGTCAGCCGCAGCATGTAGTCCGCCACCGCGGCCGGGTCCTTCTCGCTGCCGGGGCTTGCCTTGGCGAGTTCCTCTAGCAGCGGCATCGGGTCGTACTTCATCTCGTCCGCGTTCGCGTCGTAGCCGCGCGGCTTCTTGCCCGTCAGCAGGAACGCGAGGATGTTCTGGCGGACAAAGACCGTGCTGGTGTTGATCCACGAGCGCCCGCCGTCCCAGCCCTTCACGCTCGGCGGCAGCAGCAAGTTCTGGCCCATCAGGTCGAGCGCATCGTTCAGGATCGACAGATCCCGCACCGGCGTGTTGAGCGAGCGGACCGCGCCGACGACCAATTGCGTCGGGCTCTTGATCTGTTCGCTCATGATCCGCGAGTCGTAGAAGTGTTGGCTCAGGAACAGCCGACGCAGCACCGGCTTAATCTCGTAGCGGCCGCCGGAGAACGTGCTCGCCAGATCGCGAAGCACCGTCTGCTGATGCCGCGGCAGTTCGTCGTACGACGCCCGTTCTAAGGGCGGCAAATCCGCACAGAAGTAGTGGTAGAGCTTCCGCGTGATGAACTTCGCCACGCCCGGCTGCTCGAGGATGATCTTCACGAAGCCGTCGCCATCGAACGTTCCGGTGCGGCCAAGGATCGTCTTCCCCGAAGCGTCGTGGTTGTTCTTCTGGAACTCGAAGGCATCGTCCTTGAAGGTGTAACCGGTCAGCGCGCGGGCGCCTTCCTTGATGTCCTTCTCGGTGTAGCCGCCGATGCCCAGCGAGAACAGCTCCATGATCTCGCGGGCGAGGTTCTCGTTGGCCCTGCCCTTGCGGCTGGTGTCGTTGTTCAGGTACTTCAGCATCGCCGGATCGCGGATGATGCCGTAGAGCAGATTCCCGAAGTTGCCCAACGCATGCGAACGGAACAGTTCGTTCTGCATGAACATGTGGTAGCTGTTCTCGATCGTGCGGTAGCTGGTCGCGAAGTGCCCGTGCCAGAAGAGCGTCATCTTCTCTTCCAAAGGCCGCGGCGTCTCGATCATCCGCTTCAGCCACCAGCGCTGGATCTCGCCGATCTGCTGGCGGTCCTGCCCCTGACGGCGCTGCTGCTCGACGCGGAACTTGGCCAGCGCATCCTCGTCCTGCGACTGACGGGCTTTCTGGTACGCGGCACGCTCCTCGGCCGTCGGCTCGCGCATGATGGACTTGTCGAAGGTGTCCGCGCCCGGGCGATCCGCGGGGGCGTTGCCGGGATCGAGTATGTAGTCCACGGCCTTGGTCGGGCCCCAGCTCGCGAGCGTCTGGATCTGCTCGGGCGTGCCGCCGAAGCCGGCCCTCCACAGCAGGTGTCGCGCCTGGTCGTAGCCGAAGTCCTTCGCCGTGATGGGAGCCATCGAGGCAGAGACCACCGATTCACGCGTCGCGGGGGCTCCGGTCGCGGGGGTCGAACGGAACGACCGGGTTTCGGGCTTGGGGTCGGCGTTCGGTGTAGCGGGTGCGTCGCGCATGCAGAATCCCCTGGGGTCCTGTGGGGAGAGACCACAGCGTAACGCATCGGTCCAGACCTCATTGCAGGATCGAAACCGACGATCGATAACCGAGTTGGGCGGTTACGTGCCGGCCACGACCGCAGCGGGAAGCACGGTTGCGGCATGCTTCGGTGCGACCGCACGCGACCACACCGCCAGACCGGCGAGTGCGGCGATCAGCACCGCGCCGTTGGCTTGGTGGGCTGTGCGCAGCAGGCCCTCGCCGATGCTCGCGGCTTGAGGGGTGTTGCTCGCGGCGAGGAAGACGACCCATCCGAGCACGAACTGCAGAACCACGCTGGCGCCAGCAAGCGCGCCGAGGCGAGCCACCGCTCGCCGTGCCGATTCGTCGCTCGGACGCACCCCCTGCGCGGCGGAAGCCGCGAGGATCGCGAGCACGACCACGACGAACGAGAGCGCGATGTGCGTCCAGAGGACGTGCACGTGGCGGGTGTGCCGGTAGACCGCGCCCATGATGAGCTGCAACAGCGTCGTGTGCAGTGCGGCGTTGGCGAAGATCCGCAGCAGCTTCGGCTTGGCAGTCGAGGCCGCGAAGTTGATCGCGCCGGAGATGATTCCTTCCTTCGCCCGCTGATAGATCGGGCTCAGGAAGACCGCGAGAGCGGCGTACATGCAGAAGACGCCCTGTGCCAGCACGCCATGAATCACGCGATAGAACTTGTCGTCCTGAGCGAAATCAACGTGGCCCTGACGCACACGGATGCCGCCGAGCACGCCCTGAAGCACCACGAAAAGGAACGCCGCCAGCGCCCAGCCGCGAACGAACTTGCGGGAATCATGAGCGAAAACCGAGATCGTGAGAACAAGCGTCGTCAGGCCGATGAGCGTCCCGAAGAGCCGGTGCGAGTGTTCAAGAAACACATCGGGTGCCGCTCGGGGGCCCAGCGGATACAGGAACATGTTGGTGCCGTACGTGTTGGGCCAGTCGGGGACAGCCATGCCCGAGCCGGTGCTGGTGACCAGCCCTCCGACGACGATGAGCGGCACGATCGAAACACACGCGACGATCGCGAAGCGGCCGAGCCACCGCGGGTTGCTCTCGCTGGGGATGCCGGCCTTCTGTGACGGCTGCGAGAGCACCCCGGACGCGAGACCTGCGAGCAGACCCAGCAACGCGCCGCTAAAGAAGAATCCGAGCACCATCAGGGCGGCCGAAGGCTTGAGCGTGACGGCGGTGGTGATCGCTTCGCCGGCAAGGACCGGCGCGGGGGGCTCGGTGAGCTTGGAGCCCAGGATCAAGAGGCCAAGGAGCGAACTGATGAAGCCCGCTCCAACGCAGCGGAGCGTTGTTTCGCCCCGGGTTGCCCCGTCTTTCGCCAGCAGGACGCCGCCGATCGCAAGGGCGATGAACCAGGCGGAGACCACGATCGGCAGAGCGACCGACTCGGGCAGCCCGACCCACGGGAGGTGGGTGATGAGCCACGCGGTCCACATCGTGACGGCGGCGATGAAGCCGACGGTGATGGTGCTCATGCTTGGGAGGATGCGCTGGATCATGACGAGTTCCTGCGACAGGGAGGCGGAGGGGTGGGGGGCTGGGACGGAGGGCGGAACGTGGTGTGGTTCGAAATGGAGCGAGGGATCGGAGTCGCCGAAAGCGGACGTCGGCGTGATTTTGATATTGAGACTCGATCTCAGTTGAAATTTCCGTGTCTGTTCGGCTTGACCCTTGCTGTTAGAGGCGAGAAATTTCTGTCTTACCGGAAAAGTCCCCTTCTGGCCGATTCTACGCAATCGGTCCGCCGGGGTACTTGAACGGTCGGTTCGGGTATGCACGGTCGTTCTCGTTGTGGAAACAACGGCCAGATAACTGTCTCAAGCGGCAGGGAGGACACACGTGTCGGTCCTGTTTCCGAAGTCATTCAACGCGTTTCCGACGATCGCGGCTGTGGCCGCGGTTTGCGGTCTGACGACTGCAGTCGCCGGTTTCTGGTACTACGCGACCCCGAAATTCTGGTCGGTCGGGTACATGCCGACACAGCCTTCGACGGGTTTCAGCCACCAGATCCACGCCGGCAAGCTGGGCATGGACTGTCGCTACTGCCACACGAACGTGGAGAAGTCGCCCGAGGCGAACATTCCGAGCGTGTCGACGTGCTACGGCTGTCACGCCGAGACGCGTCTGGCGGCTTGGCAGACGCAGCGGGTCGGATTCGTGCGTGAGGCGTACGCGAAGAACGAGTCGATCGAGTGGCGTCGGGTGCACAAGGTGCCGGACTACGTCCGCAACTTCCCGCACCACATTCACGTCGCGGCAGGCGTGTCGTGTTTCTCCTGCCACGGGCAGATCACGGCAATGCCGATCGTGTATCAGGCGCATTCCCTGTCGATGAGCTGGTGCCTCGATTGCCATCGCAGTCCTGAGCAGCACCTGGTGCCAAAGGACAAGGTGACGCAGCTGGTGTGGGTGGAGAACCACCTCAAGAGCCGCGCGGCCAACGACCCGGCGGCGAACGCCGAGGCGATCAAGTTGTCGCTGGAGCGTCAGCCCCCGCAGGGCTGCGGCGCGTGCCACTACTAAAGCGGCGAAACCAACACAGCCAACAGCTACCACGGTCGTGGAAAACGACTTGAAGCAGACGAGGAACCCGGAATGAGCAAGGCCGACCAGTGCCCGTCAACCGTCCATGAGGGGCCGAAGCACAAGCCGAGCAAGAACGAGCTGGCGCAGGAGCGTCGCAGCCTTCTGGCCGCGGTCAGCGGTAAGGTGGCGTGGCGCAGCAGCGACGAGATCGCTGATACGCCGCAGTTCCGTGACTTTCTCGAGCGTGAGTTTCCGGCGGGCGTCACCGATCTGTTCACCGGGTCGCGCCGCACGTTCATGAAGGTCATGGGCGCCTCGGTTGCGCTCGCCGGCGCGGCGACGCTGCCGGGCTGTCGTCGTCCCGATCACAAGATCCTGGCCTACTCGGCGACACCGCCCGAGGACATCATTCCGGGCAAGCCGCTGTTCTATGCCACGAGCCTGCCGCTGCCTCGCGGCGGCGTCGAGGGTGTGCTGGTCGAGACGCACGAAGGGCGCCCGACCAAGATCGAGGGCAATCCGCTGCACCCGATCAACCGCGGCAAGAGCAGCGTTGTGGCGCAGGCGAGCGTGCTGAGTCTCTACGACCCCGATCGCCTCAAGACGCCGGTCTACTTCAACCGCAAGCGCAACGGCGCTGCCGGCGAGCGGATGATGGCGACCTGGGACGACTTTGTGAAGTGGGGCAAAGACTCCTTCCCGAAGTTCGACAAAACGCAGGGTGCTGGCTTGGCGATCATCGTCGACAAGAAGTCGAGCCCGACGCGCGACGCGATCAAAGCGTCGCTTCTGAAGAAGTGGCCCAAGGCAACGTGGGTCGCGTACGACTCGACCGAGAGCGTGCACGCCGCCAACGGCAGCAAGGCAGCCTTCGGCGCCCCGATGCACGATCTGATCGACTTCTCCAAGGCGAAGGTCGTTCTGTCGCTCGACCGCAACTTCCTGGATTCCAACGCCGAGCCGCGTGGTCTGGTGCACGCGCGTGACTTCGCGAGCACGCGCCGCGTCGAAGACCCGACGAGCGCGGACATGAGCCGCCTGTATGTCATCGAGAGCGGTCTCTCGCTCACTGGTGGCCAGGCCGATCACCGCCTGCGTGCGACGCCGAGCAAGGTTGTTGGCCTCGCGTGCGAACTGGCGAAGTTCATGCTTCCCAAGCTCGGCGCCGGCGCCGATGCGGTGGTCGCTGCTCTGCCCGGTGCGACGATCACCGACAGCGAGCGCAAGTTTGTCGAGGAGTGCGCCAAGGACCTGATGGACAACGCCAAGAAGGGCGCGACCATCGTGGTTGCTGGCGAACACCTGCCCGCCGGCGCGCACGCCGCGGTCCATGCGATCAATCAGGCATTGGCAACGACGCTGGTGAAGTTCGCCCCGATGAGCGATGAGATCGCGTCCGACAGCCGCGTCGCGATGGCGACGCTGACGGCCGACCTCAAGGCGGGCAAGTACGACACCGTGATCTGCGTCGGCACCAACCCGGCGTACGACGCCCCCGATGCCAAGGCCTTTGCCGACGCGTTCGCAAAGCTCGAGGGCTCGATCGCGCTGTCGGTCGGCCAGAGCGAGACCGCCGCGATCGCAACCTGGGCTCTGAACGGCACGCACTACCTCGAATCGTGGGGCGATGCCCTCGCGGTCGACGGCACGATCTCGCCGATCCAGCCGATGATCGCTCCGCTGTACGCCGCCATCGACGAGAGCGGCCGCGCGACCGGCCACGCTCCGATGAGCGACATTGAGTTGCTCGCGTTCGTTGCCGGCGATGTGCGCACGGACGGCACGCCAAAGGACGGCTATGAGCTTGTTCGTGCGGCGTGGAAGGCCAAGCTCGGCACGAAGTCCGATGCCGAATTCGACAAGGCATGGAAGCGTGCTTTGCACGACGGCCTTGTGGCCGGGACGACCGCGGCTGGTGCAACGCCGAAGGTGAACATCGCCGGCGTGGCGGCCGCTGCCAAGGACATCAAGCTCGACGCTGCCCCGGCGGGCCAGCTCGAAGCGATCGTCCGCGCCGGTTGGATGCACGACGGGCGATACGCGAATATCACATGGCTGCAGGAGCTGCCGCAGTTCGGTACGAGCGTGACGTGGGACAATCCCGCGCTGCTCAGCCCGAAGACCGCGGCGGACCTTGGCCTGCTTCCGGCGAGCGCGACGCTGGAAGAGCCGAACACGATGTACACCAAGGAGAAGTACCCCGCGGGTCGCATCGCGGAGTTCGAGTTCTCCGGTCGCAAGGTCAAGTGCGCCTGCTGGATTCTCCCGGGCGTCGCCGACGGCGTGGTGATCCTCACCCCGGGCTATGGCCGCACCAACGGCGGCTTGGCGAGCGATGAGGTGGGCTTTGACATCGGCGCTCTTCGCGGCGACGCGGGCTGTGTGCTCAGCGGCGTGAAGGTGAGCGCGACGCCGGACTACCACGCGATCGCGAGCACCCAGAACCACTGGAGCCTCGAGGGCCGCACCGCGATCGTGCGAGCGGTCGATTTGCCGGCGTACAAGAAGTTCGCGGGCGAGGCAGCCGTGGACAACGACGAGATCTACGCGGGGCTCACCGGCGGTGCGATGAAATTCGCTGAGAAGCTCGGCGAACTGAGTCACACGCCGCCGAACATCTCCAGCTACGACAACCCGTACAACCGTTCCGCGGCGGACCTGAACCCCAACGATCCGAACTTCAACAAGATCCCGGGTCGTGGGCACAAGCTGAATTCCAAGACGGCGCAGCCGCCGAACTTTGCGATCGGCCCGCAGTGGGGCATGACGATCGATCTGTCGACTTGCACCGGCTGCGGCGCGTGCACGATCGCCTGCCAGGCGGAGAACAACATCCCCGTCGTCGGCAAGAAGGAAGTGGCCAAGGGACGCGAGATGCACTGGATCCGCGTCGACCGCTACTTCGCGGGCGATTACTACAACTACAAGAACGCCGACGCGATCAATTACAACGAGCCTGAGTACATCTTCCACCAGCCTGTCGCGTGCGTGCACTGCGAGAACGCGCCGTGTGAAGTTGTGTGCCCGGTAAACGCCACCGTCCACGGCAACGAGGGCCACAACTACATGGTGTACAACCGCTGCATCGGCACGCGGTACTGCGCCAACAACTGCCCTTACAAGGTCCGCCGCTACAACTTCTTCGAGTACGGCCTGCACAAGTTCAACGGCGACTACGTGGGCAAGGA
>CANHCQ010000031.1 GCA_947459215.1 Phycisphaerales bacterium
AAACCCAAGAAGCTCGCCCTGATCGCCACCCTCCGAAAGCTGCTGGTCACCCTCAACGCCATCCTGCGCACCAATCAGCCCTGGAGAACCGCCCGTGCCGCTTGATTCTCAAGACAGTCGCTCTCCCCGCAAGCGGGGAGAGGAGGCGCTGGGAACAAATGGCCAAATGGCCAAAGATCCAAATGGCCAAAGATGAAACGCGTCTGTCTTCATTTGGCGCTTTGGCCCTTTGGAGGTTTGGTCCTTTGTTCTCGACCGTCTTTCTCGATCGCGACGGGACGATCAATCGCCGCATTGTCGGTGACTGGGTGTCGCGCGAGGAGGACTTTGTGCTGTTGCCGGGTGTTGGCGAGACGCTCGCGGCGTGGCAGCGGGCGGGGCTGCGCCTGATCGTCATCAGCAACCAGCGCGGCGTCGAGATCGGGCGGCTCACCGCGGCGGATGTCGATCGCATTCATGCGTACATGGCGTCGCTGCTGCTGCCGTTCGGTGTGCGGCTCGATGCGATCTACTACGCCCCTACCGGCAGCGGGCCCAGGGCCAAGCCGGCGCCGGGGATGTTGCTTGATGCGAAGCGGGACTTTCCCGCGATCGACCTCGCGAAGAGCGTGATGATCGGTGATGCGCTGCGTGACTGTGCGGCGGGGGCCGCCGCGGGCTGCGCGACGATCCTGCTCGCACCACCCGACGAGCGCGATGCGATGCTCGCGGAAGCGAAGGCGAAGCAGATCCGGGTGGATCACTGCGTGGCGTCGCTCAGCGATTGCCGTTCGCTGGTGCTGCCGGGATGAGCCGCACGATGGCGGCGGGGGCGAGGTCGCCGCGGGGAATCTCCAGCACCGTCTCGCCGCGAACTAGGCCGCGGGCGAGCAGATCGGCGTCGATGGCAGCGTTCGTCGGCAGGACGAGGAACGCGGGGCGGCCGTCGGGAATCGGCTGCAGTGTTTCGCCGAAGCGACGGGTGACGGTGCGCAGGCCGCTCCAGTAATGCAGGGGCGAGGCGACGAACTCATCGGCGACGAGCACGCCGTCGGCAGGGAGCTCTCGCTTGGCTTGAGCCATCAACTCCGGCATGGCGCGGAAGCGTCCGCCCTGGTAGCGATCGAGGAACGGCGTGCGGTGCTGCTCGACGGCGATGCCGATGTCGCGGAGTACGTTGGGCACGCACAGCAGCGCGACGGTGGCGACCAGCAGCCACCGGGCACGCGCTTCGCGCAGTCGTGCCGCGAGCGCGACCGCCATGTCCCACCAAGCCAGCACCAGCAGCGGCAGGAGCGGGAGGAAGTAGCGCCCGTCGGGGAAAAAGAGCAGCCACTGCACGAACGACAGCGCGGCCAGCGCGCCCCAGGCCACGCGACGACGCAGCAGCAGCACGCCGGTCACGATGACCACGATCGAGATGAGCAGATCGACGGGCCAAAGGCCGACGCGGTTGCCGAACATCGCGCTAGGCGTCACCCGCAGCAGCAGTTCGGCGCCGGTGAAGTCGAGGATGCGCTGCGTGCGCGGGCCGATGTCGGTGACGAGTTCGAGCAACTCGCGTTCCTTGGGGAGCAAGTGGAACCCGCCGCTCATCCGCGGATCGAGCAGACGCACCACCGCCATGATGGACGCGACCGCCGCAATGACGCCCAAGGCCGCCCACTTGGCGCGGGTGTGGCGGGTGCGCCACAGGGCATCGAGCGCGATCGCCACTAGTGGCACCAGCGCGACGATGCGCATGGAGCTCATCAGGATCGTGCCCACAGCCATCAGCGCCGCGGCAAGGGCCCAGCGGGGTTTCTGCGTGGTGTCGCGTCCATACGTGAGCTCGTATCCGAGCAGCGTCATGGCGCAGCCGAGTAGAAATGGCACATCGGCCAGCAGCTCGCCGCAGTGGCGAACGAGAGTCGAATTGGCGGCGAAGGCGAACGTGACGAGCACCGCGGCGGGCCGGCCGCAGTGACGCCGGAGCATGACAAAGGTGCACGCGATCGCGAGCAGGCCCATCAGGTGAACGACGAACACGCTCGGCCACGCGGCGTCACCGAAGGCGCGCTGGATCCAGGACAGCAGCACCGGGAAGCCGGCGAAGCCGTGGGTGTAGGGCTGCTCGTTGAAGACCAGTCCGAGTCCGGCGGCGGCGTTGCGGGCGGCGCCGCGGTAGACGGCGGAGTCGGGCCCGACGCGCCACACGCCGCTGAATGAGGCAAGGTGCAGCAGTGCAGCGAAGCCGAAGAACCACCAGCGCTTCGCGTCGATCCACGCGAGCAGGCGGTCTGCGGGGGCATGATGGATGTCGCCGTGCACGCCGAGAGCGTAGCGAATGCTCACCCCGGCGTCGGCATCGCGTCACGACGGCGTGCGGCGTGGATCATCGATCAGAGGTGGGACGCGGAAGAAGGCATCGGGGCGCCGAGAATCCGGGCTTGATCCCTTTGCCTGGCTCACCCGACCTTGGCGAGCACCTGGCCGGGCTTCACGTTCTCGCCCTTCTTGACCAGTACGTCCTTCACGGTGCCCGCGAGCAGCGAGCGGATCGAGCCCGCGAACGCCTGCTCGCCGGTGGAGACCAGCTTGGAGACTTCGAGCACCACAAGCGAGTCGCCGACTTTGATGGTGTCGCCGATCTTCACGCGGACCTCGCCAACGGTGCCCGAGACGGGCGCACAGACCTCGCCGGGCTTGCCCTCGGAGACCTGATGCCAACCCTTGGCGTCCACCTTCGGGTCGGGCTTGTGTTCGGCTTTGTGCTCACCTTTGGCCTCGGCCTTGGTCTCGATGACCGCGGCGGGCTTGCCTTCCGTTTTGGCTTCCGGTTTGGAATCGGGCTTGGCATCGGGTTTGGGCTTGAGGATCGGTGCGGCGGGTGCGGCCGCGGTCGGCAGGGCGGCGTCGAGCATCTCGACTTCGACGTCGTACTTCTTGCCCTCGACGGTGATACGCATCTTCATGGCAGGCTCCGATCCAGTGGGCTTCGATCGATGGTGTTGCGACGGGGCGCGTGCATCGACATGACCTGTGAGCGGCCGTCGCTCAGCCAGCTCGCGCGGGTGTCGCGTTCATCCAGCGGCGTGATCCACGTCGCCCGCGCCCGCGGGCCGCACATCGCGGCCACCGCGGCGGCGATCACGACGACATGCTCGGGGGGGATCGTGGGGTTGGTGGGTGCTGGGTTCATGGTCATTCGATTTTCACCACAGAGACACAGAGACACAGAGACACAGAGAGGAGGATTTGGGAAAGGCAAAGAGAGTCGGATGCCGTTCTCAATCGCGCAAGGCGTGGGGCACCCCCGCTTCATCCTCGAATCACATTGTCTTTCCCGAACTCTCCTCTCTGTGTCTCTGTGTCTCCGTGGTGAATCCTTCTTCACAGCGGGATCAAGCCGTGCTTCTTCTCGGGCCGCAGCTCGCGCTTGTTCTTGAGGACGTGCAGCGACATGGCGATGAACCGGCGGGTCTCGCTGGGTTCGATGACGTCGTCCACCATGCGTCGGCCCGCGGCGACGTAGGGGTTGCTGAAGGTGTTGCGGTAGAGCGCGACCAGCTCGGCTTTCTTGGCGTTCTTGTCGGCGGCCTCGCTGATCTCCTTCTTGAAGATCACCTCGGCGGCGCCCTCGGCGCCCATGACCGCGATCTCGGCGGTGGGCCACGCGACGACCGCGTCGGCGCCCAGGTCCTTGCTCGCCATGGCGACGTAGGCGCCGCCGAAGGCCTTGCGAACGATGACGGTGATCTTGGGCACGGTGGCGGCGGAGTAGGAGAAGAGCAGCTTGGCGCCGTGGCGGATGATCCCGCCGTACTCCTGCTGCACGCCGGGGAAGTATCCGGGCGTGTCCACCAAGGTGACGATCGGGATGTTGAAGGCGTTGCAGAAGCGGACGAAGCGCGAGGCCTTGTCCGAGGAGTCGATGTCGAGCGCGCCGGCCTTCACGCCCGGGTTGTTGGCGACGATGCCGACGCTGTGCCCGCCGATGCGTCCGAAACCGACGATCACGCTGCCCGCGAAGCCGGCCTGGACTTCGAGGAAATCGGCGCGGTCGACCAGCAGGTTGATCACCTTGTGCATGTCATAGGTGAAGCGGGCGTCGTTCGGCAGCACGTGGTTCAGTTCATCGACCGAATCGATGGGACGATCGATCGGGACGAAGGGCGGGTCCTCCGCGTTGTTGGCGGGCAGGAAGCTCAACAGCTTGCGGCAGATCTTGGTCGCCTCGATGTCGTCGGCGGCGATGAAGTGGATGTTGCCCGAGTAGTGCATGTGCGCCTCGGCGCCGCCGAGCTGCTCGGCCGTCACGTCTTCGCGCGTCACCTGCTTGATCACGTTGGGCCCTGTGATGAACATCTGGGCACGACGCGTCTGGATCACAAAGTCGGTCAGGGCCGGGCTGTACGCCGCACCGCCCGCGCACGGGCCGCAGATCAGCGAGATCTGCGGCACGACACCCGAGAGCAGCGTGTTGTGATAGAAGATCTTGCCGTAGCCCGAGAGCGAATCGATGCCTTCCTGGATGCGGGCACCGCCGGAGTCGTTCACGAAGACGAAGGGCGAGCCGGTCTTCAGGCTCGTCCGCATCATCTCGACGATCTTCTCGGCGTGGGCTTCGCCCACCGCGCCGCCGCCGACGGTGAAGTCCTGGCTGGCGAGGTGGATCGTGCGGCCATCAATGCGGCCCGAGCCGGTGACCACGCCGTCGGCGGGCAGGTCTTTGCCCGTCATGCCAAAGAGTGTGCAGCGATGGGTCGCGAAGCCGTAGCGTTCCTGGAAGGAGCCGGCGTCGATGAGTGCGTCGATGCGTTCGCGGGCGGTGAGGTTGCCGGAGGCGTGGAGCTTGGCGATGCGCTCGGCCCCGCCGCCGAGGCCGACCTTTTCGCGCTTGGCCTTGAGCTCGGTCAGGCGGTCGGCCATGGTGACGACGTTGCTGCCCTTGGGCGGGCCGGAGACCGCGGGTGTCGCGGCGAGGTTGCTCGGGGAGACGTTGGAGGTGGTCACGGCGAGCGTCCTTTCGAATCGTGCGCGTGGTTAGGCGGCGTGGCCGTTGCTATTGCCGTTGCTATTGCCGTTGCGGCGGGGCTCGCAGAGTTCGGTGAGCACGCCGTTGGAGGCCTTGGGGTGCAGGAAAGCGATCTGTGAGCCGTGAGCGCCGGCCCGCGGGTACTCATCGATGAGCCGCACTCCGGCCTGGTGCAGTGCGCACAGGCGGCCGGCGATATCGGTGACGGTGTAGGCGACGTGGTGGAGGCCCTCGCCGCGCTTCTCGATGAACTGGGCGATGGGCGATTCCGGGCTTGTTGGTTCGAGAAGTTCGAGGCGGACCGCATTGTCGATGGGCCCAAGCGCGTAGAAGGCAACTCGCACCTTCTGGCTCTTGACTTCCTCGATGCACTCAAACCGAGCCCCGAGCACGCTCTCGTAAAACGCACGCTGCTCGTCGAGCGAGCGGACCGCGATCCCGATGTGATTCACGCCCTTGGCGGCGACCAGTGAGGCGATCGCCGCAGGAGTGGCGGCAGGAGTGGCGGAGGGACCCGATGCGTTCATGTCGTCCCCTTTCATTTAGACTCTCCCCAATACACGAATCGACTCAAGCGTTTCAATATATGACCAACCGATCATCTAATCAAGAATCAGGCCTCGGTTTCTTTACTGTGGCTTCTTAGCATAATTTTTATCGGACGTATCAGCTTTCGTCGCGTTCGCCTCGCCCGTTATTGCACGCAGGATCGACTCCGCGGCTTGCTCGGCGGCAACCACTGGCGGCACGCTGGCGCTCTGCACTTCGTGCTCGGCCTGGGCCAGGATGGCCCGGGCCTCGGGGCTTTGGGTCAGGCGCCGGTGCAGGTGCTCCTCGAGCAGCGCGTGCATCCAGCGGAGGCTTTGTGTGCGACGCAGCTCGGCGAGCTGGCCGCTGGCGCGGAGCGTGTCCACGCGCTGGCGGATGCGGTCCCAGATCTCGACGACGCCCACGCCGCTGACGGCGGAGCAGGTCGTCACCGGCACGCTCCAGCTTGGGTCGCGGTGCTGGAAGATGCGGACGGCGGCGGCGTATTCACTGGCGGCGAGCTTGGCGCGGCGTTCGTTGTCGCCGTCGGCCTTGTTCACCGCGATCATGTCCACGAGCTCGAGGATGCCGCGTTTGATGCCCTGCAGTTCGTCGCCCGCGCCGGCGATCATGATCGCGAGGAAGAAGTCGGACATCTCCGCGACCTGCGTTTCGGATTGACCGACGCCGACGGTCTCGATGAGCACGACATCAAACCCGGCGGCCTCGCAGAGCAGCATCGACTCCCGCGTCTTGCGGGCCACGCCGCCGAGTGCGCCGCTGCTGGGCGAGGGACGGATGAACGCGTTGGGATGCGCGGACAAGCGCGACATGCGGGTGCGATCGCCCAGGATCGAGCCGCCGGAGATGTTGCTGGAGGGATCGACGGCGAGCACCGCGACCTTGTGCCCGCGATCGGCGAGCGTGACGCCGAGGCGCTCGATGAACGTGGACTTGCCCGCGCCGGGCACGCCGGTGATGCCGACGCGGATCGAGCCGCCGGTCTTCTTGAGCACTCGGGCGAGCAGCTCCCGAGCCAAGGGCTCGTGCTCGGGGTTGACCGACTCGATCAGCGAGAGCGCCCGGCCGAGCACGGCACGATCGGCGCGGACCACGCCGTGCTCGTAGTCATCGAGTGAGAGCGTGCGGCGTTTCGCGACTGGCGCATTCGACGCGACGGCGGCGGGGGGAACCTTGCCCGAGGCTTTCTCAACGGAGAGACCGAAGTTGTCGGGAGTCGGAGTCATCTGGAGATGGGAGTGCATCGCTGTGAGTGAGACGCTGGATCCTTCGCCGAAGCGCTCTGCAGCGGCGAGCGTGCAGCCGCGCCTCCTCGCCCCGCGGAGCGGGGAGGGATGGTCGAGGCTTGGGTGGGGGGGCGAGACCGGGGAGGGGTGTTGGGCGTCGAGAAGCGAAGCGAATGCGTCGAAGGACGCGGCTCCCCCTCACCTGCTTCGCCTCTGGCGAAGCGGACCTCTCCCCGCAAGCGGGGAGAGGAGGCGCGGGATTGCGTCTGGTCGAACTTCACGCGCTCGCCTTCTCGATGGCGTCCAAAACCTTCAGCGCTGCGTCGGGGATGACAGTGCCCGGGCCGAAGACCGCGGCGACGCCCATGTTCAGGAGTGTCGGATAGTCCTGCGGCGGGATCACGCCGCCGACGACGATCGCGATGTCCGGACGTCCGGCCTTCTCGAGCGCGGCCTTGAGCGCGGGCACCAGCGTGAGGTGGCCTGCCGCAAGTGATGACACGCCGACGACGTGCACGTCGTTCTCGACTGCCTGGCGTGCAACCTCTTCGGGCGTCTGGAAGAGCGGGCCGATGTCGACGTCGAAGCCCAGATCGGCGTACGCGCTGGCGACGACCTTTTGCCCGCGGTCGTGGCCGTCCTGGCCGACCTTGGCGATGAGGATGCGGGGGCGGCGACCTTCGCGCTTCTCGAAGGCCTGCACGCGGGTCTTGCAATCTTCAAAGAGCTTGCTGGCATCGCCCATCTGTCCAGCGTACACGCCGCGGATGGAGCGGACCGAGGCTTCGTGACGGCCGTAGACATTCTCCAGTGCCATCGAGATTTCTCCCACGGTAGCCATCGCGCGGGCCGCGTCGATGGCGAGTTCGAGCAAGTTGCCGGTGTTGTTCTTCGCGGCTGTCGTCAACGCCGCCAGCGCGGCCTCGGTCTTCTTGTTGTCGCGCTCGGCCCGGAGCTTTTTGAGCCGCGCGATCTGGGCTTCGCGCACCTTGGTGTTGTCGATCTTTAAGACATCGACCTGATCTTCAGTGCCGGGCTTGAAGCGGTTGACGCCGACGACGGCCTGGGTGCCGGAGTCGATGCGGGCCTGTGTGCGTGCGGCGGCTTCTTCGATGCGGAGTTTGGGAATGCCCGCCTCGATCGCCTTGGCCATGCCGCCGTGGTCTTCGACTTCGAGGATCAGGTCCCAGGCGCGCTTGGCGAGCTCGTGCGTCAACCGCTCGACGTAGTACGAGCCGCCCCACGGGTCGATGACGCGGCAGGTGTCGGTCTCCATCTGCAGGAACAGCTGCGTGTTGCGGGCGATGCGTGCAGAGAAGTCGGTAGGAAGCGCCAACGCCTCGTCGAGCGCGTTGGTGTGCATGCTCTGGGTGTGCCCCTGCGTGGCGGCCATGGCTTCGATGCAGGTGCGGACGACGTTGTTGTAGACGTCCTGTGCGGTGAGGCTCCAGCCGCTGGTCTGGCTGTGGGTGCGGAGCGACATGCTCTTGGCGGACTTGGGGTTGAAGGACTTGATGATCTTGGCCCACAGCAACCGTGCGGCCCGCATCTTGGCGACTTCCATGAAGAAGTTCATGCCGATGGCCCAGAAGAAACTGAGCCGCGGGGCGAAGTCATCGACGTTCAGGCCGCGGGCGACACCCGTACGGACGTATTCGAGTCCGTCGGCGAGCGTGTAGGCGAGCTCGATATCGGCGGTGGCGCCGGCTTCCTGCATGTGGTAGCCGCTGATCGAGATGCTGTTGAACTTGGGCATGCGCTTGGCGCAGAACTCAAAGACGTCGCCGATGATCCGCATCGAGGGCAGGGGCGGATAGATGTAGGTGTTGCGGACCATGAACTCTTTGAGGATGTCGTTCTGGATCGTGCCCGCGAGCTGCTCGGGCTTCACGCCCTGCTCCTCGGCGGCGACGATGTACATCGCCATCACCGGCAGCACGGCCCCGTTCATGGTCATGCTCACGCTGATCTGATCGAGCGGGATCGAGTCGAAGAGCGTCCGCATGTCGAGCACGCTGTCGATCGCCACGCCCGCCATGCCGACATCGCCGGCCACACGCGGATGGTCGCTGTCGTAGCCGCGGTGGGTGGCGAGATCGAACGCGACGGAGAGGCCCTTCTGTCCGGCCGCCAGATTGCGCTTGTAGAACGCGTTGCTGGCCTCGGCGGTGCTGAAGCCCGCGTACTGACGCACGGTCCACGGCTTGAGCGTGTACATCGTCGCGTACGGCCCGCGCACGAACGGCGGCAGGCCGGGGAACGAATCCAAGTGCTGGATGCCGACGAGATCTTCGGCGCTGTACTCGGGCTTCACGTCGACCTGCTCGGGCGTGTGCCAGAGCAGGTCGGACATCTTCTTACCGGTGAAGCGTTCAACGCGGGCGGCCCATGTGTCCGTGTTTGCGTCGCCTATGCGCTTGGAGCCAAGAGCCACGCTGGCGAAATTGGGGATCGTCGTGCTCATGACATCGCTCCTTCTGCGCTCAGCAGCTCGCTCAGCACCTTCACCACATCGCACTTCACAAAGATGAACCGATCCACGCCCGCGGTCCGGTACGCGGCTTCCTTATCGCCGGGGTTGCCGGCGAGCACAACCGTCTTCGCGCCCGCGCGGTGCAGGGCCGGCGCGAGCTCGGGCACGGCCGTCTCGTAGAGCGCATCGGTCGAGCAGATCACCGCGAGGTCGCAGCCAGAAGCCTTGAACGCCTCGACCGCGTCGGGAGTCGTTGCGAAGCCATCGCTGGCAATCGTCTCGAAGCCGCCGGCCTCGAAGAGGTTCTTCGCGAAGTTCGTTCGCGGCAGGTGATGTGCCGGCGTGCCCATGCTGGCCAGGAATGCCCGCGGGCGGTGGCCGTGGGCCTTGGCGTAGTCGTCGCTGGCGTCGCGGAGATTCTCGAACGACTCCGCGAACGGGTGCGGCGCGATGGCGGCTTTGAGATCAACACCCGTGGCGCCGTTCCAGAGCGAGCGGGCCATCTGGCCGATCGTCGCGCCGGCCTTGGCTGCCGCGAAGATCTGGGAGGAGCGTTCGCCGGGCGTAGCCGAGACCGCGAGGGCGAAGGTGCCTTCGCGTCGGCGCGACTTCATCCGTTCGATCGCCGCGGCTCGGATTGGCGGCAGCGCGAAGCTCGCCGGGCGCACCGGCTCTTCGCCGGCGTTGGGGAAGTCGCTCACGCCGATGATCGCGTCCTTGCGGAGCGCGATGTTCTTCGCTCGCGGTTCGTACGCGGTGTCGATCTGCTCGTGAACCCAGCCGTCGGCGAGCGACTTGGCCATCCCGCCGCGGGCCTCGATCGACTGCAGGATCACCCACGCCTTCTCGGCCAGTTCATTGGTGAGGTTGTCGAGGTACCAGCTTCCGCCCGCGGGGTCCGCGACGCGGTGCAGGTGCGATTCGGACTGCAGGATGTGGTGGGTGTTGCGGGCGACGCGGCGGGCGAGGGCCGAGGGCAGGCCCAGGGCCGCATCGAATGGCACGCTGCCGATTGCATCAGCTCCCGCGACGGCCGCAGCATAGACGCAGGCGGTGTTGCGGAGGATGTTCACCCACGGGTCGCGGCTGGTGATGACGCGCTTGCTGGTGCGCACGTGCATCCGCATCGCGGTCGAATCGTCGAGCGTCCCGCCACTGGCTTCGAGCACCCGCGCCCAGAGGCGACGTGCGGCCCGCAGCTTCGCGATCGCCAGGAAGAACGAGGTGCCCACCGCGAAGGAGAAGACCATCTGCTTTGCCGCGGCATCGACGCTGAGCCCGGCCGCGGTCATGGCCCGCAGGTACTCGAGCGCGGTCGCCATCGAGAAGGCCAGATCCTGCGTTGCGGTCGCGCCGGCGTGGTGGTAGGGTGCGGTGCCGACGCGGATGGAGCGTGCCGCGGGAAGGCCCTTGGAGGTGTACGCGGCGAGGTCGGCCGCGAGCGAGAGGCCGGTTTCGACTGAGTACGGCAAGTGTCCGTCGCGAGCCAGCACGGCCAGCGGGTCGGCATTGAAACAGCCGCGGCGCTTCTCCGGTGCGATCTTGCGGCGATCCCACAACGCGCCGAGCAACGCGGCACCGGGCGTGAAGGCGGCGCCGGCTTCGAGGCCGACACCGATCATGTCGAGGTAGACGCCGTCGAACGCGTCATCAAAGTCCGCGGCGTCCGACAGCGAGCAGCCGTCGCTGGCGGCGAGTGCGCCGGCTTTGGCGTCATCGGGGTCGAGCCCCGCCCGTCCCGCGGCGTCGAGCCGCAGGATGATCGAGGTCACGCCGAACTGCAGGTCTTCGAGCATCGCCTCGCGCACACCCGAGATCGACGGCTCGCTGCGTTCCTGGCGGATGTCCCAGCCGCACTGGGTCAGACCCAGCGGCGAGGCCCCCCGCGTGAACGGGGCGGCACCCGAGTGCTCGGATGGAGCGATGGGCAGTTCCGCGCGGGTATAAAGAGGTTTGAGGTACACACCCTCATAGGTGTGGGTGATCAGCTTCTTCTCGAATGGCGCGCCGGCCAAGTCCTTGTCCACCAGCGCCCGCCACGCCTCGGGGGTGGGGGTCTTCAGCCCAGGGAAGTCGGCGATCAGATCCAGCTCCCGCGGCAGGGTGCCGGGCTTGGGACCAGCCGTCGGCTTGGCAGAGGATGGAGCGGGCGCGGGGACGCTGGCGACCACGGGCTCGGGATTAGATGACTTCCCGGTTGGATGATTCGGCTTCTTTGCGGCGGGTCCGGACGGCATGAGGACGCCTCCAATGCTCGAATCACGCGAAATTTTCAGCCTTCGCTGGACAACCCGGGTGCTTCGGCTAGCATCATTGTAGATACGTCTGTCGTCTTTTCAACCGGTTTGAGTTCTGATTTCGGAAAGAAGCACACCGGTTGACGGCCCGGTTGACGGCCCGGATGACGGCCCAGTTCGGCCCGTTGGGGGCCTGCTGGGGACGGGTCGGTGGAGGTGGGGGGGTGGAGGTAGGGGTTGGGGATGGGGGTTGGGGGTGGGGGGCTGGAGGTGTGTATGGCTGCGCGTTGCTCGATTGAGGAAGCCGTCTCGTTTGTCAAAAGCGGGATGAACGTCTTTGTCCACGGCTCGGCGGCCACCCCGGCCCCGTTGCTCGACGCCTTGTCCAAGCGCTCCGACCTGTCGGGGGTCCGGGTCTATCACCTGCACACCGAGGGTGCCGATTCGTTCGTGGCCAAGGAGGCCGCGGGTCGCATCTTCTCCAATTCGTTCTTCACCGGCCCGGCGGCCCGAGTCGCCATCGCCGACGGGCGGGCGGACTTCATCCCCGTCTTCCTGTCGGACATCCCCGGCTTGTTCAAGTCGGGCCGGATCAAGCTGGATGTCGCGCTGGTGCAACTCTCGCCGGCGGACTCGCACGGCCTGTGCACGCTGGGCACGTCGGTTGATGCGGCCCGGGCGGCGGTGGACACCGCCAAGATGGTGATCGCCGAGGTGAATGCTCGGATGCCGCGGACGCATGGCGACGGCGCGGTGCCGCTGTCCAAGCTGCATGCGTACGCCGAGACCGACCGTGCTCTGCCGAATCACCCGCCGGGTGAAGAGAGCAGCGTCGAAGGCCGCATCGGTGAACTGGTGGCCGACCTTGTTGAGGATGGCTCGACCTTGCAGATGGGCATCGGCGCGATCCCCGACGCGGTGCTCAGCCGCCTCAAGAACAAGCGCGATCTGGGCGTGCACACCGAGATGTTCAGCGATCGGCTCATCGACCTGGTCGAGTGCGGCGCGGTGAACAACTCGAAGAAGTCGATCTATCCGGGCCGCATCGTGACGAGCTTTGTCAGCGGCTCCAAGCGGCTGTACGACTTTGTCAACGACAACCGCCTGGTCGAGTTCCACCCCTGCGACCACACCAACGACACGGCGCTGATCCGGCGCAACCCCAAGGTGGTTGCGATCAACTCCGCGCTCGAGGTTGATCTCACTGGTCAGGTGTGCGCGGACTCGATCGGGCACAAGATTTACTCCGGCATCGGTGGGCAGATGGACTTCATCCGCGGCTCGGCGTTGTCGGTGGGCGGCAAGCCCATCATCGCCCTGCCGGCGACTGCGGCGGGCGGCAAGATCAGCCGCATCTCGGGCGAATTGACCCCGGGCGCCGGCGTCGTCACCACCCGCGGCCATGTGCACTGGGTCGTCACCGAGTACGGCGCGGTGGATCTCTACGGCCTGTCTCTCCGCCAGCGCGGCGAGGCGTTGATCTCGATTGCCCACCCCGATTTCCGCAGCGAACTGAAGAAGAAGCTCGCGGCGGTCCGGCACGTGGCATTGACCTGACACCTCCATTGCGGCCACCGTCGAGCCATCGGCTCGGCGGTGGCTGTGCGCGTACGCACTATCGTTCCCCGTGCGCGAGAGTGAATTGCTTCATCGCATCGCCGAGCGATCCGCGGGAATGGCCGCGGCGTTTCCGCACGTGTTGCTGGGACCCGGCGATGACTGTGCCGCGGTGCGTCCGCCGGGCGGCGCGATGTTGCTCACAGTCGATCAGGTGATCGAACGTCGCCACTTCGTGCCGGGCACGGCGCTGGATCTGGTGGCCCGCAAGGCTGTCGCTCGCTCGATCTCCGACCTTGCCGCGATGGGCGCGACGCCGTGGTGTGCGCTGGCGACCGGCGCGCTGCCCGCGGGCTTCGCGCAGAGCGACGCCGATGCCCTGTGCGTCGCGATCAAGAAATGGGCCGAGCACTGGCACTGCCCGATGGTGGGCGGCGATCTGGCTTCGATGCCCGACGCCGCGTCGCCGCTGACGCTGACCGTGACAGCGATCGGTGTGGCGCACCCTTCCGGCCACGTCGTCACGCGCGCCGGTGCGATGCCGGGCGATCAAGTGTATGTCACCGGAGCCCTCGGCGGCTCGTTCGATCGGGCGACTGGAACGGGGAGGCACCTCACGTTCGAGCCGCGCTTACGCGAAGCGGCGTGGTTGCTCGACACCTTCGGCATCCGTGTGCACGCGATGATCGATCTGTCCGATGGTTTGGGGCGCGACGCGGCACGCATCGCGCAAGCATCGGGGGTGCGGATCGAGATCGACGCCGACGCGATCCCGTGTCACCCGGGTGTCGCCGACTGGCGAGCGGCGGCAGGCGACGGAGAGGACTACGAGTTGCTCTTCACGTCCGACGCGGACATCCCAGGTTCTGTTCCTTCCGTGGGCACGCCGGTGCGGCGGATCGGCACCGTGGGAGCCGGTCGCGGCTGCGTCGCCCGACTCGACGGCGGCACGCTCATCGACCTCGCCGGTCTGGGCTGGGATCACGCCTGACGCGTTGGCAATCTCGGAAAACATCCAAGAAGACGCGGTTCGCGGAGCAGACCGGGAACTCGAGTGCCATCGGTCAATGCGCCAACGGGCGTCACGTGACGCTGTATCACGCCGAGAAGCTCGGCGTCCCGTTTCGGTGCCACCATCAACAGCGTGGCTGTGTATGTGGGTGAGAGCGTCGCGGTTCCCTTCCCGGCCGCCGATCAGAGCCTCGACCGCTTCGACATCACCATGAGCACGGCGACCACCTTCGCGGGAACCTGGTCGCCGACCTTCGTCACGAACCAACGTGCCGATCTCGTCACCGTCCGCAGCGGCGCCATCACCTTCCCGGCACGCTCCTTCCCGCCCCACGACGCCCGACGCGCTTCATCCCGTTCACCCGCCCGTTCGTCTAGAAGGGCGGCACGATCGTCATGACCATTCGCGCGGGCGCGATCATCGCTAACGGCGGGCCGGCTCCGGTGCTTGACACCTACAACATTGCGGCCGCCGGTGTGCTCAACACCACCAGCCCGGACGCCGCCATCGGTAGCTCTGATTCTGGTGCTCTTGCTGCCCCCTTCGCCTGCAACGACGATGCCTTCTGCCCCGCCGACCTCAAAAACGACGGCGTGGTCGACGATTTCAACTTCGAGGTCGTCGCCAGCTGCGACAACATCCTCGACCGCGCTGATTCCGGCATGCCGATCGGTTGCTCCGGCGGCTTCAACTTCGATCGCATCGGGACCGGCGAAGACGACCCACCCTTCGTCCAGGCGTACAACGCCGTGCTTGCCCGCAAGGCAACGAGTCAGACAAACTCCTCATGCTGGATCTCGCTTGCTCTGTGTTTTAATTTTGTTTGGATAACGCGAGGATCTCTTGCCAGCAATTCGGTGTGGCTGCTTGTATTTCTGCGTTCCCCTGTGGTTGCGACGTCGTTTTCGGGTAGTCTGAAGTTATCTCAGCGCGGGAAAGTCGCGCTCGGTTTATTCGAGAGGAGATCAATATGCCTGGGATCATCCGTGTCGTTGCCAGCGTCTTCGCGCTGGCTTTGGCAGGTTCGCTCGCGCCCTGTGCTCGTGCCCAATATTTCGAGGTTCTGCCCCCGACCAGCGCGTCGGTGGATGGCGGGACAGGCAACTCCATCCCCCTCGCGGCGAGCTTCGGAGGCGCGTATCAGGTGCTCTATGAACCGAGCCAGTTGGTCGGCCTGCCGATTGGCGGTCGCATCACCTCGATCCAGCTGCGTCAGTGGAATTCAGTAACCAGCGCGTGGCCTCCGGCCCCCGCGGTGTGCGCCGACTACGAGATCCGTCTCGGTCGTTCGACCCGCACCCCCGCCACGATTTCGACGACCTTCGCCGACAACATGACCGCCGCGGTGCTGGTCCGCGACGGCGCCCTGAACATTGCCGCCAACGCCTATCCGGGCGGCGCGGCCAGCGGCACAACGCCCGAGGCTTGGGGTCCGGTGATCGCGTTTACCACGCCGTACACCTATACCGGGGGCCCGCTGGTCATCGAGTTCCGCAACAACGGGACCGGGGTCGCGTTCAGCTTCGCCGACGCGGTATCGCCCTTCACAGCCGCGGCGGGTCTTGGTAGTACCGGGTCTCAGACCGCCAGCACGGGAGGGTTTGCCCCCCCGCTGGTTGTTCGCCTGGGCGTCGAGCCGCCCAACACCCAGTCCGTCACGCTGCCCAACGCCGCCAACACGGTCGAGGGCAGCAGCGACAACTCCATCCCGCTCGGCGCGTTCAGCGACGGGCGTCACATGTCGCTCTACGCGGCCGACCAGTTCGCCTCAGTCCCGCCCGGCAGTTTGATCACCGGCATGCAGCTCCGCCTCCGCAACGCCGAAACATCCGGCTGGCCGGCGGCCGACTCGACCAACGCCGACTACGAGATCTGGCTCTCTCAATCGCCGCTCACGCCGGCCTCCATGAGCAACACCTTCGCGAGCAACCAGCTCAACGCGGTGCGCGTCCGGGACGGGTCGTACTTTCTGCCCGCCGGGGTCTACCCGGCCGGAGCCAACTTCGGAACCACGCCCGAAGGCTGGGGTCCCCTCATCGACTTCCAGACGCCGTACCTCTACTTCGGCGGCGCGCTGGCGATCGATATCCAAAGCGCCGGCGGAATCTCTCCCCTGAAATTCGCCGACTGCGTTCTTGGGTCTGCGGTTGCGAACGGCAAGACCGCCTCCCCTAGGACGGCTACCAGTTCCTCGGGAGCCAGCGCCTTCATCGTGCGACTTTCGTTCGTCCCGCCGGTGCAATCCCCCTTCGGCGACGGCGTCACCAAGATCTACGCCCCGAAGCAGTTCGCAGACACCGTCCCCGGCACCTTCTTCGTCGGCTTCACGCGCAACCAGAGCTTCACGAACCAATCCCTCTTGGGTCCCGAGCAGTTCCAAGCCGTCGGGCCGGGCACCCTGCTCACCAGCGTCGCATGGCGTAATCAGTCGACCGCCGCGTGGCCGCCGGCGCTCGCGTCCTATCCGCAGTTCGATCTGCGGCTGAGCCGAAGCCCCCTCACACCCGGTTCGATGTCCACGACGGTCGCTTCCAACTCCGGCTCCGACGCCCAGGCGGTGCGCAGCGGCTCTCTGGTCGTCGCCGCCGGATCAATGGCTGCTAAGCCAGCGACGGGCACCGCCGAGTTCACCTGGGACGTGCCGTTCTCTCAGCCGTTCCCCTACCGCTCGGGCACACTCGACATGCTCATCAACAACCAGCCCATTGCGATCGTCGATGGCTCGCTCGACGCGGCCGACGGCAACAGCGTGCCGCTGCAGTCACTCGTCCGCGGCAAGTTCAACTTAGGCGTCGGAAGCGCGACCGTCCCGGCGACCGCCAATGTCCCCGTGACCCGCTATTCCGCCGACGCCCAGGTCATCGTGCCCAATAGCGCCAAGGACGGCACTGGCCTGGGGATGAGCTATAGTTTCGCCAGCCCATATGCGAGTTCCGATTCCACGATCCAATATGTTCTGGCCGGATCGGACCTGAGCTACATCCCCGTCGGCGGGCTCATCACCTCGCTCAGCTTCCTCGCGGATACATCGCAGGCCGCATGGCCCGGCGTCACCGGCGCCCAGGCCGATGACTACTCGGTCGAGATGAGCACCGCCGCCAACCGCCCCCTCACCGCCAGCACGACCTACGCCAACAACGTCGGCAGCGACGCTCTCATCGTCCGCTCCGGTCCGATCTCCTGGCTGCCCGAAGCGCTCCCCGCAGGCTCCACCGGGCGCTACGGCGGCACCATCACCTTCGATCGCGCCTTTGTCTACACGGGCGGCGATCTGTGCATCACCATCCGGCATTCCGAGGTGTCCAACGGCGGCCCCACCCTGCGCGCCGCAAACCCGGCTGCCCTGACCCGCACCGTACGCAGCAACGGGAAGACCGCCACCAGCGGCAGCTATTTCTCTGTCGATGGCGGCTCCGCCATTCAGCTCGGCTACATCCCTGCGGGCACCACACCCAAGTCGCGGATCGTGACCCCCGCGACTGCCGACCGCAACCTTTTCGTCCTCTCGCGCACGTTCCAGATGCTCTACAGCCCCGCAGCCGTCGGGGTACCGGTGGGTGCCACCATCAACGGCGTCACCTGGAGGCTGCAGCCCAACGCCACCGACGACTTCCCGGCAGCCGATGTTTCGTTCACCAGATTCGACTTGTGGATGAGCACCTCGCCCAGGACACCCGCGACCGCGAGCCCGACGATCGCGACCAACGACGGTTCCGATCTGGTTCAGGTGCGCTCGGGACCGCTCAGCCTTAATCGCGGCTCGTGGTCCGCTCGCTCCACGTCCGATCGTGAGGACTGGGGTGTGTTCATTCAGTTTACTCGCCCGTTTGTGTACCAGGGCGGTACCCTGGCCTTCACGATTCGATCCAGCTTCCCGATCGGCCCGGCCAGCGCCGCTTTCGAAACCACCTTTGACTCCGAACCGGTCTCGGACATCCAGGGTGTGCGTGATAGCGGTAACCCCGACGCCACCACCGGCAACTTCGCCAAGCCCCCGACCACGCTCTTCGCCTTCACCGCCAACGCCTTCTGCCCCGCCGACCTCAACAACGACGGCGTGGTCGATGACCTCGACTTCCAGATCTTCGTTCTCTCCTACAACATCCTCGACTGCACCGACGCGGGCATGGCACTGGGCTGCCCCGGCGACTTCAACTTTGATCGCATCGTGAACGACGACGATTTCCTGCCCTTTGTGCAGGCGTACAACGCCGTGCTCTGCCCGTAAGAACTCGGCACAGTCATCCGCTCACCCGCCCGCGGCCCCTTGGCCGCGGGTTTTTTCTTGGCCCCGCGGCTTTGCCGGCGCGGCGCGTTTCTGCCACCTTTCTCGCGTGGTTCTGGAGGCCTGATCGGTTCACTTCGCTCGCTGACGAGTGGTTGACGATCGGGTGCCTCAAGAAAAGGAACCATCCATGTACGCTCGAAACGCTCTGCAGCTCGCGCTGCTGGCGGGCACCTGCGCCGCCATCTCTTCCTTCTCCGCCTCCGCCCAGACCGCCGAGACCGGTGTCGTTCCCGACGCGGGGATCAACACGACCGATGGCAACAACTCCGGCACGACCCCGCTCGCATCGAGCGCGCGCACCTCGCAGGTGATCATCAACCAGAGCGTGCTCGATCAGATCCCCGTCGGCAGCGTGATCACCTCGATCGCGTTCCGGCTGGACGCGTCGGTCGCGGCCGCGTGGCCACCCGCGGCGACCGCGTTTTCTGACTACGAGATCCGCCTGGGCAAGGCGGCGCGCTTGGCCTCGAGCATGAGCGCCACTTTCAGCGACAACGTCGTGACCGGCACTGACGTCAAGGTACGCGACGGGCTCTTCGGCCCGCTCGCCGGCGTATTCAGCGCCAGTGCCGCGGCCCCCAACGCGGAGGCCTTCGGACCCGCCATCACGTTCGCCACGCCCTTCTATTACACCGGCGGCGGCTTGGTCATCACCATCCGCCACAGCGGCCAGGCTGGCGGCGTCTCCGGCACGATCGATGCGCACTCGGTCTCCGGCATCGCTCACGCCTTTGCCAACGGCCAAGGCGCGCTCGCGGGCCTTGTCACCGATGCCGCGCCCGTTCTCCGCATCGGCTTTGTCCGCGACACCGCCCGCGCCGCCGACGGTGTCAACAAGCTGTTCCTGGGTGAGGAGTTCGCGACCGTGGACGGCCCCTCGTTCTCGAACATCCATCCCCTCACCAGCAACGACCGCACCATCGCCACCACGATCGGTGCCAGCGAGTTGGACGCGTTCGCACCCGGCACCAGCCTCACCGGTCTGTCGCTCCGCAACGACAGCACCAACCTGGTTCCGTCCAGCAGCCCCTGGCCCGGCGCTGACAAGTTCTTCGCGAACTGGTTCCTGCAGCTCTCCCGCTCGCTCACGCCGGTCGGCGGCATGCTCAGCGATATCGACTCCAACGTGGACACGGACGCGGTCGAGGTGTACGACGCATCCCTGTTCATCCCCGCGAACGCGATGCTGCCCAACCCCGATGGCTGGAGCGCTGGCACTCCCTCGCCGTACTCGTTTGTTGTGCCTTTCCAGCGCCCCGATGAGTACCGAGGCTGCGACTTGTTCATGCTCAACCGCACCAGCGGACACGGGCAGGTGGAGAGCGTGGCCATCGACACGTTCGCGAACCCCCGTCTGCAATCGGCGTGGTTCAATGACTCGAACACCGACTCGGTGAATCAGCTGGCGACCCCGTTGATCTACCGTTTCGACGCCGATGCCGCTGTCATAGCGCTCAACGACCGCGCTCTGACTGACGGAAACTCGCTCACCTCGCAGATCCTGACCGCGACCGACGCGACGTACCAGGTCGTCATTCACGAGGACGAGCTGCGCCACATCCCGGTCGGATCGGTCATCAACTCATTCTCGCTGCGCCGGGCCGCCGGCGCGGGCAACGCGTGGCCCGACAGGGACCTCGCCACGCTCGACTATGACATCTGGCTCAGCACCGCGGCCCGCACACCCAGCACGATCAGCAATACCTTCGCCACCAACGAGGGCGCCGACAAGCTCCAGGTCCGCGACGGCCCGCTGGGTGTCAAGGCCGAGTCGTATCCCAGTTTCGGCGGCGGCGCGCAGCCCTACGGCCCCGCGATCGAGTTCCAGCGAGGCTTTGTCTACAACGGCGGCGGCCTGTGCATCACCGTTCGAACCAAGGGCCTGCCCGGCGCCTCGCTCCCCAACTTCACCGGCGACCTCAACTCATCCGCGATCCGCACAGTGACCGTCGTTGGCAGCACCGAGGTTGCGGGCGCCTTCAGCGCCGGCCCGGCCATCAAGCTTGGCTATGTCGCCTCCGGTGTGACGAGCGGCGGCGAAACCACCGGTCGTCGCATCTTCGATAGCAACCGCACCAACCAGATGATCTACTCCGCCGCCGCGCTCAACGACATCCCGCCCGGCGCCAAGATCACCGGCATGTCCTTCCGCAACCGCGTCACCCAAACCGCCGTGAGCTATCCGGCCTCCAACACCCTGCTGCCCCGCTTTGACGTCGCGCTCAGCACCGCGGCCAACACCCCCAACACCATGAGCGCCACCGTCGCGCTCAACGAAGGCCCCGACCGCATCGACGCCCGCACCGGCCCGCTCACGCTCCCCGCCGGCGTCTTCCGCGACAGCCCCATCCTGCCCACCAACGACGCCGACGAGTTCGATTTCTACATCGACTTCCCTCAGGCCTTCTTCTACCGCGGCGGCGACCTGTGCGTCACCATCCGCAGCGAGTCGCCGCTGAACGCCTTCTCCGGCTTCGACGTCGCGGCGATGAACAGCAGCGCGCTGGCGACCATGCGAAGGGACGACTCCAACGCCGACGCCGCGGTCCTCGGCGGTTTCTCCGCACCGCCGATCATCCGCTTCGCGTACACCCCGCCGTCGTCGTGCCTTGCCGATCTCAATAAGGACGGCGTCGTCAACGACGACGACTTCCAGATCTTCGTCCAGGCCTACGACATCCTCGACTGCACCACTGGCGGCATGCCCATCGGCTGCCCCGCCGACCTCAACTTCGACGGCGTGGTCGACGACCTCGACTTCCAGATCTTCGTGGTCGCGTACGACGCGCTGCTCTGCCCGTGAATCTCCCCAGTCGACCCCCCGGGGGGCGGGGCCTTCCAGACCCCGCACCACAAAGGCCCTGCCCGCAGCCATCGCGGGCGGTTGTGGTCTTGATCTCCGATCGCCGACACACGGCGATTCTCGGACTTTGTTGTTTCTTTGCGACCTTCTTCGCAGTATCCCCACCGCAACGCCGTCTCGCGCTGGTAGGCTCGGCCGATCGCCCGCGGCACACGCCGCCGGAGAGGAGAGAGGTCATGCTCATGTCGACTCTGCCCCCGCGTCGGTCCACGTTGCACCACGTCGCCGTCCTGTGTGTCGGCGCCCTCGCAACCATCGCTCACGCCCAGAGCACGGCGGTGATCCCGCCGGGCGCGGAGTTTGTCGCGGGCACCTTGATTGATTCTCGTCCGCTGGGCGATGCTCCTCGTGGCGTCTACCAGGTCTTCTACGACGCCGCCCTGATGACGGCCATTCCGCCCGGCAGCGTGATCACCGGCTTGCAGGTTCGACAGACAAACACCTTCGCTCCGAGCAGTTTTCCGAGCACCGCGCGGAACCTCGACCGCTTCGACATCACGCTGGCCGCCTCCAGCCGCACGTTCGCGACTGTGGCGCCCAACTTCGCGACCAACATGCTCAACCCCGTGCTTGTCCGCTCGGGCACGTTGGGCCTCGCGGCCGGCGCCTATCCGGGTGGTCCGGGCGGATCAGCCCCCTTGGGCTTTGGTCCGGTGATCGCGTTCACACGCGGATTTGTGTACTCCGGCGGCCCGCTGGTGATCGAGTTCCGTGTGCAAGATGACCAGGGTGGTGATCTGCACTTTGCCGATGTGACAAGCGCGGTCGGCCTGGCCAAGGAGGTTGTCACCAGCCTCTCCGCGGACGCGAGCACGTCGACGGTCGTCTTCAGCGACTCCGGGCTGGTCGTCCGCCTCACCTTCACCCCGCCGCCGGTCGACCTTGCCAAGGGTGTGACCAAGGTCACGGTGGGGGACGCGATGGTGGCGACCGCAGCGGACAGTGGCTACAACGAACTGACGGTGGACTTTGGCGCGACCTCGGTGTCGACCATGGCCGCCAACCAGTTCGACACGATCGGGCCCGGGTCGGACTTTGTGGGCCTCGCGTACCGCGCGAACTTGATCGACTTTCCTGCGTTCTGGCCGACGGCCCCTGCGAACTACGGGGCGTTCGACATCCAACTCTCTCGGTCCACGAATCCGCCGGGATCGCTGTCGGACGTCTTCGCGAGCAATGTCGGCGCCGATGCTGTGACGGTGCGCTCCGGTCCGCTCAGCGTCCCTGTGGGAGCCGTTGCTTCGGCGGGCAGCCAGCCGGTCGCGCCGTTCTCCTGGGAGATTCCGTTCGTGACTCCCTATTCGTATCGCGGCGGTCCGCTGCTTTCGGTCATTCGCCACACCGGTCAAGCCGTTGGGGTAGCGGACGCACTGCTCGAAGCGACGGGGACGCCGGCGCTGGGGTGGGGCTCGGCATTCGAGTCTCGCGCCGCCCTGAGCTACACCGCCACGGAGACCGGCTTCGGTGGCTTCCCCCTTTTCACAGTCAGGCGCTACAGCGTGGATGCGGCGAGTTCGTCGCCGCTCAACCAGCAGAATCCGAGCAACAGCTTTCTGGGTGGTCCTCTGAGCGAGCGGATGCAGGTTGTGCTGTCGGCCAGTGAGATGCGGTACATCCCGGTCGGGAGCGTGATCGACTCGCTGTGGCTGCGTCAGTTTGCGTCCCCGCTGGTTGGCGCGCCGGGCGTGGATACCTCGGCGCTCGACTTTGAGATCTCGCTGAGCAGCGCGGTCAATCCGCCCGAGAGCGTGTCGACGACGTTCGCGGAGAATCAGGGTTCCGATCTGGTGCTCGTGCATGACGGGCCGCTGAGCATCGCCGCGGGGACGTTCCCGCCGGGCTCGGTCGGCACCTTCGGCAAGCTCGCGCAGTTCCGCCGCCAGTTTGTCTACAAGGGCGGTCCGCTGTGCATCGACATTCGGCACAGCGGCCTCTCGGCGCTCATCAACACGCTCGATCTGGTTCCGTCCAGCCCGAGCGAGAACCGGGTGCTTGTCAACAGCGACCCCAACGCGACCAGCGGCGGTTTCTTCGCGAGCGGGTACACCGGCCTTGCCGTCAAGCTCGGCTACATCCCATCTGTCATCAGCCCGAACAACCTCGCCACCGGCACGTCGAACGATCCCTGGATCCTCGCGGGTATCTCCAATTACGCCATTCAGTTCATCGTCCCTGCGAGCCAACTGCTCGCGGTGGACTACGGCTCGGCGATCACGGGCCTGAGTCTCCGCCGCGCCTCCGTGCAGAGCACCAGCTCCAGTCCCTTCCCCGCGACGCAGATCACGGTTCCTCGCTTCGACGTGTGGATCTCGGGCGCGAACACCTCGCCGCTGACCATGACCACGACCTACGCCGACAACTCCGGCATGGACGAGGTGCTCGCCCGCTCCGGCCCGCTCACCATCCCCGCGAACGCGTTCCCGGCCGTCGGCGTCGCCAATCAACCCAACGACAACGCCTGGTACATCAACTTCGACCGCGGCTACGTCTACCAGGGCGGCGACCTCTGCCTCACCATCCGCGGCCGTGGCCCGATCGACTTCGCCGGCCTGTTCGAGGGCTCCGAGGGCTCGCCGGCCCAGATCGGCCGAGCCGTGTACAACTACTCCGATGACAACGCGACCCAAGGCTTCTTCTACAGCCCGCTGGCGCTGCGCTTCGCCTTCACCCCCCGCGCCTTCTGCCCCGCTGATCTCAACAACGACGGCGTCGTTGATGACTTCGACTTCCAGCTCTTCGCCGGCGCGTACAACATCCTCGATTGCAACGATCTGGGCATGCCCCTCGGCTGTCCAAGCGACCTCAACTTCGACCGCGTCGTCGACGACCTCGACTTCCAGGTCTTCGTCGTCGCGTACAACGAAGTGCTCTGTCCGTAATCGTCCGTTTCAGCGCAGCACACAACGCCGCAGCCCGAGCCGCGGCGTTTTCGTTTGACAGTGCAATCTCTCAAGGCACTTTGCAGCGATCCGTCGTGCAGACCACCGGCTCATCGCCCAGCAAGCGACCCACGCGGCTGCTGATCGCGATCCGATTTCGCGCAAACCAGCGATAGCCCGCGTTCGCCACAACCCGCACCACGGGCCAGCCGGTGGTTGCGAACAAGGCGCTCATGCACTTGGCGCCGATCCCGCCGCCCCGCGCCAGTGCGCCGTACGCGTGCCGGAACACCGCGAGCCCGGTGAGCACGCGGCCATCGGGCATCACGCCGTGAATCTGGCCCATCGCTTCGTCGTCGGTGATCCCGTATTCCGCGGCCATAAAGCCCGGGGCCGCGATATCGACGATCTTGAGCGCGCCCCGCCCGGCGTCCATCCGCTGCATCGCCGCCGCCTCGCGCCGGCAGAGCGAACATTGGCCGTCAATCAGGATGGTGAACGCGGTGGTCACAGCATGCTCTTCGGTTGATACGCCGCGTGAGATTCGCCGGTTCAGACCGGACACACGCCGTACCCCATCTTCATGCCCATTTCAGCGGCCGCAAGGCCGCCAAAACGCCGCGCGAAGCACCAATAAAAAGCACCTATAAGAAGATTGCCCGAAGCGCCCTTCGCCACCAGCGTTCGCAGACCACCCGCCCGCGGGCGGTGGCGGTGAGGAAATCAAAGCCGCCCGAGTCGGCCCGGCGCACCGGGATGCGGGGCAGGTCGAATTGACCGCGATTCAGCGCTTCGGTGAGCCAGCGGCTGTGCTCGTCGCGCATCTTCGCGCCGACGTCCTCATGAGACCGAGACTGGAAGAACTCGAAACACATCGCTCGATGAGAATATGGAGGTTGTCAACCTCACGCTTGCCGATCACGGCCGTCGATATCCTCATTCCCGATGCCTGGAACTCCCTCCAAATTCTCCGCGGTCCTTCGCGAGTGGCCCCTGGCTCTTGTGGTCGTCACCCTCGCGGCGCTCATCCTCGGCAAGGGCTTCGTCGCGCCGTTGCTCGAATCATCGATCGCCGCTGTGTTCATCCTGCTCGTGATCTGCGCCGTCATCCTCGCCGCCGCCGTCGCCACGGTGCGCCACGCCGACGTGCTCGCGCATCGCCTGGGCGAGCCGTTCGGCACGCTGCTCCTCACCCTCGCCATCACCGGGCTCGAGGTCGCCATGGTCGGGTTCGTCATGTCGACCGGCGACGAGAAGCCCACGCTCGCACGCGACACCATGTTCGCCGTGGTCATGCTCGTCCTCAACGGCTTCATGGGCCTTTCGCTCTTGCTCGGCGGCCTGCGCCACAACGAACAGTCGTACAACCTCCAGAGCGCCAACGCCTTCCTGATCCTCATCATCCCGCTCACCGTGCTCGGGCTCGTGCTCCCCAACTTCACCAAGAGCACGTCGGGCCCCACGCTCTCGACGTTCCAGATGGTCTTCCTTTCCATCATGTCGCTCGCGATCTACGCGATCTTCATGTATGTCCAGAACCGGCGTCACAAGGGCTTCTTCGTCTCCCCGGAGGAGCACGCCACCGAGGCCGCCGCCGCCGAGCACGATCACCAGCAGGCCGCCGCCGTCGGGGCCGAGCGATCGACGCTCTTTCACTCGCTCATGCTCGGGGCCTACGGCCTGCCCCTGGTCATGCTCGCCAAGCAGATGTCGCTCCCGCTCGAATCCATGGTCGAGCGGCTCAATGCCCCGATCGCCCTCAGTGGCTTCATCATGGCGACGCTGGTGCTGACACCCGAATCGATCGCCGCGGTCAAGGCCGCCCGCGAGAACCGCCTGCAGCGGTCGGTGAACGTGCTGCTCGGCTCGGTGCTCGCGTCGATCGGGCTCACGATCCCGCTGGTCATCACGATCTCGCTGGTCACAGGCCGCGGCCTGACCCTTGGGCTCGAACCGGCCGAGATGGTCCTGCTCGCCCTCACCCTCTTCACGGCCACGCTCACCTTCGCCCTGCCCCGCACCAACGTGCTGCTCGGCTGCGTGCACCTTTTGCTCTTCGGGGCATACGTCATGCTGATGTTCGATTGATGCGGGCAGGGTCACCGCGATCCTCCCGCGAGCCGGGGCGGCCCCATCCCCCGCGATTCTGTCACAACACCGAGCGCCGCCCGGGCTTGTCCACATCCGACAATCTGTTCCCAGAGACCGTGTCCCGGGCCCGGAACGCCCAGGGGCCTTCGGTCGGCAAAGGCGCAGTCTTGGCGGTGCACAATCATCTCGCGCATCATCGTCCGAGATGGTGTACTGTCTCCGCTCCGGTGAGCCACTTGCGTCCACGTTGCTGTTCACACCCCCTTGCCCACTCCGCCGCGGCACTCGTGCTGATCGCGGGTCTCTGCACAGGCACGACCGCCTCGGCTCAGTCCGCTGACGCACCCCCGAGCCAGTCCGAGCGACCCGTCGGCGCGCCGGCCAGCGATACCACGCTCCCCCGCGAGGAGCCCAAGCCCCAGCCCGACGCCAAGGCCGCGATCTTCGAGGGTCGCCCCATTCGCGAGGTGCGGCTCGTCAAGCCCGTCAAGCCCGCCGCCGACGCGCCCGAGGGCACGCCGACCACCTACGAGCCGGTCGCCCCCGAGACCGATCGCCTCGTCCGCAACCAGCTCCGCCTCCGCGAGGGCGCGGCGTACGAGCAGGACGTCGTCAGCGGCGACATCACCCGCCTCAACCGCATCGGCCTCTTCAAGCAGGTCGAGACCCGCGTGCAGTCCTTCGATGACGGCACCATCGCCCTGCTCTACGTCCTGCAGCTCCAGCCCATCGTGCAGGACGTTCAATCGGTCGGCAACCGCCGCTTCAGCGATCAGCAGATCAACAAGGAAGTCGACATCCTCCGCGGCACGCCCGTGGACCCGCTGGCCCTCGAGCGGGCGGCACGGCGCATCGAGGCGATGTACCGCAAGAAGGGCTACTACCTCTGCCGCGTGACCACCGATCTCGAAGAGATCGAGCGGACCGGCATCGTGCTCTTCGCCATCCGCGAGGGCGAGCGGATGAAGGTGATGGACATCCGCTTCGAGGGCAACCGCTCCTTCGCTGGCGACGAGATCCGCAGCGTCGTCAAGACCAAGACGGCGTGGCTCTTCGAGCGCGGGCCTCTCGACGATGACGTGCTCGACGACGACGTCGCCGCCATCATCAAGCTCTACAAGGACCGCGGCCACCTCGACGTGCGGGTCGATCGCATCGTCCGCCCCGCGCCCAACGGCAAGGAAGCGATCATCTCCTTCGTGATCGACGAAGGACCCGTCTACACCCTTCGGAACATCGAAACCGTCTACGCCGAGTTCAGCCGAACCTATCCCACGATCGAAAAGGCCCGGGCCGCCATGCAGCCGGGCGAGAAGATGATCGTCCTCGGGCCTGAATCTGCCACCGCCAAGTCGGGCGGCAACATCATGGTCTACCGAGAGGGCCAGATCAACAGCGAGCAGGCCAAGGGCCTCATGCTCATCAAGCCCGGCGACGTCTACAGCATCGAGAAGCTCGAGAAGTCCAGCAAGATCCTCACCAATGCCCTGGGCATGATGGGCTACAGCGAGGCCAAGGTCGAACGCCGCGAGCGCCGCGACACCGAGCAGCCCGTCGTCGACATCGTCCTCTTCCTCTTCCAGGGCAAGGACTTCAAGACCGGCGAGGTCATCATCCAGGGCAACGACATCACGCAGCACAAGGTGGCGCGGCGCCATATCGAGGTCAAGCCCGATCGCCCGCTCGACACCGTCGCCATCGAGAACAGCAAGACGCGTCTGAAGAACCTCAATGTCTTCGACAACCAGCGCCTCCGCGTCACACCTCAGCGCCCCGCCGAGGACGACCCCGAACACCGCGACGTCCTGGTCGAGGTCGCCGAGACCAACACCGGTGAGTTCAACGTCGGTGCGGCGGTGAGCAGCGACGGCGGCGTGCTCGGCCGCATCGCCGTCACGCAGCGCAACTTTGACGTCGCCGACACGCCCGACACCTTCGGCGAACTCTTCAGCGGCCGCGCCTTCCGCGGCGCGGGTCAGACCTTCACGATGCAGGCTCTTCCGGGCGATCGCGTGCAGTCGTACGCCATCGGCCTGTCCGAGCCGTATCTCTTCGAGACCAACTACTCCGGCGCCGCCGCCTTCTCGTACAACAAGCGGGTCTACGACGAGTACGACGAACAGCGCGTGGGCCCGCGCTTCTCCCTCGGCCGCCGCTTCGGCACCCGCTGGACGGCCACGATGCCGATCCGCTTCGAGCGCATCACGGTCTTCAACGTGCCGCCCGACTCGGCGGTGGACATCGTCAACAGCGCCGGCACCAACAACGCCGTCGGTGTCGGCCTGGAGATGACCCGCAACACCTTCGACAACCCCGTCTCGCCCACCAACGGCACCAAGCTCTCCCTCGGCGTCGAACAGGTCATGGGCACCAAGTCCTACCAGATCCTCAAGGGCGAGCACCAGATCTACATCCCCATCCGCGAAGACTACCTCGGCCGCAAGACCACGCTCTCCTTCCGCACCCGCACCTACTACATCCCCCAGAACAAGGATGAAGTCCCCGTCTACGACCGCTTCTACCTCGGCGGCGGCGACCTCCGCGGCTTTGGCTATCGCACCGTCTCGCCCCGCTCCGTCCGCGCTGACAACGGCCAGCCCAGCAACCAGCCCGTTGGTGGCACGTGGCTCTTCTCGTTCACCCCCGAGGTCAAGATCCCAGTCCTCGACGATCTGCTCGCCGTCGTCTTCTTCATCGACAGCGGCACCGTGCTCTACTCGCCCGGGTTCAACGACTACCGCGTCTCCGTCGGTACCGGTCTTCGTGTCAGTATCCCCGCCCTCTCCGGCGCCCCGCTCGCCTTCGACTTCGGCTTCCCCGTCAAGATGGAAGAGGGCGACCGCAAACGCCTGTTCACCTTCGCGATCGATGTGCCGTTCTGAGGTTGGGATTCACCACAGAGGCACAGAGACGCAGAGAGCGGCGAAGAGAATCTCAACTCAATGAGCTCGACGATTCCCAAGGGTCGTAAGGCATCGCGCGCCGCGAGCGCCTGCGAAAGCCGAAAGTCCTCGACCCTCTTGGAGCTCGTTGATTCAGACGCGTTGGTTTTCCTCTGTACTCTACGGTGAAGACTCAGTTCCCCCGCCCCAGCTTGCGGCTCAAGAGGAACGTCATCTCCAGCGACTGCTGGTAGTTCAGCCGCGGATCGCACAGGCTGACGTAGTTGGTGGACAGGTCGGCCTCGGTCACGCCCGCCGCCCCGCCGACGCACTCGGTCACGTCTTCGCCGGTGAGCTCAAAGTGCACGCCGCCGAGCACCGTGCCGAGCTTCTTGTGCACGTCGCACGAGGCCTCGAGCTCGGAGCAGATCGCGTCGAACGAACGGGTCTTGATGCCCGTCGAAGTCGTGGTTTGGTTGCCGTGCATCGGGTCGCACATCCAGAGGACCTTCTTGCCGGCCTTCTGCACGCTCTCGACGATGCGGGGCAGGTTGGCGGCAACGTTCGCCGCACCCATGCGGCAGATCAAGGCCAGGCGCCCCGACTCGTTCCCGGGGTTCAGCCGCTCGCACAGCGCCACGACCTCATCGCCCGCGGCCTTGGGCCCGATCTTGATCCCGATGGGGTTGCGGATGCCGCGGAAGAACTCGACGTGTGCCCCGTCGAGCGAGCGGGTACGCTCGCCGATCCACGGGAAGTGGGTGGACAGGTTGTAATGCCCGGCACGTCGCGGCACGGTGCGCGTCTGGGCCGATTCGTAATCCAGGCTCAGCCCCTCGTGGCTCGTGAAGAACTCCACGCGGGTCAGGTCGTCCACCGCCTTCTCGCCGAGCGCCTCCATGAACCGCAGCCCGTCGGCCAGGTTCGCGGTCATCCGCTGATACTCCTCGCGGAGCGACGGCGACAGGCTCGCGTGGGCGAAGAACGAGAGATCCCAGTACTCGGGATGGTGCAAGTCGGCGAAGCCGCCGTCGACCAGCGAGCGGATGAAGTTGAGAGTGAGCGCCGAGTGCTTGTAACCGCGGACCATCAGCGCCGGGTCGGGGCGGCGTGCCGCGGCTGTGAACTCGGCGGAGTTGAACAGATCGCCGAAGTACGACGGCAGCGTCACCTTCTGGCCGTTGACCTCGCGGGTCTCGGTTGCGCTCGAACGCGGCTTGGCGTACTGCCCCGCGAAGCGCCCGATCCGCACCACCGGCTTCTTCACGCCGTGCACCAGCACCAGTGACATCTGCAGCAGGATCTTCAGCTTGTTGGTAATCGTCTCGCTGCGGCAATCCGCCAGCGTCTCGGCGCAGTCGCCCCCCTGCAGCACGAACCGCTTGCCTTCCTGGGCCTCGGCGATCAGCGAGCGCAGCCGCTCGATCTCCCACGACGTGACCAAGGGAGGCAACCGCCGCAGGTCCTTCACCGCGGCGTCGACCGCCGCCGGATCGTCGTACGCCACCGCGTGCTGCACGGGCTTCGTGCGCCAGGAGTCGGGAGACCAGACAGAAGATGGATCGTGCGAAGCGATGACTGTTCCCTTCCTGATTCGAAACACACTCGAACATTCACCACAGAGACACAGAGGCACTGAGAAAGACGTTCAACTCAAGGGGCTCGAAGGGCTCAAAGTCTCAAGACAATCGTTCCCCTGCTGCCCTGCTGCCCTCGAGCTTCTATTCCTTCTCGTCTCTCTCTGTGTCTCTGTATCTCCGTGGTGATTGCCTTCCGGCTTCTGACTATCGGTGCAACCCCCGAGTTGCTCGACACCGGGGCCCACGACCGAACGGTCATTCTTCGCAATCTTCCGCAAGATTGCCAAAGTCGCGCCGACCCGTCGCCGATCGGGTGTCAGAGCGGTTATCTGGACGGGCACATGCCCGCCGCCGCTCGCCGGAGGGCGCCCGATCGGACGGCCTCCTCACCTGGGGCAGGGCGAGACCCGCACCTGATCCGCATCTGGAGACGTCAGACATGCCGACTCGCAAGAACAGCCGCACGACCCGCCGCACGACCAAACGCGCCACGCGCCGCACCACCAAGCGCACCGCCCGCCGCACGGCCCGCACGACCGCGCGCAAGACCGCCCGCAAGACCAGCTCGAACAAGAGCTCGTTCAAGTTCTCGAGCTACAAGAAGAACGCCAAGCGCTCGACCGCGAAGCGCACGGCCCGCAAGTCGACCGCCAAGCGCGCCTTCTCCTACAAGTTCTCGACCGCCCGCCGCAGCTTCCGCCGCGCGGCCTGAGTGAGAGCAGGACAGTCAGACATTCGCTCCAACCCCCGCGCAAGCGGGGGTTGTTGCTTTCCATCGCGCCCGTGAAGCGCCAGTGGGACCGGCCTCCGGCCGGTCGACTGTCGGATGGACTGCAACAAATCGCTCACATCTCCGACAACCCAAGGCAGACCGGCCGGAGGCCGGTCCCACTGGCGCGATGCAGGGTCTCACCGGTCGTAGGTCCGCGCTTGAGTTCTGCTCGCCTTGTCCAGGTTCGTGATCAGATACCGCAGCGCATCCACCGCGTGGTCGAAGCCGTCCTTCACCGGCTCGAGGCTCTCGGGCTTGCTGGGGTCGTAGTGGTAGCGTTCCAGGCTCTCGATGAGTTTCTCGCAGCGGGCGTGCACGCGCAGCCGCGGCGGGGTGCCGTCGGCTGGAGCGAGTCGGGCGCGGACCAAGTTCAGGCCTTCTCTGATCTTGAGTGCCTTCTTCGTGACGAGGAGCCCGGCCTCGTTCAGTAGATCCGCGGCCGATTTTCCCGTCTGGTCGTTCTCCGCCGCACCCGCGGGGTCGATGCCGATCCATTTGGGCATCGGCCATCCGAGCTCGCCGCCCTTCACGATCGCGGCGATGTGCTCGGGGAGCGTGACGCCCTCGAGGTGTCGCTCCTCGACGATCTCGAGCACCTCGCCGCGCAGCAGCGCCCACAGCACCACCGCGGGCGAGCGGATGCCGAAGTCCATGCCGCAGAGGATGATTTCGCTCTCCCTCGGTGCGGGGAGAGAAGGGGCCAAGGGATCGGCGATCACGCCAACGTTCAGCATCGCCGGCACGCGCTCGTCGTTGAACACGTGCACGGCGCTGTCGAACTCCGGGAAGACCGCGTGCGTGCGGTTGGGCCGCAGGCAGAGCATCTCGGCGTTCCACGTTGCGAGGCTGACGCGTCGCTTCAAGCGGATCGCGTCGTCGATCGGGATGTGTCCGCCGCCCGCGCCGTCCGCGCGTTTGGCGCGCCCGTCGCACTCGGGCTGCAGCACGCAGCCCTCGCACGGGCGCGACGCCGGGCACGACTCCAGCACGTCCGCCACGCCCCACTTGAAGAGCGTGCGGCGTCCTTCGAGCGTCTCGCGCAGCAGCCGGTGCATCACGCCGAAAGGGATGTGCATGGTGCTCAGGCACTCGACCGTGCCTGCGAGCGCGACCGGGCCGATGCCGGGAATAGTGATGGTGCGGGAGCGCGTCGTGAGCATCGCGGCCTCGAGCACATCGGGTTTGAACAGCTCCGCCTCGTCGCAGCGGAGCGTCTGGACGCGCGTGCCGCGGACTGAGGCGTGGGATTGGGCGAGCAGTTCGACCTCGGAGCCGTTCTTGAGGATGAGCCGCGTCTCGCCCGGCTTGCCTTTCACCAGCGGCTCGAGCAGCGGACGCGAGAACAGGCGGCGCAGGTGCGTGTGCATGCGGCGTGACTGATCCATGCTGCCGCCGAGGATGCGGATCTCGATGCCGGGCTTGAAGATGAGATCGAGCGCGGTGGCCAGTGCGCCGAGAAACGTCTTGCCCCCGCCACGGCAGGCCCAGACGACGCAGTCGAGGGCCGCGGGTGGCTCGCTCACGGGCCCATTCGCGGTCGCGACGTCGAACCCCGCGCGTCCCTGAAAGAACGCGTGGCAGAGATAGTCCAGCGGCGAGCGGTGCCCCTCCACCAGCGGCGGAGCGAACGACAACTCGAGCGCCTCGCGCAGCCACCGCTCCAGCGCCGCCCGATCACGCGGGGCCGCGGCGAGCAGATCCTCCGACGCCGAATCGGACGGACTTGCGTACCTGGAGTCGAGCAGTGGAGGGCGAGCGGCGTCGGCCGATCGGGCAGATCGTTTCCGGGTCATGTGTGCTCCAAGTGTGGATCGGGAAGGCAGTTCACCGCAGAGGACGCGGAGAGAGAGAAGAGGCATTCACCACGGAGATCACGGAGATCACGGAGAGAGACAGCGAGGCGCGAGACGAGGCGCGAGGTAAGTCGAAAGACAAGACGAGAGACAAGACGAGAGACAGGACGAGAAGCAAGACAACCAACAGGGCAGTCCGAGCGTGCCCCGTCTCTCTTCTGCCTTGAACAAAGCCTTCACTCCGTGCTCTCCGTGATCTCCGTGGTAACACTCTTCCTCCTCCTCCGCGTTCTCCGCAGTGCATCGCCTCGCTCCGCGACGAACACCGCCGGCGGCGCCAGGATCGCCCGTGCAGCCTGAGCGGCGATGTCGGGCAGCCAGTCGGGTCGATCGAGTGCCGCACGCGTCCCGCGACTGGCCCGGGCCCACGCGGCCAGCAGCAGTACCAGTTCCGGTCTTCGTCGCACGGCACGCTCAAGAAGGCGGGCATCGACGAGCACATCGGGCCGAATTCGCAGTCTGCGAAGCGTGCGATCGAGCCCAATGTCGCGGCGCACCGCAACAGTGGGAACGCGTCGCATGCCGGCGCGGAGGAAGATCGGGCAGTGCTCGCCCATCGAGGCGATGGCTTCGGTGCGCCGGGTTGCGGGTCGGGCGAGGTACGCGCGCACGAGGGCGGCGCCGATGCCCTGGCCGCGGCAGCGTGGATCGACGACGACGCGGGCGATGACGCGGAGGTCCCGATTGATCCGCCGCGCGATGAGGCGGCGTGAGCCGAGGTGATAGTCCCCCGGCCATGCCGCGTCGCGCCACCGCGCGTTCAGCGGCGGGAACGCCACCAGCAGCGCCGCGATGGGCCTTGGATCGTCGGGCACAAACGCACCGAGGATGCGGCACAGCCGCGCCGGGCGGTGGTGTGTGTAGTGACGATCAAGCAACGAACGCACACGCTCGAATGTGACACGCCGGATGCGAAGCGGTTGTGCCGCGGTCATGGCGTCACCTCGCGATCCAGGTCGATATTGCAGTCCGGGCGGAGGGCCGCCGCGAGATCATCGTGCGCTGTGGCGACAACGAGCCGCGGCATGGCATCGCGTTGCCAGGTGCGCCGAATACCGGTCGCGACGGCGCGGGCAGTGGGGCGATCGACCACCGCAAGGAACTCATCGAGCAGCAGCCATTGAGCCCGGCGCACCCGTGCGGCCCGGATCGCGACCGCGAGTGCGAGTCGGGCCTTCTCGCCCTCGGAGAGATCGCGCACGAGCCGGGGCAGAAGTGTCGCGTCGGCCAGTCCGACCAGAGCGAGTGTGGAAAGCCCCGCCGTCAGCGTGCCGCCGATGGCATCGATGATGCGCACGCGTGGTGCGGGTGTCGTGACTCGGATCACGCGCTGCTGACGCCCGCGGCAGGCGCGCTCCAGATCGTGGAGCAGCACGCTCTTCCCGCTGCCGCTGCGCCCGGTGATGAGCGTGATCGCGCCCGGCGGGGTCGCCTGCACGCGGGCGAGTGCGGCGGCGTGGTGGGGCGGGCACGGGTCGTCGTGGGTGATGCGCAGCCCGAAGCGGGCGCACGCCATTCTCAGCCGCGGCGATGAGGCCGCGGCGCCGATCGAAATCACTCGCATGGTCACGTCCCCCAACATGGTGTATATCTGGTACGGCGCGTTGTGTCAGTTGCGTCGTTCGTCGATCTCGAGCCGCGCCAGTTCGTGGTGTCGGCGCACGATGTGCAGCGGCAGGTCGAGTGCTTCTGTGGCGGCGCGGAGCGACCGGCCTTCGATGAAGATCGCACGCAACGCCGCGAGATGCACAAGCCGGTCGTCGGCACGTTGCAGCGAGCCCGGCGGCGGCGGCCACTCCGGCACGCTCGGCGCCAGTTCGAGTTGGCGGGCGGCGAAGCGGAAATCGGGGCTCAGCGTGCGCTCGACGATCCGGCGGAGCCGGCGCTGCATGACGCGGCTGGACACCTGCGACACTGCGGCGAGTTCGCGGGCCGAGCGACCCGCCTGGTAGACGCTCCGGACCAACGCGGCTTCGTTGAGTGGCAGCCACCGCGCGAACTCCATCACGCGTTCGGCGAACCGGGCCGGGTTGGCATCGCGGCGGCGCCGGTCGATGCGGGTCACGACCGGCACCGGGCGGGCTGGAATCGGAACGGCGCGGCGAGCGCTTGTGGTGGTCAGCATGGATCAGCCCCTCATTTCAACCCCGCCACGGCCGTGCGGGCCGTTGCATGGCCCACGCGCCGGAACAGGATGCCCCAGATGTTTACAAATCAGATAACTCGTGGTATAGTTTCCCACAAAGGCTCGCCCGAAGCAAGCCCTTCGAAGCCGTCTGAAAGGATTTTGTTTGGATACGACGCGTCTGTGCGCACAACGACGACGTTTCGAGGTCTAGGATACCAAACAGAATGCGAGTCTTCAAGAGGCGGGCGCTGACCGGACGGGTTTGCAGAGCAGGAGCGGGTGATGGAAGGCGGGCAAGCGAGAGCTCGGGCGTTTGGGCCGCGATTGCGGGAGCTGCGTGAAGCGCGCGGCCTGACGCTGCAGGGTCTTGCCTCGGCCGCGGGCTGCACAAAGGGCTATCTCTCCAGCGTCGAGAACGAGAAGCGGGGTGTGCCGACGGACGAGGTCCTCGTGCGGCTAGAGGTGGCGCTGGGGCTTGCGGCGGGCGAATTGGTGCGTGCCGCGGGATGGGAGCGGACGCCGGTGCACGTGCGGCGCGAGGTGGTGAAACTGGCGGCGCGGGAGGCGGCGCATCGCGACCGCGAGCGCAAGCTGGCGTCGATTTTTTCACGCAGCGGCATCGACGAGGGTGGGCGGCTGCTGGGCGCACTCGATGACGCGTACAAGTCGGGCGAACTGGCGAACCTCTTGGGCATGAGCACGAAGCCGGCGGCGGAGCGGGCGCCGGATGTCGCTTCGCCGCTGGTGGGAGATCTGGCGCGGGTGCTGCCGTTCGAGGTGCCGCTGATCAACAAGGTGGCGGCGGGCTATCCGCGCGAGTTCACCGACATGGGCTACCCGGCCCGCGTGGCGGACGAGTATGTACGCTGCCCGGACATCGACGATCCGGACGCGTTTGCCGCGCGCGTGGTGGGGGACTCGATGCTGCCCGAGTATCGCGAGGGCGACATCGTGGTCTTCAGCCCGCTGCGGGAGATCAAGAGCGGCATGGACTGCTTCGCACGCCTCGAGCCCGACGGCGAGACGACGTTCAAGCGGGTGTTCTTTGAGAGCGAGCGTGGTGATGTGGACGGCGCCGAGTGCGTGAAGTTCGAGGGCGAGGCGAGCGGCGTGAAGGTGCGTTTGCAGCCTTTGAACCCGGCGTATGCGCCGCGGGTCGTGGCGCGGGAGGAAGTCGGCGGCTTGTACGCGGCGGTGAGCGTGATCAAGAGGCTGTGAGCCGCGGCGTCGGTTGGTGATGCGGCGCGGGAGGATCGCATCACGTCCGAGAAGCTCGGAATGTGTGCCGCGATTGTCGGGGGAAATCGGGCAGATCTGCTTGCGTCATGAGGGCCCGTCCCTCATACTGAGGATGCTTTGGAGGAGGACTGTCCATGGCCGGTGTGATTCGATTGGTCGCCGCACTCGCGGCGTTCATGTTTGCATGCTCCGCCTTTGCCCAGCGCTCGACGCCGTTGCAGGTGCTGCAGCCGTCGGGTGCGGGGAGTGATCTGTTCGGCTCCGCCGTTGCCATCGATGGCGACACCATGATCGTCGGAGCGCCGCGGGACGATGTGGGCGCCAACGCCGACCAGGGCTCGGCCCACATCTATCGCTGGACCGGCTCGGGCTGGACCTTGGAAGCCACGCTGACCGCCACGGGCGGCGCGGCGGGCGACCAGTTCGGCATCTCCGTCGCGCTCTCGGGCGACACGGCGCTGGTGGGGGCGAATACCGACGACCTCGGGGCCAACGCCAACCAAGGCTCGGCATACGTCTTCACCCGCTCGGGCAGCACGTGGACCCAGCAGGCCCAGTTGACGGCGACCGACGGCGCGGCGAGCGATAACCTCGGCTTCTCCGTCGCGCTCTCGGGCGACACGGCGCTGGTGGGGGCGAGGTTCGACGACGTCGGCGCCAACGTCGACCAAGGCTCGGCGTACATCTTCACCCGCTCGGGCACGACATGGACCCAGCAGGCCCAGTTGACGGCGACCGGCGGCGCGGGGGGCGACAACTTCGGCGTCTCCGTCGCGCTTGGGGGTGGGGCGGGTGACACGGCGCTGGTGGGGGCGGCCTCCGACGACGTCGGGGCCAACGCCAACCAGGGTTCGGCGTACGTCTTCACCCGCTCGGGCACCACGTGGACCCAGCAGGCCCAGTTGACGGCGACCGACGGCGCGGCGAGCGATAACCTCGGCGTCTCCGTCGCGCTCTCGGGTGACACGGCGCTGGTGGCGGCGTACTTCGACGACGTCGGCGCCAACGTCGACCAAGGCTCGGCGTACATCTTCACCCGCTCGGGT
>CANHCQ010000032.1 GCA_947459215.1 Phycisphaerales bacterium
CCTTGCCGCGATCGCTCGATGCCCTGCCGCTCCATCTCGGCCCGCAGGTACTCCTCGATCTGACGCTGCATGTCATTGATCTTCTCGATAGCATTGTCCTCGGCGAACGCGGACAACGCGTCAAGATCGATGATCGCGAGCTTCGCGGTCTTCATCGCCTCGCGCAGCTGTGCCAGCAGGTCGTCGATGGTCTCGAGCTCATCCTTGATGTCGATCGCTTCCGGCACCGACATCGCTTCGCGGCCGGTAAACGCGTACCGCCCCGACAACTGCTCGATCTGGTACTTGTCCGCGAGCGAACCGATCACGCCCATCAGATCGCCCGCGAAAGGCGACGTGTCGTCCTTCTGGGCCTCGTAAAGCCGCTCCAACTCACGGATCTGTTCGCCCCTTGCCGCCCGCTCGAAATCGCCGCGGAACTGCTTGGGCGGCTGTGACTGCCGCACCGAGTCGCGATAGGCCTCGGCCGCCGCTTTTCGCGACGGCTCGACGTCGTACCGCTCCAGGATCTCCTTCTTGCGTTCTTCGAGCATCGCGATCAGGCTGCCCAGGGTCGGCCCCAGCGACGGGAACATCGACGGATCGAGATGAATCGCCTCGGCCAGCTCCTCGGGCGTCAAGTCGCGCAGGTTGCCGTACGCGAGCATGTGCTCCATCGCGGCAGAAGCCAGATCCGGCGGCGGAGCCGTGGGCGAAGGGAAGTTCTTGGGGTCGTACTGCTGATACGAATGGATAATGCCACCGGGGAGCGAGTCCGGTCCCTTCGCTTCAGACTTGTCCCGATCCTTTGCCAACTCGCAAGACCCCTCTTGAACAGACGCGCATCAAACGTCGCAGCTTCACGTGGCTTACCCACTCCGTCTCTTCGTCTCTCAGTCTCTCCGTCTCTTCCCCTACACCTCATACTCCATCCGCCCGTGGCGCTGCGAGCGGCTGATCTTGTCCGCCGCGTACATACCCGCCAGCACGAACTCCACGCACGACGCCCGCACCGCAGGTTCCGTCGAGGAGTTGATCTCAAACGCCTTGTCCCACGCCGGCGGCACGCGCTTCAGAAGCTTTTCGTACGCTGCGCTAGGCAGCATGTCGCCCACCTCGATCTTCACACCCTTGGCGAAGATCTCCGCGATCTCGCCCATCCCGTGCTCGGTCGCGTACTCGTCGAAGACGGTCTTTATTGCTGCCGCGCAGATCGCGTCCAGCACCTGCTTCTCGTTCATCTGATGGCTGCCCATCATGTCGAGCTCCAGCTTGCCCGCCGCGCTGGCGTGGAAGTGCGCCAGATCGCTGATCCGCGGCACCGCCGGCTTCTCGCCCAACCGAATTGCCCGCCGCCGCGCCGAAGCCACCATCGTGCGGTAGTTCGCGATCGAGAAGCGTGCCGAAACGCCCGACGCATGGTCGATGAACTTGCTCTTGCGGGCCTCGATCGAGATTTGCTCGACCACTTCCTTCATGAACCGCGGCACCACCACCGGGAACTCGCCGCCCAGATCCAGGCCAGAGGCCAGCACCTCCTGCTCCGTGATCTCAATGCCGACGTCACGCTGCTTGGGATAGTGCGTCTGGATCGTGCTGCCGATGCGGTCCTTCAGCTGCGGGATCACCTTGCCCGAGCGGTTGTACGTGCTCGGGTTGGCCGAGAAGAGCACGACGATGTCGAGATCGAAGCGGATCGGATGCCCGCGGATCTGCACGTCGCGCTCTTCGAGGATGTTGAAGAGACCAACCTGGACAAGGTCATCGAGATCGGGCAATTCGTTCATCGCAAAGATGCCGCGGTGCAGGCGGGGAATCAGCCCGAAGTGCAGCGATTCTTCCGCCGACATGCTGACGCCGCCCGCGAGCCGCCCGGGATCGATCTCGCCGATCACGTCGGCGAACTTCGTGCCCGGCGCGAGGCGCTCGGCATACCGGTCTTCACTTGCCCACCACGCGATCGGCGCGTTCTCGCCGTGCTCGGCAAGGAACGCCTGGCCCACGCTCGTGATCGGATTGGTAGGGTCCTCGTGCACCGGGCAGCCGCCGCGGTACGAGCCAGGGATATCCAGATACGGCAGCGCCGGATCGAGGAACCGCACCAAAGCCCGCATCAGCCGGCTCTTGGCCTGTCCCTTCTCGCCCAGGAACAGCATGTCGTGCCCCGCGAGGATCGCGTGCACGACCTCGGGGATCACCGTGTCGTCGTAGCCGCTGATGCCCGGGAAGAGCGTCTCGCCGCTCTGCAGGGCCTTGGTCAGGTTCTCGCGCAGCTCCGCCTTCACGCTGCGGCTGGTCCAGCCCGAGGCCCGCAGCTCGCGCAGCGTCCGGGCCCGTCCTGAGTGTGCCTTTGTCCCGTGTTCAATCTGGCTCGTCGCGGTCGTCATGTCGTCGATTCTCCTCCCGATCTGCTACCAAACACATCGCTCCCGGACGATCGTTGGATGCGATCAATCCGGGAGCGATGCGGGATCGGAAGCGTCTGATGCGTGTTCCGGCCCAAACCGCGATTTCTTACTCGACATTCAGCTGCGACAGGTACTTGCTCAGGTCTTCCTGCAACTTCCGCAGCTTCTCTGTCAGCTCGATGTTCTCCGCCCCGATCTTCTCGCCCTGCGTCTCCTGCTCGCCCAGCTTCTTCATGTAGCGGGCGTAGAGGTCGCTGTTGCGGTCGATCGAGCCCATGTTCTTCCGCGTGCGGTCCTGATCGTCCACGATCCGCTTCCATTCGGCATCCAGCTCGGCCTTGCGGCGTTCGAGCGTCCGGATTTCACCCCGCCGCTTTCCCACCTCGCGGAATGCCTCGAGCGCCGCCGGTGACAGCTTGCCGGCCTGCTGCCACGCCAGCACCTCGCGCTCGTCGAAGTTGTCGAACGCGATCGTGGTGACACCCTCCGTCTCCTGCGTGACCACAAAGTCGGTCCGCTCGCCGGGTTTGATGTCCTTTTCGAACCGGTACAGCGACGCCGTCTCGCTCACCGGCTTGAGGTCCTTCGCCAGCTTGTACGCCCCGAGCTTGGGGTGTTCGATGATCAGGAGCCGATCGGTCTTCTCGCTCTTGTTGCGGAGCTTGTAGGTCGTCGTCTGGACCGCGTTGGTTCGCTGCTCGAAGACGCCGTTCACGATCCGCACCTTGCGCACCGTGCTACTGCTGCTCTCTTCGCTGACCACCACGACATCCAGGTCCGTTGCGTAACTCAGCAGCCGCGTATCCCCCGGCCCGATCTGCTCGATCATCGAATCGCCCGCGTACACCCCCTCGTCGTACACCGCGATCGGCCCGGGCAAGAGCTGCAGGTCCGTCGAGTTCGTTAGTTCCATACCCCGCATGGGGTACCGCGTCTGCCCGGAGTTCCCCGGCGACAGAATGCTCACCCGCCGCGTCTTGATGTCGGCTCCCACGATCGGAATCATCGCCGACGACTGCCGCGCGATGGTGGTGGGGGTGGAAACGTCGTAGTGGAAGACTTCACCGGAGACCGCTCCGGTTGCGGCGCTCACAACACCGCCCGCAAGGTTGACAGACTCTTCGCTGAAGTGCAGTTGAGTTCGCGGTGCCGAGAACCCATCCGCCGCTGCGGGTGCGGCCGCCGGATACGCCTTGTCCGCTTCCCGCTTGGCATCCACACTCTGACCGCGACTCGCCGTACCCAGTCGCCGCACGGCCTGATTGATCGCCTGCCCGCCGTTCATGTCCTTCGCTTCAATCGCCTCCGCATACACCCGCGGCGCCATGCCTCCAACCGACGGCACCGCCACCCACGGCCGCTGCGCAAACAGCGGCTCCTGCAAATCCATCGAGAAACTCACCGGCCGCCCCGACACCAGCGAGAGCTTCACGTCCGTCCAGTCATCATCTGTCGTGTTCTCGACGATCGCCCAGCCGCTCAGCTTCGTCGGCTTGTCGCTCGCCAGCAGCACCCGATACGACACCTTCCACACCGGCGCCTCATGCGTGTAGATCACCGCCACCTCGCGGTCTCCCGTGCCGCCAAAGCCGACATCCACGCTCCGGGTCCGTTCCTCCCGCTGCGTGGCGATCGCGGTCAGCGCCTTGGTCAACTCTTCCTGCAACGCGGCATCGACCAACTCCACCGTCCGCGCCTCGTGCAGGCTCACCGACCGAATGCCCTTCGCCGTCACCACATTCAGATACGGCACGCTCACCGTCTTCTGCGCATTCCCAACCGCCTGCTCTCGCGCCTCGCTCCCCAGGATCGTGCCGTTGATCACGCCCTCGGGAAGCCCCACCCGTACCTCAGCCCCGCGCAGCCGCCCAAGCAGCGTCGCCATGCTCGGTTCATCGCCAAGGTTGATCCCGAAGCTCTCCAGCCGCCGCGACAGCGGCATGCTCGACCCATACGACACACCCCGCACCTGCCCCTTGCCCGACAGATCCACCGCCACCAGACTCTTTAAGACGTCGTTCACCTGCGCATTGTCAAACTTCAGCTTCACATCCGCGTCCCCCGACACCCGCCCGCGTCGCTCGAACGAAGCCACGCCGCTGCGGTACAGTGTGATCCGCGTCACGGCGAGCGACTGATCCGCGGCGTTCTCGGCACGAGTCTCGATCGCCTCCGCCGCCGCTGCGTGGCCAACCGCCACCATCGAGCAGCAAAGTCCCGCGGCCACGGTCAATGCCAGTCCGAGTCCGAGCGTCTTCATGTACGTTCTCCAAGGGGTCCCCACGGCATCGCCTCTCTCGGCGTGCCGCCCCGCGAGCATACAGCGAGCCCGCCGCACGCCGCGTTCACGCTTTTTCACCTTCGAGCTGCGTCCAGCACGCAGCTTTGGCCGATCCTTATAGTCGATCCTCAGTCGCAGAAACCGCCGCATGACCAGGCTCCCGATTCTCAACTTCCCATCGCCTTCCAAGGTCGATCCCCGCGACGCCCAGACGTTCGGCCGCGACCTGGCCAATGCCGTCGAGGGCGAGGTCCGCTTCGGCCTCCACGACCGCATGCTCTACGCGACCGACGCCTCGCTCTATCAGGTCGAGCCCGTTGGTGTCTTCATTCCCGCCTCCATCGAAGACGCCGTCCGCGGCGTCCGCTTCGCGTTCCAGCGCGGTGTCCCCATCCTCCCCCGCGGCGGCGGCACCTCGCTCGCCGGTCAGTGCACCAACCACGCCGTCGTCGTCGACTTATCCAACCGCTGCACCCGCATTCTCGAAGTCGATGCCCCCGGTCGCACCTGCCGCGTCGAGCCCGGCATCACCGTCGACGACCTCAGCGATGCCCTCGCACCGACCGGCCTCTTCTTCGCCCCCGATCCTGCCACCGCCCGTCACGCCAACATCGGCGGCTGCATCGGCAACAACGCCGCCGGCTCCCGCTCCATTCTCTACGGCCGCACCAGCGAGAACGTCCGCGGCGTCGACGCTCTCCTCGCCGACGGCTTCGTTGCTCGCTTGGAAAAGGGAGCCGCATCACGCCACGAGCGCGTCGGATTGCTCACCCGCCAGGTCGTCGATGTCGTCCGCCGCCACGAACGCCTCATTCGCGAGCGCTTCCCCAAGACCGTCCGCCGCAACGCCGGCTACGGCCTCGACATGGTGCTGAAGGCCCTCGACGCCGGCAACGGTGACCTCGACGCCGTCAACCTCGCCCACCTGCTCTGCGGCAGCGAAGGCACCCTCGCCGTCACGCTCGGTGCACACCTGAACTTGCATCCGCGCCCGAAGTTCAAGGGCCTTGCCACCCTCGGCTTCAACACCCTCGACGCCGCCATCGAGAGCGTGATCCCGATCCTTACCACCAAGCCCTCCGCCGTCGAACTGCTCGACGACACCGTCATCGACCTCGCCAAGGCCAACACCGAATACCGCCGCTACGTCGATCTCATGCCCGCCCCGCTCACCGGCGATCTCAAGGCCGTGCTCTACGTCGAGTACTACGGCGAATCGCTCGACGATGTGAAGCAGAAGTTCGAAGCCCTGAAGCGACTGGTCCCCGGCGCGTCGATGCACGGCCACACCGACGCGGGTTCCATCGCCAACGCCTGGAAACTCCGCAAAGCCGGCGAGCCCCTGCTCCACGGCATCCCCGGCGATCGCAAGCCCATCACCTTCGTCGAAGACAACGCCGTTCCGGTGGAGAACCTCGTCGAGTTCGTCCGCCGCTTCCGCGACATCGTCACCCGTCATGGCACGCGAGCCGCGTACTGGGCTCACGCTTCGGTCGGCGTGCTCCACGTTCGCCCCCTCATCGACATCCACGACGACGAGGACCGCAAGCGCATGCAGTCCATCGCCGTCGAAGTGGCCGATCTCGCCAAGAGCCTCGGCGGCGTCATGTCCGGCGAGCACGGCGACGGCCGCGTCCGCGGCCCTCTGATCGAGCGCTTCTACGGCCCCGAACTCATGGGCGCGATGCGGGAGATCAAGGCGATCTTTGATCCGCGCAATCTGCTCAACCCCGGCAACATCGTCGAGCCCCGCCCCATCGAGTCGATCGCGCAGAACCTCCGCATCGAGCCCGAAGGCCGCAAGGCCATCATCCCCGAAGTGCCGACGTACTTCGACTACGCCGATCAGCACGGCTTCTCCGGCGCGGTCGAGATGTGTAACGGCTCCGGTGTCTGCCGCAAGAAGAGCGGCGGGACCATGTGCCCGTCCTACATGGGCACGCTCGATGAACGCCACAGCACCCGCGGCCGCGGCAACGCTCTGCGTCTCGCGATTACGGGGCAGCTCAGTGGAGCAGTTGGGGAGTGGGGCAGTGGGGCAGCCCAAGGCAGCGGCCCCGCGTGGGACGACGAAGAGACCATCAAGACTCTCGACTTGTGCCTGTCGTGCAAGGCCTGCAAGACCGAGTGCCCCAGCAACGTCGACATCGCCCGCCTCAAGGCCGAGTACACCGCTCAGCGCTACCGCCAGCAAGGCGGCCCGCCGCTGAAGGCGTGGCTCCTCGCCAACTTCCGACCCCTCGGCCGCCTCGGCTCGCTCACCGCCCCGATCGCCAACTGGATGAACGAGTCGCCCCTCGGCCGCTTCGTGATCAACAACGTCATGGGCTTCCATCCCAAGCGCACGCTACCGCCGTTCTCCCGCAGCCTCAAGTCCTACTTCCGCCGCGATCGCGCCAGTGGCACCGGCCAACGCGATACCAGTGGGACCGGCCTCCGGCCGGTCAGCGAGCGTCCCGATCGCGCCGCTCCAAAGGTCGCCCTCTTCGGCGACTGCTTCACCATGTACCTCGATTCCGGCATCGGCGCCGCTGCCAAGCGCGTCTACGAATCACTCGGCTACGAGGTCATCCTCGCCGACGCCGGATGCTGCGGCCGCACCTTCATCTCCACCGGCCTGCTCGAACAGGCCATCGACGAGATCGATCCGGTCATCGAGCGCCTGCGCCCGCTCGTCGAGGACCCTTCGATCGCCGCCATCCTCGTCATCGAGCCGTCCTGCGCCTCCGCTATCAAGGACGACTGGCTCCAGCTCAAGCTCGCCGCGCCGCTCGCCCTCCGCCAGAAGATCGCCGCAAAGACCTTCCTTGCCGAGGAGTTCCTCGCCAAGAACGCGGCCTCGCATCCGAAGCAAGACGCCCTCGCCGCGGCCAAGTCCCGCGCCGCCGCCGCGAGCGAGCCCATCATCCTCCACGGCCACTGCCATCAAAAAGCCCTCTGGGGCGCCGAGATCAGCGCGGCCGCACTCAAGCTCTTCGCCGGCGCACGCGTCAAGACCCTCGACACCGGCTGCTGTGGCATGGCGGGCTCCTTCGGCTACTCGAAGGACAAGTACGAACTCTCCATGAACATCGCCGAGCTCACCCTCGCCCCGGCGGTCCGCCAAGCCAGGTCTGCCAACCCGGCAACCGGCGTCTGCGCCCCCGGCACCTCCTGTCGCCACCAGATCCACGACGCCACCGGCGAGCGTGCCGTGCACCCCATCGAGCAGATCGACGCCTGGATGCACGGGTAAGGCGGAAAGCACGCCTCGCCACCCTCGTGATACCATTCCGTACCACTCGCCCGCGCGCTGGTGTCACCACGCGGACGAGCATTCAGGGGATTCTTCATGAAAGCGTGTTGCAAAACGGTCGGTCTCTTCGGTGTTGCTTCGCTGGCTCTGGCCGGCGTGCTGACGGTCGGCCTGATGTCCGGTGCCGCCGAGGCTCCCAAGAAGCAGTTCAAGATCGGCGTCATCGCCAAGAGCCAGTCCAACCCCGTCTTCCAGGCCGCCCGCACAGGCGCCGAGGACGCCGGCAAGGAGCTCTCCGCCAAGCTCGGCATCGACATCAAGGTCGAGTGGCGCACCCCCGTCAACGAGGACGCCCAGCTTCAGGCCCAGTACGTCGAGCAGATGGCCAGCCAGGGCGTGGACGGCATCGCCATCTCCGCCAGCGACGCCAACGTCCTCACCGCCGCCGCCAACAGCGCCATCGACCGCGGCGTGACGCTCATGACCTTCGACAGCGACATCCCCAACAGCAAACGCATGGCCTACTACGGCATCAACGACGAAGAAGCCGGTAAGGCCGTCATGACGCAGCTCGCCAAGGCCATGGGCGGCAAGGGCGGCAAGATCGCCATCCTCTCCGGCAACCAGAACGCCACCAACCTCAACGCCCGCATCAAGGGCGTCAAGGCCGAACTCGAAGCCCTCAAGGACAAGGGCTTCACGCTCAAGGAGGTCTACTACACCAAGGAGACCGCCAGCGACGCCGCCGCGATGGTCCAGCAGGTCCAGACCGCCAATCCCGACATCGCCGGTTGGGCCATGGTCGGCGGCTGGCCGCTCTTCACCCAGAACGCCCTCGACGGCGTCTACGACAAGGCCAAGATCGTCTCCGTCGATCACCTGCCCGAGCAGCTCAACTACGTGAAGTCCGGCCAGGTCGCGGCCCTCATCGGCCAGGACTGCTACGGCTGGGGCTACCGCTCCGTCGAGATGCTGGTTGAGAAGCTCAACACCGGCAAGAGCCCCGAGAAGGTCATCAACAACTTCCCCCTCGCCGTCGTCACCAAGGACAACGTCGCCGATTACGAGGGCAAGTGGAACAAGTGGCTCCGCAAGAAGTAATCCGCACCTCGAAGTGAACCAAAGCAAGGGCGGAGCCGTTCGGCTCCGCCCTTTGTCATTCTGTTTCGTTCAACGCCGCGGCGACTCGGCTTCCAGAATCCCGACGATCGTCTGTCGCTCGCGGATCACGCTCGCCCGGTCGCCCTCCACCAGCACCTCCGCCGGCAGCGGCTGGTCGTTGTAGTTGCTCGCCATCGACATGCCGTACGCCCCCGCCGAGAACACGCAGAGCAGCGAGCCCGGGTCCACTCGAGGCAGCTTCCGCGCCTGCGCCAGAAAGTCCCCCGACTCGCAGATCGGGCCCACCACATCAACCGGGTTCAGCCCCGGCATGTTCATCTCGCTTCGTCGCTCTGTTGGCGTCAGCTCCGCTGGTACCCGTGCCGGCCAGATGAAGTGAAACGCCTCGTACAGCGCCGGCCGAATGAGCGCGTTCATCCCCGCGTCGCACACCACAAAGTGCTTCCCGCCGTTGTGCTTGGTGTAGCGCACCCGTGTCAGCAGCACGCCCGCGTTCGCCACAATCGTCCGCCCCGGCTCCATCACGATCTGCACGCCCCGCTCCACCAGCGGCAAAAGCAGCGGCACGATCGCCGCCGCGTACGTGTCGTACGCCGGAGTCTTCCCCGTCTCGTAGTCGGCAGCGAATCCGCCCCCGATGTCCACCGACCGCACCGCGTGCCCCCGCGCCCGCAATTCGTGCTCCAGAACCAGCAACTTCCGGATCGCCGCCACATACGGCTCGGTGGTGTAGATCGGCGAGCCAAGATGGACATGCAGCCCATCCAGCACCAGGTGCCGCGCCGAGCGCGATCGCGATCCGAAGCGATCGAACAGCGCAATCGCTCGATCGATGGTCACCCCGAACTTGTTGTCCGCCTTCCCCGTCGTTGTATACGCGTGCGTGTACGCGTCCACGTCCGGGTTGATCCGAAGCGCCGCCCGCGCCGTCACCCCGAGTTCCTCGGCCACGCGCGCGATCACCTCGAGCTCCTGTTCGCTCTCGGCGTTGAAGCACGAAACGGACCCGCGCTTCGCCAATCGGGCGGCAAAGGCCGCATCTGGGCCGTCGCCGCCCCGCCAATCCCGCATCGGTGAGTGCACAGGCGACAGCGCCGCCCGGATCTCCTGCTCGCCCTTTCCCACACCCGCGAACACAATCCGATCCATCTCGACGCCCGCGACGAACGCACGCTCGAGCTCACCCAGCGACACGACATCCATCCCGCACCCAAGGCTCGACAGCAGCCGCAGCAGGTGCAGATTGCCGTTCGCCTTCACCGCGTAACAGATCTTCGGCGAGAGCGCCGCAAACGCCGTCCGCAGCCGCGTCACGTGCTCGCGGATCGTCGCCGCCGAGTACACATACAGAGGCGTGCCGAAGCGATCCGCCAACGCCGTCGCGCTCACGCCCTCGCAAACCAGCTCGCCGTTCTGATATCGAAAATGATCCACGTACGATCATTGGACCGTCTGCGCCTGTCTGATAACGCCGCCCACGCGGCCGCAGGTCCCATAGACACTTCCGTCTGTGCCGTCTGTTCCGGCCGATTCGTCGCTTTGCGACTCCTTTCCCCAACCCGCATAGCACGACCCTCAAGTCTCGTGCATGTTTGAGCGGCGGTCGCGTGCCGCTCGCACACATCCGGAGACTTGACCATGCTCGTCGCCACCATCGTCCCCGCACTCCTCATGTCCTGCGGCCTGGCCGCCAGCCCCGACCCCTACATGCCCACGTGCAAGCTCACGCCCACGCCGCGGCTCATCTCGCCCGCCACCAGCAGCCGCTTCCTCGCCTCCAGCCGCCCGTTCACCGGCGGCGTCGACGACACCCGCCGCCCCGGCTTCGGCGGACGAGAGTGGTCCGGCGACGGCGAAGTCGGCGGTCGCATCCCCGACGCAACCAACGCGTCCACCAACCCCGGCCCAGCCGCCTACGGCGCCGCCGAGGACGACGACACCATGGTCAACGTGCGTCTCAGCAGCGGCTACACCGTGTCCATCTCGCCGTGGCAGGCGATCGACCAACGCGAAGTCTCGATCTTGCGCCTGGACGCCGCCACCCGCGATTGGTTCCGTGAGAACGGAACCAAGAACAACCGCGTCTGGACCGAACTCGAAGAAGGCCGCCAGGCCTGGCTCCGCGAACGCGGCTACACCTACAGCGTCCGCACCTTCGGCGGCACCGGTGCGGCGGACGATCAGGCCCGCATCGACGTCAGCGACATCAAGCCCGTCATGACGATCGATCGTCCCACCGACGAACCCAAGTTCCGCAAGAAGATGCAGGTCCGAACCCCCGCGTCCACCGACGACACCCAGCTCGCCGCGATCGGTCAGACCCTGCTCCAGAACGGGGCCCGCGTCTCACTCCCGCCGGCTGCCGACGCCAACGCCGTGAAGAAGAGCCTCGCCCGCGCCGAGGGCGCCACCGCCCCGACCACGTCCGCCCAGGCTCCGCAGACCCAGCCCGAAGCATCCAAGCCGTCCGCCAAACAGGAGCGTGGCGATGAGAAGGCGTCGAAAGTCGCGGCCCGATAGCGGCCGCACACACATCCGAACCGACCGCCGCTTCTGTGATCCGTTGTCCGCCGGTGGGTCGGCGTGTGGGGGTAGTGGGGGCGGGGGTGGGGTGGTTGGAGGCCATGGGAGCGCTCGGCATCGGCGGCGAGTACAGTCGCCCCGGTGAACGAGCGTCTTCCATTCGATCCCGACAAGATGGCCGCTCCGCGCCGCTCAGTGGCGCCGGCGGCCGACGCCGCACCGTGGTCCGTCTCCCGCCTCGCCGGTGAGATCGACGCCACCCTCCGCCGCGGCGTCCCCGCGCCGGTGCGCGTCATCGGCGAAGTCAGCGGCTTTCGCGACCGCACCCACTGGTACTTCGACCTCAAGGACGAGGGTGCCGTCGTCAACTGCGTCCTCTTCGCCAATGTTGCCCGCAAAATCAACCCGCCGCCACGCGACGGCGAGCAGGTCGTCGTCAAGGGTCGCGTCGAGTTCTACACCAAGGCCGGCAAGGTCTCGTTCATCCTCGAATCCCTTGAACGGGCCGGCGAAGGCCCGCTCGACCGCGCCTTCCGCGAACTCTGCGCCACGCTCAAGGCCGAGGGCTACTTCGCCATCGAACGCAAGAAGCCCCTGCCGCGCTTCCCACGCCGAATCGCCGTCATCACCAGCCGCTCCGCCGCGGCGTTGCAGGACGTCATCGACACCGCTCGTCGCCGCTGTCCCGCCGTCGGTCTCGTTCTCGTCGATGTCCCCGTGCAGGGCGACGCCGCCGCTCCCGAGATCGCCCGCGCCATCGACCGCGTGTCACGCCACCACCAGCAGCTCGGCGTCGATGCCATCATCCTCACCCGCGGCGGCGGCAGCAAAGAAGACCTCTGGTGCTTCAACGAACGCGCCGTCGCTGATGCGATCCACCGCTGCACCGTCCCTCTCGTCGCCGCCATCGGTCACGAAACCGACACCACCATCGCCGAACTCGTCGCCGACGAACGCTGCGCGACGCCGACCCAGGCCGCGATGCGATTGACGCCCGATACGAGTGAGCTCCTTCGCCAGCTCGATTCCACACAGCGTCGCCTTGTGACCGCACTCGCCCGCGGCGCCGAACTCGCCTCCCGCGACATCGACCGTGCCGCCGACCGGCTCGAGTCCGCCGCACTCGAGAGCGTCGCCGCGCTCCGCACCCGCGCCCATCAACTGGAGATCCGCCTTGAGCGTGTTCGCCCGCAAGCCCAGCACGCCCGCATGATCGCTCGCGTCGCCGCCGCCGAGGAGCGTCTGCGTCGCGTCATGCAGTCGCGACTCGATCCCACGCGACTCCGCGCCGCGCACGATGCACTCGCCCGCGCCATCGCCCGTCGATCGCGCGACGCCGCCGCCAGCCTCGATGCACTCGACAAGCACCTCGCCGCGATCTCGCCCAAACGCGTCCTCGAGCGGGGCTTTTCCATCACCGCCGTCGCCGACGGCCGCCTCGTCCGGTCGGTCGCCGACGTTGCCGCTGGCGACGCCCTCACCACCCATGTCGCCGACGGCACGATCGCCAGCACCGTCGGCGAGCACGCCGCGCCCCGCACCAACCAACCCGTCCCTCGCTCCCGGAAGGCCCGCGGCCCGGACCCGGAGGAGCCCGGCCTCTTCCACGGCTGGAATTCGTGATACGCTCCCGTCGTGGCAAAGCGTGATCCCCATCGAGACACCGAGTCCCCCTCCTTCGAGCAATCCCTCGAAGAGGTCGAGTCCATCATCGAGGCCATCGAGTCCGGCGAGGTCGGCCTCGAGAAGTCGCTCGCCGAGTACGAACGCGGCGCCAGGATCCTCAAGCGCTGCCGCGAGATCCTCGCCACCGCCGAGCAGCGCATCGAATCGCTCTCCAAGGACTTGAAGGAATCCGGCGATCCAGACGATGAGTGAGAGCGGCAAGGTTGGAGGGCTGAGATGAGAGGTCCGACACCGAGCTCCGACATTCCGGCTCAAACCTCATCCCTCGAACCTTTCCACGCATGCTCTACCCCGACTTCATCATCTCCCTCTTCGCCATCGCCCAGGTCTTCTGGTTCTTCGCCATCGGCGCCAGCGTCGGCTCGCTGATCAATGTCCTCGTCTACCGCCTCCCGCTCGGCCTCAGCGTTGTCACGCCGCCCAGCCGGTGTCCGTCCTGCGAGACCCGCCTCACCTGGCGTGAGAACATTCCGATCTTCGGCTGGATCTTCCTCGGCGGCCGCTGCCGCTTCTGTCGCTCCAAGATCTCCGCGGAATACCCCGCCGTCGAACTCTTCGTCGCCGTCCTCTTCTCCCTCTTCTTCGTGCTCTGGTATCACGTCGAGCCCAACGCCAAGTTCCTCGGCATCGAGATCGGGCGCATCGCCCCCGACTGGGCCGGCACCGCCCGCGGCATCACCGCGCCCCTCGCCCATACCTGGCCCGCATTCCTCGTCACACTCGTTCTGCTCGGCAGCCTCGTCGCGATGACGCTCGTCGACGCCAAGACTTTCACCATTCCTCTCGTCCTCACGTGGACCCCCGCGCTCGTCGCCCTCATCGCTCACCCGCTCCACGCGCTCTATGTCGAACTCACCCGCGGCCGCCTCTGGCGCACCGCCGACGGTTGGACCTGGACCATCCCATCGCCCGGCCCCGATGCCTGGTACTGGGTCGGCTTCCCCATCGGCGGCATGCTCGGCCTCGGCGTCTCGCTCCTCCTGCTCCGCTCCGGCTTCATCACCCGATCGTTCAGCGACTATGAGGAGTGGGAGAAGCAGCACCGCTCAACGGTTCCGCCCGCGCCGGCCGACGCAGCTCCGGCCGACGCAGCACCTGCCGACGCAGCACCGCCGGACGAAGTCGCCCAGCCGCAGCCCAATCCCTCCGACGACGCCGCCCTGCCCGTGCCGTCCGCCGACGAACAGGCTGAGATGTGGATCCAGTACCCCCACGCCCGCCGCGAGATGATCAAGGAACTCGCGTTCCTCGCCGCCCCCGTTGTCTTCGCCCTCATCGGCGGCTGGCTTGCCCACGAAATCATCGCTCGCACCGCCGGGTGGCAACTCGACGCCCGTCTCGGCACCCTGACCACCACCGCCCACGTTCCGCTCTGGCTCTCCGCCCTCAGCGGCGTGCTCTTGGGCTACCTCGTCGGCGGTGCGGTCGTCTGGTTCGTCCGCGTCTTTGGCAGTCTTGCCTTCGGCAAGGAAGCCATGGGCCTCGGCGACGTCCACCTCATGGCCGCCGTCGGCGCCTGCCTCGGCTGGATCGACGCCACCATCGCCTTCTTCCTCGCCGCATTTGTTGGCCTCGCATGGGCCTTGATCGGAGCGGTTTTCGGTGGCCTGCGGCGTCAGTTGCCCTACGGACCGCATTTGGCGGTCGCCTCGGTCCTTGTGCTGCTGCTCAAGCCTTGGATCGAAACCGGCCTGCGAGCCATCCTCCACGCCCCGATCGACCTGCCCTGAGGCTCGTGTCCGGGGCGGGGCCTTCTCCGGCCTCGCCGCGACGCTGCACTTGCCCTATCAAACCCCCGCCGCAGCCTTGATTTCAGGCCGCTGCGCGCTATCGTTTTCCCCTCCAAAGAGCCGCTCCGGCTCCGCAGAAGAGGCCCAGCTTCGACGAGCGATTGCACCATGGACATGGACGAGGAAGACGAGATCGCAGCCTGATCCCAACCCGCCGAGCGCACGCTCGCCGCGGCTTCCTCCCGCCGTCGACTCTTCAACCCGCATCATCCACGCCGAGTCATCGTGGCTCGCGTGAACAGTCCCCCGAATCACCATTCAGTCCCACCCACCCCGACGCCGCACCCCGCCCAACAGGGAGAAACGGGATCAGGCATCGGGCGCGATCGAGAAGGAATCACCCATGGCCGACCTGTCACACATCCGCAACTTCGGTATCTGCGCCCACATCGACGCCGGTAAAACGACCGTCTCCGAGCGCATCCTGTTCTACACCGGCAAGAACTACAAGATGGGCGAGGTGCACGAAGGCACCGCCACCATGGACTTCCTCCAGGAAGAGCAGGAGCGCGGCATCACCATCCAGTCCGCCGCCACCACCTGCCCCTGGACCCGCAGCGGCAAAGAGTACAAGCTGAACCTCATCGATACCCCCGGCCACGTCGACTTCACCATCGAAGTCGAACGCTCGCTCCGCGTCCTCGACGGTGCCGTCGCCGTCTTCGACGGCAAGGAAGGCGTTGAGGCCCAGTCCGAGACCGTCTGGCGTCAGGCCGACCGCTACAAGGTGCCGCGTCTTTGCTTCATCAACAAGATGGACAAGCTCGGTGCGTCCTTCGACTTCTCCTACGAGACCATCAAGACCCGCCTCGGCGCCAACGCGCTGCCCCTGCAGTGCCCGATCGGAAGCGGCAACGAGTTCCAGGGCATCGTCGATCTCATCGACATGCGGGCGTACTACTTCGAAGGCGACAAGGGCGACAAGGTCACCGAGAAGGACATCCCCGAAGACCTCCAGGAATACGTCTCCAAGTGGCGCCACGAGCTGATCGAGAAGGCCGCCGAGCTCGACGACGATCTGATGGGTAAGTTCCTGGAGGGCCAGGAAATCACCCAGGCCGAGATCCGCAAGGCCGTCCGTAAGGGCGTTGTCGCTCGCTCGGTCTACCCCGTGCTCTGCGGCGCCGCGCTCCGCAACATCGGCATCCAGCTCCTGCTGGACGCGGTCGTGGACTTCCTCCCCTCGCCCACCGAGAAGCCCGACGTCGAAGGCACCGACCCCCGCGACAAGAACATCAAGATGTCGCGCCCGCACGATCCCAAGGCTCCCTTCAGCGCCCTGGTCTTCAAGGTCGTCAGCGACATGCACGGCGATCTCACCTACATCCGCGTCTACTCCGGCACCCTCACCAAGGGCACGCGTCTGCTCAACCCCGGCAACGGCAAGAAGGAAAACGCCAGCCGCATCTTCGAGATGCACGCCCAGAACCGCATCCCGCTCGAAGAGGTGACCGCCGGCAACATCGTCGCCGTCGTCGGCATCAAGGAGTCGTACACCGGTGACACCCTGTGCGACGCCGACGAGCCGATCATGCTTGAGCGCATGTTCTTCCCCGAGCCCGTCATCGCCATGTCGATCGAGCCCAAGACCACCGAGGACAAGCGCAAGCTCTCCGAGGCCCTGGGCGTCATCCGCCGCGAGGACCCGTCCTTCCGCTCCAACTACGACGAAGAGACCGGCGAAACCATCATCGCCGGCATGGGCGAGTTGCACCTTGAGATCATCAAGAACAAGCTCACCCGCGACATGAAGATCAATGTCGCCGTCGGCAAGCCGAAGGTGTCGTACCGCGAGGCCATCACCAAGAAGGCCGAGTGGGTCCGCGGCAAGTTCGTCAAGCAGACCGGTGGTCGCGGTCAGTTCGGTGACTGCACCATCAACCTCGAGCCCTACACCGCCGAGCAGGCGGCGGCGGACGAACTCGACTTCACCGACAACATCGCCGTCGAGAACAAGGTCGTCGGCGGCTCGATCCCGAAGGAGTACATCCCCTCCGTCGAGTACGGCATCCGCCAGACCTGCAAGACCGGCGTCAAGTTCGGCTACCCGATGATCAACGTCAAGGCGACGATCGTCGATGGTTCGAGCCACGCCGTCGACTCGTCGCAGGTCGCCTTCGAGCAGGCCGGTCGCCTCGCCGTCATGGAAGCCACCGAGAAGGCCGGCCCGGTCCTCCTCGAGCCCATCATGAAGGTCGTCGTCACCGTCCCCAACGACTACCTCGGCAACGTCACCGGCGACATCTCGTCGCGTCGCGGCATGATCATCGACACCGATGACCGCGGCGTCGTCAAGCTCGTCTCCGCCGAAATCCCGCTCGACCAGCTCTTCGGCTACACGACTTCGCTGCGTGGTATGTCGCAGGGTCGTGCGAGCGCCACGATGGAGTTCCTCGAGTACCGCCCGATGCCCCGCAGCCTGCAGGAGCAGGTCCTCGAAGCCGAGCGCGGCGGCAAGGCTGCTAAGAAGTAAGCCAAAAGCTCAACAAGTCTCTTCCACGGCCCCGCCCACGCGGGGCCGTTTTCTTTCCCTCGTGCGCCCTTATCCGCGGGTGCGGCGCCGTGCACCGGGGGCGGGGCCTTCTAGGCCCCGCCGACTTTCGTCCCTACCTCGGGTGCCACTGCCTGCCGACTCGGCGGCAGGCAGTGCGAGCGTCTTGATAGCGCAGTGAATACTTGAAGCTCCACACGCCGCCGCGAACGCAAGAAGATGCTGCAAGAGAACTCGAACAAGAGTCCTGCGCGACTTGTGGTATCCTGAGACGATGAAAAACCGCAAGAAGTTCAGCACGCTCGAATCGCTTGCGGTTCTCTTTGCATTGCCAGGGCTCCTGTTCGGCGGCATCGTCGTGAAGGTCACGATCTGGCGACTTCCCGGATGGGATAACTCGATGGCCGTCGTTATTCCGTACGGGCTGCTTTCGCTTGGACTCGCTTCGTGTTTCTTGGTCACCGCGGTTATTGCTCGCCTTCGATGGCGCTGGTTTGTAGCAATCGCCTTGCTCTGGGGCACGATGGCCGCGATCGTTTTGGGTCCCGATTACGTTTCAGCCGCACGCACGCGTGACCCGCGAATCGTGTCGATCGAGCTCCGCCGAATCGATGTCCTTGACTCAGCGCTCACGCGTCCGTTGCTGTTCGTTCGAGCCGATGAAGTTGAGCGAACCGCTGAGCAGGTGGCGAACTACGGACCCGAATGGGACCGGCTCTTCACGGTCGGCGACGGCGCCCTCTCATGTCTGTCGCAATTGCTTGGTCGCGAGCCAGCGACGATGTCCGATGGGGATGAACGTGTTCTGGAGGTCGTTGTGTTCAACGAGGTATGGGAGTCTCGCGTTGACATCCGCCGGTCGCGTGTGATGGAAGTCATTGACGCGATGTCACGTTGTGTTGATGGACCTGCGCGGGAGCGAGTGCTCGCGCTCGGTGCGGCCATTCAATCGAGTCAGCAAAAGGACCCTGGCAAGTAGATGGCCCTGGGTCGGGCAGCGCGGTTTCCTGGGAGTTCGATGTCGCGGAGGAATGGCGATCGATGAGCATTGGGGCTGTACTTTCTGGCTCAAAGCAGCCAAGCAGTGGCACCCCAAACGACGTCTTCAACATCCGCCATCCCACATCCGAAATCCGACATCGAGCTCACCCCGCCCAAGCCCCACTGATCGGCGCCACACCAACCCCCGTTACCGCCGGCAGCGTGATAGCCACCCGATCCTCGCACAGCGCTCCCAGCACCGCGAACTCAATCGCCTCCCGGTGCGTCGCCGCGATCCCGAAGTCGTCGATCAGCCGCACCTGCCCGCCGGAACCCTTGCCGTGCCGCGCGATCGCCGCTGCCAACGCGTTGTTCCGTGCGCCACCTCCCGCCAGCAGCACCGTCTCCAGCCCGCGCAGCGATTCCGCGATCACCCGCCCGATCGCCTCGCACGCCGTCGCCGCAGCGTCCTCACCGCCGAGCGATGCACGCGTCTGTTCCACCCACGCGAAAGACTCATCACCCGAGCCCAGGCTTCGCCCCTGCTCCGACGGCCGGATCATCGCCACAAGCTGCTCGCACGCCGCCGCATCTACGCGCCCCGCCGCCGCCCGAGCACCATCCGCATCGAACGCAACCCCGAGCCGCTCCCGCGCAATCCGATCCAGAAGCTGATTACACACGCACACATCGCCGCCCTGAATCGTGCCCAGCCGATCCGCGAGCGACTTCCCGCCAGCCGCCGGCACCGCCGTGAAGTTCGCAAAGCCACCAAGATTGACGACCGCAAACCCGCTCGCCAACCCACCCACAAAGTCCGGCCGCGACCCCAAGAGCACCGCATCCGCGATCGGCGTGATCGGCGCTCCCTGCCCACCCGCCGCCAGATCCGCGCCCCGCAAGTCATACACCACCCGCGCGCCAACCCGCTGCACGACCGGCCACGGGTTCAAGAGCTGCCAGCTCACCGGCGGCTTGTGAAACACCGTCTGCCCGTGCACGCACACCAGATCCGCCCGCTCACCGGCCAGCAGTTCCGCAATCGCTTCCGCGTGCAGCACGCCAAAGTCATGCGCCAGCGTCGCAACCGCCCCCGCCGTCATCGCAGCCCCATCCGCGAACGCCCGCAGCGGCTGCTGCAGTGCCCCAAGCTCCCGCGTCCCCAGCCGCAGCACGCGGCACTGCATCTCCAGCCCCGTGCCCCGAACTTCCACGAGCGCGACATCGAGCCCGTCAATGCTGGTACCGGTCATGCAACCGACAACGCGGCGGACCCGCTCCGTGCTTGCGCCCGCGCCGCCGCTCATGCCGGCACATCCTCAAGCGCCTTCTCGTAATGCGCCACGCTGCTCGAAAGCCCGCCCGGCCTCGACCGCAGCGCCCACAGCCGCCGGTGCTCCGCGATCATCTCGCTCATCTCCGAGCGCAGCCCCGCAACCTCCACCGTGCCGCGCCGCGCCAGCGCCCGCCAGATCAGAACCTTCGCCGCCCGCGTCGTCTGTGCACACTCGTCGCGCAGCAACGGCGAATTCCCGGCGGGCACGCGTTCGCCCAGCCACTTCGCCGCGTCTATCGCCCGCCGCCAGTCCTCGGGTCGCGACGGCTGGTGTGGCTCGCCCCACGCGATCGTCGAATCCTGCAGGAGCGCCGACGCGTTCTTGATCCGCTTGGGGTTCCCCGCCGCATCCATACCGTGGTACGTCCGCCGCGCCTCGCGGTCGATGTCGCCCACATCCTCCAGCCACGCCGCGGCGGACAGCGACGCGTCGCCGAACACCTGCAGCGACTCCGCGTTCAGATCAACTCCACCCCTCTGCCCCGTCCACGCCGCGTTCAAGCCATCGACCAACCCGTGCAGCGACACCGGCCACTGCTGCCGATGCCCAAGATCGCCCCAGTCGCACATCAACAGCCCCGTCGATTCGTGATCGACCGCCGCCCGGATCGCCGTGTCGATGTTCCCGCGCCGCTCGCTCGTGCGACCGATGATGCTCCGCCACGCGCTCGTCCCCGGGCACACCCAGAAGTCGCGCCCCGCCCCGTGCAGCACGCGGCCCCACTGATCAAAGTCCGAGTCGGGCTCATAACCCCACGCCAGCGACAACAGCTCCGGCGCGATCCGCCCGATCTGCTCCGGGTGCGACAACGCAATATCCGCCCAGAACATCGGCTTGAACCCGTGCTCCTTCACGCACGCCAGCACCTGGTCGACAAAGTCAAAGTACACCGGCGCCCCGCCCCGTTCGCGGACGAGCTGCTCGCTTCGCCCCTGCCCCACATCGAACGTCTCGTCGCAGTTGATGTTCACCTGCTTGCTTGAGAAGTGGGGGAGCAATTGCCCCAGCATGTCCCGCACCAGCTCGATGCTCCGCGGGTCCGTCGGGCACAGGCTGAACGGCCCCGGCCGCGGCCACTCCATGAACTTCCAAACCTTCTCCAGCGAATCAATCTCCGCCATCGACATGTACCGCGGCTTCTTCAGCCACGCCGCCAGATGCCCGAAGCAGTTCTGATTCGCCACCAGCGTGATGCCCAACTCGCGGCACCAGCCATCGAGCGTGCGGTACTCCTCGCCCGTCATCGGCGACGCATCGCGCCACACTTCCTCGTGCCCCGCGTACGCGAACGTGTGCTCCGTGTACAACTGCAGGTGATTGCACTTGAGCACCGCCAGCGTGTTCACGATCTCACGCAAATGCTCCATCGTCGGCACCCGGTCGCGCGAGATATCCAGCATCACGCCGCGATTCGCCAGCGCCGGCTCATCGCCGATCTGCATCGCCGGCATCACCGATCCGTACTGCCGCAGAATCTGCCCCAGCGTCGCCGCCCCGTGTCGCAGCCCCGCCGCCGAAGCCGCCCGCAGCACGATGCTCGGCCGGTTGCCGTCCTTGCCGCGTTCCTGCTTCGGTGCGTCCGGGTTCACATCGATGTGGTAACCCTCATTGCTCCGCCCATCGCCGGCCATGCCGCGATCGAGCGACACCCGGACCACCCCGCCGCTGGTCCAGGAGACCTTGCCCTCGCCGAAGCCAGCTGCCCGCAGCAGCGGCTCAATATGCACCCGGTGCGGCCCGGCATCGATCGTCAGCGGCGTCGGAAGCCGCGCAGACCCACCCGTCCGCACAACATCCAGCGGCTTGGGAACGATCAGAGGTGGCAACATCGCGGGATCAGGCATGACGGGCATCGTTGGCGGTCTTCTTGCTTGAAGAGCACGAACAGCAGACGATGAACGCAAAGAGCGTGGCTGCAACTAAGTGCCAAGGCCATGCGATGGGATCAACCGCCAATTCCGTCGGTCTCCAACCGTTCAAGACTTCTTCAGCTAGCGAATCAAGGCGCCATTGCAGCAACGAGTACGCTGCGCGTATTGCGACGATCACTCCAAAGCCGCAAATCAGAGCACCCAGCACGCTCGCCTTGTTCCCCCGCTTGGTAAAGATCGCACACAGGAACACCGCCAGCAGCCCCGCGTACGCGAACGTCATCACGCCGAGTGCAAACGAAATCAGCGTCTCGCCGCTTCCCTTCTGCCAGAAGACGCACAGGCACGCGAACGCACCGAGGATCACGCCCCACACGCACACGGCCAGCCGACCAACCTTCAGATAGTGCTTCTCGTCCCGATCCTTCACGTACCGCTGGTACACATCGTTCACAAACGTCGCGCCCATCGCGTTGAGCGCGGAGTTGAACGAGCCCAGACCCGCCGCGAAGAGACCCGCCATCATCACGCCCGCCATCCCGCTGGGCATGTGATCCAGAATGAACCGCACGAACACCTCGCTCGATTTCTCCGGAGCCGCCGCCGCGTTCGCGCCCATCAGGTCCGGCCGCGTGTAGAACACCCAAAGCAACAGCCCGATGCACAGGAACAGCAACTGCATCGGCAGGTTCAGCAGGATCGCGACGATGACCGACTGGCTGCCCTTCACCGCCGACTTGCAGGTGAGCATCCGCTGGGCCAGGTCATGATCCGTGCCGTACGACGCGATACCCAGGAGCACAAAGCCCGTGATCGCCGTGAGAAGCGTGTACACGACGTGCGGGTCGCCATCGAGCCGCAGGATCGTCATCTTCGCGCTGCCGTCCGGCGCCTTCGCGCCCGCGAGCGCGTTCCACACCTCGCCGATCGGCGCGGGAATCTTGGTCAGCAGCACGATCACCGCCGCCGCTGCCGCCCCCACAAAGATCGCCGCCTGGATCACGTCCGTGTAGATGATGCTCCGGATGCCGCCCACCAGCGTGTACAGCACACCGACCACCGTCAGCGCCACAATCGCGCCGATCAATTGCCAGTCCTGAGTCTCTTGGAACAGGATCAGCGACAGCGGGATCGCCGCCATGAACAGCCGCGATCCGCTCGCCAGCACCCGCCCGATCATGAACATCCAGCTGCTCGCCTGCTTGGCCTCGTGCCCGAAGCGGATCTCCAGGAGGTCGTACACGGTCGTCACATTGTGCCGGTAGAACGCCGGGATGAAGAACGCCGCCACGATCAGCACCGCGATTACGCCGCCGATGTTGGTCGACAGGTACGTCAGGTTCCGCGCGTAACCCTCTTCCGGGCTCCCGATGAACGTCGCCGCCGACGTCGATGTCGCCAGCACGCTGATCGCCACCGCCCACATCGGCATCTGCCGATTCGCGAGGAAGTACTCCTTCGCCCCCGCCAGCTCCTTGCGGCTGAACCACCACCCCGTCACCGCGACCAGCGCGAAGTAACCGAGCAGCACGATCCAGTCGAGCGTCGAAAACGTCCTGGCCGCCAGCGTCAGCATCCGTGCGAGGCTCCCAACGCGGCAATCCCATCACGCCGCGGGGCCGAGGATAGCCGATGCGTCGGGAAGAGTGCGGAGCAACGCCCTCCGGGCCAAAAAAGAAAAAACTCGCACGCGTTTTCCGCCACGGGCGAGTCATAGGAGGAGAGAGACAAGAACTTGTCGAGTTTGGGCCGTTTCCAACCCGCACTCAGTAAACCCGGCTACGTGTTTCCGCCCGCAGCCGAGTCATAGGAGGAGAGAGACAAGACACTTCAAACATGCCACGCGTTCTGAGAAGTGCCAACCGTTTGGAAGGTTTATTTTGTGTACGCGGGTCGGGACGTCGTAAACGCCTGTGAAGACTGGTCTTGCAAGGCGCGCCTCGTCCTAGAAAAAACGAAGCCGAGGGGTTTTCCTCGGCTTCAGGACGGCTGGAATGGACCGCAAACTGTTATCGGACGGCACGCAAGAAAAGGCTCTCGCAGAATCGCCAGTTCACCACGTTGAGGAACGCCGCCACGTAGTCCGCCCGCTTGTTCTGGTACTTCAGGTAGTACGCGTGCTCCCACACGTCGATGCCCAGCACCGGCTGCGCACCCGTCACCCACATGTCCTGCTGCTTCTCCTGCTGGATCAGCACCAGCTGCTTCGACCACGGCTCCACTGCCAGCCAGGCCCAGCCGCCGCCCTCGACCGCCGTCGCCGTCGCCTTGAACTGGGCGACGAACTGCTCGAACGAACCAAACGACGCGGCAATGGCCTTGGCCAGTTCGCCGCCCGGCGCTCCGCCGCCGCCCTTGCCGGCCGGCGCGAGCATGTTCCAGAAGAGCGCGTGGTTCACGTGGCCGCTCAGGTGGAACGAAACCTGATTCGCCCAGTGCTTGATCAGCGCCGAATCACCCGCGGCGGTTCGGATCCGGGCTAGCTCCGCGAGCGCCTTGTTCGCGCCGGAGACGTACGCCGCGTGATGCTTGCCGTGATGGATCTCCATCGTCTGGGCATCAATGTGCGGCTCAAGCGCGTCCTTCGCGTACGGCAGCGCGGGCAGCACGAACTGCCCCGACGCCTCGTCGAAGATCTTCAGCTCCGACGGTGCCGTGTTGCTCGGGATCACCGCGATCGGCGGCTTGCTGGCGTCTTTCGGCGGGGGCGAATTGGGTGATGTGATCGACGGCGGCTGCGCCATCGCGAGCGACGGAAGCGATGCAGCGGCGAAGCCGATGGCTGCCAGTGCTTCGCGGCGATCAACCGACCGGGAAGAGTCGTTCATGAGCATGCTCCTTGATACCGACAGCGTATGACACAGGAAGTGTTCCGGACGCTCCGCTGGAAGTTGCGGCGAACGACCCGACGACAAAAAGCCGCGAGGCCGACATGTGTCGGCCTCGCGGGAAGAGACTCGAAATTCGGACCCAGCGCAGGTCGATTACTGACCTTGCGGCTTCGACACCGCCTCCATGACGCGTTCGAGATTGAACGAGCCGGGCTTCTGCCGTGGCGGGAACTCGCGGAAGCTCTGCAGCCACTGGGCAACATAGGCACCGGCGGGCGCGATCAGGAACATGCGATCCATGTACCACCGCTGGTAGCCCATCGCGTTCTCGTGCTCGGCACGCTCGAACGGATCCATGCGAAGGTTGGTGATCAGCGGAGCCCGCAGCTCCACGAACGGATGCTGCCAGACCCGCAACCCTTCAGCCTCCTGCATCAGGAACGTGATCTTCCAGTTGCCATACCGCAGGGCCGCCACGCTGCCGTCGTCGGTCCAGTAGATGAACTCCTTCCGAGGCCAGGCCGACTCGCCGCGGAGCGCCGGACCAAGGTCGTACCCGTCCAGATGCACCTTGTACGACCGATCACCCATCGTCCGACCCTTGAGCAGATCCTGCTTGACGGTCGCATCGCCCGCCGCCGCGGCGAACGTCATCAGCATGTCTTCGTGCGACGCGATGTCGTTGACAACGGTGCCGGGCTTGATGGTCCCCGGCCAGCGGATCACGCACGGCACGCGGTAGCCACCCTCCCAGTTCGTGTTCTTCTCGCCGCGGAACATCGTGGTTCCGCCGTCGGGCCACGTGAACGTCTCGGCGCCGTTGTCCGTGGAATACATCACGATGGTGTTGTCATCGAGGCCCAGAGCCTTGAGCTTGTCGAGCACCTGCCCGACGTGCCCATCGTGCTCCACCATGCCGTCGGCGTAGACGCCCAGGCCGGTCTTGCCCTCCGACTCGGCCTTGAGGTGGGTGAATACGTGCATCCGGGTCGAGTTCCACCAGAGGAAGAACGGCTTGTTCGCCTTCGCCGCACGCTCCATGAAATCGAGCGCCTTGGTCGTCACTTCCTCGTCGATCGTTTCCATCCGCTTGCGCGTCAGCGGACCCGTGTCCGTGATGCGGCCATCGGCGAACGAGTGAATCACGCCCCGCGGCCCGAATCGCTTCTTGAACTCCGCGTCCTTGGGATAATCGGGATTCTCCGGCTCCTCCTCGGCGTTGAGGTGGTAGAGGTTCCCGAAGAACTCATCGAACCCGTGCGCGGTCGGCAGCATGTCGTCACGATCACCCAGGTGGTTCTTGCCGAACTGCCCGGTGGCGTAGCCCTTGGCGCGAAGCACCGTCGCGATCGTCGGGTCTTCCTTCTTCATGCCCTCGGGGGTACCGGGGAGGCCGACCTTGGTCAGCCCGGTGCGGATCGGCGACTGCCCGGTGATGAACGCAGCGCGTCCCGCGGTGCACGACTGCTGTCCGTACCAGTCGGTGAAGAGCGCGCCTTCCTTCGCAATGCGATCGATGTTGGGCGTCTTGTAGCCCATCATCCCCATGTTGTACGCGCTGATATTGAATTGCCCGATGTCATCTCCCCAGATGACCAGGATGTTGGGCTGCTTGGTTTGTGCCGCGGCGTTGTGAGAAACGCAGAGGGCAATCAGACAGACCAAGGCCGCGAGATACATTTTCATCAAGTGCTCCTTGTGAGCGCGAGGAGCGGAGTCTCGCGCATCGACCGAAAAGAATACCGAATCGAGGCGACGCAGGCTGGCTGCGCGCGTCAAGATGTGAATAACTTACTCGCCGCGTTTCGCCACGCGGCTGCGATCTGCCCCACCTCCCCCTCAAGCCTCTTCCGACCGTGACGTCGCCCGTGGCGCTCGAAAGACGTCACTTCGGGAAGAGGAATGTAACCGCAAATCGCAGCCCCCACTCCGGGCCCGCGACGGGGGCCTCGGCGTAGTAGCGGACACCGACCGTGAACTGGACCGGTTGGTTTCCGAACACAACAAGCTGCGCCAGTGTGAGGTTGATCGGAACGGTCCAGCGATGAGAGGCCCAGTCGTAACTCGACTCGGTGTTGAGGCCGAGCGTGGTCGCGCTCGGCCACGTGTACGACACGAACGGCTGCAGAAAGGTCGCGTTGACCTGTTCGTGATCGGCGCTGTTGGTGACGGACCAGAGGTGGTTGGCCAGAGCGCCGTACGTCCATCCCTTGCTCTGGCGCAGGGCCACAGCGGTGGGGCCGAAGCCAAGGCTCTCGCTCCGCAGCCGAGGTTCCGTGCCGGTCGGCCACAGTGCGACCGGCCCGGCGCCCAGGATCCAGCCGCCGACGGGTTCCTTGGGCGAAAAGAAGAACGACTGCACCGTGTCGCCCAGCCCGAAATCGCTGTCCACACCGTCGGCGATCGACTCCTGATAGATGATCGGCACGATGGTCCGGACGATCAGGTTCCAGTTGTCTGTGAGCGTGAGCGGCACCACCGGCTGCACGTTGAGCGTGAACCGCCCGCCGTCTTTGGGCCCGAATCCCTCGTCGTAGTTGAGCTGGAAGGGCACGCTGATCAGGTCAGCGACCGGGTTGGATAGTTTCTTGGCGAGCTCGCTGGAATCGCCCGGTGCCGCCGCGGCCTTTCCCCCCGGCTCCTGCAACACAGCGACAAGGCGGAACGGCTCGAACTGGCTGCCCAGTGGCACCGGAACCTGAGCGGCCGCGGTCGAGCCGATCGCCGTTGTTCCAAGGAGCGACAAGTGTGCGACGCAGTCGCAGAAGCGACGTTGATTGACAAGCATGGGTGTTGGTCCTCCGCTTGATTTACTTCTGTTCAACCGTCACGCGGACGATGCGGCCCGTGAACGCGTTGTTGCCCTGCTTGTAGTCGGGCGAGACGTTTGTCTCCGCATCGAGACCGACATCCACGCCCTCATCCGCCGAGAACATGAAGGGCTGCGTCTTCGGCACCTGTGCCTCGGCGACAACGGTTCCGTTGACCCGCAGGATCGACTTGCCGCCGGCGCCGGGCTTCTTGGATTCCGGAATGAACTCGTACTGGATCGTGTGCTTGCCGGCCGGGAGCGCGGCGCCGCCCCCGATGTTGGTGCGCTCAATGCCGAAGAAGTTGTACTCGTATCGCGCCACGCCGTCCTTCATGTACATCGTCCAGCCGCCGAAGTAGCCGGCCTGGGCGATGATGACGCCATTGGTGTTGCTGCCGCTCAGTTCCACGTCCGCGGTCACCGTGTGGTGAACGCCCTTGACGTTGATGAAGGCGTTCTCCAGCAGCCCGGTCATGCCGGGATACACGGTCATCGATTTGCGGCCGCCCAGAAGGTCGGGCCGTCCGGCGATGGACGCCATGAATCGCTCGGACCGGCGGTCGTCGATCGGCAGAACGTGATTCCGGATCGCCTCACGCGTGAAGACTTCCTGCAGTTCCTTCAGCTTGTCCGGCATCTTCGCCGCCAGGTTGTTCGCCTGACTGAAGTCCTCGTCCACGTGGTAGAGCTCCCAGACGTCCTCGTTCAACGCCGGCAGCTGGGCAGCCAGCACCCACGGAATCGAGTGACGCGTACACGCCACCCAGCCCTCGTGGTAGACGCCGCGGTTGCCGAACATCTCAAAGTACTGCGTCTTGCGACGATCCGCGGCCTTCGGGTCCGACGTCGAGTAGAGCATCGACACGCCGTCCATCGGTCGCTGCTCCACGCCGTTCACCACCTTGGGGTGCGGAATCCCCGCCGCCTCAAGCACGGTGGGTGCCACATCGACCACGTGATGGAACTGCGGCCGCACCGAACCGTTGCCCTTGACGCCCTTGGGCCAGTGCATCACCATGCCGTTGCGCGTGCCGCCGAAATGGCTCGCGACCTGCTTGGTCCACTGGAAAGGCGTGTTGCACGCCCACGCCCAACCGATCGCAAAGTGCGGGAACGTGGTCGGGCCGCCCCAGTCGTCAATGTGCGGCATCATCTGGTCCGCCGTGCCGACGATCCCGTTCAGGGCCATCATTTCGTTGTACGAGCCCTCGGGTCCACCTTCGGCGCTCGCTCCGTTGTCGCCGACAATATAGAAGAAGAGCGTGTTGTCCAGCTCGCCGATCTCTTCGAGCTGCCGGACCAGCCGCCCGACCTCGGCGTCGGTGTGCTCGGCGAAGCCGGCAAACGTCTCCATCTGCCGCTCGAACAGCCGCCGCTGATCGGCGGTCGTGTTGGCCCAGGCGGGAATCTCATTTGGCCGGGGCGTCAGCTGCGTATTGGCCGGGATGATGCCCATCTTCTTCTGGCGATCGAACGTCTCCTGACGGAGCTGATCCCATCCGCCCGCGAACTCGCCCTTGTACTTGGCGATCCACTCCTTGGGCACATGGTGCGGAGCGTGCGTCGCCCCCGGCGCGAAGTACATGTAGAACGGCTTGTCGGGCGTCAGCGACTGCTGGGCGCTGACCCAGTTGATCGCCTGCGTCGTCATGTCCGTCGTGAAGTGATAGTTCGGCGTGTTCGGCTGCTCGACCCGCGTCACGCCGTCATAAATCGCCGGCGCCCACTGGTTCGTCTCGCCTCCGATGAACCCATAGAACTTGTCGAAGCCCGAGCCCGTCGGCCATCGGTCATACGGACCGGACGTCGACACTTCCCACGGCGGCGTCTCGTGGTACTTCCCGAACGCCGCGGTGCTGTAGCCGTTCATCCGCAGGATGTTCGCCAGCGTCGTGATCGCCAGCGGACGGATGCCGGTGTTGCCGGGGAACGCCGTCGCCAGTTCCATGATGGCGCCAGCGTTGTTGGCGTGATGGTTGTGACCGGTCAGGAGCGCCACCCGCGTCGGGCTGCACAAGGCCGTCGTGTGGAACCGGTTGTACTTGAGACCAGTTCCGGCCAGACGCTCGAGCGTTGGCATGCGGATCGGGCCGCCGAACGCGCTGCTGGCGCCGAAGCCGATGTCGTCGATCAGCACGATCACCACGTTGGGCGCGCTCGCCGGTGCCTTCACCTCAAACCGCGGCGGAGCCTTTGCCTTGCGGGCATCCAGCTCGGTGATCGGCGTCACCGCCGGCTCGTGCACGGGCAGGACCGTCCGGTCGATCGTGGGCTGGGCCCAGGCCAAGCTTCCGGAGACGAGAGCGAACGCGCCACTGGTCAAGCGACTTGCAATCACTTCGAGGACTCCTTACTGGTGGGCTTCGAAACAGCGGGACGGTTGTTCTCACTCGGCGACAGGACGCACCGGAAGCCCAGATGCTGCAACCCCGTGTCCGGGGGCGCCGCCATGCGGGCGCTGGGGCGGTAGCTGGCGCAGTAGCTGTCGTTGCACAGGAACGAGCCGCCGCGGTGCACGCGGCTCTCTGGTGCATGCGGGTTGCGAGGATCGAGCGAGCTGTTCGGGCCTTTGGGATTCTCGATCAGGGCCGACGGCGTACCCGCTTCGAGCAACTGGCGGGCGTACGCGTCGGGGCGATAGAGATCCGCGCACCATTCCCACACATTGCCGGCCATGTCGTACAGGCCGTATCCATTCGGCGGGAACGACCGCACGGGAGCGGCGCGGGCAAAGCCGTCTTCTTCGCTGTTCTTATCTGGAAAGTGCCCCTGCCAGATGTTGCACCGTTTGGCGTCGACGGGCTCGCTACCCCAGACGTTGACCGCGCCGTCCAGGCCGCCGCGGGCTGCGAACTCCCACTGCGCCTCGGTGGGCAGCGATTTGCCGGCCCACTTGCAGTACGCGACGGCGTCCTCGTACGCGATATGGACGACGGGATGATTGTCTTTGCCCTGGATGCTGCTCGTCGGGCCTTCGGGGTGCTGCCAATTGGCGCCGATGGTCCATCGCCACCACTCCCCGTAGTTTCGGAGATCGACCGGGTGGTCGGGCGGCGTGAATACGAGCGAGCCGGGTTGCAGCAGGGCGTCGTCGGGCTTGGGTGTGCCGGGCGCGGCCTGCTTCTTCAACTCCTCCCAATCGACCGGGCGCTCGGCGACGGTCTTGTACCCGGTGGCGGCGACGAAGGCGGCGAACTGGGCGTTGGTGACTTCGGTCTGATCCATCCAGAAGCCGTCGACGCGGACGCGGTGCACGGGCGATTCGTCGGGACGGGCGAGCGGGTCGGTGCTGCCCATCTTGAACTCGCCGCCGGGGATCCACACCATGCCCGCGGGAGGCGAACTCAGGTCCGCCGGCTCGCGCGACGGCGCCGCGGGGGCCGCGGCGAGCAGCAGGCCGCCGCGCCCGGTCGCGGCGCAGCACGACGAAGGCTGCGGAGCATTACTCGGTGTGGCGGCAGCGGCAAGAGCCTGCAGCGCGATGAGGGCGACGAGCGACATGCCGCAAGCATACCAAACGCGCGAGCCAGCGTCCCTGCGGAATTCTCCTCCATCGATTCTGCATCCGGCGGATTGTGCGCTGGTGTCACGGCACACCAAGCCCGATCGGGACATTCCTGAATCAGCGGGAAGGGAGACCCAGGGGACTCTGGGGTGCGGCATGGGCGGGGCGCGTCAGGTTTTGTCGGCGGCGAAGAAGATCACGATCGCTTTGGCCTCGCCGAGCACGCGGCAGACTTCCCAGATCAGGAACAGCGGCAGGAAGAAGACGAACAGCACGACCGCCCGGGCCAAAACGAGTTCCGGCCCGAGCGCTCGGAGTTCCTCAAGTGTCTGGGTCACGCTGTGGCCGTGGTAAAGGCCTTTGGCCAGTTCTTCAACGCCCGCAAAGAGCAGCGCAAAGACCGTGAACGCGGCCGCCCGCAGGATCACCCGCAGGGCGCGGCGGCGGAGGCGCAGGCGGTCGCCGAGCCGGAGGGCGTTGCCGATGACCATGACTTTGGCAAGGACCATGGCCTCGATGAAGCACTGGAGGATGGCGGTGAGGGGAGCGCCCTTGGCGCCCAGGAGCACGGCGCGGTACGCCGCGAGCGCGGCGAGGAAGAGGAAGACATAGAGGAAGACCCAGAGCATGAGGCGGGTCTCTTCCCACAGTCGCACGCGGATGGACTTGGGTGATTCAGCGGTGTGCATGGTGGGTCCTTGTGAAGCGGTGCGTGCGGAGGCAGCCCCGGAGATTGAAGCGCGGAAGTTGACGCTGGATTTTGAACGGCGCATCGGGGTGCAGGCGGGCGTGCTCACGGTGCGGTGGTTGCCGCGGCGAGGGGGTGGGGCGGCGTCGGTATGCTTGCGTTGCATGCATGAGTCATCCGATCGAGCAACTGGTGGGGCGCGGAGTTGGCTGGGGTTGGCCGCGTGGCTGGCGCTGTGCTTTGGTGCGGCGGCGGTGGGGTCGTTGTCGATGCCGGGGGCGTGGTATGCGAGTCTGAACAAGCCGAGTTGGAATCCGCCGAGCTGGGTGTTCGGGCCGGTGTGGACGGCGCTGTACGCGGCGATGGCGGTGGCGGCTTGGCTGTTGTGGAGGCGGGGGGGGGTCGTGGTGCAGGCGCGAGCGCTGGGGTTGTTCTTGTTGCAGCTCGCGCTGAATGCGGCGTGGAGTCCGGTGTTCTTCGGGATGCAGCGGATCGGGCTGGCGCTGGTGGTGATGCTGCTGTTGTGGGCGGCGATCACGGCGACGATGGTGGCGTTCTTCCGGGTGAGCCGCGGGGCGGGGTGGTTGCTCGTGCCGTACCTGGCGTGGGTGAGCTTTGCGGCGGCGTTGAACTTCACGTTGTGGCGGTTGAATGGGTGAGGGGGCGGTGGGGCAGTGGGGCAGTGGGGCAGAGAATGAAGACGAATGCGGTGGGCGCGCGGGAAGGGGGGGCACGATCATCGGGTTTCGGGGAATCCCCCGGCGTGCATGCGGGGTGGTCGTCGCGATCTTCTCGTTTCTTTCGATTTTGTCTGCAAGGTCGGTCGGGGGCGGTGCAAGTCGTGGTACGGGTTCTCGCGGGTTCTCGCGGGTTCTCGCGGGTTCTCGCGGGTTCTCGCGGGTTCTCGCGGGTTCTCGCGGGTTCTCGCGGGTTCTCGCGGGTTCTCGCGGGTTCTC
>CANHCQ010000033.1 GCA_947459215.1 Phycisphaerales bacterium
CGACAAAGACCGGGCCGGGATCGAGCTCTCCCACGGCGTGCGACGCCGGAGGACGAAAGATCTCGCGGCCCAGAGGCTGCGCGAGCCGCCAACGACGGCTCATGTTCAGGATACAAGGACGACTTGAGGCTTTGCCTCAAGTCAGGTGAGGGGACAGCGGGTACCTGAACACAACAAATACCCGGACGCCGAACACCCCTCCCCGGTCTCGCCAAGCCTCGACCACCCCTCCCCGCTTCGCGGGGCGGGGAGGCGCGAAACGACGTTCCTTCGGAATAACTCCGATCCCGCTTCAACTCCCACTCACGGATACTCCTGCCTCGTCGGCCGGATCAACGCATCACTCAGATGCACGTGCGACGGCTGGCTCACCACGAACGCCACCAACCTCGCAATATCCTGCGGCATCAGCATCGGGCCGAACTTCTCGACCATCGACTCGTACCACGCCGTGGTGTAGCCCGCGACGCCCTGGAACTCGCTAGTGACAAACGCCGGTTCGATGAGCGTCACGCGGATGCCCTTGGGGCCCAGTTCGCGCCGCGTTCCCTCGGCCAGCGTCTGGATCGCGGCCTTGGTCGCGGAGTAGAAGCTCGAGAAAGGCGAGACGTGCCGCCCCACCACCGAGCCGAGGATCACGATATCGCGCGGCGCCTTCAGCCAGGCGTGCTTCTCCGGGTCGTGCCCGATCGCGCTGTCAGGCTGCATCGCCAGCATCCGCTTGCCCGCGGCACGGATCATCCGCGACGCGGCCACGATGTTGGTGCGGATCATGTCGTCCCACTGCGATTCGTCGGAGGTGATCGCCGTCCCGCCCAAGCCGCGGCCTGCGTTGATGACGACCAGATCCGCGTCGCGCAATCCGCCAGCCGGCTTGCCGGTGCCGCCGAAGGTGTCGCGGGCGGTGTTGAGCATCGTTTCGATGACCGCGCTCTCTGCGCAGTCACCGGCCGCGATCGCGACGTCTTCATCGCCTAGTTCTTGGCGGATCGCTTCCAGCCTCTCGCGACGACGAGCGTTCAGCACTACCGGGCAGCCGTGCGAGACCAGCTCGCGAGCGATCGCTTCGCCGATTCCCGCGGAGGCACCCGTCACAACACCGACGCGACCACGCAACAGATTGCTGCTCATGTCGCATCGTAGCGACGGACGCCCGCGATGCCCCGCATCACACCCGCGACCCACTGCGTAGCCTTCGACATGTTCGGCTCCCATCTCTCGATCTCTGGTTCGATGGTGAACGCATTGACCGAGGCGGTCGAGCTGGGCATGGACACCGTCCAGGTCTTCACCAAAAACCAGCAGCAGTGGCACACCAAGCCGCTCGACGACGGCATGACGCGTGAGTGGCTCAGCGAACTCACCCGCCTCGGCTGGACCGACCGTGTTGTGAGCCACGCCGGCTATCTCTCCAACCTCGCGACGCCCGACGATGCACTCTGGCACAAGAGCATCGACCTCATGACCATCGAGATCGAACGCTGCGAGGCGCTGTCGATCCCCTTCCTCGTCCACCACCCCGGCGCGTTCACCACTTCCTCGCGCGAGCAGGGCATCGAGCGCATCGCGCTCGCCTACCAAGGCCTTCTCACCCGCACCAAGGGCATGCGCACCATCCTCTGCCTCGAGGGCACCGTCGGTGCCGGCTCCCAGCTCGGCGGCACGTTCGAAGAACTCGCCGCCGTCCGCGCCCGCGCCATCAACCTCACCGGCGCGCCCGAGCGCATCGGCTACTGCCTCGACACCTGCCACATGCACGCCGCCGGCTACGACATGCGCACCCGCGCGAGCGCCAACGCCGCACTCGAACGCTTCGACTCCATCTGCGGCCTCTCGAACCTCAAAGCCTTCCACATCAACGACTCCAAAGGCCCCTGCGGCTCCCACCTCGATCGCCACGACCACATCGGCAAGGGCACCATCGGCGGCTCTCTCCCCGACCCCACGCCCGAGGCTCTACGCGATTGCGGATTTGCAGCGATCGTGAACCATCCCCGCCTTCGCGACGTACCCAAACTCCTCGAGACCCCCAAGGGCGACGACCCCGACGGCCGCCCATGGGACAGCATCAACCTGCACATGCTCCGCTCGTTGATCGACGGCTCAGCCAAGCTCCCAGTGCCCCAACCGACCCAAAGCCCCGCCCGTACCCGGCCGCGCAACGAAACCAAGCTCGCAAAGAAAACACCCTCGCCTTCCAAGTCCGGCAAGAAACCAGCCTTACCCAAGACATCCTCCAAGAAGAAACCCGCGGCCAGTCCGACACGAACGGTCGCCCGAACGCCCTCGACCGCCAAAAATCAAACAAAGTCCGAAAAGTCGAGGTCCAGAAGGCCCCGGTAAACAGCCGATCCAAGGAAGTCATGACTACCAAGACCCGCACCTCTCTTCAACACACCCTGGCATTCGGCACCGTCGCCGCGGGCTCCGTTCTGGCCTGTTCTTTGTTGGTCGGCTGCGCGGGTGGCGGCGGCAACAGCCGTCCGGCCGGCAACGCCGAGACCAGCCGCGCCGTGAACGACGTGCCCGACGCTCCGCGCACCAAGCAGACCGTCGCCGACCAGGCGCTCGACCGCGCCCAGAAGCTGCTCGCACAGGGCATGAAGCGTCCCGCGCTTGTCGAGTTCGAGCGCGCCATCGAGAACAACCCCAGCCTCCCCAGCGCGTACATGGGCGCTGCCGAGATCTACCGCGAGCAGGGTGATTACGAGTCTGCCGCCGTTCGCTTCGGTCAGGCGGCCGACCTGATGCCGCAAGACTTCGAGCCCCGCTACAAGCAGGGCCTCATGCTGCAACTGCTCAACCGCCTGCACGAAGCGGTGAAGGCGTACATCAAGGCGCTCGAGATCAACCCCAACGACTTCGAGGCCAACCTCAACGTCGCGACGGCGTACCTGCAACTCGGCGAAGCCAGCAGCGCACTGCCCTTCGCTCAGCGCTCGGTGCAGATCAACCCCAAGAGCGGCCCCGCCCACGCCAACCTCGGCTCCATCTACAGCACCCTCAACCGCCACCAGGACGCGGTGAACGAGTATCGCCAGGCGCTCGAGCTCGTCGAGCTCTCTCCGCCGCTCTTGCTCAACCTCGCCAACAGCCTCGGCAAGATCGGGCGCTTCGACGAGATGCTCAACACCTTGAACCAGGTGATCCGCATCCAGCCCTCCGCCGCGGCGTACGAACGCACCGGCTTCGCCCACTTCCGCCTCAGCCGCTTCGACGAGGCCCTCAAGGCCTTCCGCACCTCCGTCGAGATCGACCCCAACTACGCCCCCGGCCACACCGGCATCGGCGTCTGCCTGCTCAACGAGTACGAGTTCGCCAAGCGGGCCAACGACGACTTCCGCTCCGAGGGCCTCAAGCACCTGCGCCTCAGCGTGCAGCTCGATCCGCGCCAGAATCAGGTCATCGACCTGATCAACCGGTACCGCTGACCCCGCCGAGTTCCCAGAGCTTCTCCTATGCTCCCTTTCCACACGAAAGGGCACGCATGTCCACATCTTCCGAAGCATTCGCCAAGGGCCTCGAAGGCGTCGTCGCCGGTGAAACCAGCATCTGCTCCATCGAGCAGGGCGGCCTGTTCTACCGCGGCTACGAAATCCACGACCTTTCCGAGCACGCCACCTTCGAAGAAATCGCCCACGTGCTCCTCGTCGGCCACAAGCCCAGCGCCAGCGAGCTCGCCGCCTTCAAGGCCGAACTCGTCGCCGAGCGCCCCCTGCCCGCCCCGATCGTGGACTTCCTCAAGTCCGCCGGCCCGTGGCTGAAGACCGGCCACGCGGTGCCCATGGACGTGCTTCGCACCGCCGTCTCTATCCTCGGCCACCTCGACAAGGACTGCCAGGACAACTCCGGAGCCGCCAACCTCCGCAAGGCCAAGCGCCTGCTCGCCAAGACCCCGACCATCATCGGGCACATGCAGAACATCATCGATGGCAAGCCCATCGTCGGCCAGGAGAAGGGCGGCGACCCCAGCCTCGACCACGCCGCCAACCTGCTCTACATGATGACCGGCACCAAGCCGCCCGCCGAGTACGCCCGCTGCATCGACGTCTCGCTCATCCTCTACGCCGAGCACGACTTCAACGCCAGCACCTTCACCGCCCGCTGCATCGCCGGCACCCTCAGCGACATGCACGGCGCCGTCACCGGCGGCATCGCCGCCCTCAAGGGCCCGCTCCACGGCGGCGCCAACGAGGCCGCCATGGAAATGCTCAAAGAGATCCGCACCTTCATCGAAGGCGGCAAGGGCTCGATCGAAGACTTCATGAAGAAGGCCTACGCCGAGAAACGCAAGCTCATGGGCTTCGGCCACCGCGTCTACAAGAACGGCGACCACCGCGCCCCCATCCTCGGCAAGCTCGGCCGCGCCATCGCCGCCAAGCAGGGCCCCAGCCAGCTCAAGTGGTTCGAGATCGGCGACGAAGTCCAGCGCATCATGCTCCGCGACAAGAACATCCACCCCAACGTGGACTTCCCCTGCGGCATGACGTACTTCGTCATGGGCATCCCCGTCCCCCAGTACACCCCCATCTTCGTCGCCGCCCGCATGAGCGGCTGGTGCGCCCACGTCATCGAACAGCACGCCAACAACCGCATCATCCGCCCGCTCAGCCTCTACACCGGGGCCCCCGTGCGGAAGTGGAATGGGTGAGGAAAAGCTCAAAGCAGCAAAGCGATAAAGCAGCAAATAGAGGCGTGCCGCCGCAGCACGGTTTCACCCCGCCCGCTTGTCGTTTGCCTTGATTTGCTGCTTTGAGCTTTACCGCTTTGAGTTTTCCCCTCCCCTCAGCCGACATACCCTCCATCGTGACCTCCTCCACCCGCAACTTCATGGAGCGGATCCGCCTCAAGGCGATGGCCGTCGTGCTGGCCGTCATCGTCGCCGCGGTGGGCGTGATCGCCTGGAGCACGCTCCCGGCCTGGCCGGTGATCGGCGTCGGCGTCGCGGTTGTCGCGGTCGCGCTCAACGCCATCGGCTCACGACTCGAACGCGCCGTCTGCTACAGCTGCGGCCAGTCGCTCGACGGACAGCCCGTCGGCGAACGCGGCAGCATCTGCCCCGGCTGCGGCTCGATCAATCAGCCCTTCCTCGCCAGGCGCGAGTCCGATTCCAAGCAGGCCTGACCACGCCTCGCCTCAGTCCTTCGCCACCGCCGCGATCCACCCGCCCCCCAGCACCAACTCGGGCCGCGTCCTGTCATAAAGCACGATCGCCTGCCCCGGCGTCACCGCCTGCTGCGGCTCATCGAATCGCACCTCAAACGCACCGCGCCGCCCCGACGGCACCGTCCCCGGCGTCGTGTCCTCCACGATCCGCACCCGCGCCCCCACCGCGTCGGTGTTGTACCGATACTTCGCACAAACCGGCGTCCACGAGCCATCGCCGATCCCATTCGCCCGTGGATCGACCAGCCAGTTCGCCTCGTTCGCCACGCACGACACACAGTCGAGAAGCTCCTTCGGCCCGACCGTGACCGTGTTGGCCTCGACGTTCTTCGACACCACATACACCGGATACCCAAGCGCAATGTTCAGCCCGCGCCGCTGACCGATCGTGAACCGATGCTGCCCCGTGTGCGTGCCGACAACCTTGCCCGTCGCGTCCACAAACGCACCCTCACGCGCCAGCGTCGGATCACGCCGCTCCAACATCCCCGCGTAGTCGTTGTCGGGAACGAAGCAGATCTCCTGGCTGTCCGGCTTATCGAACACCGGTAGACCCAGCTCGCGCGCTGCTTCCCGCACCCGCGGCTTCTCCATCCCGCCGATCGGCAGCATCATCGCGTTCAGCCGCTCACGCGGCGCACCGAACAGCACGTACGACTGGTCCTTGTCCGCATCGACGCCCCGCAAGAGCGTCGCACGCCCATCGTCGCCCCGTCCGATCCGCGCGTAGTGCCCGCTTGCCACGAAATCCGCACCGATCTGCTGCGCGTACTCGTGCAACTTGCCGAACTTCAGCCAGTCGTTGCAACGCACGCACGGATTGGGCGTCCGTCCCGCGGCGTACTCGCCCGCGAAGTAATCGACGATCCTGCCAAAGTCCTTCTTGAAATTGCACACATAGAACGGCACGCCGAGCAACGCCGCCACCGCACGCGCGTCCGCCGCATCGTTGATCGAGCAACACCCCTGATGCCCGATCCGAACCGTGCGCCCCTGGCCCGCCTTCGTTGGAGCCGGACACGCCGCCGCCTGCTCATACGGCACCATCTCGTCGATGGTCTCACCCGGCGATCCCAGCCGCATGAAGCAGCCGACAACCTCATACCCCTCACGCTGCAACAACGCCGCGGCGACGGACGAATCCACGCCGCCGGACATCGCGACCAGCACCTTGCCCTTGCGCGAAACGGAGTTGTTCGTGCCAGCGTCGATCACGCGAGATCGTAGGGAAACGGCCGCGTGTCACACCATCACCCGTTCACCCGCTCCCCCTCCCCACCCCCTCATCCCCTAGAACCCAAACACCGTATCAAACAACCGTGGCACCCACCCCTTCTTCGATGCGTCCCGCACCTGACCCTCGTTCTTCGAAGACACCGTCAAGTCCGCCAACTGGCTCGAGAGCACCGTGTTGCTCGTGGTCACATCCTCCGTGCGGCAGTTGCCCGCCAGCAGGATCGTCGTGATCTCCTCGTCCTTCGTGATCGTCTTCTTGGCCTCCAGCACCAGCACCCCGTTGGGCTTCACGTCGATGATCGTCGCCGTGATCTTCGCGCTGAACTTATCGGTGCGGTCGTAGTTGCCCTTGCCCTCCCACTTGGGCTTGCCCGACACATCCAGTTCCATCAGCGGATTGCGATCCGACGGCTGCGCCCGCGTCTCCAGCAGCGAGACCAGATCCGGAAACTTCTTCAGCGCCGCCTGGAACGACATCGTCTTCTCGCTCTTGGCGTCCGCGTCGCTGCTCGCCTTGCTCTGCTCGTCGATCAGAATCGTGATCAGGTCGTTCTTGTTGAACGCCTTGGGCTTCGGTGCCGGCACGAAGATCAGGCTCGCTTCCTGCAGCGGCTTCTGCGCAGCTTCCGGCTGCGAGTCCGGCGGCGGGGCGTCCTTCTCATCGCGCAGCAGGCTCTGCCCGCTCGCCGCAAGCGTCACGCACGCGATCCCCATCAGCACCGCCACGCACTTCTTCATACACACGCTCCACACGGGCATCGCCCGCGATTCGAATCACCCAGACGCAACCTCATTCATCCAGCGGCAGGAACTTCATCTTCTTCGTCGGCCGCTTCCCGCCCGGCGTCTTTGCCTCAACGATGATCGACCCGTCCGGACGCTCGGTCACCCGCTGCACCTGGATCGTCCCCACCGTCGCGCTCTTCGTCGGCGCCGCGCTCGCGATCGGCTCGGGCTTGGGCTCCGGCGCCGGCTCGTTGCCGCCGAAGACCGTGTCCTGCGGCGGCTCCGCACTCACGACAGCCTGCCCCGGCCCGATCACCTTCGCCCGCATCCGTGACTTGGGGTTGGTCATCGGCGCCAGTTCGATCAACTCCCCCTCGCGCCCGGGGGCCAGCGCCCGCGCCTTGATGTTCAGCACAATCGACCCCGACAGACACGCGACCGTCACAATGTCGCCGCGCCGGATCATCACCGCCGGCTCCACATCATCCTGCACAAAGACCTGCCCGGCCTCGATGCGGTTCTTCACCACCATGCCTAGCAGATCGCCTGGCTCCGCATACCTCTCCCCCGGCGTCACCCACCGGTCCTCGCGGAGCAGATGCTCCTCGCTCACGACATCGCCGCGCTTCAGCGCTACTCGCGAAGCCGCGATCGCACGCCGCTGCTCGATCCGCACCCGCACCGTCCCCGCCGCCGCAATCTTGTCGCCCGCGAAGACCCGCACCATCACCGGCACCTGCGCGCCGAGGCCCGTCGGCTGGATATCCAGCGTGTGCCCGTCCGCCGTCATCGCCAGCAGCTTCTCGTCGCCCGCGCCAAAGCTCAGCCGAATACTCGTGGCTTCCGCACGCAGAAATGAGACCAGTCGCGCTGTCACCGCGCCCCGAACCGTCGACTCGTGAACGTCCGCCGCGTTCCGCCACTCGACCGCCGCGGCGGACCGCATCACGGCCGGTGCCGTCTCGGCCGGCTTGCTCTCCGCAGCGACCAGCGGCCTGCTCGGCCGCAACATGCAGCGATCCCCGCTGAACGCCAGCACACCAAGCCTCGCGCTCGGCCGCGCCGCCTTGATCAAGTCCCGCAACTGATCGATCCCGATCTCCGCCGAACCATCCGCCGCGATTCCCGGAAGCACCTCGACATCGCCGAGTTCGACCGCGTGCGTGCCCTCGAGCGTCGCGATCTCGCGGAGCGCGATCGCCCTCCCACTCTCGACGCGAGCCGATGAGTGCAGCGTGATCGTGTCGCTTCGGGCGGCAGCGGCGCACAAAGCCATCGCGCCCAAAGCCGCAGCGACCATCGCTCGAAATTGCGTCGTAACCAACGCCACGCCTGCGTCTCCTTACCGGGCTCCGCCCGGCTGCGAATTCACCGACGGATCTGAGCCACAGACCGCAGCGAATCGTCCGCCGCTCGGATGCTCTGGCTGTTGAACTCGAACGCCCGCTGCGTGCGGATCAATTCGATCATCTCCTTGGTCGGATCGACGTTGGAGTTCTCCAGGAACCCCTGCCGGATCATGCCACGGTTGTCGGTCCCGGGCTCGCCCGTCGTCGGCGGGCCGGAGCCCGCCGTTTCCGTGTACAGGTTCTCGCCCATCTGCAACAGACCGCCCGGATTCGGGAATGTCGCCAGCTGGATCTGCCCCTGCAACTGCGGCACAGTCGAGCCGCTCACCGTCGCATAAACCCGCCCAGCCGAGTCAATCGACACCGACGTCGCCGACGGATCGATCGTGATCACCGGCTGCACCCGACGCCCCTGGTCATTCGCCAGCACCAACTCGCGGTCGGCGTTGAGCGCCAAGTTGCCCGCCCGCGTATACCCCGTCGTCCCGATGTTCTGCTCCACACCAACTTGCAGGAACCCCTGCCCCTCGATCTGAATGTCCAGCGGTCGCCCCGTCTGCAAGGGCGCGCCTTCCGTGAAATCAAGCTGCGTGCTCGCAACCTTGACGCCCAAGCCCACCTGGATCCCCGTTGGCGTCTTGTCGCCGATCGCGTTCTCGACGCCCGGCTGCTGCTTATGCAAGTACAGCAGATCCTGATAGTTCACACGGCTCGACTTGAAGCCGGTGGTGTTGATGTTCGCCAGGTTGTTGGCCGTCACATCGAGCGCGGTGTTGAGCGCCGACAGACCCGAGGAAGCCGATTGGAGCGCATTGATGGCCATGGGAACGCTCTACGCAACGGGTGTGCCGCAAGAGTCAGTTGGAGTGGCACAGTGGCAAAGTGGCAGAGTGCCACAGCAACAAGAAAAACGCGGCACCCTGTGCCACTTCGCCACTTTGTCACTTTGTCAATTCGCAGCCGCTTACGCCAACCGCCCAAACGTATTGATCGCCCGCTCCATCATGCGGTCCGCGGCTTGGATCACCGCAATATTTGCGTCGACCTCGCGCGAGGCGCTCTGCACCTGCATCAACGCCCGGATCTCGTCCACGCCTGATTCCTCGATCTGCCCCTGCTTCACCAGCCCCGCCGATTCCGCCGCCGCACCCACCAGCGACGCCGGCGCTTCGAGAATCGTCCCGCCCCGCTTGGTGATCGCCATCTCATTCTTCACCGAGAAGACGCCGATCCGCCCTACCTCACGCTCGTCCACGTACACCCGCCCGTTGGACGAGATCGATATCTCGCCCGGCGGCAGGGTGATCGACCGCCCGGATTGGTCCAACACCGCCGCCCCGCTCGTCGCCTGCACCAGTTTTCCCTCGGAATCCCGCGTGAACCGCCCGTCGCGCGTCAGAAGCGCCGTCCGCCCCGAATCCCGCGGCCCGCCCTGCACCTGGAAGAACCCCTCGCCCTCGATCGCCACATCCAACGGGTTCCCGGTGATCTTTGCCGATCCCTGCGCAAGATTGACCCGCGTCGGCATCGCCAGCACGCCAGCCCCCAGCCGCTCCAACATCGCGTCCGACGGCGCACCGAGGATGTTGTCCTCCCGCCGCGCCACCAGTCGCTGCTTCATCGCCGGAATATCCGGCTTAAAGCCCGCCGTATCCATGTTCGCCAGGTTGTTGGAGAACACATCCTGCCGGTACATGGCACCGAGCAAGCCCGACGATGAGATCTGGACGCCGTAGTTCACAGAGGTCCGGACGCAACGGGCGTGCCGGGCGAGGAAAAGGGCCAAAGATCCAAATAGCCAAAGGGCCACATTGAATCTGCCTCGATGTGGCCATTTGGCCCTTTGCTATTTGGCTATTTGGAAAGCCCCTTCATGCTCCCCGTCCGCCGCGCGTTGTAGTACCGCGTCAGCGAATCCTCGATGATCGCGTGGGCCGCCTCGGCGGGCATCACCTCGTCGACCGCGACCTCCTTTTCCTCGAGCATCTTGTAATCCTCGAAGAAGCGCTTGAGCATCTTGAAGATGTGCTTGGGGAAGTCGCTGGCCTTCTGGAACTCCGAGTAGATCGGGTCCTGCGCCATCACCGCGATGATCTTGTGGTCCGGGTCGCCCTGGTCGATCATCGACATCAGCCCCACCGCGCGGGCCTCGCAGATCGTCATCGCCGGGATGTCCTCGGTGCAGTACACCAAGACGTCAAGCGGGTCGTCGTCCTCGGCCAGTGTTTGAGGGATAAACCCGTAGTTCGCGGGGTAGTACACCGCGCTCGACAGCACCCGGTCGACCTTCAGCAACCCCGAACCCTTATCGATCTCGAACTTCAGGTTCGAGCCACGGGGGATCTCGATCACCGCCCGGAAATCGCCCGGCAGCGGCTTGTTCTCGATACCCGGCGTCACGTCGTGCCACGCATGTATCATGGCCGAGCGTAGCAATCGCAACGCACACCCAGCGGCGTGCACGCTCCCCCACGAAGAAATCCCTGTTCTGACGAAATCCCTCTTCCCGAGCTCGCGCAAGCTTGACGATCGGCCTTCCGCCCCCAATCATCTTGTTGAGACTCATTCTCAATAAACTTCCTGAGGTGCCCATGGCCTTCGCCCCCTTCGACGATCCGCCCCAGCCGACCTCCGACCAGCCCGCCGCGGCCCGCAGGTGCCCGGTGCACGCGTGGCTCCCAACACGCCTCGCGGGCGTGCGTCCCTCCGTTCTCCTCAAACGCGGCGGGGTCGGCTTCGCCACCCTTTTCACCCTCGCCGGTCTCAAGTGCGTCCTGCTTTACGTCGTCGCGCCCGCCGCCGTCGCGGCGTTCGCACTCGCACCCGCTTCCTCGGAGTCCATCGATGTCCAGCAAATGCCCCTTCGCTGCCCTGTTACCGGCCATGATGCGTCGTCCATCTTCGCACCCCCACTCGCATCAGCCACCCCGCCCGCCGCTGACCCAGGAACTGAAAGAGAAGACCCGCCAGCAGCACGATGACGCCGAACACCACGGGCTGCACGCCGTCATGTTCGGATCCCAGGGCGTTGACGCGGCCCGCGCCGCCTACGTCGGCACGCTCCAGCAGCACCTGCACATCCAGATCGCGTTCGAACGCGAGCTCCGCGCCCTCGCGAAGAACTCGCCGCTCTTCGCGACCATCGTGCGCGACGAGCACTACCACCTCGCCGCGCTGCGCGAAGACCTCCGTGCCTTCGAAGCCGCCGCCGTCGAACCCACGCCCGGCACCCAGCGCTTCGTCGCGTACATCGAGCACGCCGCTCGCAGCAACCCGCTCGCTCTTCTCGGCGTCTTCTACGTCTTCGAAGGCTCAACCAACGGCGGCACGATCATCGCCATGCGCGTCCGCGAGCTGCTCGGCCCCGGCGTCGGTACGGCATTCATCAACCCGCACGGCAACGAGGTCCGCCCGATCTGGATGAAGTGGAAGACCAGCGTCGACGCCCTGACGCTCACCGACGCCCAACGCGACGCCGCCATCGCCGGCGCCCAAGAAGCCTTCCGCCTCTCCGAAGCCGTGCTGACCGATGTCGCCCAAAGCACCAGTAGGACCGGCTTCCAGCCGGTCGACAGCGACTCTCGTACGCGCAGCGTGCCGTGAACACGGACCGGCCGGAGGCCGGTCCCACTGCGATCACCCACCCGGCTTCTTCAGCCTCGACACCAGCGTCGACGCCTTCACTTCCACGCCCTTCAGGATCGAATCCAGCGCCTCGCGGCTGGGCGCATGGTCCATCCCCATCGCGCGGCTGATCGCTTCCTTCTTCACCAAACTCGCCAGCGACAACAGGAACGAGTGCATCCCCTCGCCGGGGTCGCTGCCCGTGTTGCTGTTGATGAGCGCCGGCAAGTCGTCGTCCGCGCCCTCGCGGATCTTCTCCTTCACCAGCGGCGTGCCGATCAAGACCTCCGTCGCCGGCACCACCTTCGCGCTGAAACCCTCGAGCGCGGGCAGCAGCTTCTGGGCGCAGATCGCCCGCAGCGTGTTCGCGATCGCGCTGCGGATGAAGCCGTGATCCTGACGCGGGAAGAACTCCAGCATGCGGCTGAACGCCTGCATCGTGTCGGCAGTGTGCATCGACCCAAAGACCAAATGCCCGGTCTCCGCGGCCTGGATCGCCGCCAGCACCGTCGCCTGATCGCGGATCTCACCGATCATCACCACGTCCGGGTCCTCTCGCACCACGTACCGAAGCGCGGTCGGATAGTCGACGACATCAATCCCGATCTCGCGCTGGCTCACGATCGATTTCTTGGGCACGAAGCGATACTCGACCGGATCCTCGACCGTGATGATGTTGTCGCTGCGCGTCGCGTTGATCTGCTCCACCATCGCCGCAAGCGTGCTCGACTTGCCCGAGCCGGTGACGCCGACCACGAGAATCAACCCCTCGGTGTTCTCCGTCACCAGCTTGGAATAGATCGGCGGCAGGTGCAACTGCTCGTAACTGGGAATTTCGGCCTTCACCCGCCGGATCGCGGCGTGGGTGTGCCCGCCGCTGCGGAACATGTTGACGCGGAAGCGATCACCATCGGGCAGGTGCGTCGAGAAATCGAGGTTGCCGCCGTTCTCGTAGCGCTCCTTCTGCACCGGCGTCAGCACCGAATCGAGAAGATGATCGGCCTCATCCTCAGTGATCGGCGGCGAATCCACCGATCGCAGCAAGCCGCCGATGCGGTACGTCGGCGGCACGCCGACCTTGATGTGCAGGTCCGAGGCGTCGAGCTTCTTCATGCCGGCGAGCAGACGCTGGATGGTGAGGCTTCCGGTGATCATGCAAACCTCCCAAGGTGCAAGCAGCGTATCACATCCGCCGCATCCATCGGCCGACGCCCATTTCGGTCCCGCGAGCACCACGCCTCCGGCGCGCCTTGAATGATGATTACGTCAGCAGCACCGCGACGTGGTTCACGTTGGTGCCGGTGGGCCCGAGACGCAGGTGCTCGCAGGCTTGGCCCGTAACCCTCGCGAGCGCGACAAAGAACTCGAAGCTGTTGTGCTCTCCCGCCGCGGCTGCCGGATCGATCGCGAGCGCTCGCGCCTGTCGCAGTGTCTCGCTGGTCACGATCGCCCCGGCGGCGTCGGTCGGACCGTCGATGCCGTCGGTGGAATAGCAGAGACACGCGTACGGCTGTGCGTAGCCGCGTTCTTCGAGGAGCAGGGCGACCCGGAGCGCGAGCTCCTGGCTCGGGCCACCCAGGCCGCGGGACTGGCCGACGTTGACCGACCACTCGCCACCAAGGACCACGGCGCGATGCGGCGCGATGTCGTTGACCAATTGGAAGGCAACATCCTCGACGGGCCGCTCGACCTGATGTTCCTCGCGGAACCCAACGTCACGTTTGTGCGCGAGCGCCGCAGCGGCGGCGCGCACAACGACGGCGTTGTGCGCGATGATCGACGTTGTCACGCGATCGAAGATGGGAGAGCCTGGTTTGGGGGATTCGGGGACCGCGCCGAGCGTGGCGCGGGTGAGGTGTGCGGTGATTGACGGTGCGGCGTGGAGCGATCGGCGGCGCTGCAGCGCGGCGAGCGCGTCGGCGAAGGTCGTGGGATCCGGCGCGAAGGGGCCGGAGGCGATGACGTCGAGGTGATCGCCGATGACGTCGGAGATGACGAAGCAGTCGATCGGCGCGGGGCAGAGTTCGGCGAGGCGGCCGCCTTTGAGGGTTTCCACGTGCTTGCGCACGGCGTTGAGTTCTGCGATGGTGGCGCCGGCGCGGAGCATGGTGCTGGTGACGTTGCGGAGATCGTCGAGCGAGACATCTGGCGGCGGGGATGCGAGATGCGCGGAGCCGCCGCCGGAGATGAGGGCGAGGAGGCGGGTGTTGGCGGGCAGGGCCGAGACGAAGGTGCGTGCGGCCGCGGCGAAGTCGAGGTTGCGTTGGGTCGCGAGTGGGTGATCGCAGGGCATCGCGGTGATGGCGTGGCGTGCGAGCGATTCGCGGGCGGTGGCGTCGAGCGCGGCGAGGCGTTCGGGCACGGCGGCGACGAGGCCGCGGTCGATGCGGTCCCCCACTGCTTCGATGGCGGCACTGGTCATCTCGAGCGAGGCTTTGCCGATGGCGAAGAGATGGATGCGATCGGTTGGGGCGAGGGTGTCGCGGTGGAACGCGAGCGCGGCGAGCGTGGATCGATGCGCGTCCGCGGCGGCTTGGATCGCGGCGAGCGCGGCGTGGGCTTCGGCGATGAGATCGTCCAACTGCGGCACGCGAGCAGCGTATCGCGGCGACGGTCGCTGCGCGATGCTTGGTGTTTCGAGGTGTCGGGCTTGGGCGGAGGCGTGAGCGAGCCGTGCGATTGGGCGCGTTCACACTGCCCGACCTCCGAGCAGGTCGGGCAGTGGCACCCGAGCGGAGGAGGACAACCCTTCCCCCTGCCCCTTCCCTCCGGGAAGGGGAGCGGCCTTCGGTTACTTGGGCGGCTCAGCGGGCGCGGTGGCGGGCTGTTCGGCGGACTTCACGTTCTTCTCGATGTTCTTGAGGAACTCAGCGCTAGCGCGTTCGACGAAAGGAGTGGCGCTGCGGGCCTGCGCGTATGCGGCGGTGAGCCACTGCGCGTAGGCGTCGTGCGGGATCAGGCCCTCCATGCGGGCGACTTGCTTGCCGTCCTTGAGGATGACCGTGGTTGGCACACTGAACGCGGCGAGCCGTTCAGCGGCGGCGTTGTCCTTTTCGATGTCGACATAGACGGGCAGGAAGTCGCGGTTGATTTGGGCGACGATCGATGGCTCGACGAGCAGCGTGCGCTTCATCTGCTGGCAGGGCGGGCACCAGTCGGCGGTGGCGAAGGCGAAGACGACCTTGTCGGACTTCGCGGCTTCGCTGATCGCGGCGTCGAGCGAGGTGCGGCCCTGGAAGACCTCGGGCGTCGGAGCGACGCCGCCGCCGGCGAGGCGCTGGATCAGGAGGATCGAGACGATGATCGCGGAGGCAATGCCGAGGATGTTGAAGAGGCGGTTCATGGGGAGGGGAAGGGGAAGGGGAAGGCATCAAGGGATCGAGGCATCGAGTGGGGACTAGAGGTCGAGGGCGTTGGTGTTGGGGTCCATTTGTTCGATCATGCGTTCGATGTACCGCCAGGCGTTGAGGGTTGTTCGGAGGTTCTTGAGGTCTCCGGAGGCGAATCCCGCAGCGGCGGCCTGGATGTAGTTCTGACGCTCCGTGAGCGCCCAGGCCTTCAAGCGTTCGAGCTCCGCCGCGGTGTTGGATGCCAGGGCCTCGTCGAGGGCTTCGCGGGTTTCCATGATGTCCATGAGGAACCCGGGAGGCAGGGACTTGTCGGCGTCCTTGGCCGGGCCGCCGAGGAGCTGGAGCAGCGCGTCGGCCCGGGATTCGGGGTTGAGCAGGGTGTCTCGGGCCTTGGTGAGGTCGGCGCCGATGTCCTGATCGCCGCCGGCGTCGGGGTGGGCGGATTGGACCTTGGCGAGGAAGGCGCGGCGGACGGCGGCGTCGGTGAGGTCGAACCGGCGGGGCAGGGCGAGGATGGCGAAGGGATCGAACATACGCGTGACGGGGCGGTCGGGACTCTACAGTGCAGCCTCATGCTGAAGCACCTTGGCATTGTTGGTGTGAGCCCTGAGGGAGCGGCGATCTTTTATCGCCAGATCTCGCGGGCGTGCTCGCACCTGTTGCCACCCAATGAGCAGCCGGCGATCTCGGTGCACAACGAGCCGATGAACCAGTACATCGATGCGATCCGCAAGGATGACTGGCACACCGTGGGAAATCTGCTGCGGCGTTCGGCCGAGATGCTGGCTCGCTGCGGCGCGCGCGTGTGCATGACGCCCGACAACATCGTGCAGCACGGCTTGCATCTGGCTCAGGCGAACTCGCCGATCCCGTGGATGACGATGTCCGACCTCGTCGCGAAGGCGATCGAATCGGACGGACGGAAGAAGGTTGGGATCATCGGGACCAAGCTGGTGACGATGTCTTCGACGTATCAGACGCATCTGGGGCTGAAGGGCATTCAGGTGATCGCGCCCGAACCGCACGAGGCGGAGCTGCTGGACGAGATCATCTTCGGCGAGCTCATTTACGGCACCGCGCGGCCGGAGAGCCGTGCGGCGATCTACGGGGTGATGGACCGCTTGATCCAGCGCGGCTGCGAGGGTGTGATCGTGGCGTGCAGCGAGGTGCCTCTGGTGGTGAGCCAGGAGAGCGCCCCGACGAAGCTGTACGACGCGGCGGACCTGTTGGCGGAGGGCGCGGTGCGGTACGCGGCGGGCCACACGTAACGACTTTGGCCGCAGAAGCGGCGTACTGTTGAGCGAGCGCCGGAGTGGCGGAACTGGCAGACGCAGCGGATTCAAAATCCGCCGCCCCTTAAAGGCTTGGGGGTTCGACTCCCCCCTCCGGCATTTCTGTTGAGGCATCGGGCATGAGGCATTCGTCCTTTGGTATTGGGGGCGGAGTGCCGGAGCCTCGGTGCAGAGAGCTCGATTGCGACACAGGTGTTCGAGGGCGATTGCTCCGTGCCATCCGAGGCTTCCTTCATACTGCTCGTGATTCTTTGCTCCGTTCTTTTCCCGATGTGGTAGACTCCGACGTCGAGTTGCTCGGCGTGACACGGGAGTGCCATGGAGTCGAAGCGATCGGAATCGTCGGACGTGAAGCCAGCGGCGGCACGCGTCGCCAATGTGCCCGCGGCGCACTACACGAAGCGCGGGTTGATCGGCGTCTTCTTCTGGCTGCTCCTGGGTGACTTCTGCCTGCACCTGATGGATATGGGTGTGGTGCCGACGCTGGTGCCGCTGCAGTTTGAGGCGCTGGGCGCAAGCAAGACGACGTACAACTTCGTCAACGGCACGCTGGTGAACATCCTGTACGTCGTGCTCGTACCGATTGTCTCGACGTGGTCGGACCGAACGCGCACACGTATCGGACGGCGGCGGCCGTTCTTGCTGGTGACGGCGCCGATGATCGCGGTGACGCTGGTGCTGCTTGGCTTCTCGTCGCACATCGGGCGGCTGCTGCACTCGCTGGCGCCGGGGTTCTTCGGGGCGGACTCGGTGGCGTATGTCACGTTGGGTGTGACGATCACGCTGTTTGTGACCTTCAAGCTGCTCGATCTGTTCCCGCAGTCGATCTACTACTACCTCTGGCCGGACGTGATTCCACCGGAGTGGCTGGGCACGTTCGGAGCGCTGTTCCGCGTGTTCTATGCGGCCGGATCGCTGGCGTTCAACTGGTTCCTGATCGGCTACGCCAAGACGCATCCGGAGTACATCTATTGCCTCTCGGCGGGTCTGTACTTGATTGCGTTCGTGCTGTTGTGCTGGCGGGTGAAGGAGCCGGACTATCCGCCTCCGGAGCCGGCGGCTTCGGATGACGCGACGACGACGGAGCGGGTAACGGCACAGGTGAAGGGGTACTTCCGCGACTGCTTCTCGTCGGCGTTTTACTGGAAGTACTTCCTGGCGATGGCGTTGTTCCAGTGCGCGTATCAGCCGTTCATTGCGAACCTGATCTTCCTGGGGAAGCAGATCTACGGCGACACGGAAGAGGGCCTGAAGCGGTATGGCGGCGTGATCGGGACGAAGGACCTCTTGTGGATCGGCATCTACACCGCGTTGGTGCCGGTGATGGCGAAGCTTCACCCGTTGAAGGCAGGCATGATCGGTTATGCCTTGATGATCGTTATGGCGCTGGCGGGAACGCTGTTCGTCCGCGATGAGCAGACGTTCCGGTTCATCACGATTGCGACGTTCGCCGCGGTGGGGTTGTATCTGGTCGGCACCGCCGCACTGCCGGCGCGGATGCTGCCGCGGGAGAAGTTCGGGCAGTTCTCGTCGGCGGGCGCGATTGTGTTTCGGCTGTCGGTAGCGATCGTGTCCACGCCCGCTGGGCTGTTCTTCACGCACTTTGGCACGCAGCATGTCTTTACGTGGCTGCTGATCTTCACAACGCTGGGCGGGGTGTGCATCGTGCTGCTGTATCTGGATTGGAAGCGCCGCGGCGGGGATGAGGGGTTTGTGCCGCCGATGCCGTCGTCACGGACGTGATTGACACCGTCGCTTACTAATTGATTGCGGCCGCGACGAACGCCCGGGCGGTCAACGGTGCGGCCAACGAGCAGGCCGCAGCAGGTGGCGGACCGGGTGCTGGTCGCGAGAGGCTCGGCGAGCGATGTTCTGTCGAACGCACGTTCGATCATCGCCGTCGCATGGTCGCATCGGGGGTGCAGCGGGCAGAGGTTGAGGTGTGCGGGCTTGCGGATTGCGCACGTGCCGAATGAGAGTCCATGAAAGGCCGAGCGCTGCCACACGTGCTGCTGGCGCTCCGCCCGCATCACCCGGCGGGAATCACAGCAGTCGATGAGACCATTTCTCGGGTCTCCTCTGAGACATGCAGAAAAGGCAAGCTGACGCCTGCCGGGCTCGACCCACTCGTGCCAATACAATCACGCGTGACGACTCGTCACCGATCTCGGCGAGCCTGCAAGTGGCTGGGGCTCTGTGCCATTGGTTTTCTTGCGTCCATCGAACTCGCGAGCATCTGGTTCATCGCTGGCGTGTGGATTACGCCCCGATTCGGACTCGGACTCGGGCGCGGCGCGCTCATTCTCTTCGGGAGCGGCACGGACCAGCGACTGCCCGACTGAGACTTGACCGTCGGTCACGCCGCACGATCAGAAGACTTCTGCTGGTGGCTTGAGCAGAGCGGCATCTACGGCGTCGGATGGACACTGGTCCCCCTCTGGCTCGTGATCGCGATGCTCGTCCCCCCCACCGTCTGGCTGTGGTACCGCGACCATCAGCGCAGCCGACCGGGGTGCTGTGAAGCGTGCGGGTACGACCGGCAAGGCCTCCTGTCCAACGCACCATGTCCGGAGTGCGGCGTCACACCCGATCAGACCGACATGGATCGCCGATCATCCCCGACATGACGCGTGTCAATGCTCCTCCGAGCCCTGCCAGTACTGACACTGCCGTGGCGATTCGGTGTCGTCCAGACTGACGACCACCGATTCAACACGGACACCCACACCTACATTCGTACATGATCGCCGCCGTCTGCACGAGGTACGGTCCTCCGGAAGTGATACGCATCGCGGAAGTGGCTGATCCAAAGCCCGGCGAAGCGGACGTGCTGATCCGCGTGCACGCGACCACAGTCACGACGGCGGACTGGCGGATCCGGGCCATGGCCATGCCCGCCCCGATCTTCAGGCTGATCGCTCCGCTTGTTCTCGGGCTGCGGGGTCCGCGCAATCAGGTGCTTGGGACCGAGTGCACCGGCGTCGTCGAACGCGTGGGCGCTCGGGTCCGGGCCTTTCGACCAGGGGACCGCGTGATCGCCGTCACCGACATGCGCATGGGGGCGCACGCGGAGTTTGTCTGCGTGCGAGAAGACGCCGCGCTGACAACGCTGCCGGCAAACCTCACGTTCGATCAGGCAGTCGCGATCCCGTTCGGAGCTCTCGTCGCGCTGCGATATCTGCGCGATCTGGCGGCCGTCAAGGCTGGGCAGCGCGTGCTGGTGATCGGCGCGTCCGGGGCGATCGGCGTTGCCGCGGTGCAGTTCGCACGGTACTTGGGCGCGCATGTGACGGGAGTGTGCAGCACTGCGAACGTCGACCTCGTGCGTTCGCTGGGTGCCGCGACGGTCATCGACAGGCAGATAGAAGACTTCCATCAAGGCGGTGCCGCGTACGACGTTGTGCTCGACACGGTTGGTGCGACGTCCTTCGCCAGGTGCAAGCACATGCTGAAGCCCCGGGGGCAGTTCCTCGCGGTGCTCATGGGATTGACGGAGTTTGGCCAGATGGCGTGGACCATGTTTGCCGGTGGCAGGCGCGTGAGGGGAGCACTGGTGACTGCGAGCAAGGCCGACGTCGAACTTCTCATGAAGCTGGCGGAAGCTGGTCAGCTGAGGCCCATCATCGACAGCTCGTATCCATTGCAGCGCATCGTCGAGGCGCACCGCCGGGTTGACAGCGGCCGAAAAGTCGGGAGCGTGGTCGTGACCGTTGCGTGAAGCGATTCCGGTCGCGACGGAGCACGTTGAGGCACTTGGCCGCACAGACCGCACGACCACTCGCAGAACGGCCGGCAGGATGGCCGAATGGACGGACGCACATAGTGAACCTCCGCCGTGTTCACGTTCTGTCATCTCCCCGACCAGAGCACCCGATTCGGCGGGGCTGAGCCGCGTTGCGCATCGCGACGGCAAGGAGGTCGTCGTCAAGACCGACGACCGCGGCCGAACGCTCGACATCGATGCAGTGCGCCACACCTTCAGGAACCATCTGTCGAAGGCGGACGTCCCGTTGCGGACGGCGCAGGCCGCGATGCGGCACAGCGACCCGAGCCTGACGGCCAACGTCTACACCGACCCGAAACTGCTCGACATGGCCGCGGCGGTGGCCAGCCTGCCCGACCTGCCGCTGGGGGCGGTTGGTGTGCGAGCGGCGGCGGCGAACTGAGCCACGACGAGATTCATGAACGACCACGGCCCGAGCGTGTGCCCGGGCCGTGGAGGACTCGACTCAAGTTATTCGGCCAGAGCCGAGCGAACTCAGCGGCGACGACGCGCGGCGAGCAAGCCGCCGAGGCCGAGGACCGCGACTGCGCCGGGAGCGGGCACAGCCTGATATGCGTCCACGTAGAACTTCGAGAAATCACTGGACGTGGACACGGCACCCGAGAAGGTTGACTTACCGCGGAGCGTGAAGTTCCCGAGCGGGCCCGAGAGCGCATGATAGTTGGAGGTAAAGAGGCTGCCCTGAACGTCGATGCCGCCCGCCGCCGTGGGTACTGGCACGAAGCCGCTGCCCGAGTCGAACTGGATATCCGTGTAGGAGTACTGAGCCCGCGTCTGAAACGTTGTCGATGCCAACTGATAGCCGAAGTCAAAGCCGGCGAGATCGTTGCCCGCGGTGAAAGTAGGCGCTTGGGTCATCGCCATCGCCGCTGACCCGGTCCAGTCGCTGGCCGAGAACAAACGGAACGTGATGGTCCTGGCGGTGTTGTTCCACTGCAACTCCCAGGAGCGGGTCACGCTACCGCCCCACCAGCCGCTACTACCGGCCACGCTGCCTTGGATCGTCGTGCGACCCGAGGCTTCGAGACGCGCTGCGCCAGCCCCGACCGATGTGTTGTTGAAGGTTCCGATCGCCCGCGCGACCCTCGAAGTGCCGGGGGGAGGCGAAGCAGCCGTTCCATCCACAAGGGACAGACCGGCGTTTGCCGAACCCGCGATGGCCGCGAGGGCCAACGCACCGATAGCAATCGAAGTCTTCATGCTCTCTCTCCTCTGCCGCCCTTCGACGGCGATGTTCGCCAGCGGCTCGCGCACGGCAACAGCCAAGCGCGGGGAAACTCCGCATTGTCCATTATGCGCTGCCCTCCCCCCCCCCCGTCAACCAGAAATCCGCGAAGATTGTCCTTTGGCAAGATGGGCAACGATGGACGGAGGGATCGGTTCGCCAGATCGAGGTCAATCCGGGTTATCGGATGCGACGCCGCGGATGGGCGTGGTGGTCGTCGAGACTCCCAGAACCCCTAGGCATGAACCACCGTCCCAAACGGCTCATCCACACGGTTGGATCCCAGCCGCCTGGACACGCCAGTCGAAACGATGGCGTGCGAGTCTGAACGATGTACCCACGCCGCGGTGGCCGTCCGAGCCCCGCACCACGCTTCCAAACATGGCGCTGCCGATCGGCGTCCTCATCCCCGCCACACCTTGCACAACCGCTTGCACACGCGCTTGCACACGCGCTTGAGCGCGCAGTCGGTGCACGAGTCCGCCGTCCGAGAAGTTGTGAACGAAGACACACGGCGACGGGAAGCTGCGCGCCGCTGAGCGGCATTGACTCATTCGCAGCGGATACTTCCAACGCATCGTTTGCGACTTCCGGTCCGCAGCCGCGATGGCGTCTCGGATTGGCGCGTGGATTCCGTGCCGAGCTTCCCGCCAGATCCGCAGGAGCACAGCGAGGAAGCCTGGGGCATCGAGGACCCCCGACTGACCTGGGTTGAGGATCGCCAGGAATGGATCATTGCCTACACCGCGTTCTCGCCCAGCGGGCCGCTCGTGTCGCTCGCCCGCACAAAGGACTTTGTAACTTTCACGCGGCTCGGCCCGGTCATGCCACCCGAAGACAAGGACGCGGCCTTGTTCCCGCGCCGCTTCGGCGGCCGGTACGCACTGATCCATCGACCCGTCTCAACCGGCAGTTCGGGAGCGCATATCTGGATGTCGTTCTCGACGGACCTGGTCCACTGGGGCGATCACCAGATTCTTCTGCACGCGCGGCGCGGCGCCTGGTGGGACGCCAACAAAATCGGGCTCAGCCCACCGCCTCTGGAGACTGATGAGGGTTGGCTGATCCTCTACCACGGGGTGCGGCAGACCGCGGGCGGTTGCCTCTATCGACTCGGCCTCGCGTTGCTGGATATCGACGATCCCCGCAAGGTGCTGCGCCGGTCCGACGATTGGGTCTTCGCGGCGGACACGCCATACGAGCGACACGGCGATGTCGGCGGCGTGGTCTTCCCGTGCGGGTGGATCCTGGATCGCCCGAGCGGCACGATCCGCGTCTACTACGGCGGAGCCGACACGTGCATCGGGCTGGCGACGGCATCCGTAAGCCAGCTGCTCGAGTACCTGCGCAACTGCCCGGCCCCGCGTGATGAGAAGGGATGAGCGCCTCGAACGGGGCGGGCGACGGTTACTTCGGCGTCTTGGGCTTCGGCGGCGGTATGACGATGTCTGCAGTTATGTGGTAGCGGGGCTTGGCCGAATGCTGGCGGAGGACGGCGTTGCCCAGGTCCCGAGCCAGCCGGGCAGTGCCCGCACGCCGGGGGTCTACTCCGAGAGCGTCGGCCGCCATCCGTGCGGCTTGTTCCATGCGGGGGTCGGCGCGATCTTCCATGAGCGTCCTTTCATCTCTGAGCGGCACGGGGCGTCGGTCGCGTGCGGTGGGCGTCTGTCAGCGATTGAGGTAGCGATCGGGGATGCAGAGCGCGGCAACGCCGGCGATGATCGCGGCGATCCCTCCAATCGTGAACCACACGGCACGGTCGGTGGGCGATCCGGTGAAGAACTTGGAGAACTGCGAGGCGATTGAGTCGGACGCGCGGAGGCCGACGACCAAGAGGCCGATCCCGACGACGATCACGATCAATCCAATCAGGCGTTGCGTGGACATGAGATTCCTTCTCTTGTGGTGCGATCTCTTGTGGCGCTCTTACGGGTGGACGGTGGTGGCAACTGCTACTTGGGGCTCTGTTGCACCACCAGTTCGTGCGCCACCCGTTCTTGCACCACCTGCTCTTGCACTGCTTGCCGGCGGGCGTCGCGCTCCTCGACTCCGCGCCAGTTGACGAGCATCCAGATGGGCATGCCGCCGATGGAGAGGAGCGCGAGCAGCACGAGGGCGTAGCGAATGGCGGTGGCGCCGGGGACGCCGTAGAGCATGGCGCTGACGATGATGAGGCCGACCACGAGCGCGAACCCGATCGCAAGCATCTGCCATCCCACGGAGCGCTGCAGGTGCGACGGGGACTGGCTGTCGGCCGAGTGGTGCGCCATGAGTTCGTCCTGACGCTCGTCCACGGCCGCCAGTTGGTGCGCGTCGAGCGTGGCCGCCAGCTCGGGGCGCACGCCCTGGAACGCGGCGTCCGCGGCCGTCGAGTCTTCTTGAGAGCGCATCGGTTCGAACGGTTCCGTAGGGATGTCGGCCATGGTGAGGCTCCTTCGAGTGGATCTCGGTGAGTGGGGTTTGGAACCAGTGGGCCTCGCGTGTCTCCGCGGCGCGACCTCGGCTCCGGGAGGGGCTCGCGTCGTTGGCTGTTTGCTACCGCAGGTACCCCATCAGCATCGCGATCACCAGCACGAGGAGGATCACGCCCAGCACGCCGCCGGGGGCGTAGCCCCATTTGCGGCTGTGCGGATACAGCGGGAGGGCTCCGAAGAGCATGAGAATAAGAACGATCAGGAGAATGGTTCCGAGCATAAGGATCCTTTCGTGTGCGTCGACGAGGTGACGCGTTGCTGCTTAGTTCTTGTCGAGTCATTGTCGGTGTGAACGTGTGCAATTGCTACGGGGAAGTGTGCTTGATCTTGGCCGAAGGACCGCTCGCGGGTGCTGGGAGACGTCGGAGCGGCGAGCAGCGCCACGCATTTCAGCACTCGTCCCTGTTCGCGCACTTCCGGACCATTCGAGACCATTGGCGTGGCAGCGGTCCCGGTGCGCGTCAGAGTTCACGGCGTGCGGGCATTCGCCAACGCTGAGGCTTCCACTCGTGAGTGGGCGGGCGTGTCGGTCGGAGTCGCAGTGCATTGAAAGGGTTCCCATGACTTCCAAGGTTCTCATCTCTCTCCTCGCCGCAGCCGGCATCGCGGCCTCGTGCGGCGCTTCTCAGATCGGCATCTCCGCCATCGGCGGCGGGCTCGTGCTGAACTCCGGTCCGCTCTCGACTATGGCTTTCGGCAATGCCCCGAACCAGTGGCTCGGCTCTTCGCTCGCGGCGGTGCACGCGTCGATCAACGCCAGCGGCGTGAACACGAACGGCCGCATCACGTTCGTCGCCGCCGACACCAGCGCCGGCCTTTCGTTCATGGCCCTGATCGATCAGGAACTTGTCGCGGGCGTGAACGCCGGCGGCAACATTCACATGGATACGGTCGCGGATGGCCTCAACCAGGCGTTCATCAAGGACACCTCGGGCAACATCGTCATCGGAGCCAATGGTCCCAACGCCCGGATCGCGTCTGGCAACTTCGGCTGGAACAGCAATGGCGGCGGCGACGGGTTTGCCTGGGCCAACCTCGCGTCCGGCAATACGACCACGTTCCGATTCAACATGATCGCGAACCTGGTGCTGGGGCTCAACGCCTCGTCGCCCTTCCAGTTCGTGACCTGGGACGGCGTGAAGTGGTCCGAGGTCGTCGTCCCGGCCTCGCTGCTTGGCTTCAGCAGCACGGATGACTTCGGCTTCTCAGCCACCGTCCTGATCCCGAGTCCAGGCGCTCTGGCCGTCGCGGGTATTCCGATCCTCGGCTTTGGCGTGCGTCGGCGTCGGATGGCCTGAAAAGGTATTGTCTTTCAACAGCTGATATTCGTCGTGAGCGGGAGGAGCCAGGTGCCTCCCGCTTTTCAGTGGAGCGAAGGGCCCGGACGCACGCGATGCCGCGTCTGCTGTTGATATTCGGTTCGTTGTGTGTTTGCGGACTATTCCCTGATTGGCATATATATTACGTCCGTCGGTTGTTTCTGTGGACCCGTTCTCTAGACTGAGACATGGCTCCCGAGTCTCGGAGCACAGTGCGGGTTGGACGGGAGCAGCCAGCTCCCAGGGGCGCCGCGAAAGCAGCTCCGGTGGTACCCATGCTCGACCCGATCATCACGATGAACGCCAGCGGCTTTATCCAATCCGCCAGCGCGTCGGTCGAGAGTGTCTTTGGTTGGACGCCGGCGGAGTTGTTCGGGAGAAACGTCAAGGTTCTGATTCCCGAACCCCGGCGCTCGGCGCTTGACCGGTATCTGGATCGATACCGGAACTCGGGCGAAACCCGGGCGCTTGAGCGCACCCGTCGCTTCGACGCTATCTGCAAGGACGGGAAGCCGATCCAGATCGAGCTCTCAATGTCGCGGGCAGATCTCCCGCCGCACATTGCGCCGTATTTCATTGGCATCGTTCGCGAGGTGACCAGCGAGATCGACGTGAGTTCCGATTCGATCAAGGTCCGTTCCCAGCTGCAGCAGCTGGTCACCGAGCAAACCCGGGCTCTGGCGACCGCGAGCCTGCGGCTGCAGCTCGCCGACCGGCTCGCTGCGCTCGGAACGCTGGCCGCCGGGCTTGGACACGACATGAACAACGTGCTGCTGCCGGTCCGGGCGCGGCTCAACGCCCTGGAGCATGCTGGCATTCCGGCCGCGGCCCAGACTCACCTCAATGCCGTCCGCCGCTCGATTGCCTATCTCCAGAACCTCAGCGATGGCCTGCACGATCTTGCCCTGGATCCGGATGGCTCGGGACCCAGCGTTCTGGGCACGGGCGTGACGGCTCTCTCGCAATGGTGGCGGCACGTGGGTCCACTGATCGGCAAGGCGATTCCGTCTCGCGTGAAGCTGTCGGCGTCGTTTGCGCCGTCGCTCCCGCCGGTCGCCATCGCATCGCACTGGTTGACTCAGGCGATGCTCAACGTCATCGTCAACGCCGGCGAAGCGATGCCGGCACGCCGCACGCGATCGTGGATCAAGATCACCGCGGCCACGTCCGACGATGGACGATGGCTCCGCTTGTCGGTGAAGGACAATGGCCGCGGCATGACCCAGGCCATTCAGCATCGTGCGATGGATCTTTTCTTCACGACCAAGCCGCGGCGGATCGGAACGGGGCTCGGGCTGCCGCTCGCCCGCAAGGCGGTCATGCGAGCGGGTGGCGATCTGGAGATCCACTCGAAACCGAATCACGGGACCACCGTCGCACTGGTGCTTCGAACCGTGACCGACCCAAAGAGTCTCGACCCGATCGCTGCTCCGGGCCGGTACAGCGTCGCCATCTCACTTCGGAGCGCAGCGACCGCGGCGCAGGCTTCGCAAAGCGTCATCACTTCAGGCCTCGAGCTTCAAGCCCCGAAGAAGCAAGGTCCGGGCGGCTGCGACCTTTGGATCACCGACCCGACGGCCGCGGCGCTTCGAAAAGCCACCCCTTGGCGGCGGGCTGATCGCAGCCGGGTTGCAGTCCTGCTCGGCGCGCCATCGAAGCAATTGCGGTCGCAATGGGTGTCGCTGAACGCGGTCATCATCGATCCAGCGGATGACGCCCTTGCACTGAGGCAGGTCCTCTCAAGCCTGAACCAGCGGGAACATGTCACACCGCCGGTCCAGAAGGAAGCCGTTCCGACACCCGGTCCCATCAAGAAGTCAAAGGAGCCGCGTCCATGACACCGACTCGCAACATCGCTGGCGCTCCGCCCGCACTCGAAGCGCGTGATACCGCGGTGGTGAAGACCGTGCAGTCGGACGTTGCCGCGTCACGAGCTCGCAGCATCAGCCGAACAAGCGAGTCCTCCGACGTCAACACGAGCCCTCATGCGATTCGCGTTCTTTGTGTGGACGATCACGCGGTGCTCGTGGACGGCCTCAAGGCTCAGTTCGCGATCGATGGGCGGATCGCGGTCGTGGGCAGGCTGTCTTCCGCCGCCGGGCTGGTCGAGGAAGTGCAAAGGCTGAAGGCCGACGCGGTGCTGCTTGACATCGAGATGCCCGGTCCCGACGCGTTCGAGAGCGCGGATCGTCTGCGCCGCGCCTGTCCGAACGTTCGCGTGATCGTCCTCAGCGCTCACATCCGCGACGGCTTCATCTCGGCTTCGTTCGCTGCCGGGGCATGCGCCTACTTCGCCAAGTCTGATGAGCCCGCGGATATCGTCAGTGGCGTGTATCAGGTCATGCATCGTCGCTCCGAGGCGTTTCTGCTTGGGCCCAAGGTTCGCGAGCGTTGCCAGGTGCGCCAGTCCGGCAGTGCTATGGCGTCATCGGGTACGGATCAGGATGGCACGGCTCCGGCGCTGGCGGGCGCACCGACATCGCTTCTGCAGTCGCTCTCTGCTCGCGAGGCGGAGATTCTCCGGCTGATCGGCAAAGGCTTGAGCCGCCATCGCATCGCGGCGGAGCTGTGCCGCAGCGTCAAGACCATCGACGGTCATCAGGATCGCATCCTCCGCAAGCTCGGCATATCAACGCGCGCTGATCTCATGCGATTCGCGATACGCGAGGGCCTCGCACAGGTCTGACGAGCGCAGTCCGAAGCAGTCCACATTCCAAGCACTCGTCGCTGTACATCGCGAGCGATGATTGGGGATTGCTCCGCTCTTGCTTCACTGATCGCATGAGCCATCATCTCTTGGTTCCATTCCGACCTCGTGCGCGAGGCGGATTCTGGAAGAGCGTCGGCCCGCCGCACTGAATGGACGGGGCCAGCGCACAAGAAAGAAGGGCTCCATGCTTCTGCGAACTTCCTATCAGATATCTGCCGTCACGATCCTGATTGCGTGCGCGGGCACGATTGCTCACGCCGGGGCACCCACCGTCGAGGCCGGCGCCCCCTCGATCACGGCCGACACGGGTGCAACAGTCTTCCGCTCGTCACGGTGGATTGCGGAGCGTGGCGTGATCAGTAACACGGGCGAAGCGATCGCCAACGTGACAGACATCATCATCGACCGCGGCACCGGACGCATCGACTACCTGGTGCTCAAGACCGATACCACCTTCGGGCTCGGTGGGCGCATGGTGCTCGTTCCCTACCCCGAGTTCCGACTGGATCCTGCGAGCAAGGACCGCTTCGTGCTCGCGTCGACCGCTGAGCAGCTCAAGAGCCTCCCCGAGTACACCGCGAAGAGCTGGTCGGACCTCAAGCAGACTACCGGGAGCAGTGAGGATGAGCTGCACCGGCGCCTCGCGGCCGAAGCCGCGGTTCCCAGTGATCCGTACGCCGGCGGCCTGACGGCCGCGAAGAAGATGCATCTCGAAGGCAAGATCCGCAGCGTCGACCGCGTCGAGACGAGCACCTTCGGTGAGCAGACGCAAGTCACGGTCGAAGCCGCTGACGGGTCGACCAAGAACGTCACGCTCGGGCCGTCCTGGTTTGTGAACTCCTCCGGCGCGGCACCGATGCGCGGCGACGTCGTCGTCATCGACGCCCTTGAGCTTCCTCGGGATCCAGATCAGTTGTTCGCCGCCGTCGAGAGCCGCATCGGCGATCGCTCGCTGAAGCTCCGCGACGCCAAGGGCACCGCGGTGTGGACCAAAGGGACCGTCGAGAGCGACGGCCAGACCTACAGCAGTTCGTACTCGCGCTCTGTCCTCGCGAGCACGATCTACGGAGCAACCGTGGATTGCCGCGGCAACGAGTGTGGCAAGGTCGCCGACCTGATCGTCGAGAGCCAGTCGGGCACCGTTGCGTTCCTTTCGATCGATCCCAATGAGAACTTCCTCGGCATCGGCGATGCCAAGCGGCTGGTTCCCTGGTCTGTCGCCAGCTTCGCGCTCGCCGGGACAGTCCGGATGGATGCGTCGAAGGAGATGATCCTGGCCAGCCCGGAGACGCCGGCCAACGCGGATTCGCTGAACTCAGGCAATCACCTCGAACGCGCTTACAAGGCCTATGACACCAAGGCCCCCCGCTACGAGCGTCGCCACTCTGCCGCAAACCCGGGACATATGGGCGGTGGTCCGGCCGTTCGCTCCACCGGCGCTCCGACCGATCGCGCTGGCGACAACGCCGGCGGCTGGGGCCGAAGCGGCGGCATCCTTTCTGGCATCGATCGCACCTCGTCGCGGACCATTACGGGAACGGTCGTCAGAGTCGCCACGACCAGCGTTGAACGCAGCTCGCAGCCAGCACGCGTGGTGACCCTCAAACTCGCGGATGGCTGCGAGGAGTCTGTCATTCTCGGCCCGGACTGGTATCTCGCCAAGCAGAAGGTGCAGTGTGCTGCTGGTGACGCAGTGACTGTGCAGGCCGTGCGAACCCAGATTGACGCCAAGCCGCACTGGATTGCCTGCTCGATGAAGCACAAGGACAGCCAGATGCCGCTGATCGGCGACGACAACTACCCAGCGTGGTCCCGCAAGTAAGCGGCCACGGGCACTGACTGATCCCACTCTCCATTTCCCACACATCGCGCGACGGTCCTCCGTCGCCACTCCAAGGAATACACCATGCAAGGCAAGAATGAGAAGCCGTACGAAGCAGTCGCGACCACCCCAAATAACGACCCACTCTCGGGTGAGAAGGGCGCTCATCCGATCGGCGTCGGAGTTGGTGCCGTCGGCACCGGTGTCGTCGCCGGGGCGGTCGCCGGAGCCGTCGCGGGCCCGATCGGGGCCGTCGCCGGCGCCGTGGGTGGCGCGGTGATCGGCGGGCTGGTCGGCAAGGAAGCCGCCGAAGCAATCAATCCGACGACGGAGGCGGACTACTGGCGTTCGCGGCATAGCAGCCAGCCCTATGCCCAGGGCCCCAACAGCTACAACGACTACGCACCTGCGTATCGGTACGGCTGGGAGAGCTATAGCACGCGGCGCCCGGAGCACACCACCTTTGAACACGCCGAGGGTGATCTCGGACGGGGTTGGCAGGAGTTCAAGGGCAGATCGAGCCTGACCTGGAACCAGGTTCGGGCCGCGACGCGTGACGCGTGGGGCCGAGTCGAAGCGGCGGCGTCTCGCAGGTAATTGAACCCGAAGGCATCGCGCCTTCGGCCTCGGCGGCACTCGCCCTCCTTGTGCCCGCCGCCGGAACGGCCGGACGAAAGTCTTCCGTTCCGATTCGGTCCAGCCCGAGCCCTCGTGCCGACGCCGGTTCATCGAGGTGAGACGAGGGACACACCGCCTGCGCAAGACGGACCTGTTCCTGCCGCGACACTGATCGCGGCACGGTGACGCCTCGCACGCCAGACGACACACAGAGAGATCCATAATGATGCCGCCCATCTCCCACCAAAGCCACTCGTTGACCTCCTCCCCACGCATCACGCGCGATGTGGTGATCGCCATCGTGTTGCCCACGCTGATCATGCTGTCGCTCTCAACGCTCAGCGGTTGCAGCACGACCGAGGGTCTTGGAGACGACATCCAGCACCTTGGCGGCAACATCGAGGACAGTGCCGCACGCAACAAGTAGCCGCCCTCCTCTCGCCATCTGCCAATCACCTGACCGCGCGGTACCGACTCCGGTCACGGTGACACACTCACCTCGTCGCGCCGCTTAGAAGCAATCGCGATGACACAAGGAATGCACACTATGGATCCAGTCACATCCGTCGAGTTGTCCGGACCAGTCTCTCCGCGCGAGCACACCGAAGAAGCGTCGATGTCGCGGCCGGCCCAGTCTGGCACGGAGGACCTTGATTTCCGCTCTTACTTTCAGAGGCTCGGAAGCGTCGCGTTGCTGACAGCCGACGAGGAGAAGACCCTCGGTTGGAACATTCAGAACGACGGCTGCGCGTCAAGCCGTGACCGCCTCGCCTGCGCCAATCTCCGCCTCGTGGTCAGCATCGCACGCCGGTTCATGGGACGCGGACTTGGCATGCCTGATCTGATCGCGGAAGGCAATCTTGGACTTCTCCGCGCCGTCGACCGCTTCGATCCCGCGCACGGCGCTCGCTTCAGCACTTACGCGAGTTGGTGGATCAAGCACGCGATCCGCAACGGTATCCGACAGACGAGGGAGATCGTTCATATACCGGCGAAGTTCAGGGACCTCTCCGCTCGGTGGCAGCGCGAAGCCACACGCCAGCAGACCGCTTCCGGCATCCCGATGACCCCGCAAGAGATCGCCGCGGCAATGAGCGTTTCACAAGCGACTGAGTGCAAGGTTCGTCGCTCGCTTGCTCAACACTTCAGCGGCTGCACGCCATCGCTGCCGGTCGCTGCGGAGCACGCACTGCCCGATACACGAGAACTCGCACCAGACGGTCGCCTCATGCAGCGCGAAGAACTGGCCCGAGTCCACGCGCTCCTCGATGCCGCGACGCCGCGCGAAGCATTTGCCATCCGAATGCGGTTCGGCATGGACGGCTACAGGCCCCACAGTCTGAAGCAAATCGCCGAGGTGTTGGGCATGAGCCGCGAATCTGTCCGCAAGCTTCTCGCCTCAGCGTTGCAGGCAATGGGTACCAGTATGGCGGCGTAACTGCGATGAGCTTCGACGCGCGTTGTGTTCCGCGGATCGGTGATGCCGCCGAGAGCACTGCGCGTCGGTGGAAAGAGAGCGGATCAGACCGACAGGGGTTACGCCGGCCATGTCAGCGCGATTCGGGGCACGCACGTGCCAAGCGGAGCGCTCCGATGCAGCAAGCGCTTCAGCGCAACGTTTGATCGGGGGAGGATGGAACATCTTGTCCAGACAAAGCGCCGCAACTCGATGCGCATCCAGACAGAAAAGCGGGCGACCGGGATCGAACCGGCGACATTCAGCTTGGGAACGCCCGGGCTGCCGATCGGAAGCC
>CANHCQ010000034.1 GCA_947459215.1 Phycisphaerales bacterium
ATTTGCTGATCGGGCCGCGGCAGCCGGGGGCACCGGTGACGGCGGCGCTCATCAGCGACTTCCGGTATCAGGAAGAGCTGCAGCCGTTCGCGGACAAGCTGGAGATCATCATCCGCAAGCGCTCGATGGGCGAGGCGGTGGCGGATCTGCTGTCCGGCCCGGGCGTGGAGCGGGTGGGCATTCAGGCCGACATCATGACGGTGGCGGAGCGGGATGCCTTGGCGAAGAAGATCGGCACCAAGAAGGTGGTGTCGACGGTGGGGCTGATCAACAAGCTGCGCTCGGTGAAGGATGCGCACGAGATCGACCTGATCCGGCGGGCGGTGAAGATTCAGGAAGCGGCGTTGCTTGAGGTGCTGCCGACGATCGAGGCGGGGCAGACGGAGCAGCAGATCGCGGCGCGGCTGGAGAGCGAGATGAAAGCGCGGGGTTCGGCGGTGCCGAGCTTCGACACGATCGTGGGGGCGAAGGGGAACAGTGCGCTGCCGCACTATCGCGCGGGAGAGATGAAGGTCGCGAACAACAACGTGCTCTTGATTGACTGGGGCGCGACGTACAAGGGCTATCACTCGGATATGACGCGGACGTTTGCCTTGGGCAAGTGGCCGAAGAAGATGGCGGAGGTGTACGAGATCGTGCTGGAGGCGCACAAACTCTCGGCGGCGGCGCTGTGCGCGGGCAAGAGCAGCGCGGAGATCGACCGGATCGCGCGGGATCACATCGCGGCGGCGGGTTATGGCGACAACTTCGGACACAGTCTGGGGCACGGGATCGGGCTGCAGATTCATGAAGAGCCGCGGCTGTCGCACATGCTGGCGGGCGTGAAGCTGCAGGCGGGGCAGGTGGTGACGATCGAGCCGGGGATTTACTTGCCGGGCGTGGGCGGGGTGCGGCTCGAGAACGACTACGTGATCACCGACACCGGCAGTGAGTGTCTTGCGACGTTGCCGATGACGCTGGAGTGGGCGACGTTGGGGTGAGTGGGGAGCAGGGGAGGAGCGGGGCGGGGGAGCGGGGTGACGAAGTGATTCGCTGGTTCGGGTCAATATGCGAAGTTGGCGTGCGGGTCGGTGGAGCCGATGGTGCTCGTCGCCGAGCTGCCGTTCACGGCGGCGGCGCCAGAGGCGGTGATGTTGATGATGGGGACGTAGCGGTTGCTGGCGGCGATGACGTAGTTGGTGGCGTTGCCGGAGCAGGTGTTGCCGATGATGATGTTGCCCGCGGTGGTCACTCCGATGCCCACATCGGCTTTCGAGCAGTCGTTGCCTTCGATGCGACTATCACCTTGGAGTCCGACATTGATGTTTGCCCATCCGGCGCCAGATGTGCCGTTCTCAGAGCAGTTATTGCCGCGGATGAGTGCACCACCGAGGGATGAGATCCCATGCCTGCCGTTGCTGCGAGCGGTGCAATCTACAACCGTGCAGCCGGTCCGCACATTGAAGCCATCTCCGGTCTTGTCGTACGCCGTGCAGGCAGAGATCGTCGTTCCGCCAGTGACGCGAATGCCTTCCTCGCTGTTGGAGAATGCGGCGCAGTTCGAGATTGTGGAACCTTGACCCGCGAAGATGCCCAGCCCGTTCGAGGACGAAGCACACATCGTGATCGTGCTGCCTCGGTCGGCTGAGATCCCAGTTGCTACATTCGATGTCGCGGAGCAATGCGTGACCACGGAACAAGTCCCGGACGAAATTCCTTGCGAGCTGTTGGAAACCGCGGTGCAATGACTGATGACGATCGCACGCGCCGAACCAAAGGGGCCAACGGAAGAGATGCCCGCGTTCACGCAACTCTGGGCCTGGATGTACTCGATCAGGCCGCCGTCGACGTTTTCGAGGTTGATGCCGTGGCGTCCGGCGAGTTCGATGTGGCCGTTCCTGACGGTCACCCGCTTCACGCCCGGCTCGGCGAAGATGCAATCGAAAGAGCCTTGGACCGTGCCGAGCCCGCGGATGAGGAAGCCGTTGAGATCGATGGTGACGCCCGAGGCGGCGATGGCAATGACGTGGCGGTTGGTCTGCACGGCGATGATGTTGCCGGTGAGGTAGTACGAGCCGGGCTGGGTGATGCGGAAGATGCTGGAAGTTGCGGAACTGCCGGGGGTGTTGGTGCTGTTGATGGCGATGCGGGGTTCGACTTCGGTCAGTGTCTTGCCGGTGCTGGCGATGGGGCCCGCGGGCGGGTTCAGCGGGCCGGCGTGGGCGGCGTTGGACCCGACAAGCAACGCGCCGGCGGCGAGGCCGCCGATGCCGGCGAGGAGGGCGCGGCGGTCGGGGGCAAGGGAAGCCCCGTGGGTGTTGTCGGCGGGCGTGTGGTTGGTCTCATTATCCATGGGGATTCCAGGTTGGTCGTTCTTGTGGGGCTGGCTCAATACGAGATGTTCGCGTTCGGATGCGTGCTTGCCAGGGCGTCGGCACCGGAACCGTTGCCGACTTGTGCCACGGTTGCCACGCCCACGCGGTTGATGATGGGACCGTAGTAGTTGTTGGAGGCGATTGACCAGTTTGTGCCGTTTCCCGAGCACGTGTTGCGGACGATGATGTTGCCGGGGGCGACGACCTCGATTCCGAAGTCGTCGTTGCCTGTGCAGTTGTTTCCTTCGATGCGGTTATCGCCGCTCTGCACGACGATGCCCGAGCCACCGGCGGGCGTGGGGCCGTTGTTGCTGCACGTGTTGTTGAGGATGGTGCATCCGCCCGTGGCGGCGATGCCGTCCTGCCCGTTGGAGCGGGCGGTGCAGTTGGTGATGGTGCTCGCGGCCTCCAGATTGAAGCCAAAGGTACTGTTGTTGAAAGCGGTGCAACCGTTGAACGTACTGCCGATGCTGCCTGCAAAGCCGCCCAAGTTGAACGCCGCCGTGGAGTTGATTGCCGAGCCACCGACGCCCACGGTGATGCCCACGCCGGTGTTCCGCCTCGCAGCGCAGCCGCTGACGAGCCCTCCCAGTCCAGCAGAGATGCCATCACCGCCGTTGCCGCTTGCTGAAGAGTTGGAGATCGAAGTACCGCCATCGTCGAGCCCACTGTCGGTCGAGCGAATGCCGATGCCCGCGTTGTCGTTGGCCGAGCAGCCCGTGATGACGCATCCGCCACCCGAGTCGATGCCGATGGCCCCGTTGCCCTTGGCGACGCAGTTGGTGAGTGTGCAGCCTTCGGTGACGAGGAAGCCGTTTGCCGTATTGCCGCTGGCCACACAGTCGGAGATGCTTGAGCCATCGAGAACGCTGAAGCCAGAACCAGAATTGCCCGAGGCTTGGGATCCTCGGATGATCGCCGCTGTGCCTGCGGAGATGCCAACGCCTTGGTTGACGCGTGCGTGGACGCTTTCGATGATGTGTCCGGTGCCATCGAGGTCGATGCCGCCGGTGCCCCACGCGGAGACGACGCCATCGCGGACGGTGATGCTGACGCGCGAGACGCCATCGGTTGAGATGCCGTCGAGGCCGATGCCAGAACTGATGACCGCGAACCCACGGAGGTCGAGCACGACGCTGTTGGCGGCGATCTCGATGCCGTGGACGCGCTCGGCGCCGATGACGTTTTCGGTGAGGTAGTAGGAGCCGGATTGGGTGATCCTGTAGACGCTGTTGGCGTCGCCGGGAGTGTTGGTCGCGTTGATGGCGATGCGCGGCTCAACTTCGGTGAGCGTCTTGTATGTGCTGGTGACCGGGCCGGCGGGTGGAGTCAGCGGGCCGGCATAGAGGGCACCGGAGATGAGCAGGGCGAGTGCGGAGAGGGGAAGTGCGGTGCGGGCGGGGCTCTTGCGCGTCATGGCAACGGTCCTTCAACATTGGGCTTGGTGCGTTGAGTGGAGGGGATGCATGTGGAGGGGTGCGGCCATCAGAACGAGTAGTTCGCGTTCGGGTTTGTGCTCCCCGGCGAAACGCCGCCGCTGGACCCGACGACGATCCCGGCGGTTGCGGCATCGAGCACGAACAGCACGTTCCCTGTGACCACAGCCCAGTTCGTGGTGTTGCTTCGCGCCGTGTTGCGGGAGAAGAAGTTCGCCGTGCCGTTGACTGAGTAGCCGATTCCGTTGCTCGGGCACGAGTTGGACTCGATGCGGTTTCCGTCGCCATCAACATCGAGGCCGCGGTCGTTGCTCCGGCACAGGTTGTTCTCGACGACGTTGTCGTCGCCCGTCACGTGGATGCCGGCGCCGTCCCCGGAGAAGCCGTTGGCGGTGAAGCGACTGCCGCGGATTACGCAGAGCGAAGTGGCGAGGACACCGTCCAGCCTGTTCTCAGTTGCCGAACTCTCGGTGAGTTGAGTGCGGGAGCCGATCTGGAAGCCATTGGTCCCGTTGCGAAAGGGGATACAGGAGGCGATGACTCCGCTAAGGTCGACGCGAATGCCGGGTCCTTCGTTGAAGGAGGCGGTGCAGTTGCGGACGGCACCGCCGGTGCCCATGATGATGCCAGCACCGCCGTTGTCCCGGCAAACGCAACCGGTGACGGTGGAGTCCTCGGCGGCAATGATCCCCGATCCCGTGCACTCGGAGATGGTGCAGTTGGTGACGGTTGAAGCGAAACCGACATCGATGGCGTTGCCGCTGTTGGCGATCAGGACGCAGGTCTCGATGATCGCGGTGCCGCGGGCACGAATTCCGTGCGAACCGCCGCAGTTGCGGACGAGGCAGTGACGCACGAGGGACCCGTCCCCGACCGCCACGCCATCACCGGCGTTACCAACGAGGTTGAGGCGTTCCAATCGGTGCTGCTCGCCATTGCCAGAGATCGCGTCGATCAGCCTCACGCCGGTGTCGCCCCATCCGGTGACGGACCCATCGCTGACTGCGATGTCTGAACGGGTACCTTCGACCCTGATGCCGTTCAAAGATCCCGCGACGCCGCGCATCTCGAAGCCGCACAGGTCGAGCGTGACATTGGAGGCGACGATCTTGATGCCGTGTTTGGCCGAAGCGCCGAGAAGGTTGCCCGTGAGGTAGTACGAGCCGGGCTGGGTGATACGAAACAGGCTGTCGGCGTCGCCGGGGGTGTTCGTGGCGTTGATGGGGATGCGGGGCTCGGGCCCTGGGGTGGGCGCGACGGGCCCGGCGGGCGGGGTGAGCGGGCCGGCGAGCACGATGGTTGCCAGCATCGCCGCGAGCGCGGCGATGGCAAGGCGGAACGGATGTGGCACGGCGTTTTCCCTCCTTTTCGAACGAGGAGTCCAAGATACCGCGCGGGTTGGTGCGTGCAAAGCAGAAAATCGGGCTCACCTGCGGGCTCGTGAGCGCAGAACGTCCTTATCGGGCAGGAAGCTGCAGAAGGCGGTGAGGCGCGTCGTCGGCGACCGAGTCGCGGTGAGTGGAACATCGTGTTCATGATCTGGTCGGGCGTGCCTTTGGGTTCTTTTGTTCATAGGATGGGGAGCCCCAGGAGGCGGGACGGGAAGAGGCGTTCGCAACGATCCCTGACTGAGCGCGACGACTGAGAGCTACACCATGATCGATCCGAGCAAGCTGAAGGACCTTGTCAAGCTGATGGTCGAGAACGACCTGACCGAGTTGGACCTCCAGGATGAAAAGGAAACGGTGACGATCCGCCGCGGGCCGCAGGGCGGCGTGGTGAATCACTCGCCGGTGTATTACGGCGGTGGTGGCGGTGGTGGTGGTGCTCCGGCGGCGTTTGCGCCGGCACCGATGGTGGCACCTGCTGCGGCTCCGGCCGCGGGCGGCGCGGCTCCTGCGCCCAAGGCCGCCGACTCCGACGCGGGCCTGATCGCGATCGAGTCGCCCATGGTGGGCACGTTCTACTCCGCGGCCAACCCCGACAGCCCGCCGTTCGCGGCGGCCGGCGCGAAGATCACGCCCAGCACGGTCGTCTGCCTGATCGAGGCGATGAAGGTGTTCAACGAGATCAAGGCGGAGAAGACCGGCACGATCGAGAAGGTGCTGGTGAAGAACGGGGATGCCGTGGAATTTGGGCAGAAGCTGTTCTTGGTGAGGCCCTGAGAAGAGACGGAGAGACGAAGAGACGTAGAGACGGAGTGGAAAGGCGGGCCCTCGTGGCAAACGTGAAGCGAGTCGAAGACCTGATCGCATGGCAGAAGGCCATGGAACTCGCCCGCGAGGTCTACAGGGTTGCTTGCCGTTTGCCTGATTCCGAACGGTTCGGACTGCAGTCGCAGATGCGTCGTGCCGCGGTCTCGATTCCCTCGAACATCGCGGAGGGATTCGGGCGAGAGTCCACCACCGAACTGATCCGTTTTCTCCGCGTCTCGCGAGGCTCGCTCTTCGAACTTCGAACGCAGCTTCGGCTCTCTGTTGATCTCACCTTGATCGCCGCCGATGCGGTGCCGACCGAACTTCTCGATGAAACCGACCGGGTGCTCCAAGGCCTCATCCGCAGCCTAGAAATCCGTCAAGCCACACGCGAACCCACCTAGCACGTTGTCTTGTCACTTCGTCTCTTCGTCTCTCCTTCTCTTCGTCTCTTCTCACCATGTTTAAACGCATTCTCATCGCCAACCGTGGAGAGATCGCTCTCCGCATCCTCCGGGCCTGCCGCGAACTCGGTGTCGAGGCGGTCTGTGTGTACTCGACCGCCGACAAGGACGCGCCCTACCTGAAGCTTGCCGACCGGGCGATCTGCATCGGGCCCGGGCCGGCCAAGGAGTCGTACCTCAACATCGCGCGGCTGCTCTCGGCGGCCGAGATCGCGGATGCGGATGCGATCCATCCGGGGTACGGGTTCCTGTCGGAGCGGCCGGACTTCTCGCAGGCGTGCCGCGATTGCAAGATCGAGTTCATTGGGCCGTCGCCGGAATCGATGCAGGCGCTGGGCGACAAGGTCGAGTGCAAGCGCACGGCCAAGGCCAACGGCGTGCCGGTGTTCCCCGGCTCCGATGGCGCGCTCGAGGACGAGAACGAGGCGGTGAAGGTTGCGAATGAGATCGGGTATCCGGTCATCATCAAGGCCTCGGCCGGTGGCGGCGGGCGCGGGATGAAGATCTGCCGCGACGAGGCGACGCTGCGCCAGCAGCTCCGCACCGCGAGCCAGGAGGCCCAGGCGGCGTTCGGCAACGGCGCGGTCTTCATCGAGAAGTTCCTCGAGAAGGCGCGGCACGTCGAGCTGCAGATGCTGGGCGATAAGCACGGCAACGCGATCTACCTGTGGGAGCGCGACTGCTCGATGCAGCGGCGACACCAGAAGGTGATCGAGGAGGCGCCGGCACCGAATATTGATCGGGCGAAGTTGACCAAGGTGGCGGAGTCGTGCCGCAAGCTCTTGCAGAGCGTGAAGTACGCGGGTGCGGCGACGTGCGAGTTCCTGCTCGATGCCAAGGGCGATTTCTACATGCTCGAGGTGAACACCCGCGTGCAGGTGGAGCACCCGGTGACGGAATTGATCACGGGCATCGATGTCGTGAAGATGTCGATCAAGATCGCGGCGGGCGAGAAGATCCCGTACAAGCAGGAAGAGATCAAGATCAACGGGCACGCGGTGGAATGCCGCATTTGTGCGGAGGACCCGGCGCTGGGGTTCCGGCCGAGCGCGGGCAAGATCACGACGTGGGAGCCGCCGGGCGGGCCGGGTGTGCGGATGGATACGCACGTGGTGGCTGGGTATGTCGTGCCGCCGAACTACGACAGCATGATCGGGAAGCTGATCGTGCACGCGGAGACGCGGGACTTGGCGCTGGATCGCGCGGTTCGGGCGTTGAAGGAGTTCACGGTCGGGCCGATCAAGACGACGATCCCGCTGCATATTCAGCTGTGCAACAACGCGGACTTCCGGAAGGGCGGGGTGGATATCCACTACCTGGAGCGGTTGCTGAAGTAGGTCGATCGTGCCGGCGCGGAGATCGCGCACCCCCGCCCCGTGAAGCGGGGAGGGGTGGTCGAGGCTTGGCGAGACCGGGGAGGGGTCCTGGGCGTTCGGATGCCAAAGCGTTCTAGTACCCGCAATCCCCTCACCTGACTTGAGGCTTCGCCTCAAGTCGTCCTCTCCCCGCACGCGGGGAGAGGAGGCGCGGCGGACGGGCGCGGACTTCGATGGCGCGTTGCCGATCTGGCCGATAGACGCTGTGATGTGCGGCATCTCGGGCATTCTGTCGTCTTCTCGTCAACCAGATCCGTCGTGGAAGGACACTGTCGTCGCCATGCGGGATCGCATGGCGCACCGCGGTCCGGACGGCGCGGGATTGCTGGAGCGGCTGGGCTGTGTGCTCGGGCATCGGCGGCTCGCGGTTGTTGATCTCTCGGCCGAGGCGGCGCAGCCGATGGTGTCGGGCGACGGGCGGTTTGCGATCGTCTACAACGGCGAGTTGTACAACGACGCGGAGTTGCGGGCGGAATTGGCGAAGATGGGCGTCGCGTTCCGGACGCAGAGCGATACCGAGACGGTGCTGGCGGCGTTTGGGGTGTTTGGGGAGCACGCGTTCGACAAGCTGCGGGGAATGTTTGCGCTGTGTGCCGTGGACTTGGAGCGGCGGGTGGCGTGGTTGGCCCGGGACCCCTTGGGCATCAAGCCGTTGTACTTCGCGGAGGTGCAACGGGATGGGTCGCCGGAGCTGGTGTTCGCCAGCGAGATCGCGGCGATGCTGCAGCATCCGCTGATCGAACCGACGCCGGATCGCTTGGGCATTGTGTCGTACCTGACCACGTCGCGGACGTCGTTTGCCGAGCGGACGCTCATCGAGGGTGTGCGGTTGCTGGAGCCGGGGGCGGTGATGCGGGTGCGGTTTGCCCCTGGGGAACTGCGGCTCACGCGGCGTTCGCTATGGGATTCGTTCACGGCGCGCATCAGTGCGGACGTCGGCGCGGTGGTGGAGGAGAGTGTGCGGCTGCATCTGAAGAGCGATGTGCCCTTGTGCACGCTGCTCTCGGGCGGGCTGGACAGCTCGATCATCGCGGCGGTCGCCAAGAAGGAACTGGGCGGCAAGGACCTGATGAGCTTCGCCGCGGGCGCGAAGGGGGCGTCGGCTCCGGGGCAGGATGATTTCGCGTTTGCGCGGCACATGGCTGAGCATGCGGGTACGACGCACACCGAGGCGGTGGTGACGCAGGAGCTGTTCGAGTCGCGCTGGCGGGAGATCGTGGAGCGGACGCTCTTGCCCTTGAGCACGCCCAACGAAGTGGCGATCAACGAGGTGGCGCGGACGCTGCGGGCCCGCGGGTGCATCGTGACGCTGAGCGGCGAAGGGGCTGATGAGCTCTTCGGCGGATATGACCTGGCGCTGCTTGCGGCGGCGCAGTTCCGCGACGGGACGCACGCGATCCAGCAGCGGCTGGAGAATCCGCACGCCTTGACGCCGGGCGAGTTTGAGATGCTTGCCAACGCGTGGCTGACGCCCGAGTCGTACCACGAGGCGTTCGCGCCGGAGTTTCTTGAGGGCGTGGACCACGGCGTGGCGGTACGGGAAGATTTCGTCCGGGAGTTCACTCGCTGCGAGGAAGCCGCGGCGATGCTGGGGCATCACGACCCGTTGCAGTCGCACCTGATCTTTCAGCGGCGGAGCAATCTCGCGTCGCTGCTCTTGCGGCTGGATTCGGCGGCGATGCTGGAGGGTGTCGAGGGGCGCACGCCCTTCGCGGATGTTGTGGTCGCCGGGCTGGCCGAGCGGCTGCCGATGCACCGCAAGTTTGTGGCCCGGACCGACGGGCAGCGCCGCGTGCAGGACACCAAGGTCGCGCTCCGCGAGGCATTTGGGCCGCGGCTGCCCGGCGCGATCGTGACGCGGGAGAAGGCGAGCTTTCCGCTGCCGTTCCAGAACTGGATCGGTGCGGCACGGCGTGCGGCGCTCGAGAGCGAGGCGCTGCGGGCGGTCTATCGGCCCGAGATCATCGAAGCGGTGTGCGCCGGGCCGTCGCGGCTGTGGCATCTGGCGTGGCCGATGCTGAATCTCGCTCTGTGGTTCGAGGCGATGGAATCGCACGATCGGGCACGGCGGAGCGCGCGGGCGTCGCAGCCGGAGCGCACCTGACGGGGTGTGGTCTCGTGTGAGCGGGGGCAAGCGGGGCACGAGTAGGGGCGAGTGGGGGTGCGTGGGGGTGCGTGGGGGCGTTGGTGCAGGCTTCGGCCGCGTCACTACGATTGGCTATGCCCCGCGCCGGACGTTCACGCCGCCCTGTTCCATCTCAAGGTCCCGCGGGGAAGGTGCGCCTGCAGCGGGTGATGGCCGATGCCGGCGTCGCCGCCCGGCGCGAGTGTGAGCGGTTGATCGAGACCGGCCACGTCGAGGTCAACGGCGAGCGGATGGACCGGCTGCCGGTCTTTGTCGATCCGGAGCAGGATGAGATCCGCGTGGATGGGCGGCTGATCAAGGCCTTGACTAAGCATCTGTATCTGTTGTGGCACAAGCCGTCGAAGGTGCTGGCGACGCCGCCGATGGATGAGTACGAGGGGCGGCCGACGGTTGCGGATTATGTGAGCCACCCCAGCGCCCCGCGTTTGTTCCCGGTTGGCACGCTGGGATTCGACGCGACCGGGTTGATGCTGCTCACCAGCGACACGAAGCTCGCGAGTGTGCTTTCGCACCCGCGCTCGGGTGTGGAGCGGGTGTATCACGCCCGTGTGAAGGGCACGCTCGACGGCGCGACGATGGCCAAGCTCCGCAAGGGCGTGATCGTCTTTGAACGCGAGTTCGAGGTGGAGAAGACCGGCACGCCAAACCCGCGTGACGCACGGCAACGCGGACCGGGGCCGCGGGGGGCGAATCAGCGAGGCGGCGGTGGGGCGTCGCGCCCCGGTGCCGAGGGTGCACGAAACTCGAACGATCCCCGTCTCAGTGCTTCACGCAGCAAACTCGCGCGTCCCAACGAACGCCAGCGCACCCGGCGCATCCGTTTGGAAGTGCGGGCCCTGGACCCGGACGCCCAGACCAACCGAGCGGCGGCTCACGCCGCCAAGGGGCGTCGACCCCGCGACGAGGCGATCGAGGAGATGGGTGGTGGTGGAAGCAGCGCGGGGAATACGGCGATCGAGATCATCACGACGGAGACCCGCGACGAGTACATCGTGCAGGCGTTGCAGTTGATCGGGCATCCGGTGCGGAAGCTGACGCGGGTGGCGATCGGGCCGCTGCGCTTGCGGGAGATCGGTCCGGGGGCGTGGCGGGAGATGAGCCGCGAGGAAGCCAAGGAGTGGCGCAAGCTGGTGGAGACGCTGCTGCGGCGGGCTGGGGGCGGTGGTGGTGCGGGCGGGGGAGAACGCAAGAATCGTCCGGCGTCGGCGGGTCCGGGAAAGCGCAGGCCGCGGGTTATTGGGGGGGCGGCGGCGAAGGCACCGATCGAGACGCCTGCGGTTTCCGAAGAAGGTGGAGAGGTGGAGGGGATCGATCCGGAGGAGTTCGAGGAGTAATCCGGGCCCCGAGGCCGACGGTCGGCCGTAGACAATTGCCGATTGCTTTCACCAACCCCTGTCACTCGCTTTGACTACACCTTCGAACAACAACGGCTGGCACAAACCCCAACGCCATTGGGTGATCGATTACATCATCGACACCATCGGCTGGCCCAAGGACGAGGACGATCGGCCAGACCTGACGGCGATTCAGGCGTTGAACCTGCCGCCGGGGACCAAGCCGAGCACGCTGAACTTGCTCAGCATTTCGGTGTCGGGGTTCTACAAGGCCCAGATGCCGCTGATGGCGGCGGCGTTGGCGTACCGGACGATCTTCGGGCTGGTGCCGGTGTTGATCATCGCGTTGTCGATGCTGGGCGCGTTTGCGAGTGAGAAGGGGATCAAGGAAGTGGTGGACAGTTCGCTGCGCTTCAGCGGGCTGGCCGAGGTGTTCCAGATCGAGGAGAAGCCCGACAAAGAGCCCGGTGCGACGCCAGAGAAGACGCCGGAAAATTCTCCGGCGACACAGAAGCCAGCCGATCCCGCGGCCGACGCGAGCGAGAAGCCGGTCGTCGCCGGCCCGGTGATCCAGCGTGAGAAGCTGGACGAGTGGGTGAAGAGCCTGTCGGGCGGAGTGAAGTCGATCAGCTTCACGGGGATCGGTATCGCGTCGCTGTTGCTTTTGATCTATGCCGCGGTGTCGATGGTGGTCGAGATCGAGTACGCGTTCAACCGTATCTACGAGGCCCCGGCGGGCAAGAGCTGGTCGCGGCGGATCATGCAGTACTGGACGCTGATGACGCTGGGCGCGTTGTTCCTGGTGGGCACGTTTTATGTTGGGAACCAGATCAACGCCTGGGTGCAGTCGGGCATCGAGCGGAATGTCACGGGCGAGATTGCATCGGCGCTGCTGAAGCTGGCGGGGTTGTCGATCCAGATCGGGATCACGGGCGTGATCCTGATGGTGATTTACTTCACCGTGCCCAACGCGCGGGTGCGGTTCCTGCCCGCGGCGGTCGGCGCGCTCTTCGCGGCCGTGCTGTGGGAGATGCTGAAGTTCGGCTTCCGCTGGTACGTGCTGCAGGTGAGCCAGCCGACCAGCAGCTACAGCCGCTTCTACGGCTCGCTGGCGTTGTTGCCCTTGACGCTCTTCCTGATCTACTGCACGTGGCTGATCATTCTGTTTGGCTTGCAGATCGCGCGGTCGATCCAGCTCTTCGGGCGCTTGCGGTCGATGGGGCCGAACCTGTTCGCGCTGGCGGCGGCGCGTGGGCCAAGCGAGCCGGCGATCATCGATTCGGGCGTGGTCATCCCGATCATGGTGGGGATCGCGAAGAACTTCGAGAAGGGCAAGCCGACGTGTGCGGCCGATCTCAAGAGCGAGGTGCGGCTGCACGAGTCGGTGCTGCGAGAGGTGCTGCGGCAGCTCGCGCGTTCGGGCCTCTTGCTGCAGGTCGCCTCTCAGAACACCGGTTCGCCGGCGTCGATCCTGCTGCCGGGAATCCCGACCCAGGGCGACGAGTTCTTCACCCTGGCCCGCGGTGCCGGCGCGATCCCGGTGGAGCAGCTGTTGACCATTGGCTACACGATCAGCGACGGCGTGAAGGCGCTGGATCCTGAGTCGGAGAAGAATTTGCCGCCGGCCTTGGCGCGTCTGCGTGCCGCCCAGCGCGAGGCGGCGAAGGGCATGACGCTGGCCGATTTGATCCAACCCGCCCCAGAGAGCGCCTCGGTGCAGGCGGTGGTTGTCGCAACCCCGAACCCCGCGTGAGCGAACAGGAAGCCGGAGCCACTATGAAGATCTGCTTGAACCGACACGATGATCACTCTTCGAGCCGCGGGCATTTGCCCGAGCGTTCGATGGTTCGAGCCGTCGTGCTGGTTGGAGTCGTCGCGACGCTCGGCGGGTGTTATGAGCGGGTGGTGGATGCGTCGGGGCCGAATGCGGGGACGGCGGATGTGCAGCCTGCGTATCGCAGCGAAACGTGGCTGGACCGCGCGGTGTTTCCGGAGAAGGGTCGCGAGGAATCGGCGTTCGGATCCACCACGGCGGAGCGGCAGCGGTCGTACATGCGTCAGAACCGCAGCGGGGACTGATCGCGAGTCGGGCGAGGTAGTGGCTGCTCAGCCGATGGGTTCGAGCAGGGGCAGTTGGCTGTCGGCGTGGGCTCGCAGCGAGCGACCGGCGGTGAACGGCTGGCTGATCTGTTCGAAGCGTGATGAGGCGATGTCGACGGTGCGCCAGCGCGGGCTGCGGACCTTCATGCTGGCCCGATAGTCGCTGAGCAGCACGCAGCGGAGTGCGTACCAGCGGCCGCGGCTTTCGAAGATCTCCTGGAAGAGTGCGTCGGGCGGCTGCTCCTCGCACCAGTAGACGAAGACGAACGCGGGCTCGAAGCCCGGACCAAAGAGAGCGCCCCAGGTGGCGAGGCTGTCGACGTCGTCCTGCGTCACCCAGTTCTCGAGCCGCGAGCGGGGCGTGGGGCGGTTTGGACCGATGCGGGCGGCGAGGGTGCGGGGGCTGATGCGACGGCCCTTGACTTCGAGCAGCAGATTCTGCGACTCGCCGTAGATGACGAAGTCGAAGGACTTGACCGACGAGGCGCGTTCTTCGTCTGCGCGGTGCACTTGAAGCCGCGGCGAGGCGGACTCGGGCAGCAGCGACTTCTTTGCCTCATCGACGGCGACATAGGGGATGCGCGAGGACCGTAAAAAGTCCTCGAAGGCGGATTCGTAATGGTGTCGTCGCTGCGTCACGAACGCACCCCCGATTCTCGATTCATTTCACCGCAGAGGACGCTGAGAAGGCAAAAGGCAATTTACCACGGAGATCACGGAGGACACGGAGAGAGACATTGGTTCAAGGCAGGGGCGCAAGGTGGGAGAGTTTGATCGGACTGGAGATCGATTCGATTCCTTCTTGCATCTCTCTGTGGTCTCTGTGATCTCTGTGGTGAACTGCCTTCTTCCAAACTCCGCGCTCGCCGCGTCCTCCGCGGTGAAGTGCCTTTGGTGAAATGGCTTACTTGCTTTCCTTGGGTTCCCCGCCGCTGGGCTCCATGCCCTTGGGCACTGGCGGCTTCTGGCCCGCCTGGATGATCAGGACATCGAGCAGATCGCGCTCGGCTTTCTTGTATTCCTGCATCGAATCGCGCAGCAGCTTGAGCTGCTCGGCGATCGTCTCGGGCGTTGGGGCGGCGCCCGGGGGCGCGGTCTGGGCCAGGGCCATGGCGTTGGTCAGGCTCTCGCTGGTGGCCCGCACGGCGGCCGTCGCGTCGGCGTAGTACGTAGCGGCGCGGAAGAGTGCGTCGGCCTCGAGGTCCTTCTTGGCGGGCTGGAAGAACAAGCGCCAGGGCTGGGCGCGGATCTCGCCGATGGCGCGGTTGGCCTGATCGCTGGTGAGCCGCAGGTTCGCGACGGTGCGGCGGAGCGAGGGCAATTCGGTCGCCATCCAGTTGTTGGTGGCGACGGACGTCTCGCGGAAGTTCTTGAGCCCGTCATTGAGCAGCGGGATGGACTGGTTCCGCACATCCTCGACAGCGCCCTTGGCTCCGGCGATGGTGTCGCGGAAGGTGGCCTTGTTCTCATCGACGACGCTGTTCACGTTCGCGACCAGCTTGCCGAACTCATCGACCTTGCCGTTGAAGTTCTCGGCCATCGGCTTGAGCATCTTGCTGAACTCAGCGACGTCGGCGGTGGTCGAGTCGATGTTGGCGGTCCACTTGGGCCAGCTCTCGCGGGTGCTCTTGGTGACGGTGCCGACGTCGTCGATGATGGTGTTGATCTTGGGCGAGTTGGACTCGACGAGCGTGCGGGCGGATTTGAGCGTGGCCTGCAGGTCATCGACCATGGCCTTGATCTTGTCGCTGCTGAGGCCGGCCTGGCTGAGCAGGGCCGGGGGCGCGAGGCCGCCGAGGATGGTGTCGCCTTCCTTGAGCAGTCCCTTGTCGGGGGTGCCGATGCCGGAGATGTTGATGGTGCTTTGGCTGCCCAGGAGCGGGCGATCGAGCGCGATCATCGCGTTGGTGTAGAGCTTGTGCTCGGCGGCGATACGGATCGCGACCAGGACGTTCTCGGTGGCGGGGTCAAACTCGACGCCGGTGACGCGACCGACGATCTGGCCGCCGAGCGTTACCGAGTTGCCGGCCTTCACACCCGGGGCGCCTTGGGCCACGGGAAACTTCACCACGAACTTGTGCGCGGGCTTGAGGAACTCCATCGCGCTGGTGAGCGAGAAGGCGATGGCGATGAACAAGACGACCGATCCCAGGAGGAACAGGCCGGCGAGCACGGAATAACGGGCGGGGCTTCGGAGGGACATCTCGTGGGTAGGTTAGCGGAAAAGGTCGGGGAAGGGGAGGAGGGGTGGAGCGGAGCAGGGGGGCAGGGGGAAAAGACATTTCACCACAGAGAGCACGGAGAGCACGGAGGGAGACATTGGATCAAGGCAGGTTCGTTGGACCGCGGCTGACTCCGACCTCTTCCTTTCCCACCAGCCTTTCTCTGTGTTCTCTGTGCTCTCCGTGGTGAAATGTCTTTCAGCCTTTGGATTTTGAGAAGCGGCCGAAGAGGCCGGAGCGGGTGCCGCCGGCGGTGCTGCGGGTGGGTTCGAGGCTGGGCGTCGGCAGGATCTGCTCGACCGGAACGCCGAGCAGGTCGGCCTCGAACGCGGCCTCGGAGCGGCGTTCGGTGATGGGGCCTTCGGCGTCGCCGCGGAGAAACTGGCGGATGAGGCGTTCGGTCTGGGGAAGGTCCTTGGCGTCGGCGTCGGACAACTTCCTGAGGTTGTCGTACCAGTCGCGGGTCTCGACTTTGAGCATCTTGCCGCGGTCGAGCATGGCCATGCGGTCGGCGATCACGAAGGCCGAGTCCATTTCGTGGGTGACGACGACGCTGGTGACGCCGAGCTGGCGGGAGAGATCGACGATGAGGCGATCGATCTGGGCGCTGGTGACGGGATCGAGACCGGCGGAGGGTTCGTCGTAGAAGAGGATCTCGGGGTCGAGGGCGAGGGCGCGGGCGAGGCCGGCGCGCTTCTTCATGCCGCCGGAGATCTGGGCGGGGTACTTGTGGGCGTGCTCGCGGAGGCCGACGAGTTCGAGTTTGATTTTGACCTGGATGTCGATGATTTCCTGCGAGAGGTCGGTGTGCTCTTTGAGCGGCAGGGCGACGTTCTCGGCGATGGTCATCGAGTTGAAGAGGGCGCCGGACTGAAAGAGGATGCCGAAGCGTTTGCGGACGTCGGCGAGTTTCTCCTCGTCGCCGCCGATGCCGCCTTGGCCGACCAGAGGGCCCATGTCCTGCCCGAAGAGCATGACTCGTCCGCGGTCGGCGGCGAAGGACCCGATGATGACTCGCAGGAGGGTGGACTTGCCCGAGCCCGACCCGCCCATGATGACCATCGTCTCGCCCGGATAGACATCGAGGTCGATCGACTCGAGCACGGCGCGCCCGTCGAAGATCTTGGCGACCTGCTGGCAGGAGATGAGGGGCGGACGGTTGCTGGCCACGAGAGGAATGTAGCAGACGCGACCAGCCGGCGGCGACGGATTGGGCAGACTCCGGCGTGCGAGGTGTCGGGATGAGCGCCGTGCCGTACGATGGCTCATGCCCCCGTCCCTTTCTTCTGCTGTCCGTGACGAGCACCATCGCTGGCTGCTGGAAGTGACCCAGATTCCGACCGCCGCGGGGCGGGAGCATCGGGTGATCGAGTGGATTACCCGGTGGGTGAAGCAGCGGCCGTCGCTGGCGTTGGCGACGGACAGCAGCGGGAACATGACGGTTTCGATCCGCGACGCCCGGGCGACGGACCTTGCCCCGGTCTACTTCACGGCGCACCTGGATCATCCCGCCTTTGTGATCGAGCGCATCGTGAGCCCGTCCTGCGTCGAGCTCTCGTTCCGCGGCGGGGTGATGGACGAGTACTTCAAGAACGCGAAAGTCGCGATCCATTCCTCGACGCACACTCGGCATGTCGCGGTGTTGACCGGTGAGACGGCGGCTCCGGCCCGCGCGGGCGTGGCCACGCCGCCGTTCAAGCATTACCTCGCGGAACTCACCAACCCCAACGACACGACCAAGGGGCTGTCGCTGGGCGACGTTGCGGTGTGGGACCTGCCGCCGGCTCGGATCGAGAACGGCACCATCTACACGCAGGCCTGTGACGACCTGGCCGCGCTGGTCGCGGCCCTTGCGGCGTTCGACGTGATCGCGGGCAAGAAGGAGACCGCCCGCGACGTTCGGCTGCTCTTTACGCGCGCCGAGGAAGTGGGCTTCATTGGGGCTATCGCCGCGTGTCGGGACGGCACGATTCCCAAGAGCGCCACCGTCATTGCACTCGAGAACAGCCGCAGTTTCCCGCACGATTCGCCCATCGGCGGGGGGCCGATCGTCCGGGTGGGCGACCGCATGACGATTTTTTCGCCGACGCTGAGCGAGTCGATCGCCAAGTGTGCCGAGGCGCTCGCGGGCGGGCCCGCGGTACCCACCGCGTCGCAGAAGACCGACAAGGGGCGGCAGTGGAAGTGGCAGCGCAAGCTGATGTCCGGCGGCGCGTGCGAGGCGAGCGTGTTCTGTGCCGCGGGGTATGACGCGACGTGTATCTGCCTGCCACTTGGGAACTATCACAACATGGGCGACCTGCAGGCGATGCAGGACGGCACGGCGACGCGGCCGGCGACCATTGAGCCCGAGTTCGTGAGCGTCGGCGACTTCGATGGACTGGTGGATCTGCTGATCGCGTGCGGGCAGGACCCGCGGCTGAACAGCAAGGACAACCCCAACCCGCTCGGCCCCGGGCTGCGGCCGGTGGGAGCGGTGCCGGCGCTGGTGGAGAAGTTGTGGAACGAGCGGGCGTTTGTGCTGGGGTGAGCCGCGTCAGGGCTGCTTTGCGGGATCCAGGATGCCGATCTTCTCGATCCCGAGCCGAGCGCAGAGTTCGTGCAGCTGCACGACGATCTCGTAGGGCACCTCGCTCCGAGGGCGGACGACGACGGCGAGTTGCTTGGGGCTGCGTCGCTGGACGACCTCGTTGAGGAAGCGGATCGCGTCGTCGATGCCGCCCGATTCGATGACGGCATTGGCGCCCTCGCGAGCGCGAACGACGACGACGCCGGCGTTCATGGCGAGTTGCAGCTCGATGCGGGTGATGTCCGGGCTGGGCGCGATCGGCGAGGGCTTGGCGGGTGGGAGGGCGGTCTTGAGCAGCCACTCGGGGCCGAGGACGCTTGCGCTGGCCATGAAGAAGACCAGGATCACCATCACCACGTCCACCATCGGCGTCATGTTGGGGCCGTAGTGCAGCTCGTGGGTGGCGAGCGCGTTGCGGCGGCGAAAGACGTGGGAGCGGCTCATGGCTTGCCGCCTCCGGCGTCGGTCGGCGGCGCGGCGCCGCGCTGGGCGACGAGCTTGACGGAGAGCAGGCCGGCCTCGCGGCAGGCGTTCAGGACGGGGGAGACGCTGCCGTAGGCGAGGCGGCGATCGGCGCGGATCTGCACCTCGGCGCCGGGCGTGAGGGCGGCGAGGTCTTTGAGGCGCTGGGTGAGGTTCGGCATCGCGACGCGCTCGGTGCCGATGGTCAGCACGGGTTCGGCGTCCGGGGCGGCGGCCGGATCGTCGGAGGGAGCGAGATTGAGCACGATGGGCGTGGACTGCTCGGCGCGCTCGCCCTGGCCGGCGCTTGGGAGATTGACGCTCCCGCTGCGGCCGGAGGCGAGATGGCCGACCATCAGGTAGAAGATGATGAGGCACATCACGACGTCAATCATCGGGGTGACGTTGACGTGCGGCCCACCGCCGCGGAGGTTGTTGGAGCGCCGACGCATGGCCTAGGCGTGAGCCTTCTCGCGTGCCGCTGGCTTGAGTTCGGACTCGCTGGGGCCTTTGGTGCCGTCGGCGGGGAGCAGATCGACGAGCTGGGTGCAGACGACCATTCCGCGGGTGCAGATGCGATCGACGATGGAGCGGTAGAAGCCGAAGACGAGAAGACACGGGATCGCCAGCGTGAGCCCCAGCAGCGTGTGGAAGAGGGCCTTGCTGATGCCCAGCGAGAGATCGGTGGGGCCGGCCTGACCACCGGATTCACCGAGTGAGGTGAAGGCGATGATCATGCCCCAGACGGTGCCGGCGAGGCCGATGAGTGGTCCGAGGTTGCCGATGATGTTCAGCGGCTCGATGGCTCGGAACCAGCGCGAGCATTCGTCGCTGGCGGCGATCTCCGCCGTCTCGCGGATCGATTCGCGGTCCCTGCGCCCCGCGGCGAGCACTTCGCGCAGCACGCGCGACGGGAAGCTCTCGTCGGTGCGGACGAAGGCGCGGAGGTCTTCCTCGCGCCCGGCGCGGGCGAGATCGGTGAGTCGGTTCACGCTCACCTCGGGCAGGATGCGACTCTCGCGGACGTCGAGCATGCAGCGGACGATGATCGTCACCGCTACCAGCGAGCCGACCAGCAGCAGCACGGTGAAGACGTCGAACGACTGGGTGAACAGGCCCCACAGACCGGCGTTGGCCGGGGGCGAGCCTGCAGCGAGGGTGGAGATGCACATCATCGGGCGATGGTATGGGAGCCGCGGCGGCCGTCGGCGCTCGCCGCTCACGTCCGGCCGATGAGATCGAACTTGTTGCCGTAGAGGTCCTCAAAGACCACGACCCGGCCGTAGTCCTCGGAGCGGGGCTCCTCGAGGAACTTCACGCCCTTGGATCGGAGGCGCTGGTAGGTGGATTCGAAGTCCTCGGTGTGGAGGAAGACGAAGACGCGGCCACCGGTCTGGTTGCCGACGCTGGAGACCTGGCGTTCGTTGGCGGCACGGGCGAGCAGGATGTCGCAGCCGCGGCCGTTGGCGCCCGGCGGGCGCACGCGCACCCAGCGTTTGCCTTCGCCGCGGGGCGTGTCTTCGAGCAGTTCGAATCCGAGTGTGTCGGTGTAGAAGCGGATCGCCTCGTCGTAGTCGCGGACGGTGATCACGAACTGTGCGATGTGCATGGGCCGAGTCTAACGCGGCAAGGTCGGGCCCCGGCGGACAGGGCGGCATCAGGTCGCGACGTAGCCCGAGGGCTTCGGCGCCGGCGACCCGGGCGGGAACGCCGCCTGCAGCACCTTGGCGTACTTCTCGCCCGCGGCTTCGAGTGTGAACTCGCGCTCGAAGAGCGCCCGGGCGTTGCGACCTTGCTGATCGGTCTTGGCACGGTCGGCCATCATCTGCCGCAGGCCCTCGGCGAGGCCCTTCGAGTCGCCGACCTTGAACCAGCGGCCGACATCGTGCGTGTCGACCATGTCCTTCAGTTCGCTGCGTTCCTCGCTGATGGCGATGATCGGGCGGCCGACGGCGAGCGATGAGTAGAGCTTGCTGGGGAAGCTGATGCCCTCGATGCCCTTGGCGATGGTGACGAACGAGGCGTCGCAGGCGGTGAGCGAATCGGGGAGCTTCTCGAAGGGCTGATAGGGGAGCAGCAGCGTGTTCTTCAGGCCGCGTTTCTTGATCTGCTCTTCGATCCACGACTTGCGGCCACCGGCGCCGACGAGGACGAGGCGGAAGTTCTCGTTCTGCAGCAGCTCGGCGGCGCCCAGCAGCGTTTCGAAGTCGTAGTACAGGCCCAGGTTGCCGGAGTAGAGCACGGTGAACGGGTCGATCAGGCCGTGCTCTTTGGCGAACGTGCTCTCGTTCTTGGGCTTGGGGCGGAGTTCGTTGGCGTCGGCCCAGTTGTAGATGACGTGCACGCGCTTGGGGTCGAGGCCGTAGTTCTCGCAGACGAGCTTCTTGGCGCTCTCGCAGAGGACGATGGTGTGTTCGGCGCGGCGGTAGATGAGCTTGTTGCCGGCGTGCCAGATGCGATCGATCAGGCCGCCCTTCTTGATTGTGCCGACCCACACCGCCATCTCGGGGTAGGCGTCGTGGAGCAGCTTCACGTAGCGGTGCCGCCGGAAGAAGCTGACGAACGCGCCGATGATGCCCAGGAACGGCGGGTTGGTGGTGTACAGGTGCACGGTGTCGCTGCGGCTGAGCAGCATCATGCGGATCGTGGCCGGCACCATGAAGGTCAGGAAGTTGAGCAACCGCCCCGGCAGGATGTCCTTGCTGAAGCGGGTGGTGATCAGTCGCCGCACGTAGACGCCGTCGCGCCACTCGCGGAGTTCGACCGGTTGCCAGGTCTCACGCGGGCCGTAGCATGGGCGGCAGGTGTCGACCTGCACGAAGAAGCCGCGGCGGACAAGGTCGGTCGCCAGCTCGTGCAGCAAGTGACCCGTCGATGCCACGTCCGGAACGTAGAACTGGTTCAGGATCGCGATGCGGGGCTTGTCGGAGTGGCGTGAGGGCATGAGGGCGGGGAACCAGTGTCGTAACCAACGCGAGAGCGGCACGGCCGGTTCTCGGACCCCGCCGGAGGACGGCAGGGCGGGCATTGTTGCCCCCAGACCAGCCCCAAGGGCTGACCCGGACGCGGGCGCGGCGAAACCGTCGGCCGAGAGAACGCCGCCCCGTTCTTGTATCGTAAGGATGTCGCTCTGCCTTGATCGGATATCGCGCTCCCGGCGGGTGTTTGCGGCCACGCTTCAGTCGTCCGACGGACCATGTTGAACCGATGTCTGTTTGCCGTGCATTTCTTGCCGGGAAGGCGGTGGGGGTGGGGTTCTCAGACTCGTTCGAGCCACGGCGATTCACCAAGGAGATCAAGGCAGTTCACCACGGAGATCACGGAGAACACGGAGAGAGACAGGAGATGGAAAGATGGAGCGGCCATCGATCCAAGCTCCACCCCTGCCCGGCTCCGTCGTGCGGCTTCTACTCGTTCTCTCCCTGACTCTTTTTCTGACTCCGTGCTCTCCGTGATCTCTGTGGTGAACTGCCTTTCCCCCGCGTTTCCGAAGCTTCATGCCCAAGCCGCTCGCCGAGATCTCCCGCAGGTACGAAGGACCGAAGCCGCGGGTCTCGGTGGTGGTCCTCACGCTGGATGAAGAGATCAACATCGAGGCCGCGATCGCGAGCTGTTCGTGGTGCGACGATTTGCACGTGCTTGATTCGGGTTCGGGCGATCGCACGGCGGAGCTGGCCAAGGCCGCGGGGGCGTCGGTGCACGTGAACCGCTTCGAGTCGTTCGGCAAGCAGCGCAACTGGGCAATCGACCACATCCCGCTGAAGCACGACTGGGTCTTCCACCTCGACGCCGACGAGCGATTCACGCCCGAACTGGTCCGCGAGATCGACGAGGTGCTGCGAGCGAACCCCCGGCACGCGGGGTACTACGTGGCGAACCAGATGATCTTGAACGGTGCGTGGATCAAGCGCTCCAGCGGGTATCCGGCGTATCAGATGCGGCTGTTCCACAAGGGGCGCATGCGGTTCAGCGATCACGGGCACGGGCAGCGTGAAGAGACCGCGGGCACGCTGGGGACGCTGCGCTGGCCTTACTTGCATTACAACTTCTCCAAGGGCCTCGACGACTGGCGGCGTCGGCACGAGAAGTACAGCGAGCAGGAAGCGCGGCAGATCGTCGAGGCGGAGACCCGCGGCGAGCGGGCGTCGGTTGCTGCGGTGTTCTCGACGGACGCGATTCAACGGCGGCGGGCGCTGAAGTCACTGGCGGCGAGCCTGCCGGGGCGGGCGCCGCTGCGGTGGCTGCACACGGTGCTGCTGAAGGGTGCGATCCTGGATGGCCGTGCGGGGATCGCGTATGCGAACCTGCTCTATTGGTACGAGCAGCGGATCGCGGCCAAGACGCGGGCGCTGCGCGGGGCCAAGCGGTAAGCGAAGTGCGCGGGGCAAAAACCAAACACCCGGCGTCTTTCGACGCCGGGTGCGGCTCTCTCTCATGGCATTCGTTGAGTCCGAGCAGAATCAGATCGGGTCGAACGCACCGCAGCGGGGCAATCAGAAGGGGTCCTTCTCCGTCGCATGGTCGATGAGCCCGTCGAGGGCCTCTTCCATCTTCTCGGGAGTGTCGTAGGAACCCTCGGCGATCTCTTTGCGAACCTGCGCCACAACCGCTTCGCGGATGGGCGGGCCCTTTTTGAGCTTCTCGAGGAACGGTGCCGCGGCACGGCTGACGGTCGAGAAATCGACCTGATCGCCGGCACGCTGGGCCGGGGCGCTCACCTCACGCCCACGGGGTCCTGCGGTGCCCGCGTACCGTCCCACGGCGGCGGCAGCCTGGGCCTTGTTGGCCGCAGCCGCACCAGTGACACCCCCACCACCTCCCACTCCACCAATCGAAGAATTCGCGTCCAATGTCGAACTCCTTGTTGCCGACGCTTCGGATCAGCTCTGCGAGGGGCACAACCTCCACCAAGGTTGTGAAGATCGATCGAGCACGGCCCGGTCTCCCACCGGGTGTCCGCACATCGCGGACCGCTCGCGACCCTGCCCCACGCCGACCCAATGCGCCGGCGGAGCACCTGCCTGTTCGGGTCCGAGCGGGACGCCCGGGCCGAGAACGAGGCGAGGTACCGAATGTATCGACGGCCAATCGCCAGGAACTTCAATCTTGCATGTTCGGGTCAAGTGTGTAGAAGTGCTTTTTTTTCATGGCCTTGAGTCTGGTCGGGTGCAGGCTTGCGCGAAAAAAACCGGGGCGGACCGCGCGGATCTTGCCTCTTGATACCAAATGGTCTCCGATCATTTTCCGAGTAACTAAAATGCGACCAAAGAACGAACAAATAGACGTGGGAACCAGAGGCATAGGGGATCTGTCCCTAGGCATCAGGAATGGCATGTGGCTCACTGTCGCGACCATGGCTTTCGCCGCGGCGTGCGGTGTGGCGGGCTGCGCGTCCAAACCGGGTGCGTCGAAGCCTGATCCGGCACTGCGCGACCAGGGCAAGGAACTCTTCCCGGATCGCAACGCGCCCACATCGAGCGTGGACGCGGCGGGCGATGTGACTGAGGCTGAGGCGGGCACGTGGTCGGTGCTGCTGATGACGCTCAAGACCGAGCCGGAGTCGCGGGCGACCCAGGCCGCGCTGCGGAGCGTGCGCTCGAACGGTGTTCCCGAGGCCGTCGTTCGTACACGCGGCGAGGGGACGGTCATCGTCGCCGGCAGTTTCGAGTCGCCGACGCAGCCCGAGGCTCAGCAGTTGCTGAGGCGGGTGAAGGAACTGAACATCGATGGGCAGAGGCCGTATGCGATGGCGTATCTGGTCCCGCCGCAGGCGACGGCGGTGAAGGGCTCGATGCCGGAGTGGGATCTGCGCAACGCGCGGCAGCGGTTCGGACGGAACATCGAGTACACGCTGCAGATCAATATCTATACGAATCCCAGTGGGCGGCCGACGGCGGCGGAACTGAAGGAATGCCGCAAGGCCGCGGAGGAGGCGGTGCGCACGCTCCGCAAGGACGGGGCGGATGCGTTCTACTACCACGACAACGCGGGCAGCACGGTGACGGTGGGCCTGTTCACGCAGCAGGAAGTGGACGAGGGCTTCAGCCTTCGCGTCGGCGCGGGCAAGGGCCTGCGCGACTTGCAGCAGAAGTTTCCCCACGGCCTCGTGAACGGCGGAGGCGTGAAGGAGAAGGGAACGGACTCGCAGGGGAGGCCGACGGAGCAGCTGCGGCCGAGTTTTTTGGTGCGGGTGCCGTGAGGAGCGGGTGTCCCGTGGCATCGGGCGCCACGGGTTGACCGCTCGTGGTCAACCCGTGCCGTCCCTTCACGATTCTGAGGCACCACACGGCACGGTGAAGATTCGCCCGGGTGATCGAGATTTCTGGCGTTCTCGGAACCGTGTGTCATCCTTGACGAAGCGTCCTCTGACCCTCTTCGCGGGAGCGCTCATGCCATTGCGGGTTGCGATCGTGCTCGGTCTTTGCGTCGCGTCTTCGGCCCTTGCCGCCGAGATCGACTTTGTGACAATCGGTTCCCCGGGCAACGCCGCGTACACCGGGCCGGCGCCGTTCGGAGTTGTCGGCGGGCGTGGGCGGGTGGACTATGAGTACCGGATCGGAAAGTACGAGATCACCACGGCTCAGTGGGTGGAGTATGTGAACACATTCTCGACCCAGTCCGCCGAACTGCAGTTCTACGCCACCCCGGTGTTCTGGGGCGCGGAAAGCGATCCCACCTACAGCGGCCCGGGCAGGCGGTATCGCTTGCGGGCCGAGGCGAAGGCCGATATGCGCCCGGTGGTCGGCATCACTTGGCGGGATGCCGCCCGATACTGCAACTGGCTGCACAACGGCAAGACTTCCGCGTTCGCATCGACCCAGAACGGCGCGTACGAGACCTCGACCTTCACGCGCAACGCCGATGGTTCTTGGAACGATCAGGCGACCCGCAGCGCGGGCGCGAAGTACTGGATTCCATCGCTCGACGAGTGGATCAAGGCCGCCCACTTCGACCCTCGGAAGAACGGCGGCACCGGCGGCTGGTGGCAGTACAACAACGGCAGCGATGTCTCGCCGATCGCCGGGCCGCCGGGAGTGGGCACGGCGAACACGGGGTTCACGCTGCCGTCTTTTGGCGAGTATGAGATCCCGCTTGGGTCGTATTCTGCGACCAGTCCGTGGGGATTGTTCGACGTCGCAGGAACACTCTCCGAGTTCACTGAAGAAATCGTGCAACAGGGTACATTTCGGGAGCGGGTGACAAAGGGGTCGTGGGCGCGAGACCAATTCTACACACCGGGAAATGGCGAGACGGATCGAGTTTGGCACCTCGGTGCGACACAGCCCGATAGCATCTTTGGCGGTCTGCGTATCGCATCTTCAATTCCTTCACCAGGAACCAGCATCCTTATTCTTCTCGCATTCGGACGATTGACAACAGCAAGTCGAAGGAGAATCACTTGAATTACGCCTCAGCGATTGCGTTGATCATGTCGTGTTCCAATTTTGCGTTGGGTTTACAGGATCCTGAACCAGCGCCACCTGACGCGACGGAGAACCGGGTGATTGTCCGATTCGCAACGGCGAACCCGCCGATGGCGGACAGGTACTTTCGACCGGGTGAAGAAATCTCGCTAACGGGTTTGGGCAGTGGTGTCATCGAAATCAATGTCTTCTCCGATACCAGCGTGAACCCGCTCACTGGACTGAACAAGCCTCTCGTGAACATCGGGCCTATTCTGGTCGGATCTACGAATACAAGGCCGCTCGTGAACGGTCAACCGACACCCTTACTGGTTTTCCTTGGGGCAGGGCCGTTTCCATTTGGACCGGGCCCAAGAACCCAGGCCGGTCTTGATTGGGCGGGGATTCGGACAGAGGGAACTCTTACCAATCTTGTCTGGTTTACGGGAGCAATCCGAGGAAATCTCACCGGCAGTATCGAGGTTCGCACAATCGTACAGTTTGACGCAGTTGAAGGCGCGATTCAGAGTGCAGTACTTACATCTGGATCAGAAGGTATGGGCTGGATCCGCGCGAAGTCATTCAGCGGCGGGAGCATGGTTTCTGCCGCGCTTGGAAACATCGAGCGCATTCAAACCTTCAACGGGTCGCTTGAAGGTCGAGTACTCGCCCAGCTCGGGAGCATCAATATCATTGATGTGACGACCGGGACGATCTCGATTGCGCCGTCGCCCGGAATTCTTGCGCGTGACGGTGTCGGCTCCATTGTCTGCCAGTCAATGAACGGCAGCATTTACGCAAACTACCTCGGCACGGGTGACCTCGGGCGCTTGTCGACGACCACTGGCAACTTCTTCGGGTACATCGAAGCAAACCGTCTCAAGAGTTCGAGTTTCAGCGACGGTCTCCGGATCGCGGGGCAGTTCACAGGAAACGCGATCTTCAGCGGCAACATAGAGCAGCAAGTCTCGCTGCTGCGCCTTGGCACCGGTTCTTCGATCGTCGCTGGCGGCTCACTTGTCTCGCCACAGCAGGTCCAGATTGCCGACCCGGCGGGTCTGAAAGGACAGATCATCATCAATCGGTCCAACGCGTCGGGGCAATGGAACGCTCCCGTCGTCGTCGGCACTGGCAATCCGGCGCTCGCGCCGCTTCCGGCGTACACGACGCCGAGCTCACAACTCGGTGGCGGTGCCGTCGGGCTGGTGCCGTTCCGCTACTACGCCAGCGACTGCGCTCCGTTCGGCGACACACCCGACGACGCGAACAACAACCCCACCCCGCCGCTCTCCAGCCAACTCAACAACGGCGGCGAGATCAAACTCGCTTTCTACGGCCCGGTTCGCGCCAGCAACGCGACCGGCGTCCCCATCGACATCGGGATCGTGGTCCCCGGCATGAACTCCTACATGCGCGTCACCGATCGCTTTGATGTCATCGTCCGTCCATCCACCGGTGGCAACCCGTCTCGATTTGTGACGATCAAGGGCAAGTCGGGCGCGATCTATGGCTCGGGCTTGTATTACGTCGCGCAGAGCACTGTTCCGAATGGATCGCGACTTGTCAGTGATATCCCCGGTGCCAATCCGCAGCTGGTCCCGAGTTTCGGCTACTTTTTCCTGGTGAAACGAGACTGCAATGGGGACAACATCGCGGACGCAATCCAACGCAAGCAGCCGGGCGAGTCGCCCTATCCCTCGGGCGAGACGTTTGCTGAATGCGTCGCCACTCGGCTTTCGGACCAGCGTCGCGACTGTGACCGCGACGGCGTACTCGACTCTTGCGCGTTGCTCAATGGCCGCTGCTACGCGGATCTGACTTATGATTGCAACGTCGATGACGCCGACTTCCAGGTCTTTGCCAATGCATATTCGCAGGTTTACAGCTGCATCGGGGACTTCGACGGCGACGGCATTACGGACGAAGTGGATTTCAACATTTTCACGAGGTATTACGACGCGCTTGTCTGCTCAGAGGACTCATGCCTTCAGAACGTGCAGTTCAGAGCATCGATCTGCGGCCAAGTGCCGTGACCACTCCTTGGTCTGATCACTTTGGGCCTGTCCGCACATGTGCGTAGAGATTGTGTGTCGTCGCACGGCTTGACCGCCGAGCCGGTCAAGCCGTGGCACCCGATACACTCACTTCCCGAACATTCGCAGTTCGATCGCCCGCACGAGGTTGTGCAGGATGAGCATGTGGATTTCCTGGATCCGATCCGCGTGCAGCACATCGCCGGTGGCGGGGGCGACAATCCATTCCAGGTCCGCGCGGCCTGCGAGCTTGCCCCCGCCCTTGCCGAGGAGGCAGATGGTCTTCAGCCCGCGTTCGCTGGCGGCGTCCATGGCGCGGATGACGTTGGGGGAGTTGCCGCTGGTGGAGAGGGCGATGAGCACGTCGCCGCTGTGGCCGAGGGCCTCGACCCAGCGGGAGAAGACGGCGTCGTAGCCGTAGTCGTTGGCGGTGCAGGTGATGTGCCCGGCGTCGTTGCAGGCGATGGCGGGCAGCGCTGGGCGTTCGTCGCGGAAGCGGCCGGAGAGTTCCTCGCAGAAGTGGGCGGCATCGGCGCAGGAGCCGCCGTTGCCGATGGCGAGGACCTTGTTCCCACTGCGGATCGCCTCGTAGATCATGGCCGAGGCCTCGGCGATGCGGCGGACGTTGGCATCGACGCTGAGGAACGCCTCGAGCGTGCGGGCGGCGACGTGGAGATCGTCACGCACGAGCCGCGTGATGGAGTCGGTGTCGTGGGCCAAGGTGTGGGTAGGAGCGGGCTTGGAGGTCACGGGGAAGTTTAGAGCCGGCGGCGGAGTGCCGCGCCTTCCCGACCCGACTCAGCAGCATGGGAGCGGGGAGGGGTGGTCGAGCGCAGCGAGACCGGGGAGGGGTCTTGGGCACTCGAGCGTCTCAGCGAGTAGGTACCCGCAGTCCCCTCACCTGACTTGAGGCTGTGCCTCAAGTCGTCCTTGTATCCTGAACATGAGCCGTCGTTGGCGGCTCGCGCAGCCTCTGGGCCGCGAGATCTTTCGTCCTCCGGCGTCGCACGCCGTGGGAGAGCTCGATCCCGGCCCGGTCTTTGTC
>CANHCQ010000035.1 GCA_947459215.1 Phycisphaerales bacterium
GGAACGGCTGCCGAGACGGCGGCGATCAAGGATTCGATCGCTGGCCGCGCATACTCGTCGCTCCGCGACGAACCGATGACAGCGCCGGAAGCGTCGACGATCGCCGCCTTGACAGAAGTGCCGCCGATGTCGAGTCCGAGGTACGCCATGCAAATCGCCTGCTTGCGGATCGTTTCAACGGGGAACGAGCCGGAACTCTCCGGCGGCATCAACGCCGAGACGGTACGTCGCGTCAAGGCCGCGTCGGACGATCGCCCGCTCCACGGCGACCCGGCTTGCGAGAAGCTGCTCCGCCCGTCGGGACTTGCTGATCATGTCGGGATGGACCCGGTACAGATACAGCGACTCGTCGATACGACGAAACGTCGTCACCTCGGAAAGCTTCAGGCAGAGATCGTAATCAGGGGCCGCGGGCAGCATGGGGTCAATACCGCCGCTGGCGCGATACACGTCCTTGCGAACTAGGCGGAATGCCAGCGTCATGAACTCGACCAGCAGGCGGTGCTTGTCGAAGGGAATCGTCGACCGGTACCCGATGCCCATGGACCGATCGTGCTCGTCGATCATCACGTGCTGGGTATAGACCACCCCCACCGCCGGGTCCGCATCGAGCACGCGAACGCACTTTTCGATCGCGGATTTCACGAGGAGGTCATCGCTGTCAACGACGCCCACCATCTCGCCGCTTGCCAGTTCATAAAGCTCGGCGAGCGACGGGGCGACGCCTCGCATGGTGCGCCGGAGCACCCGCAGTCGCGGGTCGCCTGCTGCGAGACGATCGGCAAGATCGGCCGACCCGTCGCTGGAGCCGTCGTCCATGACGAGCAGTTCCAAGTCGGCAAACGACTGTGTGAGGACGCTTCGGACCGCTGCCTCGACGAAGCGGACGCGGTCTCGGACGGGCATGAGAATCGACACGCGGGGCATGGATTGGCCGAAAGGACGGTGTCAGAACGGATTATGAAGACCGGTTGAAGACGCGTGGGGCGAGCGTACACTAGCTGTCCCCTTTCCGGGACAATTCGTTTCGCCGCCGCGGGGCGGCGCGATCACCGACGGAAGACCGCCGGCGCTTTGAGCGTGCGGCTCAAGGCCGGAGCATTCGCCCATGTCCCAAACCCTCGAAGCCAATAACGACGTCCAGATTTCCGATGCCGGCCCGTGCCGCAAACGCGTGACGATCCGCATCCCCGCGGCCCGTGTGGACGCGAAGCTCCGCGAGTCGCTCGACGTGTGGTCGAACCAGGCCCAGCTACCCGGATTCCGGCGTGGCCGCGTGCCCGCCGCCCTCGTCGAGAAGCGCTTCGGCGAAGCGCTTCGCAGCGAGGCCAAGAACCAGCTCGTCGGCTCGGCCTTCCAGGCTGCGGTCGAGAAGGCCAATCTCAAGATCGTCGGCGACCCGTTCAGCGAGACCCTGAACAACGTCGAGCTCAAGGCCGGGCAGGACCTCGCCTTCGAGATCGACGTCGAGGTGCAGCCCGAATTCACGCTGCCCAGCCTGGATGGCATCCCGGTCCGCAAGCCGGTGTTTGAGGTCCCGGAGGCGATGGTCACGGACGAGATCCAGAAGATCCTCATCAACGAGGGCGAACTCGAGTCGCGTGACAACCCCGAAGCCGGCGACTATCTCACCGGCCACGGCATCATGGTCGGCGCTGACGGAACCGAGTTCTACAACATCAAGGGCTGCGTCGTTCAGGTCCCCACCGCCGACAAGGGCGGCAAGGGGATGATCCTGGGCGTCATGGTCGATGATTTCGCCAAGCAGTTCGGCACGCCCAAGGTCGGCCAGACCGCCACGATCAAGACCACCGGTCCGGAGAACCACGAAGTCGAGAAGCTCCGCGGCGCGAAGGTCACGATCACGTTCGCCGTCGAGCGGATCGACCGGATCATCGCCGGCAAGGTCGAGAACCTGCTGAAGGCCTTCGGCATGACCGACGAGCAGCAGCTCAAGGACGCGGTGAAGTCGCGTCTCGAGCAGCGCGTGCAGATCCAGCAGCAGTCGGTGATGCGTCAGCAGCTCGCCGCTCACCTGCTCAAGAGCACGAACATTGAATTGCCGCAGCGGATCACGGCGATCCAGTCGGCCCGCACGCTCGAACGCCGTCGCATGGAACTGATGTACCGCGGCGTCGACGCCCAGAAGATCGAAGAGCATGTCGCCGAGCTTCGCAGCGCCAGCAGCGAAGTGGCCGTTCGCGATCTGAAGATGTTCTTCATCCTGAGCAAGGCCGCCGACGACCTCAACGTGACCGTGGACGAGAACGAGTTCAACGGCCGCATCGCCCAGATCGCCATGGAGCGTGGTCTGCGTCCTGAGAAGCTGCGTGCGGAGATCATTCAGCGGAACCAGGCGGGCGTGCTCTTCCAGCAGATCCGCGAGCACAAGGCGATGGACGCGATCCTCGCCAAGGCGAAGGTCACCGAAATGCCCGCGGAAGAGTTCAACAAGATCCTCGCCGACGAGGCCAAGAGCGGCCCCGCCGTCTGATCAACCACTGAACCGAAAACGATTCCCTCGAACCGGAGCCGTGAGGCTCCGGTTTTTCGTTTGAGACGAGGTCTGATCGCGACCCGGGACTTCGCACGCCCCACGGTGCCGTCATGCAGCCAGGGACTTGATGTGCTCGTCCAGGCTGATCACCATCGGATCGGAGCGGTGATCATCCTCCAAGTCGACTCCCAGCGAGAAGCAGACGCTATGGGCACTCTCGGCGATCGGGTCGAACCGGCAGCTGCTCATCCGCACGCCCTTGGAGTCAAGCAGATACGCGATAGCGCCGTGGCCAGACTCGTGCACGATCTCGATGCGGCTGCCGACGACTTCGAACTGCTTCTTGTCTGATGACGCGACAATGGCCGGGATGTGCCGCGTCATCTGTTCGTCCATCACCTCGGACAGCCGCTGATGGACCATGGCCGCGATCGCCTCGGGCCCGTCGAGCCGATCCGCGACTTCGCCGAAGACATCGCAGACGGCTTGATACTCCCGAACCGCGTCGCTCACCAGCTTGTCGATGTTGCTGCGATCCAATCCGAGCCTCTTCGCCGCGGCGGCCTCCTCCGCCATCGCGTTGCGGGCGTTCACGGCGTCGCCGGGGCCAACCTCGGCGGAGCGTGTGGGCGTCGGCGGGCGGCTCAGCGTAATCGGCCGGCTCGTCTGCGGATCGACCGAGATCGAACCTGCGTAATGGGCAATTCGGTGCAGTCGCAGCACCAGATCGGCGCGCTTGGCTTCGCCGGGTGAGACGTGATGCCACTGGATCGGCATGCAGAGAGTCTTGGGAAATCGCCACTTCGTGAGCAGGGCTGCGACGACGTCAACGTGCGAGTAAGGCAGGATCGTCAATTCGGTCTTGTAGGCTTCCAGGGGCGTCAGGCCCGGCTTGTGGGCCTCGAGCACCGAATCGCCGGCGATCTTGTGCAGCAGCGGAATTCCGGCGTCGAGCATCAGTCCGATGACAAAGGCCTCGACCTTGGCCTCTGGCGCGATCTTGGTTGCGAACGACTGCGCGAGGCAGGCACGGAACACTGATTGTGTCCACACTTGCCGGCTCAGGTCGCGGTCACCCTTTCCGCCCGCGGCACGGGCCATGAAGAACCCGAGCGCCAGCGTGCGCAGTCGCGTCGTACCCAATAGCACGCAGGCACGCTCGATGCTCGTGACGGGCTCGCGCTGCGCGAAGAACGCGGAATTCGCCAACTTCAGCAGGCGGCCGCAGATCGCGTGATCCGTCTTGATGACCGCGGCATAGTCTCGGAGCTGGCTGTTGGGGTCCTGCACCAGCGTCAGGATGCGGGTGGCAACCTCGGGCTGCGTTTCGATGCCAACGCGCTCGAGCTTGCGTTCCACCGTTTGGAGGAGCGGCTCGACTTCAGCGGCCGTCATCTTGCCACGCGGCTTGTTCATGCTCGATCACCAACGACACAACATCGACGCGCATCGCCGTGCCGTGGTTATCGTCCATGTCGGAGCGCCGATCAAGCGGAACGCCGCGGTTGCCTGAAATGTCCCGAACCTCGGGAAACATCAGGACATGGGGGCGTCACGTGTCAAGCTGGGCAAGATTGGCGGCAGCCCTCGACGGCGGAATCATGGCTGCAAACGTGTGCTGATCCACGGACCGGCATCGAACGCGGCTTCCGTCGAAGAGGCCTTTAGGGAGCGGGTCCACGCCGCCCGGTCGTGCACGCGTCCCGGCCCGCCGAGCCAAAGCTCGACCCGCTCGGCCCACAACCGTGTGCCGCCCCAGTGCGGCGGGCGCGGAATGTTCGCGGCATCGCCATTGTCCATGATGTCCTTGAGCGACAGATTCAAGCGATCCATCGCCCCCACCACCTGCATCAAGAGCGCCTCGCGCGACTCGATCGGCTGACTCTGGTTGCTCGCCCACGCCCCGAGGCGGTTCTCCCAGCCTCTGGTCTTGAAGTAGTCATCGCTCTCCCAGCCTGGGCTGCGGATGACGGGCCCCTCGATGCGGACCTGCTTCTCGAGAGCGTCCCAATGAAAAACCGCCGCGGCACGCGGATGCTTCCGCAGCCCGCGGCCCTTGCGGCTTTCGTAGTTCGTAAAAAAGACGATCGCGCCGTCGTCGAGAATCTTTTTGCAGAGCACGATCCGGGCCGTGAGGGAGCCGGAATCATCCAGGCTCGCGAGCGTGAACGCGTTGGGATTCGGCGTCACCTTGCCGGCGTGGGCCTCGTCGAACCACGACCGAAACAGCGGCCAGGGTGAATCGGGCAACTGATCTGACAGGGTGTTGGCCGGGGCGAAGACAGACAAGAGGTCAAGATCGGGCATGGAAGGCTCCCGCTTTGGAATGTGTGGCTGATCGGGACCTGATCGGCTTCGCCATTCTTCGCGGGCGGGATGCACGTGTCGCCCGTAGCCCGGGATTCTGGATCACTTGTCGCTTGCTGCGGAGTCGGAGGGCGCCACGCTACGCTCGCCCCGTGAGTTCCTTCTCCGGACAAGATTCCAACGCCGAAGTCAAGCCCGGGCGCGGCCGGTTCGAGCGTCGCCCGCCGGTGTCGACCGAAAAGCTGTTCGATCGTCTGCCGCCCCACTCGCTCGAAGCGGAGATGAGCCTGCTCGGCTCGATCCTGCTCGATCCGCGGCTGCTGAGCGATGTGCTGTCCATCGTGCGGAGCCCGGACGATTTCTACGCGGAGGCCCACACCGCGATCTACAAGGCCGCGGTCGAAGTCTTTGACCGTTACAACAGCGGCGACTTGGTGCAGATCGTTGAGACGATCAAGGACAAGGGGCAGCTCGAACTCATCGGCGGCGCCGAGTATCTCGTAAAGCTCGCAGAGAGCGTGCCCAGCGCGGTCAACGCCCCCCACTACGCGCGGATCGTGGCCGAGAAGGCCAAGCTGCGCAAGCTCATCGACGCGGCGGGCACGATCCTGTACGACGCGTTTCACGTCGGCGAGCTCGGCCCCGACGGTGCCCGCGAGGTGCTCGACAAGGCCGAGATGATGGTCTTCGAGATCGCGCAGCAGCACCAGATCGCCGACCCGCAGCTGCTGAAGGACCTGCTCCAGCTTGAGATCGACCGCATCGAGAGCCAAGAGGGCAAGGGCATCAGCGGCGTGCCCTCGGGCTACCCCGATCTCGACGAGATGCTCCGCGGAATGCAGCCGGGCGAGATGATCATCATCGCCGCTCGACCGTCGATGGGCAAGACGGCGTTGGCGCTGAATATCGCCGAGCAGATGGCGGCCGGCGGCGGCAATTCCGGATCGCCGCAATCGACGATTCCCATCGCCCTGTTCAGCCTCGAAATGTCCAAGTCGGCGGTGACGCAGCGACTGATCTCGGCCCGGTCGGGCATTGCGTCGCAGAACCTCCGCGGCGGGGTACGACTCAGCGACCGTGATTATCGCAAGTTGCTTTCCGCCTGCGACGAACTGGCCAAGGCACCCATCTACATCGACGACACGCCGAACATGACCGTGCTGGCCCTTCGCGCCCGCGCCCGCCGCCTGGTCGCTCAGCACGGCGTGAAGGCGATCATGATCGACTACCTGCAGTTGCTCACCGCGCCGGGAGCGGCGCGGGAGAGCCGCCAGGTCGAAGTCTCGACGATCTCCCGCGGCTTGAAGGCGCTGGCCCGTGAACTGAACGTGCCGGTGGTGTGCCTCTCGCAGCTCAACCGCGCCAGCGAACAGCGCGAGGGCAACAAGCCCCGCATGAGCGACCTGCGCGAATCAGGCTCGATCGAGCAGGACGCCGACGTGATCATCCTGCTGCACCGCGAGGACTATTACCACGTGCAGGACGAGAACTGGAAACTCGAGAACCCTGACAAGGTCGGAGTCGCCGAGTTGATCGTCGCCAAGCAGCGCAACGGGCCGACGGGCGTGGTGAAGCTGTCCTGGGACAGCAACACCACCAAGTTCCAGAGTTACGCCGGGCACATGCAGCCTCCGCCGGAGTTCGCCGGCTCGTCGCCGTTCGAATCTGCGGCGCCGGGTCCGGACATCGGTTACGCGCAGCCGTCCGAAGCCGCGTCCAACTTCGGTCAGCCGCGGAGCGCGTTTGCGCCGGGGAACAAGACCGGTCCGATCTCCAACCACCGCGACGGCGGCGGGCCGGACAAGGACCAAGCGCCGCCGTTCGATGCGACCGACGAGGGCGACGGGACGGTGGGCGGCATCCCGTACTGAGTTGCGGCTGTCGCTGGGTTCACGAATCCGTGTCCGACACGCCCGGCGCCGGTCGATCGGTGAGCTCGCCGTGTTTGCGTTTATCCACCACGCGCTCCGCGAAGCCCAGGATCATCAGCGAGAATAGCGTGACCCCCGCAAGCAGGACGGCGAGCGGGTAGAGGCCCAGGCCGCAGGCCGCGCCGACCGCGGCCACGACCCACACCGCCGAAGCGGTGGTGAGCCCGTGAACGTTGCCACGCTCGCGGACGATGCTGCCCGCGCCCAGGAAGCCAATGCCGGTCATGAGGCCTTGCAGAATGCGGCTGACGGCATCGGGAGCGGCACCGTTCTTGGCGAGCCCTTCGATCCCGATGAGCACGAAGCCCGCAGCGCCGACGCAGATAAGCGTCATGGTGCGGAACCCCGCGGGATGGTTCTTCACACGGCGTTCAATTCCGATCGCGGCCCCGAGCGCGAACGCCAGTCCGATCCGGGTCGCGGGCTCGATCATTTCGTTCCACTGCATGTTCTCAGTGTACCGCGCCCGAGCTACGGCACGGCCGCGGGCTCACGGCGAAGCCACGAGTACGCCTCGAGCACCGCACGAACGTGATCGCTCGCACGCCGCTCCTGCATCACGAACTCGCGTGCCGTCTCGCCGAGGCGGCGGGATCCGGTCACGTCGCTGAACGCGGCGTTCACAGCAGTCCCCCAATCTCGTGCGCCGGGGGACTTGAGCAGGCGAGCCGTGGTGCCGTCTCGAAGACAGTCGGAGAATCGATCCTCGGCAGAGAGGACCACCATGCCGTGCGCCATGGCGTCGAGCACGACCGTGCGTTGCTCGCCCAAGGCCTCGCAGAGCAGCAGCAGGTCGGCGTGTACGAGCAAGTCGCGCCGGGTCTCCATTTCTTCGATGAACGAGACGTTGGCCGTAATGCCGAGCGAAGCGGCGAGCGGGTACAGGTCGGCGCGACGGGCAGCGAGTGCGTCCACGAAGACAAGCACCTCCGGGTGCCGCCGAGCGCACTCCGCGAGTCCGGTCAGAGCGGTTCGCATGCCGCGGGCGTCGTTTCCGGCGCCGACGAGAATCACAGTCGGGGCCTGGCCTTCTTGGATCTTGGGCTTGGGCGGGTCCCCGGCGTGAACGCCCCAGGATGCGAGACGCCCAGAAACACCGGCTGCCTTGAGCGCACGATCGATCGCCGGATCGGGGGCGAGGGTCAGCGTGCGGGTCTCGGTCGCGGGAAATGCCGCGGCTCGCTCGACAAGACCCGCGCGCCAGACCTCCAGGACGAGGTCTGCGCCACACGCCTCCGCAACGAACTGGGCAAAGGGCCAGAGGGTGCCACCGAAGACGTGGACGATGTCGATGTCGCCGTCCTCGCCGCCGACTTCGATTTCGGTGAGCCGCTCGGCGAGGCGCCGGGCACGGAGTCCGGTGGTGAAGGGGAGGCCGCGGGCGGGGAAAGTGACACTCGTGCGAAAGACGCTGGAAGCGTCGGTGGTCGCGGCCCCGCGGTCGCTGGGAGAGGCCTGGATGACACGGATGCCCTCGTCGGCGAGGCCGATCTCGAGCCGAGCCAGAAGCTCACGCTCGCGGGAGGCAAAGAAGGTGTCGGCAAGGATCACGACGCGCACAGCGGAGTGTATCGGCCGCAACGCAGGAAGCTCATTCGTCGTGCAGCATCCGCTCGGCGGGGGTATCGACATCGTCGAACTGGCCGCTCCGAGCCGCCCAGGCGAAAGCGAGCACGCCACCGGCGGCCAGCAGCACGGCGAGCGGAACCACGATGAAGAGAACGCTCATGGGCGACTCCCGGGTTGGTGAGGGGCAGTCAGGCGGGCGTTGTCGCGCAGGTCGGCGAAGGTTCGGGACTTGAGCGACACGGCGAGCGCCGAGAGCGAACTGATCGGCATCACGATCGCGGCGATCAGCGGATTGAGCAAGCCTGCAACGGCGATGCCCGCAGCGGTCGTATTGTAGAAGAGCGAGACCCAGAGGTTGCGGCGGATGACGTTCATCGCGCGGCCGCAGCCGTCGAGGAGTTCGAGGATCGAGCCGATGCCGGGTCGGGAGAGGTAGACGTCGCAGGCGGCGAGGCTGGCTTCGGCACCGCCGTGGACGGCGATGCCGACATCGGCGGCGGCGAGCGCGGCGGCGTCGTTCACGCCATCGCCGACCATCACCAGGCGGCGACCCGAGCGCGGATCAAGCGTGGCCTTGGTGCGCTCGACGAGGGTGAGCTTTGCCTCCGGCGAAAGGCCGCCGAGGCAGTCTTCGAGCGTGAAGCCCAGGGCGCTGCCGACACGGGTGACGACGTCCTGATGATCGCCGGATGCGATGCGCAGTTGCCAGCCGCGGCGGCGGAGATCGTCGAGCGTGGCCCGGGCTTCGGGTCGGATGCCGTCGCCCATGGCTGCGAGCGCGGCGGAGACGCCGTCGACGGCGACGAGGATCGGTGTGATTCCCTCCGCGGCCCAGCGGCGGGCGAGATCGGCATGCTCGAGCGTGACGCGGGCGAGCGTGGAAACGAATGAGAGCGAGCCGATGACGACGCGGCGGTCGTTCACGGTGGCCTCGATGCCGCGGCCGAGGACTTGGTTAGCGCTGTGCACGCGGAAGTTGTTGGGTACGTCGGGGGTTGCGAGATCGCGCGCCAGGGCCTTGGCAATCGGATGGTTGCTGGTGGCCTCGACGGCTTGGACGAGCGGGCGGATGGAGTCTTCGCCGTGCCAGGCCACGAGGGCGAGGCCGCCGGTGGTGAGCGTGCCGGTCTTGTCGAGGATCATGACGCCAGGCTTGGAGAGCGACTGGATGACGTCGCCGCCCTTGATGAGCATGCCTTGGCGTGCGGCACGGCCGGTGGCAATCGTGATGACGATCGGCGTGGCGAGCCCCAGTGCGCACGGACAGGTGACGACCAAGAGCGCGACGGCGTGATCAACGGCGTTGGCGGGCTCGATCCAGAGCCAAATACCCAGAGTCAGTGCCGCGAGCGCGAGCATGCCGAGCGTGAACCACGAGCCGACGACATCGGCGAAACGGACGATCGGGGCCTTGCGGCGTGCACCGTCGGCAACCAGCCGCATGAGCTGCCCGACTCGAGTCTCTTCGCCGACGGTCTGCACTCGGACGAAGAGCTCGGCGGAGATGTTGAGCGTGCCCGCGGCGACGCGGTCGCCGTGGGTGACGCGGACCGGGCGGGATTCGCCGCTGAGGAGCGACTCGTCGACGAGCGATTCGCCGGAGTCCACCTCGCCGTCGCAGGGGAGGCTGTCGCCGGCGAGAACTTGTACCAGATCGCCGGTCTGCAGCGACTCAATGGGAACGTCGCGTGTGACGCAGCCTTCGACACAGCGGGCGCTCGAGGGCGTGAGCGAGAAGAGCAGTTCGACGTCGTCGGCGCTGGCACGCTGCTGGCGGCTCTGGAAGAAGCGACCGGCGAGCAGCGCAAAGACCAGCACGCTCACGGTGTCGAAGTAAATCTCGCCGCTGCCCTTGATCGTGGTGAAGACGCTCCACGCGCCGCCCGCGAAGAGCGCGAGGGCGATGGGCACATCAATGTGCGGCGTGCGGGTGCGGATGGCGGCCCATGAACTCTTGAAGAAGACCGCACCGGGCCACACCAGCGAGAGCACCGTCAGCACCATGCTCAGCCAGCGGAACATGGTGCGATGCGCGGGCTCCATCGCATCGAAGATGCCTGCGTAGAGCGCCAGCGCAAAGAGCATCACGTTCGCTGCGATCGCGCCCGCAGCGGCGAGACGGACGAGTTGCCGCCGATCCTCGGCGACGCGGCGGGCCCGGGACTTGCGGTCGCGGGCGGGCTGGGGCGGGTAGCCGATCGACGCGAGTGTGCGCGCGATCTGAGAGAGCTTGACGATGCGGTCGTCCCACGCGAGATCGACGATGCCGCGGCGAAGGTCGAGGCGGGCCTCGACGAGGCCTTTGACCATGCGGGGCAGTCGCTCGATGAGCCAGAGGCAGGCGGAGCAGTGCACGCCGTGGAGGAAGAGCTCGCAGCGGGTAAGCGGTCCGATCTGGCGGGTGTGGAGGCGGCGGAAGGTGTCGTCGTCGAAGTCGTTGTAGGTGCGATCGGTGCCGGGGGCGGGCGCGCGGTCGTCGAGTTGCTGGCGGAGCTCGTAGTAGCGTTCCAGGCCGCAGGTGTGGATGATGGAGTACGCGGTCTCGCAGCCGTGGCAGCAGAACTGATCGTCGCGCGTGGCATCGATCAGGCCGGGCGGGACGACGAGGTTGCAGTGCTTGCACAGCACCGGCCCGCGGCGTGACACGGGGGACGGCGAGGCAACCTCGGAGAGTGTCGCGTCAGCCGCCATGGCAGAGCACCTCCGTTGCGGTCCCGGCTTCACGCATCTGCCGCACGCGGCCGGCGAGCGAGAGGACGCCGACGATTACGAGCAGGAGCGCGGTGGCCATGGGCAGATGCCGACGCATCGGGCCGAAGAGCGACTGAATCCCGACGCCGAGCGCCGCCATCACCGGCAGCGTGCCCAGCCAGAACGAGGCCATGGCGAGCGCACCGGAGAGCGGCTCACCGGTGCCAGCGGCGGTGAGGACGAAGGCGTAAAGCCAGCCGCAGGGGAGCGCGGTGGTGAGCAGGCCGATCGCGTACGCGCGGCCGACAGGGCTCCAGGCACCGGCGGCGGCGTAGGCCCTTTGAACCGCGCTCTGGAACGTGCGGGGCGGGTAAAGGCGGCGGATGCTGTAGCCCTGGGCTCTGGCGACGGCGACGAGGCCGAACCCGATCATGACGAGCGAGGCGCCGATCGCGGCGGTGCGCTGTACCCCCACCATCTCGCCGCCGATGTCGAGCGAGCGACCGACGAGCCCGGCGATCATACCGAGCGTGGCATAGGAGCAGAGCCGACCGGCGTTGTACGCGACGTGAAGTGACGTCTTGCCGACGCGGGACTGCTCATCGGGCGTGACGGCGAGCGCGAGGAATGCGCCGCACATACCGGCACAGTGCAGGCTGCCAAGGAGGCTCGCGACGAAGATGCCGGCGATGAGCGCGGTCACGGGTTGCTCGGTTGATTCACGGCGTGGGCGGTCCAAACTTCGATGGAGCGCTCGTCGGTGAAGACCATCTTCACCGCCTCGATGCGGGTGCGAAGGTGCCACGAGCCGTCGGGGCCATCGGGGCAGAGGGCGCGGTAGGTGCCGCTGGCGTCGCCGATAAAGGTGAGCGTCGCCCGCTCGCTGGAGCGGGCGTCGTGGAAGACCTCAGCACTGACTTTGGCGGCGCGGATCGGCTGATCAGAGGAGTCGCGGAGCGTGATCTCGATCTGCCGGGCGCCGGAGGCTTTGATGTCGACCTTCCAGCCCAGAGACGCGTTGAGGTCGCGCTGTTTCGCGGTCTCGTCCCACGCAAGCGCCTTTTCGTAGTACCTCTTCTCGATGCTGACCGACTTGTCGGACAGCGCGGCGTAGACCGTGATGCCGACGATGAGCATGTTCATGCCCAGCAACAGAAAGACGCCGCCGGGCCAGAACCAATGGCCGCGACCGGAGCGGTTTGGAATGGTGGTACTCACTTGTGCTCCTCTTGCTCGCTGTGCTTGTCTTCGTGCTTGTCTTCGTGCTTCTCTTCGTGCTTTTCGGCATGCTTTTCGGCATGCCGATTCGTGCCCGGCCCCACAAGCCGATACGGCGTCGCCTTGCTGAAGTCCTTGGTGCCGCTGACGACGATGCTGATGTCGCACTTGCCCTGGTTGAAGGCGTCGATTGGGGCCTCGATCAGCACCGGTACGGTGCGCATCTCGCCGGGCTGGAGGACGACGTCGCTGCCTTCATCGAGCTTGATGCGGGCACCAGCGACGCCGGCGGTGGCGATGGTGATCGACGCGGCGACGTCGGTGCGGTTGACGACCTTGACCTTGACCTGATTGCCGACCATGTCGCCGGCTTCGTTCATCGAGAAGAGCCCGCCTCGGGTACGGAGGATGGTGACGTTCAGCGGCGACTGATGGGTGAGGAGGTAGATAAGGCCGCTGAGGACGATAGTGAGCAGCGCGGGATACAGGATCAGCCGCGGACGGAACGTGGACTTCTTCTCGCCCGCGAGCGCGGCCTGCGAGGAGTAGCGGACGAGCCCGAGCGGCTTGCCGATCTTCTCCATCACGCTGTCGCATGCGTCGATGCACTGTGTGCAGTGCACGCACTCCATCTGCAGGCCGTTGCGGATGTCGATGCCGGTCGGACAGGTCGTCACGCACATGTGACAGTCGATGCAGTCGCCCAGCACTGGGAGGGCGATGCCTGCCGAAGCCCGGCGCTTGCCGCGTGGCTCGCCTCGGCCTCGGTCGTAACTCACGATCAGCGAGTTGCGATCCAGCAGAACCGACTGCATGCGGCCGTAGGGGCACGCAACCAAACAGGTCTGCTCGCGGAAGAAGGTGAAGTCGAACATCATGAGCCCAGTGACGACGGCCATGATCCCGAAGGACACGGGATGCTCCGCGGGCGAGCGGGTGACCCAGTGGCGCAGCTGCTCAACACCAACGAAATAGGCGAGAAACGTGTGCGCGAGGTAGCAGGACACCACGAAGTACATCAGGTACTTCAGTCCCCGTGCGAGCGGTGAGCCGACGAACCAGCCTTTCTTCGCCCGGCCGGGTGTGCCCTCGAAGAGGCGCTCGATCGGGCGGTAGACGAATTCGAGGTAGACAGTCTGCGGGCAGGCCCAGCCACACCACACGCGGCCAAAGAGCGCGGTGAGCAGGAAGATCGAGAGGAACACGCTCAGCACCAACAGTGCGAGCATCAGCGTGTCGGTGGGCAGGAAGGTCTGACCGAAGATGTGGAATCGCCGCGACGTGAGGTCGAGCAAGATCAACGGCTTGCCGTTGAGTGAGAGGTACGGGATCGCCGTGAAGATCAGGATGAGCAAGTAGGCGACGACGCGGCGGCGGTGGAAGAAGCGGCCGATGGAGGGCTTCGGAAATAGCCAGCGGCGTGAACCGTCGGCGTTGAGCGTCGACAGCACGCTCGGCGGCTGACCGGCCGCGGGCGAGACCGCGACAGGGGTTGCCGAGTTGGCTGCAGGTTCGACGCTCATGATGCCCTCCTCGGGGTGGATTCACCACAGAGACACAGAGACGCAGAGAGAGACAGTTGGGTCAAGGCATTCGGCATTGAAGCTTCATTCCATTCCTCTCTCTGTGCCTCTGTGCCTCCGTGGTTGGTCCCTACTTCGTCGGCTTCGGGAACGGCGGCAGCACCTCGCCCTCCGCCGGGCGTGCGCTGGCGGGCTTTGTGCCGCGGAGGTTCATGACGTACGCCGCAAGCAGCACGCGCTCGTTGTCGGAGAAGTTGGTGCGCCACGCGGGCATCGCACCGTTGTTGGCACCATTGGTGATGACGGTGAAGAAGTCGGGGACCTTCTTCACGTTCTTGTAGTGGTCGTCGGTCAGGTTGACGCCGTTGATCCCGCCGCCGTCCTTCGCGTGGCATGCGGCGCAGTTGGTCTGGAACGTGCCCTGAGCGAACTGCATGAGGGGCTCGTCGGCGGCGACGCTGAGGATGCCGGCCTCGTCTGGCTTCAGGACCTTGCCCGCGAAAAGCCGTTTGACCTCGGCGTTCTGCTCCGCCTGCCACGCCTTCTCGACCGACCATGCGATCGGGCTGAAGTGGTAGTACGCGACGTACATGATGCTGAAGAAGACTGAGCCGATGAAGATCAGGTGCCACCAGCCAGGTGTCGGGTTGTCGTACTCGCGGATGCCGTCGTACTCGTGATCGCTGAGATGGTCACGGGCGCGGGCACCGTGGACGAGGTCTTGGCGCGCGGAGCCGTGCACAACAGTCGGAGTGTTGGAGTGGGCGGTGCTCATCGGGCTTCGCCTTTCTGAGAGGGCGCGAGGGCCGGGTGGGTTCCTGAAGAAGCGAACTGGTTCTGCTCGGTGCCGTCGAACAACGGGATATTGGCGTTGTGATCGCATTCGCTCTTGGTCGCTCGAACAACGCGGATGGCCACGCCGACGAACACGCCCAAGAAGATGACCATCGCGATCGACGGCCAGATCCAAAGTTCCATGCTGCTCATGATGGAGCTCATCGCGCACCCTCCTTGGCGGAAACACTCGAGCTGACTGACTTGTCGCTCGGCTGTGCACTCGACTTGCCGGGCTCGCTGGTGGCCGGCGCGGCAGCCGGAGCTGCCGTCGCATCCGCAGGCTGGCTGATGTCCCTGCCGAGACGCTGCATGTAGGCGACCAGCGCAATGACCTTCTTGTCGCCCATTCCCTCGTACCCGCCCTGCTTCACCAAGTCGTCGGCCATCTGCTTCGCCTGTGCCCGCGCGGCTTCGACGGCCTTGCCGTTCTTCACGTTCTCGCCGTAAGGCACACCCAGCATCGCCATCACATCAACGCGGCGCTGGATGCCCTCGAAGTCGAGCGGCTGCTTCAGCAGGTGCGCGTACGCGGGCATGATCGAGTTGCCGTTGAGGCTCTGCGGCTTCTCAAAGTGGCGCACGTGCCAGTCGTGGCTTTGCTTCCCGCCTTCGCGGGCGAGGTCCGGTCCGATGCGGCGGCTGCCCCACTGGAATGGGTGGTCGTAGACGAACTCGCCGGGCTTGCTGTACTCGCCGTAGCGCTTGGTCTCGGCCCAGATCGGGCGGATCATCTGCGAGTGGCAGTTGTAGCAACCTTCGGCGATGTAGATCTCGCGGCCGGCGAGCTCGAGCGGGGTGTAGGGCTTCACGCTCGCGATGGTCGGGACGTTGGACGAAATGAGGAACGTGGGAATGATCTCAAACAGCGACGCCACCACCACCGCGACGATCGAAAGCACCGTGAACTTCAGCGGCTTGCGCTCCCACACGCGGTGGAACCAACCGGAGACGAAGACCGAGTCGGCTGCAAGCGCCACGCCGAGGTTTCCAGCGAGCTGCGTGCCAGGAACCGGCGGGTCGATGTAGCGCGGGGCCAAGGCCGGGGCGGTGATGACGGGCTCCTCGTAAACCTTGGCGCGGTTGACGACGGTCATCAGCGTGTTGACGCCCATGAGCACGACGCCGAGGAAGTAGAGGGTGCCGCCGACGACGCGAATCCAATAGAAGGGCATCAGGGCGGTGACGGTCTCAACGAAGTCGGGGTAGGCCAGTCGCCCGCTGGCGTCGAAGGCCCGCCACATCAGGCCCTGTGTGATGCCACCGGTGTAGATCGGGATCACGTACAGCAACAGCCCGATGGTGCCGATCCACAGGTGGGTCGACATCAGCTTCTTGCTCCAGAGGTTGGTCTGGAACAGGCGGGGCAAGAGCCAGTAGACCATGCCGAAGGTCATGAACCCGTTCCAGCCCAAAGCGCCGGAGTGCACGTGGGCGATGGTCCAGTCGGTGTAGTGCGAGAGGGCGTTGACGCTCTTGATCGAGAGCATCGGGCCTTCGAAGGTGGACATGCCGTAGAACGTGATGCCAAGGACGTAGAACTTCAGGATCGGGTCGGCGGCGACTCGATCCCACGCGCCGCGCAGGGTGAGCAGGCCGTTGATCATGCCGCCCCATGAAGGCATCCAGAGCATGACCGAGAAGAGCATGCCCAGCGTGCTGGCCCAGGCGGGCAGCGCGGTGTAGTGCAGGTGATGCGGCCCGGCCCAGATGTACATGAACACCAGGCTCCAGAAGTGCACGATCGAGAGCCGGTACGAGTACACCGGCTTCTCAGCGGCCTTGGGCAGGAAGTAGTACATCAGCCCGAGGAACGGGGTGGTGAGAAAGAACGCGACAGCGTTGTGCCCGTACCACCACTGCATGAACGCGTCCTGCACTCCGGCGTAGACCGAGTAGCTCTTGGTCCACGTCGCGGGGATCACGAGGCTGTTGAAGACGTGAAGCATCGTCACGGTGACGATGGTGGCGATGTAGAACCACAGAGCTACATACATGTGCCGCTCGCGGCGCACGGCGAGCGTGCCGAAGAAGTTGGTCCCAAAGAACCCCAGCCACACCACCGCGATCGCGAGATCGATCGGCCACTCGAGTTCGGCGTACTCCTTGCCCTGGGTGATGCCCAAGGGCAGCGTGACGGCGGCGGCGACGATGATCGCCTGCCAGCCCCAGAAGTGCAGGTTACTCAAAAGGTCGCTGAACATCCGCGCCTTGCACAGACGCTGCGTGCTGTAGTAGATCGCGGCGAACAGGGCGTTACCTGCAAAGGCGAAGATGACCGCGTTGGTGTGCAGCGGGCGGAGACGACCGAAACTGGTCCATTCCAGACCCAGGTTGGCCGCGGGCAGGGCCAATTGCACGGCGATGATCAACCCGACCAGCATGCCGACGATGCCCCAAAGCACCGTGGCGAGCACAAACTTGCGGACAATCGCGTCGTCGTACTTGAAGGACTCGAGGCGAGTGGCCCCGTCTTCACCGATGGGATGCGTTGCGTGGGCTGATTGGCTCATCCGCGATTCTCCGAAAAGGGGATGTCGCCGATAGGCGACAAGCCGACTCAAATATCGGCTATCAGAATAGCGGATGCCTTGGTCGCTTGTCAACCAAAACCGAAAAAACGCCATATTTGAGCCATTCAGAGCCACATCTTCCGCTCGAATCCGGATACAATGCCTCGAACCGGCAAGGATTTCTTGCCGAATACACTCTCGCCTAGTAATCTATCAGCGGAGATTTTCCATGCTCAGCCAAGCCTCGGGCTACGCCATTTCCGCGATGGGACACATTGCTGCCGCCGGCGGCAAGCCTGTGCTGATCAAGGAAATCGCGGATGCAGCCGCAATTCCCGGACCTTATTTGGGCAAGATCATCAACGCCTTGGCCAAGCGGGGGCTCGTGAACACCCAGCGAGGCGTGGGCGGCGGCGTGACGCTCGCCCGACCGGCCACGGAAATCTGTCTGAAGGACGTCTGCATCTCCCTGGACGATCCAGCATGCAAGACATTCTGCATGTTGGGCACCGCCGAGTGCTCTGACGCCCGTGCCTGCCCGGCTCACAAGTTCTGGACCCAGCACCGCACGAAGCTCTATTCCTTCTTGGAATCGACGTCGGTGGCCGATATCGCGGCGTTTGAGTCCCGCCGCCGCTGGCGGGCCGAGGTGGACGCCATCGCCACCGAGGGCAGTTCCGACCCCGCGCCGACCGCCTGATCCCCGAATTGGCACCCCAGTTTTTCAGGCATCCAACCTTTGCCGGGCGTGGTACATTGTCGTCGACAATCGGCGCCGACTGCGGCATGGAAGCCGTGGGCTTGTGCACTGGTCGGCTGTGGGGTTCAGGAGCAGATCGATGCGACTCGTTGCGTGTTCGGCGGCCTTGGTCATGACGGTCGGGATCGCGTCGGCCCAGCAGCCGAACCAGACCCCCGCGCAGCCGGCGAGCCCCGCGCCGGATCAGCTGCCGCGTGTCCGCCCCGAATACCCCAAGGTGACCGAAGGTCCGTATGTCGAGAAATCGGTACCGAAGGAGTGGATGCTCAAGATCACGCTCGACGTCTTGAGCGAACAGGGCGTTCCGGGACTGCAGTCGACGACGCAGCCACGGCAGCCGTTTCAGTTCGAGCAGATGGTTCTCGTCTGGCCCTTTGTGTCCTCAGCCGCCAACTCCGTGCTGAAACCGGAAAAGATCCGGAGCTGGCTGCGCTTCAACAACCACGATGTTGTAACTGGCGGCTTCGCGAAGGAGACGACGCCGGACAACCCGCGCCCGGTGCTCTTCAAGAAGATGGCCAGCGAGGACCTTTATCCCAGCGGCGTCCAACTCGGGGTCTGGACCTGGGAACGCCCCGTGACGGTGCAGAACGTGCAGTTGCAGATCGATATCGCCAGCACCTCGTGGCGGACCAAACTGAAGGACGCCGACGCCATAAAGGTGCAGTGGCCAAAGGGACCGTGGCCCGAAGACGCCTCGGCGTGCTTTCAGCCAGAGATGTACGTCGACTACGGCGTTGATCCTCGTACGGCCGAGATCCGGATGTACGACCGCAAGATCATCACGGACGCGGTCAACACGTGGACCAAGGGCAACCCCAAGGAGATCACGCCGGCCCGCCTAGCTAAGTTCCTCGCCTTCCAGGTCAACAGTGTGATGCAGATCACCAAGCAGGGGTTCAATCTCAGCCCCCGCACGCACTTCATGGAAGGCCTCGACATTCAGGGCGCGCCGATGGCACTGAAGAATCGCAGCGGCAGCCTGATCGACGTCGGGACGGTGCTCGTCGCGGTGATGCGCGAGGCGGGATTGCCCGCTCGCCTGGTCTACGCGTTTCAGGGCGAGCAACACTCACGCGACGGCTTGTATCTTCGGACATGGACCCAGGAAGAGCGTCTCCGCACCTGGGTCGAATTCTGTCTGTATGACGAGGACAAGAAGACCGTCAACTGGGTCCCGATCGACTACGGCCCGATGCGATCCACATCGTCGAGGATGCAGAGCCTCGACGAGGCGTGGCGTTACTTCGGTTCGATCGACTACCACGCCGACCTCATCCCCATCGCCTTTCAGGCCTTCCCGCCGACAACCGTGATGTCCTATGGCTCCCCGGCGTTCTGGGGCTGGAACATGAAGCCAGCGATCCCGGGCATCGCGTACCAGTCGATCGCGATCAGTGCCGGACCGGATCAGATCAGCCCGGGCGATGGCTCGCCGAGCGACGCCGCACAGCGCCCCAAGCGCTAGCTCGCAACGTTGACGTTCAGGAGTTGAATCTCAGGGCAGGAACGAGTACTCACTGGTCTCGTTGACGATGCCCTTGGGCACGCGCAGCCTCATCGTTGCGTGCAGATCAACGAACAGCAGATTCGCCTCGACGGCCGAGCGGTGGTACCAGATCGACCCGCGATCACCACCTTGATCGTGGTTGTAGATCGGGTGCGTCCCGATCATCCAGGTGCGTGCGGTGTTTCGGACGTACGGCATCATGCCCCCGCCGCCGTCCGGCTGCCGCGGAACGAGCGTTGGAAAATCGTCACCACGCAGGTCGTGATCGTTCAGCGTGTAGCTCGAACCGACGAGGTCGTAGTACGAATCCGTGCTGGCAAACTGCGGGATCGGCACGCCGGTGTTCCGAGCGCCCCGGTCGACCGGAGAGCGAAACGCGTCGAGTTCAACCCGGGGCTGCCCCGCTTGCGGTTCCTTGGGTTCATAGCTGAGCACGTATCGATTCAGCGGCCGTTTGTCCGCACCGATCGTGCTGATGCCGTAGAACGGAAGCTCACCGCTCGTGCCCGCGAACAGTGACCCGATGACCGCCGACCCGCCGCCGGGAAGAGGGCCCTTGATCTGGGGCAGCGTGTCGCGGAAGTCGTTGAAGTAGAGCGAGACGCCCGCCCCGATTGTCTTGAGCTTCGACAGACAGACCAGGGACCGAGCCGACAGCCGCGCCTGCCCGAGTGTCGGTAGCAGAATGCCAATCAGCACCGCGACGATGGCGATGACGACCAGAAGCTCGATGAGCGTGAACGCACGACGCACGGAGCGAGCGTAGGGCTCGACGCGGCACCGATTGCGGAGAATCAATCGCTGGCTACCTGTTCTCACCGACGAGAGGATTCTTGAAGTGTTTGTCCTGAATCGGCGCGACGGCGTCGAGCACCTTGGACAGAACCAAAGAGGGCGAGCCGACCGCGCTTACCTCGGTGACGAGATCCTTGGAGTAATGAGCTAGCACGGGGAAGGTGTCACGCTCGTACACATCCCAGCGACGGCGAATGACCTCTTCGCGTGCATCGTCCGGGCGGTTCTCCTTGAGCGCTCGCCGTGCGAGCCGCTTGATCATCTGCTCCTTGTCATCGCACTTGAGGTGAACGATCTGAAGCACGTTGATGTACTTGTGCATCAACCGTGCCTGGGCCACGTTGCGCGGCAGGCCATCAAGGATCAAAAGGTCCGACCTCGGCTTGTAGATGCCGAGCGTCGTGTACGCGTGAATCGTCTGCGACCAGAGCCGGATGACCACATCGTCGGGAACGAGTTCGCCCCGCGAGGAGTACGAGTAGAAGATCTTCCCAATGTCGGAATTGATGTCGATGTTGCGGAACATCTCGCCGGTCGACATGTGGAAGAACCCGGGAATGGTCGCGAGGATCTTGCCCTGCGTTCCTTTGCCCGCGCCCGGTGCGCCGAAGAGGAGAATGGTCTGGTAGCGGTCGTCGGCCATGGCGATTCCCAACTCCGCGTCCTGTGCAGCCACCTCGGCGGCGCTCGATCGCGGATCGAAGTGTAATCGGACAATTCGCGCGGCGTCTTGCTCGGAGCATGTACGGATGCCCGGTAACTGTCCGGATATCGCCCCGAGTACGCGATGCTTGCGCCTTGGAGCACCCGGATTAGACCTGATTCAGGAACCGCAAGTCGTTCTCGAACAGCAGGCGAATATCAGGGATGCCGTAACGGCCCATGGCGATGCGCTCGATACCGAAGCCGAATGCAAAGCCGGTCCATTCTTCGGGGTCGATGCCACAGAGCTGGAGGACCGCCGGATCAACCATCCCGCAGCCGCCGAGCTCGATCCAGCGTGGGGGCTGGTCTTCGCGCAGCCGAATCTTCATGTCGAGCTCGGCGCTCGGCTCGGTGAACGGGAAGAAACTGGGCCGCAGGCGGATCTCGGCGTCATCGCCGAAGTAGGCCCTGGCGAACTGCAACAGCGTGGTCTTGAGATCGATCATCGACACGCCGCGATCGAGGTAGAGGCCCTCGATCTGATGGAACATGAACGAGTGCGTGGCGTCGACGGTGTCGGGGCGGTAGACGCGACCGGGCGACACGATCTTGATGGGCTTGGTGAGCTTGCCGCCGCCGGCCTTGACCGCGGCTTCCATCACGCGGATCTGCACGGTGCTGGTCTGTGAGCGGATCATCCGCGGGCGTTCGGTCTTCCGCGGGTCGTCCACATAGAAGTTGTCGATCGGGTCGCGGGCCGGGTGGCCGGCGGGGATGTTGAGCTTGATGAAGTTGTGCTCGTCGTCCTCAAGCTCGGGTCCCTCGGCGACCTCGAAGCCCATGCGCCCGAAGACCTCGGCGAGCTCGTCGATCACACGGGTGATGATGTGGGGCTTGCCAAGGTTCTGGCTGGTGATCAGCCCGGGCTCGGTGACATCAAGCCGCTCGGCGTGGGCCGAGGCTCCGGCGGCGATGGTGGCCTTCTTCTCTTCGAACGCGGCCTCGAGCGCGGCTTTCACCTGATTCATTCGCGCGCCGACCGCGGGCTTCTGGTCCTTGGGAACGTCCTTGAACCCGCCCATCGCGGCCTTCAGCTTGCCGCTGCCGGCGAGGTAGGCGAGGCGCCAGGCCTCGAGCCCGTCGGGCGAGGCGACGGCGGCGAGCTCGGCGAGGCCGGTGGACTGCAGTTGATCGAGGTGCTCGAGCATGGGCGTGATGGTATCGGGATGAAGATCGCGTCGGCCGGAAAAGACACGACCCGCGTTCCCGCGGGCCGTGGCGATCGATTCGTTGTCTCTCAAAACTCTCTCTGACTCGGCTTCAGCGGGGCTCCCCCATCCGCCCCCCACTGCCCACCAACAGGGCCCCACACTGTCCACTCACGCCTTGGGTTCGGACTTGCGGACCTTGGCGGCAAATGCGGTGCGCTTGTCGGCGGTGCGGCGGCGGGTGCTGGGCTTGCCGCCTATCTCCGGGCCTTCCTCGTTGCCGACGAACTGCAGCACGCAGAGCTCCGCGGCGTCACCGATGCGGTGGCGACCGAGCTTCACGATGCGGGTGTATCCACCCGGGCGATCGGCGAACTTGGGGGCGACGTTATCGAAGATGTGCTTGACGAGCTTGGGAGCCTTGCGGAGCTCGCCGTAGCGGTTGCGCTCGACCTCTTCGATCTTGGGGAGCGGGAAGAAGCCCTCGCGGAACTCGCGGAGCGTGTTGACGTGGTTCTTCTCTTCCTCGGTGGCCTTCTTGGGAAGGTACATCCACTCGAAGGCCTGACGGTCACCGCCGAGCTTGGCGATGACGCGGCGGCGCGAGGCGAGATCGCCCTTCTTGGCGTCGGTGATGATCTTCTCGACCAGCGGCTGGACAGCCTTGGCCTTGGGGATCGTGGTGGTGATCTGGCCGTGCTCGAAGACAGCGGCGGCGAGATTGCGCAGCATCGCATCGCGGTGCGAGGACGTGCGGGTAAGGCGAGAACCGGCGCGACGGTGGCGCATGATGCAAACTCCAAGCAAGGACCAACTGACACTACGGGGCGAAAGCCGCTCCGAGTGGGGTCGAAATACTAGGCTCGAACCCAGTCAGATGCCAGTTTCACGCCGGTCTGACGCCGTTCTCGGGACCCGTTCGGGGACCCCTCGTCGGACGTCGTCGCGGCCAAGGCCTTGAAAACAGACGCCGCCGGTCAAGGCGACGTCTGCGGAAAAGCAATCAACTCAGGCGGGAAGCTCGATCGGCTTCACCACGAAGCCTTCGGGCAGGGTCATGCCAAGGTCCAGGCCGATGTCCTGGAGCTTGCGCTTCACCTCGCGGAGGCTGGTGCGGCCGAAGGACCGGAGCTTGAGCAGCGTCGCATCAGTCTGGGTGACCAGCTGGGCCACGGTCTCGACGCGGGCCGACTCGAGGCAGTTGCTGGCACGAACCGAGAGCTCAAGCTCGCTGACGTTCATGTTCAGCTTGCGGATGAGTTCTTCGTCGACGCTTGCCGCCGCCGCAGCCTCGTCGCTGACGGTCTGGGCACCGAGCTCGAAGTACTGGACGAACGGGTTGAGGTGCTTGCGGAGGATCTTGGCAGCCTCGACCATCGCCATCTCGGGCGTGACCGTGCCGTTCGTCCAGATCTCAAGCGTGAGCTTGTCGTAGTCGGTGCGCTGGCCGACGCGGGCGTCCTCGACCTTGTAGCGAACGCGCTGCACGGGGCTGTAGATCGCATCGATGGGGATGATGCCGATTTCCTGATCGCCCTCTTCGGCGGCGATCTGCTCGGCGGCGGGGACGTAGCCGCGGCCGCGGGCGACCTTGAGCTCCATCTCGAAGTCGATCTTGTCGGTCAGCGTCGCGAGGACGAGTTCCTTGTTGACGATGGTGACGGCGGTGTCGGCCTCGATCATGTCGGCGGTGATCTCGCCGGGGCCGCGGGCTGCGAGACGCATCGTCTTGGGCTCATCGCCCTCGAGCTTCACAACCAGGTTCTTGACGTTCAGGACGATGTCCGTGACATCCTCCATCACGCCCGGCAGGCTGCTGAACTCGTGCGGGGCGCCCTTGATCTTGATCGAGGTGACAGCCGCACCCTCGAGGCTGCTGAGCAGCACGCGACGGAGGGAGTTGCCGATCGTCGTGCCGAAGCCACGCTCGAACGGCTCGATGACGAAGCGACCGTACACGCTGCTGTTGAAGCGTGCGTCGGCACCAACGCGAGTGGGAAGTTCCAAGCCACGCCAGCGGAATCGCATATGCAAACCTCCAAACTTCGGATCGCCCGAATCGAGCGATCGGTCTCAGCAGTCTCGGCCAAGCGTGCCGCCTCGGAATGCGAAGGGCCTGCTTCAGCCTCGGTTTCAGTCGCGCGATTGCCCGGGCTTTGCGAGGAACGTTGGGCCTGCCGGAGCGCCCGAACGCCTCTTCTGTGCCGGGTGGGCACGCGACACGTTGGAAAATCACGCCGACGCGGCAAAGCGGCGGCGTGGGAAATGCAAACTTAGACGCGGCGGCGCTTCGCAGGGCGGCAGCCGTTGTGCGGAACCGGCGTGTGATCCTCGATCGCGGTCACGCGGAGACCGGTGGAGACCAGGCCGTTGACAGCCGACTCGCGGCCGGCGCCCGAACCCTTGATGCGGATCTCGACCTCGGACATGCCGAGCTTGCGAACCTTCTGGCCGCAGTTCTCACCGGCGCGGGTGGCGGCGAACGGGGTGCTCTTGCGGGCGCCCTTGAAGCCGATGGTGCCGGCCGAATCCCAGGCGACGGTCTCGCCGTTCATGTCGGTGATGGTCACCAACGTGTTGTTCTGGGTCGCCTTGACGTGGGCGATGCCACGCACGACGTTCTTGCGAATCTTGCCTTTCTTCGACATCGAAAACTCCTTCGGATCGACAGGTCCCGAGGGGCCCTACCCGAATGTGTGAATAAACCGGGTCGCCTCCATCGAGCCGAGGCCCGATGTCGCACACCCGCGGACGGATTACTTGGCCTTGACGCCCTTCTTGCCGGCGACGGTCTTCTTCTTGCCCTTGCGGGTGCGGGCGTTGGACTGGGTGCGCTGACCGCGGACCGGCAGGCCCTTGCGGTGCCGATCGCCGCGGTAGCAGCGAATGTCCTTCAAGCGCTGAATGTTCTGCTGCACCTGACGACGCAGGGCGCCCTCGACGAGGTAGTTGGCGTCGATGATGGCGTTGATCTGGGCGAGCTTGGTCTCGTCGACCTCGCGGGCGCGCATGTCGCCGTCCACACCGGCCTCGGCCAGAATGTCCTTGGCGAACTTCGGCCCGATCCCGTGGATGTACTGGAGGGCGAAGAGCATCTTCTTGTTGTCGGGCACATCAACGCCGGCAATACGGGGCATCGCAATTCCTCTCGCGGCTCAATCTGATCGTCAGACGCAGAGCCAAATCGTTGCAGCAGATCGCTTCGGGACCATGGTTCAGATCAACAGGATCAGCCCTGCACCTGCTTGTGCTTGGGCTCCGCCTTGCAGATCACGCGCACCTTGCCCTTGCGCCGGACGACCTGGCACTGATTGCAGATGCGACGAACGCTCGCTTTGACCTTCATAGAACACCTTCTGAAAACCCGCCCGCCGGTGGGGCGTGCTGGGCCGAAATGTTAGGCATGCAGCCCGGGGAAGTCACGCCCGAACCGATGCCTGATGTGGGATTTGCGATCTGGGACGGGCGGAACTCATCGCTCACCCTGCCCCCAGCCCCGCTCCGCGCTACCACCCCAGAGCCTTGTAGCGGTACAGCCGCAGGACATGGCGGACGTACCGGGCTTGTTCCTTCAGACTCAGCTTGCTCTCCCCCCGCTTGCGGTCGGCGAAGTGGATCGGCACCTCGGCGGGCTTGCAGAAGGGGCCTTTGACCAGCATTTCCAGAGCGATCTTGTAGCCGATCGGGTTCAGGTTGGTGGTGGCTCGGAAATGCTCCCGGCTCATCGCAAAGAACCCGGACATCGGGTCGGCAAGGCTCGTCAGCGGCTTGGCGAGGGCGGTGGCAACCAGGCTGTTGACGCGACGGAAAAGGGTCCACGCGGAATCGGTGGTTCCGCCCTTCACATAGCGGGAGCCGAGGACGAAGTCGTTGCCCGACTTCATCGCTGCGAGCATCGCGGGAATCGCCTCGGGCGGATGACTCAGGTCGGCGTCCATGACCACGATGGCCGGAGCGGTCGCCAGCCTGCAGCCGGCGATCACGGCCGAAGAAAGCCCACGCTCGTCGCGACGGACCAGCAGCCGCACCCATTCGCGACCCAGAGCAGCAACCACCTGCTCGGTGCCGTCGTTGCTGTTGTCGTCCACAATGACCAGCTCGGGACGTTCAAGACACTTCTCGATGCGCTCGACGAGTTCTGGGATGTTGGCGGCTTCGCGGAACGTCGGCACCACCACCGAAACCAACGGCGACAGCCCCACCGCCGCGATCGGCGCGGGTGAGGCGACGGCCGAGTTGGCAACAACCTGCGTCATCGTGATGCTTTGCAAAGGCCCCGCCTCCAAGGCGTCATGGGGCCGAACAGGTTCTGACTCAGTGGCGGAACGTGATGCGAGCCTTCGAGAGGTCGTACGGGCTCATTTCGACCGTGACGCGGTCGCCGGGCAGAATGCGGATGTAGTTCATGCGCATCTTGCCGGAGACATACGCGAGAACCTCGGTCTTCTGCTCGTTGGGCAGGCGGACCTTGAACATCGCGTTGGGGAGGGCCTCGGTGACCTCGGCCTCGAAAGTGAACTTGTCGTCCTGTTTGCTCATGGTGGCTCGTTCTGCGATCAACTGACGGGACTCTGCGGTGTGTTGTGTTGCTGGAGTGGCGTACCGGGGGGAGGGGGGCAGGGGCTTTAGCCGCGACTGGGCTGCATGCGCGGGCCACCCTCTTCGCCCTCGGAGAGGAAACCGGCGTAATTTCGCATCAGGAGCTGGGCTTCGACCTTCTGGAGGAAGTCCATCACCACCGACACGACGATCAGAAGACCGGTGCCACCGAGGAAGTTTGAGATGCTGGGCGGCACGCCGAAGGCGCTGCTGACCACGACGGGGAGGATGGCGATGACCGAAAGGAACGCCGCGCCGACGAAGGTCACGCGGTAGATGACGGTCTCGAGATACTCCGCCGTGCGAGGGCCGGGGCGGAGGCCGGGGATGAACGAGCCGTGCTCCTTGAGCTGCTTGCTCATCTCCTGCGGGTTGAACTGGACGGAGATCCAGAAGTAGCTGAAGAAGTAGACCATCGCGATGTACGCAAGCACGTAGAGATACTCGCCCATCGAGAAGTTGATGGCGAGGAACTGGGTGAGGTAGTAGAAGAAACCAGGGTCGCTGTTGTGGACGCTGAGGTAGTTGCGGACCTGGTCGTGCAGCGACTGGAAGATGACCGACGGGAACATCATCAACGAGCTGGCGAAGATGATGGGCATGACGCCGCCGTGGTTGATTCGGAGCGGAAGGTACGACTTCTGCCCGCCGAAAACACGCCGACCGCGGGTGTGCTTGGCCTGCTGCACGGGGATGCGTCTTTGCGCGACGGTCATCAATACGGAACCGGCAACAACCATCACAAAGCCGCCGATGAGCATGATGAGGCCCATGTAGCCCATCTTGTCGGCACCGCCCTGGGGATCGAAGCGTCCGTAGGCATCTTGAATCGCCGTCGGCATGGCGGCGAGAATACCGGCCATGATGATCATCGAGACGCCGTTGCCGATGCCGAAACGATCGATCTGCTCACCGATCCACATCAGGAACATGGTGCCGGCGGTCAGGACAGCGATCGCCATGACCCACCAAAGACCGCTGCTGAGATACTGCGGCTGGATGAGATTCTGGCCGCGGATGTAGCTGATCCAGCCGAAACCCTGGACGATGCAGAGCGCGACGGTCGCGTAACGCGTCCATTCCATCACCTTCTGGCGCCCGCTCGGGCCTTCTTCCTGCAGCTTCTTGAGCTTCGGAGAGACCGTCGCGACAAGCTGAAAGATGATGCCGGCCGTGATGTAGGGCATCACGCCCAGGCCGAAGATCGTGGAATGCGAGAGCGAACCTCCCGAGAACATCGAGACGAACTGCGCGACCTTGCCGAAGGCGGAACTGCCCTGGGTCACGAGCTCGAACTGGCGACGCATCTCTTCCTGGTTGACGCCGGGCAGCGGAATCCAGTGCCCGATGCGGAAGACCAGCAGCATCGCGAAGGTGAAAAAGATCTTGTTCCGCAGTTCGCGGATCGAGAAGACGTTGGCAAATGTGGCGAACATTGCTGAGAGGCGGCTCCGGGGGCTCGCTCCATCGGACGGACTGCACGCGCGGCCGATCCATCGGCCGTCGCGCGACCATGACGCCGTACTGCCACGGTGGGTCCGGCCGATCAGAGCGCTCGCGCCCCATCAGGGGAACGAGGGGCGATTCTACGCCGGACAAAGTGCGAACGTTGCACGTTGCTTGGACGGGCGAATCCGGCGTGGGTTCGACCAATGAGCATTCCGCCGACATCGCGGCGGGCACCCAACGGCTTCCGCGTTGCGAGCCCGTCGCCTGGCGCTCAGGCGGTCCCACCAACGCCCGTGGCTCGCCGACGTGACCAGACCGTCACTCCGAGACCCGACAACGCAAACGCCCACAGGCCGGGCGATGGTATTTGCACGATGACAAATTCCAGGTCATACGACGCCGGGCTCGTGTTCTTCTGGTCCACCCAGAACGTGAAGTCACGACCGACCAGCGGACC
>CANHCQ010000036.1 GCA_947459215.1 Phycisphaerales bacterium
CCGGGCCTTCCAGGCCCGGCCATCGCACCAGTAGCCGGGCCTTCTAGGCCCGCCCCTCGCACCAGTAGCCGGGCCTTCTAGGCCCGGCCATTGCACCAGTAGCCGGGCCTTTCAGGCCCGCCCATCGCACCAGTAGCCGGGCCTTCCAGGCCCGGCCATCGCACCAGTAGCCGGGCCTTCCAGGCCCGGCCATCGCACCAGTAGCGGGGCCTTCTGGGCCCCGCAATCCCACCCCAAACCCCATCCCCTCCGCGTCCCTCCGCCCTCTCCGCCCCTCCGCGTTCTCTCTAAACTACCCCCATGACCACCACCACCCCCAACACCAACCCCGCTACCCGCACCGAAAAAGACACCATGGGCGAGATGCTCGTCCCCGCCGACGCTCTCTACGGCGCCTCCACCCAGCGCGCCGTCCTCAACTTCCCCGTCTCAGGCCGCCCCGTCCCCGCCGAGGTCATCACCGCCTACGCCGCCCTCAAGGCCGCGTGCGCCGCCGTCAACCTCAAGCTCGGCCGCCTCTCCGAAGACCGCACCAACGCCATCCTCGAAGCCTGCCGCGAGATCGCCGACGGCCTTCCACGCTTCGGTGGCCTCGCCAAGCATTTCCCCATCGACATCTACCAAACTGGCAGCGGCACCTCCACCAACATGAACGCCAACGAGGTCATCGCCAACCTCGTCTGCCTCCGCAACCACAAGCCCATCGGCTCCTCCAAGGACGCCGCCTACCTCGCCGCCGGCGGCGTCCACCCCAACGACCACGTCAACATGGGCCAATCGTCGAACGACACCTTCCCCACGGCGATGCACCTGGCCGCGGCTGTCGCGATCCACACGCGTCTCCTGCCCTCCATCAAGAACATGGCCGCCGACCTCGACGCCAAGGCCAAGGCCTGGGACAAGATCGTCAAGATCGGCCGCACCCACCTTCAGGACGCCACTCCCATCCGCCTCGGCCAGGAGTTCAGCGGCTTCGCCTCCCAGCTCCACCACGCCGAGGAACGCCTCCACCGCGCCCTCCACACCCTCTCCGAACTCCCCATCGGCGGCACCGCCGTCGGCACCGGCATCAACGCCCACGAACAGTTCGGCTCACTCGTCTCCGCCGAACTCACCGCACGCCTCGGCATCCACTTCCGCGAAGCCGCCAATCACTTCGAGGCCCAGGCCGCCAAGGACGCCATCGTCGAGACCAGCGGCATCCTCAAAACCATCGCCGTCTCCCTCTCCAAGATCGCCAACGACATCCGCTGGCTCGGCTCCGGCCCCCGCTGCGGCATCGGCGAACTCGTCCTCCCCGCCGTCCAGCCCGGCTCGTCCATCATGCCCGGCAAAACCAACCCCGTCATCTGCGAATCCCTCATCATGGTCTGCTGCAGCGTGATCGGGAATGACCTCGCGGTCACGATGGGCGGCTTCGGCGGCGTGGGCTCACTCCTAGACCTCAACGTCGCCATGCCCATGATGATCCACCACCTGCTCGACAGCATCACCCTCCTCAGCCGCGCCTGCGACATGTTCACCGAGAACTTGCTGAAGGGTCCCGGCGCAGGCCTCCAGCCCGACGAAGCCCGCTGCAAAGGCCTCATCGAAGGCTCCCTCGCCATGTGCACAAGTCTCGTCCCCGTCATCGGCTACGACAAGTCCGCGGCACTCGCCAAAGACGCCTTCAAGCAGGGCAAAACCGTCCGCCAACTCGCACACGAAACTGTGGCAGGCCAGAAGGATCTTTCTGGTACACTCATCACCAAGGACGCCATCGACCACTACCTCGACCCGTGGTCGATGACGCTGCCGGGTGGAGAGGGAAGTGCGGGGGGGTGAAGTGGTAACTGAATGCGGTGCCCGCTGCAGTGCAGTACGAATTGAACCAAGTACACAATGTAAGTTGCTATCGCTTACGAACGTCGATCTGTAAGCTGACAACATGTCGGAGTAATTGAATGGAAGTGTTTCTTGCAATCGCAATCATGATAGCATCGTTTACGATTGGTTTAATCCCAATCGCAGTTGCGATGGTGGTGATGGGTCTAGCCGGCTCGCCAGGGGCCATTCTCTTCGTGGTCGGACAAAGAAAAAGTCAGAATTGGATAAAGCTGACTGGATTGTTGATCGCCGCATTGGGACAATCTTATGTTGTTGGTTCATATTCCGTTTTTGTGGTGAGCTTGCTTCGCGATTTCTCAGAAGCAAGGCCCGATATGCCCACATGGCCGCTCTGGATAGCGACACTCTTCCATAGCGTGGCGGTTCCGACATATGCGATGAAGGAAAAGACAGATCAGCCAACCGCTCAGCATTACACTCTCGGCATCGTAGCGATTCTCTCGCTTTGCGTCTTCTGCGTCATCGCATTCGTGCCCGCCGTGTTGAGACCCATTTACGGCTGGGTTCCCTTATACCATTGACGACTTGGTGGCTGGATGGGTTGGTGCGTCGTGCGGTGTCTGGCGACCCATTATGCGGGTGACTCATCTCTGGTGGCGTCGACGAAGCTTGTTAATCCGCGCGTCGCCGGAGTCGACCGGCATTTGCAATCCCACGTGTTTCACTTCGTCGAAGAACCAAGGAAATCCGAAAGGCCGTTGCCAGTCTGCTGAGATCAATAAACTGTCGTCGGCGGATGTTGATATTCCGGTTAAAGCCAGGTGATAACGGCAATGAATAATCCAGCAAGCATTCCATGCATGAGTTAGATGCAAAATCTTTGGTACGCTGACGCATTTCGAGTCATTGTGAGCAATACGGCGGTCGACCCAGTCGGACACGCGGGATACAAGACGCGTGAGTTTGGTTCGGTGCTTGGCGGCGAGGCTCGCGGGATACTCCGGAGACTTGTGTCCAACTAGGGAGTGAAAATCATCTCGTCCGCGTGCGCGGGACCCCTCGTCGGGCCCATATCGCCGAGCGTAATCGGAACGTCGAATTACCAAGTTCTTTTCGGCAATCGCAGTGAGAACGCGGTACAGGCTCTGTGCGTGCGGGCCACGATCGATCATGCGTCGCAGTCCCAGCGCCATCGTGGTTTGATGCGACATCGTGATGAAGCGAAAGACGTCTCCGGGAGTTCCGATTTCCGGTCGGATCTTGAGTTGTGCGTTCATCGCTCGCCAGATTAGGTCGTTGGAACGCAGTGTCAGGAGTTGGCCGCGACACACCGTGAGACATTCAATTAGTGATTCAGCTCGAGCCACGAACAAGTGTACGAACACATATTGCAAGTCGGGAAGGGGCAGGTGGCCCGCCTCGGCAAGTGGCCCGACCACGCCTGCGATGTGCTACGATCACCGGCTGCTTTGAGCCGGTGATCGTGGTCGTTCGTGGACCCGTATCCGGCCTCGCGGCGTGGTCGCATGGCTATTCACGGCCACGGCCTCAAAGCCGGGCGTGGTCGTGGCACCCAGCGCTCGACGGTGTGCAAGGACCCTAGCAGGTGCTCGGACGATGCACGCCTTTACCCTCGATCTAGAACCATCCTGAAAGCTGCAGCCAGCACTTCTGGTCTTGGGCTTCTGCCTCGGCCGTCGTGAACCAACGGGCAAGGGATACACGCACCAAAGTACGGTTGCGGAGTCTTCTCTCGGCAGGCCGATGGCCGACGTACTTCACGTCAAACGGTACGCCCTCATCGAAACGGTACCGGTCGGCGTTGTCCTTCTTGTAGTGGATAAGAGCGAAGGGAATCTCCCAAAAGGTTGTGCTCCAGTCTGGGACTGGAGGATTGCGCGTAAGGAAGTATTTGCCGGTGCTCGTACACCCTAAACGCCCGCCAAAGAGCCTTGCCGGGCCACCCTTCACGGGTTGTTGTTTGCTGAGAATCCATGAACGCAGGTCAGCAACCTTTCCAACTCGAAGCGCGTCCCACTCATCGTGATCCTCCGAATGTGGGGGCTCATGCGTTGGTCGCTTGTGCAGCGACATCTCCCACACGTCTCCGACATCGAACGGCGTGTCAGGAGGCTGACAGAAGCCGCCGACCGGGAAAAGTCGAAGCGGTGTGCCCGTTCCTTCGATCATCCCGCCGACACACACGCCGCCCCCCATCCGCGTCTTGCCGACAATGACAACACGTTCACGATTGGTTTTAGCGTCGGGCACTGATCACTCCCCAGTGAAATCGGTGGCGCGGGGCTAGAGATGGACATTGTGCACGGGAACGGAAAGAGCTGCTGCGAGCCGTTGCGCAACGAGCGAACGATGGCACGCCTCGGGCGTTCGTTCGACACAGAAAAGCGTCGGACGCCGCGCATCACCGAGATAGGTCCTCGCAAACAACGCCGCATCGAAGCCCGCGAGGCATTCATTTTCGTATGCCGCAACGAACGCCGCGCCGAGCCGCTCCCTGTCCCGCTTTGCGACTCCATTAGCGGCATCCTCGCTGCGTTGCGCGTTCCGAACGGTCTCGGTTGGAGCCAGCTCCTTGGCATGTGCGTATCGGATTCCAGTCGCCCCGAGCGACGCTTCCAGTCGCTTGGCATTGGCGAACGCGTATGCAGAGCCTCGCATGCCGCGACGGGCGCGGATGTCAATGAAGAGGTCGGCACCGGCTCGCTTCAGGGCATCGATAAACGTGCTTTCGGTGAAGCCGTATGCGCCGATTGTCAGTACTTGCTCGATCATGTTTGTTCCTCGCCGGCATCGGCTTCGGCGCGGTACTTCTTTCGGCTCGTCATACCTAAGTCGAAGAGCGCGCCCTGCCCCTTGGTCAGCCGGTCAAGTACGGACGGTTGAGTGACGACGCTTCCGTGCTCATCGATGTGGCCGACGACGACGCCCCGACTCGATAGCGCTTCGCCTATGAGCTTGCTGCGGTGACATCGCTCGGGCTCAAGCTCTGCGCACATGAGCGCGAGCCGATGTCCCGTACGCCAGCCTTGGTCGAGTCGATCGATCCCTCGCTTGAACCAATCTCGTTCGCGCACCAACCCATAGTCCACTTTTCCGTCTCGGTAGCAGCTCTGGTCGCTGGGAAGTCCGCCGAGCGTGTCGCCCATGAAGACGTACGCGATGCCCGCCCTTCTAGTCAGCACATCGATCGCGTCTCGCGAGAATTCGGGGCGAAACTTCGAGTACGGTTTCGTGCGGACATCAACAAGGTATTTGACGCCATACTTATTCAGGAGCGCGACAAAGTCGTCCGAGCTCCGCTCGCCCCCATAGCCGATCGTGAGGAGCTGCATCGGTGCGTCCTCGTTTCGGCGGCCGCTTGGTCCAGTGCCAGCGTCTCCCATAAAAACAAGTGTATCAAGGCATGCTCGGCGGGGCGACGCCAACCCACGCCCCGGGGCAGGTGGCCCGACCACGCTTGCAATGTTCCAAGATCACCAAGCCCGTCAAGCGGCACCGGTCAGCGCCGATGAGAGGGCGGTCAGTTTACCGCGATGCCCCAGCCGCCTGCCGCGCCTTCCGTGCGTCTATGAAGGTCTTCACGCACAGCAGCACGTATCCCAGCGACAGCGATCCCATGATCCCCTGCGCCAGCACCGCGCGGGGCCTGGCCAACTGGTTCACATCGAATCCCGCCCGCGCGAGCGATGCGGCGGCCATCCCCAGCCCCATCAGGGTCACCAGCGTGGCCACCGCCGCCGACGCGTGCATCAGGTGCTTCCGCTGCTTCGGGAGCGCCATCGCCAGCAGCCCGAGCACAAGGAACGGAATCCCGAACACCGCGGGGAAGAGAGCGGTCCGGCTGGCCGCCCCCGCGCCGCTCGCCAGCATGTACATCGTCACGCCGAGCCCGAACAGGAGTGCCGCGAAAACGATCGTGATCAGCGGCATCGGCAGGCCGCCGGCGGTGGAGGGGGGCTGACTCACGTGCTGCGTCGTGGACATGGTTGCTGATTCTATTTCTGTTCATCGAGAGTCGTCGACCGGTCCGCACCACTTCCCGGTAGATGGCGCAAGCCCGTGCCACCGCGCGCTGCTTGGAGCCAGTGGTGTGCCCTGGTGGGCATTTGACCCACTCACGCTGGGGCTCTACCACGAGGGCCGACAGCCTTGAGCCGATGATCGTGTCCGTTGGTGGCCCCGTATCCGAATGCGTAACCAACCGACGTTCCACGCCCGCCTTGCCATCCACGCAGCGTGGCTCGTTCGACCCGACGCGCCACCCACAGCGGTTCACCGTCGGCGTCGCGCCGCGGCGAGCGAAGCGAGGACCAACAGCGACGCCGCGCCCGGCGACGGGATCGCGTACGTCTCGAACGACGCGCCGGGTCCGATGTCGAGCCAATCGCTCGACGTCTCGTCGCCGTTCAGGAACAAGCGCAGCGACTCGGGGGCGGTCCAGCGAATGGGAAGTTCCTTGGTTCCGGTGCGGTAGTCGAAAGGCCCGTCGCTGCCGAAGTTGAGCTGGAAGTTGAGCGCGGGCAGGTAATCGCCGCGGCTGGTACGCAGCAGAACGTTGCGGGCGGCGAGATCGCGATGGACAATCTTTTCCTTGGCCAGATGCTGGACGCCCGCGAAAGTCATCTCGATGGATTCGATGTCCGCAACATCGAACGGAGTGCCAGGAGAGCGGAAGCGTTCCTTGCCCTCGTAGAGCGGGTTGTCGCCCTTGAGCCCCTTGTCTTCGTACAACGGATTGTTCATGACACCCGCCGCATCCGGGATTTCGGAAAGGCTGACCAGGCTCATCCCGTAGAACCGGACGACGTTCGGCTGCGGAGCCAGGCCGCTCGAGGCCGACGGTTGGATCGAAAGCTCAAAGGTGTGCGACATCCACTGCGTGAGGGCGGCGGAGGCCGAAACGGCGGAGGCGGACATGGCAGCGACAACGCCGACGAGCGGCACAAGGCGGGGAGTGTTCATGGGCTGTCTCTCTCGTGCGTGTGGAACCTCGGAGGCGGAAACTCCGACGGGCCGAGTATCGCAGAAGGCGGCGATGGAATCAATCGGAAAGCGGGGCCGTTTTGCCGAAGGTGGCCCTCTTTTCGGGCAGGTGGCCCGGCCTCGCTCTCGCTGTGCCACTATTTCCGGCTGCTTTGGTCCGGTGATCGTGGTCGTCCATGAACCCGTTGCCGGCCTCTCTGCGTGATTGCAGGCCTAACCACGGCCCCAAAGTTGGCCGTGGCACCCGTCGCACAACCCGTCGCACGTATCCGCCTCACCCGCGCACGCACGGCCGAACGGTGCACAGATCGGCGTATAGCCAAGAGCACCCCGCCGACCCCATTCTTTGCAGAGGTGATCGGCGGGGCGGGATGTGGGCAAAATCGGGTTGGTCCCCGACAACGCGATTCAGTTCCGCCGCGGGCGGCGGAGGGCCAACAGCAGCGGCACGCCGCCCAGCGACAGCACACCCGGCGTCGGGATGAGGTAGAACGTGTCCGGCCCGCCCGCGCTGTTCAGCATCGGCGTGCCGTCGGGCAGCACCATGCCGATGCGGTTGCCCGCGGCACCAAAGAACAACGCCGCGTCCGGCGCGGAGAACGTGATGTTGAACAGCCAGCCCGCCGTGCCCACGCCGGCGCCGACCTGGTCAAGCACCAGCGGCTGGGCGGCAACGAAGTTCGAGGTGAACAGCACCGTGTCGTTGACTTCGTAGAAGATCAGCGAGAAGGCCCGCAGCGTCACGCTCGAGCCGCCGCCCGGAGGCTGGCTGATGTTGAAGACCAGCCCCAGCGACGTGGTGTTCACGTTCGCCGCGGCCAGATCGCCGACCGAGACGGTGCGGCTCTGGTTGGTCGCGTCGCCGGTCCGCATGTCGAGCCCGGCCGAGCGCTGGATCGAACCCGCCTCGGTTCCCTGAGCGTGCAGCGCGAGCAGCGTCAGCACGTTGCCGAAGCCCGCTCAGCTCTCGTTGTACACCTGGTTGCTGAAGCTCACCACGGGCGCGCCGAGCGCGACCCCGGTGGCGGTCGTGCAGGTCGCGGCAATGCCGAGCGCGCGTGTGAAGCGAGTCATGGTTGAATCCCTCTGTTGCGAGCCTTCGATCAAAACGCCGCCGCAGGACCGGCAACAGCGGCCCCGCACCAGCGCGATGCATGACCACGCGGATTCCTCCCCAACGCGCGGCCAGCCTTCGTGCCCCGACCCATCGCTTTCACTATGACGCCCACGGGAGCGATCGCAAAGCAAATGCGGCAGACTGCTCCAAACCGCGGACCTTTCCCCGCTCCATCGAGCCGCGATCACACGCCAATTGGCACAACGCCGCCGTTGTGCGCACAACCCCGTCGCTGCGCCGTCAATCTTCACCCGCAACCCCATCAACCCGTTGAATCACACCCCGCATCCGTGCGACACTCTGGGAAGTGGAGCAATGGAGCAGTGGAGCAGTGGGGCAGTGGGGGAGTGGGGGAGTGGGGGATTGGGGCAGGGGAAACGGGAAAGGAGTGGGGGCGTGTCGCAGTCTGAATCGCGAAGAAACTTTGTCCCCACCGACCAGGAGCGCCGCGTGCTGCTCGAGCTCCTGCAATCCCCGCAGGAATCCCTCGTGTCGATCGCGAACGAGCTCGACATCACCCTCGCCGCCCTGACCATCTACCTCGCCACCGACGACGCCGCGACTCTCTTCGCCCAAGCCGACCTCGCCAACGCCCGCCGCGCCCGCACCGCCGCCGCCGCTCAACTCGAACAGTGCGTCGGCGCGCTCTCGCTCATGATCAGCGACTGGGTCACCGACGTCACCCACAACCTCCGTCGCGAAACCCCAAAGTCGAGGCGCGAACAAGACCGCGAACAAGAATCCACCCGCCGCGCCGCGACACTCATCTACCGCATCGCCAACTTCACCCCCCGCACCATCACGGCAGTCGCGCCCCCTCTCCCCGCGAAGCGGGGAGAGGTGCCCGAGTCCGCGAGAGGGTGGGGGGCGGTGAGGGGCATAACCGCTCACCTACCACCAGCAACGTCCCTTTCCTCAGCCGACATCCCCGCCTCAACGAACCCCACGCGTCAGCGTGGGGCCACCGACGCCCCCATCACGCCGCCGCCCACCGAAGACCAATCCCATCCGCAACCCGCCGCTCCGCTTCCCGCCTCCCCGAGCCCAGAGCATGAGCAAGCGGGTTGCGTCCCCACATCCGAAATGGAGCCTGGGCCCTCCCCGCAAGCACCAAGCGCGAGCGAGTGCGTCCCGATGCCGTCACATCCCACGTCTCACCCCCGAAATCCCACCCCCAGCCCCTCACCCAGCCCCTCACCCAGCCCCACCCCCAGCCCGCCCGCGTCGCTCCATGACCCGCCCGACGCTCTCGGGCCCCCAGTACGAGGACCCACCGCAAAATCATCGCAGGATCTCCTGCAAGAAATCCCATCCGTCTGGCAAGTCGCCCGGAGGCCGAATCGCCGCAGGCCGCCGCCATAGGAGACAGACATGACGTTCCGTACCCCGCTCGCTCTCGCGTCGCTCGCGTTCGTTGTTTCATCCGCCGCCCTCGCCCCGCACGCCGCCGCGTTCACCTTCACGATGACGCCGGTCACCAACACCACCTCGACCTTCGCCGGCGTGATCGCCATCAACGGCGTGGTCAGCGTCGGTGCCGGCGAGACGTTCATCCATCCGTTGATGATGTCCACGAGCGCGATGCCCTTCAAATCCAATCTCTCCGCGGGCTTCAACGGCCCCGGCCAGAACTGGGATGCGGGCTTCCTCGCCTGGAACGGCGTCGGCACCTACACCGGCGCGATCTTCAACCACGTCATCGTCGCCAGCAACTTCGGCTACGCCGGCGGCATGCCCGTGGGGCTCTACGGCACCAACCCCTTCGGCCCCAGCGGCGGCGCCGGCATCATCCTCCACTACATCGACGCCAACGGCGTGCAGCAATCCGCCGCCGCGAACTACGCGATCAACGTCGTGCCCTCACCCGCCGGCGCATCCGTCTTCGCCCTCGCCGCCTGCGTGGCCACGCGGCGGCGTCGCCGCTGACCCCAGCGACGGCCACACGACTGCCACACGACGGGCACGGCATCTTGGCCCGCACTCGCGTCGTCGACGCCGGGTCCTTGGTCAGCTTCTCAATCGGCCGCAGCGGCCGCATCACCAGGTTCCCGGCGCAGTTCGGGCAGACCCGGTTCATCCGCAGCGCACAGACAGGGCAAAACGTGCACTTATAAGAACAGATCCACGCCTCACTCGACGGCAACAGATCCCGATCGCAGCACTCACAATTGGGTCGAATCTCGAGCACGATCATTCCTCTCGTGTCTCCACCCAATTCCCCACTCCCACCCCCCTCCGTCGCTCCGTCACGTCCCCTAGATGTAATCCTTCACCGCCGCCGCTCCAAAGCTCTCCTTCGTCTTCTTGATGAACAAGAACCAGATGAAGATAAAGACCGGGTAAATCGAGAAGATCACCGTCATGACGATGCCGATCATGAGCCCCATCTCCGGGCTGCCGCCCTTGGAGAACGGGCTATCCGGGTTCTCGCGGACGAAGACCTTCATCGCCTCCGTCTGGTAGTAAGCAAGGTACAGCGCAACCGGGATCCACGCCAGCGAAAGCGCCGACCAGACCAGGTGCAGCGTGCGGCCGGTCAGTGAGCGCCGAAGTGTCGTCAGCCCTGCCGCGAAAAGCAAGATGCTGAACAGCGTGCCGGTACCCATGTTCAGGATGTTCACGATCCCGAATCCCATCGTCGGCGGCATCGGCCCGCTTCGCATCTCCGGCGGCAACATCGCGGTGCCCGCCATCGTCATCACGCTGCCGCAGCCGACACACGTGAGGCCGATGCCGCCCCAGATCATCGAAATGATCCCGATGACCTTGGGCCAGCTCGTCGGTTCCTGAAACGCATCCATCGCATCCTGCGGCTGTTCCGACATGGCCAATCTCCTCTAGAACGCGGCAACGTCAATCGTTCCACGGCATCCCACGAAGTACACCAGCCTCACGCTGGCTTCATGCCCGCCTAGCCTACCACGATCGTTCAGCCCGCGTCCGGACGGGACCGGCTCGTCGGCTGAACATCTTGGGAGTTCTTCACGATGCGTTTCAACCGCCCCGTTTCCGCCGGGTTGCTGATTCTGTCCCTGCCCTTCGCCGCGGCGGTCTCGACCGCCTCCGCCGCCCCGTTCCAGTACTCCTACGACGACGGCGTCGGCAGCGGCAACCTGTCACCCTCCTTCAGCAGCCCCAGCTCCTACCCCGCCGAGTTCATGTGGGGGAACGTCTACAACGTCACCGGCGGCAACGACGTGATCACGACCATCTCGGTTGCCTTCGGCCGCATCAACGTACCCGAGAACCGCTGGGTCCGGCTGTCGCTCTACCAGTTGACCACGCCCAACGACCCTCGCACCGCGACCCTGCTGACGAGTGTCGACGGCCTCAGTGGCCTGCCCCGGACCAATACGTTCCTCAACTACGCCATCACCCCGACCAAGGTGACCGGGCAGTTCTTCGTGGCGGCGACCATGATCGCCGACGCCTCGGCGACGGCGGCTCCTGCTCGATACGACCTCGGCGGCTCTGCAAACGCGAGCAACGCGTGGCTCTTCGCCGCGACGTCGCTCGCGGGCAAGCCGCTGGGCTCGGCGCCCTTCCAGGTGCGCATGAGCGAGTACATCATCCCGGCCGCGTTCATGGTGCGGGCGACGGCGATCCCGGCGCCTGGGACTGTGTGCGTACTCGCGGGCCTGTTGCTCGCGGCACGCCGACGCCGCTAAGGCTCGAGACGGGGCAGGACTTCGGCGAGGGCTTCGCGCCACGGCTTCAACGGGCCGATGGCGGCGATGGTCTTGCGCAGATCCAGCACGCTGTACGCGGGGCGTGCAGCCGGACGCGGGAACTCCGCGGTGCTGCACGGCAAGACGCGGCACGATGGGTTTGCGTAGGCGGCGATGGCGGTTGCGAAGTCGAACCAGGTGCAGCCTTGGTCGCCGCCTCCGTCGTCGGTCGCGTGGAACGTGCCGCGGAGGTTGCGGTCGAGCAGGCGGGCGGTGATGTCGACGAGCGACGCCGTGGAGGTGGGGTGGCCGCGCTGGTCGTTGACGACGCGGAGTTCCGGCTTGCCCTTGGCTGCCGCGGCGATGGTGCGGACGAAGTTCTTGGCCCACGGTGCGTAGAGCCAGCTGGTGCGAATGAGCAGGTGGTCGCAGCCGGAGGCTTGAAGGAGTTGCTCGCCGCGGAGTTTTGTGCGGCCGTAGATGTTCGCGGGATTCGTCGGATCGTCGACGGCGTAGGGAGCGGTGCCTTGGCCGTCGAAGACGTAGTCGGTGCTGTAATGGACGAGCGTGATGTCGCGTTCGCGGCAGAGGCGGGCGAGTGTTCCGACGGCGGCGGCGTTGATGCGGTCGGCCTTGTCGGGCTCGGACTCGGCTTGATCGACGTTGGTGTAGGCGGCGCAGTTGATGACGAGGCGGGGAGCGCCATCAAGGACGCGCGAAAGCGATTCGTCGCGTTCGAAGTCGATGGTGGGGTAGGTGAGTGACGCGACGCGGGCGCCGGGCGTTGATGAGAAGAAGAGCTGCCACTGGCGGCCGAGCATGCCGTCGGCGCCGAGGAGGGCGATTGGGCCTTCACGCCAGGCGGTCATCGGAACTGCACGCTCCAGGGGAACCACGGCGGGATGTTGAACGCGCGGCGTTCCTCGTCGGGTTGCTTGGGGTTGTACGCGTGGGTGACGTAGTAGAGCAGGCTGGCGGGTTCATTGCCGACGGTGGCGGCACCGTGCCAGAGCGAGGGCGGGATGATGACGAGCGCGGGGCGGTGCTCGCCGATGACAGCGGCCCAGGCTTTGTCGTCCTCGGTGCGGTGGACGCCGACTTTGAGGTCTCCCCGCACGCAGATCCAGAAGTCGGTTTGTAGCTTGTGGCGGTGCCAGGCCTTGATGACGCCTGGGTGCTGGAGCGAGATGTTGATCTGGCCTTGGGAGTCCATGACACCTTGGAGCTGGTTCATGATGGACCAGCCGCGGTCGTCGGAGTGGAGGTTGATGGGCAGCAGGGCCGGCTCGCCGCGCTCGCGGGCGTGCTCCCACGCGTCGAGCGGGCAGAGGGTGGAGGTGGGGATCGGCAGGATCTCGGGCATTGATCGCTCGGGAAAGGAAGTTCACCGCGGAGGACGCAGAGAACGCGGAGGGATTCGGGAGAGTGACTTCTTCTTCTTCTTCTTCTTCTTCTTCTTCTTCTTCTTCTTCTTCTTCTTCTTCTCGGCGTTCTCCGCGGTGAAACGCCTTAGTGATTCGCCCCGGTTTGGTGCACCAGCGTGCTGGCGCGGAAGAGGCTTTCGAAGGTGCCGGCGTCGGTCCACCAGCCGTCGAGGATGTCGTGGGTGAGCGTGCCGCGGCGGAGGTACTCGTTGTTCACGTCGGTGATCTCGAGTTCGCCGCGGGCGGAGGGTTTCAGCGTTTGGCAGATGTCGAAGACCTCGTTGTCGTAGAAGTAGATGCCGGTGACGGCGAGGTCGCTGGGGGGCTGCTTGGGCTTCTCGATGATGCGGGTGATGCGGTCGCCTTCGAGCTGGGCGACGCCGAAGCGGTGCGGGTCGGGGACGCGCTTCAGCAGGATCTTGGCACCGGCCTTCTGCTCGCGGAACGCGGCGGCGGCGGGCTTGACGTTCTTCTCGATGATGTTGTCGCCGAGGATGACGCAGATCTTCTCGCCGTCGGCGAAGTCCTGAGCGAGTTTGAGGGCGTCGGCGATGCCGCCGCTGCCTTGCTGATAGGCGTATTCGAGGTGGCGGATGCCCAGGTGCTTGCCGTTCTTGAGGAGTCGGAGGAAGTCGCCGGCGTGCTCGCCGCCGGTGACGACGAGGACCTCATCGATGCCGGCCATGAGCAGGCAGCGGATGGGGTAGTGGATCATGGGCTGGTCGAAGACCGGCAGGAGGTGCTTGTTGGTGACCAGGGTGAGAGGCAGGAGGCGAGAGCCCGTGCCGCCGGCGAGGATGACGCCCTTCATGAGAGGTTCCGAGTGGGGGAGTGAGCGGAGAGGGAATTGATGGCGTGAAGGGGCGGTCGCTGAGCCCGGATCTGGGATCTCGATCGTTCGGCGACTGGCGGATGGTATCGAGCGGGGGCGTGCTGCTGGGGTTGGGTTCGACGGGTCGGCAAAGGACAGGTTTTCCACAGCACCGAACAAAGACTGTACTCAACTTTGCGCGGCCTGAACGCCGAAGTGCTAAACTCCCAAACACTTCTGACACGCGCGGGTCGTCGGCTGGAGCCGGCGGGCGGGTTGGGAGAGGGTTTCGTGTGCGGCTTGGTTCGGGCGGAGTCCCGGATGGAGCCAGCTTCGGGCGGTTCTTGGCGAGGGTTCGCCGGGCCGGGTCGAGGCGATCGTGGGCGAAGGACTTGCCCGCGGCACGCGATCGGGACTTGCCGGGAGCGACGCTCGAACCTGCTTCGTACCTGAAGCCGGGAAGGGTGTCGGAATTTCGGTCGGTCACCCTGGAACGCATGGACATGACACAGGCACCCAGCCGCAAGCCGGCCGTCAGCACGAAACAGCCCCAGCGCACTTGGGCGGATCTCCGCCCCGAGCGTCGGGCGTCGATCCCGGAGGGGATCTGGCTCCGCTGCCCGTCGTGCACCAAGATGATCTACCGGCGGCACCTGGAAGCGAACCTCAACGTGTGCCCCGAGTGCACGCACCACTTCCGAATCGGGGCGACCGAGCGGGTGCTGCAGCTCGCCGACCCGGGCACGTTCGAGGCGATGTTCACCGAACTGCAGCCGACCGACCCCCTCAAGTTCAAGGACCTGAAGGCGTACCGCGAGCGGCTGATCGCCGAGCAGGTGAAGACCGGGCAGATTGATGCAATCCGCGCCGGCAAGTGCTTCATCAAGGGCCGCGAAGCGATGCTCGTGTGCCTGGACCTGACCTTCATGATGGGCTCGATGGGCTCGGTGGTCGGCGAGACGATCACCCGGGCGATCGAGGAGGCGACTCCCGACAAGGCCAACGGCAAGAAGGGCCTGCCGGTCATCATCATCTCGTGCTCGGGCGGCGCCCGCATGCAGGAGTCGGGTCTGAGCCTGATGCAGATGGCGAAGACCTCGGCGGCGCTGGCGCGGTTGGACGATGCGGGCGGGCTGTTCATCAGCGTGCTCACGGATCCGACGACGGGCGGCGTGACGGCGTCGTTCGCGATGCTGGGCGACATCATCCTCGCCGAGCCCAAGGCCCTGATCGGCTTCGCCGGCCCGCGCGTGATTCAGCAGACCATCCGCCAGGAACTGCCGGAAGGCTTCCAGCGGTCGGAGTTCCTGATGAAGGCGGGATTGGTCGATCGCGTGGTCGCTCGCGGGAACCTGCGGAGCGAGTTGGCGCGGTTGATTGACTATACCGGGCGGTGAGGAAGAGACGGAGAGACAAAGAGACGGAGAGACGGAGTGGCCTCAGGGAGGTTGCCCGCGTTGTGTCTTGGCGTTGCTGGTGATTTCTCGCGTCGTGCGGGGCGCCGGGCCGTTACATTTGCGGCGTGAACTCTTCTCGGAAACAGATGCTGGTGTCGTTCGTGGCCGGGCTCGCGCATGCGGGGCTCATGGCGGTCGCGTTCGCGCCGGTGGACTTTGGGTGGGCGGCGTTGGTGGCGATTGTGCCGTTGGTGTGGGTGGCGGTGGGGAAGACGTGGGGGCGATGCCGTAAGCGGGACGCAGTGATGGTGGGGCTCGGCGCGTCGGCGTTTTACTGGTGGCAGCAGCAATGGGTGATGGATATCTCGGCGGCGGGATATGTGCCGCTGGTGATGTACTTGGCGATCTATCCGGGGCTGTTCGTGTGGCTTCTGTCGCGGCTGCACGGGCGTTTTCCCCGCGTGCCGCTGGCGGTGTTGGTGCCGATCGTGTGGACGGGGTTGGAGTGGATCCGGGGTGAGGTGGTGTGGGATGGGTATGCATGGTTCTTGTTGGGGCATCCGTTGATTGACACGCCGCTGGTTGCATTTGGACCGGTCGTCGGTGCGTATGGCGTGGGGGCGTGGGTCGCGGGGGCGATTGGGATCGTGGGTGATGCTGTTCGTCGAGGCGACGGGTCGGGGGATACCGGGAGGCACTGGCGATTGGGTGCGGCGGCCTGCTTTGGATTGCTGACGGCCGCGATGTTGTTTGAGGTGACCTCGCGATGGCACGATGTCGCGGTGCCCAAGATTCGTGTGGGTGTGGTGCAGACGAATCTGCCGCAGAGCAACAAGATTGGCTGGAGCGCGGAGCAGCGAGAGAAAGACTTTGCGAGGTTCCTCGACCTGACGCGGCGTGCCGCTGGTGGCGACGGGGGAGCCGCGCCAGACGTGATCATTTGGCCGGAGACGATGTTTCCTGGCTACTTCCTTGAGCCGCTCGTTGTGACTGGTGCGGACGGCACGAAGGAGTCGCGTGTCACGCGGTATACCGCGGAGCTGCTGGAGACGCAGCGGCAGCTCGGCGTTCCGTTCCTTATTGGCGCGCTTGGTACGAAGAACCTGCGTCTGGAACCGGGCGCGGATGGCGGGCGAGTGGCGTTCGATGCGCGGTTCAACAGTGTCTTTCGGATCTCGGACGGGCGCGTCGGAGAGACGCGGTACGACAAGATTCGGTTGACGCCGTTCGGCGAGACGATGCCGTACATCTCGAGCTGGCCTTGGCTCGAGAAGCAGCTGCTGTCGATCGGGGCGGCGGGGATGTCGTTCGATCTGGGGCGCGGGCGCGTGGAGACGGCGGGGCTCTTTGACTTTGCGGTGGGTAGGCCGGACAACATCGCGGCGCTGCGCGGCGTGGTCGTGATGGCGACTCCGGTCTGCTTTGAGATCACGGAGTCGGGCCTCTGCCGCACGCTGGTCCGGGCCGCCAAGGCGAAGGGCGGGATCCCGGTGCTGGTCAATGTGACCAACGACGGCTGGTTCGGCGATTGGGACCCGGGGCGGTGGCAGCACCTCTTGGCGGCCCGGTGGCGAGCGGTGGAGTTGGGGGTGCCGGTGGTGCGGTCGGCGAACACGGGTGTGTCGTGCTTTATCGACAGGTTCGGACGGGTGGACCCGCTGGTGATCGGCGGCGCGTCGTGCCGGGTAGAGGGAATCGCGGTGCGCGATGTGCGGACGCCCCGCGAAGCCACGTTTTTTCGGGTGTTCGGCGACCTCTGCTGGGTCTTCCCGCTCTCCCTGGCGGGCCTTGTGATTCTCGCATTCGTGCGTAAAACGCCGAACAATCAGGGGGATGGGAGCGGTACGGAAACCGCGAAGGCGGCCTGACGGTGGCTGTTGCGGCTTGCAGCAATACGACGGAGCGACGCGTGAAGATTGCAACGAACGGATTGGTGATCGCGGGTGTGGCGGCCTTGGCTATGAGCCAGATGCTGAGCGGGTGCGCGAAGAACGCGGCTCAGAAGCCTGCGGCGGCCTCGGGGGGCGACGCCGCGGCGAGCAAGGCTGCTCCAAAGGCCCAGGCCGGGGCAACGGAGGGCGTTGCGGCGTCGGTGCCGGATGCGGTGCGGATCGCCGAGATTCGCGAGAAGGCTCTGACGGTCATCGAGCAGTCGGCGAACAACAACGACGGTCAGGTGCGCGGGTATGCCGCGGACGCTGCGGGGATGGCGGGGCGGCGGCTGGGACCGGTGCTGATGAAGGCGATGGATGATCCTGCGCCGGGTGTGCGGGCGATGGCGGCGATGGCGGCGGGACGCAACCGCGTCAGCGACGCGTCGGCGCGGTTGCAGTCGCTGACGAATGACGAGTCGGCGTTCGTGCGGGCGTCGGCGATCTTCGGTCTCAAGAAGATGGGGCAGAGCCCGGACCCCTCGCCGCTGGCGGGGTGGCTGACAGGGGCGAATGTGCCGGCGAATCTGCGGAGCCATGCCGCG
>CANHCQ010000037.1 GCA_947459215.1 Phycisphaerales bacterium
CAACTACGACGGCGTGGGGCGGGTCGTGCGAACCACCACGCCTCTGACGGCGGAGTGGTTCGGTGCGGGCTACACGTTCAACGGTTCCGCGACGGCGACCCGTTCGGAACGCTTCTTCTACGACGGCGCCCGCCGCGTGCAGGACATCGTCACCGATCCGGTGCTGATGAACGAGGAAGGCGACATCGTCTCGCTCACAGGCGAGGTGCAGGGCGGCCAGCCCGGCAACGGCGGGTCCACGATCGCGCTGGGCACGCCCTACCTGCGGATGCAGCACATTTGGGGTCCGGGCGACGGCCATGCCGGTGCGTACGAGTTACTGGCCGAGCTCGACCCGACCGGCAAACTGTGGCCGGCGGTGCAGGACGCGCAGGGCGATGTTGTTGCGTTGCTCGAGAAGACCGGATCAAGCGCGGCGCAGGTGGCGGCGCAGTGGACGTATTCACCGTACGGCGAGGTACTGAGCCGCGAGTCGTTCACGGCCGGTGGCGGAACCGGCCCGAGCGTCCCGACAATGGTGTTCGGTCACAAGGGCTTGGCGACCGATCGGCTTGACAAACCTCTGGACTTCTGGGACAGTAGTGGCCAGAACCTCTTTGACACGCAAAGACTCGAGCCGGGCGCGAACACGCTGGTGTACGCCAATAACCGGACGCTGAAGCCAAGCCTCGGGCGGTGGATGCAGCAGGATCCGAATGCGAGTGGCCAAGGGCTCATTGCGAGCATCGGAATTCATGGAGGGTCCGAAGTTGCTGTCGCTATGGCGATTGTTCTTGAGACTCGCATCGGGGACGGCCTATCGCTGTTTGGGTACGCCCGAGCCAATCCTGTTCAAAATGGCGACCCTCTCGGTCTGTTTGTGGGTACTGCGTTCACACCATACGCAACGATCGCGGTGACTGCTGGGCAGATCGCTTACGGGTTAGCGTCTGGCTACGCCGACAACGAATCGTTTAATGCCGACTGGGCTTCTGATTGGAGCTTGCCCGACGACTGGCACACGCGAGGGGACAATAGCTGGATACAAGATGTTTACGATGGCGCCAACGTGAATGGGGCAGTAGACTCGTACGCCCTCATAGATCCTGTGCCTGAATATATGATGGGGAGGTCGGGTAGTGTTATTCGAGCAAGTGTTAGTATTGGCGGGAAGCTCCTGACGGGCATCGCGCATCACGCTTTCCCGCAGTATATGGCAAAACTACTCAAGAGATCGTCAAATATTGTTTTTGAATTGCCGCACAAGTTTCATACCGGTAAAGGCGGACAAGCGATTCACGCTTTCATCGACCGTGCACTCGCTGCCTATGGTGCACCACATATGCGTGCTTCGCGGGATCAGCTGGCAAAATGGGTAAAGAAAGTAGGCCCGGAGAAGGCTGTCGAGATCATGGAAGGCGCGGTAAAGTACGGATCTCAAATGTGGGGCATGGCTGTGGGTGCCGCACCGCATGAACTCAAGCAAATCAATGAACTCATCAAGAGAGCAATCGAGCTATCCAAATGAAAAACGCTACCCGACAGGTGTTTGCAGTGAGCCCGCAAGCGAACCAATATCTAGATTTGACCGATTCGTTTGAAGCAACGTTTGAGAAACTCTATCGGTGCAGCGGCCAGTTTTCTGGATTGCATGGTAACCTAAATAGGTGTATCTATCTTGACGCAGAGTTCGCTGGGTCGCAAAGTCCAGTTAACGCCGTTGTCAAGCGAGTCAGCGGCATGCCTTGGATTCATACTTCTCCGACGACATTGACGGCCATTCGATCGGATTTATGGAACATCCTCCAGCCATATTTTCCTCCACACGTAACCGGTCGATTGCAATTTGAAGAATCGTCGCTTCACGGAAAATATTCATATGTTACAGTGTATTGTACACAAAAGTACTTTATAGATTACTATCGCGGACCGAATTCTGTTCACAATGAATGTCCGAAATGTCGCGGTATTCATTATCTCGACGCATCTATTCGCCAGGCAATTGTGGAATATAATCTTGGAACGGCACTCGTGTTCACGGATGACGGACTTACGTTTAGCTTTGATGGGGAGCTTATATCAAAGCTTGGACTGAAGGACCGTTTCCCTGAACTGCGATTCAGGCGAATTCCCGTCATCACTAAGCCAATGGACGATGATATCTTGCCTGGCGATCCCGAGTGGGCGGGAGCGTTCGTGGCGCGCGGCAGGTCGCGACGTCTAGGGCAAGATCTATGAGCCGATTCAACCGGAATTCTCAGGCAAGACCTCGGACGATACCCGCGGACGCAAGAATCTCCTCCGTAGCACTCTGCCAAGCATCGACTGTCAGATGAAGCGCATTCGATAGCGGCGTTTCCTCCGGAGTGTCTTGTCGCTGCCTCGTGGAAGGCCTCGCACCGTAAACAATGGCAGCCACTCAAACGCGAACTCTTGCGATGTGAACGATTCCTCTACGACGGCACGCGCCGGGTGCAGGAACTGATCACCGATCCGCTCCTCACCACCGACGAGGGCGACACGATCACGATGGCCAACGAGCTGTACGCCGGTCAGCCGGGCAGCAACGTGCTCAACGCCGGTGCGCCGTACGTGCGTGCGATGTACATCTGGGGCCCGGGTGATTCCCCGACGAGCGGCGTCGACGAACTCCTCGTCCAGATCGACCCGCGAGACACCGGCGCGGGAACCGTGAGCGCCTTCGGCGGCAAGCCGTGGTGGGCGATCAATGACGCCCAAGGCGATGTGATCGCGCTACTGCACAAAGCCAGCGCATCAACAACCGCCGAGGTCGCCGCCCAGTGGACCTACAGCCCCTACGGCGAAGTCCTGACCTACGAGCAGTTCCACCCCCACCCGGTGGTGGTCTTCGGCCACAAGTCTCTGGTGGTCGATCGCCTTGACACACAGGCCGTCTCATGGGACACTGACCTCGGCACGATCTCTGACACGCAAAGACTGATCCCGGGCGCGAAGCTGATCAGCTACGCACGGAACCGGACGTACTCACCGAGCCTTGGCCGCTGGCTGCAGCAGGATCCGAATGCGAGTGGGCAGGCGGTGCTGGAGACGATCGTTCATAGCGGTCGCCGTCCTCAGGTGTGGCCCGACAACCCGATCTTGGGGCTGCGGATCATGGACGGCGTGGCGCTCTTTGTGTATGTCAAGAGCAACGCCGTGCTGCACAGTGATCCAACTGGGCTGCTGATCGGGCTGATCATGCCAGGTCCGGAAGACATCGTGATGGCGGGCTTCCGCGCGCTGCGAGGCGGCCTTGAGGAGATGATCGGACAGTACGGGGCCAATCAAGACCTTGACCTTGACTGGGCGTTGGACTGGTCCCAGGGGGACGATTTCCATAGCCGCATGGAGAACGGCTGGGTGCAGCAGTCGTTCAACGAAGGCGCATGGAACGCGTTCATCGACGAGATTGATCCGACCGGAGGGTACCTATCGGAAGGGCTCCAGATGGCTGGAGCTGGATCGGGTGCAGGCAAAGCCCTGAAGCGGGCCAAGCATCTGACCGGGCAGTTGCATCATGCAATCTCGACGAAGGTGCATCGAGCACTGGAAAAGCATGATGTGCTTAGAGGCCATTATGCGAAGCGTGACGACGATTGGGTTACCCAGGCAGCAACGCTCGCGGACCACAAGGGGTATCAGACGTGGCATCGAAAATACGATGCCGATGTAGTAAAATGGATTGAGGCGAATACGAAAGCGACGTCTCAGCAGTTTGAGCGATATCTGAAAGGCCTTTACAGAAAAGGCGACCTTGCGGAGCGATTCCCGAGAGGTTTGCGAAAGGGCAAGCGATGAGCAAACTGGAACGCCCGCGTGTTTGGCTAATCGAAGAGAACGGCTGGGAGGGTCCAGTCGTTCGAACTGACTATCTACCAGTTGAGGGTTTCTCGGTCGGTCCGTGTGCATACTGCTGCTATTTCTGCGGCGATGGACTGGGCATGCTTCAGTGGCAACCTCCCTTCTATGCGGAGTACGACTCTCGCGGCAAGCAGCTTGCCGACATTGGTCGTCACTCTACCGGCGACCTCATCGTCACGGAGCCTGTGAAGCAGGCCTTCGAGAAGGCCAACGTCACAGGCTACGTTCTCCGCGGCGAGGTCTTCCTCAAGAAGGGTCACCCCAAGAAGTTCCTCAGCACCGACACCCAGCGACGATTCCTCCTCGAGGTGGCGTTTAGTCGTATCCGCGTGGATGAGGCGGCGAGCAACTGCTACCGCCACAAGAGCGTCCGCTGCTTTGCCTGCGACAGCGGCATGGCCAAGTTCGACCGCATCGTCTTTGAGCAGCCGCTGCCAAAGCCGATGCCGGATATGTTCGTCGCCTACAACCTGACCGCGCGGGTGTGGGTTGCGGATCGAGTGAAGCGACTCATCGAAGAGAACGGCTTCACGGGTGTGCACTTCGTCGCGCCCGAGGACTACAAGCTCGACGACCCTCTCTATCGCGAGCCCGGCGACATCGCGATGGCCAAAATCAAGGACCCCGACGCGTTCCTCCGCGAGCACGTTCGCAAATGCGAAGAAGCAGAACGGCTGAAGGCCGAGAAGCAAGCCGCGAAGACGGCTCGCAAAAAGGCCGCCAAGAAACGGGCACGCCGCTGACTTAGGGGATGTGGGGCGCATCTATCGCACCAGCACGCCGATCGCTGCCGCGTCGTTGCCGGAGTCGTACATCTTCAACTCCGGTGCCACGGCGTTCACACGCTCGGAGCGGTTCTACTACGACGGCACCCGCCGCATCCAGGAGGTCGTGACCGATCCGGTGATCGTGCACGAAGAGGGCGATGTGCCTTCGATCAACGGGCAGATACTCACCCCGCCGCCGGAGGGGGTGGAAGAGTTCACGCGGCTCAAGACGCAGTACGTGTGGGGCCCGGGCGACTCACCGACCAGCGGAGCGCTGGAGCTCCTGCGCGTGACGGAGATCACCAAGAACGCGTCGGGGGCGACGGTCGAGTAGCCGAGCCAGCGGGCCTCGCGCTCCTTCCAGTCATCGTCCTTGACGAGCCGCCGTGCGGTTAAGCCCGCCTCGTACGCGGCATGCGCGAGGGGCCAGCCACGCCAGAGACAGGGACGGACAGCGGCCTGATGCGGGGGCGGCTCTCAGCCGGGGAACCTGGAATCCTGCACCCCATACATCGTGAACTCAGGCCCGCACACCCGGGGCAGTGTCCCGGGGGACTGCTGGTTGTCCCGACCGCCTGCTACGCCCAAGTCTCTATGAAAAAAGCCCCTGCATTCGCAAGGGCTGCTTGAAGCGGAGAGGGGGGGATTCGAACCCCCGAAACGGTTGCCCGTTTACGCGATTTCCAGTCGCGTTCCTTCAGCCTCTCGGACACCTCTCCGGCGAAGGGGCAAAGTGTAGAACCGTCGCGAGCCGAAGGCTCGGCCGCCAGTGTGCGAGAAATCAGGCGTGGGATGCCTATCGGATCAGTCAGCCGCCGGTCGTGCGTTGGGGCGAAGGCTTGGGGCCGCCAGCGTGACCAGCCGCGAGCCCAGTTCTCGCCGCATCGCGAACGCCGCGATCATCCACCCCAGTGCCGCGCCGATCAGCACATCGCTGACGTAGTGCGCGTTCAGCAGCACGCGGGCCGAGCACACGATCACCGCGAGCACCACGCACAGCGGCCGGAGCTTGGGGTACAGCGCCGAAAGGCAGAACGCCAGGCACGCCCCGGCCATCGAGTGGCTGCTGGGCATCGACCACAGGTCGCTGACCCCCCTCGCTCCCATTTCCCATGCCGACATGAGACGCACGCCGCCGCTCGCGCTCTCGACCGGGTACCTGCCCAGCGGGCCGAGCAGGTGCATCGGATCATCAAACAGCGGCCTGGGACGGCCGAAGAACATCTTCAGGAGGTTCCCGATCAGCCCGCTCAGTGCGGCGGCAACCGCGATGTCCGCGATCCGACGCCACTTCAGCCGTGCGTCCGCCGGATCCAGGAGCAGGATCACCAGCGAGATCAGCACAATTGATGAGATCGCCCCGAACTGCTGGAGGAACTCCAGCTCCCGCTTGACATCGCCCCCGACGCGACGTGTCCACAGGAAATCCCGCACGGTTCCATCGAAGGGCACGGCGGCCAGCCCGAGCGCGATCAACCCCAGACCGAAGACCAGTCTTCGCCGTCGCGTCATCGGGTTGTCGAGTTCAAGCACGTCCCGCACGCGGCATTGTTGGTAGAGCCTCGCATGCAAGCGAGCGTGTCGCCACCGGCTCGAAGCCACGGCGCCCTCGGGGGTGATTCTGCTCGCCGCACGGATGCAACCGGTGCGATGCGTACCGTTCGCTTCCGCGTGACGCCCCGCTCCCGGCAACTCCTCGATCCAACGCGCTCCCGGCCCCTCGGCGGGCTCACCGGCCGCCTCGCGCCGCTCTGGCTTGTTGTGCTCTGTCTCGCGGCGTACCTCCCCGGGCTGTTCAGCATTCCGCCGATCGATCGCGACGAGTCTCGCTTTGCGCAGGCCAGCCGCCAGATGTTCGAGAGCGTCGCGCTCCCGGCCGAGCAGCGCGTGCCCGCCCTGCACTCCGGCGGCCTCGCCGTGCCATACGTCGGCGAGGTGCCGCGGCTCAACAAGCCCCCGCTCGTCTATTGGCTCCAATCCGCCTCCGCGGCGGCCTTCACCGGCGGCCAGCCGCTGCGTGACGCGATCTGGATGTACCGCGTGCCCAACGTGCTGTGCACGATCGGCGCGGTGCTGCTGCTGTTTCGTCTTGGTGCCTCAATGCCCGGGATTGGTCGAAGCGCCGCGTTCCTCGCCGCGGCTGGTTTCGGCGCGTGCCCGCTGGTGGTGGTGGATGCCCATCAGGCCCGTGCGGATCAGTTGCTGCTGCTCACGGTCGTCGCGACGCAGACGCTGCTTTGGCGCATCTACTCAAGCCCTCGCACGAATTGGGGTCTGGTGCTCGCGTTCTGGCTGAGCGTCGCGATGGGCGTGCTCGCAAAGGGACCGATCACACCCATGATCGCGGCGTGCAGCGCCATCGCCTTCAGTGTCATCCGGGGCGAGTGGCGATGGCTGTGGCGCTTGCAGCCCTTGCTGGGCGTGCTCATCCTGGCCGCGGGCGTCTCGCCCTGGGTCATCGCCGTCGGTCAGCATGTTGGGCTTTCGAACTACCTGAACGAGGTCTACAGCGAGACCATCGGGCGCAGCAAGCAAGCGATGGAAGGGCACTGGGGCCCGCCCGGCTATCACGCCGCATTGTTCGTGTTTCTGCTCTGGCCGCTGGCACTGGCGCTGCCGTTTGCGCTGACCCGCATTCGCCGCCGCTGGCGCCGCGATGCCTCGACGGCGTTCCTGCTCGCGTGGATGCTGCCGGCGTGGATCGTCTTCGAGATTGTCAGTACGAAACTGCCGCACTATCCCATGCCCCTGTTTCCCGCGGCGGCGTTGCTGCTCGCCCGCGCCGCCGTGCTGATCACCCGACTGCCCCCCCGGCGAGCGTCCGGCGTGTTCCTGCACTGGAAGCGCTTCTGGGCGGGCACCGGGTTGGTGGTCATCACCGCGATCGCGGCCCTTGGCGCGTCGATGCCGTGGTGGCGCGAGTTCGGTTGGATCAAAGGCCCGAACTGGGATCCGTCCGCGCTCGCCATGCCGGTCGCGATCGCGCTCGGGCTTCTCGCCTTCGCCATCGTCTTCCGTTCGGGCTTCTTGGCCGGTCAACGTCGCGTCACCACCGCGATCTGCGGCGGCATTCTCGGTGTCACGCTCTCATACTGGACGCTCTTCCAACTCGTCGCGCCCGCCGCGCTCTCTCTGCCCTCGCGTGTTGTCGCGACGTTCGCCCCGCCCGCCGCGCCGACACTTGTCGGCTACGACGAAGACAGCCTGCTCTTCCTCACTCGCGCCCGCGCCGTCCGTGGCGAGCGCCCATCCGCCGCGCCCCCGCTCCAGAATGCCGTGCTCTCGGAGCGTGCGGCTCGCGAGAACGGCGTTTCTCTTCCCGAGTTCACCATCCGCCTCCGCGGCTTCAACATCGCCCGCGGCCGCTGCGAGACCGTGCTCGTGATCTCGGCGGATACTCCATCTCCCGCTTCGGGAGAGAAGCGATGAACGATCTCACACCATCGCAGCCCAGCGCCACGCCGCCGCCGACGCCGCCACCTACGCCAAAGGGCCTGCTCATCATCGACAAGCAACAGAAGTTCACCTCGATGGACGTCTGTGCGATCATCCGCACCCGTCTCCGCCGGGGCGGCGCGCCCAAGCGCATCAAGGTCGGCCACGCCGGAACGCTCGATCCGCTCGCCACCGGCGTGCTCGTTGTCCTCATCGGCAAGGCCACCACGCTGGTGCCTCGCTACATGGCCGCCGAAAAGGGATACGAAACCACCATTGATCTCTCTCGCCTCTCGACCACCGACGATCTCGGCGGCGAGCTCTCCGACGTTCCGATCGCTCAGATCCCGACCCGTCTCGCGATCGACGCGGCCATCACTCGCTTCATCGGCACGATTCAGCAGACCCCGCCGCAGTACTCTGCCATGCGGATTGGCGGCCGCCGCGCGTACGAGATGGCCCGTGAGGGCGAGATCGCGCCACTCCAGCCTCGCCCCGTCACGATTCACGCGATCGACGTGCTGGCGTACGACTGGCCTTCGCTGACGCTCCGAATCCGCTGCGGTAAGGGCGTCTACATCCGCAGCCTCGGCCGCGATCTGGGTGCCGCATTAGGCGTCGGCGGCGTGCTCACCCAGCTTCGCCGCACCCGCGTTGGCGACTTCGCGATCGATCGGTCCCGAACGCTTGATCAGCTTCCCCCGATCCTGCTGCAGGAACATCTGTTGCCCGCGGAGTGACCGCGTCAATGCCGTACCCGTCGCTACGCTTGCGGCGTGGCGGCGGAACATCCGACCGTCGCCGGCATCTCACGCGAGCGACCATGTCACTTCCCACCATCTCGATCGATCTCACCCGCCTCTCGCCCACGCAGCGCGAGACGATGCTCCGCCGCGAGTGGTTCCTCACCAACGGCCTCGGGGGCTTCGCCAGCGGCACGGTCCTTGGCGCGCCCCAGCGCCGCTACCACAATCTCCTCAACGGCGCCCTCCGACCGCCGGTCGGTCGCGTTGCCGGCCTCAGCAGCATGCTCGAAGCTGTCGTGCTGAAGGCTCCACCGAAGGCCGGCGCGCCGGCCGCCGAGCAGCGACTCGAGTTCTCCGCGTTCATGTTTCCCGGTGGCGAAGTCCGCGCCGGCGACGCAGCCTCGCCGTTTGTCTTTACGCCAAGCGGCCACACCCACCTCGAACGCTTCGAAAAGGACATCACCTGCCGCTGGTCCTACCGCTACGGCCCGGTGGAGTTCAGCCGCGAACTTGCCCTGCAGCGTCACGAGAACGTCTGCGTGCTGCGCTACCGAGTGAACGCCGAGCGACACGCTGCTCGGCTCGAACTGCGACCGTTCGCGGCGCTCCGCGACTTCCACGAGCTCGTCAAGTTCTCCGAGCGCGGCAGCGACTACAGCGTGCTCGCCGGCGCCACCGGCTGCGAGATCGCCAGCCGCGGCTCGCGCCTCCAGATCACGCCCGGCGCGAGCTCGACCCCGGGCTCCTTCGTGCAGGATCGCCAGTGGTGGTACAACGTGCGCTACCAGCGTGATTTCGAGCGCGGCCAGGACTGCCAGGAAGATCTCTTCTCCCCCGGTGTCTTCACGTTCGAGCTGCCCGCGGGCCGCTCGCACACCATCGAGATCGTCGCCGCCCTCGACAGCGAGCCGATCCGGTCGCTCAAGAAGCCGCTGAAGCCCGTCACCCGCGACGAGGTCGCCGCGGCCGAAGGCGCGCGTCTCGAGCGACTCGTCTCCGCGACGACCAGCATGCTGGGCCAGCGTGCCCTCTCCGAAGACGAGAAAACCGTCGTTGCTCTGCTCGTGCAGAGCGCCGACCAGTTCATCGTGCAACGCGAGAAGACGCCGACACAAGCCCGCGCCGTGAGCGTCGCGTCCGCCAAGCCCGCCGGCACATCGACAGCCAAGGACGAGGCGCACGATTACTCCGTCATCGCTGGCTACCCGTGGTTCAGCGATTGGGGCCGTGACACGATGATCGCGCTCCCGGGGCTGCTGCTGACGACCGGGCGTCTCGACGAAGCGACGCGGGTGATGGAGGCCTTCGCCGCTCTGACGCGGCGCGGCCTGGTGCCCAACTGTTTCGACAACGGCACCGGTGCCGCGGAGTACAACACTGTCGATGCCTCGTTGTGGTACCTCCACGCAGCGTTCAACCTGCACAAGGCGTGCGTCGAGGCCGGGCATCGCGATCCCACGGGCGAAGGCTCGGCGATCCGGCGGGCGTGCCTGGCGATCATCGATGCGTATCAGGCGGGCACGGACTTCAACATCCGAGCGGACGCGAAGGACGGCCTGATCGCCGCGGGCGATGTGGGGACTCAGCTCACGTGGATGGACGCCAAGCGCGACGGCGTGGTCTTCACGCCCCGGCACGGCAAGCCGGTCGAGATCAACGCGCTGTGGTACTCAGGGTTGATGGTCACCGCCGATCTGTGCGAGAAGGACCTGCCGCGTCGCAGCCGCGAGCTGCGGCAGATCGCCGAACGGGTCGCCAAGAGTTTCCGCGAGCAGTTCTGGAACGACGAGGACCACTGCCTGTACGACGTGCTCTCGCCGCGCTCGGGCGCGTTTGTGGGCGTGGACGAGATACGCCCCAACCAGATCTTCGCCTGCAGCCTGCCGTACTCGGCACTGGAGCCTGAGCGGCAGCAATCGGTGGTGAAGGTGGTGACCGAGCACCTGCTCACACCCCGCGGCTTGCGAACCCTAAGCCCCACCGAGAAGGGCTACGTCGCCCGCTTCGAAGGTCCGCTCTTCGAGCGCGACCGCGCGTACCACAACGGCACGGTGTGGCCTTGGCTCTTGGGGCCGTACGCCGAAGCGGTGCTGCGCGTCGGCAAGTTCTCCGAACGCTCGCGGGCGCTGGCGCGGGACGCGATCCAGCCCCTGCTCGACATGATCGCGCCGAGCGACACCGCTGACAGCGGCGGCCCGGCCCTGGGGCAGATCCCGGAGATCTACGACGCGGACGATGCGCCGCAGCGCCCTCGGCGACCCGACGGCTGCTTCGCCCAGGCGTGGAGCGTGGCGGAATGTCTGCGGGTGTTGGCGATGACGATGAAGAAGTGACTTGAGGGGCGGAACCAGCCGGTGTGCGCGGCACGCAAAGGGAGCACCCAGAACAACTACTCGCTGCTGGGTGCTGCAACCGATTGCAGGGCAACATGTTGCGTATCTTGGACGGATTTTGTTTAGAGTACGCAACCACCGATCTCTTAGAGTCGTATTCCGTTGTCGAACCGGAGAGAATCACGACCGCAAGGAGCAATCATGTCGATAGCGAGAAGATTGTTTGTGGCAGCAGGTCTGGCGGTCGCAAGTTCATTTGCGGTAGTCTCTTGTACATCAAACCGACCCGGGATTACGATCACGTACGTCGAACCAGACGGCTCAAAAACACTCGAAGTGTGGACGGGCGGCAACCCGGTTGATCTGCCGCCGGGTTCTGAACTGCTCGGCGTGCTGCCGGATGGACCTGCGCTATTTCGAGCTCCGGACGGGCGGTTGTTTGTCTGTATTCAGTATTTCATCATTGGGCTGAAGTGCTTGCCGGTTCAGGTTTGGACCCCAGATGGTAGTTTTCCTGGAGGCGGGCCTGGTGCTGGAGGACAGCCCATGCTCGTTGTCGCTCCGCCTGGCGAACCTGGCGACCAAGAGCCCACGCCGCCAACGGACCCGGATGTACCAGGTGCCGCGACGTGGTCAGTGACCGCGAATGGTGCATTCGACGTCACCACTGATGTTGCGACGGTTGACTTGCCGTTGTCGGCCTCGCCGTCGTGGCCAGCTGCCGCGAACTTCGGTGTTACAGTGTCAGACAACGGTAGCGTGCGATCCGTGAGCGGGAAGACAGCGCAGGTCGCATCGTACTTGGCCGAGTCGGGCGTGAGATTCATCCGCATTCCTGCTTCCGGGGCGGAGCCGGAGCTTGTCATTGAGATTCGTTTTGGCACTGCAACTCCTGTGTATTCCCTTGGCGGAGGCATGTTGGGGCTAGTGGATTTTGACGCGATGTACATTCGTTATGCTTCCAATTGGCAACTTGTTCCAGTGGAGTACTCGCCAATTCGTCCGCTGCATCGAACCCAGTAGGTCGACATGAGGATGTTGTTTGTCTTGGCACTCGCGTGGACATGGGCGCTGGTTGGCTGCGCTCTACCTGTCGCCTTTCGCAATTCGGAAATTCCGCCTCAAATTGCCGACGCAGCGCGATCTTCAACGATCGTTATGACATGGGACGGTGTCGAAGGGGGACGCTGCGCGGCTCTGGCAGCGGTTGTAGGCGAGTCGTCGATTCGAACGGCTTTTCACGTACTTCAGCTGCATCCTGGAAGCGGCATTTATCTCGATTCGTATCGACACGCGTACATCGACGAGGTTTCTACAGAATGGCGCGTGGAGCAACGTGGAGAGTACGTTCGATTTAAGGCGGGATCTCGATCCGACGATTGGGCGACCCTTAGCGTTTCACCGTCTCCGCGACGGACGCCGGTTTACTACGATCCGGACCTGCCTCTGCGCGTTGGGGACAAGGTATACATCGCGGGATATGACGGCGTGCGATTCTCCAGTTCGGGTGTTATCAATGTCTCGACAGAGTTGGTCTTCAGGACCGGTCGCGTAATTAGTCCGGTTCCCTCAGAGCGACCACTCGACTCCCAACCTGAAAGATTGGTTTTCATTGAAGTTGAACCCCCGGGGCTATCACGCGGGTGGTCCGGTGCCCCGGTGTTTGCTGCCGACTCGACAGGTGGAGTTCGCATGGTCGGTACCGTCATTGGTGGAGGCGTTCGAGGAGAGCGTCGTCAGGGGAAACAGAGCAACCATGGCGAGCAAGACGATTTTGCGATATTCGTGCGGTAAGAAGTTCCGTTCTGGCATAGTCAGATTGCCGACTCGGAGGCACTTGGCCTAAACCTACCCTTGCCTCCCATGACTTCCGCTCCTTCCGCGTCTGGCAAGCCCCGCATTCTGACCGGCGACACGCCCACCGGGCGGCTGCATCTGGGCCACTGGGTCGGCAGCGTCGAGCGGCGGGTCTCGCTGCAGGACAAGTACGACTGCTATTTCCTGCTGGCGAACATGCACGCGTTCACGACGCGGTTCGATAAGCCGCAGGACATCCGCCAGGACACGATCGAGATCGTGAAGGACTGGCTGGCGGCGGGCATCGACCCCAAGAAGTCCACCATCGTGCTCCAGACCGAGATCCCCGCGATCGCGGAACTGACCTGGTTCTTCGCGATGCTGCTCTCGTTCAACGACGTGATGGGCAACCCGACGCTGATCCACGAGCTTGAGACCAAGGGTCTGGGCGATCAGCACAGCTTCGGCTTCCCGATGTACACGGTGGGCCAGTGCGCGGACATTTTGGCGTTCCGCCCGGTGTACGTGCCGGTGGGCGAGGATCAGGCTCCGCACATCGAGATGTGCCGTAAGGCGGCCCGGAAGTTCAACCAGCTCTATTGCAACGTGCCCAACCGCACCGAGGACAAGGACTACGTCACCGCCGGCGGCGTCTTCCCGATCCCCGAGGCCCTCATCGGCCGCGTCGGCCGCCTGCCCGGCGTCGGCGACGGTAAGCAGAAGATGAGCAAGAGCCTCGGCAACGCGATCTTCCTGTCGGACAGCGCCAAGGACGTGCAGAAGAAGATCAACAAGATCACGACAGGCCGCCAGAGCCCGACCGAGCCCGGCGACCCGACCAACGTGCTCTTCCAGTTCGTCGAGGCATTCATTACGAGCGAAGCCCGCGTCGCGGAGCTGAAGGACCGCTACCAACGCGGCGACAACCTCGGCGACGGCCACGTGAAGCAGGAACTCGCCGAGGCGATCAACACGCTGCTGGAACCCATGCGGGCCCGCCGCGCCGAGTACGAGAAGCCCGGCGGCGACGACGTCATCATCGACATCATCAAGGACGGCGTGAAGCGAGCGAATCTGGTGGCGGAGGAGACGCTGTATCTGGCGAAGACGGCGATGAAGCTGGACTTTGGGAAGAGGGTGGTGGGGTAGGGGACTCTAACGTTCACGACCTGTCGCTATCGGATTCGGGTGATCGCACATCGCCACGTTTCGACGATGTCGGCGCCGAAAGCCGCCGCGCTCGGCCAGTCTGCGAGTGGCTCGCTTGTTTCATGGCTCCAGAGCGTGATTCGAGAATCGATTGGTCCTACTCCACTCAGACGGCGAACCGTAAAGACATCGCCAGTCAAGGTGCTCGCAAACTCGACATCGCGACTGCTCGGGTAGTTCGGGTCGTTATCTGAGTGCGGCGCGAGGATCGGCACAGACGTCCGCGCGGGCCGCAGGCGGCGGAAGCCGAACGCCCACGGTGAACCGGCATCGGCATCCGGGTTCTCGGGGAGTTGCTCGGGTAACAGGGCGTAGATGGAGGCAAGACGCTTCGGCAGCCGAGCGAGAGCCGCGGGCGCGACTCGTTGGCGTTCATTAGGAGGCGACGGATTCATCGCTGTGAGCAGTGAGAGGAGTCTCGGAAACGACGGTCGCTTGGTAATTGTCGCCCGCTTCACAAGGAGTCGGGCTGAGCGATCGGCTTCAATGCGATCAGCTTCGGGTGGCGTGAACGTCGGAAGCAGCGGCGTTCGGATGGTCTCGTCGGGGATCGGCGGATTCACACTCGATCGGGGAACAACGAGCAACGGCTCGAACTGCCGCGCGCGAATAAGTCCTGCGGCGATGAGCACTCGTCGGGCACGCGCGTTGCAGGCGATCAGTCGGTCACGCCCGCACGCGCCCGCATCAGGATCAGCCTCGTTGAAGGTGGCACGGAAGCAAAAGTCAACCCCGCGAGGAATGTGTTCCTCGATGTACCGATCACAGAACATCACGTCGAATGTGCGTGGATTGCACAATGATGCGAGATACGCGAGATCGGGCGATGCCGACAGAACTCTGTGATCGAAGTCCGAAAGGCAGCCACTGGTGTATCCGAACACCTGTGGCGGAAGCTTCTTGCATCTGGTGCCCCAGAAAGCGCGCCGCGCGCGACGATGATCCATCAGTGGCCCATTGGTTCCTCGTCCGAGCAGGGATGTCGCGAAGACCTGGTACCACCGCCTCGAGTCCTTGGGTGACGCGTTCGGGACAGTCAGAAATCGCAGGCCGCGAAGCCGTGATCTCGTGACGACGCTTCGAAATCGCGCGGATGCAATTGGAATCTCGTCGTGTTCATCTTCTGACCGGAAGAGGGCGAAATGACCGCGTTCCACCGATCCGCTCAGCGAGGTCATCTCGCCCGGCCGGGTCCACATCTGAAACCACGAAGCACCATGCACGGCAGGGGCGGTCTTTTCGAAGATGCGAACCTGAAGAACCCCGCGGCGCCGGATCCCCGCAGTGCGAAGTGAAGCGAGGAACGTGCGGAGCTTCGGGTCGTGGTAGGCTACCGACAGCGGCGGGCAGTCGGACATGAGGCGAACGGTGTGGCGCAGCAGCCCGGCGTCCTTCGCGAAAGAGAGGATCTCACGGGCCTGCTTGTGGAGATTCCGAGCCGTTGAGATCTCGATGTCCACAACGGTCGCGGGGGCGGGCGTCCAAGGAATCATCTCTTCAGACTATCAGGAACGATGTGTGGTTATTCCTGCGCCCTCGCTGCCGAGCAGGGGGCAGTTCGTGACCTACCTCAAAACCTCATTCATCTGCTTCCTCTCCCGCGGCGTCGCCCCGTCCACCGGGATCTCCTTCAAGAGATTGTCGATGATCGCGTCG
>CANHCQ010000038.1 GCA_947459215.1 Phycisphaerales bacterium
GCACCATCTCACTCACAACCTTCCCCTCAATCACCGCCCCGACGCAATGCGTCGTGTACTCAAACGGGTCGCCGTTGTACAGCGCGATGTCGCCGTCCTTCCCAACCTCGAGCGACCCCACGCGTGAGTCCACGCCCAGAATCTTCGCCGCGTTGATCGTGATGCTCGCCAAGGCCTGGTCAAACGTCAGCCCGTTCGCCGCCGCGATGGCCGCCTCGAACAGCACCACCCGCGTCTTGGGCACATAGCTCTCATACCCGCTCTGGATCGCGAACAGCACGCCCGCCTTCTGCAAGGTCGCCGCCGTCTCGAAGCTCTGGTTTTCCGAATCGCCGACCGCGCGGTACATCGACGGGTGCAGCATCACCGGCACACCGGACGCCTTGACGCGATCGGTCAGCAGATAAGACTCCGCGGCCATATCCAGCACCAGCTTGAACTGGAACTCGTCCGCCAGCCGCAGACAGTTCTCAATGTCCTGCGCCTTGTTCGCGCTGATCGCCAGCGGCGTCTTGCCGTCCAGCACATCCGCCAGCATCTCCAGCCGCAGATTGCGATCGCCCGCCTTCTCCTTCTTCTTGTCCTCAGCGTCGTCACCCTCCGCGGCGTCCTGCCCCTTCGTCTTCCGCTTCGCCGCGTACTCCTTCGCCTTGATCAGCTCCTCGCGCAGCATCGCCATCTGCTTGCCGCGAGTCCCCGGAGACTTCCCGCCCGACGCGAACGAGTCCGGCCCCAGCGTCGCCACCACCATCGACGGGCTCTTGACCAGCGCCTCCTCCACCGAGTTGCCCGCGGTCTTCACCACGATCGTCTGCCCGCTGATCAGCTCTCCGGGCGCGTGCCCCGTCTGCATCGTCGTCACACCGAACGAGCGCACGTACTCCACCAGCTTCTCGTGCGGGTTGTACGCATCGACCGCCCGCAGCTCCGGCTGGATCGGGCTCGACCGCTCCAACTGATCCGAATCGTGCTTCGCGTTCAAAATGCCCGAGAGCCCCACCGTCCCGCGCACATCCACCAGCCCCGGCGTCGCCACCTTGGCCTCCAGCACCTTCACGCCCGCGGGGATCGCGACCTCCGCCGCCTTCCCCACCGCCGCGATCTTGCCGCCCTTCACGAGCACCACCCCGTTCTCGATCGTCTGCCCCGTCCCCGTATGCACCCGCCCCGCCTTCACGGCCAGATCCTGTGCAGCCGCCAGCCCGCACACCAGAACCAACGCCGACACAACGCTCATCACGCAAGAAGTCTTCATCACACACTCCGTATCACCACCGCAGTGAATTCCGTCTTCCCCCAGTGCCCAATACCCGATGCCCGATGCCTCTTCCTAGTGCCCAGTGCCTCTTCCTACTCCCCAAAGCAGCAGAAGTACGGCTCCTGATCCCGCCCCGCCCCGAACCCACCCACCGCGTACAGCTTGTCCTTCGGGTTCGAGCGATCGAACACCTTCCGCCCTTCCACCCACGTCTGCTCGACGTGCGTGTACACGCTGAACGGATCGCCATTGAGAATCACCAGGTCCGCGTCCTTGCCCGGCTCCAGGCTTCCCACCTGCTTCTCAAGCCCCAGCATCTCCGCGCCGCTCAAGGTCAAGCCCCGGAGCGCCGCCTCGCGCGACATCCCACCCCGCACACCGATCGCCGCGCACCGCAGGAACAGCCGCGAGTCGTTGATCCAGTCGTCGGTGTGATGCCCCACCCGCACCCCCGCCCGCTCCAGGATGCCGCCAGTCGCGAACGTCTTGTCCGCCGCCTCCAGCTTCCCGCCCGGCGAATCGATCTGGATGATGCTCACACCCAGCACGATCCCTTCCTTCTGCGCCGCCGCAATCTCCTGCGGCACCTTCCACGCCTCGCTCGTGTGGTGCAGCACCACCTTGTACCCAAACTCCTTCGCGATCCGCAGCACCGTGATGATGTCATCCGCCCGGTGCGTGTGATGGTGCACGATCCGCTTGCCTTCCAGCACCTCCACCAGCGCATCCAGCCCCAAGTCCCGCGCCGGCGGCTTCAACTTTGACTTCTCCTCATCCGTGCTCGCCGCCGCCAGCTTCGCGTCGTAGTCCTTCCACTTCTTCTGATACTCCTGCGCGCGGATGTACGCCTCGCGCACCATCGCCGCGCTCTTGCCCCGCGTCCCCGAGAACGGCGGCTCGCGCAGCGAGTTCGTCCCGTTCGCCATCTTGATCCCGCCCAGCAGATTCCCCCGCTCGTCGCGATACGCCAGATCCTCCACCCGCTTCGCCGGCTTGCCGTCGAACATCCGCATCTTCAGATACACCGTCTGCCCGCTGAGCAGGTGCCCCGAGCCCGACATCACGTTCAGCGTCGTCAGCCCGCCCGCCACCACCCGCCGATACCCCGAGTCAAACGGGTTCAGCGAATCCGCCACCCGCACGCTCGGCTGAATCGTCGCGCTGTTGTCCGCTCCGCCAATGCCGCCAACGTGGCTGTGCGTGTCCACCAGCCCCGGGATGATCCACTTCCCGGCGCAGTCGATCACCGTCGCGCCCGTGCCGCGGAACTCGCCGCTCCCCACGTGCTTGATCTTGCCGTCCTCAACGACGACGTACCCCTTCTCGATCTCCGCGGCCGCCTTCCCGCCGCTCTCGATCGGAATCACCCGTGCGTTCACAAACGCCGTCACTTCCGCCCGCGCAGATGTGCTCACCAAGAGCGCCGCGCCCATCATCGCCCAACACACATATCCGTTGATCTTCATGCCCGCAGACTAACACATTTCAGACCCCCGCGTCCGCAGACTCTCCGGGGTACACTCGGCCAGTGTGGCGCCGCCGCGCTTCACCGACGTACACGCTTCGTCTCTGTTCCGAAGCGCCCTTCCACACCACGGAGGTCTCTCATGCCCGTCAAGGACGCCCAAGGTCGCACCCTCGTCACCCTCATCCCCGGCGACGGCGTCGGCCCCGAGTGCATCGAAGCCACCCGCCGCATCATCGAGGCCAGCGGCGTGCAACTGTCGTTTGACATCCAGCACGCCGGCGAATCCGTCTTCAAGAAGGGCATCCCCAGCGGCGTCCCCCAGGAAACCATTGACTCCATCCGCAAGACCCGCCTCGTCCTCAAGGGACCCCTCGGCACCCCCGTCGGCTACGGCGAAAAGTCCGCCAACGTCACCCTCCGCAAACTCTTCGAGACCTACGCCAACATCCGCCCCGTCCGCGAGCTCCCCGGCGTCAAGACCCCCTACTCCGGCCGCAACCTCGACCTCGTCGTCGTCCGCGAGAACGTCGAAGACCTCTACGCCGGCATCGAGCACATGCAGACCCCCGGCGTGGCGCAGTGCCTCAAGCTCATCAGCGCCAAGGGCTGCGAGAAGATCGTCCGCACCGCCTTTGAGTTCGCCCGCTCCGAAGGCCGCAAGTCCGTCGCCTGCGCCACCAAGTCCAACATCATGAAGATGACCGAAGGCCTGCTCAAGCGCACCTTCGAGCGCATCGCCCCCGAGTATCCGGACATCCAGTCCTGGCACGTCATCATCGACAACGCCGCCCACCAGCTCGTCAAGAAGCCCGAGCAGTTCGACGTGATCGTCACCACGAACATGAACGGCGACATCATCAGCGATCTCACCTCCGCCCTCGTCGGCGGCCTGGGCTTCGCCCCCTCCGCCAACCTCGGCAACGAAGTCGCCATCTTCGAAGCCGTCCACGGCAGCGCGCCCAAGTACGCGGGCAAGAACTGCATCAACCCCACCGCCGTGCTGCTCTCGGGCGTGGCGATGCTGCGCTACATCAACGAGTTCGAGGCCGCCCAGCGCATCGAGCAGAGCGTGATCTACACGCTCGAGCAGTGCGCCAAGGAAGGCGTCGGCACCGGCGACGTCGTCGGCTACGACAAGCCCAACACCCTCAGCACATCCGCCTTCGCCGACCGCATCATCAAGAACCTCGGTCACAAGAGCGAGAAGTACAAGGTCCGCGACTACCGCGAGATCAAGCTCCCCAAGATCTCCGACGAGCCCGCCTTCGTCAAGGCCAAGTCCACCCGCGTCGTCGGCGCCGACATCTTCGTCCAGGCCAACCTCCAGCCCGCCGTCCTCGGCCCCAAGATCGAAGCCCTCCTCGAAGGCTCCGCTCTCAAGCTCAAGATGATCTCCAACCGCGGCACCAAGGTCTATCCGTCCGCGGGTGCCATCACCGACTGCGTCGATCAGTACCGCTGCCGCTGCATCCTCCGCGACGGCGCCCAGAAGGGAGCCACCGCGACACTCACCGACGACCAGCTCCTCCCCGTCCTCGCCAAGTTTGGCGCAAGCAAAGAACTCTCCTGGATGCACATCGAAAAGCTCCAGGAGATCGACGGCAGCGAAGGCTTCACCAAGGCCCAGGGCGAAGACTGAGCCCTGCCGCCAGCAACAGCCTGCGACCGGCTTCAACTGCACCAAACTCCCCAGCTCTTCCCCCACCGGCGTGGTCGCAAGACCACGCCGGTGGCCTTTTCCGGCTCCCTCCATTTGGAGATTCCCGCCCCCGGCCCGTACCGTTCCGAGCCCGATCGTCCGATCCGTTCCCCCGTCTTCATTTGGCCCTTTGGCCCTTTGCCATTTGCCATCTGCCATTTGCCATTTGCCATTTGCCATTCGCCATTTGCCATTCGCCATTCGCCATCCACCCGGTGCCCTCACCAAACCGCCGACGGATTCTCGAAGCCGTCACACCTGCACGGTTCATCCCGCGTTCGCACGAACGACTGACGAAAGATCCGCGACCATGCCCGCCATCGGTCAGCGTGCCACCAGCGCCGCGATCCGCTCAGTCACGCCGATCCCACTGATCACACACGTCAACTGTTCACACAGATCCCACTGATCCCCAGTCGCAACTGCGTTCATCTCGAGGCTCCTCGCCGTCCTCACGCACCGCATGAGTTAAAATGAACGCGGAGGTGCATGCCTCCGCCTCGAGTTTCTCGAATGCGTTCCATGCGTTCCATTTTCTGCGAGACGGCGCGTCCCTGACCCGCCGGACCGCCCCGCACAATCTGCCCCCACGACGAGCGCCGGTGCGTTGCACCCTGCGCGTTCGCGTCGTCCGCCCTCCCTGGGCGAGAAAGGATCTCTATGCGAACCTCACTCCCGTCAATCCTCGCCATGATCGCCGCCGCTCCCACCCTGGGTGCGATCACCTTCACCAGCATCCAGCGCGGCACCATGACCTCCGTCTACGTCGGCAGCAGCACCGACTGGACCGTCGATAGCCCGCCCACTCCCTTCGCGGAGTTCAACTCCAACCTCAGCCGCACCCTCGATCTCGTCGCCGGAAAGGCCGAGGCAAAGGCCTTCCAGAACTCCTCCGTCAGCTCAACCGGCGTCTTCACCCACGGCGGCTCCTCGGTGTACATCATTCCCGCCGGCCTCTGCTCCGGCGCCAGCACCGAATCCATGCTCAACCTCGCTTTCACCATCACCACGCCCACACCCTTCACGCTCAGCGGCTTCATCAATACATCGGGCGATGTCGAAGCCCGCGGCGTCATCCGAAAGGGTGACATCATCATCGCCGGCGCCGACCACGTTTCCGGATGGACGCCCCTCAACAGCTCCGGCACGTTCGCGCCCGGCGACTACACCATCACCGTCGCAGGAAACAGCTTCGCTGGCTCCTGCACCGGCGAAGTCTCCGCCAACGCCACCTTCATGTTCGCCCTCCAGATCACCTCAGCATCCGCGTGCCCAGGTGACTTCAACTCCGACGGCCTGGTCGACGACGCCGACTTCACCATCTTCGCCCCCGCCTACGACGAGCTCATCGTGCCCCCAGCCAACGCCCTCTGCGACCTGAACTCCGACAAGCTCGTCGACGACGCCGACTTCGTACTCTTCGTCGTCGCCTACAACGAACTGCTCTGCCCGTAACGCCCTTCCCGGCCTGACACCCCGACGCGGCGTCGTCCACCCAGGACGACGCCGCGTCTTTATTTTGCCCCTTCACACACCCCCCACCGCTCCGGCTAATCTTGTGCTCGTTATCCCGATTCGCCCCTCCCGCCTTCCTTCCCCGCCTCTATTTGGCCCTTTGGCCATTTGCTATTTGGAGCTTTGTTCATGCCCTCCCCCATCACGATGCAGTCCGGCCGCCTCAACGTCCCCGCCAACCCCATCATCCCCTTCATCGAAGGCGACGGCACCGGCCCCGACATCTGGCGCGCCTCCGTCCGCGTCATCGACGCCGCTGTCCACAAAGCCTCCGGCGGCAAGTACCAGATCCACTGGCACGAAGTCCTCGCCGGCGAGAAAGCCTTCAACAAGACCGGCAACTGGCTCCCCGACGCCACCATCGACGACTTCAAGAAGTACCTCGTCGGCATCAAGGGCCCGCTCACCACCCCCATCGGCGGCGGCATCCGCTCCCTCAACGTCGCCCTCCGCCAGCTCCTCGATCTCTACGTCTGCCTCCGCCCCGTCCGCTGGTTCAAGGGCGTCCCCTCACCCGTCAAGCGCCCCCAAGATTGCGACATGGTGATCTTCCGCGAGAACACCGAAGACATCTACGCCGGCATCGAAATGGCGGCCGGCACGCCCGAGGCCCAGAAAGTCCTCGACTTCCTCCAGCAGACCTTCCCCAAGGACTTCGCCAAGGTCCGCTTCGGCACCAAGGCCGCCGGCGACGCCTGGCAGAGCGCCCTCCAAGCCATCGGCTCCCCCGCCCGCGACAACCCCGTCCAGGTCGGCATCGGCTTCAAGCCCGTCTCCTACCTCGGCACCGAGCGCCTCGTCCACAGCGCCATCTCCTTCGCCCTCAAGGAGAAGAAAAAGTCCGTCACCCTTGTCCACAAGGGCAACATCATGAAGTTCACCGAGGGCTCCTTCAAGGACTGGGGCTACAAGGTCGCCGTCCAGTTCTTCCGCGCCCAGGTCGTCACCGAGCGTGAATCCTGGATCCTCGGCAACCGCGACGCCAACCCCGGCCTCTCCGCCGAAGCCAACGCCAAGATGATCGACCCCGGCTACGACATGATGACCGCCGACCAAAAGGCCAAGATCGTCAAGGAAGTCGAAGCCGTCCTCGCCTCCATCGGCTCCACCCACGGCGACGGCAAGTGGAAGTCCATGCTCCTCATCAAGGACTCCATCGCCGACATCACCCTCCAGCAAGTCCTCACCCGCCCCAAGGACTTCGACGTCATCGCCTGCATGAACCTCAACGGCGACTACCTCTCCGACGCCCTCGCCGCCCAGATCGGCGGCATCGGCATCGCCCCAGGCGCCAACATCAACTACGTCAGCGGCCACGCCATCTTCGAAGCCACCCACGGCACCGCCCCCAAGTACGCCAACCTCGACCAGGTCAACCCCGGCTCCGTCATCCTCTCCGGCGAAATGATGCTCCGCTACATGGGTGGAGGTGGGGGCAGCGGCGGCGACAAGATCTGGTCCGACGCCGCCGACCTCATCATCAAAGGCATGGACGGCGCAATCTCGGCAAAGACGGTCACCTACGACTTCGAACGCCTCATGAAGGCCGAGGGCGACACCAGCGTCAAGAAGGTCAAGTGCTCAGAGTTCGCGGATGCGGTAATCAAGCACATGGGCTGAGTCACGCCACGCGGCACACTGACACGACATCTCACCCCGGCACGTTCTCGCCAAGACGCGGCACGCCTTCGATGCATCGCGTCGTGCCTTTGCAGCGCCAAGGCACGTCATTGCGCGGATGTCGCACGTCTTCACCCCGGAGGGGTGACCGAATGGAGCCGGGGCGGGTGGGGCTGAAGCGAGTCCGCGAGCGCAACCCCCGGAAGACGAAAAACACACTCCCTCACCCCAAAGGGGTGAAAGACCTTTTCGCCAACCGCAATCGCCAAGACGTCGCTGATGACGTCGTCGTAACCGCCGCTTCACGCCCGGCCCACGATCACCCGTACAAAGCAGCGGCGTGCCCTGGGTTGACCGAGAGGTCGCACCAGCGAGCGAGGTCAGCCTTGAAACTGTACCGCGGAGCGCAGTCATCGGCCCCGGAGGGGCCACGGGTTGTAGCCACGGGTGAAGCGCAGCCCGGCGACAGCCGGGCGGAGCGCAACCCGTGGAAATCGTGTCGTCTCCTCACACCTGCCCCGGAGGGGCAGAGGGAAACCCCCACCTAGATTGGCGGCTATCCTGCGTTCACGCATTGGGGTGGATAAGGGACGAGCCATGGACACGGCTACGCACAAGAATGAGATCGCGACACTGCAATGCGAGACAACTGCCGTTGAGTTCAAGGCGGCCGCCGACTTCGCGGATCGAAGGACCGAGCTTAAACTGATCCGCAGCATCCTCGCGATGCACAACTCCGGCGGCGGGACAATTGTGTTCGGCTTGAGCTCCCACGGCGAGCCGGTTGAAGTCGATCTGACCGCGACCCGCGGTGTTGATCCCGTCGTTCTTTCCGACAAGGCACGGGCGTTCACAGAGCGTGCTCTTCCCGGCATTGTCCGAGAGGAGTTCCAGCGGGGTGACGCCAGCTTTCCCGGTTGGATCATTCCGGCTGCTACATCGCCGGTGCCCTTCGCAAGGGACGGCGATCTGCACGTCGGGCAAGGCAAGCCCGAAAAGCTCTTCCACAAGGGCCAGATCTACGTCCGCCGCGGCGCGTCATCGGTGCCCGCCGACGCTGGAGACATGGAGGCGTGGACCGAGAAGATTCGGAGCACGGCGCGACAGGTCTTCGCCGCGGAGATCGGGCGATTCGCCGTGGTTCCGCCGGGGCACACGATTCAGGTTCTACAGGAGGGGTCGTTCGTGACCGGCCCGACACCCACTGCGAGGGTTCGCGTGACGGACGACCCCGATGCTCCTGCCGCCGTCATCGTGGATCCGTTCCGTACGTGGCCGCACCGGCAGAAAGAACTTATCCAGCGGCTCGCCACACGATTGCCGAGCCACCGGGTGAACGGGCACGACATCACGTGTATCCGCAAGGTCTACGCAATTGAGATCGAGGCCAAGAAGTTTCAGTATCAGCCGCCCCATTCATCCCGTTATTACTCGGAAGAATTCGCGGACTGGATCGTCGGGAAGGTCGGGGAAGACCCACAGTTCCTTGTGAAGACCCGTCAACGCTACAAGCCGGATGCGGCGGCCTGACACGCAGCCTACTCGCCCGGCAGCCCTTCTACCCCGTAGAGGTCAAACACAGCTTGGTTGATCCGTTCCTCGTGCGCTTCGACGGCGGCTTCGTGCTGCTTCATCTCGCGATCGGAAAGTTTCGGCCGTCGGAGCGCGGCCTTGGCGTCCATGATGGCGCGGACGGAATCGGTGATCCGCTCCGCGAGCTTCTTGTCAGCGGCGGTCGTGGGGAGCTTGATCGGGATTTGCTTGATGTAGGCATTGCTATACGCGAACCATCCGCTGTGGAACGGCGTGGTGACACGCTGGAGGAACGCATCGAGAAGCGTGCTGTTCAACAGGCCGCACAGGTACCTCAAGTCGACGTCGATGTTTGGAATGATCGCGTGCGCGCCGCCGCCGCCTCCACCGCTACCCACGAAGTAAAAATCTCCGCCCTCGTCGATTGCATACTCCGCCCGCTGAGCCATCGCGGGCACAAGCAGTTTGGCCGATGGCATCACCTCAAAGTTCTGCGGTCTGGAGAAGCGGTAGAAGTCCGGCCCCGCGAACGGACGGTCGTACTCGGGCTTTCCGTCTTTGCCCTTGATGGTCTCGCCTTTGTCGTTCTTCCTTTCCTTCTTCTCCCGCTCTTCGAGTTTCGCGCGGCATTCGGTCAAGTACGCGAACGCGAGTGGGTAGCCTCTCTTCAAGTCGGCGGGGGGAATCAACTTCCACTCGCCCTCGACCAATCGATAAGGGAAAAGAACGGCAAGCGTCGTTGGATCAAACGCCCAGCGGCGTATGTGAACCGATCCCTTCAACAAGGGATGCAGCAAATCAGCTTCGAGCGCGTGCGAACGGCCCGTTTCCTCGCTGAAACAGTCCTTACCGCGTCGCTGCAAGTAAAAAACCGGATCGCAACCGCTGACAAGTCCCTGCGGAATCTTGGACGTGATGCTGCCAAGGGTCTCGTGGTTCCCGCGGACGGCATCAAGCCACTTGCTGTCAGAAGCGTTTGCAAACACCCACGGTCCCGCGGATTGGGGAGTGCGAGCCATGAAGCGCTGCGCACCGACCGCGCTTTTGCCCGCATCCAGGTCCGCGCACTGTCCGCGCCCGTCGTCCAGTTCCACGACCTTGGCATAGTCAACCCCGTTCCTCTCTGCACCGCGTGAGAGAATGTGAATCGCCGTGTAGGTCGTCGCGCCCTTAAAAACCTGTTGGTCGCCGAAGTCCACGACGGCGCTGAGATGCTTCCCTTCAGCGATCAACTTCCGCAGGCCTTCGCCGTACTTGGCCTGCCAAAACTTGTGAGGCATGATGAACCCGAGCAAGCCATCCGAGGCCAAGAGCTGGAGCGCCCGCTCGGTGAATACCACGTAGATGTCGTAGTTGCCTTTGGCCGCACTCTTGTATTTCCACTTGTAGAACGAGCACTCCTCGGGGGCCCACTTGTTCAACTCCTGCACGCGGATGTACGGCGGATTCCCGATCACGCAGTCGAAGCCGCGGCTCGTCGGCTCGGCGCTCGCCGTCGTCGGCCGCGGCGACATGAGCCGACCAAAGCCCCGGGTGTGGCTGGCCCAGTCAAAGCGGTTGATGCGGAAGGTCGTGTCCTCGGGCTCGTCGTCGTACAAGGCGCTCTGGTTCTTGTCCATCTTCTCGCGGAAGCGGAAGTAGCTCTCCTGGTCGATCAGCGAGTTTCCGCAGTGGATGTTGTTGTCCAAGGACGGGAGGAGCTGCTTCTCGACCCAGAGCGTCGCCCACTGATCGGGCAGCCGTGATTCGAGCATCTTGAGGTACAGAGACATGACCGTGACTTCCACAGCCTGTTGGTCGATGTCCACGCCGTGGATGCAGTGGGTTAAGAGAGCCGCGCGGAAGTCCGGAGCCAGAAACCAGCGGCCCTCCTTGTCCTGGAAGGCGATCTCGCTCTTTTTCTTTCGACCCTTGGCGCCGCTGCCGGCGCTGAGGGCGGGGACGTGGGCCTTGGCGACCGCGGGGTCTTTGGTGACGGCGGCGAGGCAGTAATCAAAGAGGTACTGCAGCGCGGCCACGAGGAAGGAGCCGGAGCCGCAGGCGGGATCGAGAATCTTCACGTCAAGGACTTCCGCGGGCGTCTTGCCCTGCAGCTTCGGCCCAATGACGCGGCGGATGATCGAGTCGACCACAAAGCGGGGCGTGTAATAGACGCCGCCCGCGTGGCGGACTTCCAGCTTCTCCTCGACGGACGCCTGCCCCTTCTTGACGACGATCGTGTTGCCAAGGAATCGCTCGTACACGGTTCCGAGGATGTCGTCGCCGATGGCCGCGAAATCCCACGGCCCGTCTGGCGGATACAGCGTCCGGATGAAGTCCGCGAGCACGCTCGCGTCGACTGAGATCTGCTCGGAGAAGTGCGGCTTGTAGAGATAGCCGTTGTACTTGGCGTCGTAGTCTCGAAACGTCGCGCACAAGGCGGCGTAGAAGTCTCCGCCTTCGCCGCTGATGCGTTCCAGCATCTCACGCAACGCCCCGAACGGCACGATCCCGCGGTCTTCGATCACCCGCATGAACACAAGACGGTCCATGATCCGCTGGACTGCCTCGGTGAGCCGAGCCGCGCCGTGCAGCGTGTCGGCATCTGGGAATGACGCCTTGTTCTCCCTGTAGATCGCGGCGGCGAAGTGCCGCCGATGTGTGTCCAGATACGCGAGAAACACCTGATCGACCGGCTCGCCACCCTTCAGATCGACGAGCATGCGATCGACGGTGCGGAGCCGCTTGTTCGACTTGAGCTTCTTGATGCCCGCGAGCAAACGTTCGAGCGATCCGTCCGCCACGGCGTCGCGGCCGAACGTGGCGGCGATTACGTCCAATTGCGATTCGTACCGGTCATAGTCGAGCGCGAACTCCTTGACCAGACCACGCTTCGGGTCGGCATAGATCGGCTTCAATGTCGTGTCGTAGAGCCGGAACTGTTCGAAGTCGGTCAGCACCGCGAAGGGGATCGTGCTGTTCCAAGCGTACTGCTTGGCCTGAAAGATCGCGTCCTTGTCTTGATCGATGTCGACAGAAGGCTTCTTGGCCTCCACGATGAACCGGGCGAACCCGCCAAGTCGGAACAGGTAGTCGGGGCGGCGGTTGCGGAGCCCGCCCGCTTCGGCCGTCTCGACGTTCTTTTCGATGATGACTTCGGCCTCGGATGGACCGACCCCCTTGCGGTCGTCAACGTCCCAGCCGAGCGCCCGCCAGAAGGGATCGAGAAGCTGGAGCCGGATTTCGGCTTCCTTCGTCTCCTTGGACTTGTACGCCTTGATGTGCGTACGGAATCGATGAACGATTTGGGCGATGGACTGGCCTGTGTCTGTCATGGCGGCTCCCACTCTGGCAAGAGGGTAACGTAAGTCAACGCCATTCGTCATGCGCGGAAGGCCAGCGCCCACGCGTTCCGTGCCAAATCAAGGTCTCTCGCTTCCTTCTGGGAACCGCCTTCGCCTCCGATCGCGATACTTCCACTGCCCGACTCAATCGCGTACCACATAATTGTGAAGAACTCCCGCATCGACTCGGCTTGGTGGCCGATTCGATGCCCCGACATCACTACCAGATCGTCCGTGGCCACTGTTTCAGGCAAGCCAAACGAGCTGAGATGCTCCACACGACATAGCGTGAAAGCATCGGCGCTCAACTCGATGCAGAACGACGGCTGACCGGCGTCATCCGGGCGCGTCACCGAGAAGTCAAAAAGCGACTCACCAACGAACGGGAGCGCGAGCACCGCCGACCGCATTGCACGCAGGAGGTCGCGGTGCTCCGGTTCGACGTCCTTCCGAACTTCCGCGATCGCCAGCACGCGGGCCGTCCATTCGATGACCGGCCAGTCGTCCTCCACGAACGCCAGCCGCCGCGGTTGTTCCTCCCCATTCTCCATCGGATCAGCATACCCGACCGACCATCGTGGCAGGTGGCACCGCCCGCGGGCCACCACTCGCTGCTTTGAACGAGTGGTGCGTTCGGCATCCGACACCGGTTCGCACCACGCGTGCCGAGGCGCGCACAACGCCGTCGTTGCGCGCCAAACCCCGTCGTTCCCCCGACAATCTTCGATCTCCAACCCCAGGCCGCACAACCCCTTCCACTCCATCTCTTCGTCTCTCCGTCTCTTCCCCACTTCCCCCCTTGAATCATCCACCCGACTCGTGGGAAACTCCCCACCATGTCGGCCCTCCCCTTCACCCCGCTCACCATCACCCCGCGCCCCACGGAATCACTGCGCCCCAACTCCCCCTCCCAGATGAGAGCGAGGGCCGGGGGGTGGGTTCCAAGCGTGACGAACAACGCAGCGTCACCCAATCAACCGCACGCACTCTCCGCTTCCCATGATGCGGCGAGCGAGGAGGCCGAGGGCTGGCCTGACCCCGATTCCCCTGCTCCGCTGCTCCCCTCCTCCCCTGCTCCCCTCTTCTCCCCCGACGAAACAACCGCCGCCGCCATCATCAACGACTTCGCCGGCCAGGACGAAACCCTCCGCGGCATCGCCGACAAGTACGACACCACCCTCGAGTCCCTCACCCTCTGGCTCGCCCGCCCCGACATCAAAGAGCGTGTCCACGCCCTCGAATCCGCCTGCGCCGCCCGCGCCCGCCTCGTCGTCGCCAACAACCTCGCCGCCATCGCCAACAAGCTCCTCCACCTCCTCACCGAATCCAAGCTCGATCACGAATCCATCCACCGCGTCCCCGCCGCCACACACCACGCCTTCGCCGCCCGCATGCAAAGCCGCGAAAGCGCCCGCAGGACGGCGAACCTCCTCCTCCGCATCGCCCGCTACACCCCACTCCCCACGCACCCCACGCACCCCACGCACCCGGACGCGCCGCCTCCCCGCGCCTCCTCTCCCCGCGAGCGGGGAGAGGACCGCTTGGCCAAAGGCCAAGCAGGTGAGGGGACCGACGCTCACCTCAACGCCGACGCGGTCCAATACACAGCCGCCGCACCCACCACGAACCCCACGCGCAAGCGTGGGGCCACCGACGCTCACCTCGCGCTGCAAACACCCGACCATCAACAACACTGCATCGCGCCCCCTCTCCCCGCACCGCCGGGAGAGGCGCCCGAGTCCCAATTTCCAAGTGGGAGGGCGGTGAGGGGCCCAAACGCGCACGAACCCGCCGCCACCATCGAACTCACCGAAGCACCCACGCACCCCACGAACCCCACGCACCCCACGCCCCAGCGTGTCACGACCACAACGCCGCACCCACCGCGCGCCGCTTCCTTCACCTCAAACAAAACAACCTCATCGCCTCAAAATGACAGGCCCATCGCCCGCGTGCACCGTGACACGTCATGACGAGCCGCGACTTCCCGCGGCATCGAACCCCCGATCGTGCTCCGCCTCATCTCACGGGCACACCAGGTTCTCATACGCCTGCGCGAAGATCACAAAGTCCGCATCATCCACAAACCCGTCGTTGTTCACATCGCTCGGGCAGCCCGGCGGCATCGCCGGGTCGGCGCAGTCAAAGATGCTGTACGCCGCGGCGAACGCCACGAAGTCCGTGTCGTCCACGTAGCCGTCGCCGCTCAGGTCGCCGGGGCACGGACGCTGGTAGAGCCGAAACTCAAAGTACGGCCCGGCTTTGTTCTTGAAGGCCACCTTGGCGGTCGGGTCCGTGTCGCCGGTCATGATGACCTTGAACTCCCAGTTCATCACATACTGCTGCCCCTGCACCAGATCCCCCGTCTGCGCGCCAAGCTGCGGCGCGCCCGGCGTCCACAGCACGCACGTGCCGGTCGCCGCAAAGTTGTTCGTGTACAGCGACGGCGGGTGCGGGTAATCCGGATGCAATTCGACGGCACACGTCGAGAGGTTCGACGACACACCCTCCTCGAGCATGGTGAGAAAACCGCCAAAGGAGTATGAGAGGTTCGGAACGGTGGGCGTAAACGTCAGCCGCCCGCGTGCGATCGCATACGAGCTGGCGCCGTTCCCATACCACATCGCCTGGAACGTCCCGAAGTTGAACCGAACACCGCTCGCGTTGAAGATCGCTTGCCCGCCCGCGGCCGCACCGTTGGTGCCTCCCCCGATCCCAAAGCTGAAGAAGAACGGGAACGGGTCCTCACTACCGGAGCCGCCCCCAGGACCAAAGCCCCCGGCGAGGAACGAGCAGTCACCCGGCGCGGTGGACCACGTAAACGGCGCCGCCGCCGCGGACGCCATCACCGGAACGCTCAACGCACAAGCCAACACACCGCGGCACAGACCCATAGCCAAACTCCCTGAAAGAGAACCCGCGAGAACCCGCGAGAACCCGCGAGAACCCGCGAGAACCCGCGAGAACCCGCGAGAACCCGCGAGAACCCGCGAGAACCCGCGAGAACC
>CANHCQ010000039.1 GCA_947459215.1 Phycisphaerales bacterium
CAGATCCGCCACCGCCTCGCCCATCGAGCGCTTGCGGATGATGATCTCCAGCTTGTCCGCGAACGGCTGCAGCTCTTCCTGATACCGGAAGTCGCTGATGAGCGCCGCCGTCACCGGTGCCCCCGGCTGCCGCGGCCCGATCAGCAAATACGAATCCCCGCCCGTGAACCCCGTCAGATACCCCACATCCAGCGGGCTGCTCACCAAGAGATGCGTCAGCTCATGCCCCAGCATCGCCTCCCGCACCTTGCGCTGCCGCGGCAGGAACGGATCCGTCGCCGCGCCCGCCGACTTGCCACCACCACTCTTGCCGCTTTTCGTCGCTGAAGTTGCCATGTTCGCCATGATACGCTGAGCCTCGTCCGACTCATCTCCGGGTGCCACTGCCGACGGCTCGGCGTCGGCAGTGCGAGCGTGCCCAACCCCGCTCCGCCGCAACTCCATGTCCACCCGCGCCGCCTCCATCTTCCTCCTGCTCATCGCCTGCACCCTCATCGGCGCTCCCGCTGTCGTCGCGTTCTACCGCCTCCTCGCCGCACCCGCCGGCCCCATCGCCGCCGACCTCCCCACCTTCTTCTCACTCTCCGCGCTCCTGACATCCCTGCTCTGGGCCGCACTCATCAGCGCCGGCGCCGTACTCCTCGCCTGGCCCGGCGCCTGGCTCCTCCGCACCCGCGGCTACACGTTCGCCCCACTCCTCTTCGCCCCTCTGCTCCTCCCCAACTACCTCGCCTTCGGCGCGTTCAACCTCCTCCGCGCCCCCGGCACCGCGCTCGGCGACCTCGCCGAACAACTCGGACGCGAATCGCCGTGGATCCCCGTCGCCCTCGGCAAAGCCATCGCCGTCGGCTCGATCATGATCTGGAGCGCCCCCGTCGCGATGCTCATCCTCGCGCTGCACCTCCGCCGCATCGACGACGCCACCCTCGAACAACTCACGCTCGATACCCACCACTCCGGAGCCGGCAGGCTGCGCGCCGGGTGGGCCACGCTGCTCGGAAAGCTCTCCCTCGCCCGCGACGGCCTCCGCGGCTCCTTCCTCCTCGTCCTCGCCCTCACCCTGGGCTCCGTCATCCCCCTCCACGTCGCCCGCGTCCACACCCTCACCATCCGCGTCTGGCTGGCCATGGACCTCCTGCCGCAGGACCAGCAGTGGCGAGCCTGGATTCTCACCCTGCCGCTGATCGCCATCGCACTCCTCGCCGCGTTCCTCGGCGTCCGCGGCATCCGCCTCGACGCGCCCGAGTCGCAGACGCGCCTCTCACCCCGCATCGCAAGCCGCGGCGTGTGGCTCGGTGCGCTCGCGGTCGCCGCGCTGGGCGCCCTGCTGCCAGGCGCGCTGCTCACGCTGCACCTCGCACGCGACGGCGGCTTGCTCGAGTTCATCCGCAGCTACCAGCAACCACTGCTCACCTCCGCCAGCATCTCGCTCGTCGTCGGCGCCGCCAGCGCCGCGCTGATGCTGCTCGCCTGGCTGGGCACACTCGCCGGCGGCATGTCCAAGCGGCTTGTCCAACTTGCACTCGGCTTGCTTGCCGCGGGCGCGATCATGCCCGGCGTGATGCTCGGCCTGTGGATCGCCCACGCCGTGCGCACGCTGGCACCGGCGCTGGAAGACTCCACATTCGTGCTGGTGCTCGCGCATCTTGCACGCGTCGGTGTCGTGCCCGTCGCGCTCGGGTGCCTCCTCGCCGGCATCGAGTCGCGCGACGCCCGCGATCAGCGCACACTCGACGGCGTCCGCTCACTCGGTGCCCTCTGGGCCGCCGCGATCACCGGAAACGCCCGCACCCTCATCGGTGCCGCGATCATCGGCGCCGTGCTCTCGCTCCACGAGCTGGAAGCCACTGTCATCCTGCAACCCCCCGGCCTCGACACGCTGGCCCGCGCCGTGCTGAATCAACTGCACTTCATGCGGACGCAGGAGTTCTCCGCCGCCGGATTGATCCTGCTCGGCGCCGGGCTGCTGGGCGGTGCAGTGTGCTCGGCCGTGCTGGTGAAGCGAGCGCGATAGAAGCCCGCGGCACCCGGGCCCGGAAAGTCCCCCCGTGTTCGTGTCGCGGATCAGCCGGAAGCCGGTCCGACTGCATTACTTGGTCGCCAGCGCGACCATCATCTCGACGCCGGTGGCAAGCGCGTCGTCGTTGAAGTCGAACTCGGGCTGGTGCAGCGTGGGCGGATTGGCCTCGCCGTGGCGCTTGAGGCCCAGCACAAAGAAGACGCTGGGCACCTTCTTGGCGTAGTACGAGAAGTCCTCGCCGCCCATCGTCGGCTCCGGCACCACCTGCACCCGCTCGGCGCCGAGTGCGGCATTGGCGGTGTCGAACCAGCGCTCCGTCAGCGCAGGGTCGTTGAACGTGACCGGGTAGCCCTCCTGCCAATCGATATGCGCCTCGCAGCCGTGGGCGGCGGCCACGCCCTGCACGATCTCGAAGAACCGCTTCTTCGCGAGAGCTCGTGTCTCGGTGGTGAGGGTGCGGATCGTGCCGTGGAACTCCGCGGCACGGGGGATGATGTTGTTCGCCGTGCCGCCCTTGATCACCGTCATCGAGCACACCACCGCATCAACCGGCGACGCGTTGCGGCTCACAAGCTGCTGCAGGCTCACGATGCACTGCGACACGCAAAGAATCGGGTCCTTGCTGTACTGCGGGTACGCCGCATGCGACTGTTCGCCCTTGATCGTGACCACCACATCATCAGTAGCGGCGAGCAGCGGACCCGGCCGCGAACCGACGATGCCCACCGGGAGCGTCGGCCAGCCGTGCAGGCCGTACATCTTCTCGATCTTGGGGCCGAGGACCTTTCCATCAAGCACGCCGTCCTCGCACATGGCGCGGCCGCCGGCGCCGCCTTCCTCGGCGGGCTGGAAGACGAAGTGCACACCGCGGGGACGATGCGTCATGTGGCTCAACACGCGTGCCGCACCGAGCAAAATCGCGGTGTGCCCGTCGTGGCCGCAGGCGTGCATGACGCCGGGCGTGGTGCTGCTGTAGGGCTTGCCGGTGTTCTCGACGATCGGAAGCGCGTCCATGTCGGCGCGGAGACCGATGGAGGGCTTGCTGGCGGCGGCGGCGTCGGTGGGCGGCAGATAGCCGAGCACGCCGGTGCCCTTGGCGAGGCCGCCGATGTACTTCAGCCCGTAACGCTCAAGCTTGGAAAGCTCGCTCTGGACCATCTTGCTGGTGCGGGTCTCGTGGTACGAGAGCTCGGGATGGGCGTGGAGGTCGTGGCGGAAGGCGATGAGCTCGGGGAGCTCGCGGGCGATCGATTGGCGAACGTCGTTGGACATCGGCTTGACCTCGGAAACGGCGGCGGCCGCTGTGGATTCTGCGTGCGTGGCGGGCATGCTGAAGGGTAGGAAAGAGCGGCGACGATGGCCGCTCAAGCTCTGGTGACGCTGTGAGGAGGGGTGCGGGGGAAACTCGAATCCGCCGCAACTTACCGGGACTCCCACGCAGCGATGGCACTCTGAATCAGGGGAATCATCGCCGGCACTTCAATCGTCGCCGTGTTCCACAACTGATCGTTATCAACGCCCCAGTAGACATGCACGAGTACATGACGCATCGCCACGATCTGTCCCCACGGAAGCGACGCCGCCCGCGATCTTCCCTCGTCGGTGATGCGGGTCGCCGCTTCGCCGATCTCCTGCACGGCATTGACGAGAGCCCGACGGAGCATGTCGTCGGTCTCAAGGTCGTCGCGACGACGATCCCGCACGAAGCTGGCGATCGCGGCGCCAGCCCTGAGAATGTGCTCGAAGCGGGCACGGTCGGAAGGTCCGGTCCGTGATTCACGCCGCATACTGCACCCTGGCCGAGCCGCGGACTGTCGCCCGAGCCGCGGGCGGGAGCATATTGATCGTGTGGAGGTGAACCCGACGCTTCACGACGCCGGCGAGCGATTCCTGAAGACCAGCAAATGCCATGAGACCGATGTTCGTGCCGGGAGCAAACTCGACAAGCAGGTCAACATCGCTGTCGGGGGAAAAGTCGGCGGTCAAGATCGATCCGAAGAGCGACAACCGCACGACGCCGGACGCTCGGCAGATCGCGGCGATCTCAGCCTCGGGAAACTCGACTCCCTGCACGTTCATGCCGAGATTCTATCGCGAAACGCCGCTGATCGGCAGGGAGCTGAACCCGCGCCTTCGGGCTTCCATCCGTCGCCGGTTCTCGGTACATTCCCCCTGTGGGTCTGTCCTTTCACATCCCCCGGGGCGTGCGGGTTGAGAAGGTCGCGCCGGCATGGCGTGATCGCAAGGCCGCGCTTGCGCGGTTTGCGGCATCGTTCCGCCTCGACCCTTCCGCGGGCACGGTGCTCAAGGCCGAGGGACATTCGTTCGTGGTGCGGGTCGCGGTCGAGGGCACGGAACTGATCGTGAAATGGCGTGAGCTGGTCGGCCTGCGCGATCGGGCCAAGAACCTGCTGCGGGCGAGCCGCGGGTTTCGGCAGTGGCGCGGGGCGCGGCGGCTGCAGCGAGCGGGGATTCCTGTCGCCGGTCCGATCGCGCTGTTGACGCAGTACGGCGACGCCGAAGCGGCGACGCGACCGCCAGCGCTGCTGCCCGCCAAGGCCTGGCCCCGTGAATGGCTGCTGCTCGAGGTCGCGCCGGGCTTGACACTGCTGCGGCATCTGGCCGATCGCGATCTTTCGATCCGAGACGAACACGCGCTCGCCCGCGCGGTGGGTGTGCAGGTCGGCGCGATGCTGACCGCCAACGTCTGCAACCGCGACCACAAGCCCTCGAACCTGATTGTGACCTTCGATGAAGGCGTGCCGATCGTGACGCTGATCGACACCGTGGCGATCCGACGCCGCGGCAACCCGGGCGAGATGGCCCGCATGCTGGCCACGCTCCTGATCGAGCCGATCGGCGTCGGCGTCGCACCGCGCGGCGCCCTGGCTTTCCGCGTGCTCCGCGACGCGTGTGCGGCGTGGCTCGAGCACACGCTGGCCCGCCCGCTGGGAACCGCCAAGGGTGACAAGAAAGCCCTGCGGGCCATGGTCCGCAGCATGGCGCGGCGTGTGGATCAGTACATCCGCACGCACGGCGATCCGACGCCGAAGGTCAATCCGTTGGCGTAATGGTTGCAGTCCCACAGCCGGACCCGCCGAGAATGGCGGCATGACTCGCGCGACTTTGGTTCCACTGCTGCTCGTTTCGGTTGCGCTGCTTTCGAGTGGCTGCACATCCGCTCCGCGCGCTGTCGAAGCAAGCTCGGGCTGGAGCCCGATCGCTCGCTCCGTCGAAAGCCGCACGATTGAAGCCGTCACGATTGAGCCGACCGCTGGCGGGGCGAGGCCGCGGCGCGTGCTGGTGATCGGCGCGATCCACGGCAACGAGCCGGAGGGTTTGCCCGCGGTTCAGCCGCTGATCGCGGCACTGGCGGCTGCCAGGGCCGATGGATCGCTCGCGGCGAGCGTGCGGGTGATCCGCGATCTGAACCCGGACGGCACCGCGGCGGCGTCCCGCACCAATGCCCGCGGCATCGACCTCAATCGCAACTTCCCGGCGTCGAACTTCTCGCCCGCGACGGATCGGGGCGCCGTGCCGCTCAGCGAGCCTGAATCGCGCACGCTCGCCCGCGAGCTCGACACGTTTCGGCCCGACCTTGTCATCGTCTTCCACTCGATCCGCAGCGGCCCGTTCGTGAACTTCGACGGCCCGGCGTCCGACCTTGCCGAAGCGTTTGTCGCGGCGGCACAGCAATCCGACCCGCGCTGGCGGGTCCAGCCCTCGATGGGCTATCCAACCCCGGGCTCGCTGGGCACTTTCGTCGGTATCGACCGGGGACTCCCGATCCTCACCGTCGAGTTTCGTCGTGGGCACGACGCCGAGGCAGCACGGCGTGCAGGAGTCGATGGAGTCATGGGCGCAATCAACACGCTCGCCATCGACAGACGCCGAGGCTGACGAGTCTTCGAGGAAGCCTCGGATAGATCGCGCCGTCACCAATCGAATCGGACCAAACCGCTGCTCCGGCTCCGGCCGATCCGACCTCGGTCTGCGATCGCGCGCATTTCGCCCCGGACCAAGCGACCGGAAGTCATCCGCGGCACGCGATCGATCCGCGCTCCCAATGATCTCCGCATGTCGCAACCCGTCCAGCCCGCGCAGCAGAACGCCGCGATCAACGCGGCGACGCAGGCGTTTGCCCACGGGCGATTCGATCTTGCCGATCGCATCTGCCGCGAGCTGCAGGAGATCGGCTGGGATCACTGGCAGTCGTGGCTGATCGTCGCCCAGGTCGCGGTGAAGGTGTCGCGACGGGATGTCGCCGAGGATGCGGTCACCCGCAGTGCGGCCTTGCCCGGCGCCGACGCCAAGCGCCTCGACGCAGTACGTGCGCTGATCGCTTCGATGACACCGGGTCCCGATCCCGCCCCGCCCACCTCCTCGTCCGATCGCATCCTCGTGATCCGCTCGTGGTCGCAGGGCTTCTGGTCGGATGTGGATCACGTGCTCGGGCAGCTCTTGCTGGCGGAGATCACGGGGCGCACGCCGCTGGTGCACTGGGGCGCGAACTCGCGCTTCGGCGGGCCGCAGTTGCCGCGGTGGAAGAACCCGGGCGAGTCGGATCCGGCGCACAACCTGTGGAACCACTTCTTCAAGCCGGTGTCGAGTTTGACGCTGGTCGATGTGTTGCGCGATGCCAAGGGCAGGAAGTTCTTTCCCAGCAAGTGGAACGACGCGAATCTCACGGTGATCGACAACGGGGCGATGACCGGGCCGCAGTCGCGGATCGCGGCGGTGTCGTTCCTCAATCGCCCCGAACCGATCGCGGTGAGTGATTTTCACACGCCGGTGATGTCGCTCAAGCACTGGCTGCCGCGGGAGCATCGGCTGTTCGGCCAACCGCTGGATGTGATCTTCCTTGACCTGATCGGCAAGTACCTGATCCCGTCGGACGCGATCGCGGCGCGACTGGAGGAACTGGCCGCGGGTGTGCGCACGCCCACCATCGCGGTGCACGTCCGCGGTAGCGACAAGCACGTGGAACTGCCGCAGCTCGATCAGGCTTCGGCGGTCTACCACCAGCACATCGCGGCGCTGATGCAGAAGTTCCCGGGTGCCCGCGTGCGGCTGTTCACCGACTGGCAGCCCGCCGTCGCGGAGTACAAGGCGAAGTACACCGATCGCCTCGACGTCGCCGAAGCCACTCGAACCAGCGCCCGCACCGGGCTGCACTACCAGCCCGCGCTGATCGGCACCAAGATCGGGGAGGAAGTCCTGCTCGACACCTTGCTCGCGGCCCGCTGCGACGCGTTCGTCGGGCTTGGCTACAGCAACGTCTCGGCGTTCATGAAATACTTCGGGCGGCTGGGGCCGAAGAAGTGGACGGACGAGACGGCGCTGTTGCTCGGGCCCCACTTGCATTACGTGTACAACCCGGGCTTACTCATGCCGAGATGAGCAACGTTCGCAAAGAGAACGCGGAGGGGCGGAGATTGCGAAGTGACGCGGAGCCGAAAGCTTGGCAAGGCAGCAGCACGCACTCGGCGCGGCCGTGAAGAGCTTCCCCCCGTACCCCTCTTCATCTCTTCTGCTGTTCTCTTGTTCCATTCCATAAACTCCCCTCCGCGCACCTCCGCAACCTCCGCCCCTCCGCGTTCTCTCCCTCCCCGTGATCATCCGCGACGCAAAGTTCACCTTCCTCGGCACCGGCACCTCCAGCGGCGTGCCGGTGATCGGCTGCGACTGCGAGGTCTGCACCAGCACCGATCCGCGCGACAGCCGCCTGCGCACCAGCGCGTGCCTGGAATGGATCGACCCGGACGGCAAGCCCCGCTGCGTGCTCATCGACACCAGCCCGGATCTGCGGCAGCAGGCGCTCAAGCACCAGATCCGCCGCGTCGATGCGATCCTGTTCACGCACAACCACGTCGATCACACCTTCGGGCTCGACGAGGTGCGACGCTACAACGCGATGCAGCAGCACGCGATCGACGTGTACGCCGAGCCCCGCGTGATCGAGTTCCTGAAGCGCGTCTACCAGCACATCTTCGACAGCGACAAGAACATCAACCAGTCGTTCGTCGCGACGCTCATCGCCTTCCCGATCGAGCCCGCACGCCCCATCGACCTCCACGGCCTGCGCTTCACGCCGCTGCGAGCGATGCACGGCCGCCTGCCGGTCGTCGGCTTCCGAATCGAGCCGGCCCCTTCTCACCCCTCAGCCCTCACCCCTTCACTCTTCCCCCTCATCTACCTCACCGACGTCTCGGCAATCCCCAACGAGACCTGGCCGCTGCTCGAAGGCTGCCGCACGCTGGTCCTCGACGCCCTGCGGCATCGCCACCATCCGACGCACCTGACCCTGAGCCAGGCCATCGGGATCGCGCAGAACGTGGCCGCGGAACGGACGTACTTCGTGCACATGACCCACGACCTGGGCCACGCCAAGACGCAGGCGGAGTTGCCGGAGGGGATGGAGTTGGCGTGGGATGGGTTGGTGCTCGTCGATGAAGCGCGCTCGGGCGCGTGACGCCGCGGCGAGTTGACGAAGAGACGCCGGGCCTGGTTGCACCAACGCGCGATCCGTGCCTCGGAGGCCAACGGCCTCCAAGAACCCAGCCGTGGGTGGAGCGAGTCCGCGAGCGACACCCACGGAACTCGGGCGCAGACGCCGCACCCCAAAGGGGTGCCAGACGGGCGACTCTCGCACCCCGGTGGGGTGCGATGCAAGGGACGCCGTTCGGTTTTCCTCGATGCCGTCCGTGGGTGTCGCTCCTCGCGGACTCGTCGCTCCACCCACGGCTTGGTTCTGCGAGGCCGTTGGCCTCGAAAGGCAACGACCACCGGCTGGCCGCTCACGGACCTCCACGCACATCCTTGCTCGCCGCACCGTTCGAGCGTTCGGACACATGGGTGACACTATTTTCGAGTTCTGTTCGGAATCCCTTCCGCTCTTCCGCCGCTGCGTTACCCGTCGCGGCGTGGCCCGCCGGGCGTTCGGAGACATGGGTGACACGTTGTTTGACCTCCATTCGGACCGGTCCGCGTCCGGGCCGCCTGGAGCCTCTTGTTTCGGCCGCTCGCGCCTAAACTTGCCTCCCTATGGGCAAGACTCGCGAGATCAAGAAGCGCATCAAGGCCGTCGGCAACATCCGCCGCATCACCAAGACGATGCAGATGATCGCCACGGCGAAGTTCTCCGCCGCCCAGCAGCGGGCCGTCGCCAGCCGCCCGTACACCGACACGCTCTTTGAGCTCGTCGCCGGTCTGGCCAAGGCTCTGTCTGATCTCAAGCACCCGCTGCTGACCGCCGCCGAGAAGAAGGGTGCGGGGCGTCCCCTGACGCTGATCCTGACCTCCGACCGCGGGCTCTGCGGCCCGTACAACGGCGCCATCCTCCGCACCGCCATGGCCTTCGCCCGCGAGAACCCCGCCAACCGCGCCGGCTTCATCGAGCTGGTCGGCAAGAAGGGCGCCGGCTTCCTCAAGTACAACAACATCCCGGTCTCTCAGGCCCACACCATCGGCGACAAGCCGACCTACGAGACCATCGAGTCGCTGGCTCAGAACTACATGGACCGCTTCGCCTCGGGCGAGATCACCAGCGTCCACGTCGTCTACATGAAGTTCCTCTCCGCCGGCAAGCAGGTGCCGACGGTGATGCAGCTGCTGCCCTTCAAGGCCGACGCCCTCGAGAAGCACACGCCGGGCAAGATCGAGAAGGCCACGGGCGAGTCCGCTGCCGCGACCACGCAGTACGAGTTCAGCCCCGACGCGGCCCAGCTGCTCGGCGAGCTGCTCCCCGCGGCGGTGAAGGCCGTGCTCTTCCAGTGCTTCAACGACGCGATCGTCAGCGAGCACGTCGCCCGCATGATCGCGATGAAGGCCGCGACCGACAACGCCGGCAAGATGGGCAAGCGCCTCACCCGCACGTTCAACCGCGCCCGCCAGGCCCAGATCACGACCGAACTCACCGAGATCGTCGCCGGTGCCGCGGCACTGGGTTGAGCCAACGCACACGAACGACAACGCCTTGCACCCATAGAGCCTCTCGCGTCAGCGAGAGGTTTTTCTTTTCTCGGGTGCCGTGGGAAGGCGTTTCACCGCGGAGGAGTCTTACTCCTCCCGTTTGCGATCCCACCAGTACGCGCTGTCGCCCAGGACCCGCCCGAGTTCGCCAGGCGTTGTGAGCTCCAGTTTGTGCGGAAGGACCGGCAAATCGTGACGAGCATGCCAACCTTCAAACTTGATGTCGGACGCATCCAGCGTCAAGATGCTGCCGTCGAGGTAGACATAGGTGCGGTCTTCATCGACGTCGGAGAGCGCTGCACGCATGAACTCTGTTGCTTCCTTGGCAACTTCCGCGTTCTCGGCAAAGCCACGGCCTGACAAGTCCATCGCGACAATCTCATCAAGGGGATAGTCGATCTTGACGGCCTTGGCGAACGTGAAGGCTCTCCCACACTGCGCACACGAGAACAGCCAGCCGCAGCCACACCACGGACAATCCAACTGATCTGGCACGGCTGCGAGGGCCCTCGGACAGTCGCAGAAGCACAGCCCCTTCTGATTCGCTCGCTCGAGGTGCAGATATGGCACCCTCGATGGGGATCGTTCAAAAACTCTTCGCCACGCTTCCCAGCTTGATCTTGCCATTTGCATCACACCTTCGGCCCACTCGTCCCCAGCTTCGCGATCGCGTCCTTGTACTGCTCCCGCAGCGGCTCCACCACTTCCTTGATGAACCGCTCGGTCTGCTCGACGCTCCGCCCGACGTACTTCATCGGGTCCATCACGCCGTCCCAGTTGAGCTCCGCCGACAGCGGCCCGCCGCGTTTGGTGCTCCAGAAGTTCTGGTCGTTCTTGAGCCGGTCCAAGAGGTCGTTGTCGAGCCCTTCCTGCTTCACCCGCAACCCCGCGGCCTGCGCATGCTGCCGAATCAACTCGTGGTAGTGCTGGCGATCGCCGCCCAGCTTCACGCACTCCATCAGGATGTTCTCGGTCGCCATGAACGGCAGCTCGGCCATCAGGTTCTTCTTCACCATCGCCTCGTGCACGATCAAGCCCGACGCCACGTTGTGCATCAGGTCGAGCGCCCCGTCGAGCGCGAGGAAGGCTTCGGGCAGCGACAGCCGCCGGTTCGACGAGTCGTCGAGCGTCCGCTCCAGCCACTGCGTGGCGGCCGTGTCGTACGCGTTGCCGACGAGATTCATCACGAAGCGAGAGAGGCCGCAGATCCGCTCGCACCGCATCGGATTCCGCTTGTACGGCATCGCCGACGACCCAATCTGCTTGCCCTCGAACGGCTCGTCGACCTCCTTGCGGTTGCAGAGGAGCCGGATGTCGGTGGCGATCTTGTGGAGGACGGCGGCGACGGAGGCGAGGTCGGCGAGGATGAAGGTGTCGATGACGCGGGGATAGGTTTGGCCGGTGATCCAGAAGGCCATCTCGTCAATTCGAGATCGGGCGTCTTTTGCCGCGTACTCAATCGCCGTCATGGACTGAAGCTCCGCAAGACGTCGCTCGTATTGGCGTAGGTGTTTCGGTTGCAGGTCTTTCGACTTGATGTCCGCAACGCTCTTCTCGATGCGAGCAATTGCCTTCTGGAGCTGCTGTTCCGGGGTGCCAAGCTCTTCGGACGACCAGAATGCGTGCGGGTGGAACTTCGAGATAAACGCTGCTTCAACTTGGTCAACGATCCCCGACGATCCACCTGCCAAAGCAAGAAAGGAAGCCTGGCTGCCGGTGGCGCCGCGTAACCCTCTAAGGACCAGTCCTCCTGAGCACTGATACACCCAACCGTCGAATCTCCTGCGTAAGAGCGTTAGTTCGTATGCGCACTGAACAAGGCGGCGACCAACTGTCAAGGGTTGAGCGGGTTGGTAATGAGTGAACCCCAGCGTCGCTACATGTGCATGATCTTTGCCGGTCGTTCCGAGTGAGCAGATCAGTCGGATGAGCTTGGAGTCGATAAGGCTCATGCATTCGTGTATCACGTGCAAATCCGCATTGCACACCACATCCTGACTCGTCATCCCCAGATGGATGATCCCCTTCGCCTTCGGGCACGAATCACCCAAGGCGTGCACATGCGCCATCACGTCGTGCCGCAGCTCGCGTTCGTACTTCTCGGCGAGGCGGATCTCATCGTCGGTGATGCCGCCGGGCCGATTCACGACCGCCCGCAGTTCCTCGACCTGCTCCTTGGTGACGGGCAAGCCCATCTCGTGCTGGGCCTCAGCCACCGCAAGCCAGATGCGTCGCCAGGTGTTGAACTTGTGCCGCGCCGACCACAGCCGCAGCATCTCCTCGCTCGCGTTGCGGGTGGCGAGGGGGCTGGTGTAGGTGTCGTAGGAGGAACTGGCGGCGTGGCTCATGGGCTTGGCTCCGGCGGATCGTACAGCGGAGCAAATCGCGACCAGACTCGCTCAGCGTTCGCAAGCAGAATCGGGAGTCTGTTCTGGATGACCTCCCACACCGTGGCGTGGTCGATCTTGAAGTATCCGTGAACGAGCACGTTGCGGAAGGCGACAATCGGCCCGACATCTCCAAGCTCGGTCGCCATGTCGCTGTCGGCGGATGACAGCCGATTCATCGCCTCACCGATCGTGATGAGCAGGCGTTCGGCCGCGAGCCGCCGCACCTTGTCCTGAAGATATTGTTCCCGGTTCATGCCAGCACACATGCTCGTCAGCGATCGGCTCGCATCGAGCAAATCCCACACGAACGCGCTGGGTTCACGCCGCGGCATACAGCGGGACTTTCGTCCGCTCCATGGACGCACGCACCACCGGATTCTCGACACAGTGGCGTTCGACGAGATCGACCTTCCGTCCGAACAGATTCTCCAGATCCGTCAACAGAAGAAAGTACACATCGGCGAAGCCCTTCCGCTCCTGCGGCTGAAACTCCACCAGAAAATCAAGGTCGCTCCGCGTCGGGTCGAACGTGTCGTCGACCGCGGACCCGATCAGAAATAGCCGCGCAACACGGTGCGTGCGGCAGATTTCCGCGAGTTCGGCCTGCTTGTGCTCAACGAGCGGAATCACGCATGAAGTATACGACGATCGCTCAGAATGATCCTCGCCCCGCACCGAGGCACGCGGCGGCAGCTCGTGGCGTCGCTTCGCGACTCATCCCATTGCTCGACCTTCATCCGGGGCTCGCTCCCGGGCTTGGAACGGCCACCGCTTCGCGGTTCCGGTTCACCTGACGCGGGTTTCGATCACCGCGCGGTCTCTCCCACGGCGTGCTCGTCGCTCACGCCGCCCGGCGATCCCGATCGATCTTCTCCCGCTCGTGCCAACGCTGCGGCCGCACGTTCGACGTCGCGTCCCCTGCCTCCATCCAATCCTCCGCGTTCCGCAGGTGCATCTCGGCCTTGCAGGTCTTGCGGTAGCCGAGCAGTCGCACCACCTCGAGCACGTCGGTCCAGGTCGGGAACGTCTTGCCGTTGGCCTTCTTGAACGCGTCGATGGCCGACAGGAACAGGAACTGTTCCTTGGTCATTTCGCCTTCTTCGGCGCTCTTGGTGAAGTCCGACAGGCGGCGGCCGCGCCCGCGGCGGCGCTCCAGGCCGGTCGGGTCCTCTCCACCCTCTGCAGCACGTTTCGCATCCGCGATGGCGCGGCGGTCAAGCCCGAGGCGGCGATCCACCACGCCGTTGTAATTCAGCCCCGCACCGGTTTGGGGATTGAACGCGACGGCGTCGGGCTGCGGCTTGACGCAACGGTCCTGCTGGCCCGGGTTCTTCGACTCGCTGCTCATGCAACTCTCCTGCGTAGACGCACCCTCGGGCACGCGCCTCGGCCGCCCGTCCCCTCCCGAGGCGGGCGCACCGAAGCCCACCCCCCCAATCGTCCTGAGGCGGCCACGGCTTCACTGCGGTCGGGCTTCGCGTGCAGATGGCACCGCGGGCGTGCGGGCGGCGCCGGGCCGGATCGCAACGACGCCCGAGAACCGCCGCGATCATCGGCCTTGGAGCAGCGTGCGGCGTGCAACAAAAAACCCCTCCGATCGGAGGGGCTTGGGTGCATGGGGGATCGATTGG
>CANHCQ010000040.1 GCA_947459215.1 Phycisphaerales bacterium
CGCAGAAGAAGCCGCTGTATTGCTGGCGTTGATGAGTCACCAGAAGTACTCGTGACGAGCCTTCTGCCCGCCACAACCACCGCCGCCAGGACCTGTACCATGCCCTGTTGACGTTCTGCCGGGAGAACCTGCTCAGCTAGTCATGACCCTCCACCAAACCGCCTCTTCCCGGCAGTGGACAATCGAGGCGAAATAGATAGGCGGAATGTTGCCGTCTGCGACGGACAGCGGAGACTGCGACATCGGATGGTCGCGACGATCGCGGTCTGATTAGGAATCCAGGCAAACATTCGCGATGGCGTGCACCAGCGCAAGCCCGGGGACGTGCTTTCCCTTCCGCATGGCAGCCGCGTAGCACCAACCCCAGATGAAGAGGATTGCAAGGCTGACCGCGAGTTCGGTGATCGACATGCCGTGCACGAGCCGCTGCGGAGTGTGCACGACTGAGAAGATTGCGGCGGACCAAGCCTCGGCAGCTAGGCGCGACAAGCGTTTGGCAAGAGCGTGGAGCACGAATCCGCGGAAGATCAGCTCCTCGGTCGCGCCGACACCGAGCATCGCGAGCAGCAGCCACCACGTGCTGGGCGACGACCAGAACGACATGGATAGCTTTCCCAGCATCGCGACGCACGCAAGCGATACGCCCACTCCGATGGTGAGGGACGGAATGGCATCCTGCGTGCCGAGTCCGAGCGCGGACGCTCCCAGGCGATGCCAGACGACCCATGCGACGAACGGCGCGACAATCGTCGCGTTGAGCGCAAGCTGGAACAGCGCGCTCTTCGCGTCGTAGGACGCGTGTGGTGCGGGGGCATCTTGCAGCGGCAAGTGTTCGGGCGACAGCAGGATGGCCGCTGCGAACGCAATCAGGCCGAGCAGTGCGAGAGTCGCAATCCTCCGCTTGGCCTTTCGCCGGTGGTCGATGTCGCAGGCGTTACGGAGTTCGCGCCATGCGCCGAACGCCATGAAGGCCGCGAGCGTGAAAACCATGCACGCGACCGCGGGCAGGAGCGCGATGAGCTCGGCGGCGGTCACTGCTTCCGCTCCGCCTGCATCCGGCGGATCTCGACGATTGCGCGCTCGAGCGCTGCGTCGCGGCCCGCGACGGGGGCGACCTCGATGTGCGGGTGCACGGGGCCGAGGTCGGACTCGTCGCCGCTCGCGCGCACGAACAACTTCATGCTGTAGGACACGGCGATCCGCGAGTTCGGGAGCTGGAACGGCCCGATGTCGCCGAGCGAGTTGGGCAAGCCGCCGGTCGGCTGCCCGATCGTGAGCATCAGGTCGTAGGTGCGCACGCCGTCCGCAAGGTCCATCGCAGCGGAGAATGTCTGGTCGCCGATCAGCAGGACGGCCGGCCTTTCGAAGCTGGGTTCGACTCGCGGGCGGCTGGTTGCCTCGAATCCAAAGGCCCCGTCCTCGCCCTGCTTGAGCTTCGTGTACTCGGGAACGAAAAGCGGCAAGGCGATGAGCAGCCATCGCCACATCGGCTTCGACTTCATGCGAAACAGCTCGTCGGACTCTTCGCTCCTGCGCCACACCAACTTTGAGTTCATGCGATAGGGGCGATCGGTCACGCGCTCAAGAAGGGTTTCGCCGAGCTCTGTCGATCCTCCGCCATTCTTGCGGACATCCACGATGAGCCCCACGGCCCGGCGGGCGTTCGCGGCGCGGATCGCCTCGTCGAGGAACGTGTCCCACTGACCACCGAGCGTCCCGTCCATCGTGGGAAAGTCGATGAGCGCGATGGGGGCCGCATCCGGCGGCTCGCTTGGGAGCAGCACGCATCGGAACGGCGGACTGTCGATGAGCGTTTTGCCCTGCGGGGCCGCGGGCGTGGTCGGCAGGGCGCCCGTCGGCGCGGTGCGTTCGGTCTTGCGCGCGCCGGCACCGACGCCCTCGACCGTCACCGTGCGTCTCGAGCCGTCGGGGCGGATGACCTCGACCTCCGTCGGGAGCGTGATTCCCAGTACCCAACTGTTGACACGGAAGTACTCGCGCACATTGATGTCGCGCCAACGATCGGATTCGCCCGGTTGGAGCGCCCGCAGCCTTGCGATATGCTCGGCGGCGGGCACGGTCCCGATCCGCACGATCCTGTCACCTGGCTCGATCGCCCGCTCGCTCTCCGCGACGGCGACGACCACGAGCCCATCGCCCTCCGGCGCAGCGCGGAAAGGAAGCAGACGCTCGCCGCGCGCGAAGGCGGCGTCGAGCTCCTCGTTGGGCACGCCTTGCCCGTAGTGATCGGATCGATAGCCCGCCTGCATCTCCATCACGATCGGCAGGAACTCGCGCCGCGTCATCGGTCGGTCGATCGAGGCCTTCAGCCGCTCGGCGAGCGCGAGGATCGAATCCTTCGAGACACGGAGGTAGGGGTTTGGGTTGGTCCGCTCGTGGAGCGCGACGATCGCGTCGAGGTCGGCGCGCAGGGCATCGGGCTCGTGGAGCTTCGCGATCTCCTCCGGCGTCGCCTTCGGTATCGCGTCCCATGGACTCTGCATGAACATCGACTTCGAGCACCCGCCCGAGAGCGTGACGGCGGCGGTCGCGATGACGGCGATGCAGGCCGTCCATGCGGCGAGGGGACGAAGACGGCGGCGGGGTCGGGGCCTAGCAGCTTGCATGAGGGCTTCCCAATGCATGATTGAGTGTCGGTCGATGGCGGGGCGGTGCGGCCGTTGGACGGTGATTGTTGACTGTCGAGCGAGTCACGTTGCATCCGCTCAGAGCCCACGCTCGCAGGCTTTGCGGCCCGAGAAGAGCAGTCGGACCTCCGGGTCGACGACGATGCGAGTCGGTCGGAACGTTGTCGGCACGGTTACGTCCACGGACTTGCCCGGCTCGACACGAACAACAATGTCGGCGTGTGGCGAGGTCGGTTTGTGCGCGGCGGTCGCTTCGGCGTCGGCGGCGTGTGGATCGGCGACGACGGCCCCGAGCACCCGGATTACGACCTCCGCCGTGCCCGTGCCCGTGTTCCGCAAGGATGTCGTGGTCGTGAAGCTGCCGTCGGGTCCGGACTCGACCTTGGTTGGGGCGAGCTCGAGAACTGGAAGGACCTTGCCCAGGATCCAGTCGTTCACGAAGGAATCGAAGCGGTTCTGGTCGGGCGCGTGCGGGCGAAGGTCAGCGACGAGGTCCTCGATGAGCGGGAAGTCGAGCCCGTCGGGGGTCTCGACGCCGTCCTTCCAGCGGGCGACGAAGGAGCGGAGGCCCGCCACCATCGCATCCTCGCCCATCACTTCGCGGAGCATCCAGAACACCAGGCCCGCGCGCTGGTAGGTGACCACCGAGTCGCCGGGCCGGGAGCCGTCTGTACGATTGAGAGGTCGTTCGTTGTCGGCTCGGCGACGTTCGATGTACTGCTTCTCCCAGCGGCGGCGGAGTGCGGTGGCCTGCGCGGGACCGAGGTCGTGGTGCATCAGCATGGCCGCGCTGAACTCGGCGAGCCCCTCGCTGATGATGTTCCCGCCCGGACCGCGGCCCGGCATGACGATGTTGCCCCACCATTGATGGGCGGCCTCGTGGGCGACGATGTAGAAGGCGATGTCGACCGCAGTCCCTTCTGCGGACTCATCGGTCGAGACGGGGCGAGACAGGAAGCCGATGCCTTCCGAGAAGGAGATGTTGCCGGGGAATCCCTGCGCGTAGCCAGCGAGGGCGGGGAACTGCGTGACGCGGAGGTTCGTCCATGGGTATTCGCCGAACCAGGCGGCGTACCGCTGGCGGGATGCCGCGAGGGCTTTGACCATGGTCTCCACGTTGTGCGGCGTGCGGGATGAGTAGAAGATGTCGGCTTGATCGCCGTGCTTCACCGCCAACGGGCCGCCGACGATGTTGAAGAAGCGGACGGGGTGCTCGGTCTCCCAGACGGACCGCTTGCGCCCGTCGACGGTGGTGGATTCCTTCTCGACGCCCACGACGTTGATGGTCCAGTCGGCCGGACCCTCGACGGCCAGTCGCACTTGGGTTGCCCGGGCGGGCCCGAAGGCGGGATCGACGCGTGACTTCCAGTGGTCGATCGGATAGTCCTTGGCGTCGCGCTGATTGTCCTCGTTGATGCCCACGCCCTCGGCGAAGCCGACGACGGGCAGGAAACTCGGGCTAAAGGAGGTGAGCACCACGCCGGAAGGCAGCAGGAACTCGCCAGCGCCTGCGCCCGAGCGCGACCACCCTTTGGGCAGTTCGCCCTTGAGCTTGAATGACACGGTGACCGTCGCGTCGCGGTCGAGCGGACGGGCGGGGCGGATGACGTAGAGCCCGCTGCGATTCTCGATGCAGGGCAGGTCCTGGTCGCGTTGCTCCGGATCGGTCGGGATGCCGTCGATCGTCCAGTTGCTGGTTGACAGGTGGGAACCCACGGTGATGGGGAGCTCAGCCATGGGAGCCGAGTGCGGGTTGCGGAGCACGTAGGTGGCCGCCACCTCCAGAGAGCGTGATTCAGGGTGCAGCTTGACTTCGCCTTCGACGCGGTCGAGCGCGGGCACCGGTGCGCCTTCCCACGTCGAGGAGTTGCGACGCCAGTAGGCCTTCTGTGCATCGCGGCTCGGAGCCCCCTCGAAGCCGTTTCGCACTTCAAGACCCGCGTACGTCGCGAGGGCGGCCACGGGGACTGCCGCGAGCAGCGGGAACGCCGTCGCCTTGAGCAGATGCCACGGCCTGAGGCGATCGGCCATGGCGCGCAGGTCCGGCGTACGCCGGGGCCAGATGCGGAGCGTCACGACGACGAGGAAGAACGCCAGCGCCAGCACGAGCAGTCGATTGGTCGCGATCGCGGGCCACATGAATGCCAGGCGGTCGAGTTCGCTCCACTGCACGGAGTTCCACAGGTGCCACTTGGTTGCCCAGTTGAGGTAGTCGAACTGCGTGGCGAATCCGGTGGCGACAAGGACGGCCAGCGCGATGCCGTAGACGGCGAAACGGTTGCGGATCGCCGCGTGCAAGAAGGCTACGAACGAGCCCCACACGACGAGGGTGGGAACCAGCAGCACACCGAAGATCAGCACGAGCGTCGGCAACTCGAAGTTGATCGAGATTCCCGTGCTGAAGGACTGCGTGACGAGCACCATCAGGATGGCCAGCGCGGCGCAGGCCACGATCACCAGCGCCATCACGGCGTTGGCCAGAACCTTACCCGCCAGCACCGAGGCGGTGGGCACGGGCGAGGCCCGGAACATCGCGTCCAGACCACAGCGCTGCTCTCGCACCAAACTCTCGACCGTGTAGAACAGAATTAGCAGGCACAACAGGAGCGTGAGCGTGTCGAACGCGCCGGCCGCCGCCGCGCCGGTCGTCATGAGCAGCTCCGTGTCGAGCGGACCCTGGCGGAAGGTGGTCGTCGTCCATGTCTGCAGCAGGATCAGCGGCCCGAAGAGCCACACGCCCGGCGAGCGGAGCAGCAAACGTGCTTCGCTTGTCAGCACGCGGAGGGTGCTGGCGACGAGACCGGGCGTGCTCGTTGTTGAGCGAGGGCGTTCGCCCCGAGCGGCGATGGCCGCGTGCGGCGACAACGAGGGATCGATGGCGGCGGTCCTCGCGGCCTGGGCGAGCAGCGTGCCCGCGTTGGGCACGCGTTGGTCACGACGTTCGTTCGCGGTGAGCCGGCGACCCGCGGCCCACACGAAGAGCAGGCCCAGCGTCGCGATGGCCGCGCGGCTGGCGAGGAACGCCGAGTCGGGAGAAAGCTCGGCCGTGTTGTAGAACGCGACGCTGCGATCTTCAGTCACGAAGGTTCGGAGGAACCATCGAAGGCCCGTGGGATCAATCCACTGCATGAGCAGATCGACACTGCGAGGCAGCCACTCCGGGTTGAAGTTCCATACGCCGAAGAGACCCGTGATCACCAGCGCGACCGGCAGCGAGAAGACCAGCACGGGGCGGCGGGTGCGAACACCGAGCCACATCGAGACGCCACCCACCAGCAGCGTCAGGGGCAAGCCGAACAGGATGACGGGGAACGCGTAGTTCCACGGGGCGAAATCGCCTCGGATTCGCTCGTTGATGTCGATCGGATAGAACTCGTAGAGGAGGGCCTGCACGCAGGCCCAGGCGACAAGGATGGCGGCGAGCACCGAGAAGGCACCGAGGAATCGCGACGACACATACTGGAGGTGCGAGAGGGGGGTAGCGGCGATGAGGCGATCGAACCGGCGGTCGGCATCGGAGAGGATGGGCATGCCGCAGGCGACCGCGGCGAAGAAGGGCAGGATCAGGGCAAAGATGGCAACGTCGGTGAACGCCAGGTTGAAGGCGGAGTTGATCGAGACTTTATCGCCGCCGGTGTCGGCCGATCCCATGCTCACCTGCGCACCGCCCGCGACGAAGCCCAGCGTCATGAGGCTGAGGAGGAGGAACATAACGACGCAGAGCGGTCGGCGCCAGCAGGTTGACAGTTCAAGCCGCGGGAAGGCGAGCAAGGGGGCGATCATGCCGCACCCCCAACGGTCTCGGCGGCACGGGTGAGTGAGGCGGGCACCTCAGCGGGCGGGCACCGCATCAGCAGGAGATACGCGTCCTCCAGCGTGCCGACGACCGGCGAGAAGCCCGAGGGGGGCACGCGGCCCGGGGCGACGAAGACCCTCACGCGGTTGTTGCGTCCTTCGTCGAGCGTCGCCGAGAGCACGCGATGCCGCGAGGCAAACTCGGGCATCGTCGCGTCGGCGACGAAGCCTTCGTGGATGACGCCGTCGACCGCGCGTCGAGCCGCTGAGGGCGTGGTGTCGGCCACGACCTGGCCGGAGCGAATCACGGCCAGCCGCGGGCAGAGCGTAGCGACATCGTCGACGATGTGCGTTGACAGGAGCACGACGCGTCCCGGGCTCATCTCGGCCAGGAGGCGATGGAATCGCTGTCGCTCCTCGGGGTCGAGGCCCGCGGTGGGCTCGTCGACGATGAGCACGCGAGGATCGCCAGCGATTGCCTGGGCGAGCCCGAGGCGCTGACGCATCCCGCCTGAATAGCCGCCCACCTTTCGTCCCGCAGCGGCGGAAAGGTTGACTCGTCCGAGGAGTTCGTCGGCGAGCGCGCGCCGACCACGAGGACCGTTGATGCCCTTCATCTGCAGCATGAACTCGAGCATGGCCCGACCCGAGAGGTCCGGATAGAAGCCGAAGTCCTGCGGCAGGTAGCCCAGGCGAGATCGCATGTGACGCGGATCGGCGACGATGTCCACGCCGTCGAGCAGCACGCGGCCGGCGGTGGGCTCGACGATCGCCGCCACGATGTTCATGAAGGTGGACTTGCCGGCCCCGTTAGGTCCGAGCAATCCGAACATCCCTTCTGGGATCTCCAGATCGATGCCGCGGAGGGCGCAGACGGGGCCGGGGTGGATCTTGACGAGGCCTTGGATCGACAGGGCTGCCGGGTTCATGAGGAACGACTCCAGATTGAACACACGTGAAACGCACAGCATCGTTGGGATTGGACCGTGGTGGTTTGCATCCGCGAATGGTCCATGCCCCTGGTGCGGGCTGCGCGAGCCGATTGTGGCACTTCAACGCGGTGATGCCAACAGTCGGATTCGGTGACTGTTTGGGACGATGGCGAAGCCGGTGACTTCCGTCTCGGTCTTCACCAGCCGGATTTTGTTGACGGCGTTGCCGAAGCCCGCCTTGGTCCATGTCTTGCCGCCGTCGGAGGTCGCGAAACCGTGGGGCATGGCGCGCGTCGGCCAGCCGGTGTATCTCTTTCAGCTGACATTTGTACCTCCACAGGCACGCGACACGCGGCACGCGGCCATGCACGGCGAGACGGTCGCGTATGCTTTCGGCACGCTGGGGCAGTCGATTGTCACTGGGCATAGCTTCCGAGACCGTCAGACCGCTGAACGGGCTTCACGCCTGCGTCGGGGGGGAGTTGAAGACGACTTTGGGCCGGTGGACGCGTCGACTGAAGGACGAAAGCTCAGTCAGACCATGATGGACTATCTCGTCGCATTCATGCGGACCGGAGTTCCGAAGGCGGAGGAGGCTCCGGCGTGGCTGCCCTACAGCGTGCAGACCCCGAATGTGATGGTGTTCGGAAACTCGGGTGTATCAGCGAGGTAGAGTGTCCGCCATCTGCATAAAGAGATCGCGGTTCGCTCACGCCGACGCTATTCCCTGTCCGAAGACACTGAACGCGGTGCAGTTTAGCGATGCGCTCTGCCCATGTGCCTGACAGGACACATCGCGTCTAACACCCTTGAGCACGACCCGACGATCGCGACTCGGTAGATATCAGAACAGGTAATTGGCGTTGTGGACCTGACCGCCGCCCAGCGGTCATGTCGGCAATCTCATCAGGATCGCGCACAGAGGCGGCGATGAGGCGGGGTGTCGGGAGTAGATCATTTCAGGTGGTGTACGCTGTGCCCGGTTGTTGTCGAGCCCGAGCCGCCGTCAAGAATGGTCGCTCAAGGGCGACAGAACGAAAGGGCACGAGAACTTCGTTGATCATCGGTACGCCTTGACCCTTGCGGCCGGTTCGGGTTCGGCGAATGCTCGCACCGTGGGTGCGTACACGATCGTGGCCAATGGCGTCCTCCCTGGTACAGGATCGGGCAGGATCACCCCCTTACCCGACTTGTGCGGCATGAGGTTCAGCAAGTGGGTGCACGCAAGCGGTGCCTGTGCTAATCTATGGGCGGCCAAAATCTGGTAGCACGTCCGGTTTAGCGCGACGATGCGCAAAGGGAAATGAGACCCATGACGAACTCCAAGTCCAAGGTCGTCCTCATCACCGGAGCGTCGTCGGGGATTGGAGAGGCGCTCGCTCTTGCGCTCGCCAAACGCGGCGATCACGTGGTGCTTGTCGCCCGCTCACTGGGTCGTCTCGAGGTCATCGCAGAGCGGGTACGTGAAGCAAGGGGGATCGCCACGGTGCTTCCGGCCGATCTTTCGAAGCCGGGAGCAGCGCAGGCGGTGTTCGATGAGGTGATGCGACGCGGGCTCTCGCTCGACGTGCTCGTGAACAACGCTGGTCTCGGGCACTTCGGAGCTTTCCATGAGGAGCCCGCGGCCCACCTGTCCGAGCAGCTTTTTGTGAATGTCGTTGCGCTCACCCAGCTTAGCCATCTGTTCGTTCCCCACCTCCTCACGCGTCGTGGCATCGTGCTGAACATTGCATCGACCATCGCGTTTCAGCCTGCACCGTACATGAGCGTCTATGGCGCGACGAAGGCGTTCGTGCTCTCGCTGTCGGAAGCGCTCTGGGCTGAGTATCGCGGAAGCGGCCTGCGCGTCGTCGCACTCTGCCCCGGCCCGGTGGAGACGCCGTTCATCGACGCCGCAGGCGCGGACCTGCGGTCGAGCCGCATCTTCAAACGGCCGTCGACGGTGAGTCAGGTGGTTTCAGCCGCCGTTGCCGCTCTTGACGGCTACGGGCCGACGCGCATCGTCGGCACGATGAACTGGATCATGGCGCAGGGCGCACGCTTCGCCCCGCGAGCCTTCACCGCCCGTCTGTCTGGTTGGCTTCTCGGAGGAAGCAGGGCTCGGCGCACAAGCAGCACCGGGTCAAAGGCTTGATGGTGCGGGGATCGGTCATTCGCCACGCGGCTGTGCCGCAGGTCGCATCGGTGGTCTTCATCGCGCCGCCCGATTCGTTGCGGAAGGGTTTCTCATACCAAACGCCCGATGGCCGCACGCTCGCCCGTGGGCACAACAGGATTCCCGAGAACTGCTCGCGGGGGCGAAACATCGATGACAAATCTGAGTCGAAGCCGATCAGCGCTCCGTCGGTGACCGCCGTGTTGCGAACATCGACGAACGCGAAGTGGCCCTTGGCAGCGGCACTGAGGGCTCGCAATGGTCAGAACAGGAAAGTGGCGTTGTGGACTTCACCGCCGCCCAGCGGTCATATCGGCGACTTCGTTCCTGCGAAGGTACCTCTCCAAGGAAGAGATGTCCTCGGCGTTGGCCACGCCGTCCGCATTCACGTCGATGGTTTGCTGATTCAGACGATAGAGATCATCGATATCGATCACGCCATTGCCATCGACATCCACCGCGCTCGCCCCCGTCGTGATCACGCCGATGTTGAGCGTCAGGCGGTTGGCGGTGTACACGATCCCGTTGATCGGGTTGTAGCACATGTCGACCGGCTGGATGGGCGGCGTTCCCAAGGCGATGGTCCGCACCTGCACGTCCGTCGCCGCGTCGACTACGGCGACGGTGTGGCTCCACTCGTTGATCCAGTACATCGTGTTGTCGTTGCTGCTGAAGACGAACGCGGTCGGCTCGTCTCCAGCCGTCAGGGTCTTGACGACGGCGTTGGTGTCGCCACTGATCACTGAAACGGTGCATGCGGCAGGCGTGTTCGGCCCTGGCGCTCCCACGTTGGAGACATACACCTTATTGCCGACGGGATTGTGGCCCATGGCGGTCGGACCATCGCCCACGGGCACGGTGGCGATCACCGCGTTGGTCACGCCGTCGATGATGCTGACGGTGTCCGAGCCGTAGTTTGAGCAATACACCCGGTTGTTCTGTGGGTTGAACAGGATGCCGCGGGGCACGGTGCCGACCGGCACCGTCGCGAGCACGGTGCTGGTCGAGCCGTTGATGATCGAGACGGTCTGACTTCCAGCATTCGGGACGTAGACCTTGTTGCTGACGGGGTTGTAGCAGATCACACGCGGCGTCGAGCCGACGGGCACGGTGGCGATGACCGCGTTGGTCACACCATCGATGACCGTGACGTTGCCGGAGAACTCGTTGGCGCAGTAGATGCGGTTGTTCTGCGAGTTGTACGCCAGGGCCCGAGGACCGTCGCCGACAGGGATCACGGCGAGAATTTGATCGGTCACGCCATCAATGACCGTCACGCTGTCGGCGAAGTAGTTGGCAACATAGACCTTGTTGTTCTGCGTGTTGTGGCAGAAGTCGCGCGGACCGGCGGCGACTGGGAGTGTGGTGATGACCGTGCTGGTAGCGCCGTTGATGATCGTCACGCTCTCGGCCGACGGTGCGCCGGTCTGCGGCGTGTTGGCGGTGTAGACCTTGTTGCTGATCGGGTTGTGCAGCAGGTCCCGCGGCGAGGCCGGTGGGGGCAAAGGAATGAAGCGGAGATCCTGCGCGAGAGCCGTGGTGGGGAGCACGATGCCGAACAGGATGGCTAAGGCCACCTGCCGCAGCACCAAATATGTCGAGCGTGCCGCAGTGCGGGCTTGGATGGGGACTGTCCGAGGCTGGATCACTTGGGCGTCCCTTCTGTTCTGGCCGGTGCGAGTAGTCTGGTGAAGAACTCCTCGTCCTTGAAGTTTAGGTTGAGGCGGTTGTACTCACCGCGCATCACCGCAGCGGGCATGTCGGCATTGGCGAATCGCACGATCACCAACTCCTCGGAAGGCAGAACGTACAGCCGCTGCTGCCCCGCCCCGGCGGCCATGACCAGATCGGGCAGTCGGCCGGAGACGATGCCGCGCTCGCTGACCTGATCGGACGAGCGGCGACGACGCTCCCCCGCCCGATCCGCAATCGAGGCCAAATCAGCGTTCGAAGGCTTGTTCAACCACCATGTCATCCCGTACGCAGCGTTGGCGGTCGAACTCTCGAAGCACTTGGCCAGACCATCGGCAGGTATGAGCTGGGTGTCGCCATGCTTGCCGCGGTTGCGAATCAACTCGCCCCACGCGGCCCACTGACGGGCGGTGAGCACGGCGCCATCGCCCATCGCGGGCTGGCCGGTCGCGTCCTTGTGCCAGCGTCCACCAGCGATGCCGACGGGCTTCAGGAGCGTGCGTTCGAGATATTCGTGCGCTGTCTCGGGTGTGCCGGGGCCGATCTTGGCCGCGCGAGCAGCGAGCTTGCGGTTCAGGAACTCGCCAAACGCATACAGGTGGACCTCGCTGTATGTGAACCGCTTTCCCGGCTCCTCCACGGCCGCCAGGCCGAGCGCGAGCGTGTACAGGTTCTTGTCGCGCTCGGCCCACAGGCGGCGCGGCGATTCGAGGCCGCTAGAAAACGTGAGCATGTCGCGCACAGTCATGCGGCTCTTGCGCGGGTCGGTCTTCCATTCGGTGAGCGTGTCCGCGACGAGTTCGTCGAGCGAAAAGAGACCGTCTTGGATCGCCACCGCTGCCAATGGGCCCCAGAAGCTCTTGGTGCCCGAGGCGATCTGGTAGGCTTTCTCCGGCGTAGAGCCCTCGATGTGCTGTTCGAAGACTGCACGCCCTTTCTTCATGACAAGCAGCACCAGGCCGCCGTTGGCCGCCGAGTATGCCGCGGCGTCCCGGTAGCGTGCGATCTCCGCCGGCGTGCCCTCGGAGACTTCCGGCTCGCGCAGTATTGGCAAGGCCGCCCGCAGCTCACGCGCTGGCTGCGCCAAGAGTTGCCCGCGACGGGCAGCGAACGCATCGAACTCCGCTCGTGATACAAACCCATCGCTGTCGCGATCAAGGTCCTTGAACAGGTCGTCTCCGGCGGCACGCGGAGTGGCGGCGAGTTCCTCCGCCGACAGCCAACCGTCGCGGTTGGTATCCAGTCGGTCGAAGACACTCTGCTGAGTGTTCTGCGCGAGGGCCATAGTCGCTGATCCGATGACCACAGCCGTAACAAGCTGAGCAGCTCGACGCATATGCACTCCTTGGGAATCGAGTCCATGAGGAGAAACGTTCGAGAACTGTCCATATTGCTGGACGACTCGGATTCCTCTTCGGGATTCTGTCCGCGAACGGGTTAGTTGCTCTTTGGCGGGTCGCTGTTGACCCGGGACGCACTCATTTGCTTTGCGTGATGACATCGTTGCCATCACTGCAGCTTCGACAATCTTCGATTTTCCGCGCACCACCCACCCCGGACGCGCAGAGATTTAGATAACGGGAGGCCCTATGCCCCGTTACCCCGTCTCTCGCCCGACCCAGCCCACGCCCCGCATCCCCACCAGCGCCATCGCCGTACTCGCCACCGCCGCGTTGCGGCTTGTGCATGCCCGTGACGGCTCTCAGCAGCATGCGGACTGTTCACCACTGGGACTTGAAGAGAGCACCGATGCTGGCATCAGTGTGTCGGCCACAAGCGACTTCCGCTCGTCGGCCGTGACCGGAGATGCCGCATGACCACATCGATCCACCTATCCCAAGAAGCGTCCGTTGACGCGCAGCTCGAAGCCCTCGCGGCCATGACGTTTACGCAGCTGCGACGCCGATACGCCGAAGTGTTCGGCGAAGAAACGAAATCGGGCAACAAGCAGTGGTTGTTCCGCCGCGTCGCCTGGCGAATTCAAGCCATTGCGTACGGCGGGCTGTCCGAACGTGCTCGCCAACGTGCAGCCGAACTTGCCAATGACGCTGAAATTCGTGTGCAAGCCCCGCGCGCCATCGTGCTGCAACGACCGAGCAACACGAACGCACGCGTGCTCACGATGAGCGGGAGAGTTGTCGCCACCAGCGATTCACGCCTGCCACCGCCTGGCAGCGTGCTGCGACGCACTTGGAAGGGCACCGAGCATGAAGTGACGGTGTTGCCGACCGGCTTCGAGTATCGAGGTGCCACATTCCGCTCGCTGTCGGCGGTTGCAACGGCGATC
>CANHCQ010000041.1 GCA_947459215.1 Phycisphaerales bacterium
GTGGGCGAGCGCAGCGAGACCGGGGAGGGGTGAATCGCGTTCGGATGTTTTTTGCGATCAGGTACCCGCAGTCCCCTCACCTGACTTGATGCTTTGCATCAAGTCGTCCTCTCCCCGCAAGCGGGGAGAGGAGGCGCGCGGGGTGTCGTGTTACGCCGTCGGCTTTGCTCGGGTGCCGAGTCTTCGCAGCGGGTCGCCGCCGAAGGTGGACCAGTTGTCGAGGTCGCTGCGGGCGGTGCCGCGGGCGCCGATGATGGAGCCGGCGTGGACGGTGACGCCGGGGAGGATCATTGCTTCGGCGGCGGCCCAGGTGTCGTCTTCGAGTGTGATCGGGCCGCGGGTGTGGATGTTCGCGCTGGCGAGCGCGTTGGCGGCGGTGGGTGTGGCTTCGTCGAGCGCGGTGAGCAGGCGGGTGTGTTGGCTGACGGTGCAGAACTGACCGATCGTCACCTTTTCGCGGCTGTCGATGTACGCGAGGTCGCCGACGGAGCTTTCGTGACCGATGGCGAAGTTCCACGGCTGTGTGATGGTCGCGCTGGGGCGGACGCGGCTGGTGGGGGCGACCGATGCGCCGAAGGCGCGGAGCAGGGCGTTGCGCACGCCGTACCAGTTGTGGAAGGAGATGTAGAACAACTTCGCGCCGATGCGGCGCCAGAGCAGAGCGCGGATGGTGGGGGAGTGGGTCATCGGGAGTGGCAGAGTGGCGCAGTGGCGCAGTGGCACAGGTGAAGGCGGTTCGATGCACCGAGCGACAGTTCGACGCACTGTGCCACTCGGCCACTATGACGCTGTGCCACTGTGAATCTCCTTCCCCGGATTTCCCTCGATCACCGCTCCTGCCCGCACGTTCTTGAACGCGCAGGCGCGGGGGAGCAGCACGGCACTGTCGCCGACGGTGACGCCGGCGCCGACGAAGGCGTCGGGGCCGATCCAGCAGCCCTTGCCGATCACGATGGGTGGCTTGGTGAGGTCGAAGGTGCGTTTGGAGAAGTCGTGCGAGCCGGCGCAGAGGTGGGCGAAGTGGGAGATGACGGAGCCTTCGCCGATTTCGATGGGGCCGAGGGAGTAGAGGATGGAGCGTTCGCCGATGTGGACGTTGTCGCGGATGTCGAGGGTCCAGGGGATCTCGATGCGGCAGGAGCGGGCGAGGCGCACGTTGCGGCCGACCTTGGCGCCGAAGCGGCGGAGGACCCAGCAGCGGTAGGCATCGGAGCCGTCGAAGCTCAGCCGCAGGAGTGTGCGGCCGACGATCATCCACAGCACGCGGACGATGTTGCCCAGTGGGCCCCAGGTGCTCTTGATGGGAACGGGCTGCGATGCCTCCATGCTTCATTATCGGCGATCGGGGACGGGTTGCCTCGATGCGGCTCGGGGTGGTGTGGGAACGGGCTTGGGGACGGTGCGGCTGGACGTTTCGCGTCCGGGCCGCGGAGCATCAGTCGCGCCGCAGAGCCGGCGGACTGATGACGCCTGATGGCACTTGGTGGCGATGCTGGGGTTCCCGGACGCGGCCTGCACGATTGACGCTTCCGCTACATTGCTTCGCCTTGCCGCCCCTGTGTTCGCGTGTTCTGATAGAGAGCCCAATGACCCAGCTTGCGTCCAATGCCGAGATCGAGGCCTGCCTCCGCGGGGAGCGGCTGTACGGCGATGACTTCTCCGCCGAGCAGATCAATCGCTGGTACGCCGACGAGAAAGAGGGTTACGCCGACCTTGGGGCGAAGGACAGCGCGAACTACACCTATCCGTACCACGCCATCAACATCGCCCATGGTTTTGCACGGTTGCCCAAGGACAGGCACTTCAAGCACGCGCTTGGATTTGGTGCGGCGTATGGCGAAGAGCTGTCGCCGTTGATCGAGCCGGTGCGTCGGGTGGATCGCATCACCATCATGGACCCGTCGGACGCGTTCGTGCGGGACAATGTGAAGGGGGTGCCGGCGACGTGGGTGAAGCCGCAGCCTTCGGGGGATATCCCGTTCGCGGATGCGAGCGTGGATCTGATCACGTGCTTCGCGGTGCTACACCATGTGCCGAATGTGTCGCACGTGGTGAAGGAGTTTTCGCGGATCCTGATGCCGGGCGGGTATGCGTTGATCCGTGAGCCGTGCGTGAGCATGGGGGATTGGCGCAAGCCGCGGCAGGGGTTGACGAAGCACGAGCGGGGCATTCCGCTGCCGGTGTTCCGCCGGATCATCGCCGATGCGGGGTTGACGGTGACCCAGGAGCGGCCGGTGGTGTTCCGGCCGTGGGTGGTGGCGTCGAACAAGCTGGGGGTCTGGCCGTTCAACAGCAACTGGTCGACGCATGTGGACGGCGTCTTGTCGCGGCTTTTTGCGTGGAACCGGCGGTATCACGCGACGGGGCTCTTGGACAAGTTCCGGGCGAGCGCGGTGTATGTGATGCTGCGGAAGTGATGGGCTGGCATGGTGCGATCGGTCCGGCGTGGCTCGGCGCGACTGATGCGGGCGGGCTTTTTGCTCCGGACGGCACCAGTCGCGCGGCTCCGAGCAGCCGCGGACTGGTGGCACCCGACGTGGGCTGCACGCCATTGACAAACATGCGATACTCCCTCCCGATGCAACGCTCGAGGGGATTCACGCTGATCGAGCTCTTGGTGGTCATCGCGGTGATCGCGGTGCTGATATCGCTGCTGGTGCCGGGGCTGAAGATGGCGCGGCGGCGGGCGTTTGAGCTCAAGTGTCAGGCGAACCTGAAGCAGCAGGTGACGGCGTGGCACGCGTACATCAATGACTTTCGGGTGTTTCCGGTGCCGCGGTCGGAGGAGATCACGCGGTGGCTGAAGCCCGGTGTGGCGCGCCCGCCGAACGCGCCGGTGGGGCTGGATTCGAGCGTGCTGTGGTCGCACGGCGGGGTGCATTGGTACGGGCGAACGTCGAGCGGCGGGTTCAATGTGCCGCTTGTGTTGGCCGACGCCGAGCGGCCGGTGAATGTCTATATCGCGGGCACGCGTGCGATCGAGGCGACGAACCCGACGTTTGAGTGTCCGATGGACGACGGCTCGCGTGACACGGTGACGAACAACCCCAATGTGTGGGTGAACGTTGGGCCGCCGAAGGATCGCAAGCCGGGCGGCGCCCGGGGCACGCGGATGTACGATCAGCTTGGCACCAGTTACGAGGCCAATGACTGGATGTACTGCAAGCCGGGATCGCTGCAAGGCGTCTGGGACCCCAGGGACGACAAGAAGAGCAACTTCGCGTGGTGGCTTGGGCCGCAGCACGTGGTCACGACGCCATCGCGATTTGTGGTCCTTGGAGATTCCGGACCGTTCGCGGCGGGGCGCTACACGACCGAGTACATCAATCAGAATCCGACCCGTCACGGCTGGTGGCACGGCATTCAGGCCGGGAACATCGCCTATTTCGACGGGTCGGTGCGGCGGACGGGGCTGGGGAACGTGACGACCCGGGAGTACTCGTTCTATATGGATGAGACCAGGCACGTCGGCGTGGATGCGAAGGGGTATCCGCCGTATCGGATGATCCGTCGTCAGTGACGGCGGCGGCAGGAATCACCATCCCGACGGTCGGGGCGAAGCCGCGGGCGGTGAATCGCAGGGGCTTGTCCAAGTTGACTCCAGCGGGCGCGAGGAACGACCGATGCGGCAGGCATCGTCGCGGAGACGCGGCGAGGCAATGTTCTCGGACGTGAGAGCAGGGGTTGGGGCGTATCCGGGGATGTGGATACGTCGTGGATTATTCTGGTTTTGCCGGGAGTGCAGGAAAAGCCGTTGACAGGGAATCCGCGAGGATGTATCTTGAAACAGGACGCAAACTTGTGAGGAGATTCACAGGGAGATTTCTTGGAGAACCCGAGTCGTTGATGTGAAAGCCGTTGGGTGACACGAGGCGGTCGTGTCGCTGCCGGCCTTCACATTCGCGCAGAATCAACCGCAGGTTGCGTCAGTGAACTTGGTCCAGTTTGTTTGCGCAAACTTTTTTGGAGGTGTCTCAATGGATCGGAAGAAGCTTGCTCTTGTGCTCATGGGTGCGGCGGGCGCGACGTTCTCCGTCGCTATCGCCGACGAGATCGATTCCTCGGTGTCGATGGGAGCCCGCAAGGTCCTCGTCGATCGCAAGGATGAAGCCCATCGTCTGAACGCCCAGCAGGGCACGTTCGGCGATCGCGCGACGATCAACGTCATCGTTTACAACGGCTCGTCCAACTCGTTCGCCTTCACCGGCTTCTCGCTGGGTGTGTGCTCGCACATCCTCGAGGACGTGAGCCTTGCCGGCGGCCCCTACGGCCCGTCCTTCGCTGGCACGCGTCAGATCACGGGTATGGAATACAGCTATGGCCTCACCGGCGGCACCGCCGCGTGGGACATGCGTTTCTCGGTGTACCGTCCCAGCGACGTGAACTTCGCCGGCTTCAGCGGCGACGGCTCGGGCATGGTTAATCCCGCGGCCACCCCGTACTACACGCTGACGGTCACGGGCTTTGACACGAACATCTGCCCGGGCTTCACGACCCGCACGGGCTTCTTCCTCCTGCCTGGCGGCGGCTTCACCATGCCGACGGGTGACTCGGCCCTCGCGCTCGACGTCGCCTTCATGGAGCCTGGCATCGACGGTACCGTGCCGATCTCGAGCACGAACCTCTTCCAGACCAACATCACGACGACCCGCACCTACTTCTTCGTCGGCACGAACACCAACGCCGCGTTCACGCCCGCCGCTCCGGCTGGCGCGCTGAGCTTCGCCGCGCTGCAGACCGCTCAGGGCGGCCTGAGCCCGGCGTCGCCTGGCTACACGCACCCGCAGTACGGCCGCGACCGTAACTTCAGCGCCACGTTCGTCGGTCAGTCGCTGGTGAACAGCGCTGCCGGCGCCGCGTTCCCGAACCAGAACGAGCGCGCCTACATCTCGAACCTCCGTCAGACGGCGTACGTCCACGGCTGGGTCGGCGCGGTCGAGGCTCCGGCCGCGATCCCGGCCGAGAGCCTGAACGTTGCCGGCGCTCTGCCCGACGGCGTGAACCAGATCACTGGCACGCTGACCCCGGCGAACCCCTTCAAGTGGTACAAGTTCAATATCCCCACGGATATCAACTACGCCAACGTGAAGTTCCTGGACATCGACACCGAAGGTTCGGCCGCCCCGACGGCGTTCGCGATCTACACCCCGGACTCGGCCGTGTTTGACTTCGGCGAGAGCCGCGGCTCGGGCCCCGATGCTCCTCCGAGCGCCAACGACGCCAACGCCTTCCAGGCCTCGTACGGCGTGGCTCGTCGCCCCGGTTTCGGCAACGGTGAACAGTACAGCGGCCAGGAGGGCACTCTCCCGGCTGGTGAGTACTACCTCGTCGTCGCTCCGGCCGGTTCGGGCTTCGGTGACGGCTGGTCGATCGGCGCCACGCTCGCCGCGAACCAGAACTACAGCCTCAACTTCAACGGCAACCCGGTCGCCCTCGCGGCTGGTCCGGCCGTCTCGCCGACCCTCCCGACCGGTGGCGACCTGGGCATCCTGCTCGGTGGTCCGCAGGTCGCGGCTGGTCTCGCTGTCCGCGCCCGTGGCGTGGGCTGGATCCGCTTCGGTCTGACCAACAACATCCCGACCATCGGGGCTGTTGATCAGCGCGACGGCGTCACCCCGCTGAGCGATGTCGAGTACATGGACATCACCCAGCCCGGCTCGTCGATCGTCGGCGAGTGGAACATGGCCCTCTACAACAACGACGGCATCGCTGCCAACGGCACGAGCATCTCGCTCGCTGGCGCCGGCTTCAACAACAACAACGGCGGCGGTGACGGTCCCTTCGGCTGCGGTGGTTCGTTCGCCCAGCTGTCCTACGGCGTGCAGGCTTCGCGCGGTACCGCTCCGCTCGACGCCGGCCACACCACTCTGGGTCGCCCCCTCAACAACCAGAACGGCGCCTCGCTGGCCAACAACGAGTACTACCTCGCTGTGACCATGGGCACCTCCCTCTTCGCCGGTGACCGCTGGGGCGCTCGCAGCACCCGCGGCTCGTCGCTCACCGCCTCGATCACTGTTGACAGCGACAACCGCGGCCCGTCCGCCGGCTGCCCCGCTGACTTCAACGGCGACCAGGGCGTCGACGACGCGGACTTCGTGACCTTCGCCCGCGCCTACAACAACTTGGTTGACCTCGTCGGCGACCTCAACACCGACACGCTCACGGACGACAGCGACTTCGCTGTCTTCGCCGCGGCGTACGACCTGCTCGTCTGCCCGTAATGCTCGCTTCGTGCGTGCATCACGGTCAGAGCCTGATCGGGTTTTCCTGATCAGCGTCTGAGAACTCACTGAGGAGGCCCCTGAAAGGGGGCCTCTTCTTTTTCGGTCCAGCGCATGAGGCTGGACGCGGCAAGTTTCGGTGAAACGGACACTTGCCTCTTCTCTTTTGGATCGTCTCATGGAACAATGAGCCCGGTTGAAAACAGAGAAACGCCCCGCCGGAAGAGAGAGGGAATCGTGATGATGTCACGTCGTTGTGTCGTTGCCGCCGCACCTGCGGCGTTGGTGCTCACGCTGATCGCGGGGATGGCACGCGCCGACGCGTACGACCCGCCGGCGGGCTATTACAGCGCCGCCACCGGGACGGGTGCCACGCTCAAGGCCAACCTGCGGAACATCCTGACGAGCGGCTTCATCAGTCGCTCGTACGGAGACGCCCGCTTTGCGCTGCCGGTGATCGATCGCGATCCCAACAACGCCAACAACGTGATCCTGGTGTACAACGCCCAGTCGGTGCCGAGCACGTGGGACGCGGGCGTGACGTGGAACCGCGAGCACACGTGGCCGGATTCGTACGGCAACTCGTCGGGCCCGAACTACTCCGATCTGCACATGCTCCGGCCGTGCAACCCGAGCGTGAACAGCTCCCGGGGCAATGAGCCATACGGGCTCGACAACACCAGCCAGTGGGACCCGACCATGGCTGGGTCCACGATCCAGTACCGCGGCGAGATGGCCCGCACGATGTTCTACGCGGCGACGCGCTACGGCGACGCCAGCGGCTCAACGACGCTCGGCAGCTTCACGCTTGTGGACTCGGGCTGGGCCGTCGGCAGCAGCAGGATGGGCAAGCTGAGCTACCTGCTCGCATGGCACTTTGAGAACCCGGTCGATGATCGCGAGCGGCTGCGCAATCAGCGCGTTTACTCGCAAGCGCTCAACCCCACGTACTACCAGAACAACCGCAACGCCTTTGTTGACAACCCCGAGTATGTCTGGGCCATCTGGGGCACGCAGCCCAACAACTCGACGCTCTATGTCGGAGGTTCGGCGGCGGGCGATGGCTCGAGCTCGCAGAACGTTGTCTTTGGACCGGTGATCACCGGCGCGCCGGCGTTTACCACGCAGAACGTCACGCTCAACAAGAGCGGTTTCACGCCCACGACCTATGACGTGACGGTCTCGGGCGCGGCGACGGCCAGCTTCAGTGGGCCGCGGAAGGCGTTTGCGTACAACCCGCAGATGCGGACGATCGCGGTGGGCGTGACGACGGCGGGCATCGGTTCGTATGGCGGGACGATCACGGTCGACAATACCGACCTGACCACGCAGGGCCCGGGCTTTGGTGCGGCGGACGCGAACGACACGATCAACGTGACCGCGACGATTCTTGATCACGCCTCGCCTTCGTTTGCCGCGGGCTCGGCGGTGCTGAGCCAGACGATCGATTTCGGTACAGTGAGCCGCAACACGGGTGTGCACACCCTGCCGGTGAGCCTGCACAACCGGGCGGTGAGCTTTGCGCCGTCGCTGACGGCGGGCCTGGACTTTGACTCGTTGGGCGCGGTGGGCACGCCGGCGAACTCAACGTCGGTGATTTCGACAACGCTGGCGCCGTCGGTCAATCTGGTGGCGGGTTCGTCGCTGCCGGGGCAGGTGGCGTTTGACAGCACCCAGGCCGCGGGCGTGTATCAGGTTGTGTACACGATCGCGACGAGTGACCAGAATCTGCCGGGCGCGATCGCGCGGCCGTCGCTGACGCTCACGGTGCTTGGCACGATCCTGGCGTCGTGTCCGGGCGACTTGAACAACGATCTCGTCGTCGACGACACGGACTTTGTGATCTTTGCCGAGGCGTACAACCTCTTTGATTGCTCTGACGCGGCGATGCCCGTGGGCTGCCCGTCGGACCTGAACAGCGATCTGGTTGTGGACGACACGGACTTCGTGCTGTTTGCGGCGGCGTACGAAGCCCTGCTCTGTCCGTAAGCGGCCGCAGAGCCAACACAGTCATTGTCCGCCGGGGAGCTTGAAAGGCTCCCCGGCTTTGTTTTTGTTGTCCCGCGCCGGAGCGATGACCTCAGGCGTGGTGGTGGCGGGACGAGACACCGCGGCCGGTGGTGGTGGGGGCTTGGTGTGTCTGCGGGTGTTTGTGCAAACACTTGCTCTAACTTTTGCGTGTTGTGCATTGTAACATTTTATAACAATGTCTTCTGATGTGTGCATCGGAACTGTCTCTGTGTTGGCCCTGTTTTTGTGATCCAATGACGAAATGGCGCAACACATTTATGCCGAATCAGATATGCTGAATAGATCGTGCGATGAATGTTGTGTTCAAATGGGCCGAGTCGGGCCCCGTCGCGGCGATATCGGCGAAGTGAAGCGGCCCGGGACTAGGCGGTCGACGGGTCGCAGATTGTGCGCGAAGGGTGGACTGGGGCGGTGTTGCCCCGCCTTTCGCACGATCCGTGCCGAGCCGTCCGGGTCTGAACCCGGCAGAGGCAGAAGGAGTGTTCGAATGAAGATCAAGACTCTCGGATTGATGCTTGTGGGTGCGTGCGGCGCGGCGACATCGGTCGCGATGGCGGACGAGGTGGATTTCCGGTCGTCGAAGCCGAACTTCAAGCAGGCCGGCGATCACAAGGACAGCGATCTGTTCCGCGCCCGCGCCGGCCAGTCCGGCACGTTCGGTGACCGCGCCACGATCGACGTGATCGTGTACGACAGCACCACGAACGCGTTCGTCTTCGGTGCGTCGGTGTTCAGCCTTGGCGTCTGCTCGCACATCCTGGAAGACATCAGCTTCGCGGGCGGCACGTACGGTCCGTCGTTCACGGGAACCCGCAACCTGTCGTCCTTCTCGTACTCCTACGGCCTGACGGCTGGCACGGCGGAATGGGATCACCGCCTGTCGTTCTATCGCCCGAGCGATGTGAACTTCGCCGGCTTCAGCGGCGACGGCTCGGGCATGGTCGATCCGTCGGCCACGCCGTACTACACGCTCACGATCACGGGCTTTGACACCAACATCTGCCCGGGCTTTGTGACCAAGACCAACTTCCTCGCGCTGCCGAGTGTTGTGACGGTTCCGACCGGCGACTCGGGCCTTGTGCTCGACGTGGCGTATGTGGAGCCCGGAACGCCCGGTACCGCGCCGCTGACCAGCACGAATCTCTTTCAGACGAACATCACGACGACCCGCGTGTACCACAGCCTGGGCACGAACACCAACGCGTTCTTGAACACGCCGAATCCGGGCACCACACTCACGGGCCCGCAGACGGCGGCGTTCCTGTCCACCTCGGGCAACCCTGCGAGCCCGGGTTACAGCCACCCGCAGTACGGCCGCGACTCGAACTTTAACACCTCGTTCCTGGGTCAGTCGCTGGTGCACAGCGCGTTCGGCGCTGGCAACGAGCGTCGCTATGCGTCGCAGTCCAAGTCGGCGGCGTACATCTTCGGCCTCGCCGGCCAGATCGAGGCTCCGGCGCCGGTCGCGGCGACCAGCCTGAATGACGGCGGCGGCTTCCTGCCCGACGGCGTGAACCAGATCACTGGCACGCTCACCGCGGCGCAGCCGTTCAAGGTCTACAAGTTCAACATCGCCAACAACATCAACTACGCGAACACGGCGTTCCTGGACATCGACACGGAAGGTTCGGCCGCTCCGGTCGCGTTTGCGATCTACACGCCGAACTCGGCGGTGTTTGACTTCGGCGAGAGCCGCGGCTCGGGCCCCGATGCTCCTCCGAGCGCCAACGACGCCAACGCGTTCCAGGCCTCGTACGGCGTGGCTCGTCGTCCCGGTTTCGGAAACGGTGAACAGTACAGCGGCCAGGAGGGCACTCTCCCGGCTGGTGAGTACTACATCGTCGTCGCGCTGCCGGGCTCTTCGTTCGGTGACGGCTGGGCGTTCGGCGCGGCTCCGGTTGCGGCCAACACGAACTACTCGCTGAACTTCAACGGCAACAACCAGCTCAGCGTCGCGGCCAGTCCGGCCGTCTCGCCGACGCTTCCGACCGGTGGCGACCTGGGCATCCTGCTCGGTGGTCCGCAGGTCGCGGCCAACCTCGCGGTGCGCGTGCGTGGCGTGGGCTGGGTCCGCTTCGGTCTGACCAACAACATCCCGACCATCGGGGCTGTTGATCAGCGCGACGGCGTCACCCCGCTGAGCGATGTCGAGTACATGGACATCACCCAGCCCGGCTCGTCGATCGTCGGCGAGTGGA
>CANHCQ010000042.1 GCA_947459215.1 Phycisphaerales bacterium
CCGCCAGCATGGCGTCGGCCTCACGCAGCTTCGCCACGATCTGTTCCGGTGTGTGCCTGGTTCGCTTCATCGAGAGTCTCCTGGCCGCGACCGGCGGCTCGCGGGACTCTCATAGTTGCTGGATCAGGATTCGGGGGGCAGGTCATCCGCGCCGCGTCGGAGCGCGAATGAGCCGTAAGTGGCGCCGACGAACTGCATGCGGGTATCCCGCGGGTATGCGTCTGCAATGGATTCGACCAGTGTGAACAAGGAGTGTGGGCCGTGAAGCAAGCCGAGGGACGAGAGTGGGGGCGTCGCATGAACGTGGGCATTGTGACTGTGGCGATGAGTGGGGCGGCATTGCTTGCGGCTGCGCAGCACGGGTCGCCGCTTCACGGTGGCACACCAATCAGGGTGCCAAGGGACTCGGCGCCCCAAGTGGAATCGCCCTACTTCGAGCCGGTTCATCCGATCGCGACGGCGACCGAGGAGATCAAGCACAAGCCGGGCCGCACTCGCGCGTGGGCCACGTATACCTCGGGGCCGCTTCAGACGACGCACGACGTGATCACCGACCTCATGTACTGCTTCCCGTTCTGTGACGATGGCGGCATTATCACGCCGTTCTTCCATCCTGGCGACGACAATGTCGGCGAGCGCAACTGGATGCCGTTCAACCTTGGGCTCTTGGAAGCCCCGCTCCCGGGCGACTTCATGCCCGTCGGAGACACGATCTTCAGCGGATCAACGGCACTGATTCCGGCGACCCAGAAGGGTGATGCGATCTCGTGGAACGGAATCTCGCGGGCGACGCTGCACGATGCCGTGGACCTTGTCACCGGCGTGCCGTTGGTCCGCGTCAACGACCTCACGCTTCCCTTCGGCGGCGCGGAGTTCCGGCTCACGCGCACCCGATCGGCAAACCGACAGAACACTGGAAAAACATTCCGGAACGAGATCGGAGTCTCGTCGGCCGACACGCGCTGGTGGGACTGGCTCGGCCAGGGCTGGATGATGAGCGAGAACCCGATCCTGATCATCGACAGCCGCGTCGCGGATGTGGTCGGTGACGGGAATCCTCGAACTTGGCTCTGGTTGGATGCGCATCATTCGATTCCATTCGATTGGCTGAACAACAACTCGGGCGATGCGAATCATCCGAATGGGCTGACCGGCACCACGGGCGGGTACGACGGCGCTCCGCGCTATCAGGCGAAGTTGCGAGCCCTCCGCGGCGGGGTTGACAGCACCGCGGCAACGGCCGCCAACAGCGGGCCGCGCCGCATCGGAGCGGTCCCGGGCCATCTCAGCAAGCACCTCGCCGGCGATTGGATGCCCGGCTATTACCCCGACACATTCGAGGTCTCGCTGTACAACGGGGCGCTGACGTATGTGTTCGACCCGGTGTATGAAGATGTGCCGAGATGGCCGTTCGTGTGGCCGACGTCGGAGGAGATAGCCGAGCACCCGGACACATGGCGATCCTTGATCAAGTACTCATCGCTGCACGGCCGCCCGCTGCTGCCCGGTTCTCTCGTGACCGCAGACAACACTCTCCAGGCGAACGCGACCCCGGAACAGACGAGAATCTTTGCGACCCAGGGAGATCATCCCTGGACACCCACACCGTTGCACGTGGAGCAGCGCCTGTCCGGGTACCACGGCGCCGGTCTGGGCATGCCGTACTACGGCCTCCTGCGCGAGATCCGCGATCGACAGGGCAACACCGCCAGGATCGAGTACGCGACGGTCCTCGAGTGGCCCAACGGCGGCGGGCCTCCGGTCCAGAGCACCACGCAGAAGGGGGCGGTCAGCCGCGTCCAACTCTTCGCGGCCGCCGACCCGAACACCCCGGTGTGGACGCTGGTCTACACGTATCGGCTGGTGCCCCGCGCAAACTCCGCGGCGGCGACTCCTTTCGCCGGGCTCGGGTCCCCTCCTCAGCCTCCGTCTCTCGAGAATCCACCGCCAACACCCGAAGGAGACTATCGGGATAATGGCGCCGGCTGGCCCGGGGCTCACTGGCACGACATGACGCCCCAGGCCAAGGTCGCCTGGTCGGACCCGGTGCTTGAGTGCGTCTACGTGTTCGATGGCAACGTCGAGACCCGCGGCATCACTCTGATGCGATCGCCCGCAGAGTCGCTCTGGCCCAAGGACAGCCCAAGCGCGAAGCGTTGGGCAACTGACGACGACGATGTACTTGCCCGGTTCCAAGCCGGGGACGCGGGCATCTTGGCGATGTATGCGACCAGCCCAACTCCGGGCACGTCGGACATCAAAAACAAAAGCAACTGGAAGTTCCGCGTGCGTCACTGGTACGCATCGACGGACCTGGCCAACGCGTACGTGGACGACTGGAACGGCACCGGGATCCCCGAATCACCGGTCGCGACTTCCGGGGTACTGCGTCGGTTGCAGGGCGTTCGATCGCACCCGCTGCTGGTGCGCACTGAGACGCAGATGAGGTCGGGGAACACGGTCAAGACGCTCCAGAACCATGTCTATCAATACGAGAGTTCCGCGCCGTTTCACCACGTCCGCTGGCTGCATTCTGTCTACGACGACGCTGGCATCGATCGCATTCACCGCGAGGTGCGGAAGACCCGTCCCGAAACGCTCGAGAATACCATTCGCGATCTCGCCGCCGGCAAGACGGGCACGAGCCTGCTGTCCAACACGGATTGGGACCTCGGCTTCAAGTCCGTCACGGTCAATGACGTCACGACGCGAGTGCCTGCGTCCGCCTATCGGGACGCCGCCCGTCTGTGGTTCGGAAACGCCGGAATGGGAGGCGTGTGGCAGGCCGACAGCGAGTCGTTGCATATTCGTGATGGCGACAGCACGCTCAACGGCTTCGCAAAGCCGAGCCTTGCGTCGCTGTCCTCGGATGGCCTCATCCCCGAAGTCCCCGGGGAGTACTGCGGCGACAGCGTCGCCGGCACGGTCGTTGCATTCTCCGTCAACGACCCGATCGAGGGACGCCGTCGCCATTACCGCGTTCATCGACTCATCCGCGCGCCCGGGACCATACCCGATTCAGGCTTGAGCTTCGTCGGCGGATGGACAGTCAACAACTACACCGCGCAGCCTCATCGTTCGATCTTCTCCAATCCATTCAAGTGGCAGGCGTATGCCAGCATGAACGAGTACCAGTGGCCGACGATGCAGTCGCCGCTGCGATGGTTGGAAGAGCAGGTCGGAGCGAGTTCGACCCTTGTTACCAAGGAGAGCACACCGGTTGACTACGCCGAGCACCGCTGGGTGACGATCATCGATGAGTTCCCGACCTGGGAGAGCGCGCGGAACGCAAACCCGATCACCATCAGCACGCCGTCGGGCAACAAAGACTCCTTCTTTAGCGGCCAGCTCTCCCGTCGCATCGTCGGGCTGAGCCCCGCCGGCAACGTGCTCTGGGAAAAGACCTACACCCTCCGCGGCAACCGCTTCGATGAATCGGGTGATACCGGGCTCAACGAGTCCTACGTCTACCAGACCGGCGAGGAGCTCATCGCCGAGGTGTGCCCACCCGGTTACGTCGCCCCACTTTCCGATGCGGTGCGGTCGGAGTTGTTTCTCGTTGAAAAGCGGTCGGTCGGTTGGGCCGCGGCCCCGCGCGCCAGCGAGCCTTCAAGCACGGACCCGATCCCCTCGCCGTCCGCCGAAAGCAAAGCGGGCGGCCTGGTCTGGAACTATCACTACACGGCGGTGCCCGCGTTGCCGACCGTTCCTCAAGCCGGCGATCCCATTTCGTGGGGCGAGCGGCTGAAGCCCTTCGCCGAATCGATTCGGTTCGGCAACCAGAGCAACGACTCACGTCGCTACACATCGCAGACCCTCTACGACGAGGGCGACCCAAGGGTCGTGCTCGGCACCGTCCGGTTCAATACGCCGGCGTCTGCAACGTTCGTGCAAGGTTCGAGCGGACTGAGCGTCGCGCTCCAGTCGCCCGACGCGGTCGTCTCACGTTCCATCGTCAAGCGCTACGACGAAGGCCTCCCCACCGCCAAGACGATCTCGATGAGCGTCTCGCCGCCGCGGTTCTCGCGCCCGGGCGGACCCGCCATGGCGGATGTCAGCTTGGCGATCTCGAACCATCTCGGCAACACGGTCTGGACGGTTGCGGCCTTCGTTCCGATGCCTGAAGCGATCGATAATCCGGCCGACTTCACGACCGGCGGCGATCCCGATGCACGCGTTCGCCTCACCTACCACACGTTCGACGAGTTCGGTCGCCCCTTCGAGACGATCGACGACATCGATCCCGCCGCGGCCGTCCCACCTTCCAGCACCGATCCGAGCTACGACAACAATCGCGATCTGCTTCCGGCCGGAGTTCAACGTAACGCCGGCCCGGGCGGCCCCGCGCCCGCGAATCTCAAAACCACGCGTCACTACAACGATGAGGGACTGTCCGACGTTATCCAGCCGAACGGCAAGCGCTGGTCGCGGCGGGTCCAGTATGGTGCGACCGACCTTGATTCGTCGTTCAATGAAGGCAAGCCGTTCACACGCGTGCACACGATGTACGACCTTGCACCGGAGTCGGGCGAGAACCGGTTCCCCAGCGGCACGTTTACGACGACGCGATCCGGAACCTTGGAAGACTACGCAAAGTACCAGGGGAACTCGCCGTACCTTCGCGGCTTCGGCGACGCGCCGGAACGTCAATTGCTCCGCCAGGGCCAGGGCCGCTACGCGGGCACGATCGACATCCACGAGTCAGGGTTCAGTGCAGCCCCGAGCGTTGAGATGCTGGCCCCAGCCGAGATCGGCTACGACTCCTCCGGTCGCCCGGTCGCCGCGATCGCGCTCGAGTACGCCGCCAGCGGCGAATCCGTCGCCGTTTCGACCGAGATTCAAGACAACGCCGATCGCCTGAGCACGTTCGAGTGGGACGGCACGTTCACCAGGCGCGTTCGAAACGGCCTCGGACGGGTTGTCCGCACTTACATCGGCACGACCGCCACCGCGAAAACGTACTCGTGGGACAACACGTTTCCCGACGGGGTATCACCCAATCCCGGCGCAACCGGCAGCGCTGGCTTCGACATGCTCCTCCGTGAGCGCGTTGAGTTTGGAAACCACTGGTCCAACGCGCTCCAGCACATCCGTCAGTGGTCGTATTTGGACACTCCGAGCACATGGTTCCCCGAGGAACGCGCCCCGTTCGGGCCGGCACCAGCCAACGATCCGCACGGCACGCGCACCGAAACCCGCTTTGACTGGCGCATGCGCCCCGTCCGCGTGGACACGTTCGGACCCGAGGGCGCCAACTCCGAACGCCCGCTGCAGAGTTCCCGTCTCACCTTCCTCGATCACGCCGACCGCGTTGTGCTCGAAGCCACCTACGCGGCGGGCGCCACGCCACCCGCGAACATCGACCCATCCGTTGCGCCGGACGCCGACCTGCCATCGCACTCGGTGGACCTCTACCCGGTGCCCCCGACGCCCGCCGCCATCCTCGGCGCTACCCCTGCGCCCGCATCGCTCACCGAGACCATCTACTTCCCCGACGGCAGCGTCAAGGAACGCCGCACCTACCGCACACCCGGGCCCGGATACTCATTCTCCGGATCCGCCCAGTTCCACGCCGAGCGATCCTTCTACGGCTACGGCGGTAAACAAACCTTCTCTCAGCGCCCCGAGTCTCCGGTTCAGATCACCACGCTCGACAACTTCGGGCGGGTGATGCGAGAAGCCACCGTCATGCCTCGCGCCGACGGTACGAGCACGCTATACGACTTCGAACTCACCCGCACCGAGTACCGCTACGACGCCGACGGCAACGTCGTGCTCACCGATCGCTACGAGCGGCTCCGCGCGCCCGCGTCGTCTGCCGAACTGACCGCCGGTGCCGCGGCACTCGTCGCCGGGACCAACGCCTCCGTTACTCGCACCGAGACCTGGTACGACTACTCCAAGCGTGTCATCGCCGTCCGCGAGCACGGCGACGAGCACGCGGCTCTCGGCTCCGCCACGCTCGCGCAGTCCATCGACGCCGCGCTCGCGGGTCACTCTTTCAACCCCAACGACGCGCCCCGCGTCACCGGTTCGTTCGACGACATTCCCGTGGCAGACGCCGATCTTGAAAACGTCCCGGCTGGCCCTGGACGCTGGACCTTCCACGCCTTCGACGACGCCGGCCTCAAAGTCGCCACCCAGGCCCCGGACGGCAAGCTCACCGTCTTCACCTACGACAAGAACGGCCGCCTGGTGCAGGAGGTCGCCAACGCCACGGCGACGAGCGCGTCCGACCGCACCGTCACCGAGCACGCCTACTGGCTCGGCCGCCTCATCTCCACCTTCACGAAGCGCACCGATCAAGCCGGCACCGAGCAATTCCAGAGCGTCGCCTACGGCGCACAGATCGTCGGCATCCGCAAGCGGGCGATCAATCACGATCGAAGCCTCAAGGTACTGGATCAGGGCACGGGAGTATGGGTGGATCCCACCTCCAGTGTTGAGGTCGACGATTTCGAGCACATCTCCAACTCGAACCAGCTCGTCGGCGCGATGATGTCGGTCAGCCCGCACAAGGACAATCTCAAACTCGTTGGTCCGGCAGGCGGGCAGACTCTGCAGGCTCGCGCGCTTGTTCCACTGATCAAGTCGATGCTCGACTTCCAGTACGCCCGTCCCGACTTTGCCTATCGCTACTACGCCGATGGTCTGCTCGCCGAGCGTGTCGACAAACGCGGCGTCGCCATTCGCTACTACTACGACGACCAGCGCCGGCTCAGCGCGCAGGAAGTGTGGCATTACGAACGATCCGTGACGCCCCAGCACGATGTCATTCCTGTCGGCACCTGGCTGCCTGATCTGCAGCCCACCGATCGGAACATCTGGAAGATCACTGAACGCTCGTCGCGTAGTGACCCGAACGTAGCCGGTTCCGCGACCGACATCCCCAACGCCGTCCCCGGCTACCCCGGCTGGATGGGCATCCCTAACTCCGCCACTGGCTTTGACCACCCCGTCGATCGCATCGGCTTCATCTCCTACACCTACGACTCCCGCGGCAATCTCGAACGCGTCACTGCCGGCACCTCGCGGGCCGCCGTCAACGCCGCGCCGCCCGCCATCGTCGCCGAGACGAAGTACCTCTACGACGACCGCAACAACCTCATCAAGGAGTTCCAGTCCCACGGCGGGTCCGCCTGTGCGCCCGGCGTGCCGTTCATCGAGTACACCCGCCAGTACAGCGCGGGCGCTTCGACGGCCACCACCTTCTTGCCAGGCCGCGACCGCCTGCTCTCCATGACCTACCCCGGTCACGCCGGCTACTCCGGGCCCCGCACCGTCACCTTCGACTATGGCGACGCCACCGGTGGTGGGGGCCTCGACGCTCTGGTGGATCGCCCCTCGTCGTACAACATGGGCACGTCCCGCATCGCCGGGTTTACGTACACCGGCTCGGGCCGCCGCGTTGCCACCGCCTTGGGCGGCACGGCTACTACGCCGTGGGTCCGTCAGTCCTTTGACACCAACCCCAACACCCACGCGCTCGAAGGCCTCGACGCCCTCGGCCGCGTCAAGGACGTGCACTACCGCAACACCGCCACGAACCCTGCCACACTCTGGCGCGGCCAGTACGGCTACGACCCCAGCGGCAATCGCCTCTACGAACGCCTCACCCAGCGTCCGCCCTCGCAAGCAACCGTCGGCGCACTGCCCGGGGTGGGCGGCGACAACACCCGCTCCCGCCGCTTCTTCTACGACGCGATGGACCGCCTCAAGAGCGCCGAGTCCGGCGCGCTCGACGCCGCCAACACCGTCATCGGCCACAGCGCGGCGTACCCGGGCCTGGGCGCGGGTGCTCTACCCACCGGCCTCCGCCGCGAGTCGTGGGGGCTTGACAAGCTGGGGAATTGGAGCGTGGGAATCGATCCGCCGCCCACGACGGTCACGCAGTTGCTCTCACCGGGCTGCGGCTGGCCGACCATCCCGTGGGGCCAGACCGACGACACCATCACGGTTCCATGGCCCGGCGGCGGCACAACCGGCGGGACCACTTCTGCGATCGGCCATCGCGTGGAACGCGTGGACGCCGCGGCGAACGTGACCAGCGA
>CANHCQ010000043.1 GCA_947459215.1 Phycisphaerales bacterium
ATGGCGTACCTCGGACTCGACATCGGCGGCACTTCTGTCAAGGCGGCGATCGTCGACGCTTCCGGCGCTGTCATCGGTTCGTCGCGGAGCGACGAGTATGCGCGGCCAGCGATCGAATCCTTGATCGCCGCCGTCTCGGCAGCCGTTCCGCCGTGTGGCGAATCGATCGACGGGGTGGGGCTTTGCGTTCCCGGCTTGCTCGACGCTGGAAAGTCGCGGGTCGAATACTCCGCGAATCTTCCCGCATTGCAGGAAATGCCGCTGCGGCAGATCGTGCAGCTGGCGATTGGGCCCAAAGCGGTTTCGGCATCCGAGCGCATCGTCGTGCATTCCGACGCGTCTGCGGCGGCGTACGGCTATTGGTTCACATCACGGCCGCACGGTCGCTTGCTCGCACTTTCGCTTGGCACCGGTGTCGGCGCTGCCGTCATTGACGATGGTGAGTTGTTGCGGGTGACCGGCGAGAGCGCGGGTCACATCGGACAGCTCGATGTCTCCTTAGACGCCGACGCCCCGATCGGGCCCGACGGCGGGCGCGGCGGACTCGAGGGATACATCGGTGCGGTCGCGCTGCGTCGGACGCTGGGGCCTGACTTCCCGGCCAGGCTCGGGTCCCTCGACGAGCACGCTGCGCCGATCCGCGTCCTGGCACGGGCGATCCGGATCTGTCATGCGATCTACCGACCTCAGGAGATCGCACTGCTCGGATACATCGGGATGAGCCTGGCTCCGGCGGCGACTTCGCTCCGCGCCGCCGTTGACCGTGACCTCACACGCGTCGCTCGAGCGGACTGGCGGCTGCGCTTTGCCAACTCACCGCACTTGGCGGCTGAGGGCGTCGCTCGCTTGGCCGCTCGCGGAAACGTCCCAGCGTGACCGTCGCGCGGTTATCGGACGTGTTTCTGAATCGTTTTCATATTGTCGGTCGTTCCTCCGCGAAAAACCCGAATGCACGCTTCAAAACGTACTGCTTTTTCCCGATTTTCTGGTACACTCGATATGGAGCACCGGAGTCCGGTGTCTGACCTTGCGGCGACGGGCGTCGCCGCCTCACTAACGGGAGAGCTTTGTATGAAGACGATGAACCTGCTCGTTCTAGCGGCGGTCGCCGGCACTATCGGTGTCAGCTCCGCGGATGCCAAGCAACTGATTTTCCGCCGCATCCCGGTCAACCCCAGCCTCAGCGAATACACCAGCAGCAACGTCAATCCGTTCTGGATCGGCAACAACCCCAGCGCTGTTGAGATCTACGGCGACCGCGTGGTTGTCGGTGGCTGGAATAGCTCCGGCGTCGCTGGCCCCATCGGCGCGACCGTCATCAAGAGCCTCTGGACTGTCAACGATCCGGCCCCGGCTCCCTTTTATTCCCGAGCCGACACCGATGTCACCAATGCCGACAAGCCTTCGTGGCCCAACGGCCGCCAGTACACCGGCTTCCGCTTCGATCCTCGCGCAGCGCAGCCTTCGGCCAACTCGCTGACCAAAGCGAACCTGATCATGTTTGCCGACGGCTCGGGTGCGACGGCCGCCGACCAGTTCCAGTCCTACGCGTTCATTGACTCGAGCACCAGCCTCGCGTTCATCGGCTCGGCCCCGGGCGCGAACGTCCGCGGCAACGCCGGCGCGTGGGACTTGGGCTTCGACGGCAACGGGTTTGTCGCCCCCGATAGCGAGGTCGTGCCCGCCGCGGTGGCCGCCCTTTCGTTCAGCGGCTCGGCGTACTGGGGCCTCAAGCCTCAGACAACGATCAGCGGCGATCTCGCTCTCGACCGCTTCACCCCCGCCTTTACAAATGCCATCGGCGGCTCCGGTGACTTCCGCGTCAACAACACCAGCGGCTCGCTCTACCGCTCGCTCGACGTCGATCGCGATATCGCCGTCGCCCGCGCCGGCACCGCCATCTATCTGTCGAAGCGTAACGCCAGCAACGTCTGGGCCACGTCTCAGAACATCGGCGGCAGCGGCGACACCCTCGCGTTCAGCAGCCTGCACAGCATCCGCATTCTCAGCGGTGCGGCTGGCCAGGCGAAGCGTGTCTTCATCTACAACGATCAGAACGCCGGCACGACTGACTTCGCTCAGGTCATCAAGCTCGCCAACGAGGACGGCGCCGCGGTGACTGCCCAGTGGCAGAACTTCGACGGCACGCCCTTCACGCTCCCGGCCGGTTCGACGCCGAACCCGCAGGAAATCACCGCTATGGGTACCGCCTGGTCCTTCGGCTGGGACGGCGTCTACAAGCGCGTCGCTCTCACCAACTTCGCGAACCGTGCCCTTCTCGTCTTCCAGGCCACGACGGACTGCCCCGCCGACCTGAACGATGACGGCGTGGTGGATGACTCCGACTTCGTGCTCTTCGCGGGTGCGTACAACGAGCTGCTCGCCGCGGGCGGCCCGTTCGGCATCGCTGACTTCAACGGCGATGCCGCCGTGGACGACACCGACTTTGTCGGCTTCGCCTCGGCCTACAACGACCTGCTCTGCCCCGAGCCCACGAACTAAGGCATCGCGTTCAGCCTCACGCTCCCCCGACGCCCCGGTTCGACCGGGGCGTTTTTTATGCGCCCGGCAAAACAACAGCCGCCGACGTCGACCCAAGTCTCGACGTCGGCGGCTGGTTTGAAACGGCCATTCCCCTCCGAACGGCCGCCTCTATCCCCAAATGCGTGATTCGTTGCCCACGGGTGCAGGGAAAATCTTCGGAATCCGGCCAAAGTCCAAACAAGAATTCGACCCGGCGGCCCCCGATTCCTTGCGGTCGAGGCGCGTGTTTCACGCTACTGCTTGCAGAGAGAGGGGTCGGATCGGCGCACGAAGTCTCGGCAGACGTGGGGTTTGCCGGTGTCGGCGTGCGTCGATCCCATCCCGTCGGTGGTGTAGTAGTCCCGGGCTTCCGCCGGGAAATCGCTTGTTCGGCGATTCTGTGGATGGATCGACAAGAGGCGTTCGGGCGATCGCACGGAGGTGAGACAATGCGATTCGTTCTCCGGGTCACGTTGATCCGATGAAAGGCCTTGCCGATGGACGCCGAACGATTCCGTCAGGTTCGGGAGGTCTTCCTGGACGCCCAGCGATTCCGCGGGCGAGCCCGGGAGTCGTTCCTTGCGCAGCGCTGCGGCAAGGACACGGAACTGCTTCGGGAAGTCAATGAACTGCTGCGTCTCGACGGCGGCGAGCCTTCGGTCATCGATCGCCCCATCGTCCAGACCGACCAGGCGCCCGCGTCTCCGCCCTCGCTCGTCGGCATGTCGATGACCGCGTCGCGCGCCCATGAGCCAAGCGCCCCGCGGACCGACCGCAAATCCGCCATCATCTCCGCCGTCGGTTCCCATGTCCTCAAAGATCGTTTGGGCGCGGGCGCCCTGGGCAAGAGTTACCTCACCCGCGTCGAGTCCGATCCTTCGCGTGTTCGTGCGGCGAAGATCTTCCGCTCCGAACTCAATCTCACCCACAGCGCCGCCGACAGCGTGCTCACCCGCCTGCGCGTCGATCACAAGTCGCTCGAGGACGCCGGCCACAGCGGCTCGGCCCTCGTCGACTGCGGCTGGTTGCCCGCGGGCGCCGCGTACGTCGTCAGTAGCTACATCCCCGGCGAGTCCATCACGGCCTACGCCGACCGCCGCCGACTCGACCTCCGCGCCCGGATGATCCTCTTCCTCGATCTCTGCGAGTCGGTGGAGGCGGCGCACCGCATCGGCGTCATTCACGCTGGTATCAAGCCGACCAACGTCTGCGTGCAATTGGTGGGCGATCTGCCGCAGGTGCGTTTACTCGATGTCGCGCTGCACCGAGCGGTGCTCAGCGAGTCGACCCTCCGCCAATCCTGGCTCCGCTGCGAGGTGCTGCACGGCACGCCCGAGTACGTGCCGCCCGAACACGCGAACGGTGGGGGGCCGGTCGAGACGGGCTGTGACGTGTACTCACTGGGCGCGATCCTCTACGAGCTGCTCGTCGGCGCGGGCCCGTTTGATCGATCCTCGCTGCGTCGCTTCGGCGTCGAGGCCATGCAGCGCGTCGTTTGTGAGGAAATACCGATCGAGTTGCCTCGACGCTTTGGAGAGCTCGGCACCGACGCAGTTGAGATTGCCCAGAAGCGGGATTCGACCCCGGAGAAACTGGCCGCGGAGCTCGCCGGCGACAAGTCGCATCTCGTTCTGCGTTGTCTGGCGAAGCAGCCGCGCGATCGTTATAAGTCGGTCGCGGACCTGGCCACGGACGTGCGCATGGCGCTCGAAGGCAAGTCGCTCGCCCCGGCGCCGCAGCCGGCCGATTCACTCGGCCTTCGCATGCTGAAGTTCGTGGACAAACTCCGCCGGGCGTGAGCGGGTCAGTCGCCCGCGGCTTGATTCGCCGACTCGCCCAACTCTCGCCGCAGCCACGCTCGCGCGAAACGCCAATCGTCGGCGACGGTGCGCTCGCTCACCTGCAGCACGCGCCCGATCTGTTCGACGGTGAGGCCGCCGAAGAAGCGAAGTTCGACAATCCGAGCCGCCCGCTCGTTGAGGTGCCGCAGTTTCTCCATCGCCCCGTCGATCTCGATCAGCTCGGCGATGGTCGCTGGCCCTTGATCGTTGCGGTCCGCGGCGTCGTGCTCACCAAGGCGCACCACGTCGCCCCCGCCGCGCTTCAACGAATTGCGTCGGCGTGCATGATCGACCAGCACGCGGCGGATGACCGCGGCGGCGGCGGCGAGGAACTGTTCCTTGTCCGCGACCTGGATCGCCTTCTCCCAACCCGCCAGGCGCACAAAGGCCTCGTGTACGACCTCGGTCGCCTGCAGGGAGTGATCCCGCCGCTCGCGATTCATGTACTTCGCGGCGATCGCGCGGAGTTGCTGGTACAGGTCCGGCATCACCTCGGCCACGTGGGCCTCGAGCGCGGAACTGCTGGGATTCTCAGCGGAGATGGGATCGCTGGGCTTCGACATCGGAGGGGCGGACGACGGCTCATTGTACGGTCGATGCATCGCCTCGGGCGTTCCCGCGAGGCGGTTCGCGGCTCTGAGCGGCAGTGGCCCGATGCGTTACTATCAACGCATGGAACACGATCAAACCGCTAGTGGCCCGTTGCAATCCGGTGAAGCGGTCGCACGCCGCGCCGCGCGATCGCTGGTTGGAAGCAAGTCGCTGTGGACGGCGATCCTGATTACCGTGCTCGGGGCCGTGTCGTGGGGATACGCCGCGTTCACCCGCCCCGCGCCCGACGCGGCCAACCTCACGGCGCCCTCGTCATCGTTTGCGGAACGGTCCGCCGACGCATCCGTCCGTGAGATACCGCCCGGTGAGCGGCTCATCGACAAGTCGGCGCCCCGGACGGTGCGTTACGGCCTCAGCTTCATCGCCGCGTTCATTGTCGCCTTCTTCGTAAAGAAGTTCATCAAGAGCGTGCTGCTGATCGCCGGGTTGCTCGTTGCGGCCATCGCGGCACTGAAGTACTTCGGGCTCTTCGAGTACGACTGGAACGCCGCCCAGCAGCAGGTGGAACAAGGCGTCGAGCTCGCGAGACAAGAGAGCGGCCGGGTTGCCAAGGTGGTTTCGGAGTACTTGCCGTCGTCTGTCGCTGGTGGTCTTGGCGCGGTCTTCGGGGCGCGCCGCGGATAACCATCGGGTGTAAACCTGACCCAGCAGCACCGGCCGCGCTTGCTGGCATTCGAGATATTCGTGCAAGGCGATCGGAATCCGCGCACACCAAGGTCTGTTCGGGTTGACGTCCCGGACAGTCTGAACAAGCCCACACAGTGGCGGCGGGGACCGGCAACGAAAAGCCGGGGGCCGTGCATGAACGCTCTCACTCGCGGCGGGCTCGCCCTTTCGATGTTGGTCTGCGCCGCCGCTTCGGCCAACCACCACGTCATGCAGATTCAGCAGATCATCGGCGGCGAGCGGGCGATCAGGTCTGTCGGTGCTTCTTGTGGCCGTCGTGCACGCGTTTGGCGACCGTGATCGCTGCCAGCGCGAGGACGCCCAGCACGCCGACGAGCACCACGGCGTTGACGCTGCTCTCGGCGATCCAGCCTTGGCGCGCGCCGGCGATGGCGAACACTCCGAGCAGCGGGCCGCCGGTGTAGCCGACGCCGATGAGAGCCTCGTGCATTCCCCCGGCTTCGACCTCGGCGGCGCCGACTTCCATGGCGTAGTAGATGGCGCCGGCGTAAATCACGGCCATGCCGAACCCGAACAGGGCGAGGCCCAGGAGCATCACGCCGAGGGCGGGCACGTCGAGCGTCGGCGTACCGACCTGCGTGCGAGCGACCCATGTGCTCGCGATCGTGCCGGCGAATCCGACGGCGACCAGCAGGCCGCCGACGACCGGGGCGGACCAGCGGCCGTGCCAGCCGTGCCAGCGTTCGAGTGCGAGGAAGCCCAGACATCGCGGCAGCAGCCACGCGCTGGCGACGACCAGCCGCCATTCCGGGGCGACGCCGATCGC
>CANHCQ010000044.1 GCA_947459215.1 Phycisphaerales bacterium
AACGCCGTCCTCATCAACATCTTCGCTCCCGACGGCTCCATCAGCGACAAGCACGGCTGGACCGACATCGGCGACGCACATTTGTTCGTCGGCCTCAAGCGCGAAGCCGCCCGCAAGAAAGTCCTCGAAGAGTTCAAGGCCCGCACCGTCGGGTCCTCGAGCAACTCCCTCCTCGCGGAGACGAAGCCGTACCGCCACAGCGTCAAGCACAGCGACCGCAGCAAAGCGATCATCGAGCCGTATCTGAGCGACCAGTGGTACGTGAAGGTGACCGACGACCGCTTGGCACCCGCGGCCAATCGCGCGCTGGTGGAAGAGCAAACCTCAAAGCAACAAAACTCAAAGCAGCAAATCAAGACCAACGGCGACGGCTCGCTGAAGTTCTACCCCGCTCGCTACGCGAAGACCTATGAGCAGTGGCACGACAACATCCGCGATTGGTGTATCAGCCGCCAGCTCTGGTGGGGGCATCGCGTTCCGGTGTGGTCGCTTCCCGAATCGGCACCTCTCAAAATCAACGACTTCGGCAGAAGCCTCGCCGCGCTCGGAAGCTGGGTCGCTGAAGGTCGCATCTGCGGCACCGTCTTCGGGAACCCACTGACCGCGAAGGGCGTGGAGATCGATCTCTCGTCACCCAATCCGAATGACGGCGTGTTCATCTGCGTGCGTGATCCGAACGATCACGACATCGTCACGCAGCTCGAGATGAACGGCTTCGTCCAAGACACAGACGTCCTCGACACCTGGTTCTCCTCCGCCCTCTGGCCCATGTCCACCATGGGCTGGCCCAACCCCGCGCTCGCTGGCAAGGACTTCGACGGCCTGCTCCAAGCCTTCAACCCCACCACCACGCTCTGCACCGCCCGCGAGATCATCACCCTCTGGGTCAGCCGCATGGTGATGTTCAATCGGTATCTGATGCCGGAGGCGTGGGAAGAGACGGAGAGACGGAGAGACGGAGAGACGAAGTTGGATGCAGGCGGGCAGGGGCGCGGGCCGTTGCCCTTCCGCAACGTCTTCATCCACGCGGTCATCCAGGACGGCGAAGGCCGCAAGATGAGTAAGAGCCTCGGCAACGGGCTCGATCCTCTCGACATCATCGCCAGCCACGGCAGCGACGCCATGCGCTTCACGCTCTGCCAGATGACCACGCAGACGCAAGACGTCCGCATGCCGATGCAGAAGGACCCCGCCACCGGCCGCAACACCTCGCCCAAGTTCGACCTCGGTCGCAACTTCGCCAACAAGCTCTGGAACGCGGCACGGTTCACGATGACGATGCTGAAGATAGAGACGGAGAGACAAAGAGACGGAGAGACGGAGTCCAAGACATCCGCTTCTCCGGCGTCTTCCCCCACTTCGTCACTTCGTCTCTCCGTCTCTTCGTCTCTTCCCCTTGTCGACAAGTGGATGCTCTCCCGCCTCGCCACCGCGGTGAACGAAGCAACCACCGCCATCGAGCAGTTCGAGTACAGCAACTACGCCCAGTCGGTCTACGACCTTCTCTGGCGCGACTTCTGCGACTGGTACCTCGAAGCGATCAAGCCCACCGTCGCCAGCGACCCGCGCCAGCAGGCCGTGCTCCGCGCCTCGCTCGACACAATCCTGCGGCTGCTCCACCCCATCATGCCCTACGTCACCGAGGCGATCTACGAGCAGGTCCGCTTGCTCCCCTCCGCCTCCATCGACGGCCTCACATTGGCCTCGCCCCGCAAGGGCGACCTGCTCTGCACCGCCGGCTGGCCGACCGCCGCACCGTCGCTCCGCGACGCCGCCGCCGAAACCGCCTTCGAGCGCACCCGCGCACTCGTCACGGCTCTCCGCGAGGCCCGCTCCCAGCACCAGGTCGCACCCAAGCGCAAGGTCACGCTCCACGCCCCCGCCGGCCTGCTCAAGCCCGACGAGGCGGCGCTGGTGCAGACGCTGGCCCTCATCGAAACGATCGACAGCGGCGCCCAACCAACCGGCGCCGTCGCGATCACCTTTGAAGGCAAGCAGCTCTTCCTCAGCAACCTCCGCGACGCCGCGGCTGCCACAGCTCCGGGCGCTACCGGCTCAGTCAACGACGCCGAACGCGAACGCCTCACCAAGCTCATCGCCGACAGCGAGAAGTCGATCGCGACCCTCGAAGGCCGCCTGAACAACCCCGGATACGCCCAGAAGGCCCCGCCCGCGATGGTGAAGCAGACGCAAGACCAACTCGCCAAGGCCAAGGCCGACCGCGACACCGCCAAGGCCGCACTCGCCGCCCTCGGGAGCAACGCGTGACATCCCGACAACCTCGGGTGCCACTGCCCGGCCGCCTTGGGCCGGGCAGTGCGAGCGCATCGATCGCGCTGCTCGCCACCATCCTCACCGCCTGCTCCACCTCCGCGCCCACAACACCACAACCCGCAACACCCACCGCCGCAGCCCAACCCTCCCCCATCCTCGCCACCGACGGCTGGGAGTTCGGCACGCCCCCCAATACCTCCCGCGGCCTCGCCATCACCACCCGTTCCTACCGCCTCTACACCACCACCCGCGACGCCGCACTCGCCGCGCGTCTGCCCACACTCCTCGAAGCCGCCCTCGCCCAGTACCGCACGCTCATCACACCGCTGCCGCTCCCCGCCGAGCGCGTCGAGACCTTCGTCCTCGCCAACCGCGCCGAGTGGGTCCGCTGCGTCCAGATGCTCTGGGCCGACCGCGCCGACGCCTACATGACCATCCAGCGCGGCGGCATCACCGCCAACACCAAGAGCGTCCTCTTCGATCTCGGCCCCCGCGACACCCTTGTCCTCGCCGCCCACGAAGGCTGGCACCAGTTCACCCAAGCCACGTTCAAAGAGCAGCTCCCCGTGTGGGCCGAAGAAGGCATCGCCACGCTCATGGAAGGCTTCCGCTCCGAGCCCGGCGAACACACCCGCTACACCTTCATGCCCTGGGCCAACCTCGAACGCTTCGATCGCCTCCGCGACGCCCACGGCACCGGCGCGATCATGGACCTTCCCACGCTGCTCGCCTCATCCCCATCCCGCGAACTCAGCGGCGGCGACCCGCTCACCTGGTACGCCCAGGTCTGGGCGCTCTCCCATTGGCTCATGCAGCCGCAGCGCCGCCCCGCGCTCGAACGCATGGTCGCCAACGCCGCCGACGGCACGCTGCTGCAAACCGTCGCGTCCACCCGAGGCGAAGCCGCCCGCGTCGCCGCATCCCGCGGCCGCGGCGGTGCCGAGATCTTCGCCACCTACTTCGGTGACCCCACCGCCCACGGCCCGCTCGACAACGACTACAAAGACTTCATCCGCAACGTCGTCGCCGTCGGCTCCCGCGATCGCGTCACCCAAGGACAGCCGCCGTCAGGGATGCGGTAACCAAGCGGGGTTGAACCACGAGGGGCACAGAGAAACAAAGAGAGTCAACGCGCGAGTGTCGAGAAGCAGACTTCAACTCAACTGCTCAACGGACTCGAAGGGTACAAGAGACGCAGAAGGAACGGGTGCCATTCGGGCTACTTGCTTTCTTGCTTTCCCCGATTGAGCTCTTTGAGCGCTTCGAGTCGAACGCCCCTGCCTCTCTCCGTGCCTCTGTGTCTCTGTGGTGAAGCCTTGTCCCGTTACGGCAGCCGCTGCCCGTTCATCCGCGCATGCGCCCGGATGATCGCCGACGCCGCCACCACCCGCACCATCGGCGACGAGTCGTTGAGCATCGTCTCCAGCGCCGTGAAGTGCTGAGCCTTCGCGGTGTAGCCATACACCGACGCCGCCTGCTGACGGATCGTCTCCGACCCATTCGTCGCGTACTCATCCGCCACAAAGCTGCCCTGGTCCAGCCCCATCTTCGCGAGCGCCGTCGAGCACGCCAAGCGGAACTCCGGCGGCATCAAATTCCCTTGCGGGTCCTTGTAGCTCGACAAGTAGATCAGCTGATCGATCGAGCCGCGGTCTTTCACCTCACCGATGATCTGCACCGCGAGCACCGCGGCTTCGAAATCCTCCGGCCGCGCCGGGAACAGCGCCGCACGCACGCCCTCGATCGGGTCGTTGTCGCCCAGCTTGATCCGCGCCTCGCCGCACTGCAGTTGGAACAGAGCCACATCCGATGCCCGGTCCTTCGACACCCGCACGCGGGCCGCTTCCTTCAGCATCGCGATCGCCGACCGCTCGCCCATCTCGCCCAACACCCACGCGGCATGGCTCCGCAGATTCGCCGGCACATTCGCCCCTGTCAGCCACCCCGCCAGCGGCGAGGGGTCCGGGCTCTGCCCCATCTTCTTGAGACCGAAGATCGCCGACGCCCGCACGAACGCCGACTCGTCATTCGTCAGCGACTGCA
>CANHCQ010000045.1 GCA_947459215.1 Phycisphaerales bacterium
CGCCACCTCGATCTTGTTCTCCCGCACCGCCAACTCGGCCAAGCTTCCCCACGCCCTCGCCTCACTCGGATTCAGCTGCGCCGCCCGCACCAGGCTCGCTCGCGACTCATCCAGCTTGTTCATCTGCATCTGCACCTGGCCCAGGAACAGCGGATACTCCGCGTGATTCGGGTTCGCCTTCTGAGCCGCGGCGTAGTGCTCCTCCGCCCGATCACGCTTCCCCAGCATGCTCGCCACCGTCCCCGCCTGAAACTCCAGCGCCGCGGTCCGCTCACCCGTCGCCAATGCCTTCTCGTAGTTCTCGTACGCCGGCGCGAGCGCATCTCGCCCCAAGAGCGCCTCCGCATACGCGATATACAACCGCTGATCCGCCGGATACTCCGCGATCGCCCCCTTCAGCACACCCTCCACTTCCGCACTCTTCCCCGCCCGCGACAGCGTCTCCACCGACTCCAGAATCGCATCCACCTTCGCCGCCGACGGCTCAGTCGTCACCGGCACCGCCGCCGCTGGCGCGACCGAAGTCGGTTCAACTGTCTTCTTCTCGCCCGCGGCCCGCTTTACCAGCGGCTCACCCGGCGCCCGCAGCACATACACAAACCCCGTCGCCACCAGCGCAATCACCACCACCGCCGCCACCGCGTGCACCGCGCCGACACCACGCCCAAGCGCTGCCCGCACACGCCCTCGCGTACACTCGCCCTGCAATGTCCGATTCTCAGCCATCGTCATCTTCTTCGGCCAATTCCAACCTGTCCGGCGAGCTCCCCAAGCAGTACAAGCCCGCCGAGCACGAGCAGCGTATCCGCGCCAAGTGGGACGCCGCCAAGGCCTTCCACGCCGACCCGCAGCGGGTCCTCAAGGGCGAAGCCAAGCCCTACGCCATCGTCATCCCGCCCCCCAACGTCACCGACCGCCTCCACCTCGGCCACGCGCTGAACAACACGCTCCAGGACGTCCTCGCCCGCTCCCACCGCATGATGGGCTACGAGACCCTCTGGATGCCCGGCACCGACCACGCCGGCATCGCAACGCAGGCCGTGGTGGAACGCCGCCTCAAGAAGGACGAGAACCTCACCCGCCAGCAACTCGGCCGCGAGAAGTTCATCGCCAAGGTCCAGTCCTTCAAGGACGAGTACGAGGCCATCATCACCGAACAGCTCAAGCTCATGGGCTGCTCCTGCGACTGGGACCGCCAGCGCTTCACGATGGACGACGTCTGCGCCCGCGCCGTCCGCGAGGCCTTCTTCCGCCTCTTCAAAGACGGCCTCATCTACCGCGGCAAGCGCCTCGTGAACTGGGACCCCGTCCTCCAAACCGCCGTCGCCGACGATGAGTGCTACGACGACGAGATCGATTCGTTCTTCTACTACCTCCGCTATCCGCTCGTCCATCGAAGTGGAGCAGTGGAGCAGGGCGGCAGTGGAGCAGCGAAGCCTGCATCGCACTCCTCCACTGTCCCAGTCACCTGGAACGAGTTGGCCCGCCGCGGCTATCCCAACGCCGAAAACCACCCCGGCGAACAGCAAGCCTGGGTCACCGTCGCCACCACCCGCCCCGAGACCTACCTCGGCGACACCGCTGTCGCCATCAACCCCAAGGACCCGCGCGCCAAGTCCCTCCGCGGCCTCTTCATCGATCTCCCCCTCGTCGGCCGCATCATCCCCATCCTCGAAGACGATTACGTCGTCCTCCCCGCCGCGATGCAGGAAGACCCCGAGGAAGCCCAAAAGGACCCCAAGGCGATGTTCGCCACCGGATTCCTCAAGGTCACCCCCGCGCACGACGCCAACGACTACGAACTCGGCTTCCGCCACAAGGCCGCCATCGAAGCCTGCGGCAACGCCGTCCTCATCAACATCTTCGCTCCCGACGGCTCCATCAGCGACAAGCACGGCTGGACCGACATCGGCGACGCCCACCTCTTCGTCGGCCTCAAGCGCGAAGCCGCCCGCAAGAAAGTCCTCGAAGAGTTCAAGGCCCGCGCCGTTGGCTCCTCAAGCAACTCGCTCCTCGCCGAAACCAAGCCGTATCGCCACAGCGTCAAGCACAGCGACCGCAGCAAAGCGATCATCGAGCCGTACCTGAGCGACCAGTGGTACGTGAAGGTCACCGACGACCGCCTCGCCCCCGCGGCGAACCGCGCCCTTGTCGCAGACCAAAGCTCAAAGCAGCAAATCGCCAAGCAGCAGAACCCCGCCAACGGCGACGGCTCGCTGAAGTTCTATCCCGCCCGCTACGCCAAGACCTACGAGCAGTGGCACGACAACATCCGCGACTGGTGCATCAGCCGCCAGCTCTGGTGGGGGCATCGCGTGCCGGTGTGGTCGCTTCCCGAATCGGCACCTCTCAAGATCAACGACTTCGGCCGAAGCCTCGCCGCGCTCGGAAGCTGGGTCGCTGAAGGCCGCATCTGCGGCACCGTCTTCGGCAATCCGCTGACCGCGAAGGGCGTCGAGATCGATCTCTCATCCCCCAACACGAATGACGGCGTGTTCATCTGCGTGCGTGATCCGAACGATCACGAAATCGTCACGCAGCTCGAAATGAACGGCTTCGTCCAAGACACAGACGTCCTCGACACCTGGTTCTCCTCCGCTCTCTGGCCCATGTCCACCATGGGTTGGCCCAACCCTGCGCTCGCCGGCAAGGACTTCGACGGCCTGCTCCAAGCCTTCAACCCCACCACCACGCTCTGCACCGCCCGCGAGATCATCACCCTCTGGGTCAGCCGCATGGTGATGTTCAACCGCTACCTCATGCCCGAGGCGTGGGCCCCCTCAGAGCCGCGGGCTTCAGCCCGCGCGGCCACCGCTCCCGATCTCGCCACCGCCGGTCAAGGCCGGGGGCCGCTGCCGTTCCGCAACGTCTTCATCCACGCCGTCATCCAGGATGGCGAAGGCCGCAAGATGAGCAAGATGCTCGGCAATGGTCTCGATCCCCTCGATGTCATTGCAACCCACGGCAGCGACGCGATGCGGTTCACCGTCTGCCAGATGACCACGCAGACGCAAGACGTCCGCATGCCGATGCAGAAGGACCCCGCCACCGGTCGCAACACCTCGCCCAAGTTCGACCTCGGCCGCAACTTCGCCAACAAGCTCTGGAACGCGGCACGTTTCACGATGACGATGCTGAAAGCAGAGACGGAGAGACGAGGAGACGGAGAGACGGAGTCCAAGACATCCGCTTATCCGGCGTCTTCCCCCACTTCGTCTCTTCGTCTCTCCGTCTCTTCGTCTC
>CANHCQ010000046.1 GCA_947459215.1 Phycisphaerales bacterium
CCATAGGGCTGGAAGCTCAGCAGCGTGCCGTCCGGGTTGGCGATCGCGGAAGTCGTGCCGGAGCCTTCGCTCGCGGCGTTCACCGACGCGAAGTAGCAGGTGTTCTCCGCGGCGCGGCAGAGGATCGCCTTTTCATGGAACGTGTTGGCGGGGTCCGCGAACCGCGTCGGGCGGTAGCTCCCAGGCTCGGCGACGTGCGCGTGCGGATGAAAGACCACCTGCGCTCCGCGGCGCGCCGCCCAACGCACTGTCTCCGGATATCTCCACCCTTCGTGGCAGATCACAACGCCGAAGGTGAGGGGGCCGGCGGTGAAGATCCGCCGCTGCGAGCCCAGCGCGGGGTATGTGGACTCCTCGGAAGGATCGATCTGGCACTTGTCCTGCCATCCCGCGACCGCGCCATCGGCGTTGATGACGCACGTGGTGATCTGCCGGCCGCTCGGGGTAGCTCGCTCGGTACCCAGAACAACCGTAACGCGGGCGGCCCGGGCGGCATCCGCGACGGCGGCCCACGCCCGCTCGAGAAACCCGTCCTCAGGGATCGGAGCTACCGAACCTGGCCACCGGTACCCCGGGACATAGCACTCGGGAAAGCAGAGCACCAGCGCACCGCGCTGGCCTGCTTCGGCCACCGCCGATCTCGCCAGGCTCACCGACTCCTCGGGCGTCGCGGGCACACGGATGTTGGCGAGGGCGATGCGGACGGAAGTCATGGCGACAATCCTCCTTTGTGCCGAAACGCCGCGGGGCACGAACGCGTTGTACGCGGGTAGTTCGCGGCGACGGCCGGTCCGGGCCGCAAACCAACGCAGAATAGGACCCCTTGTGACACCCGGCGGCGACGCGTCAGTGCATCAAGACCAACTCCCGCGCGGGTCAAGGCTGTTTCAGAGGGTCGAAGTCCGGACACCATGCGTCTCGGCATGGCTGCGGCGAGAAACTCCCGAGCTCTCGGTTTGCTCTAGGGAAAGATGAGCGAGTACGCCATCACATGAGCCTGAGCTTCAGGCAGTTGCCGGTATCATCTTCCAGACGGTTTCGCGGGGTGCTTCTCTTCTGGTGTTGCATCCGCCGTCTTTCGCGGTTGCCGCTCGAAAAACGCCCACACACGCTCGGCCCCGGAGAACGACGCAACCGGCGCGTTGCCGTCACGCCGCGGCTTGGAGCCCGGCCAGCCATGTCCGCCGGCGGAGTCCACCACGAACTCGGTCACGGCCCCGCCGGGCCCGGCGTCGTGCGTCGTGGTGGTGACGGTTCCGACAGTGGCGACTTTGGGCTCGGGCAGCGACTTGTTTGCGCGGACCCAGAACTGCACCACGTCTTTCAGCGGCTTGTACGGTGCCTCCTGGGCTCGCCTCACGATGCGGTTGCGGCTCATGCCGCCCTCGAGGGGCACCTCCTCATCCTTCGCGCCGTTGATGATGAGGATCGGAAGCGGCACGGCGGGCACGGTGTCGAAGGTGAACATGCTCGCGACGACCGGCGCGATCGCGGCGAGCTTGTGCGGGCGTGCGACGGCGTAGACAAAGGTCATCATCCCGCCGTTGGAGCCGCCCGTCATGTACACGCGGGTCGGGTCCGCGCCGTGATCGCGGATGAGCGTGTCGATGAGCGTGTCGAAGTACGCGATGTCGTCGGCACCCTTCACCTGACGCCGCAAGAGGTAGCCTGTGTTCCAAGCGTGCCGATCGCCGCCAAAGTCGGTTCCCTCGGCGTAGACGACCATGAACCCGTTGGCCTTCGCGACTGCATCGAAGCCCGACTTGGCCCGCATGTCCTGGGCGCTGCCCATACCACCATGAAGCACGATCACCGCAGGTCGCGTCGTCCCGTCCGTTGGCGCGTTGACGACAACCGCCCGGCGATCCTGGTCCTTGATCCTGAAGGAGAGGACTACTTCGGCTTTCCTCGCGGCGGATGAACTGCCCGCCGTTTGCCCAAAGGCCGCGCGATAGAACGCCCAGTTGTCATCGCCCATCGCCCGCAGCACGTCCGCCGGGTCGTGCGCGATGCCGGGCAGCACCGTCCATGTGTGCGGGATCTTGAGGGCATCGAGGTGCTCATGGAAGAGGCGGTTGTTCTCGAACGTCTCGTCCTTGTCGCCGATGACCATGCGGACCAGCGACCCCTTAGTGATCGTCTCGGCGTTCTGCTCGGCGAGCGTGCGCGGGCTGACGGCGCGGAAGTACGCCTGATCGCCACCGTAGACCTTCGCGAGCAACTCTGCGGCCCGCTTACGCCCGGCACGCGGTGCCTGGATCAATTCAGCTTGCATCGGCCCCGCTCCGACGATGGACGCGGCCCGGAACATCTCGGGGAACTTGAAGCCCAGCCGAGCCGCGCCGTAGCCGCCCATGCTGAAGCCGTCGAGGAGGCGACCCTCGCGTGTGGCGATGGTGCGATAGGTCGCATCAATGTGCGGCACGAGGTCCTTGACGATCACCGTTTCCAGCGGCGCGGAGCCGTCCTTCCAGTCGACGTACATCCCCTCGACCAGGCCATTGACGAACACCACCAGGCACGGCGGCGTCTTGCCCGCCTCTACGGCTTCGTCAAAGTGCTGCGCGACTTGCGGGATGCCGCCAAGCCCGCCGCCCGAACCGTGCAGCCAGTAGACGACGGGGAAGCGCCGGTCCTTGTTCGCCGACGCGTCGTACGCCGCGGGGGTGTAGAGGTGGTAACTGACTTTGGTCTTCGCCGCAGCGCTGTCGAAGATGTGGAACGACACGCGCGGGGCCTTGACCTCGCGTGTGACCCACTCGACGGTGGACGGCACGGTGGAGGCAACCGCCGTCGGCGATGCGGAATCAGGATCCGGCTGGCACACGCCCAGAGCGCATGTGGCCGCGAACATGACGGCGAGGAGAAAGAACCAGATCCTTGTCACGGAATGTGTCATGTGAGTGCTCAACTGGGGGGCTCTGAGTAGACGCGTTCATTCATCGGGCACAAGAGCGGATGCAGGTTCGAGTCCGCGACGACGCTGCCCTGCTGTTCGAACACACCCCCGCTACCGGCGTCCTGCCGTCATGTCCTCCAACTCGTACCGCCGAATGAACCGCTCCAGGAGGTCTTTGTCTGACCACGATGCTGTGGCGTTGCCGTCGAGATCGACGGGTGTCGCGTGGATGGCGTAG
>CANHCQ010000047.1 GCA_947459215.1 Phycisphaerales bacterium
ATCGACGCGGCGTCGGCCGCGGGTGCCACTCCGTCGGGCGCCGCGGCCTGCTTCATCTTCGTGAACGCCTCCTCGGCCGCCCAGCGATCATCTTCCAGCCTCTCTTCCAGCATCTCCGCAGCCACGAGTCGACGCAGCGGCGTGAGGCTCGCGTCGTTGATCACCGCGTCGCGGAGCTTGTCGTCGGGCGTATCGCTGGCCCAGAGCGTGTCCAGATACGCCCCCGCCGGCACACGCTCGGCCCACTCGGCCTGGAGATCTTTGCGGCGATCCTCGGGGTCGCGGATGTCCCAGACGCGGGCGGAGCCGTCCTGCAGGTGGATGATCAGCCGCGTGCCGTCGCCGGTCATCTGTAGGTTGGTCACGGCCGCCGGCATGCGGAAGACGGCGACCTCTCGGAACGGTGCTGGACCGGTGACCGAGCCATCGGCTGCCTGAGGCTCTGGCAGCGTGGGCTTGCCGTCCTTGGCCTCGTAGAAGCGGACGGTATTGTCGGCCCCGCCCACAATGCGCCGTGTGCCGTCGGGCGTGGTGATGGTGAGGCCGGAGGGACCGTTGGGGGAGGAGGCGAGGATGGGCGCGATGGACAGGGCGACCCCATTCGGCGAGATCGACCACAGCTCTCGTGCCGGCCCACCCCACTGGCCGACTTCCGCAACGAGAACAGCCGACCGACCGAGATCGGGATAGTCCATCGCCGAACGATGCCACGCCACCAACGTGCCCAACTCGTCGAACGACGCCAGGTAGGCAGCTCCAAACAGTCGGGTGACGATGTTGGTCGCCGCTTGTGGCCACACCCTCGGGGTCGGGGCAATCGCCGTCTGCAGCTGGCCCGCGTCGTTGAAGACCGGCATTCTTTGGGTCGGCAGCTCCTCCGCGGATGGAGCAACCGGAATCCCGCTCACAGCGATCCAGGCGCTGGCCTCAGCTGTGTCTTCCCATGGAGCAAGCACGAGTCGATCACCCGCGAACCCAACAGTGCGACCCTCTGCTCCGGTCACCGCCCACAGAACACTCTTGGCGAGATGCGAGACAAACCGACCTTCCCAGCCGAGCTTCGATGGCGGCAGGCTTGAGGCGCGTCGACGTGCTTCTGCGTAGTCGTGTGATGTCACGGCCGCCTGTGCCAACGCCAGATTCGCCGTGTATGCGCTCCACTCAGCAGCTGCCGCCTTATCGATGAGTTGCTGCGCCGCCCATTTCGCGGTGGCTCCCAACACGAGAACATCGCTGCGCTCCTGCGAGATCTTTGGAAGCACCGTTCCATCGGAGAGCGGCCCAGCGCTGTTGAACGACTCGTAGAGCTGCTTTCCTAACGGAACAGGTTCGGCGGCCACCCCCAAGGAGTGCATGACTTCCTGGACGACAGCTCTGGCGTGCATGGCGATTGAACTGCTCTCATCCGCGCGAGCGACCTCCTTGGCTCTTGCACGAGCCGCCTCTCGCCACTGCCAAGTCGTTCCTGCCAAGCCGATCAGGAGCGCCGCCGCCACCGCCCCACCCGCAATAACCGGACCCCGATTTCTCCTCACAAACTTCCGCACCCGATACCCCGCGCTCGGCGGCGCCGCCAGCACCGGCTCGCCGCTCAGGTGCCGCTGCACATCCGCCGCGAGCGAACTCGCGCTCTCATAGCGCCGCGAGCGATCCTTATCCAGACTCTTCATCACGATCCAGTCGAGCTCGCCCTTGACCACGCTGTTCAACTTCGCGGGCTCCAGCTGCCGCGCCGCCGCGGTTTCCGCCAGAGTCGTCAAATCTCGCTTCAGCCGCACGCTCGGCAGCGGCGGCTCCTCCTCCTTGATGATCCGCTGCATCTCGGCGTATGCCGCCGAACGCAGTCGCTTGGCATCAAACGGCGTCGCCCCGGTCAGCAGTTCGTAAAGCAACACGCCCAGCGCGTACACATCCGTCCGGGTGTCGATGTCCGGCGATCCGTCCGCCTGCTCCGGGCTCATGTACTCCGGCGTGCCCAGAAGCTGCCGATGCTCGGTGAACAGCGTCTTGTCGGTCAGGGGCTGCGATGTCGCCTTGGCGATGCCAAAGTCGATCACCTTGGCGAACGGCTTGCCGTCCGACATGCTCACCAGCACGTTGCCCGGCTTGAGATCGCGGTGGATCACGCCCTTGGTGTGCGCGTGCTGCACCGCCTGGCACACCTGCTGGAAGAGCGCGAGCCGATCCTGCACCCCGAGCTTGTGGGCATCCGCGAATCGCGTAATGGCGTCGCCGACCACGTACTCCATCACAAAGAACGGCCGGCCCGATTCCGTTGCTCCCGCGTCCAGCACCCGTGCGATATGCGGATGGTCCATCAGCGCCAAGGCCTGCCGCTCGGCCTCGAAGCGGGCGATGATGGACTTGGTGTCCATGCCGAGCTTGAGGATCTTGAGCGCCACGCGACGCCGAACGGGCTTGTCCTGCTCCGCCAGGAACACCGTGCCGAAGCCACCCTCGCCGATGTGTTGCAGCAGCTTGTACAGACCGATCTTCGTCCCCGGCCGTTCCAACAGCGGCGCACTGCGCCGCTCCCGTGTCTGCTCTCCCACGTTCGCGGTCGGAGCTCCCGTCGGCGACGACAAAAACGTCGGGTCGCTCTCCGCGGCACGCAGCATCTCCTCGAGCTGCACCCGCCGCGCGAAATCGCCCGCACCCACCCGCTCCAGATACGCCGCCCGCTCCGTCCCCGACATCGACAGCGCCAGCTCAAACGCGGCACGCAGCGACCCGCCCTCGCCGCCGGCTCCCTCCGCCCCGCCTCCACCAACGCTCCCAGCCCCGCCCTGCATTTGGTTCTCGTCGTTGCTCATGGCCGCTCCTTTCCATGGTACCGAACACCACCCCAAGCGGCACAGGGCGAATTCGGGGGACACCAAGAAGCACGCCAGGGAATCCCCCTAGAGGCAAACCCCCTTTCCGAAACCCAGCGCACAGCCACAAGCACGGCCCCGCCGCCGCCCCGCGTCACGTCGTCACGCAACCAGAACTGCGTATAGCCAGAACCGGGTCGTCAGCACCCCAACAAGCCCCTCGGCCCGGTCTCCCCTCGCCTCAATGCACCATCTCAC